>NZ_OENE01000015.1:110299-429062 GCF_900239495.1 Tenacibaculum finnmarkense genomovar ulcerans
TAATTCGATGTATTATTCTATGTTATAAAAGTATTTTTAGAACCTATTTAAAATTCAAATAGGCTAATATCTTTTAAATTAAAACATTTTATTATTTACTGCAAGTTTTATGCAGTGGAGAATATTAATATTGCAATGTGGTAAAATAAAAAGGTGCACATTTTAGTTTTGAACACAAAAAATATTTTTTAATCTAAAAATTTAACGAAATGAACAATTTAAGTAAATTTGGAGTTCAAAAATTGAACTTAACAGAAATTAAGAAAATTCAAGGTGGATGGAGATGGTTTGGTTCTGAAACTGATTCACATACAGGAGGATGTGCTACAACAACCTATAAAAGCCATTATTTTTTTAGGAATTCGAACATCTCACAAATTAGTCAGTCTTGAAATTGCTTGTTAACTGTATCATTCTTCAAATAAATTCGTGATTTTTTTTCACGGATTTTAAAATACTATTTATGAGATTATTTTTTATATTATTGACTTTACCTTTGTATATTTTCGCACAAAAAAACATAATAATTATTGATTCTATAACTAAAAATCCAATAGAATACGCAACAGTATTATTTAATAATAGTGGCGTTTACTCTGATTCAAAAGGAAGTATTGAATTACCTAATGATATTTCAAAAATAAAAGTTTCATCTATCGGTTACAAAAACAAGGAAATACATCACTTAAAAGACACTATATTTTTAGTGGAAAAAATAGAATATTTAAAAGAAGTTATTATTACGGTGACTCCTAAAACAAAAAGAGTAATAAATAAAAAAAAGAGTAAATTATATGTAAATGCTAGTTCAAAAAGTGAAGCTGGATATTTTTCAAAACTTTTTTCTTTAGCCAAAACTTCTAAAATAGAAAATGCTCACTTTGATATTCTAAATGATTCAAAAGAAAGATTGTGTAGATTACTTATTTATGAAGTTAAAAACACACTCCCACATAAAAATATTATACATCAAAATATTATAAGAAAAATCCCACCAAATAGCGAAAATTTTGAAATAGATTTAAAAGAAAATGATATCGTTTTAGATAAAGGAGATTATCATTTAGTTTTAGAAGTTTTTGATATAAAAATTAATAATTCTTCATTTAAAATAGGTTGTTACAAAACTCACTCAAAAAACAATAGCATGGTTAAGGGGGTTTTTGATAAAAGTGAATGGGAGTCTATAAAAACATTAAACAAGAGAAAAGTATTTGCATTTAATTTTTTCCTAACAATAAAAGATTAAAATAATATCAGATGCAATAACGGATGTAAACAAAGCACAAGCCTAGTAAAAATAAATAAAACAATTAAGAGCCGGTTCAAGAATTAAATAAACTGTCAGTTCGAGTGATTTTTTTCCTTCAAAAAAATGGTATCGAGAACTTTTTTATCTTCAAAATCAATATAAAACAATTCAAATTCTCGATACAATTTCAATTCCTTCTAGTCATTAAAATCACTCGAATTGACAAATACCATCCAAAAAAGCTAAAAAATATAGCAAATTAAAATGCAAAAATGAATTTATTCAGTTTAACGGAATTCGATGTATTATTCTATGTTATAAAAGTATTTTTAGAACCTATTTAAAATTCAAATAGGCTATTAAACATAAACCTCACAGGTTTTAAAAACTTGTGAGGTTTGTTACTTTTATATAGTAGTTTTTCTAATAAAAATCCACACAACCACTTTCTTAACTCAATTTTAAATACACAAAAACAGTGTAAGCAACTAATAATATAATTCCATGAACCCAATTTAAGCGTAATTTCTTTGGGAAAAATGCAAATGGCAATATGATAAACGAAATGGCAAGCATCCAATAAATATCATTATTTACCAAACTTAAAGCATCAGCACCTAATTTTATCGGTGTAATAATGGAAGTAATTCCTAAAACTGCCAATATATTAAAGACATTCGAACCAATTAAATTTCCTAAAGAAATAGCTTTCTCTTTTTTCAAAACTGCAATGATTGATGCCGCTAATTCTGGTACACTTGTTCCTACAGAAACCACGGTAACACCAATAATAGCATCACTTACACCCATACTTTTTGCTAAGTTTGTAGCACCATCAATTAACCATTCCGAACCTAACCACAGGCAAAAACCACCAATACTTAAAAATAACACCACCTTATATAAAGGTAACTCTTCATCATCTTCAGGCATTTCATCGACTACCGCTGTTTTTTGAAAACGCAATAAATACACTAAAAACACCACCAACATACTAAATAAAATAATCCCTTCGTATTGCTCAATAGTATTATCAAAAGCGATAAAAAAATATAATAAACCTGAAGCCACCATCATTACAGGCCAATCGGTTTTATAAAAGTTTTTTTCTACTTCAATAGTTGATAAAATTAGCGTAATCCCTAAAACCAAGCCAATATTAGCAATATTAGAACCAATTACATTCCCTACTGCCAAGCCTGGAGCGCCGTTTAATGCCGATTTTATACTTACAATTAACTCTGGTGCTGAGGTTGCAAAAGAAACAACCGTCATTCCGATTACTACTTTTGGGATGTTTAATTTTAACGATAATCCAACGGCTGCTTTTAAAAGCCAATTCCCTCCAAGAACTAATAATAACAATCCTAACGCTATATATACAATATCCATCGATTCTATTTTTTCTTGCAAATATAGAACTTTGACATCAAAATAAACAAGTGCTAAAAGGCTTAAAAAAAGAACAAATACAAAAAAATAAGCTTTGTAAACACCTGTTTTCCTTTATTTTCTTTAAAATAATTATAAAACTCCAGTATTAAATTATCATTCAAAACATAAAAGTAAGTTTCTGCTTAAAAATCAGAACACAAAATAAGTAAACTATATTATAAATTAAAACCATTTATCACCTTTTAACTTCTTATTTAAATCCAAACAGATTAAATGCTAAATATCTTTTTGGAAGCGAGCTTTTCTTTACGCTATATTCATAAAAAATTAAGAATTATAAACCAATTAAAAAACCCAAACAAATGATTGCTATTACATTAAAACTAATTATTATCGCAATAAAAATTGCAACGATTATCGCTTTATTATCATAACCAACTCTTAAAACTAAACTATATTTTATGCTAACATTTATCGGAGTATTATTAATTATTACAGGGCTAACAACGATGTTATTAAGCTCAATTATTAAAAACAACAAAATTTTAACTTGGTTTACTTTTCAAAGAAGTATTCAATTAACAGCGCTTGGTGCTTTTATGAGCATTATTACAGGAATGTTTTTTTATGCAGATGCAGGTACTGCTTATGCGGTACAATACGTTTCTGGTGGCGATAAAATGATTACCACCCAAGGATTAAAATTAAAATGGTGGGGACGAATTATTCCTTTATCGTATGAAACCTCTATAAAAGATATTATTGTTAAAGAACAAAGTGAATTACCAAAAAGTGACCGAGGTATTTATAACCGAAAAGCACAAAAATGGGAATTTAGCGATGCTATTAAAGCTGAAATAAGCACTTCTGTAATTGTAGGTGTAAATATTAATGATGAAGCGGTTTTTTTAAACATGGCAGATAGAAACAGAAGCGAATCTAAATTAATTTACGGAAGAGTTTTACCAAATATTGATGCCGCTATAAAAAACACCTGTAAATTGATGGATGCACAAGATTATATTTCTGGGCAGGCTTCTGATTTTGATAGGTATTTTAGAGATCAATTAGAAAACGGAATGTATCAAGTAGAGCAATATTACGAAGCTGAAAACAGCAATGAAGTTGTAGGCGATACAACCACTATTCGAAAAATAAAAATCGGAAAATCAAGTAAACAGAAAAAATTTAGAATAAAAAGGACCAAAGATGGTACTATTATTAGAGATGATTCTAATACATTAAAACAATATGGTTTAAAAATTTACCAAGCACAAGTAACGGGTATTGATTGGGAATCTTCTTTTGATGAGCGTTTAGATTTACAAAAAAATGAAGTTGCCCAAACACAGTTAGAAAAACAACAAGCCGAACGTGAATATTACAGAGCTAAAAAAGAGGTTGCTAAAGGAGAATCTGAAAAAGCAAAAGAAAGAGCAAGGTTAGAAAAAATCCAAATTCAACAAACAATTGAAGCCGAAACAGAAGCAAAAGTAGCTGGGTTTAACTTAATCAAAGAAAAAAAGCAATTTGAAGTTGAGCAATACAAAGCCAAAAGTAAAAAAGTAGCTGCCGAAGCGCAATATTATGAAAACGCTAAATTAGTTAGTGCTGGTTTAACCCCACAAGAAAAAGCAGAATGGGAATATAAAACAGCCGTTGGTGTTGCCCAACAAATAAAAGACCTACAACTTCCTGCTACTTATATTGAAGGTGGAAATAGCGGAGGAAACGCAAACGGAAGCTTATTACAGTCATTAATTGGTGCTGATTTAGCTAAGAAAATGATGCAAAGTAAAAAATAAAATGACTTTTATTACTAAGGGCAACCTATCTGGCTTTATGTTACCCTTAGTAATACATTATTTTTCAGTATTTTTGATATAGAATCAAATATATCAATGAAAAAACAATCTTTTAAAGCTTTAGCAAAACTAAACAAACTACTACTACCCTCTTTTACAAAAAGAGCGTTAGATATTTCTACAGCTTCGAAATTTCAATTAGCTATTATTGGATGGCGAGCATTTATTACTATAAACTCATTAGATTAACATATTAAAACTTAAAATTATGAAAGAACACGTAAAAGTATACACAGGAACTTCAATTTTAGCAAACAGGCTTGCTTTTTTATTAGATGAGGCTAAAATTCCAAGTTTAGTTAAAGACACAAAAGAATCTGGAAGATTAGCAGGTTTTGGTGCTACAGGTGATTCTTGCGAATTATTTATCTACAAAGCTGATTTTCAAGATGCTGAAAAAATAATAAATGATTTCAAAAAAGAATTAAATTAATTTTTGAAAAAAAAAGTAAAAAAAACTTGAATTTATTTTTTTTATCAATAAAACAGTTGTAGATTTGCACTCGCAATACGGCCATGTGGCGCAACTGAATAGCGCACTTGATTACGGCTCAAGAGGTTGCAGGTTTGAATCCTGCCATGGTCACAAAAAAAACGAGTTAATAAACTGATACATAGTTCATTAACTCGCTTTTTCTTTTGTTGTTTTTTGGTTTGGTACTTTTTTTGGTACGATTTGCATTTTAACTACTTGAATTATGCCAGTTCCTGATTGTTTATAATTCGTTTGCTAGTCACGGAAAATTTACTTTGAGGGTTTTTTTTCCTAGTGCTTTTTATAGAAGGTTAATCAAAATTGGATTGCGCTATTTAAAAGCATTACTCAAGAATCAGTAGTGAAACAAAACGCCCAAGTAATTTTTTACTTCGGATTGGTAACCCCCTAAACACCCCCCCTTTTACCTTGCCTATTCCTTGCAAATTATAAATCATAGTAAAAATATACAGTTGCTTTTTTACAGTTGCTTAAATCGTTTGTTTTGTATTCGAGGTTTTCGCCAATTTTGGTGAAAACTCTATTTGCTTAACTTCAATATTATATTTTTTACCCTATCGGAACTGATACTAAACACGTCGGCTGTTAATTCGTACCGATTGTAAACACCTGATTCTTTTGGTAAACTTTGGTAATACTCAAACATCTTTAAATTTCTGATTAGTGTGTACGGTATTAAATCCAAATTATAAAGAAACTCTATTGTGTCAATATTCTTTTTAAGTTCGTTATAAAGCATATTTTAGTTAATCGTAATTTTATGATTTACTATCGACTTTAAAAATTGCCGTGCATCGCTTGTTTTTAATTCCGTTGGTTTCTTTTTCGGTTCTACTATTAATAATTTTACAACCCTGCTAATAATTGCCTTTGTTGGTTTTATTTCTGATAGGTATAACGAATCAGTATAAATATAACCGCTGGAAGTGTACGACACCATCAGAAAACAATCTTTGTGTAATTCCGTTATTTTGATATTATTCTTTTTCATATTAAATTAGTTTGATTTGGTTTGGGTTGTTGTATTTCTTTTTTCGGTATCCAGTAGAAGTAATTTTTTTACGGTGTTTATTTCTAATCGCTTTAAGTATTCGTTTCTCTTTTGTGTTTTCATATTTGCACGTTCCTACTTTGGTTTTTTTAATCCAAATACTACAAAGCAAATCAAATGTTTTAGGTTCGTTTTTTCTTAAATATTTAAGTGTAGCAATGCCTATATTATTAACTCCTTTTTTTTCGTGAATTAAAGGCAAATTTGTGTACTTGCATTTTAGGTTTTTTGGTGGCTGGTATTGTGTAATGTTTATCCCTATACTTGAACTGTTAATCGTTACACACTTTTGTTTTTTTATAACCTCTTTTTTGGGCTTCAAATAGCTGTTAATCGTTACACACTTTTGCTTTATATTTTTATAAATTTTAGCCTTTAAATTATCTGAATAATTAACAATAAAATTGTGTAGTTTTTTCTTTGGTCGATCCCTATGAATTGGCTTTAAATTGTGTAACCAATAACGAGGGTTTGAGTAATTATTTAAACTTTGCTTTTGACTATCTGTAAGGCTTTTTTTATCTATTGTATAATCATAATAAACTACTTCATTGAAAGCCTTTAAAAGAAATTCTCTTGCGTTGTTCAATGTAGTTGTGTTAATATCTTTAAATGATACAATACATAATTGCTTTAAGTATTCGGACTTTACTATTTTTAATTCTACTCTTAAAACATTGCCAATCATTCCGTATTGCTTTGCTTTGTCGTAAATTTTAATGTAGTATTGTTGGTGTATTGATTGTGCAAAAGAACCGTTAAAACGATACTCAAATTCTTTATTTTTATGAAATAGTAATCCCTTTAAAAACAACTTTGAATTAAAGTCAGGCGTTGTATTTACTCCAAACTCTATATTTTGTAATATCATTTGTTGAGGTTCACAATTAAATAATAATTCCAAGTACCTACGAACCTCAACAATATTATCAAAGTCAAAAGTATTGCCGTTGTAACCTTTGTATTTGCTTTTAGCCATTGCTAAGGCTTCAATTTGTTGTTGTTGTTCTACTGGTGTGCTAATTGGCATTAACTTAATTTTGTCAAGTACTCTTTTATGGTTCGGTGCTACAATTCCTTTGATTGAATTATACATCTTATGTAAACTGCCAGTAAACAACACTAAACCGCTCTCGTAAACTGCTATTTTGCAAAAATGGTAGTCAGCTATTAACGTACCGTTGTTTTTTTGTTCGCCTGTTTTCGTTTCATACGTTCCAGAAAAAGACAAAAAAGGCAGCTCCAGTAAGCGTGTTACATCTACATATTGAAGTAATATTTTAGTGTAATCAATCAATGTAATATCATTAAAATTAAAGTAAGCGTTGCCATATCGCTAAGTAATAAGCAATTGGAACTAATGAAAAAAGGACGCTTTAAAACGTCCTCTTTATTTTTACATCTGTTTAGTTATGAAGCTAAAAAGGAGTGTCTTATTTTGAAGTAGTAAAGAGTTACTTTTTTACTTTTAACATTCTCGCTTCTATTTCGGAACGCTTAAAATAAACACGGTGTGAACCCTCCATCTGGTAGGATTGTACAACGTTATTTTTCACGTAGCCGTGCAAAGTACTAAGATTGATTTTTAAAAGTTTTGATACTTCAATACGTGTTAAAAATTCTACTGGTTTAACTGGTTCGTAAAATTCTTTTAACTCGCTTAATTGTTTAGCAACGCCCTTTGTAATTGCGTTTTGAAGTTCGTCAATAGTAATATTGATAATTGAAACTTGTTGTACTGGTACTGCCATAATAAAAAAATTTTGTTTTTAGTTATTGGCAAACTATCAGTAAAAAAAAGAATATCGTACATTTGTAGTTCCTAAGTACTTTTGTTCGGTATTCTTTTGGCTTTTGCTGATGGTTTGCCGTTTTTTTTTGTTCTTAATTTAAATAACTTTTTTACACTTCAAATCTACAGCATTTTTTTTGTTTTACACTACTTTTTTACAAATCCATAAGTACTGAAAATCAACACTTTACAAATTTACCATAAAAAAACACCTGTAATACACTTGTTTAAAACGCTTGATAAGGTCGTTTTTAATCGTTTTAAGCAACTATCTTAAACTTAGTTATACTCATGTATGTTTGTATGATACAAATACTATTTAATACGTTTGCTTCGGTATTTTTTACCGAAGCAACTACCATGGCATTTTTTAAGCTGGTTTTTTATCCTTTATTTTCGGTATATTTTTACTGGAATTTAAACAAATTCAAATAGTTTACTGACTAAATTTTTCGGTATTTCCTGTAATGGAAACTTTACTTTGTCAGTATTATTTTTATCAAAAGCTAACAGATAATTATTCTTATTACTAGATTTAAGTATTTTTTTAATCATTCTAAAACCGTTTTTTGTTATGATGCCGTATGTTTTGCCATACTGAATAGAAACACCTACAAACTCTTTTAAAACAATTGTTTTGCCTAAATCCTGCCAACTTAACAAGCCATTTACGATATGTAGATTTACATTTGATTGTGTAAATAACTTTGTTTGCACTTTTACTGATTCCATAAGTATTTTTATTTATTGATTGATTTTGTTGCGGTTGTTCCAGTTCCTACTGGTTGGCTACTTTGCTTTTTTCTATTTCGTTAATTGATTCTAATAAATCAATTTGATTGTTTGCTTTGCCTACTATGGTAAACTTTGTATTTTCTTTTGCTATTTTTCTTTTTTCGTGATAGTCATCTACTTGACTTTTTGAGCGTTCAATATCTTGCAAACCTTTTGAACCTATATAAGATTTTAACATGCTTTCGGTGGCGTGTCCTGTTACCATCATAATCAAATTAGTATCAATACGTCCGTAGTAATTGGTAGCAAAGGAACGTCTGAAAGTCCTGGTAGTAATCAAATTATACTTTACCGTTTCTGTTAATTGGTTTCTTTTTTGCGGTTTGCCGTTTATCAATACCGATACTGTTTTACTGCCTTTAATTGTCTCTTTTATTCTTGAAAGTCTGCAAACCTCTTTAATATCTTTGTTTAGTTTAACACCGTTTGCTGGGTAACTTGTTGTAGGTAGTCCGTATTTATCAATTAGATATTTTATTCGCTTACTGATTGGAATTTGTACGGTTGCGTCTGTTTTTTGCGTTCTGAAAGTCCAATAATTAATACCGTTTATATTTTTGCTGTTACTATCGTTTAACTTGTTTAAATCTGAATATCTTAAACCAGTTTCACAACCGAACAAAATGCACTTTTTAGCGTCCTGCAAGTTTACATCAGTAATAATAGTATTATCAATTTTATCAATTTCAGCATACGACAAAGTAACTATGATTTTTTCTTTATAAACATCTTTAAATTTATCTAAACAATCAATCGTTTTACTTATTTCTACTATGTTTTTTTCATCGTTTTGAAACGCATTAATTACGGAACTTCTAAGACGTTTTAAAACTGCATTTGTATATGATTTAGTGTATAACATATCTAAGAAACACCAGTTTTTAAACTCGTTAGAAAATGCACGGCTCAAGTCTTTTGTATTGTAGATGGTATTTTTTGCTGTTTGATATTTTAAAAGAAGTTGTAAAGTAGCTTTGTATTTCTTTTGTTCGTTTAAATTGGTAGCATATTTTGTAAACATACTTTGTACGGCTGTTGCCAGTAGGTTTGCATTTTCTTTTTCTTTTTCAGTTGCTACTGCTATATTTATTTTTTCGGTTGTATTTAAAATCCTGCTATTTTCAGCAATGCAATTTTTTAGCCAGTCGGCTGTAATTGGTAAACCGTTGTTGTAATCAATTATAAACCTATCTAAAACATTTTCTTTTAGTTGTTCAAGTTCTTTTTTATGATTCTTTAAAATAACACTTGTTTGTTTTAATTCGTGAAGTTTACGATGTTTAAAAACTGGTTTACCGTTTCTAGTAGTTTTGTAAATCCAGTACTCTCTTTTTGACACTATCGGAGTAGCTACTCTTATATCAATCTTTGCATTTATAAACCTAATGGAAACTTTGCCAACTGGTTGTGAACTTCTATAAATATAATTTGCGGTTGCCATAAAATATTATGTAATTTAATTACGTTGCAAATCTAAGATAAAAGTATCGTTTTATGGTACGATTAATAACAATTTAATGAAATTGCTTTAAATTCAAGTATATTTTTAACACCTGCAATCCCCATCAATAAAAGGATTTTAAGATATTATAAAATTTTATATGCTTGTTTTGTTTGAATCCTGCCATGGTCACAAAAACACTAAGATTTATTTCTTAGTGTTTTTTTTTGCTTATTATCTCCCCACGGATACTGTTTTAATAAATATTTTATAAAACCTAGTGTTTTCGGTTAACTCGTACGCCGCTTGTTTAACTCGAATTTCTTTATACTCGGTATATTCACAGCAGCCCTTTATTTTTCTTTGTGAATTTACATAGACCTCGCAAATATTTTTATCGGCTATTTGAATCGTATAATTAACAATTGCTGTTTTCCATCCAATAGAAGTCATTTCAATAATATTATAGTTGTTTTTATCGATAAAACGAAATTCAACAGCTTTTTGAGTACTACTATTTAGTATTTTAATATCTTTTGAGTTAAATTCACCTGTGGTAAATAAATTTTCTCCTGTTAATTTATCAACTAATTCAAATTGAAACGGATCTGGCGGTGTAAAACAATCTATATCTTCACATTCGCTTATAATATTACAAGATTGCATAAAAATTAAAAAAGTAAACGTTAAAATTATACCTATCTTTTTCATCGTATTGTTTTTAGCTGTTTTTACACCAATAAATGTAACCTAATTAAAAAAAAACAATATTTCTATTACTTTATTTTTAAGTTAACAATTAAGCTAAAATAAACAGCATAAAAAAGACCCTAAGCTTTCGCTTAAGGCCTTTTCATCTAACCAAACTTAGTATAAAAACTAACTACTACTATTTTAATACTCTTAAAAAATATTTATTTAAAATTCTTATTTCAATTATTTACAAATAATATACACTACTATGACACGCTTATTTTTTAAACGTCACATTAAACCAAAAAAAAACTCAAAATAAGTTTTTTTTTTGAGTTTTTTAATATAAATATTTCCTTAAAAATACCCGGTGAGCAGGTATTGCTTTATCGTAATTTTCAACTAAAACCTCTAGTATTTCAGGGGTCTTAACCCCTATTTCATTTTTTTCATTATATTTAGAAACATATAAATTATAGATTTCTTTATTTTTTTCAAAAATTAAAAAATGTTGCTCATTTAATATCGCATAACAAATTTCATTTCCTGAAAAAGCAGCTGATTCATCCTTGATAAAATCAGAAAATTCATAATACCTAAAAATATTTTCCATCTTAAATTATTTCTGCTGATAAACCTAATTGTAACAATTTAGCACATCTTGGTTCTAAATCTTTATACTCACCTGTTTTAACGGCGCATTTACCTTTGTAATGAACTAATACAGAACATTGCTCTGCTTGCTCTAATGTATGATCACAAACATCCACCAAGCTATCTATTACAAAATCGAACGAATTTACATCATCATTATGCAAAATAATTTCGTGCTTTTTTGTTTCTTGAGTTAAAACGTCTAAATCTTCTTGTATTTTTTCTATCGTACTCATTTACGCTGTTTTTTGATACTGCAAAGCTACCCAATTATTTCTTTTGATTGTTTTTTGTAATGCTAAACCGTATTTTGAAACTTCGGCATCTATAATAGGAATATCTTCGCTATAAAAACCACTTAACAATAAAATACCTGATTTATTTAAGCAATTTGTATATATTTCCATATCGCTTAATAAAATATTACGATTGATATTCGCTATAATAACATCGTATTTTTTATCAGCTAAAAGCGATGAATCTCCTTCAAAAACTGAAATATGCTTGCGCCCATTTCTTTGCACATTTTCTACAGAATTTTCATAACACCAAGCATCAATATCAATGGCATCAATAGGATTTGCTCCTTTCATTTCAGCAAAAATTGCTAAAATTCCTGTTCCGCAGCCCATATCTAACACTTTTTTATTGGTTACATCTAAATCAATTAAATGCTGTACCATCATATGTGTTGTTTCATGATGCCCTGTTCCAAAACTCATTTTTGGCTCAATAACAATGTCGTATTTTAAATGAGGATTTTCATGAAACGGCGCTCTGATACTTACCAAATCATCTACTTGAATCTGATTAAAATTCTTTTCCCATTCGGCATTCCAATTAGTTTGCTCAATTTCTTTATGATCAAAACGAATAGAAAAATCTTCCGATTTCAAAATAAAAAGATCTTCTAGCATGTTTTCTTTCCAGTCATTTTTCTGGATGTATGCCGTTACACCGTTATCAAGTTCGACAAAACTCTCAAAACCAACCTCACCTAATTCCGCTATTAAAATTTCAGTTGCCGGATCTTTAGGGCTTACTTCAAAATTATATTCTATATAAATATTATCCATTACTATTGTTTATTCTTAATTATATTGCTTTAATAATTGTTACAAAATCAGCTGCTTTTAAAGCCGCACCTCCAATTAATCCTCCGTCTACATCTTCTTTTGAAAAAATTTCTGCGGCATTTTCAGGTTTTACACTTCCACCGTATAAAATTGAAACATCGTTTGCAATTGCATCACCATATTGTTTTGCAATAGTTGCTCTTACAAAAGCGTGCATTTCTTGTGCTTGTTCTGCCGATGCTGTTTCACCAGTTCCTATTGCCCAAACAGGCTCGTAGGCTAAAATAATATTCGAAAAATCAGCTTTATTTAAATGAAACAAGCTATTTTTCAATTGATTTTCTACTACTTTAAAATGATTTTCAGCTTTTCTATCTTCTAAAACCTCTCCGAAACAAAAAATAATTTCTAAATTATTTTCAAGAGCTGCTGATACTTTTTTAGCTAAAATAGCAGCTGTTTCACCAAAATACTCTCTTCGTTCAGAATGTCCTAAAACAACTAAATTCAATCCTAAAGAAGTTAACATATCGGCAGATATTTCTCCCGTAAAAGCACCGCTTTTAGCAAAATACATATTTTGAGCTGCTACTTCAATTTTAGTTTTCTTTGCTTTTTTAACTGCCGTGTTTAAATTTACAAAACTAGGCGCTATAATTACTCTAGTATCATCTGATACCCCTGCTTTTATTCCCTTGTTTATTTGCTTGATTAACTTTTTAGTTTCATCAAGGTTTACATTCATTTTCCAGTTACCTGCAACGATCTTTTTTCTCAAAATTACACTCTTTTATGTTCTTAATTTCTATTTTACTACTCTTGTAATGCAGTTGCCAACCTTGGGTCAAATGGCTCTGTTACATTTCCTAATGAAATAATACCACGCTCATTAACAACCATATAACTTGGCACATCTTTAATCCCTAATCCTTTTGCATATCCGCCTTTAAGCGCTGCGGGTAAAAAATAATGATCTCCATCAATATTAAAAAAACGTGTTATTCCTTTTTTCCACTGTGCTACTGTTTTATCTATTGATAAAAAAACAAAAACAACCTCAGGGTTTTTAGCTTTTAATTCCTTTATTTTTGGTGTTCCTGACACGCACTCGGCACACCAAGAAGCACATACTTCAAACATTACTTTTTTTCCTTTATATTTTGCCAGGATTTCTTTAAAAGTAATTGCTTTATCGTTGGTTGTTAAAAATTTCTCTTGTAAAATATTTTCTGAAAAAGCGGCTGGTTTTTCGGTATTACAAGATAAAAGTAATGCAATTACGAATAGGTAAATAAGTTTTTTCATGAGTTTTTTTTTATTTTTTTTGCGCTAAAAATACGTTATTTTTTCACATTTTTAGCCATTAAAATTGCAGAAACTTTTGTTTGATTAAAAACAACAATTTTGCCCTGTTCGTCAATTAATAAATAACGAGGAATCCAACTTAACCCTAAAAATTTAGCAAAACTTCCTTCCCATCCTGATTGCATAAAATAATGCTGTCCTTTTATATTCAAGCGTTCAACACTTGAATGCCAATCTTCTAGTTTTCTATCTAGAGACAAGTATAAAAAGACCATTTCAGGGTTTTCTTCTTGTGCTTTTTTAACCGCAGGTAAGTTTTCTAAACAATCTGTACACCAAGAAGCCCAAACATCTATCAATATTTTCTTTCCTTTATTTTTAGCTAAAATATCTTTAAACGGCACTTCTTCTTTAGTATTTATTGCTACAAAAACATCCGCCAAAGCTTCTTTTGAAAATTCGGTTGGGCTTTGACTCGAACAACTAAGTAAGGCTAAACTTACGGCAAAAATAACGCCTATTTTTTTTATCATCTTTTTTATCATCTTTATTTGTTTTTTAAATGAATTTTTAATGTGTTTTATCTTTAACTTTTTTAGAAATACTCGACGCTTTAAAAACAGTGATTTTCCCTTTTTTATCAACAATTAAAAACCTCGGAATTGTTTTTAATTTTAAAAAATTAGCCAACGCCCCTTTTCCTTTTTTAGGAATGTAATAGTACGCGCCTTTTAACTTGTTATTTTTTTTAATATTTTCAAGCCCTCTTTTCCAATCAAAATAAGAATGATCTACCGATAAAAAAATATAATTTACCAATGGATTTTCGGCTTGAAACGCTATCACATCTTTAAAACTACGCTGACTAAAAGGGCAATAGGTTGCAAAAACTTGTATAAATTGAGCTTGTCCTCTATTTTTATCAAAAATTTCTTTTAGCGTAATCGAATCTCTGCTTGTAGTTACTAATTTTTCATTTAAAGCTTGCCCTGTAAAAACTTTAGGCTGAAAAACAGCACAACTTTGCAATACTAAAAAGGCTATCAAACATAAAAAATAGTTCATATTAATTCAATTTAATTCGCGGATCTAACCAACTGTAAATAACATCTACCAATATATTAATACCTATAAATAAAGTTGCCACTACTAATACACTCCCCATAATTACAGGTAAATCAAGCGTATTTAAGGAGTTTACAATTTCTTTCCCTAAGCCGTTCCAATTAAAAATATACTCTACGAAAACCGCACCTGCTAACATCGAAGCAAACCATCCTGAAATTGCTGTTACCACCGGATTTAACGAATTTTTTAAAGCGTGTTTTTTAAGCACTTGATACTTGGTTAATCCTTTTGCGTTTGCGGTTCGTATATAATCTTGATTTAAGGTTTCTAATAATGAGTTTCGCATTAATTGAATAACTACCGCCAACGGACGAACTCCTAAAACAATGGCTGGTAATAGTAAATTTTTCCATTGCATACGTATTTCTTCGCCAAAATCATCAACTTCGTATAAACTTCCTGTCATTTCTAAGCCCGTAAATTCATGCAGTACAAACCCAAAAAACCACGCTACTAAAATTGCCGAGAAAAACGAAGGAACACTCATCCCTAAAGTACTTAATATAGCAATTATTTTATCAAAAAAAGTATCTTTATATAAAGCAGATAAAATTCCTAAAAATATTCCTAAAAATAATGCAATTGCAATGGCAAAAATAGCTAAAACAGCGGTGTTTGGTAAGGTTTCAGCAATTACTTCGGATACATTTTTACCGTTTTTTTGAAATGACTGCCTTAAATACGGGTATTTAAGTACCAAATTTACAGAGCTTATGCCTATTATTTTTTGAAACGTATATTTTCCTTCGGATAAAAAAGTATAATCTTCCTCTTTATTACTGTGTAACGATAACGGCGAAACATCGTTTAAATAATATAAATATTGCGTAAAAATAGGTTTATCAAAACCGTATTTTTTTCTGATATTCTCAAGCTGTTCGGTGTCTTCTCGTTGGTCTAACATCATTCTTGCTGGGTCGCCAGGCAATACGTTAAACAGAAAGAAAATTACCGTAACTACACCAAAAAGTGTTAAAAATCCGTAGAAAAATTTATTGATTACATATTGAAACATATCTAACAAAGATAATGGAAAGTCTTAAAAAAGTGTACTTTTGCTTAACTTTTACAACAACACATGACTACACAAGAATTAGTTACGCAAATTAACAAAAAGAAATCGTTTTTATGCATCGGTTTAGATGTCGATTTAACTAAAATCCCTACCCATTTATTAAAGGAAGAAGATCCTATTTTTGCCTTCAATAAAGCGATTATTGACGCTACACATCATTTATGTGTTTCTTATAAGCCAAACACGGCTTTTTATGAAGCTTACGGTATAAAAGGTTGGAAATCTTTAGAAAAAACAATTAAATACCTCAACGAAAAACATCCTGAAATTTTTACTATTGCCGATGCCAAACGTGGTGATATTGGCAATACCTCAACCATGTATGCTAAAGCTTTTTTTGAAGATTTAGCCTTCGATTCAGTAACGGTTGCGCCTTATATGGGAAAAGATTCTGTTGAGCCTTTTTTAGCTTTTGATGATAAACACACCATCATGTTGGCGCTAACTTCTAACCAAGGAGCGTTTGATTTTCAAACAAAAATGATAGGAGAAACAGATAAAAAAGAAGTTTACAAACAGGTTTTAGAAACGTCTAAAGACTGGGAAAATTCAGAAAACTTAATGTACGTTGTTGGAGCTACCAAAGCGGAATATTTTACAGAAATACGCAAAATTGTACCTGACAGTTTTTTATTAGTTCCAGGGGTTGGAGCGCAAGGTGGTAATTTACAAGATGTTTGCAAATACGGAATGAACAAAAACGTTGGTTTATTAATTAATTCATCTAGAGGAATTATTTATGCTTCGGATAAAGAAGATTTTGCGCAGGCTGCTGCTAAAAATGCCGAAGTTTTACAAGAGCAGATGAAGGATATTTTAAATACTTTATAAAATATATTTGATACAAATAGCTTACTATTTGAATTAAAAACAAAAAAAGCACTCAATAAATTGAGTGCTTTTTCGTTTTATAGTATAAACCTATTAGTTTATGAAAGGATTGTTTTGAATTTCTGATTGTGGAATTTCAAAAGTTAATCTCTCATCGTTATAAGGAATTTCTTTTCCTACTAAACTTAAGTGATTATCACCTCTTTTAATAGTTGCCTTATTACGTTTCATTGCTAAGTAACTTTTCCCTTCACCCCAAAGCTCTACACGAGTCTGGAAATAAATTTCATCTAAAAGAGCTTTTCCTGATAAAGCATCAATATAAGAAGCATCTGGCATTCTTTTACTAACGATAGCTTTTAATCTGTCTTTAGCTAAAGTTTCGTTTCCTGTTTTTGCTGCCATCTCTGCACTTAATAAATAGATTTCACTAATTCTCATGAAAACATAATCAGTAGTTACTACTTGCTGACCTCCAATTTTTTTATCTTGGTGATAAAATTTATTGTTAGGTATTAAGTGATTTGAAGTTCCTTTATTATCGTTAAACTGTGTTTTACGAATATCGGTAGCATCAATTGCATCATATAAATCTTGGTCAATTGATTTTTTATCACCTGCCCATTGGTAGCTGTAACTATAAACATCCATTTGCCCCCACCAAGATACTAAACCGAAGTCCATATCTGTAGTAAGATCGGCACCCCAGATCCATCCGTTAATATTTACATCGTCAAAACCTCCAACAACTTCATCTTTAGACATTACATTAAAACCTCCAGTGTTTACCACTTCGTTTAATAATGCTAACGATTTTGCATTTGATTCCGTAGTGTTCATTGCTCCGTAAACGTATGCTAATAAACCTTTAGCTACTTCGCTATTTACTTGATTTTTAGTTTCTCTTACAAAACCGTTTAATAAAGTAATTGACGATTCTAAATCGCTAATCATTTGCTCATACACTTCTTTAGTTGTGTTTTGTGCTACGTTTGGCGTTTCAGGGTTTGTATAAATAGGTAAAACCTTCGTACTAGGGTTGTACTCTTTTATATAATATTGACTTAAATAAAAGTACGCATAAGCTCTTAATGCTTTTGCTTGCCCAAGTGCATATTTA
Organism: Tenacibaculum finnmarkense genomovar ulcerans; assembly: GCF_900239495.1. Taxonomy (GTDB): domain Bacteria; phylum Bacteroidota; class Bacteroidia; order Flavobacteriales; family Flavobacteriaceae; genus Polaribacter; species Polaribacter ulcerans. The sequence continues at coordinate 128,269 of NZ_OENE01000015.1, forward strand.
GCTTCTACACTTTTTGGCGCATCACCTAAACCGTTGATAATTAAATTAGCAGCTCTTACAATTCTGTAGTAATATCTCCAAGGCTTGTAATTAGTGTTGTTTGTATAATCAACTGTTGCCTCTAAGGTTGTAAGTTTTCTGTAATATCCGTATGAACTTAATGATAAAGCCATATCTCCAGATAACATATCACTATAGATATCATATCCTTTTTGACCAATATCATCATGCCCTTGAGTACCACCTGTACCAGTATTAATCATTGTAGAATAAACTCCACTAAGTGTAGCGTCTAATACATCAGGATTAAGATTACCTGAAATTCCAAAATCTTCTACGTTAATAAATCCTGTAGGTGATTTTTCTAAGAAATCATTACCACATCCAACAGATATCGTTAAGATAGCTACTGCTGCAATAGATTTTAATATTGTTTTTTTCATCTTTTTTAAATTTTCAGTGATTAAAATTTAATTCTTACTCCTAAAGCAAATGTTGTTAAAGGAGAATATCTGTATTGATCTGAAGAACCAGTTTCTGAAGTTGCTGGATTAAATCCATCTCTTTTACTTAATAAAAATAAGTTATCTCCAGAAGCATATAAGTTTACGCTACCTAAACCTGCTTTTTTAATGTATTGTACAGGAATTGTATATCCTACTCTTATATTATTTAACGCTAAGTAATCTGTAGATGTTAAAAATCTGGTAGAAGAACTTGTAACAGCAGTAACTTCGTTACTATATAATCTAGGAACATTTGTAATGTCACCTTTCTTTTGCCATCTGTCTCTCATATCAGTAGACCAGTTGTTACCTCCAACTTGACCGTTCGACATTAAATTTGCATAGGCACCATCATAAGCATAACCTCCTAAGCTATATGCAAATTGAGAACTAATATCAAAATCATGAATTTTAGCAGATAATCTGAAAGCTCCTCTTACCGTAGGAATTGCCGATTTACCTACATATTTCTGTGTAGCTTGCGCATATACTTTAGTAGTTCCTTGTGATATTTTAGCATCTGGGTTATCGGCTAAAAACTTATTGTAGTTTTTAATTTCTTCTCCCTTATCAAAAGCATCATTTTTGTTAGCATCTACATAGTTTACATTCCACATTGCAGCACCGTCGTTAGCATCAACACCAGCCCATTCTCTCATGTAGTAATCAAATAATGAATGTCCTTTTGAACGTCCGTAGTTACCAGCTTGATCTAATAACTTAGCCTTTCCTGTTGACGGGTCAATAGGCATTTGCGTTAATTCATTCTTTAAAAACTCTCCGTTTAAAGAAACATCGAACGTATAGTTTTTCTTATTAATAATATGCGTAGTAATATCAAATTCAAAACCAGCATTTTTTAATTTACCATCATTTACAGTTTCTAAAGCATCTCCTAAAGAAGGCCCTAAACGTCTGTCAAAAATTAAATCTTCTGTATTTTTAACGTAGTAGTCAAAAGAAGCATCAACTAAGTTATCAAACAAAGTAAACTCAACACCTGTTTGAAACATTTTAGAAGTTTCCCAAGTTAATTCAGCATTTTGTCTTGCACGTACAGGAAGTGAAATTTGCCCTCCTAAGTTTTCAATATTATATCCGTTTTGCCCAGCATAAAGATCACTTAATCTTGAACCGATAGATTGATCACCTAAAATACCATAACTTACTTTTACTTTAAGATTGTTTACAAACTCAACATCGTTCATAAAGTTTTCTTTAGTTACAATCCATGAACCACCGATAGAACCGAAAGTACCCCATTTATTGTTTTTAAATCTTGATGTACCATCTCTTCTTACAGAGGTAGTAAAAAAGTATTTACCATCATAATTATAGTTTGCCTGCCCAAAGAAACTTTCAATAGCTGTTTCTTCTCTATATCCTGTTGATTTACCAGCAGTTTCTACATAGTTTGTAGGATCATCTAAACCATTATTAAGGTTTACAACTCTTTTTACATCAGTATAACCTCTTTGTCTTTTCCATTGATTAGACTCATGCGCTGCGATAAAATCAACTTTATGATCACCAAAAGAAGTATTATACTTAAACATGTTTAAGAAGTTTTGCGTAACCGCATACCTGTTTTGTTTAAATAAACGACCTTTAGTATCTGCTCCAGCTGCCGATCCGTAGAAAGGGTTTTGAATATTATTATGAATATAACTATAATATTGAGCTCCATATCTAGACTCAAAACTTAAGTTTTCTGCTAATTGAAAGTTAAAAGAAAAATTAGCATTTAACGAATGTCTTTCTGACCTTTTTAAGTTATACTTAGCATTTGCAATTGAGTTTGTTAAAGCTCCAAAACCACGTCCTGCATCTCCAAAATCGTAAATATGACCTCCATAAATAGGATCATCAATTTTTTTACCATTGGTATCTCTAGTAAATAATGGGTAAATTGAAGGAATATTATCAACAAACCAAAAAACACTTCCTGAATCTTCAGACTGTCCGTTTGAAGTCGTTTTTCCAAAAGTATATCCTAAATTAACACTTGCTTTTAACCAATCAGTTGGGTTATGTGTTAAGTTTAAACGAGAAGTATATCTTTTATAATCTGAATTAAGTACATATCCTTTATCTTCTAAATAACCAAAAGAAGAAAAGTATTTTGTTTTATCATCACCACCACTCATTTTTAAGTTTGCCTCTGTTCTAATAGAAGTTTGGAAACCATAATCAGCCCAGTTTTCTGGCGTGTATTTTCTAGCAACACCTGCTCTAACTTTTCCTGTAGCAGGATCAATTAATTTAGAAACATCAGAAACATTCCATAAGTTATAAGCACTGTTAACCCCTTTTCCTGAAAAAAGATTCGCATTTGCATACGCAGTTGCATCAGCTTCACCATTAAAATCTCCTTTATTTCTCATTGCTTCCCAAGAAAGACCAATGTATTCTTCTGGTGATTTAATAGTGCTATATCTTGCTAAATTGCTAAAGTTAACACCTGTTTTAACATCAAGTTCAATTGATGAAACACCATTTTTACCTGATTTTGTTGTAATTAAAACAACTCCATTGCCCCTCTAGAACCATAAATTGCAGTTGCCGTAGCATCTTTTAATATCGTTGTAGATGCAATATCAGATGGGTTAATCGTATTAAGTGCTCCGTCAAAAGGAACGCCATCAACCACAAATAAAGGATCTCTGTTTCCGTTTACAGAACCAAAACCTCTAATTCTAATTGTTGCCGATGCTCCTGGCTGACCAGAAGAATTTATAACCTGTACCCCTGCAGCTTCACCCGCTAAAGCTTGTGAAATATTTGAAACACTTTTTGCCGCTAATACTTCAGCCTTTACAACTTTTGCAGTACCTGTAAATGCCGATTTAGTTGATGTTCCATACCCAACAACAACAACCTCTTCTAATACATTTGCATCTTCTTGCATTATTACGTTAATCGTAGTTTTTGCACCTACTAATTTCGTAACATTTTGCATACCTACAAAGCTAAACACTAAGTGCTGCCCTGCTGATGCTTTTACAGTATATGTACCATCAAAGTCAGTTTCAGCACCTGTTACTGTACCTTTTATTACAACATTAACTCCTGGTAATGGACCAGCACTATCTGACACAGTACCTGTAATCATCTTTTGTTGTGCAGTTACATTTACTAGGAAACCTAGGAAAAATAAAATACACAATACGTTTTTGTAACGTGGATTCATAAAATATTTAATTTTAATTATTATTGGATGTAAATTTAAAGGCTATAGTTACTCCTTAACAAGCTTTTGAAGCTAAACACCGCTATTTTGATGTGAAAAACCTTTAAAAAGCGGTTAACAACTGTTTCAAAACCAAAAAAAATGTTAATTTTTAACAATAAATTGGTATTTTAGTATCGGAATTACGAACTCATTGTTTAAATTTGTGCCCTCAGTAGTCTATTGACCTATTTTTCAATAACTTTTACTGCTGATTTTTATAAAATATTTCCTCAAAATATGCAAAAATCTGTCCTAATTATCGATAGCGACCAACAAGCTATCAACAACTTAAAAGAACTATTAACTGAATTTGATTTTTTAAAAGTAATAGATCAATGTGCTACAGCTATTGAAGCTATTGATAAAATTAACACACTAAAACCCGATATTGTGTATCTTGATACACAGCTAAATGACAGCAGTGGTTTTGATATTATTGACAACATAACACTTTCTGAAAAACCTGTTTTTATTTTTACATCTTCCTCAAATAAAGATGCTTTAAAAGCCTTTGATTATGCTGCCTTTGATTATTTATTAAAACCCTTGAATAAAGCCCGTTTTTTTAATTCTATAGATAAATTAATAGCACGTAAAAAAATTGAAAATCGCTTTAGCCTTAAAAGTAACTTAAATGATATTTTAGATTTTATGAAAGAGAAATCTGAAGAAAAAACTAAAATAAACACCACTGTAAAAGGCACTAAAATCAATATAAAATCAGGTAATAAAGTAATTTTACTTGAAAGAAATATGATTAAATACATATCGGCTTCGGGTTACTACATTGAAATTTTTACAACTGATAACCGTAAATTTTTACTACGAGAATCTTTATCGAGTATCATAAAACGATTAAACGCTAGTAACTTTATAAGAATACACCGTTCAACAATTATCAATACTAATTTTATTGATGAAATTATTGCTTCTAATTACGGAGAAACTGATGTAAAAATAAATGACAATAAAACATTTCGTATCAGTAAAAGTTATAAAAAAGAATTTCAAGAAGTTATAGGATTTTAGAACCTATTTAAAAAGCTAAAAATTTACTACAGTAATACCCTTTTTTTACACTCTTAAATACAAGATATCAAATTAATTTAGAAGTCCCCCACTTTTACCCAAATTAAATAATATGTTCGTTTTTTCATAACGATACATAATCTACATCTATAATCTTACTGTTTTTAACTGAAAAACAGGTAAATAAATCACAAAAAAAACACCACATTAATTTTAAAAATCAACGAGGTGTTTATAATTTTATTTTAAGCCTAATTTATATTTTTTAATACTTGTCTTGCAATGCAAATACCTGACGCAATAATGCAGTATTTCTCAATCCTGCTTTTTCACGAATTCCTTTTTCTTCTACAGCAATCATAGTAAAAACACCTTGTAAAGCTTGAGTTGTAACATAATCTGTTAAGTTTGGGTTTACTCTTTTTACAAAAGGAATACTATTATATCTATTGATTAAATTCGTCCAAATTTTATCAGCCCCTACTTTTGAAAATGATTTTTTAATCACCGGGTTAAATTTACTGTATAAAGCAGTAGTTGTTTTTCCTTTCAAATAAGAAGTTGCCGCGTTTTTATCTCCTAATAAAATAGTTTTTGCATCGTTAAAAGACATCTGTTTTACAGCATTTACAAAAATTGGCGTTGCCGTTTTAACAGCATCTTCGGCGGTGTTATTAATTGCTCTTAATCCTTGGTCGGCTAATTTACTTAAACCAATTTTACGCAAGCCTTTATCTACTTTTTTCAACTCTTCTGGCAAAGCAATTCTTACCAATTGATTGTTGTAAAAACCATCTTTAGCAGTTAATTTTTTTACTTGATTTTTAATTCCGTTGTCTAAAGCCTGACGCAAACCATTTCCTATTTGTTGTTGCGACAAACCACCACCAAGAGTTCCTTGTGGCAATTGGCTTACAACTTTTTGTAATTCGGCACAGCCTGTTAAAGAAAGTGCTAGTACTGCTACTGCTATAATTTTTTTCATTTTTAATCTTTATTTTGTTTGGTTTCTATCTTTTAAGATACATTTTATTAGTAATCGTCACACTCTTTTCTATTCTACTTGAAGCTATCTGTTTTTTTATCATATCCAAAAGGACAATGTTTACAACCACTTTTACAGCAGTATCCACGCCTTAAATGATAGGCTTCTTTAAAAACCCGATACCCTTGCTCGTTTACATAATACTCATCGGGAGTTGCTTTTAAAATTTCGTTTATCATAATTTATCGTACTGCAAATATCAAAAAAAGATACGTTAATAAGAATGTTTTAGTTTCTTTAATTAACGCATCTTTTTATAAATATTATAAAGGTCTTAACTTTCTACTTTTTACTATTTTCTAGCGGATATTCAGCCAATATCTCTTTTACAAATTCTTTAATTCTAGCTTGCTTTCTTTCAGCACTACGACTACTTAATGCACCAGTACCAATACCCTGCCAAACCAAAGCTTTATTTTGAGCATCTAAAACATCAATAAATAAAGTTCCTTCTGTATATTGAGATACATTTATTCGATTCATGTTATTCAAGCCAATCATGCCATAATAATTTGGATAATAAAACCCGCCATACATCCTATCATTAACATTAATTCGTTCTCTTGATTTTGTAAACAAACTCACTAAAACATCTGGTGAAGTTGATTTTGTCATACCTTTTGCTATTAATTCTTGTTCAATAGCACGCATAATACGTTTTTTATCTAAATCAGAAATAGCCGCTTTGTCAATTCCTTTTTTATAAAAAGCAAATGTTTTATAACTATTAAAATCAGCTTCTGTATCGTAATCGGTTGTTACTCTTACCGAACTGCACGAGGTTATCATTAAAGCGATAATTGGCAAAAAAAATAGGCTAGATAATTTCATTTTAGTAGGATTTATTCTTGTTTAAAATCAGTATTAAATAAGGCATCATCTACAAAATTAGGAACGGTAACTTGCAATTCCTTTTCAGACTTCATAGCACGTTTAATTGCAAAAACAGCGCCTTTATTTCTCGCCCAACTTCTTCGTGCAATTCCGTTATTTACATCCCAAAAAAGCATTGATTTTAAGCGTTTTGATGCTGCCTTAGAACCATCAAGAAGCATGCCAAAACCACCGTTGATAACTTCACCCCAGCCAACGCCACCACCATTATGGATAGACACCCAAGTAGCACCTCTAAAACTATCGCCAATTACATTTTGAATTGCCATATCAGCGGTGTAACGAGAACCATCGTAAATATTTGAAGTTTCTCGATATGGCGAATCGGTACCCGAAACATCATGATGATCACGCCCTAAAACAACCTTTCCTATCTTCCCTTTTTTAATCGCTTTATTAAAAGCTTCGGCAATTTTTGCACGTCCTTCTGCATCGGCATATAAAATACGTGCCTGCGAACCGACGACTAATTTATTTTCTTGTGCGCCTTTAATCCATTGAATATTATCCGCCATTTGCTGTTGAATTTCAACAGGAGAATTCTTTCTGATTTTCTCTAAAACTTTACAAGCGATCGCATCTGTTTTGGCTAAATCTTCAGGATTTCCCGAAGCACAAACCCAACGAAAAGGACCAAAACCATAATCAAAACACATCGGTCCCATAATATCTTGCACATAACTAGAGTAGGCAAAAACTTCGCTTCCTAATTTTGAATTATCCACCGTACAAAAAGCATCATTTTCATCTTTATGAACCGTTGCTCCTGCTCTACTTGCTTCTAATAAAAAGGCATTTCCGTAATCAAAGAAATATGTTCCTTTTTCAGTATGTTTATTAATCGCTTTTGCATGACGACGCAAGGTTTCCTGTACTTTTTCTTTGAATAATTCAGGCTCATTTGCCATCATTTCATTGGCATCATCAAAAGAAATATCGGCAGGATAATAACCACCCGCCCAAGGATTATGTAACGATGTTTGATCCGAACCTAAATCGACAGGTACATTTTCTTTGTCAAATTTCTCCCAAACATCTACGATATTTCCTAAATAAGCAATTGAAACTGTTTCTTGATTTTCTTTTGCAATGCGAACACGCGCCACTAAAACATCTAAATCGGTGATTTTTTCATCAATCCAACCTTGCGATAAACGTATTTCTGTAATCTTTGGGTTTACCTCAGCACAAACCGTAATACAACCTGCAATGCTTCCTGCTTTTGGTTGTGCGCCACTCATTCCGCCTAAACCTGCGGTTAAAAAGACATTTCCTTTAGGTGATTTTTTAATTTTTCGAAACGCATTTAATACCGTAATTGTAGTTCCATGCACAATTCCTTGCGGACCAATATACATATAACTACCTGCGGTCATTTGCCCATATTGGGTAACTCCTAAGGCGTTGAATTTCTCTAAATCATCAGGTTTTGAATAATTTGGAATCATCATTCCGTTAGTAACCACCACTCTTGGAGCGTCTTTATGCGAAGGAAATAAACCCATCGGATGCCCAGAATACATGGTTAAAGTTTGAGTATCTGTCATTTCAGACAAATATTTCATAGTTAATAAATATTGCGCCCAGTTAGAAAAAACGCCACCATTTCCGCCGTAGGTAATTAATTCATGCGGATGTTGGGCTACCGCATAATCTAAATTATTCTGAATCATTAACATGATTGCTTTTGCCTGGCTACATTTCCCTGGATATTCGTTAATATCTCTTGCCTTCATTTTATAAGTAGGACGAAAACGGTACATATATATTCGTCCGTAATCTTCTAATTCTTTAGCAAATTCAGGCAATAAAACAGCATGATGTTTTGCATCAAAATAACGCAAAGCATTTTTTAGCGCTAATTTTTTTTCTTCGGATGTTAAAATATCTTTACGTTTCGGAGCCCTATTTATTGACGATTCGTACACGGGCATTTCAGGTAATTCATTAGGAATACCTTGCTTAATTTGTTTTTTAAATGACATCATAATTTCTTTTTTTAACAAACTTTAAACTCTTGATTTTTAACCATCTTAATTAACGCATTAATATCATCTTTCAAAATACGATCTTCCTCTAATTTAGCTACTTTATTTCTGATAATTTTAAAATTTTCTTCTAAAATTGGCGAAAAAGTATTTGGTCTTCTAAAATCCATTGCCTGTGCTGCGTACATTAATTCGATGGCTAATATTTTATCTAAATTTCCTAATATTTGATTGAATTTTCTTCCTGAAATACTTCCCATAGATACATGATCTTCCTGCCCTAATGAGGTTGGCACACTATCTGCCGAAGGCGGAAAACATAAGGATTTATTTTCGGTAACCAAAGCTGCCGTGGTATATTGAGGAATCATAAAACCAGAATTTAAACCACCTGCCGATGTTAATAACCTTGGCAAACCGTGCTTTCCTTCTAGCAATAAATAACAACGTCTGTCGGCTATATTTCCTAATTCAGAAACTGCAATTGATGTATAATCTAACGCCATTGCTAAAGGCTGTCCGTGAAAATTACCTCCCGAAATTGCTTCGGTTTCACTCAGTACAATTGGGTTATCGGTTACAGAATTCATTTCTATTTCTGCCAATTCTTTTAAATGTGCATAGGCATTTCTTGACGCTCCATGAACCTGTGGCATACAACGAATCGAATACGGGTCTTGCACTCTTTCGAATGTCGTATCAGCAACATTTTCAGAATCTTTTAAAAGCATTCTCATGCGTTCAGCTACTTTTAAATTCCCTTTAAACGGGCGAATTAAATGCAATTCTTCTTTAAACGGCGATACATTTCCTGAATATCCTTCTAAGGTCATTGCCCCAGTAACATCGGCTAAATCTAACACATATTCCATTTTTTTCAAGCCTAAAATAGCGTGCGATAATATAAATTGCGTACCATTAATTAAACCTAATCCTTCTTTTGCCATTAATGTTAAAGGCTGTAAATTATGCTTTTTTAACACTTCTTTTGCTGAAATAATTTCTTCGGATTGCCAGAACTCTCCTTCTCCTAACAACGGTAAAAACAAGTGTGACAACGGCGCTAAATCACCAGAAGCGCCTACCGAACCTTGCTCAGGAACAACAGGTAATAAATCGTTTTCAATAAAATAGATAATACGTTCAATTAGCTCTAAACGAACCCCTGAAAAACCTTGACAAAGTGCATGAACCTTACAAATCATCATCATTTTTGACAATTCTTTATCAATAGGATTACCAACACCAACAGCATGGGTTATCAATAAATTTTCTTGTAATTTACTGGTTTCTTCAGGCGATATTTGCACGTCGCACAAAGGACCAAAACCGGTGTTAATTCCGTAAACAGCAGCGGTTGAATTTGCCATTACCTCCACCTTTGTTCTACATTCCTTTATTTTAATTGCGGCATCGCTTGTAACCACCGCTTTTAAAGTTCCTTTTGATATTTCAATAACTTTATTTACCGTTAAGGCATCTATTCCGTACTTAAACATTGGCTTCTATTTTATTTTACACAAAGTTATTTATATTTTTGATACCTAATAAGACTTAAAAAGTTATCAATTGATACCCATGAGTAATCAAAGAAGTAATCAAACAGAACTACGCCATCTTCGTTATTTTTTAGCGGTTGCCGAATGTTTACATTTCAGAAAAGCAGCAGAACGCTTGTTTATTTCGCAACCAGGATTAAGCCGACAAATTAAACAAATGGAAGCCGATTTAGAAGTGCAATTATTTGTGCGTCATAACAGAAAAGTAGCATTAACCGAAGCGGGAAGCTATTTAAAGGTAGCACTTACTCAAAATTTAAAAAACCTAAATCATATTTTTGAACATGCCAAATTGCTACAGGAAGGTAAAAATGGGCATTTGAATTTTGGTTATGTAGGTTCTGCAATGCAAGAAATCATCCCTAATTTATTGATTGAATTTAAAAAAGACCACCCAAATGTGCAATTCGGATTGCAAGAAATGGACAATCAAAAACAAATTGACAGCCTGCTTTCTAAAGATATTGATATTGGTTTTGTAAGGCTAGATAGAGTCCCTAGAGGACTTGCCATTCAGCCGATTTTAAAAGAGCCGTTTTGCTTGGTTTTACCGAAAAATCACCCTGTAAATAATGATACTTTTAAAGGGTTATCGGCATTAAAAAACGAATCATTTATTCTTTTTGATCCGTCTTATAGTCCTTCTTATCATGAAAAAGTAATGCAAATTTTTGATGATGCTAAATTCGCTCCTATAATATCGCATAATACCATTCATGCAGCTTCAATTTATAAATTAGTGGAAAATAATTTTGGTTTATCAATTGTTCCCAAATCGCTACAATATGGCTATGATATGGGCGTAAAATTTATTGACCTTACCACTATAAAACAACGCACTACCTTGTCGGTTGTTTGGCATAAAAATAATAGCAATCCTATTTTAAAATCACTACTAGAAAAAACAATACCTTAACCAATAGCTTACTAAAACAATATACTTTCCAAAATATAAATGCTTATTTTTACACACAAACCACCCCTTATAATTCTATGATTTTTATTTCAAAATTTCTTATTCCTAAAGGATTTGTTGGGCTCACTTTGTTTCCCTTTATCTTTCTAAAAAGAAAAGAATTAAAAGACAATTATATTTTAATAAATCACGAAAAAATTCACCTAAAACAACAGCTAGAATTACTCGTTATTTTCTTTTATCTTTTTTATGGCATCGAGTGGCTTGTAAAATGTTTTAAATATAAAAACGGATATTTAGCGTATAAAAACATCAGTTTTGAAAGAGAATCTTACCAAAATGAAGACAATTTATACTACCTTGAATCGCGTAAAAAATGGGCTTTTATTCATTATTTATAAGTCGTAAAGAATTGCTGTCTTTTTTAATAAATTCGTAAATTGCTTCATTAATTTGATTTAAAGCACTACGGATGAGAAAAATAACACCCTATAAACCAACAAACAAAATACGAATTGTAACGGCTGCTTCATTATTTGACGGGCACGATGCTGCCATAAATATTATGCGTCGAATTATTCAATCCACAGGTGTTGAAGTAATTCATTTAGGGCACGACAGAAGCGTTGAAGAGGTTGTTAATTGTGCTATTCAAGAAGATGCCAATGCTATTGCCATGACCTCTTATCAAGGCGGACATATCGAGTATTTTAAATATATGTTCGATTTATTAAAAGAAAAAGCTGCTAGTCATATCAAAATTTTTGGTGGCGGTGGCGGTGTAATTCTTCCTGAAGAAATTAAAGAATTGATGGATTATGGAATTACACGTATTTATTCTCCTGATGATGGACGCGCACTAGGATTGCAAGGAATGATTAACGATGTGGTTAAAACTTCTGATTTTGCCATTGGCGATGTTTTAAATGATGAAATAAATCATTTATCAAAAAAAGATATTGGAAGTATTGCCCGTATTATTTCTTCCGCAGAAAATTTTCCTGAAGTAGCAAAAGAAACGTTACGTACAATTCACGAAAAAAATAAAAATTCGAAAACACCTGTTTTAGGGATTACAGGAACTGGTGGTGCTGGAAAATCATCTTTAGTTGATGAATTAGTACGCAGGTTTTTAATAGATTTCCCTAAAAAAACTATCGGAATTATTTCTGTTGATCCTTCAAAAAGAAAAACTGGAGGTGCTTTATTAGGCGACCGTATTCGTATGAATGCCATTAATAACGACCGTGTTTATATGCGTTCGTTAGCAACTCGTCAATCGAATTTAGCGTTATCAAAATATGTAAATGAAGCTATTGAGGTTTTAAAAGCCGCAGAATTTGATTTAATCATTTTAGAAACCTCTGGAATTGGGCAATCTGATACCGAAATTATAGAACATTCTGATACCTCATTATATGTAATGACGCCAGAATTTGGGGCTGCAACACAATTAGAAAAAATCGATATGCTTGATTTTGCTGATTTAGTAGCGATTAATAAATTTGACAAACGTGGCGCTTTAGATGCTATTCGAGATGTGAAAAAGCAATATATGCGCAACAATAATTTGTGGGATATTCATATGGATGATATGCCTGTTTTTGGAACAATTGCTTCTCAATTTAATGATCCTGGAATGAATACCTTGTACAAGCGTATTATGGATAAAATCGTTGAAAAAACAGGCGTTGATTTAAAATCAGAAATGGAAATCACCAAAGAAATGTCTGAAAAAATCTTTGTAATTCCACCACGAAGAGTTCGTTATTTATCTGAAATATCAGAAAGTAATAGAGCTTATGATCAAAAAGTAGATAGCCAAGTTATTGTTGCTCAAAAATTATATGGTATTGTTCAAACCATTTTATCTATTCTTCCCAAGGAAATAAAAGAAGATTTTTTATCTAAAAATGGATTAGAACAAGATGATATTTTAAAAGAAACTCCAAAAGATGAAATTGATTTTGCTAAATTATTAATAGCACAATTCGATAAAGTAAAACTAAATCTTGATCCTCATAATTGGGAAGTAATTTTAAATTGGAAAACCAAAGTTCAAAAATATAAAGACCCTGTTTATAGCTTTAAAGTAAGAGATAAAGTAATTAATATTGATACGCACAGTGAATCTTTATCGCATACACAAATTCCGAAAGTAGCTTTACCAAAATACCAAGCTTGGGGCGATTTATTACGTTGGAATTTACAAGAAAATGTTCCTGGTGAGTTTCCATATACCGCAGGATTATATCCATTTAAAAGAACTGGTGAAGACCCAACACGAATGTTTGCTGGTGAAGGAGGACCAGAACGTACCAACAGACGTTTTCATTATGTAAGTTTAGGAATGCCTGCAAAGCGTTTATCAACTGCTTTTGATTCGGTTACTTTATACGGAAATGATCCTGGTAGAAGACCCGATATTTACGGAAAAATAGGAAATGCAGGAGTTTCTATTTGTTGTTTAGATGATGCTAAAAAATTGTTTTCTGGTTTCGAATTAACACATGCTTTAACTTCTGTAAGTTTAACAATTAATGGTCCTGCGCCGATGTTGTTAGGTTTTTTTATGAATGCGGCAATCGATCAGAATTGTGAAAAACACATCAAAGAAAATAATTTAGAGGATTTAGTTGAGTCTAAATTCAATGAAATTTATGATTCAAAAGGTTTAGAAAGACCGACATATCAAGGAGATTTACCTCAAGGAAATGATGGTTTAGGATTGATGCTTTTAGGATTAACTGGCGATATGATTTTACCTGCGGATGTATATGCTGAAATCAAAAAAACTACCTTAGCACAGGTTCGTGGTACGGTTCAAGCGGATATTTTAAAAGAAGATCAAGCTCAAAATACCTGTATCTTTTCAACAGAATTTGCCTTGCGTTTAATGGGTGATGTGCAAGAATATTTTATAAAAGAACAGGTTCGTAATTTTTATTCGGTTTCAATTTCTGGATATCATATTGCCGAAGCTGGTGCAAATCCGATTACGCAGCTTGCATTAACACTATCCAACGGATTTACTTATGTTGAATATTATTTATCTCGTGGAATGGATATTAATAAATTTGGACCTAATTTATCGTTCTTTTTCTCTAACGGAATTGACCCTGAATATTCAGTAATTGGTCGTGTTGCTCGTAAAATTTGGGCAAAAGCCATGAAACATAAATACGGAGCAAACTCAAGAGCGCAAATGTTAAAATATCATATTCAAACCTCTGGGCGGTCTTTACATGCTCAGGAAATTGATTTTAATGATATTCGTACAACCTTACAAGCTTTATATGCGATTAACGATAATTGTAATTCGCTACACACAAATGCTTACGACGAAGCAATAACAACGCCTACCGAAGAATCTGTACGTAGAGCGATGGCAATTCAATTAATCATCAATAAAGAATTAGGATTAACTAAAAATGAAAACCCGATTCAAGGTGCTTTTATTATTGAAGAATTAACCGATTTAGTGGAAGATGCGGTATTAACTGAATTTGATAGAATTACAGAACGTGGCGGTGTTTTAGGTGCAATGGAAACCATGTATCAGCGTTCTAAAATACAAGAAGAAAGCTTGTATTACGAAACTTTAAAGCATAATGGAGAATTTCCAATTATCGGTGTAAATACTTTTTTAAGTTCGAAAGGTTCGCCAACGGTACAACCTGCGGAAGTTATTCGTGCAACCGAGCAAGAAAAACAATTTCAGATTCAAACCAAAGAATTAGTGAACAAAGCCAATGAGATAAAAGCGCAAGAACAGCTAGTTATTTTACAAAAAGCAGCGGTTCAAAATGATAATTTATTCGATAAATTAATGGAAGCAACAAAATTCTGTTCGTTAGGGCAGATTACCGAAGCTTTATTTAAAGTTGGTGGTCAGTATAGAAGGAATATGTAATAAATATTCCTAAAATTAACAGATTACACGCTACAGGATTTAAAAAATGATGAGCTAGTCTAATCGTATTTTCTTATTATATAAAAAAACAGGTGTATTTAATACATAATAAACAATGATAAAAGTCATTAAATGACATAAATAGTAAGCGTAAATTTACAGTATTAAATTAATTTAGACCAACCAATTAAAAAACTACTTATGATATTAAACGCAACAGAAGGACAGTTAGAAATTACAATGGACAAACCAGCTTTTAACAAGTTTTCCTTTAAAGATGCTGGCTTAAAAGAAGATTCATACACTGTTGAAGGTGGTAACTTACGTTTAAAAATAGCATTAGGATATATTCAAGATTACCGTTTTTTTAAAATGCCTGTTATCGAATTAGAATACGAAAACAACATCAAAGAAAGTGGATGGATTGTTGAATTTAATGGTGAAAACATTTTAGAAGCAAAAGATCATTCTGGTTCTAAAACTGTTTTATTATTAAACCGTAATAAAATGAGTAAATTAGTACATCGTCATGAAAATACCTTAATTATTCATGGTGATTTTTCTGAAGCAGTAAAAATTAAAAACACCAGTACGCTTAACTTATTAGAAGCGCCAAGTCATTAATATTTTTAGTATTTTTTTTTCATATACCAAAATCCTCAAGTAAATTACTTGAGGATTTTTTCTATTCACTAAATACAATCGAAAACTTCATAGCAAAAGCATCCGATTGCACTTTTATTCGCAATTACGTTATCTCATCATAGCGGTGTTTTGATAACGTATTAACAAATTATATTCTCTTCTTTCTTTTTCTAAATTTCCCCACTTAAAATAAAACACTCCAAAACTGTAATTTTTCTATAATTTTCATATTCTCTATTTTTAATAATTCTATTTCTTTTCATTTTAGCTAAATGATAAATAAGTAATTTCCTCTTTTAAATTCCAATCATCAGCGATGTATAATTTAGCATCATTATAAGTCGTTGCTCTTGTTTGTTTTTTTCTTGAGAAGTATTTTCTACCTCACTTACCTCTTCGAGTTCTTTCATAATAATTTTGTTTTTAATTTATACTACAAAGTAACAGCTTCGTTTTCCACGAAAACAGGAAAACAAAAAGATTTCCCATTTTGATGGAAAATCAAGGCGTATATTTGAAATGAAAAAGAAGTGAAAATTTAAAAAAATCTATGAAAAATAACATCAGTAAAAAAATCCAACGACAAATTGCAATCATCAACTTTTTAAAAATCGAAACAAAATCTAGTAGCGATATTTTAAATCATCTCGCCTTTAAAGGGCATAGTAAAAGCACGAGTACTTTGAGTAATGATATTAAAAGTTTAAAAGAAAGTGGTTTCAAAATTGACGATAATACCAAAGGATATTACACCTTGTTTTTAGACGAATGTAACGAGCTTTTTTCGCATTTTGTGAAATATCAATCGATGGCTATTGCCTATGAAAAAGCCTTGCAAATACCCGAAAAAAATTTGCAATATATTTTATTTGAACCCAATGCTTTAGAATTTAATTTAGAAATTTTCAGTACTATTTTTGATGCCATTATTACAAAAGTAGCGGTAATTTTTAAGCACGTAAATTATAAACGAAATAACGCTGTAAAAAAATATATTTTTGAACCCTATGTGTTAAAAGAATTTCAAAATAGATGGTATGTTATTGGCAAAACCGAAAAAGGCTACCGAACTTTTTCTTTGGATAGAATTTCAGATTTACAGCTTACCAAAAATAAAATCGCTATTAATTTAGAACGTATTGAAGAAAAATTACGCTATACCGTTGGCGTGAGTTTTAATGAAGAAACCATCAAACCGATACAAATTAAATTGAAAATTAATAATAGCCAGAAAGAATATATAAAGACAACGCCTATTTTTAAATATCAAAAAATAACCGAAGAACATGCTGATTTTTTTATCTTGAGTTTATTTGTAGGAAATTCGATAGAGCTTCATCAAAAAATATTAAAATACGGGCATAGAATTGAAGTTTTAGAACCACTTAGCTTGCGTGAAGAAATTGCCAATGAAGTGAAAGAATTAATGAAAAATTATAATATTTAGTTCTCCATTAATCCTTTTCATTGAAAAATTCACATATAATTTTATGTCTGAATTTCTTTTTTATTTTTAGAGCCTGTTTAAGTTTTAAAGAAAGTCTTTTTCAAAACAGATAAACGTCATGCTGAATTTATTTCAGCATCGCATCAACAGGAAAACTACAGCAAATCAGGATGCGAACCTGAAATAAATTCAGGTTGACCGATGCGATTCCTTTTTTTGTCATATTTTTTTTCAGATGAAATTTAAACAGGCTCTTATTTCTTATTTTATCAACTATTTTTTTGCAAAATACTAAGCCCAATTCGTATTTGTTCATACGGAACTTTTTCGCCTAAAAATTCAAAATAAGGTTTTAAAGTTGATTCATTTTTTAAAACTTTTTTGGCATTTGCTATTAACTTTACAGTATCGGCAGTTATAAATTTTTGCAAATCAATCTCTTTTCCTTCTAAATATAATTTTGATAAATGAGAAAATATTGTTTGGGCTTTTAAGCTTCTTTTTTCGGCTATTTCATCAATTGTAAAACCTTCTTTGTATAATTTATAGGTTTCTAAAGTCGTATCTTTTTTACCTTGTTTTTTATCTTTTATAAATTTTTTAATTTCGTCCATAAATTCGCCACCGTACACTTCTAATTTTCTGTTTCCAACACCACTAATGGCTAAAAATGCCGAATCTGTTTGCGGACGTTCGTTTTCTAAGGCTCGTAATGTAGCATCACTAAAAACTAAGTATGCAGGAATATCTTCTTCTTTTGAAATGCGATAACGCAATTTTTTTAACGCTTCAAACAAGCTTCCTGTAGCTGTTTTTGTAGTTGATTTTTTACCTTTTACTCCTGGTATTTTTTCCTCTTTCTTAAATTCAACAGGCGTTGTTAATTGCACTTTTTGACCATCAAAAAGTACTTTTTTTGAAAATTCTGTTAACTGTAAGCTATTCTTTAAGTGAAAAGCAATTCGGCAATATCCTTGATTTATCAACTGAACAATATAATGTTGCCAATGCTGCCATGAAATATCATTTCCGATGCCATAGGTTTTTAAAGTTTGATAATTTTTATCAAAAACATTGGCATTTTTTGCCCCTCGAAGCACGTCAATTACAGTTCCCATTCCTTCTTTTTCTCGCAATCTGTAAATTGCCGAAAGCGCTTTTTGAGCAATAATAGTTCCGTCAAAAAACTGTACTGGATTTTTACAAACATCACAATTTCCACAATTTTTTTCAATCAATTCGCCAAAATAACTCAGTAAAATTTTTCGTCGGCAAACCGTTGCTTCCGAAAACTGCTTCATGCGGTCTAACTTTGCAGTTTCCACTTCCTGATTGCTACTATTTGCAATAAATTGACGCAGCTGAATTACATCGGCATAACTATGAAAAAGCAAGGCTTGAGCTGGCAAACCATCTCTTCCTGCACGTCCTATTTCTTGATAATATCCTTCAATATTTTTGGGCATATTATAATGAATTACCCAACGCACATTCGATTTATCGATTCCCATTCCAAAAGCAACCGTTGCACAAATAATTTGCACATCATCTTTTATAAAATCTTCTTGAGTTTTAGCACGTTCTTCAAAAGCTAAACCTGCATGATATGCTTTTGCATTAATATTTTGTTGCTTTAATTTACTTGCTAATTGTTCGGTCGCTTTTCTACTTAAACAATAAATAATCCCCGAATCGTTGGGTTTTTGCTTGATAAATTTAAGTATTTTCTGCACCCTATCATTTGCCGGGCGCACCTCTAAACTGATATTTTCTCGATTAAAAGAGCTCACATATTTAGTCGCATTTGGCACTGATAATTGCGTTAAAATATCTTCCTGAGTCGCTTTATCAGCAGTTGCCGTTAGGGCGATAATTGGTGTATTTGGCAAGGTTTTTTTCAAGAAAGACAACTGCTTATAAGATGGTCTAAAATCATGTCCCCAAGAAGAAATACAATGCGCTTCATCAATAGCAATGCAACTTATATATTTTTCATTTAATACATTTTGAAGCAATGACAAACTCTCTGGAGCTACATAAATAAGCTTTACTTTTTTGTTAATAATAGCATCAAAAACCGCCTCTTGTTCTTCCGATGATTGACTACTATTATAATAAGTTGCCGTAATTCCATTAGCTTTTAGGCTATCAACCTGGTCTTTCATTAACGCAATTAAGGGCGAAATAACCAAGGTAATTCCATCAAAAAATAAGGACGGTAATTGAAAACAAATAGATTTCCCACCTCCTGTTGGCATAATTACCAGCGTATCTTTTTTAGCTAAAACATTTTCAATAATTGTTTTTTGCTCTAATCGAAAACTGTCATATCCAAAATTTTCTTTTAATTTTACGAGTAAGTCTTGTTCTGTTAGCTGTATCATTTTACAAAAATAATCATAAAAAAAAACGTAAAAATTAAATTCTACGTTTCTTTTAACTGGTTATTTAAAATATTTTGAAGCTATTTCCCGCTTTCCGCACTCGCTTTTTTTATTTTTTTAAAAGAAAAATAAAACAGCCCTCAAACAATTGCTTCAATCGGGGCTAAACATTTTTACAATAGTATTTGCAAAGTATTAAAACAGATTGCATCTTTATAAAAATTAAGCATTAATAACAGTACTAACAAAATTAGAAATACCTGCAACACCATTTTTATCTAAATCTTTTATAAAAGCAGAACCAATTATTGCTCCATCGGCATAACTACAAGCAGTTGTAAATGTTTTGTTGTCAGAAATACCAAAACCAACCACTAATTTACTTTTTAAATTCATTGCTTCAATTCGCTTAAAGTAATCAATTTGTTCTGTTGATATTTCTCCTTTTGCTCCTGTAATAGATGCCGAAGCAACTACATAAATAAAAGCATCCGTTAGTGCATCAATTTTTCGAATACGTTCTTCAGAAGTATGTGGCGTTATTAAAAACACATTAGTAATTCCGTATTTTTCGAATAACGCTTTATAATGATTTTCATATTCAATCATTGGTAAATCAGGAAAAATAACAGTTTTCATACCGCAATCTTGTACTGCTTGACAAAATTTATCCTCACCATATTTAATAAGCTGATTCAAATACCCCATTAAAACTAATGGCGTTTTATTGGTGTCTTTAACTGATTTTAGTTGCTCAAAAACAACATCTAAATTCATTCCATTTTGCAAAGCTCTATGGCTACTGTCTTGTATGGTAGTACCATCGGCTAAAGGATCTGAATACGGTAAACCAACTTCTATAAAATCAACACCATTTTCACTTAAATCGTGTATAATTTTGGTGGTATCATCTAACTTTGGAAAACCTGCTGTAAAAAATATAGAAAGTAAATTCTTCTTTTCTTGAAATATTTCTTTTAATAATTTCATGTCCTTACGCTTTTAAATGCTTCATATACGTTTCTAAATCTTTATCGCCTCTTCCTGATAAATTCACCACAACTACTTGGTCTTTTTTAAATTTTATTTTAGATAAAACAGCCAAAGCGTGTGCACTTTCTAAAGCAGGAATAATTCCTTCTAATTTAGTTAATTCAAAAGCAGCTGCTAAAGCTTCATCATCGGTTGCGTTCAAAAATTCGGCACGCTTAGTTTCATGTAAAAAAGCATGTAAAGGACCAACTCCTGGATAATCTAATCCTGCAGAAATAGAATATGGCTCTGTAATCTGCCCGTATTGATCTTGCATTAAAATAGTTTTACTTCCGTGAATTACACCAACCTGCCCTAATTGAGATGTTGCTGCACTTTCGCCAGAATCAACTCCTAAACCACCAGCTTCAACAGCTATTAAACCGACTTCTTCATCTTCTAAATAATGATAAAAAGCACCAGCCGCATTAGAACCACCTCCAACACAGGCAATAATTGTATCAGGGTTTTCTTTTCCTGTTTTTTCTTTTAGTTGCCATTTCATTTCTTCTGAAATAATAGCTTGTAAACGTGCTACCATATCAGGATACGGAGCAGGACCAACCACAGAACCAATTAAATAATAACTATCAGGATGCTGAATCCAATAACGAATTGCTTCGTTTGTAGCATCTTTTAAGGTTTTACTTCCGCTTAATGCAGGCACAACTTTAGCTCCTAACATTTTCATTCGAGCAACATTAGGCGCTTGCCTTGCAATGTCTTTTTCTCCCATAAAAACAATACATTCCAAGCCCATTAAAGCACAAACTGTAGCAGTTGCAACACCGTGTTGTCCTGCACCTGTTTCGGCTATAATTTTTGTTTTCCCTAGCTTTTTAGCGATTAAAATCTGTCCAACAGTATTGTTTACTTTATGCGCTCCTGTATGATTTAAATCTTCCCGTTTTAAATAAATAGTAGCGCCATATTTTTCTGATAATCTTTCTGCCAAATACAACGGAGTAGGACGACCAACATAATCTTTCAACAATGACTTATACTCTTCTTTAAACTCTTTAGATTCGATAATTTTAATATAATTATCTTCTAACTCTTGTACGTTTGGATGTAATAATTCAGGAATAAATGCACCTCCGAATTGCCCGTAATATCCTTCTTTAGTTGGTTGAAATTTCATAATTTAATTTTTAGTTTTCTTCACGAACTTTAAAAAACATGAAGCTCTTTTTTAAACTTTTCTAATTTTTTTACTGATTTTAAACCTGCTGATGCTTCAAATTTACTATTTACATCTACCGCATAAATAGGTAAATTCAATGCTTTTAATTTATTGATTTCTGATACTTCTTCTAACCCAATTCCTCCACTTAAAAAAAATGGTTTCGTTAAATTATATTTTTGAAGAACAGCCCAATCAAAAGTAATTCCGTTTCCTCCTCGCTCTTTTCCTTTAGTATCGAACAAAAAGAAATCAACTAATGATTCGTAGGGTTTTAAAACTTCAAAATCGAAGGTGTTTTCACTATTTTTACTACTTTTAATGCCAAAAACTTTTACAATTTCGGGTGTTTTATATTTTAAATGCGGCTTTTTATCAGCAATACTTTCGGTAAATATCGTTTTTAATTTTGTAATATATTCTGGAGATTCATCGCCATGTAATTGCAGCATATTTAAACCATATTCTTCGGTTAATGAAACTACAATTTCAGGGATTTCATTCACAAAAACACCTGCTTTTTTTATCTCCTTAGGTAAATCGGGAATAATTCCCTCAAAATTTCTTGTTGATTTTTCGTAAAAAATAAATCCTAAATAATCAGGCTGCAATGCGGCAACTTCTTGGATATTTTGTACGTATTTCATTCCACAAACTTTCAATTTCATACTTATCGTATTTGTGCTATAAATTCTTTACAAGATTCGCCAGGATTGGCTGTTTTCATAAAGTTTTCACCAATTAAAAACCCTTGAAAACCATGTTCTTTTAAGCCCGTAATAACTCTTGGGTCTGAAATTCCGCTTTCTGAAACCTTAATTGCGGTATCAGGAATTTGCCCTGCCAAGTTAATAGAATGTTCTAAATCAACTTCAAAAGTTTTCAAATTACGGTTATTAATACCAATAATTTTATTGTCTAAATCATTAATTTTATCTAAATCTTCTTTGGTGTGCACTTCGTATAAAACCTCCAAACCTAAATCGTTGGCTAATTGTCCGTAATTTTTAAGTTCTTGTTTTGTTAAACAAGCTGCTATTAACAATACAACATCTGCCCCAATTGCTTTGGCTTCTACAATTTGAAAACCATCAACAATAAAATCTTTTCTTAAAATTGGAACTTGCTGATTTACGGTTCTTGCCTGTAGTAAATCCGCCATGGTTCCGCCGAAAAAATTCGTATCGGTTAAAATAGATTGTGCGGCAACATTGGCATCTAAATAACCATTTGTTACCTCAATAATTGTTGCTTTGTCGTTAATAATTCCTTTGGATGGTGATTTGCGTTTAAATTCGGCAATAATTCCTGTTGAACCAACTTTTAATAAGGACTTTTTTAATGAAAATGGGTCGTTTTTAAAATTGGGACTTTTCACCAATTTACTTACAGGTACTTCCGCTTTTATTTTGGCGATTTCTGTTTTCTTAAAGGCTATTATGTTATCTAAAATTGTCATATAATTAATTATGAATTCAAAATTATGAATTACGATTTAGTGTTTCTAATGTTTTTTTGAATACTTCCGATAATCTTTACTATTTCTTCAATATCCTTTAATAATGATGCTGATTATTTATTGCTAGTTCGTAATTATCTTTTTTAAACACGCTTTTGCTTTCAATCCTAATAAAGAATCTTTTGCTTGGCTGTAAGCTTCTTCAAAACTCTTATTTTCATCAACAATTTTTAAAGCAAATGCAGCATTTGTTAACACAACACTGTTTTGTGCTTCCGTACCATTTCCTTCAATAATATTTTTGAATATTTTAGCGGCATCGGCAACCGATTGTCCTCCAAAAACATCAGATTGTTGTAATCTTTTTTGTCCTAAATCTTCAGGGTTTATTAATTGTTCTCCATTTTTAGTAAACAATTTAAAACCGCTTGTTAATGAAATTTCATCATAACCATCAAGTGCATGTACAATTCCATAATTTGTATTTTCTTCTTGCAAAATATAATTATACAAACGAGCAACTTCTAAATTAAACGTTCCTAATAATTGGTTTTTTGGCGAACTCGGGTTTACCAAAGGACCTAAAATATTGAAAAACGTTTTTAACGCTAATTCTTTTCTTGTTGCACTCACCGCTTTCATTGCTGGATGAAATTTCGGTGCGTGTAAAAAACAGATATTTGCTTTTTCTAAATGCGATTTTAAAGTAGCTTCATCATTGGTAAATTTATAGCCAAAACTCTCTAGCATATCCGAAGAACCCGATTTTGACGACACCGAATAATTACCGTGTTTTGCGACTTTTTGCCCTGTTCCTGCAACTACAAAAGAAGTCATGGTTGATATATTGAACGTATCTTTTCCATCGCCTCCAGTTCCTACAATATCAATGGTATTATAGTCTGAAAAATCTACTTTTATTGCCAATTCTATTAAGGCATTTCTGAAACCCGCAAGCTCATCCACTGTAATTGGACGCATCATAAAAACAGTCATAAATGATGCTAAATGTGCTTCATTAAATTTCCCTGAAGCAATATCGATTAAAACCTGTTTTGCTTGTTGTTTGGTTAATTTTTTATGCTGATATAAATCGTTTAATAATTGTTTCATAGCTTAAAAGATTGTTATTTTTTAGCGTTGTTTAAAAAATTTCTAACAAGTTGCTCCCCAACATCAGTTAATATTGATTCTGGGTGAAATTGCACTGCCGATATATTAAATTCTTTATGCTCAATTGCTTGAATTCCTCCTTGCTCATCTTTTGCAGTAATCATTAATTCTGATGGAAAATTATCGTGAGAGGCTGTCCAAGAATGGTATCTAGCGGCTTTAAATTTAGTTGAAACATCTTTAAATATTACCGCATCTTTTTTGATAATTTCCATTTCCGTAGCAACACCGTGAAATACTTCTCCCATGTTTTCTATTGCTCCACCAAAAACTTCGGTAATTGCTTGTAATCCTAAACAAACACCAAAAATTGGTTTTTTACCCGCGTATTGCTTTATAACCTCTTTTAAAATCCCTGCTTCATCAGGAATTCCTGGTCCTGGGGATAAAAAAATAACATCATAACGGTCAATTTGGGCTATTGAAATTTGATCGTTTCTATATACGTCTGGCAAATTACCTGTAATATCTTCTACCATGTGTACCAAATTATAGGTAAACGAATCGTAGTTATCTAGTATTAATATGTTCATTTCTTTTAAAAATTGAATGATTAAATAATTTTTAATCTTTTTAAATATTTATTTTCTTGATTTCTGGCTGATTTTTTTTTGCGTTAGGGATTGCAACGGCATCCTTTTTATTTTTTTTTTAAAATAAAAAGATATAGTGGAAAGCCCGCTCGAACGCCCTAAATATTCTCTGCTAAAATCAAGGCTTTTTTCAATGCTGCCAATTTATTGTTTACCTCTTGCAATTCTTTTTCTTCATCAGAATGAATTACAATTCCCGCGCCCGCCTGATAATACAACACATTGTTTTTACTAACAAATGAGCGAATCGCAATGGCTAAATTTACCGAGCCATCTAAACCGATAATCCCGACTGCGCCTCCATAAAAACCACGAGATTGATTTTCATAGGTATCGATTAATTGCATCGCCTTGTATTTTGGAGCACCACTTAAAGTTCCTGCAGGGAAAGTGTCGCCAACTATTTCAATCGGATCGCCTTTAATTTCACCTTTTACAGTAGAAACCAAGTGAATTACATGGCTGAAATATTGCACTTCTTTAAATACCTCAACTTTTACATTATCGGCGTGTTTACTTAAATCGTTTCTTGCTAAATCAACTAGCATTACGTGTTCGGCAGTTTCTTTTTTATCTTCGGATAATTTTTTTCCAAGCTTAATATCTTGCGCCATATCGCCAGTTCTTCGGAAAGTTCCTGCAATTGGATTGATAATGGCTTTTCCTTCGCTAATTTTAATTTGTGCTTCAGGCGATGATCCCATTAATTTAAACGAACCGTAGTCGAAATAAAATAAATATGGCGACGGGTTTATAGAACGCAATGCTCGATATACATTAAATTCATCTCCTTTAAATTTTTGCTGAAATTGACGTGATAAAACCAATTGAAAAACATCGCCTCGTTTACAGTGGGCTTTTGCTTTTGCTACATATTGCTTAAAATCGTCATTGGTACAATTGGAAGTTTCTTCGCCTGTTATTTCAAATTTTTGAGTATTGAAAGTTTGGGCTTCAATAATAGTTTCTATTTCTGAAATTCTTGACTCGCCTCCTGCTTCTACGTTTTCAAGTATCGTCATTTCATCATTAAAATGATTAATTGCGATAATAAATCGATAAAAACTATACTGCATTAAAGGAATTTTTGACGGCGCATCTTGTACATTTAATGCGATATTTTCAAAATATTGAACGCTGTCATACGTTGAATATCCGTATAATCCGTTGAATGATTTTAAGGCGGGATCACAGTCTAAATTGATTGATTTTGAGAAATCATTAAACAGGCTGTAAAAATTAGTATCCTTTTTATCTATCTTATTTTTTTCAATAACACTTCCTTGTTTTGAAACAATAAAATCATGATTTTCTACCTTCATTGTTAGCAGCGGATCAATAGCAATAAAAGAAAAACTTTCTTCTTTACTATGATAATCAGAACTTTCTAGCAATAAAGTATTGGCATATTTATCTCTAAAACGCAAATACAAACCTACCGGTGTAACGGTGTCTGCAATTCGTTTTTTACTGACTGTTTTGAATGTCGTTTTATTCATTTTAATTTTATTGTTAAAAACAAAAAAGGCTTATCGTGAGATAAGCCTTTTCTTTATATAATATAACATATAGGTTTCCGCTCACTTATTTTCTAAGAGAGTTCCACCACCATATGTTGTTTTGTTTGATCATTATGAGACAAATATATGAAAGTTATTTTAATAATTTATTTTCTTCTTTTAAATTTTAAGTAATTTATTATCAAACAACATTAGAACTACTTAAAAGCAATCTATAAACTTTCATTTAATAATAAAAAACAACTTTAAAGTTTCAATATGTAACTCAAAAACACATTCTTATTTATAATAACAAACATATATCTAATATTTGCAATGTAATTAGAACAAGAAAATTTAAAATATAAGATTATGTGTGGAATTGTATGTGCGTTTGATTTAAAGCAACCTTCGGATAGTTTACGACCTCAAGTTTTAGAAATGGCTAAAAAGATTAGACATCGTGGACCAGATTGGAGTGGTGTTTATAGCGATGATAAAGTAATTATGGCACACGAAAGATTGGCAATTGTAGATCCTGCTTCAGGACAACAGCCTTTATTTAGTGCCGATAAAAAACTAATTTTAGCAGCAAACGGCGAAATATACAACCACAGAGAATTAGCGAAAAACCTTAAAAATCCTTATGAATTTCAAACAGCTTCTGACTGTGAAGTAATTTTAGCGCTTTACAAAGAAAAAGGGGTAGATTTTGTAGATGATTTAAACGGAATTTTCGGTTTCGCTTTATACGATGTTGAAAAAGATGAGTACTTTGTTGCTCGTGACCACATGGGAATTATTCCTTTATATATTGGTTGGGATCAGAACGGAACTTTTTATGTTGCCTCTGAATTAAAAGCCTTAGAAGGTACTTGTGCAAAAATCGAATTATTTCCTCCAGGACATTATATGTCTAGTAAAGATGGAAAATTTGTACAATGGTACAAAAGAGATTGGGAAGATTATCAAGCAGTAAAAGACAACGAAACGAGTATTTCCGAAGTAAAAGAAGCTTTAGAAGCAGCCGTTCACAGACAATTAATGAGTGATGTTCCTTACGGTGTTTTACTTTCTGGAGGATTAGATTCTTCAGTAATATCGGCAATTGCGAAGAAATATTCACAAAAAAGAATTGAATCTGATGATACCTCAGCAGCTTGGTATCCGCAATTACATTCTTTTTCTGTTGGATTAGATGGTTCGCCCGATTTGGCTGCCGCTCAAAAAGTAGCCGACCATATTGGAACAGTTCATCATGAGATAAAATTTACCATTCAAGAAGGTTTAGATGCTATTAAAGATGTAATCTATAACATAGAAACCTACGATATTACCACAATTCGTTCTTCTACGCCAATGTATTTAATGGCACGTGTTATTAAATCGATGGGTGTTAAAATGGTATTATCTGGTGAAGGTGCTGATGAAATTTTCGGAGGATATTTATATTTTCACAAAGCGCCAAATGCCGAAGAATTCCATGAAGAAACAGTTCGTA
This sequence comes from Tenacibaculum finnmarkense genomovar ulcerans, assembly GCF_900239495.1. Lineage (GTDB taxonomy): Bacteria > Bacteroidota > Bacteroidia > Flavobacteriales > Flavobacteriaceae > Polaribacter > Polaribacter ulcerans. Next base: position 156,267 of record NZ_OENE01000015.1, read on the forward strand.
AATTAGATAAATTACATATGTACGATTGTTTGAGAGCAAACAAAAGTTTAATGGCTTGGGGAATTGAAGGACGTGTACCATTTTTAGACAAAGAGTTTATGGATGTTGCTATGCGCATCAACCCACAAGACAAAATGATTAACGGTGAGCGCATGGAAAAATGGGTAATCCGTAAGGCTTTTGAAGATATGTTACCTGAAAGTGTTGCTTGGAGACAAAAAGAGCAATTTTCAGATGGCGTTGGTTATGATTGGATTGATACTTTAAAAGAAGTAGTTGATAAAGAAGTTACCGACGAACAATTAGCAAACGCTAAATTCAGATTCCCAATTCAAACTCCACAAAATAAAGAAGAGTTTTATTATAGAACTATTTTTGAAGATCATTTCCCTAGTGATACCGCTGCATTAAGCGTCCCACAAGAAGCAAGTGTTGCTTGTAGTACAGCTATTGCATTAGAATGGGATGAAGCATTTAAAAACATGAACGAACCATCTGGTAGAGCAATTATGAGTGTTCATGATGATGCTTATTAAAGATATATTTAGAATCTATTTTCAAATAAAACACTTTTGCTTAATTAAAAAATAGCGCACAAGTATTAAAAAAATTAAAAGCTCAAGTCAAAAAACACTTGGGCTTTTCTTGTTAAATAATTAATTCAAAAAAACGAATAACAGACGATAAATCAAAGCTTTAAAACAAGATTTAATTTATATTTATTATCTTGTTAGCAAACAATAACGAACAACGAAAAAGAAATAAAACTCCTATAAAAATGAAGATAAAAAAAGTACTTGTCGCAAATAGAGGTGAAATTGCTATTAGAATTTTTAGAGCCTGTACCGAAATCAATATAAAAACCATTGGGGTTTATACCTTTGAAGATCGATATTCTTTACACAGGTACAAAGCAGATGAATCTTATCAAATAGGTGCCGATAACGAACCCTTGAAGCCTTATTTAAATATTGATGAAATTATTCGCGTTGCCCTAGAGACTGGTGCCGATGCTATTCATCCTGGGTATGGTTTTTTATCTGAAAACCCGCAATTAGCTCAAAAATGTGAAGACAATGGACTTATTTTTATTGGACCAAAAGTATCGGTTTTAAAATCATTAGGAGATAAAATAACAGCAAAAGGAGTAGCAATTGCTAATAACATTCCTGTTATCAGAAGTAACGAAAAACCTTTAATAGATGTTGAAACAGCTTTAAGTGAAGCTGAAAAAATAGGCTATCCGATTATGCTAAAAGCAGCTTCTGGTGGTGGCGGACGTGGAATGCGTGTTATTAGAGAAGCTTCCGAATTAAAAGGTGCTTTTAATGAAAGTAAACGAGAGGCTTTAAATGCTTTTGGTGATGATACTGTGTTTCTTGAAAAATTTGTAGAAAATCCAAAACATATAGAAATTCAAATAGTTGCCGATAATTACGGAAATACCGTGCATCTTTTTGAGCGTGACTGTTCGGTACAACGTCGTTATCAAAAAGTTATTGAATTTGCCCCTTCTTTCGATTTAAAACAAAGCATAAAAGACGATTTATATAAGTATGCAATCGCTATTTGTAAAGCGGTAGATTACAATAATATTGGTACGGTAGAATTTTTAGTTGATGATGATGACGCTATTTATTTTATCGAAGTAAACCCACGTATTCAGGTAGAACATACCGTTACCGAAGTGGTTACAAATATTGATCTTGTAAAAACACAATTATTTATTGCAGGTGGTTATAAATTAGCTGATCAGCAAATAAAAATAAAAAATCAAGCAGCTGTAAAAGTGAACGGTTACGCCCTACAATGTCGAATTACAACCGAAGATCCTCAAAATGATTTTAAGCCCGATTACGGTGAAATTACCACCTACAGAAGTGCTTCAGGTTTTGGTATTCGCTTAGATGCAGGAAGTGTGTATCAGGGCGCAATTATTTCACCTTTTTTCGATTCGATGCTTGTAAAAGTAACCGCAAATAGCCGAACTTTAGACGGCGCTTGTAGAAAAATACGTAGAGCCTTGGCGGAATTTAGAATTCGAGGTGTTAAAACAAACATGCCGTTTTTAAATAATATTCTGCAACATGAAACCTTCAGAAAAGGAGAAGTTACGGTAAATTTCATCAAACAAAACCCTGATTTATTTGTTTTTAAAGCGGCTAAAAATAGGGCGACAAAATTAGTTACTTATTTAGGAGATGTTATTGTAAATGGAAATCCAGATGTTAAAAAAATAGATCCAACTAAAAAGTTTATTCAACCTGTTGTCCCTAAATTTGACATCAATGCTAAACACCCAGAAGGAACTAAAGATTTACTAACAAAACTAGGTCCTGAAAAATTTTCAGAATGGTTAAAAAATGAACAAAAAATTCATTTTACAGATACCACTATGCGAGATGCGCATCAAAGTTTATTAGCAACACGAATGCGAACTTTTGACATGCTAAAAGTTGCCCAAGGATACGCCAAAAACAACCCGAATATTTTTAGTATGGAAGTTTGGGGAGGCGCTACTTTTGATGTTTGTATGCGTTTTTTACAAGAAAACCCTTGGGAGCGCTTGCGTTTATTACGAAAAGCGATGCCCAATGTATTATTACAAATGTTAATAAGAGGTTCAAATGGCGTAGGTTACACTGCGTATTCAGATAATTTAATTGAAAGATTTGTAGCTGAATCTTGGGAAAATGGTGTTGATATTTTTAGAATTTTTGATTCTTTAAACTGGATGAAATCAATTGCGCCTTGTATTGAGCACGTACGTACAAAAACAAATGGTTTAGCCGAAGGATCAATATGTTATACCGGCGATATTTTAAACCCTGAAAACACCAAATACAACCTTAAATATTATACGCAGTTAGCTAAAGATATTGAAAATGCTGGTGCGCATATTTTAGCGATTAAAGACATGGCTGGTTTACTAAAACCTTATGCCGCTTTTGAATTAGTTTCGGCATTAAAGCAAACCGTTAATATTCCAATTCATTTACATACCCACGATACTTCTTCCATTCAATCGGCAACCTATTTAAAAGCAATTGAGGCTGGTGTTGATGTGGTTGATGTTGCACTTGGTGGTTTATCGGGCTTAACATCGCAGCCTAATTTCAATTCGATTGTCGAAATGATGAAATTCAACGAGCGTGAAAGTGATTTAAATATTGATTCGTTAAATGAATATTCTAATTATTGGGAAACTGTTAGAGAATATTACTATCCTTTTGAATCAGGTTTAAAAGCAGGTTCTGGAGAGGTTTTTAAACATGAAATTCCTGGTGGTCAATATTCAAATTTAAAACCACAAGCACAGGCTTTAGGTTTGGAAGATCGTTTTCATGAAATTACCCGAATGTATGGCGATGTAAATCATCTTTTTGGCGATATCGTAAAAGTTACTCCAAGTTCAAAAGTAGTTGGAGATATGGCACAATATTTAGTGAGTAATAATTTAACAGTACAAGATGTACTAGAACGTGGCGATACTATTTCGTTTCCTCAGTCGGTAGTGAGTTTTTTTAGAGGAGATTTAGGGCAGCCTGTTGGCGGATTTCCAAAAGAACTTCAAAAACTTATTTTAAAAGATCAAAAACCTTATACCGACAGACCAAATGCACATATTGAGCCTTTAAATTTTGATAAAGAATACAAGGATTTTAAGATAATATTCGAAAAAGATTTAAGCAGACCTATTGATATTACTGATTTTTTATCTTATAAATTATATCCAAAAGTTTTTACAGATGCTTACAATAAGCGTTTAAAATATGATAGTTTAATCAATTTGCCAACCAAAAATTTCTTTTACCCAATGGAAATTGGCGAAGAAATTAATGTTGAACTAGACAAAGGAAAAACATTGTTAATCACTTTAGATTCTGTTGGTGAAGCAAATCAAGACGGAATGGTTACTGTTTATTTTAAAGTAAATGGTCAAGGTCGATCGGTTCAAATAAAAGATACTTCTATCAAAATAGACAAGGTGGTTCACGCTAAAGCGGATAAAAATAACAGTAAAGAAATTGGCGCGCCCTTACAAGGAATGCTTTCTACTATTCTGGTTAAAAAAGGAGATAAAATAACCAAAAATCAACCTTTATTTATCATTGAGGCCATGAAAATGGAAACCACCATTACAGCTACCGAAAATACAAGTATCGATGAAATTATTCTAAAAGCAGGAACAATGGTATATGCTGATGATTTAATTATTAAATTGAAATAAATAAGATATTTTAACAACTAAAAATGGCGCTTTTGCGCCATTTTTATATTAATTTATTTTATACGCTTTTGAAAAACATCAAACACTTCTCCTAAGTCTTTTTAAGCCGTTTTAAAGCATTATAATAAAAAATACAAATTACTTTAAATAAACATATCAATCGCTAAAAAGCTTTTAAATCAGCTTGGTTTTTCGTATTTTTGTATGCTAGGTTTTATTGATAGATTCAACTTTATATTTTATAAAACAAGCTGATTTTTTTATCCGAAGAAAAATATTTTAATCTTTATTTTCGGATAAAAAAGTAAGAAACAAAACTTAATTAACTCTTTTTTAGTCTTTTTTTACAATGAGCGAAGAAAATAAAAAAAATTATGATGCGTCAAGTATCCAAGCCCTAGAGGGAATGGAACACGTTAGAATGCGTCCATCAATGTATATTGGTGATGTTGGTATTAGAGGTTTACACCATTTAGTTTATGAAGTTGTTGATAACTCTATTGATGAAGCAATGGGAGGTTATTGTGATACCATTGATGTTACAATTAACAAAAATAACTCTATAACAACCAAAGACAACGGTCGTGGGATTCCTGTTGGGATTCACAAAAAAGAAGGTGTTTCGGCATTACAAGTTGTAATGACAAAAATTGGTGCTGGTGGTAAATTTGATAAAGATTCTTATAAAGTTTCTGGAGGTTTACACGGTGTTGGTGTAAGTTGTGTAAATGCACTTTCTGACCTTTTAACTGCAACTGTTCATAAAGAAGGGAAAGTTTGGCAACAAGAATATTCTAAAGGAAAAGCATTATATCCTGTAAAAACAATCGGAGAAACTGACTTTACAGGAACTATTGTTACTTTTTTACCTGATACTTCTATTTTTAAACAATCAACTGTATTTAATTACGAAACTTTAGCAACTCGTATGCGTGAGTTGGCATATTTAAATAAAGGTATTACCATTACTTTAACTGATAAACGTAACACAGATGATGAAGGAAACTTTATTTCTGAAATTTTTCATTCTGATGAAGGTTTACCTGAATTTATTAAATATTTAGATTCTACCCGTGAGCAACTAACTTCCAAAGTAATTTCTATGGAAGGAGAAAAAAATGGGATTCCTGTTGAAGTGGCAATGGTTTATAATACTTCGTATGCTGAAAATTTACATTCATATGTAAATAATATTAATACGCATGAAGGAGGAACACATTTATCTGGTTTTAGACGTGGATTAACAGGAACTTTAAAAAAGTATGCTGATAATTCAGGTTTATTAAAAAATGTGAAGTTCGAAATTGCTGGTGATGATTTCCGTGAAGGATTAACCGCAATTGTTTCTGTAAAAGTCGCAGAACCTCAATTTGAAGGACAAACTAAAACAAAATTAGGAAACAGAGAAGTTTCAGCCGCAGTATCGCAAGCTGTTTCAGAAATGTTAACGGATTATTTAGAAGAAAATCCGAATGATGCAAAAACTATTGTTCAAAAAGTAATTTTAGCTGCAACCGCAAGACACGCCGCACGTAAAGCCAGAGAAATGGTACAACGTAAAACGGTAATGTCTATTGGTGGTTTGCCTGGGAAATTATCTGATTGTTCAGAAACTGACCCTGAAAAATGTGAAATTTTCTTAGTTGAGGGAGATTCGGCAGGTGGAACAGCAAAACAAGGACGTGACAGAAACTTCCAAGCAATTCTTCCACTACGTGGGAAAATTTTGAATGTTGAAAAAGCGATGCAGCACAAAGTTTTTGAAAACGAAGAAATCAAAAATATGTTTACCGCATTAGGGGTTTCTATCGGAACAGAAGAAGATCCTAGAGCTTTAAATTTATCAAAAGTACGTTATCATAAAGTGGTTATTATGTGTGATGCCGATGTCGATGGTTCGCATATTGCTACCTTAATTTTAACATTTTTCTTTAGATATATGCGTGAAATGGTAGAGCAAGGTTATATTTATATTGCTACTCCTCCGTTATATTTAGTTAAAAAAGGACAAAAACGTGAATATGCTTGGGATGATAATCAACGTGATCTAATTGCTCAAAAATTAGGCGGAAACGTAAATATTCAGCGTTATAAAGGTCTTGGAGAAATGAATGCAGAACAATTATGGGACACCACTATGAATCCTGAATTTAGAACCTTACGTCAAGTAGTTATCGACAGCCCAACCGAAGCTGATAGGGTTTTTTCAATGTTAATGGGAGATGATGTACCACCTCGTAGAGATTTTATCGAAAGAAATGCAAAATATGCAAATATTGATGCATAATATTTCCTGTTTTCTTAAATAATATGTATTTATATTAACTATTTATTGCGTTTTTATTAAATCTTAATTAAAGCATGAAATTTAAAAAGCTCCGCCCTATAAGGCGGAGCTTTTTTGATACATTTGTTTAAAATAATTTTAATCAAATGAAAAAATTCCCCCTAATTTTATTTGCTGTTTTTACAACAATATGTACTGTAAAAGCACAAGAATTAGAAAGTATCCTTTTAGCAAAGGAAGATGCTTCAAAATTAACAAAAGCCTATATCAGCCCCGCTATGAAAGGGCTCATATATAGTATGAATAACGGCTGGTATCACACGGCTAAAGTGCACAAAAAATTTGGTTTTGATATAACCATTGGTGCCAACGCTTCTTTTGCGCCTTCAAAAGATGAAATTTTTAATCTTACAACCTTAAATTTATCAAATCATACAAAAATTACAAATAGCGTAACCTCTTCATCAACAGTAGCAGGAAGTAAAAACAACAGCCTTACAGAGTTAAAATACGAAACAAGTATAAAAGGTCAAAAAGTAAGCGCTAATTTTACACTTCCTCAAGGAATTAAAGAAGATTTACCTGCAAGCGCTATTCCTACCCCCGCTATTCAAATAGGTGTAGGTTTGCCTTTTAAATTAGATGCTATTATACGTTATGTTCCTCAAATAGGTTCTACTGATGTAAAAGGAAACCTACTTGGTATCGGGATAAAAAAAGAAATTACAAGTTTATTTGGCCCGATAGATAAAACACCGCTGCATGTTTCTATAATAGCAGGGTATACTAAAATGACTGTTGATTATATAATTGGTGATATCAACCAAAGTGTAAAAGCCCAAAATGCGGTTGCCCAATTTGAATTAAACAGTTACACAGTTCAAGCAATTGCATCTATTAATTTTCCCTTTATCAATTTTTATGGTGGAGCGGGATACAATGGCGGAACAACAAAATTAAATATGAAAGCTGATTCTGATTTTATAGCAACCTATCAAGTTGAAAATTATCCAACGATAAGTATTCAGGAAAACTTAGGGAAAAATCCAATATCATTAAATCAAGTAACAAAAGGATTTAACGCCACTATTGGAACTCGTTTAAGCTTGGGCTTCTTTAAAGTATTCGCAAGTTATACCCTACAAGAATACAATTCTGTGAATGCAGGAATTGCATTTAGTTTTAGATAAAATCTAACCTAAAAAAATACCTAATAAATTAACATAAAAGCCCGTTGAAATTTCAATGGGCTTTTGTTTTTATATCGATACTCAAATTGTTATTTTTGTACAACTAAATTAATCATCACAATTAAAATATAAAAATATGAAAGTAACAGTTGTAGGAGCAGGTGCTGTAGGTGCAAGTTGTGCAGAGTACATTGCAATTAAAAATTTCGCATCAGAAGTTGTATTAGTTGATATTAAAGAAGGTTTTGCTGAAGGTAAAGCGATGGATTTAATGCAAACAGCCTCTTTAAATGGTTTTGATACTAAAATTACTGGTACCACTGGTGATTATAGTAAAACTGCGGGATCTGATGTTTGTGTAATTACCTCTGGTATTGCTCGTAAACCAGGAATGTCTCGTGATGAATTGTTAGATATTAATGCTGGTATCGTAAAAATGGTGGCTTCTAGTTTGGTAGAACATTCTCCAAATACGATTATTATTGTGGTTTCTAACCCAATGGATACCATGACTTATTTAGTACACAAAGCTACTGGATTGGCTAAAAATAAAATTATTGGAATGGGTGGAGCTTTAGATTCTGCACGTTTTAAATACCGTTTAGCGGAAGCTTTAGGAGCGCCTATTTCTGATGTTGATGGAATGGTAATTGGTGGTCATTCTGATAAAGGAATGCTTCCTTTAACGCGTTTAGCTACTCGTAATTCTGTGCCTGTTTCTGAATTTTTATCAGAAGAAAGATTAGAAAAAGTATTACAAGACACCAAAGTTGGTGGTGCTACTTTAACTGGTTTATTAGGTACTTCTGCTTGGTATGCACCAGGAGCAGCAGTTTCAGGAATGGTTCAGGCAATTGCTTGCGATTCTAAAAAAATATTCCCTTGTTCAGCTTTATTAGATGGTGAATTTGGTTTGTCTGATTTATGTATCGGAGTTCCTGTTGTTTTAGGGAAAGACGGGATTGAAAAAATCGTTGAAATTAATTTATCGGAAGCAGAAAAAGCAAATTTAGTTGCCTCTGCCCAAGCGGTAAAAAGTAACAATGCTGCTTTAAACTTGTAAAAAAATTTAAGTAACAAAAAACCCGTATAATTTAAAATTATACGGGTTTTTATTTTTGATGTTATTTTAGTATAAAATTAATAAAAGTTAAACAGCTTGTTGTACTACTTCAAAAAGTTCGCCGCCTTCACATTTTAATGTTTTTTGCTTAAACTTTACAATTAACTGATAATCATGGGTTGCCATTAAAATAGTTTTTCCACTTTTATGAATTTTATTTAATAATTCCATGACTTCTAACGATGTTTTAGGATCTAAATTTCCTGTTGGTTCATCGGCTAAAATTAATTCAGGATCATTTAATAAAGCCCTTGCAATTGCAACTCGTTGTTGCTCGCCTCCTGAAAGTTCAAAGGTGTTTTTATGCTGTTTTTGCTTCATCCCAACTTTATCTAAAACCTCGTAGATTTTATTTTCTATATCGCTTTTATTTTTCCAACCAGTAGCTTTTAGCACAAATTCTAAATTTTTAAAAACATTTCTATCGTTTAAAAGTTTAAAATCCTGAAAAACAATGCCTAGCTTTCGTCTTAAAAAAGGAATGTCTTTTTCTTTGGTTTCATTTAAATTAAAGCCTACAATTTCACCAAAACCTTCTTGTAATTTCAAATCACCGTATAAGGTTTTTAACAGGCTACTTTTTCCGCTCCCTGTTTTTCCTATTAAATAATAAAAATCTCCTTTATTTAATCTGAAATTTACTTTTGACAATACTAAGTTCTCTTGCTGATAAATAGCCGCATTTTCAAGATGTAAAACAGGTTTTTCCATAATTAATTGATTTTTACAAATCTAAAATTTTATTACTTAATTATATAACATTTCTTACTTTTGATGCGTATTTTAACACATCGTTTTCCAACAAAAATAAAAAAAGGACGTTATAGTTCTTAGATACTTAAAAAAATATGAAATTTAGTTATTATAAAAAAAGCTATTACCTGTTATTTTTAATGGCTTTTCCAAGCACTATCATAGCGCAAGAATCGGCTATTAATTCGGCCACTACTGCTACCTATTACAAGGCGGTGAAATTATACAATAACAAAGCGTATTCAGCTGCACAAGAATTATTTAAAGAAGTTTCTATAAATGCAAAAACACACCGAAATAGCAAAGCTGATGCTGATTATTATGACGCTATGTGTGCCATTAAATTAACACAAAGTAACGCCAATAATAAAGTACAGGCTTTTGTACGAAATTACCCATATCATAGCAAAAGAGAAAAGGCTTTTTTAAAGGTTGGGAACTATTATTTTGCCAATAGAAAGGCTGCGCACGCCTTAAAATGGTATCAAAAAGTAAATGAAGACCTTTTAAGTAGTGCCGAAAGAGACGAATTAAATTATAAAATGGGCTATGCCCTACTGGTTTCTAATTATTTAAAAGATGCAAAAGAACATTTTAAAGGCTTATTAGGAAACCCTATTTATGGTAATGATGCCCGATATTACTTCGGATATATTGCCTATAAACAAGAAAATTTTGGCGAAGCAGAAGATAATTTAAGTAAATTAGCCAATGATGCTACCTATCAAGCAAAAGCGAATTATTATATTTTAGACATCAGTTTTAAGGCAGGACGTTTTGATAAATCTGTAAAAATTGGAGAAGAACTTTTAAAGAAATCAAAAGATAAAAAAGAAATTTCTCAAGTATCTAAAATTATAGGAGAAAGTTATTTCAACTTAAAAAAATACGATGCTGCAATTCCATATTTAAAAGCCTACAAAGGAACTAAAGGAAAGTGGACAAATACCGATTATTATTATTTAGGATACGCCTATTATCAGCAAAAAAACTATGAAGAAGCTATCGGAAATTTCAATAAAATTATTGATGGAAATAATAAAGTAGCACAAAATGCCTATTATCATTTAGGCGAATGTTATTTAGAATTACTAAAAAAAATGGAAGCTTTAAATGCGTTTAAAAATGCTAGCGAAATGGATTTTGATGCAAAAATAACTCAAAGTGCCTCGTTAAATTACGCTAAATTAAGTTATGAATTAGGAAACCCCTACCAAAGCGTTCCTGAGGTTTTAAAAGGGTTTTTAGCTAAATATCCAAACAATGAAAGCGCTAATGAAATTAGTGATTTATTAATTACCTCGTATTTACATCAGCAAGATTATCAAGGAGCTTTAACCTATTTAGCAACCACAAAATCAGCCAAAAACAAAGAACTTGCCAAAGAAGTTTCTTTATATAGAGGAATTCAATTATTTAATGAAAATACTTTAAAAATAGCAAAACCTTATTTTGAAAAAGCAAGTTTATCGCAAAATGAAACCGTTCGTAGCAAAGGGCTTTTTTGGCTAGCGGAAACCGATTATTTATTAGGAAATTATCAAAATTCTTTGACTAATTTCTTACAAATTACGAGTACTAATTTTGACGAATCTAAAAAACTAACCTACCATATTGCCTACACCTACTTTAAATTAAAAGACTATCAAAATTCGGCTATTTATTTTCAGGATTTTTTAGATAAAAAACTAGAAAATAACGATTTAAACGATGATGCTTCGAACCGATTAGGCGATTCTTTTTATGCTTCCAAAGGGTTTTTAAAAGCGGTTAGCTCGTATAAAAAAGTAATTGATCAAGGTGGTGTTGGCGCTGATTATGCGCAATATCAAACCGCTATGAGTTACGGTTTTATGGGTAAAAATAATCAGAAAATTGAAGCCTTACAAACCCTTATTAATACCTATCAAGATTCGCAATTACAAGACGATGCCTTGTTTCAATTAGCAACAACCTACACCACGATTAATAATGCTGCTAAGGCACAAGAAAGCTATACTAACTTATTATCAAAACATAAAAGTAGCCATTATATACCTAGTGTTCTTTTACGTCAAGGATTGTTGTATAACAATGAAAATCAAAACGAAAAAGCCTTGGTGAAATACAAGGAAATTGTAGCAAAACATCCTAATTCAAAAGAGGCTGCACAGGCGGTTAGCAATGTTAAAAACATATATATTGACCTTGGTAAGGTAGATCAATATGCCGCATGGGCTAAAGATATCAGCTTTATAAATATTACCGATGCAGAGCTTGACAATGCCACCTATCAGGCAGCTGAAAATAAATTTTTAGAGAATAACAACAACAAAGCAATTACAGGTTTTAACAAATACCTTCGTACTTTTCCTTCAGGAATACACGCTTTAAAAGCCCATTTTTATTTAGCACAATCGTACAGTAACATCAAAAAATTTCAAAATAGCATACCTCATTATAACTATGTAATTGGTAAAGATAAAAACGCATTTACAGAAGAATCTCTAATTAAACTTGCTAAAATATACTTAGAAAAAGAGAATTGGAAAAATGGAATTCCTATTTTAGAAAAACTAGAAAAAGCAGCAAATTATCCTCAGAATATTGTTTTTTCTCAAAGTAATTTAATGAAGGGTTATTATGAAAAACAAGCCTATTCAAAAGCAATTTCTTATGCCGAAAAAGTATTGGCAACTTCAAAAATAGACACCAATATTTCTAATGATGCAAAAATAATTATTGCCCGTTCGGCTTTTAAAACAAATGATTTTACCACTGCCCAAGAATATTTTAATGAGGTAAGTAAAAATGCTACTGGCGAATTAAAAGCAGAAAGTTTATATTATAAAGCCTTCTTTTTAAACAAACATAAAGATTTTGAAGCCTCTAATAAAGCAGTACAAAATTTAATTGCCAACTACTCCTCTTATAAATATTGGGGTGTAAAAAGTTATGTTATTATGGCAAAAAATTATAACGCCCTAAATGATGCATATCAGGCAACCTATATTTTAGAAAATATTATTAAAAATTTCAGTCAATATAAAGACATTACAGAAGCGGCTAGTAATGAACTTCGAGCAATTAAAAATAAAGAAGCCAAAACCAACGAATCAATTAACAGCCAAAACTAAAATTTGTTAAAAACAAAAAAGAGTTCAATGATTAAATTAATAAAAAAACACCTTGTTTTACTTGTTTTATTTGTAATTTCAATTGCCAATTCACAAGAAAAAAAAGCCTCCGAAAAGCCCGTAATTTTAAAAGATAGTATTATAAAAACAGAAGTTGTAAATGTTGTTACTTCCTATGTTCCTAAAATTACAGATGCTTTTAAAATAAAACAAAAACCGTTTATAAAACACACGAAAGAAACTCAGAAAAAAGCCCTAGAATATACTATATTTTCAGTGCCTGTCGCCTCTACTTTTATTCCTAAAAGTGGCGTTATGAAAAAAGTTGATTTAGGAAAAAGAGAAGAATTATACCCTAATTATTTTTCGCTTGGTTTTGGTACAAAAATGACGCCTTTTGCAGAAGCTTATATCAAAAATGATGATGGATATGGTGGTGAATTTGGTGCCTATTTAAATTTTTTACTTTCGGCTAATCCCGTTGCAGAAAAACCACTTAGCAGTACCTATTACACTATGGGATTGAAATTATTTTACGCACAAGACGAACGATATTACAATTGGAAAGCAGGTATTAATGCAAATCGAAATAAGCATAATTGGTATGGTTTACCAAAAAATATAACTTTTAAAGATGCTACAACTAGCCGTATAGAACCCGAACAAGCCTACAATTTTTTTAATCTTTTTGGGGAAATTAACATAGAAGATTCTTCTTTAGAGTACGCAAAAATTTCAGGATCATTTTTTTCTGATATTTTAAGCAGTAGTGAATTTTTAGTTGATGGAAATGCCCTTTTAAAATTTCCTTTAGATAACATACATCGCGAATTAAATGACCTATATATCAATACAACTTTAAGTTATTTAGGCACTAATTTCAATAATAACTACCAAACACAAGACCAATTAAAACATGGTTTTTTTACCGCAGGAATACATCCTAGTTATAATTTTTTAGCACATAATTTTTCGGTTAAAATAGGGGCGAAAAGTTATTTTTCTATGGATATGGAAAAAAGCACCAATCAATTTTTAATCTATCCTGATCTTGAAATTTCTTACCCTATTATAACAAATGCGCTAGATATGTATATAGGTGCTTCTGGTGATTTAAAAACAAATAACTATCATGATTTAGCCACTAAAAACCCTTATATTTCTCCTACGCAAAAATTATTACAAACTAGTAAATATGAAGCTTTCGCAGGTTTTAGAGGGAAGTTAAAACATCAATTTAGTTATCATTTAAAAGCAAGCTATGCTGATATTGAAAACAAGGCATTTTCATCTTTAAATCAATCAAAATCTAACGGAAAAAACAATGCAGGAAGCAATGCTTTTTCGTTATTTGGATATGAATACGGAAACTCTTTTAATACAAATTACGATAATGTTAGCATTATTTCGGGCTTTGGTGAACTTGCTTTTGATGGTATTAAAAACCTAAGTATTGGTTTAAACGGACAATACAATCAATTTACTTTAACTACCCAAACAGAACCTTGGAATACACCTGAAATAAAAGGAGAATTATTTGGAACTTATAAAGCTGATAAATGGTTTGCGGGTACAAACTTATTTTTTGTAGGACAACGAAAAGGAAAATTACACGCTATACTACCCCAAAAAACGTTTACAACGGTAAATTTAGACAGTTATTTTGACATTAACTTTAATGGTGGTTATCATTTTAGCGATTCATTTTCGGTGTTCTTAAACCTGAATAATGTATTAAATAACGAATATCAGCGCTTCCATAATTTTAACGTACAAGGCTTTCAAGCTATGGCAGGATTAACATGGAAATTTGATGCTATTTTATAAGCAAAATAGCAAGCACTAAAAAACTAAATTCTACATGAAAAAAACACTATTTTACGGCCTTATTTTTAGCCTTTTACTTTCTTGTAAAACCCATCAAAAAGTCGATTTAATTGTTATTAACGCAACCATATACACCGTTAATAAAAATTTTGATAAAGCCCAAAGTTTTGCTGTTAAAGACGGTAAATTTATCGGTATAGGAAGCAATAATGATATTCAAAAAAAGTACAGCGCACCCCAAATTATAGATGCTAAAAACAAGCCAATATACCCTGGTTTTATCGATGGGCATTGTCATTTTTATGGCTTAGGATTACAACAGCAAAAAGTAAATTTAGTCGGCACAAAAAGTTATGATCAAGTACTTGAAAAATTGGTAGCATTTCAAAAAGAAAAAAACAGCAATTTTATAACAGGTCGTGGATGGGATCAAAACGATTGGGAAGTAAAAGAATTTCCTAGCAAAGAAAAATTAGATCAATTATTCCCTACAATTCCTGTGGCTATCCGTCGAATTGACGGACACGCAATGTTGGTTAATCAGGTGGCTATTGATATGGCTAAAATTAACATTGATTCAAAAATTGAAGGTGGTGAATTTCTTCAGAAAAAAGGAAAACTCACTGGCGTATTAATTGACAATGCTATGAACTTTATCAATGTTCCTAAACCGAGTAAAAAAGCGCAAATTCAAGCGTTAAAAGATGCTGAAAAAATTTGTTTTAAAGTTGGGTTAACTACCGTTGACGATGCTGGTTTAGACAAACAAGTTATTGAATTAATTGATAGTTTACAGCAAGTAGGCGCTTTAAAAATGCGTATTTATGCCATGATTTCTAATAATAAAACCAACTTAGAGTATTATCTAAATAAAGGAGTTGTAAAAACCGACAGACTGCATGTACGTTCGGTAAAAGTATATGCTGATGGAGCTTTAGGTTCTCGTGGTGCGGCTTTAAAAAGTGACTATTCTGATAAAAAAGGGCATTTTGGTGCATTGGTTAATTCGTACGAAAACTTACAGAATTTAGCTCAAAAAATTGCCGATTCAGACTACCAAATGAACACCCACGCTATTGGCGATTCTGCCAATTATGTAATGTTAAAAACTTATAACAAAGCATTAAAAAACAAAAAAGATCGTCGTTGGAGAATTGAACACGCTCAAATTGTTGCTCCGCAAGATTTTCATCATTTTAAAAACATTTTACCTTCTATTCAGCCAACACACGCTACAAGCGATATGTATTGGGCAGAAAACCGTGTGGGTACTCAAAGAATTAAAGGTGCTTACGCCTATAATGATTTATTAAAACAATATGGTAAAGTTGCCTTAGGAACTGATTTTCCGATTGAAAATGTAAGCCCACTTTATACTTATTTCGCCGCTACTATCAGAAAAGATTTAAAAGGATTTCCTAAAGATGGATATCAAATGAAAAATGCCTTATCTAGAGAAAACGCCTTAAAAGGAATGACTATTTGGAATGCCTACGCTAACTTTGAAGAAACCGAAAAAGGAAGTATTGAAATTGGTAAAGTTGCCGATTTTATCATCCTTGAAAATGATATTATGACTGTCACAGGCGATAAAATTCCAAATACAAAAGTTATGGCAACCTATGTAAATGGTCAAAAAGTACACTAATCTTAACCTTTAATATTTATAGTAATTTAAAACAATCAATAATGAAAAAAATAGTATGTTTATTAACACTTATCGCCTCATTCTTTTCTTGTGGCTCATCATCATCAAATGATGTTCGTGATTTTGATGCGCAAAACCAGGCTGATATTATTAAATATATTGCCGATAATAATTTAAAAGCAACAAAAACTGAGTCAGGTTTATACTATATTGTAAATAAGGAAGGCTCAGGAGCAAAACCTGTTAGTAACTCGCAAGTCACCGTGGCATATAAAGGTTATTTTTTAAATGGTAACGTTTTTGATCAAAATAGCAATGGTATTTCATTTAACCTACAACAAGTTATTGCTGGTTGGACCGAAGGAATTACCTATTTTAAAGAAGGTGGCGAAGGAATGCTTTTAGTACCTTCTAAATTAGGGTATGGTAGTCAAAACAGATCAAGAATTCCTGGTGGCTCTGTTTTAATTTTTGATATCAAACTCTTAAAAGTAAAATAATTTTAGCAAAAAGCATAACATCTACAAAAAAGACACTTTAAAACGATATTTTAAAGTGTCTTTTTATTTTAATTTAAGGTTTAAAAAATATTTTATCAAAAAAGTGCATCTTTTTAAGCTTTTTAAAGTCTATTATATGAACTTTAAAAACAAATTACCATGAGCAACTATAAAAATCAATGTAACTGTACCTGTAATTGTGACGGATGTAAAACAGGAAACTGTGCTAGTTGTACCTGTGAAAACTGTACTTGCAATAATTGTAATTGCTAAATAAACTAGGTATTAATTTTTGTCATTACAAAGTAGCAAGTACCTGTTGACTTTGTAATGACATTTTCGTAAATTTAGAAGATGACAACAAAGCAAGTTTGGGCAACATACGCAAGCGATGTAAAATATTTTATTTTAAGTAAGGTAAAAAATACTGCCGCTACCGATGATATTCTACAAGATACTTTTATTAAAATACACACAAAACTTCACCGCTTAAAAGATATTACCAAGTTAAAACCTTGGATTTTTACCATTGCTAGAAACACTGTAATCGATTATTTTAAAAGCAATAATCAAACAGCTAAATTAGCTATTGAATTGGCTAATTTAAAAACAGAAACACTCCAAAAATCAGACACACATACCGAAAAAGATTGTTTACAAGGTATTTTAAAAAACTTACCTAAAAAATACAGGGATCCGTTGTTTTTATCCGATATTAAAGGACTCAAACAACAAGAAGTTGCCGATGCCTTAACACAAAGCTTGCCCACCACAAAATCGCAAATTCAACGAGCTCGTAAACTCATAGCAAAAGGCTTTATGGATTGTTGCGGATTTGTTTTAAATGAAAATGGTAAACTTGTTGGCGAAATACAAGACAAAGACGACTGTAAAGTTTGTGGGTAAAAATCAAAAAATAAGGCATAAAAAAACTTTCAGCTTTATAAAAGATGAAAGTTTTGTGGGGAGAGCAGGATTCGAACCTGCGAAGTCGTAAGACAACGGAGTTACAGTCCGTCCCAGTTGGCCGCTTTGGTATCTCCCCAAAGCTTTTGCATAAAAAATAAAAAAGCTTCTCTTTTAATAAGAGAAGCTTTAGTGACCGGGCTGGGGCTCGAACCCAGGACCCTCTCCTTAAAAGGGAGATGCTCTACCAACTGAGCTACCAGGTCATTATATTGTTTTCTGCTTAGCGGTTGCAAATATACAAGGTTTTTAGAGTTCTACAAACTTTTTTAGCAAAAAAAAATAAGTTTTTTTCAAGTTTTTCTATAGCTATTTGTTTTTCAATTATTTACCTTTAAAATTATTTTTCTAATAAATAGGCTTCCCGTACTTTTTTAAACAAATTAGACGAATATACAAAGTTTACTACAGCCTGGTTATCTGTTCTAAAAATTTCTTTATGCGATCCTTCCCATTCTTTGAAGCCATTTTTCAAGAAAACAATCTTCTCCCCTATTTCCATCACCGAGTTCATATCATGTGTATTGATAATGGTTGTTATTTGATATTCATCAGTAATTTCTTTAATTAAATTATCGATAACCGTTGCGGTTTGCGGGTCTAAACCTGAATTAGGCTCATCACAAAACAAATATTTAGGATTCATTACAATAGCTCTTGCAATTGCCACCCTTTTTTGCATTCCTCCTGATAATTCGGCAGGAAATTTTTTATTCGAATTTTCTAAGTTTACCCGTTTTAAAACAACATTTACCCTGTCTAGCATTTCACTTTCTATCTGCTTGGTGAACATTTTTAAAGGAAACATTACATTTTCTTCTACGGTTTGTGAGTCAAATAAGGCGCTTCCTTGAAAAACCATGCCTATTTCTTTACGAAAATTTCGTTTTTCGGCTGCTGTCATTGCTGTATTTACCAAACCATCATAAGTAACAGTTCCTGATTCTGGAATGTGTAATCCTATTAACGATTTTAAAAAAACTGTTTTCCCCGAGCCACTTGTTCCTATAATTAAGCTGGTTTCTCCTGGTAAAAAAGTGGTGCTTATTCCTTTTAAAATTTCAACACCATTAAATCCTTTATGTAAGTTTTTTACTTCTATCATTTACGTTAATAACATTTGTGTTAATAAATAATTGGCGATTACAATAAGTACGGTTGTCCAAACTACCGATTGCGTACTTGCCTTACCCACTTCTAACGAGCCTCCTTTTACATAATATCCGTGGTATGCTGGCACAGTAGCTATTAAAAATGCAAAAATTAAGGTTTTTATCATCGCATAAGTTATTAAAAATGGGTCAAATTCCATTTGTAAGCCTATAATATAATCTACTCCTGAAAACAGCCCCGAAAGCATTCCGGTAAGCCATCCTCCAAAAATCCCTAAAATCATTGCTAATATTATCAGAAAAGGATAAAAAAATACCGTGGCTATTATTTTAGGTAATACCAAGTAATTTAAAGAATTAATTCCCATTACCTCTAGCGCATCAATTTGTTCGGTAACACGCATAGATCCGATACTTGATGTAATATACGACCCTACTTTTCCTGCTAAAATAATAGAACAAAATGTGGGTGCAAATTCTAAAATCATCGAGCGTTTTGCGGCAAATCCGATTAATGAATCAGGTATAAAAGGACTGTCTAAACTAAGGGCGGTTTGCAAGGCAATTACTCCTCCTATAAAAAAGGAGATAAAGGAAATAATCCCTAATGATTTAAGCCCCAATTCATCAACTTCTCTAAACAATGCTTCTTTAAAAACACGTGCACGCTGTGGCTTTGTAAAAACTTGCTTTAGCATTAAAATATACGTACCTATATGCTCAATGTAGTTCTTCATTTAAACGAATCTATTTTTCTTTTGGCTAAAGTATTAAAAAACCATTAACTCTTAGCTTTATTATTAATTTTAGTGTGCATTTACCTACCTTTGATTTTATAACTTTTTAAATTTTATAATGAAAAAATTCATACCCTTAGCTGCTTTGGCTATCGTTTGCCTGTGTAGTTTTACTCCCCCTAAAAAAAAGACTCCTAAAAAACCGAAATTGGTTGTAGGCGTTGTTATAGATCAAATGCGTTACGATTATCTTACCCGTTTTGCGAGTAAATATGGTGCCGATGGTTTTAATCGCCTATTAAATGAAGGGTTTTCGCTTGAAAACGCTCATTACAACTACATTCCTACCTATACCGCTGTTGGGCATACCTCTATTTATACAGGAACAACACCTATAAATCATGCTATTATCAGTAATAATTGGTATGATAAATACTTAAAAAAATCGGTGTATTGTGTTGACGATAGCACTTATAAAACTGTTGGAAACAATGGCGATGGCGGGAAAAAATCACCTAACAGAATGCTTACCACCACCATTACCGACCAATTACGATTGGCACAAAATATGAACGGAAAAACTATTGGTATTGCTATTAAAGACCGTTCGGCAATTTTACCTGCGGGGCATACTGCGAACGGTGCATATTGGTTTGATGGCGGTAGTAAAGGTGATTGGATTACCTCGTCATATTATATGGATAAATTGCCAAAATGGGTGCAAAAATTTAATAAGGCAAAAATTGCAGATGCTTATTTAAGCCAGCCGTGGGAAACCTTATATAACATAAATACCTACACCGAAAGCATTGCTGATGACAACAATTTTGAGCAAGCTTTTAAAGGTGAAAAAAAACCTGTATTTCCGCATAATATTCCTAAATTAAGAGCTAAAAACAATAATTACAGTATTATAAAAGGGCTTCCAGCAGGAAATTCTTTAACTACCGATTTTGCAAAAGCAGCCATTATTGGCGAAAACTTAGGGCAATCTGATTATACCGATTTTTTAGCTGTTAGTTATTCATCTACCGATTATGTTGGGCATCAATTCGGTGTTGCATCTAAAGAAATTGAAGATACTTATTTACGTTTAGACAAAGATTTAGCTTCTTTATTTCAATTTTTAGATGCTAAAGTTGGTAAAGGAAATTACACCTTATTTTTAACAGCCGACCACGCAGCGGTTCAAGTGCCTGCTTATTTGCAGTCGGTTAAAATTCCTGCCAATTATTTTAGTTATAAAAAATTTACTGCTTTTGTAAATGATATCACCAAAAAATATTTTAATTCGGATGCTTTGGTTGAAAACATTTCAAACTTTCAGATTTTTTTAGATAAAGATAAAATAGAATCTTTAAACTTAAATAAAAATGAAGTAGCACAGAAAATAGCCGATCAGGTAATTAATTACAAAGGAATTTACAAAACCGCAACCGCTAGAACTTTACAAACAACCTCGTTTACTACGGGTATTTTAAATTCGTTACAAAACGGCTATAATCAAAAGTTTTCAGGCGATGTAATGCTTGTTCCTACTCCGTCAACGGTTAGTTATCCTAAAAAAGGAACTACCCACGGATCGGGATATTCGTATGACACACATATTCCTATAATTTTTTACGGAAACGGGATTAAAAAAGGGGCATCAAAAAAGAAATATGAAATTGTTGATATCGCTCCTACACTTTCTAATTTACTTCAAATTGAGTTTCCTAATGGTAGCACAGGAAAAGTTATAGAAGAAGTTTTAAACTAAAAAATTAAGAGGCGCTCAATGAGCGCCTCAAAAAAAACTACAATATAAAAGGGGGGGAAATTATTTTTTTTATGTTTTGTTTATGCAATAACTTTTGCTAAGCATCTTTCTAAATTATTAGACACCTTTTTTTACAAAAAGTCACATTTTACAATTATTTAAAAGGATTCACTCAATATATTATTTGTTGTAAGCTTTACCTTTAAAAACTTAAAAAGCTCCCAAATTGGGAGCTTTTTACTTTTTAATCAATTAAAAATGTGATTAACTACTTTCAATAATCGCAATTTCAGCAGCTGTTAAATTAAGATAAAAGCTTCTCTAATTTTTCTTTTGATTTTTTCCAATTAGGTAATTTCTCACCTAATAATTCATAAAAAAATGTACTATGATTATGATATTTCAAGTGACAAATTTCATGTATCAAAACATAATCAATACATTCTTTAGGTGCTTTTATAAGTTCTATATTAAGATAAATAGTTCCGTCACTAAAACAACTTCCCCATCTATTATTAAACCATTTGTATTTAAGTGAGGTTTCTTTTTCTGATAATTCTTTAATCAATCCTAATCGACTATTATAAATAGTATTAAAATGAAGAATAGCTTTTGATTTATACCATTCGTTAAGCTGTTCTTTTATTTTATTTGTTTGGGTTTTATCCTTAGTTTCAATACAGATATAACCTCTTTTTAATTTTATAGATTTATTATCTGATTCCGTTACTTTTAACCGATACATTTTCCCTAAATAAAGATGTCCTTCTCCACTCTGATATGTTTTTTCTGATGTTCGTGGCTCATAATTCAAAAAGAACCTTTTTTGCATAAAAATCCATTGTGCTTTCTTCTTTACTTTTTCTATTATCTTTTCTAAAGTAGCATCTAACGGAGCAGAAACAATTACTTCTCCATCAGGATGTACTTTTATTCCAAGTGTTTTTCGATTCTTATAAATTAATTGAAAATCAATTGTAGAATTACCATATATAATGCGATTAAACTCCAAAGTTTTATTTATATTTAAATATTGCTATCTTCAAACATTCTTCTATTAAATTATCTATTTTATCCCAATCAGCATCTATATCAAACTTCTGATGTAAATCATAAATTACATCACCAAGCTCTATGTTAATTTTACCTGTTATATCCTCATTTTTATGCCAATCTATTATTTTTTTCTGATTCAAGTAAATGTATTGTTTTACTGTTTTATCAATAGTTAAACTTACTTCGATATGAAATGGTGTTTTTAACAATGCTATATCATCAAAAATACTTGTACTAAAGTTATAAAATGCTATAGCTACTGTGTTGTTTACTAATTCATCTGGTACATTTTTTGAATGTCCATTAAAAACTTCGTACTCTTGCTCTTTAGCTCTTTTTAAATATTCTGCTTCGTCTATTCTCTTTTGATGATATGCGGCAATAGTTTCTTTAATTAGGTCTGCAAGTTTTCTATAATAAATAGGGTCTTCTTGCATTTTAATATTAATAGCTTTTACAGTTCTACTAGCAATGTGGTCTGCCTGAGCAGCTTTCCCTTTTATTTTTTCAACCTCAGCATCTCTATCTTCTTTATTAAAAATATCAACAAGCTCCGTAATTTTCATTACTTCTCCATCTGTAGTAATATGTTTATTTATAAGTTTCTGAATCTGTGGTTCAAATTCTTTATAAGCTATATCATCATTATAACGCCTAGTTACATCAACACGTAATTTTAAAAAGAATTTAGCATCTTGCTTATACATATCAATTTTATTACTGGCTATTTTTGTAACAAAATCAACAGAAGATAACCCTAATTTTAATAATCTTGCAAACTGTGAAACCTTTGTATAAAATGTATTTCTTACATCTTCTGGCGATAAATGTTCTTCGTATGCTGTAGGTTCTAAATTTTTACCTTTTAGCGTTTTAAAAATATCCCATAACTCCGAATGTGCTTGCGGTAATTTATCTATTTCATCTTTTATATTCGTTATTGCACCATCTAAATCTTCTTCTTCAAAATTATTAAGGTTAGAATACGTGCTTAAAGCTGTATCAAGGTTTTCTAAATTACCATAATAATCAACAACATAACCATACTCTTTTCCTGGATATACTCTATTTACACGTGCAATTGCCTGTAGTAATGTATGCTCTTTAAGTGAACGACATAAATATAATACCGTATTATTTGGTGCATCAAAACCAGTTAAAAGTTTTGCTACAACAATTAATATCTCGGGTTTATCACGGTTTTTAAACTGATTTATAATACTTTTTTCATAGGTTTTTAAATCTCCATACTTATCAATCATTGCGTTTAAATACTTATCCTCTCTACGCTTATCTTCATTTTCATTAAAATAACCATCTTCTGTTCCCTCTCGCTGGTCAGATTGTGTTACCACAACTGCTGAATCTACCATTCCTATTTCATCAAGATATTCTTTATATAACAAAGCTGTTTTAATAGTGGGTGCTACTAACTGTGCTTTTGGTTTATAATTGTCGTTATGTGTCTGAAAAAAAGTAGTATAATGTTCGCTAATATCTAATGCTCTAGCATAAATTACTTGGTCTGCTCTATTTAACTCATTTACCGTGTTAAATTTTTGTTTCAGTTTTGCACGTCCTCTTTTTGTAAGATTATTGCGTTCTGCTAATTTTTCAAAATAGGTATTTAAAGGTGCTTCATTTAGCAGAATTTGAGTATGCCTTCCTTCATATAATAAAGGAACTACAGCACCATCTTCAACAGCATCTTTTACCGTGTATGGTTTACCAATATAGCCACCAAATTTAGTAGCAGTACTTTTTTCTTTTTTCATTAAAGGCGTACCTGTAAATGCTAAAAAACAAGCGTTTGGAAATACACGTTGCATACTTACATTAAACGTACCATATTGCGTTCTGTGACCTTCATCAATTAATACAAAAATATCAGCAGATGTAAATGGCTTTTTATTATTTTTTACAGTAGCTTCAAATTTATTTATAATAGTAGTTATAATAGCATCATCACTATCTTCTAAAAGTTCTGTAAGATGCTTTCCTGTTTTAGCCTGACGGACTTTCTTTTTACACTTTTTAAAGGTATCTGATATTTGGTCATCAAGGTCAATACGGTCTGTAACCAAAATAATTTTCGGATTTAAAATATCAGCATTTGAAGCCAACATTTGGGCAAGCATCACCATAGTAAGCGACTTACCGCTTCCTTGTGTATGCCATATAACACCTCCTTTGCGTTTTCCTGTAGCATCTAATTTTGTAACACGATTTATCGTATTATTAACACCAAAATACTGCTGATACCTCGCTACTTTCTTAATTCCATCATCATACAAAGTAAAATTTAGTATCAAATCTAGCAATCGTGCTGGACGACATAAATTATAAATTAACTTGTCCTGTTCGGTAAACAAGCGTTCTTCTGTATCAAAGCCATCAAAACTTTTGCGTACATACAGCGTTCGTTCTTCAAAAAGCAGATTTTTTTGAGCTTCTTCCAACGATTTATTTTTAAGCGCTTTAAGTTTTAACCAATAGGCTTTTTCTGTTTCGCTTGATGTAAATTGCTCTTTCCATTTTGCCCAAAATTCTTTACTTGTACCTGTTGTAGCATAACTACCATCATTAGTAGCGATACTCATTAAAATATTTGAATACACATATAACGACCTTATTCCTTCTTTACTAAAGTTTCTTATATGTTGTTCTATTCCTAATGATACAGGAGCTTTTACGCCTGTTAACGAAGGGCTTTTACATTCAATTATTACCGTAGGAATACCATTAATAAACAACACTAAATCGGGTCTGTACGTATCTGTTCTTCCTGTTCTGAATACTGAAAATTCTTCTGTAACATGAAAAATATTATTTGCAGGATTTACCCAATCTATAAAATTTATGGTATGACTTTTTTTATCGCCATCAATACTTTGTTCAAAGGCTTTACCTAAGGTAATAAGGTCATAAAAGGCTTTATTTGCATTGATAAAACCATCTTGAATAGGCAAATCTTTTACCGCTAATACTGCTGAATTAATATTAGCATCTGAAAAAGCATATTCTTTACCTTTACGATTGATAACATTAATTTCTTTTAACTGCTTTCGCAATACCTCAGCAAACAATACTTGCGATTTTCCGCCACGCCATTGCTCTGCTTGTTTTGGGCTTACATATTGGTAACCCATATTTATAAGCAACTGTAATGCGGGTATTTGCGATACATTATCTTCTATATACGATGGTGTACTCATAAATTTGGTGTCGTTTTATTTTTTTTCTTTTTCATAGCTTTTGGTAATGTTTTTTTGCTTTTTATTTCGAAAAATTATTTCAGCTTTTTAGGATTTTTTAAACTTTTCTTTTCATCGCTTTTTAAGCGTCTATCAATTTTACTTATATCTTCTTCAGGCGGAAGATTTTCTGGTTTTATGCCTCGTGATATTAAAGTATTACGAACAGATTTATTATTTGTAATATGTTCTTTAGAAATAGAACTCTCCGTTTTCATATTATTCTCCCTTGCGTTAAAAATGGTGATTTCAGTAGCAAAATCTTTTGCTTTTAACAATATAGTAGGCATAAAATCAGCTAAAGGCTTATTTTTATTAACACCCCATTTATCTTTCATTTGCTGAGTAGATTTCCCAAACAATGCCGTATCTCCTTTGCTACGTATGGTTGCAAAATTTTTGTTACCTCCAGTTTGTTCAAAAATTACTTGTGATAATTCTTTCTCTGTCGATTTTAACTTTTCTCTTGCTTGTACACGCTCATGTTCTAATATTTTTTGCTCTATCAATTCTGCTTTACGAGTTTGAACTGCAAAATAACGTTGTGCAAATGCAATGGTCTCTTTACGAGGGTCTCCGTTTTGAGTTATTAAGTAACAAGCGTATCTTGTTAGCATAATATCAGGGATTTCTTTTTTTGCTCCTTTAGGCATTTGTATCGTTTTCCCGACGTCGGCAAAATGATTCTCTATTAATTCTCCTGAAAGCTCACAAGCAGTTTTTGCTTTAGAAATTACACTCTGAAAATTATCCCATTTTGAGTACGTTAATAAATGTTGTAAATCTCTTGCAAACCAAAATTCTATACCTTCTGGCGTTTTATTGGCGTGTGATTCAAAATTTTCTGTAAGACTATGTATAATTGATGTTTTCATTAGTACTATTTTAGGCATACCATTTTCCCGACAGCGGGAAAATGGTAGCTATTATAATTTTAAAGTTTTACACGTTTTTTTCCTGTTAATAATTGTTGCATTAAGCCTTTTTTCTGATTTTTCAATTGTAATAAATAGGCTTTCTTTTCTGATATTTCAATATCTGATAAATCTATTATTTTTGATATTGCTTTTTGTTCGGATAATGATGACGGAGCATTAAATTTTATAATTTTTAAATCTTTAAATTTACACATCCAAGTATCACTAACCATTCCTTGTGAATTTCGATAAAATTTATGAATCATATCATCTAATTTAAATAGATGACTAAAAAAAACTGAATCACAATTTTCTTTAGGATTTAATATCGTATAAGCAGGACTTACAATACCTTCAAGATTTGATAAAGCACTTCTACCTTGCCACATTCGCATTGTATTGTAACCAATATCCCCCTTACAAATTCTTTTATATTTTGATTTATTAGAATTTGAAGTATCTTTTTTATTAGAATTATCTTGAGGATAAACACCTTCTTTACCTACTGATAATAATTCTAAATCTTCTAAACCTGTTTCTTTTCGTTCTGTAAAATAATCTCCTAAATTATTTTCCTCCCATTGTTCACTAAACCCTGCCAATCGTTTTTTACCCGATAACAATTCTTGCATAAGCCCTTTTTTACGAAATTGTAATTTTTCTATAAGACTTTGCGTGGTTTCGATAGCTTCATCCCATGTCGATAAGATTTTAGCTATTTTTTCTTGCTCTTTTAATGGGGGAAGATGAATAGGTAAAAGACTATATTCTTTGCTGTTAATTCCTGGTTGTCCACTTCTCACAGACATAACAGAAACCCATTGATTATAAAAACTAGATTCTGTAAAAAGTTTTAAATAATAAGGCAATAAGATAGTTTTATCTACTGAAAACTTAATTAAGAAACCTGCATAAACTAATTCTCCATCTTTTTCTTGATACAAGTACGACTTTCCTGTAGTACTTCCAGTACGAACAAATAAAATATCATCTTTTTTTAAAATAAAATCTTCCCAACCTTTTTCATTAACTGATGTTAATTTATTAGGACTAAATCTTCCATAATCGTCAATATCAGTAATCCTGATGTATCTTGGTAATTCTTCATTAAATTCTACAGCAGCAGCATTAATACCATAACTTGGTTTTTCTTTACAGCAATCACCAAGTATTATATTATTCCAACTATTAATTTTTTCGATACTCATCTTAATATCCCATTTCATTAAGATAAACCTCCATTTGAGATTCTACTTGGTTTAATTTTTCTTTTAATGCAACTATTTCTTTTTGGGTTTCTGCAATATTTACAGGTTCTTCTTCTACAAAAGTATCAACGTATCTTGGTATGTTTAAGTTGTAATCGTTTTCTTTTATTTCTTCTAAGGTTGCAACGTAGCTGTATTTGTCAACGGTTTTCCATTCAGAAAAGGTGTTGTAAATTTTGTTTACATCTTCTTCTCTAAGTTTATTTTGGTTTTTTCCATTTTCAAAATCGTTACTAGCATCAATAAATAATATGTCTGTATTAGTTCCTTTATTTTTATCAAAAATTAAAATAGATGCAGGAATCCCCGTACCAAAAAATAAGTTTGCTGGTAAACCTATAACGGCTTTTAAAAGATTTTCGTCAATCAGTTGTTTTCTTATTTTCCCTTCACTACTTCCACGGAATAACACACCGTGAGGCAATATAACCCCCGCTTTTCCATGCTGGTTTAGGGTTTCTATCATGTGCGTAATAAAGGCGTAATCACCTTTACTTTTTGGCGGTACACCTCTATGAAAACGCCCATACCTGTCTGATGAAGCGTCTTCTGCTCCCCATTTATCTAAAGAAAATGGCGGATTTGCTACAACGACATCAAATTTCATTAAGGTATCATTTTCCACTAATTTAGGCGAATTAATCGTGTCGCCCCATTGAATATTTGCATTATCCATTTCATGCAAAAACATATTCATACGAGCCAGCGCATAAGTAGAACCGCTTACTTCTTGTCCGTTTAAAGATACGTTTGTATTTCCAACTTCTTTGGCAACTTTAAGCAATAATGAACCAGAACCACAAGTTGGGTCAGCAATACGGTCTCCCGCCTTTGGTTCTACTAATTTTGCTAATAATATTGATACTTCTGATGCTGTATAAAATTCTCCTGCTTTTTTCCCTCCACCAGCGGCAAAGTTTGAAATTAAGTATTCATAAGCATCACCAATAACATCATTTTCCTCAAGGTTTGAAGGTCTTAAATCTAGGTCTTGAAAATCTTTTAAAAGATGCTGTAAACGTCTATTTCTGTCTGTTACTTCTCCTAAATTGGCTTCACTATTATAATCAATATTACGGAATACCTTTTCTAGTTTGGTTCTATTTGCATCTTCTAAAGCTTCTAAACCTATATTTATAA
This sequence comes from Tenacibaculum finnmarkense genomovar ulcerans, assembly GCF_900239495.1. Classification (GTDB taxonomy): domain Bacteria; phylum Bacteroidota; class Bacteroidia; order Flavobacteriales; family Flavobacteriaceae; genus Polaribacter; species Polaribacter ulcerans. The sequence goes on from NZ_OENE01000015.1 coordinate 185,151, forward strand.
TATCTCCAAGATTTTTTTGATTACGTTGCGCATATAAATATTCAAAAGATGCTTTTTCAGGCAATGCAAAACGTTCATGTTTAAGAGCTCTATCAATTCTATCCTGATTTCCTTTGTATTTAATTTCGTAGGCTTCTTTTTTCTCTTTATTTACATCTGAAATATATTTAATAAAAAGCATTGTAAGTATGTAATCTTTGTATTGTCCTACATCTATTGTTCCTCTAAAGGTGTCGCAGGCTTTCCATACTTTGTTATTTATATCTTGTTTTGATAATTTACCTTTACTTGTGTGTGACTCTATTAATTTACTCATTTTGTTTTCTTTTTAAAAGAGCGGTAAATAATACCGCTCTTTATTTGATGTATTAAATATTTAAAAATACACGCTATATTTTCGGAATAGCCTGTGTAAGTCCGAGTCTAAATATCTTTATTTTGATATGTGATAAGATTGGTATATTTTTGTTTTTCCACAAACATTGTTTTTATCAGTTCGGTGACAAGCCACTGAGTGTAAACAATACCAACTTAAAGTCTTTAATTCGACCAGTTTTAAAGACTTTTTTTTATGTCTTTTATATTTTTGATTTATTCGTTAATAACTCATTTAAAATTCCTTTTTTAAGCGCTCTTTTTTTTTCAAGTATCTGGTTAACGATACTTATTTCCTTATCTAATAATTTCTCAATATTTACAATTTTATTTTGCGCTTCTAATGTTGGCAATGGTATTTCTAAATCTAGCAACTCTTTTTTTGTTATAGATATTATTGATGAACCAGAACCCAGTAAAGTTAATTCGTATTGTTTTTGACTAGAATTAAGTATAGAAGCCAAATAATGACCGTTTACTTTAGTTGCATCTGTTCTTATAATATAAAATAATGATGATGGCATTACCACTCCAAAACTTTCTTGATATGCCCAAGCAAATATTCGTTGTCCTTTACCCGCTAATATAACATCGTTCGGTTTCAATAAAAATTTACTATCTTTATCTTTCAACTTAACAAAACTATTTTCAAACAAAGTTGGATTAAGGTATTTATCAAAATGACTAGAAGTCAAGTACTTTACATCGCCTTTCATTTCTTTCTTTTGATAAAGACCAAATTGGACCGCTGCAATATCGCCAAGGTTAGTTATTAAAATATCTTTGTACATGTCTTCTAATTTTATACAAAGGTATAAATATTTTTCAGAAAACCAACTTTAAATTTAATTTTATTTTATTGTAGCGTCTTTCAGATCCTAAAATATCTTGATTTTATTGAGTTATACTTAGAGTATTTACAGGATAAATATTTTTAAATTTCAGCTGAAAAAAATATAAAAGAAAATAAGAAATAGCATCCGCCAACCTGAATTTAGTTCAGGTTCACATGCTGATTTGTCGTATTTATTCGCTTTTTTCTTGATGATTTTTGTCAATTCGAGTGATTTTAATGACTAAAAGGAATTAAAATTATATCGAGAATTTGAATTCTTTTATATTAATGAATTTTAATTGACTTGACTATTAAATAAGTTCTCGATACAATTTTTTTGAAGGAAAAAATTACTCGAACTGACAGTTTCTTTAATTTTTAACAGGCTCTAACAATTATGCTTAATTTATGTAACTCCCCAATAATTATGCTTGATCCAGAGTTTACTAAAATTATAATAGTTTCTCAAATTATTAAAATTAGCAAAAATGCCTAGCCCCGATTGAAGCAATTGTTTGAGCTCTTTTTTGTTTTTCCTTTTAAAAACAAAAAAAGCGAGTGCGGAAAGCGGGAAATTGCTTCAAAAAAAAATCCTGATACAGAACAGAAACTAATAAACAACAAAAAACCTTACTATTTCTAGTAAGGTTTAAGTGAGCCCTGGAGGATTCGAACCTCCGACCGCCTCCTTAGAAGGGAGGTGCTCTATCCAGCTGAGCTAAGAGCCCGTAGTTTTAAAGTTGCTACGTACAACTGTGTCGGGGTGGCAGGATTCGAACCTGCGACCTCCTCGTCCCAAACGAGGCGCGATGACCGGGCTACGCTACACCCCGAGTAGTCATCTTTTGCGGAGAGACAGGGACTCGAACCCTGGAACCAGTTACCCGGTTACAGATTAGCAATCTGCTGCATTACCACTCTGCCATCTCTCCTGAGTGATTCAAAAACTATTAAAAGTAATAGTCTCGAATTGCGAGTGCAAATATATAACGAATTAAAAGATCTCACAAGTTTTTTTTGAAAAAAATTTAATCATTCTGGATACTCTACACGTAAATGATAGATACTCATTAACTTACTCTTAATAATTTTTTTTATTTTTTCGATCTCTCTAAAGGTAATATCTGAATTTACGAACTGATTATCGTTTTTTTGCTTTTCAATAATTTTATCGATTAAATTATCTATCGATTGCGCTGTTGGTTCTTTTAAACTTTTTGAAGCCGCTTCGGCAGCATCACACATCATTAAAATAGCCGTTTCTTTTGAAAAAGGAATCGGTCCTTGGTATTGAAACTTTTTAATATCAACAAATCCTTCAGGGTTGTTCTCTAATTCTTGCTTGTAAAAATAATAGGTAACTGTTGTTCCGTGATGTGTTCGAATAAAATCAATGATTCTGTCTGGTAATTTATGCTTCTTTGCAATTTCAATTCCTTTAATAACGTGTTCTAAAATTATTTGGGCGCTATCTTTTGCTGATAAATCATGATGCGGGTTTACCCCTGTCGATTGATTTTCGCCAAAATATAACGGATTTGCCATTTTACCAATATCATGATACAACGCACCTGTTCGTACCAACATAGAGTTTGCACCTATTTCATTGGCGGCTGCTTCGGCTAAATTTGCCACCTGCATAGAATGCTGAAAAGTTCCTGGCGCTTTTTCATTTAAATCTCTCAATAAGGTTGAATTGGTGTTTGACAATTCTAATAAAGTAACATCAGAAACCAATCCAAATAATTTCTCATAAAAATAAATAAAGAAAACCGCTAAAAAAGACAGCAATCCGTTGGCGGCAAATAAACCAAAATAACCCCAGTTTATTTTATCGGCACTTCCTTCTTTTATAATCGAAAAAGCAAAATAAGTAATCATATAAATTAAGGTAATTCGCCCAATCGATATAAATAAACTCGCACGTTTATAAAGTTCTGAAATCGTTAATATGGTTACAATCCCTGCAATAATATGTAAATAGATAAATTCAAAGCTATTTGGCACTATAAAACCTAGTAACAATACGGTTAGCACATGAGTAAAAAAACCCAATCGGGCATCAAAAAAAGTTTTTAGTATTATTGGTAAAATACTCAGCGGAACTACATACAAAAAACCTGAATTGTATTTAACCACTAGCGTTTGCGCTAAAATCATTAAAAAAACATTCAAAAAAATAAAGGTTACTTTATTATTATCATTAAAAATTTCTAAACGGTATTTTTCTAAAAATAATAATAACATTAACAATGCCAATGCCACTAAAATAGTGTATCCGAAAACAATCCAATTATAGTTTGATTTTGTTAAAAGCTGTGCGCTAGATGCCTTTTCGTACGATTTTAAAATTGTTAATTTTCTGCCAGTAACAATATCACCTTTTAAGAGCATTAATTCACCTTTAGAAATTTTTCCTTTAGCATACGAAATTTTCTTTAAAGCCTCGTTTAGCTCCTTGTCGCTATATTTAGTGTCAAACACTACGTTTGACTGTATAACAGCTGATAAATGACTTAAAAGAATGTTTTGATTAACACTATTAACTTCGGATGTGTTTTGTGAAATAAACTTCAATACATCTTTTGATTGTAGTAATTTTGAAAAAGGAATTTCAGCAATCGAATTGCCTTTTCGTAAAAAAATAAGTTCGTCTTGAGTGGCTTTTTTAATACTCGAATCATCTAAAAATCCGTAGTTATAAATTTTATGAATAACAGCCTCCCCTATTTTTTTTAGAAATACAATATCATTAACCGCAAGCGAATCTGCAAGCATAATTTTACTATTATAAGCCTTTAATACACGTGGCACTACTTTTTGATTGCACACAAAATATTTTTTAACACTCGCTTTAATTTCATTCGTTTCTTGACTAATTTCAAGGCTTGTTTTTTGAATAGCAAAATCAAAAGGAGCATATAAATTGTCGTATTGCCAAGGTTTTGCTTGGGTATATTCATATTTAAACTGCCCTCGTTTAGGGAATAAATAGACAATTGCCACTACCGAAATTAAAAACAAGAGTATTTTATAAATAATCGCATTATTCTTGTATAACTTATTTATGAAATTGTTCATTTTGTATGTTTAAATATGTAAATATAACCTTTCTCTATTATTTGAGTGCTTATTATAAAATGGTTATTTTAGCAGAAGAAATTATACGAAAACATATGAAAGAAGTAGTTATTGTATCAGTAGCAAGAACACCAATAGGTAGTTTTTTAGGTTCTTTATCAAGCATACCCGCGCCAAAATTAGGAGCAGTGGCAATTAAAGGTGCGCTCGAAAAAATAAACTTAAATCCTGCCATGGTAGAGGAGGTTTTTATGGGGAATGTAGTTTCGGCAGGTGTAGGACAAGCGCCCGCACGTCAGGCAGCAATTTTTGCAGGAATACCTAATACCGTGCCTTGTACTACCATAAATAAAGTCTGTTCATCAGGAATGAAAGCAATTATGTTAGCCGCACAAACAATTGCTTTAGGCGATGCTGAAGTTGTGGTTGCCGGTGGAATGGAAAACATGAGTATGATTCCGCATTACCAACACGCCCGAACAGGTAATAAATTTGGTTCGATTACCCTTGAAGATGGTTTGCAAAAAGATGGTTTAGTTGATGCTTATCAAAAAGTAGCCATGGGTGTTTGTGCCGATGATTGTGCTACACAATATGGTTTTTCAAGAGAGGATCAAGATGCTTTTGCTATAGAATCGTACACCCGTTCTGCAAATGCCTGGAACCAAGGAAAATATGCCGATGAAATTGTACCAGTAGAAATACCTCAACGCCGTGGCGAACCAATTATTTTTTCTGAAGATGAAGAATATAAAAACGTAAAAATGGAAAAGATTCCTGCTTTACGTGCTGCTTTTACCAAAGAAGGAACGGTAACTGCTGCAAATGCTTCTACTATTAATGATGGTGGAGCAGCATTAGTTTTAATGTCTTTAGAAAAATCTATCGAACTAAATTTAAAGCCTTTAGCTAAAATAAAAGGGTATGCCGATGCTGCTCACGAGCCAGAATGGTTTACAACAGCGCCTGCAAAAGCGTTACCAAAAGCCTTATCAAAAGCAAATATTTCAATTGATGCTGTTGATTATTTTGAATTAAACGAAGCGTTTTCAGTAGTTGGCTTGGCAAATATGAAAATTTTAGACCTACAAGCCGATAAAGTAAATGTAAACGGAGGAGCGGTTTCTTTAGGGCATCCTTTAGGTGTTTCAGGAGCAAGAATTGTTATTGCTTTAACATCAATATTAAAACAAAAAAACGCCAAAATTGGTGCAGCAGCTATTTGCAACGGTGGTGGTGGTGCTAGTGCAATCGTTATTGAAAGAATGTAATATTTTTCAACCTTAAAAACTCGTAATATTATGTTTTTCGGAATTTGTAATTTAAGTAGTATTCCTATGCGTTTTGAAGCTAGTGATGCTTCTGAAATGGTAAATCAAGTGCTTTTTGGTGAAGCTTTTAAAATACTAGAAAAAAAAGACAATTGGACTAAAATTGAATTGGCTTTTGATAAATATCAAGGGTTTATTGATACCAAACAATACCAAGAAATTAGCCAAGAAATGTATCATAATTTAGCATCCGAAGAACCTAAAAACTATTCGGGTAGTTTTGTTAATCTTGTTAATTTTAAGGATTTTGACGATAATTTTAAAGATAAAAATTCTCAATACAAGCAACAAATAAGTATTCCTTTAGGTGCAAGGCTTCCTTTTTTAAAAGATGGAGAATTTAATATCAACCAAAAAAAATATTCTTATAGCGGTGAAATTTATGATAAAAAGAAAGCTGTTGCTAAAACAGCACTTTTATTTCTAAACATACCGTATTTATGGGGCGGAAAATCTGTTTTTGGAATTGACTGTTCGGGGTTTACACAAATGGTTTACAAATTAGCTGGCTACAATTTATTACGCGACGCTAAAGACCAAGTAACCCAAGGCGAAACCTTAAACTTTATTGAAGAAAGCCAAGCAGGCGATCTTGCTTTTTTTGACACCTCTTTTAATATTTCTGCCGATCAAAAACCAGCAAAAATAACACATGTAGGAATTATTTTAGAAAACAACACCATTATTCACGCACACGGAAAAGTTCGTATTGACACCTTAGATCATCGTGGTATTTACAATGTAGATTCTAAAAAATACACACATCAATTAAGAATTATAAAACGATTTTTAAAATAAATTACTTCAAAAAAAGGCATAAAAAAACCGAAACGTTAAAAGTTTCGGTTTTTTTTGTAGTAAAATAGTTACTCATTAACTTTTGTTAAAATACTATCTCATTGCTTTATACAAGGTTCTATATTGAGTTGCTTTGGCTTCCATTTCTAAAACTTCATATAAGTTCATTAAGGTTTTAACAGTATCAACAGACCTTTTAATTGTATCTGCTTTTTCTAAAAATGGCAACGCTTCTTTATAAACTTCTTTTTGTTCTAACGCTAAAGCATCGTACTTTTTAAAGTTATTAAGATTCTTGTTCATCGCATCAACAATTGCTTTATCTTTATTTAATACAACAACAGCTAAATTCATATAAGCATCTCCGTACTCAGGATTTAACTCAATGGCTTTTTTGTAATATTTTTTAGCATTATCTACCATACCTTCATTGAAGTTAACTACTCCTAAGTTATAGTATAATGTTGGGTTTTTAGGATCTAAAGCAATCGCTTCTTTCATTAATTCCCCAAATTTATCCATTTGTTTAAGCTTGATATACATATCAGCTTCGTTTAACAATAAATTTAAATCTTTTGGATTTTCTTTTCTTGCCTCTGCTAACGCAGCTATAGCTTCATCGGTTTTTCCTTGTTCTTTTAACAATAATGCTACATTTTTAACAATAGTAGCCGATTTAGATGCTGTTGATTTATTTTCAGGTTTGATATATTGCTTAGACCTAACCATTAAATCTCTTTGCTTCTTAGACCCTAAGTTTTCAACTTTACCTGTTAATTTATTGGTTGCTAAATATTGAGTTTCAATACCTGTATAACCAATTTTACGCAACTCTTTGTAGTATTTAATCGCGGCATCATATTCGTTTGCCTGTGTTGCAGATATTGCTGCGTTGTAAGCAAAAGAAGTATCTTTAGGGCTTAATAAATAGGTTAAATAAAAGTTTTCAGCAGCATTTTTATAATCTTTTTTATTGTTATAAAAATCAACCGCTTTTCCTGAAACTTCTTGAATCATAGTATTCAAAATAGGCTTCGCTTTTTCGGTATATTTGGTTTTACCCATTGCTAATAAACTATTTAATGCTGTTGCAGCATTTTGATAGTCTTTTGTAGCAGCCAATGCTTTTCCTTTTAAAAAGTAAAATTTAGAAGTGTATTTACTTTCTCCTTTAGCTATTACTAATTTTTCAGCAGCATTTAACGTAGTAATTGCTGTTTTATAATCTAACTTTTTTATCGCTTTCTCTGCTGTTTTTAACTCTGATTTTTGAGCTACTAAACCTAATGATACTAATCCTAAAGAAAGTGTTATTAATTGTTTTTTCATTGTAGTACTTATTTATTGTTATTCTTGATCTTCGTTTGTGTTGTTTTCAATTTCCGTGCCAGTTTCAGATGCTACTTCGCCTTGAACTTCCGTTTCTTCTTGCTCAACCTGTTCAACCTCTTCTTCACGCATTACTTTTGCTACTGCGGCAATGCTATCATTTTCTTTGATGTTAATTAAACGAACACCTTGTGTTGCACGTCCCATTACACGTAAATCTTCAACAGCCATACGAATGGTAAGCCCCGATTTGTTAATAATCATTAAATCATTTGAATCATCTACGTTTTTAATCGCAACTAAATCACCTGTTTTTTCTGATATATTTAAAGTTTTCACTCCTTTTCCACCACGGTTTGTTACACGATAATCTTCTAATTTAGATCGTTTACCATATCCTTTTTCAGAAACAACTAAGATATTACTATCCATGTCATTTACGGCAATCATTCCTATTACCTCATCTTTATCATGCTGTAAACTTATCCCACGAACTCCTGATGCAGTTCTTCCCATCGGACGCGTTTTAGCTTCTTCAAAACGGATAGATTTACCCGATTTTAAAGCTAACATTACTTGACTATCACCAGTAGTTAATTTTGCTTCTAAAAGCTCATCACCTTCTTTAATTGTAATGGCATTAATTCCGTTAGTTCTTGGACGAGAATACTGTTCTAAAGAAGTTTTTTTAACCTGACCTTTTTTAGTAGCCATAATTACGTAACGACTGTTGATGTACTCTTCATCTTTTAAGTCTTCAGTAACTAAAAATGCTTTTACTTTATCATCAGGTTCAATGTTGATTAAGTTTTGCATCGCTCTACCTTTGGTATTCTTTCCTCCTTCGGGGATTTCATACACACGCATCCAGAACACTTTTCCTTTTTGAGTAAAAAACATCATATACTGATGATTTGTCCCTACAAATAGGTGCTCTAAGAAATCTTCATTACGAGTCGTTGCGCCTTTTTGCCCACGTCCGCCTCTATTCTGAACTTTATATTCATCAAGATTGGTACGTTTTACATATCCTGCATGCGAAATAGTAACGACTACTTTAGAGTTTGGTATCATATCTTCGATACGCATATCGCCACCAGCATAATGAATTTCAGAACGACGTTCATCTCCATATTTATCTCTAATATGGATTAGTTCATCGGTAATTATTTGATAACGTCTTGGCTCATTGGCTAAAATATCTTTTAAATCAGTGATCGTTAACATAATTTCATCAAACTCACCACGTAATTTGTCTTGCTCTAAACCAGTTAATTGACGCAAACGCATTTCAACGATGGCTTTTGCCTGAATTTCCGTTAATTCAAAACGCTCAATTAAACTCTCACGAGCTTGATCACCATTTTTAGAGGCACGAATAATTTTAATTACCTCATCGATATTATCCGAAGCAATAATTAATCCTTCTAAAATATGCGCTCTTGCCTGTGCTTTCTTTAATTCAAACTCAGTTCTACGAACAATTACTTCGTGTCTGTGTTCAACAAAATAATGAATTAATTCTTTTAAGTTTAACTGCTCAGGACGACCATTTACAAGTGCAATATTATTTACACTAAATGAGGTTTGTAATTGGGTATATTTGTATAATTTATTTAATACAATATTAGGAATTGCATCACGTTTTAAAATATAAACGATACGCATTCCGTTTCTGTCAGATTCATCACGAATATTCGCAATTCCTTCTAATTTTTTATCATTAACTAACTCGGCAGTTTTTTTAATCATTTCTGCTTTGTTCACCTGATACGGAATTTCAGTAACAACAATACATTCTCTTGCTTTTACTTCTTCAAAACTAGTTTTAGCACGCATTACAATACGACCTCTACCAGTATGAAAAGCATCTTTAACACCTTCATAGCCGTAGATAGTTCCTCCTGTAGGAAAATCGGGCGCTTTGATGTGTTCCATTAACTCATCAATTTCAATGTCTCTATTTTGAATATAAGCAATCGTTCCGTTTACAACTTCTGTTAAGTTGTGTGGTGCCATATTGGTTGCCATTCCTACTGCAATACCTGACGCTCCGTTTACTAATAAGTTAGGAATACGGGTTGGTAATACGGTTGGTTCTTGTAGGGTATCATCAAAATTTAAACGATGATCAACAGTATCTTTTTCAATATCCGCCAACATATCTTCGGATATTTTTTGCATTCTTACCTCGGTATAACGCATTGCTGCCGGAGAATCTCCATCAACAGAACCAAAGTTACCTTGCCCATCAACCATCATATAACGCACACTCCAGTTTTGTGCCATACGAACCATAGAATCGTATACAGAAGTATCACCGTGTGGGTGATACTTACCTAGTACTTCCCCTACAATTCTTGCAGATTTTTTATATGAACCTGTTGCTTTTATACCTAGTTCGTGCATACCGAATAAAACTCTTCGATGAACTGGCTTTAACCCATCTCTTACATCTGGTAATGCTCTTGATACAATAACCGACATCGAATAATCGATATACGCTGATTTCATTTGCTCTTCAATGTTGATCGGAATCAACTTTTCGCCATCTGCCATATATATTTCTTTAAAATATTAGTTATCATTTTTATAAAGAAATGAACTTTATACCTTATAAAATTCATTTACAAAATACGCTAAAATCAGCTGTATTTCTTAAAACATTGCAAGATACTACAAAGCCTTCTTTTATACAAAAATTATACTTATTGTTTTAACCAACGATATTAATGGTTTTTAAACATTAACAACGTATATTTAACACCACAGAATCACTAAAAAATATGCGCTAAAAAGTAGTGGCATATTTTTTGTTATTTTTAAGAAGAAAAAACGTAGTAACTATACAAATTAATTTTATGGAAGATAATTTTTCACCACAAGTTAGAGATGTAATTACTTTCAGTAAAGAAGAAGCCTTACGATTAGGGCATGATTTTATTGGAACAGAACATTTACTGCTAGGTTTGATTAGAAAAGGAGACGGTAAAGCCATCGAAATTTTAACTACTTTTGATGTAGATTTAGAATTGATGCGTAGTAAGTTAGAAAAACTAAACCCAACTACACTATCAATCGAAAACCTCGAAAAAAAGAGCTTACATCTTACAAGGCAAGCAGAAAAAGCGATAAAAACAACTTTTTTAGAGGCAAAGTTATATCAAAGTAATTCAATAGATACAGCACATTTATTATTATGTATTTTACGTAATGAAAATGATCCTGCAACAAAACTACTTCAAAAACATGATGTAAGTTATGAAATTACGAAAGCTCTTTACAAAGAACTTCATATAGAAGATAATTTTTCTTCTCCAACTGCCGAAACACCTTCAGAAGATGCCCCTTCTGGTCAAGGCTCAAATCCTTTTGGGCAAGGTTCAAAGGCGAAACAAGCAAAAATTTCTAAAACCCCTGTTTTAGATAATTTTGGTCGTGATTTAACGGCATTTGCTATTGCTGGAAAATTAGACCCTGTTGTTGGGCGTTTAAAAGAAATTGAACGTGTATCGCAAATTTTAAGTAGACGAAAAAAGAACAATCCAATGTTAATTGGTGAACCTGGTGTTGGTAAATCAGCAATTGCAGAAGGATTAGCCTTACGAATTGTAGAACGAAAAGTATCTCGAATTTTATTTGACAAAAGAGTTGTTTCTTTAGATTTGGCTAGCTTAGTTGCCGGTACAAAATACCGTGGACAGTTTGAAGAGCGCATGAAAGCGCTAATGAATGAATTAGAAAAAAATGACGATATCATTTTATTTATTGATGAAATTCATACCATTGTTGGTGCAGGAGGTGCAACAGGTTCTTTAGATGCTTCAAATATGTTAAAGCCAGCCTTAGCGCGTGGCGAAATTCAATGTATTGGAGCTACAACTTTAGATGAATACAGAACAAATATTGAAAAAGATGGCGCATTAGAACGTCGTTTTCAAAAAATAATTGTTGAACCTACAACTGTTGATGAAACAGTACAAATTTTACACAATATTAAGGGTAAATATGAGGCGCATCACCAAGTATCATTTACCGACCAAGCTATTGAAGCTTGTGTAAAATTGACGAATCGTTATATGACAGATCGTTTTTTACCTGACAAAGCTATTGATGCTTTAGATGAAGCAGGGTCAAGAATTCATATAACAAACATTGTAGTACCTCAACAAATTTTAGAGTTAGAAGCTAAGTTAGAAGAAATACGCAAGCATAAAACAACCGCAGTAAACGGGCAAAAATATGAAGAAGCAGCAAAACTTCGTGATGACGAAAAGAACATTGAAACAGCCTTAGTATCTGCTGAAAATCAATGGGAAGAAGATTCTAAACTAAACCGAGAAATTGTAACTGAAGACAATGTTGCTGAGGTGGTTTCTATGATGACAGGAATTCCTGTAAACAGAGTTGCTGAAGCTGAAAGCCATCGTTTAGCCGATTTACCTAACATGATTAAAGGTAAAGTTATTGGGCAAGATCAAGCGGTTACCAAAGTAGTTAAAGCAATTCAACGAAATCGCGTTGGTTTAAAAGATCCTAACAAACCAATTGGTTCATTTATCTTTTTAGGTTCTACAGGGGTTGGAAAAACACAATTAGCAAAAGTTTTAGCCCGTGAATTATTTGATTCTGCCGATTCTTTAATTAGAATTGATATGAGTGAATATATGGAGAAATTTGCTATTTCTCGTTTAATAGGAGCGCCTCCAGGATATGTAGGGTATGAAGAAGGTGGTCAATTAACTGAAAAAGTTCGTAGAAAACCGTATTCTGTAATTCTTTTAGATGAAATTGAAAAAGCACATCCTGATGTTTTTAACATGCTTTTACAGGTTTTAGATGACGGGCATATTACCGATAGTTTAGGGCGTAAAATTGATTTTAGAAATACTATTATCATTATGACATCTAATATTGGTGCTCGTAAAGTAAAAGAATTTGGTAGCGGTGTTGGTTTTGGTACAGCCTCTAAAAAAGACCAAGAAGATGCCCACGTAAAAAGCATTATTGAAGGAGCTTTAAAAAAATCGTTTGCTCCTGAATTTTTAAACAGAATTGATGATGTAATTATTTTTAACGCCCTAGAACGTGAAGATATTCATAAAATTATTGATATTGAATTAGAAAAATTATTAGCTCGTATTGCCGATTTAGGCTATAAATTAATCTTAAGCGAAAAAGCAAAAGATTATATTGCCGATAAAGGTTTTGATAAAAAATACGGTGCACGTCCTTTAAAAAGAGCTATTCAAAAATACATTGAAGACGCTTTAGCAGAAGAAATTGTAAATTCTAAACTAGACGAAGGCGATACTATTTCGATGGATTTAGACACAGAAAGCAATACACTTGTTATTAATATTGAAAAAGGAATCAAATCAGAAGAATCTCGAACAGAGGTAAAAGAATAAAATAATTGAAGAATTCAACTAAAAACTCCTAAGTATTTACTTGGGAGTTTTGTTTTAAAAGCTATCATTACCATTAAAAAAGCTACTTATAACTAAAATATATCAAAAAAACAAAATCTGTAGTAAATATATTACTAATTTCTTTTGATAAAAAACCTAAAAAAAGTAACTTTGACCCTTTAAAAACCTTCAATCACATAAACCGTAAACGATGAAAAAAATACTGCTTTTAGCACTAATAGGAGTTAGCATTATTTCCTGTAAAGAAGAAAAACCTAAGCCTGTAAAAGATTATCTTGTTTTATCTGGAAAAATTGAAAATTTCAAAAAAAGAGACGTTACTTTAAATGGGTTTAACTTTAACAAAAAAATAAAATTCAATAAAAAAACAGGAACTTTTTTAGATACTTTAAAAATTAGTAAAGAAGGTTATTATACGCTTATAGCAAATAAAAAACCTATAAAATTATACCTTTCTGATACTGTAAATACCAAAATTATTTTTGACTACAAAAATAACACGAGTATTAAATTTGAAGGAGGCAATGCTAACATCAATAATTACTTTGTTCAAAAAGGTAAAAAATTTAGTGAAATTTTAATAAACGCCAACAACTTGTTTTCATTAGAAGAAGGTGATTTTTTAGAAAAAATGAATCAATATAAGGAAGCATTAATTACCTTATCTATTTCAAATAATTTACCTACCAATTTTTTAAAGAAAGAAGTTAAAAATATTAACTACGAATATTTAAGAAATTTAAGTAATTATCAAGATTTTTACGCCACTTTAACCGAAAATGAAGAGTTTGCAGTTTCAAAAGATTTTCCAAACCCACTTAATGGTTTCAATTATAGTAGCGATGAAGATTATGTAAATTCATATGCATACCGTAAAATGCTAGAAACGCAATTGGACCTTTTAGCGAAAGAAAAAAATGAAGAAGGAAAATGTTACTATTTAACCTATCTAGAAACTACACACGCGGAGGTTAATAGCAGTATTGCTAAAAACGATTTATTATATAAAAATGCAAAAAATGGCATTACTTTTACACCTCATTTAAAAGAATTTCATGATAAATTCATTGCATATTCTACCAATGAAAAACATAAAAAAGAAATTTCTAAAACTTACAATATTTTAAAAACAACAGCAAAAGGACAACCTGCTCCAAAATTTTCAAATTTTGAAAACTATAATGGCGGAACAACTTCTTTAGATGATTTATTAAATAAAGGTAACTATTTATATATTGATGTTTGGGCAACTTGGTGTGCATATTGTAAAAGAGAAATTCCTTTATTAAAGAATTTAGAGGAAGAATACCACGGAAAAAAATTAACGTTTGTAAGTATTAGTGTTGACGATAAAAAACAACATGAAAAATGGAAGCAAACAATAATTGACCGAGAAATGACAGGAATTCAGTTATTTAGTGGTAAAAAACAAAATGACTTAGAATGGGCTCAAAAATTCTTAATTAAAGGATTGCCTAAGTTTATCATTATTGCGCCTGACGGAACAATTGTAAGCCCAAATGCACCTGCACCTTCTCAAGGAGAAAAATTAACAAATATATTTGATGAATTAGGAATATAATTTCTAGTCTTTCAAAAACTCATAAAACTCAAAAAAACCGCAATTAGTTGCGGTTTTTTTTTGATTAAAATTACGATATATAATTAAATGGCTTTTGATTTCACTTTTAAACTCCATTCAAATTCAAATTTTGATACCGAAACACCTTCTTTATTAATTCCTTGTGAAGTTACTAAAACAGTTTGCCCCTCGCCTGTTTCAACTGATTTTTGAATTGCTTTTTTTATTGCCAATCCGTCATTGCATGAAAACTGAATTTTTCCCGTTGCTTTTTTGGTAAAAGTTGCATTCATATTAGTTACCAACATGGATACTTTTCGGTTTGATTCCTGAATAGCTTGTATAACCAAAATACCTGTAGACAACTCCGCTGCCATTCCTTGAACTGCCCAAAACATACTGTTAAAAGGATTTTGGTTTATCCAACGATGTTTTACCGTTACGGCTGATTTTTCTTCAGAAATAGACTGTACTCTAATTCCGCAGATATATGCCGATGGCAGTTTGAACAAGGTAAATAAATTTATTTTTCGAGGTGTAAATTTCATTTTATCTTAATATTTAAACGCAATTTACTTCTTTTCTTTTAAAGTCAACAAAAACAACAACTTCAGGTATTTTATATCTCTACTCAAAAAATAATAACACATTTACAAATGTTAAAAAAATGTTAAATACAGTACTATGCATTACAAAGTACCTTTTAAAAGATATATATTTGCATAGTACAGTAGTATTTAAAACACACCATTATGCCAAATAACGAAAATACCAATGTTTTTTTAATACATTTATCCGCTTTTACTGGATATTTTTTTCCATTAGGAAATATTATTGCGCCTTTAATTTTATGGCAGGTATTTAAAAGTGATACTTTATTTTTAAACAACCACGGCAAAGAGGCTGTTAATTTTAACCTTAGCTATACCTTATATCTTTTTATAACAAGCACCGTATTTTTTTTATTTTTAAGCTTGTTTTTTTTCGGAAACGTTATTATAGATATCTATAACAAACCCTCATTTAATTTTGATACAAACCACACATACTTCAGTATTTTTAGTATCATCGGCTTATTTATTAGTGGGTTTTTAATGCTGACCATTTTTATAAGTAGCATCGCCTTAATTATTATCGCTTCCATAAAAGCGAATAAAGGAGAAGAATATCAATACCCTTTTAGCATTAAATTTATAAAATAACCTTAGAAACCATCGTATATGAAAATTGAAAATACAAAAGCACAAATGCGAAAAGGGGTTTTAGAATATTGCATTTTATCTATTTTACAAAATGGAGATGCCTATACTTCTGAAATACTTCTAACATTAAAAAGTGCCCAAATGATTGTGGTTGAAGGAACAATTTACCCCTTACTAACACGCTTAAAAAATGCAGGTTTACTAAGTTACAGATGGGAAGAGTCAAGCTCTGGACCACCACGAAAATATTATGTTTTAACAGAAAATGGGGGGCTTTTTTTAAAAGAATTAAACAAAACTTGGGGGAATTTAGTGAACGCTGTAAATTTAATAACTACTACAAAATCAACTAAAGATGAATAAGACAATAAACATAAACTTAGGCGGATTCTTCTTTCATATAGATGAAATTGCTTATCAGAAATTAAACTATTATTTAAAGGCTATCGCTAATTCTTTAAATGATGATCCGCAGGGTAAAAATGAAATAATTTCAGATATTGAAGCACGTATTAGTGAACTTTTATCTGAAAAAATAACAGATGTACGCCAGGTTATTAATGAAAATGATATTGAACAAATCATTACCATTATGGGGCAACCGGAAGATTATTCGGAAACACAAGACACTTACAGCGATGATTACTCTTCTAATTATAAGGCTAAAAAAGGAAGTGTTAAAAAATTATTTAGAGATGGCGATGACAAGTTTTTAGGCGGTGTTTGTTCGGGTATTGCGCATTATTTTAATATTGATGTTATTTGGATTCGACTTGCTTTTATCATTTTAGTTGCTTCTGGTTTTTCACCTTTAGCCTATATTATTTTATGGGTTTTATTGCCCGAAGCAAAAACAACTTCTGAAAAATTACAGATGCAAGGCGAAGCGGTAAATATTGATACTATTGAAAAAAAAATTCGCGACGAGTTTGAGTCTTTATCCGAAAAATTAAAAGATGGGGCTAGTGAAATATCTGATAAATTTTCAAGTGCCGACTATGAAAAAATTCGCTCACAAACAAACTCTAAACTACAAGATTTTATAGGTATAATAGGTGAAATTTTACGTGTATTATTTAAAATATTTGGTAAATTTATAGGGATATTATTAATTTTTATTGCTGCTAGTACTATACTTGCGTTATTATTTGGAGCATTTTCAATTGGTAGTTTTGAAATTTTAAATGTTGATAACGATTTTGTACAGTATCCGCCGTTTTTTTATGAAGCTATGTTGCCTAAATGGTTGTTAGCAATTTCATTATTTTTATTGATTGGAATTCCGATGATGGTATTATTCATATTAGGATTAAGAATATTATCTCCATCAGTTAAAAAATTAAATACAACAACTGTTTTCATCTTATTAGGTGTTTGGTTACTGTCGTTATTTTCGATTGGTTTTTCAGGTATTGAATACGCTACAACGCATGCTTATAATGGTGCTAATGTGAATAAACACACGATTAATTACACCAAAGAACAGCCTTTAAAAATTAGCGTTGTTAATGATGATAACATGTATTACAGCCATAATTTAAGCAATAGAAATAACGCTGAAAATGTAATGGTTAATGATATTAAAATGAAATATTCTAACGATATAAATATTGATGTTCGTAAAAGCGAAACTCAGGTTGCTTATATCGAAATTAAAAAAACATCCGAAGGTAAAAAACGCAAGCAAGCAAATGATAACGCGCAGGCAATTCAATATAATTTTAAGATAGTAAATAACAGTATTATTTTCGATGCCTTCTTTTTAAGTGCTTATAAAAATATATGGAAAGACGAAGAAATTAAAGCAACTGTTTATATTCCTGAAAATACAATAATTTATTTTGAAGATTCAGCTGGTAAATTTATTGACGACATTAAAAACACTCAAGATATTTATGACCGTGACATGGCAAATCATCATTTTAAAATGACTTCGAAAGGTTTTGAATGTACTGATTGTAACTCTTCTAATAATTATAATGATGATAATAATAATTACGATAATGATAATGATGATAGCCATGATGCTAATTCAGATTTATAGAATAACACGATAACTAATATTTTTTTACTAAAAGTCTGTTTAAAAATTAAATAAACTGTCAGTTCGAGTGATTTTTTTCCTTCAAAAAAATTGTATCGAGAACTTTTTTGTATAAAATTCATCAACATAAAAGAACTCAAATTCTCGATACAATTTTAATTCCTTTTAGTCATTAAAATCACTCGAATTGACAAGAATTATCAAAAAAAGCTAAAAACTACGGCAAATCAGGATGCGAAACTGAACTAAATTCAGTTTGACGGATTCGATTTCTAATTTTTATGTTACAATAGTTTTTTAGATGAAATTTAAACAGGCTCTAAGCCAAAACGTTACTGTTTTGGCTTTTTTATGTTTAAAAACTTATTTTTACATAAAAAATGAAATTACCAAAAAAAGGCGCACTTTCTTTAGCCATCGCAACCCTTGGGATGCTGCTGCTAATCGCAGGTATTAAAACTGAATTTTTAACACATATCATCTGGCATATTTTATTAGCTGGTTTTGAGGCTGCCGTAGTTGGTGGCTGTGCCGATTGGTTTGCGGTACGGGCATTATTTGCCGAAATTCCTATTCCGTTAATTAGCAAACACAGCAATATTATTGTTAAATCAAGGGCTAAACTTTCTAACGGTATTGTTGATTTGGTTTCTAACGAATGGCTTTCGAAAGAAAGTTTAGCCGATAAAATAAAATCGGTTGCTATTGCCGATAAAATAGTAGCGGCGCTGAAAGAGGAAAAAAATGTATCAAAAATCATTCATTTTTTACAAGATATTTTATTGCAATTTTCAAAAAATACCGATTTTTCAAAACTTACACCCTATTTAGAAAAAATGCTAAAAAAAGAATTACAAGGCATCGAGCTTGGTAAGCCTTTAGGTATTTGGCTACAAAAAGCACTCAAAAACCAAGAACATTCTGAACTTTGGAAGGTTGCTTTATCGAGTGTTTCTAAAACCATTAATAGTGATGAAACTCGCAACATGCTTGTAGAAAATATTGCAAACCAATCTGAAAACCTAAAAAAAGAAAGTACGTTTAAGCTTATTGCCGTAAAAACAGCTCAGAAATTCGGCGGATTAAACAATGAAAGCATAGCTGATAAACTAGTAAAATCAATCAATGATTTATTAGACGAAATAGCAAAAGACAAACAACATCCGTTGCGTAAAAGATTAGAAAATGAACTGCTAGATTTTGCTCAAAAATTAGAAATTGGAAATTTAAACGCACTTGCTTCAATTCAAAATATGCAAGAAAAATTAATCGGCAATATTGAATCAAAAAGTATTGTTTCAAAATTAGTAAACTCACTACAAAATAAATTACAAGAACAATTAAACGATGATAAAAGTGTTTTTATTGAGTTTATCAAACAAAAATCTACCCAAATAATAAGCGATTTTTCTAAAAATACCGAGCTTATTGAAAAAGCAGATGCTTCTTTAAAAAAGCTATTGGTTAGTACAATTCATAAAAATCATCATTTAATTGCAAACACGGTTTCTGAAAGTTTAGAAAACCTAAACAACGAAGATTTGGTAAAACAAATTGAAGATAAAGTGGGTGATGATTTACAATATATTCGACTTAATGGCGCAATTGTTGGAGGTGTCGTTGGAATGATATTATATATCATAAAAACAACAGTTTTAAACCTGTAATTTTTACAACAAAACAAATTACTTATTTTTGCTTAATGAAACAACTATTTTATTTATTAGTATTTTGTTCTTTTATTGCTAACGCACAAAAAAAAACACTTACAAAAGAACAACAAAAACTTCCTAAAAATTTTTCGTATTTAAAAGATATTGCGCCTACAATTAAGCAAGAAATGCGCTATTGTTCTAAAAATAATTTTGTAGGAACTTCTATAAATGGCTACCAAGAAGCTGTACTTATAGGAAGCACAGCGATGGCAAAAGCGCTAAAAAAAGTCCAGGAGAATTTATTAAAAAAAGGATTGAGTCTTAAAATTTTTGATGCCTATCGTCCGCAAACCGCGGTGAATCATTTTGTAAAATGGGCACGTGTTATAAATGACACATTAATGAAACAAGAGTATTATCCTACAATTAATAAACGGCATTTATTTCAAAAAGGTTTTATTGCTTCAAAATCAGGGCATTCTCGTGGTAGCACTGTTGATTTAACAATTGTTGATCTAAAAACAGGCAACGAATTAGATATGGGAAGTCCTTTTGATTTTTTCGGAATATCCTCAAATGTTTCTTACCCTAAATTGACTAAAAAACAGCTAGAAAATAGAAAATTATTACAAGCTGTTATGAAGGCGCATAATTTTAGGGCGTACCATAAAGAATGGTGGCATTTTACCCTGCGTTTTGAACCTTTTCCTAAAACATATTTTAAATTTCCTGTTCAATAAATTAAATACTAAGAGCCTGTTTAAATTTCATCTGAAAAAAAGTTTTATCACATAAAAATAAGAAATCGCAGCCTGATTTTCCGTAGTTCTCCTGTTGATGTGATACTGAAATAAATTCAGCATGATGTTTACTATTTTCTTACTATCGAAAAATATACAAAAAAAGCAAAATGCCTAGCCCCGATTGTAGCAATTGTTTGAGCTCTTTTTTATTTTTTTCTTTTGAAAAATAAAAAAAGCGAGTGCGAAAAGCGGGAAATTGCTTCAAATAAATATGTTTTAACGCTTTATTGAGAAATACAAAAAACGACGGCATTATATTTGCTCAGATTTATTTTGATATGATAAAACAAACAATACATTTTTTTATAGTAATTTTTGCAGTAAGTATAAGCTCGCATGCTTTTGCACAACTTGATGCTTCTTATGGAAATAAGAAAAATAATACCGGTGCATTTGGTCGTATTCCTACTGCTGCTAAAGAGCTAAAAAAACCAACATCGTTAGATTTTAAAAATAATAACGGTTTTAAAAACGCACACAGCAAACAGCAAAAAGAATATGAAAAAAAACAAGCCAAAAGTGCTTTTGAAAATAAAGGGATTTTAACAAAAGCGAAAATTGCAGAAGAACAATATTTAAAAGCTTTTCAAAAGATAAATGGACGCTATGTGTACCCTATTATTGATCAAGATTTAGGAAGTTTTACCACAAAAGATAAAAGTGTTACCATTATTTGTAGAGATTTTCAATATCCTGATGGCGATAAAGTGACTATTTTAGTCAATAATATTCCGGTGGTTACAAACTTAATTCTTCAAAAAAGATATCAATCTTTTAAAATATCGCTAGATCAAGGAATTAATACCATAAATATTTTAGCGCTAAACCAAGGGAGTTCAGGACCAAACACTGCTGGTTTTAAAATTTATAACGCCAATGGAGCACTAATTTCGGCAAATCAATGGAACTTGGCTACAGGTGCAAAAGCGACTATTATTATTGCCAAACAAAAGCAATAATTTAAGCGGTTTTAAAAATAAAAAAACCTGTGTGTAAATTTTAACAAGAACTTTTTTAAAATTACTAAAAACTACTTACTTTTGTAGTTGCGTTTTAAGACAAGCGCAACAAACAAACTTTAAATAAACAACTAATATATAATGAATAAAATCACTAAAGAAACCTATATCAACTGGTATAGAGACATGCTTTTCTGGAGAAAGTTTGAAGATAAGTTAGCCGCTGTTTACATTCAACAGAAAGTAAGAGGGTTTTTACACTTATATAACGGTCAAGAGGCTGTTTTAGCAGGTGCATTGCACGCAATGGACTTATCTAAAGATAAAATGATTACCGCTTACCGTAACCACGTACAACCAATTGGTATGGGGGAAGACCCGAAACGTGTAATGGCAGAATTATATGGTAAAGTTACTGGTACCTCTAAGGGTATGGGTGGTTCTATGCATATTTTTTCGAAAGAACACCGTTTTTATGGTGGTCACGGAATTGTTGGTGGTCAAATTCCATTAGGAGCTGGTTTGGCTTTTGGTGATAAATATAAAGGGAATGATGCCGTAACATTATGTTGTTTTGGTGATGGTGCTGCTCGTCAGGGTTCATTACACGAAACTTTTAACATGGCAATGACCTGGAAATTACCTGTAGTATTTATTGTTGAAAACAATGGGTATGCTATGGGAACTTCTGTTGAAAGAACTGCAAATCATACCGATATCTGGAAACTTGGTTTAGGATACGAAATGCCTTGTGGACCTGTTGACGGAATGAATCCTATTAAAGTTGCCGAAGCTGTAGATGAAGCTATTCAAAGAGCGCGTCGTGGTGAAGGACCAACTTTCTTAGAAATGAAAACCTACCGTTATAGAGGACATTCAATGTCGGATGCTCAACATTATCGTACAAAAGATGAAGTTGCTGAGTACCGTAAAATTGACCCTATTACGCAAGTATTAGATATCATTAAAGAAAATGAATACGCTTCTGCTGATGAAATTGAAGCGATTAAAAAAGAAGTAAAAGAATCGGTAAGTGAATGTGAAAAATTTGCGGAAGATTCTCCATATCCTGAAGTAAGTCAATTACACGATATGGTATATGAACAAGAAGATTATCCATTTATAAAATCAAAGTAAACCATGGCTACAATTATAAACATGCCTCGCTTAAGCGACACAATGGAAGAAGGAGTTGTTGCTTCTTGGTTAAAAAATGTAGGTGACAGCATTGAAGAAGGCGATATTTTAGCTGAAATTGAAACTGACAAAGCTACCATGGAATTTGAATCTTTTCACGAAGGTGTTTTATTACACATCGGGGTTCAAGAAGGCGAAGCTGCTCCTGTTGATACTTTATTAGCTATTATTGGTGAACAAGGGGAAGATATTTCTGCTTTATTAAACGGCGGTACTGCTGCTGCAACAATTGAAGAAGCTCCTAAAGCTGAAGCTGTTGTTAATGAACAGGTCGCTGTAAAAAGTGAAGCTGTAGCAATGCCAGCAGGTGTTGTTGTAATTAACATGCCACGTTTAAGTGATACCATGGAAGAAGGAACTGTTGCTTCTTGGTTAAAAAATGTAGGCGATACTATTGAAGAGGGTGATATTTTAGCTGAAATCGAAACTGATAAGGCTACTATGGAATTCGAATCTTTTAACGAAGGTGTTTTATTACACATCGGTGTTCAAGAAGGCGAAGCTGCTCCTGTTGATACTTTACTTGCTATTATAGGTAAAGAAGGAACTGATGTTGCTACCGTACTTTCAGCTTTAAACTCAGGAAATACAAGTGTTTCTGCGGATGTAAAATCAGAAGAAAAAACAGCTCCTAAAGAAGAGGCTCCTAAAGTGACTTCTAAAGAAGAAATTAAAGTAGCTACTGAAACAGTAACTACAACAACTTCTGGAGGTAGAATATTTGCTTCTCCTTTAGCTAAAAAAATAGCAAAAGATAAAGGAATCAAATTAACAGCAATTAAAGGTTCTGGTGAAAACGGACGTATCGTTAAAAAGGATGTAGAAAACTACACTCCTGCCGCTGTTAAAGTTGAAGCTCCTACTAATTCTAAATCGGTAACAGCAACTAATTTTGCTATCGCTGGAGAAGAAAACACATCAGAAGTTAAAAATTCTCAAATGCGTAAAGCAATTGCTAAAGCATTAGGAAACTCTAAATTCTCTGCACCTCATTTCTACTTAAATATTGAAGTAGATATGGACAACGCAATGGCTTCTCGTAAAACAATTAATGCTGTTCCTGATACGAAAGTATCATTTAACGACATGGTTGTTAAGGCGTGTGCTATGGCATTAAAAAAACACCCGAATGTAAATACTAGCTGGACGGATAATACGACATTATTCCACAGTCATATTCATATTGGTGTTGCCGTGGCTGTTGATGAAGGTTTAGTAGTGCCTGTTGTAAAACATACAGATGCGTTAAGTTTAACTCAAATTGGTGCTTCGGTACGTGATTTAGCTGGTAAAGCTAGAAACAAAAAAATTGCTCCTGCCGAAATGCAAGGAAGTACTTTTACGGTTTCTAACTTAGGAATGTTTGGTATCGAAAGTTTTACTTCGATTATCAACCAGCCGAATTCTGCTATTTTATCTGTTGGTGCAATTGTACAAAAACCTGTTGTTAAAAACGGTGAAATTGTTGTTGGTAACACCATGAAATTAACTTTAGCTTGTGATCATAGAACGGTTGATGGTGCTGTAGGTGCTCAATTCTTACAAACATTAAAAACTTTTGTTGAAAACCCTGTTACCATGTTAGCATAGGTTTTTAACGTATATATTTTACTGAAAAATCCCAAGCAAATGCTTGGGATTTTTTTATGGGATTAAATTATCATTTTAAAAGCACTATTTTTATACTGTACGCATTTTATCAATCAAATAAAAATCAGCTAAAACTAATGCCGCTAAAGCCTCTACAATTGGTACAGCTCTTGGCACAACACAAGGGTCATGACGACCTTTTCCTTGAATTTCGGTTAGTTCACCATCAGAATTTATAGTTTGCTGATTTGTCATAATCGTAGCTACGGGTTTAAAAGCTACTCGAAAATACACATCCATTCCGTTTGAAATTCCTCCTTGGATTCCTCCTGATAAATTAGATTGTGTTGTTCCATCTTCATTAAAAACATCGTTGTGCTCAGAGCCTTTCATTTTAGCACCGCAAAATCCGCTACCAAATTCAAAACCTTTTACCGCATTAATTGAAAGCATTGCTTTTCCTAATTCGGCGTGTAATTTATGAAAAATAGGTTCTCCTAATCCAACAGGCATATTTTGTATTACACAAGTAATCGTACCTCCAATAGTATCACCAGCTTTTCGGATTTCATGAATTTTAGCAATCATTATTTCTGCTGATTTTTGGTCAGGGCAGCGAACAATATTACTTTCTGTTTTAGAAAAATCTAACTCTTGATAAGGTTTATCAATAAAAATATCGCCTACCGATGAGGTAAAAGCATCAATATTAATATGTTTTATCAGTTGTTTTGCCAAGGCTCCAGCAACCACCCAATTTGCAGTTTCACGTGCCGAGGTACGCCCTCCGCCTCTATAGTCTCTAATTCCGTATTTTTTATCGTAGGTATAATCGGCGTGCGATGGGCGATATACATTGGTATTATGGTTGTAATCTTTACTTTTCTGATTGGTGTTTTTTATAACAAAACCAATAGAAGCACCTGTTGTTTTCCCTTCAAAAATCCCTGATAAAAACTCAACAGTATCAGGTTCTTTACGTTGGGTTACAATTTTAGATTGCCCAGGTTTACGACGGTCTAACTCTTGTTGAATAGCCTCAAAATCTACGTCCATTCCTGCTGGAAAACCATCAATAACGCCACCTATTGCCGTTCCGTGTGATTCACCAAAAGTGGTTACTTTTAATATATTTCCAAATGAATTAAACATGCTTCTTTATTTTAAAACGAAAGTAATTTAAAAATTATAATTCTCTTAAAAAAAACACCAAAAACTAATCAAATAGGTATAAATATAACACTAATGCTATCTTTTGTATATCTATCTAAATTTTTTTTAAATATTTACATTCACATAACCTACTGATAAACAATAACAAATATTTTAAAATAGCGCTTATATAATTTTAAGCTTAAAAAAAATCAATTTTTATTTTCTAGAAACAGAAAAAGGTTGTAAATTTGCAACCGCTAACAACTAATACTTGTTTAGCAGGTCTGGAGAAATGGCAGAGTGGTCGAATGCGGCGGTCTTGAAAACCGTTGTACTGCAAGGTACCGGGGGTTCGAATCCCTCTTTCTCCGCAAAAACCGAAACATTTAGTTGTTTCGGTTTTTTTTTGTGGTTATTTATAAAAAAATTACAATTTCATTTCATCCATTTTGGCATCTAATTTTTTCCAATTTGGCATATATTTAGCCACTTCTGCCCAAAATTCTTTTGAATGATTTTTAACTTTTGTGTGTGCCAATTCATGTACAATTAAATAATCAATTAAACTAAATGGCAGTTTTATTGCGTCAATATTTATTATAATTGTATTAGAAGCCGTACAACTTCCCCAGCGTTTTTCTAGTTTTCTTATTTTTAATTCTTTGAAAGATAAGCCTGTTTTTTTAGCCCATTTATTTATTCTTGGCGTAATTTTTTCAATAGCTTTACGCCTAAAAAAAACTTCAAAAGCATTTTTTAAATCGGCTTGATTATTTAAAGAATTTGGTAATGAAATTTTAAATTTAGATGCCGTAAAATCAATTTCAATATTTTTTATTTCATCATCAATTAAAAGTTGAACATAGTATTTTCGCCCTAAATATTGCATTCGTGAACCTGTAACAATCGCATCAACATCGATTGCACAAACCAAGGCTAATTTCTCTAAAATCCAAGAAGCTTTTTTTAAAATTAATTTTTGCTGTTCTTTTTCAGTAATAAAACACCCTTTTAAAACAACACCTATGTGTTTTTCTACACTAATATAATGCGATTTTAACTGATTATTTTCTTCAAAAAAATAGTCAATTGTTTTATTTCCGTAGGCTACTTTAGTCATTTTTAGTTTTTTAATTAGAGTCTGTTTAAATTTTAATCAATAAAATTTTATTTCAAAAATTTATAAAACACCTGTCAGTTCTAGTGATTTTTTTCTTTCAAATTCCTTTTAGTCATTAAAATAACTCGAATTGACAAAAATCCGATAAAAACTACGGCAAATCAGGATGCGATGCTGAAATAAATTTAGTTTAACGGATTCGATTCCTTATTTTTCCGTTATATTTTTTTTCAGATGAAATTTAAACAGGTTACAAATTTTTAATTAAAACAGCAATCATTTCTTTTGCTTTTATTTTTGCTTGATTATCGGCAATTTTGGCGGTTTTTAAATGATTTTTAACTTTCTTTTCAATGTCATTTCTCACACGCCCTTTTTCTTGCCAATCTATAATTTCTAATTCTTT
This sequence comes from Tenacibaculum finnmarkense genomovar ulcerans, assembly GCF_900239495.1. Classification (GTDB taxonomy): domain Bacteria; phylum Bacteroidota; class Bacteroidia; order Flavobacteriales; family Flavobacteriaceae; genus Polaribacter; species Polaribacter ulcerans. Next base: position 212,045 of record NZ_OENE01000015.1, read on the forward strand.
AGAAATCATATCAAACATTGTTTTGGTCATATTTTGAGCATCTTCGGCAAATAATACTTTCATAGAATCATAAATAGCACGTTCTCCAGTGGTTTTAAACCCTTTTTCTTCGCCTTCTTTTTGCTGATTAATAATTTCATCTTGTATTTCTGAATAGGCTTTAAATAATTCTAATTGCCCAATACGCTCCGCTGCTTTCAACTTGAATAACTCCTCTAAACGCTGTGCTAATGGCTTGTAAAAATCAGGGTTTTTATCGATGCCAACTTTTATGGTATGCTTTAAATGCGTACGCATTTTTAGCTCTTTGGTGGCTGGCGATGCGTTCATTATTTCTGCCTTAAATTTATCTTTATCAGTAATAGAAATTGGCTCATCTAACAGATTTTCTACGCCTGTTGCTGTTAAATGTTCATTGACCATTGCTTGTAAGATTTCACTTTCTTCTTTGGTGGTTTTTAATTCATCATCATCAGGAAAAAAGTTTTTGGCTGTTAATTTTATGTCATTAAAAAGCTTAAAATCGTATTGATATTTTAGTGCTTTTTTATTAGGCAATACAATACTCATCGATTTTTTAAAGGCTTTTAACAATACTTTAAAAGTATCTCTTTTGTCAAGAGGTTCAATAAATAGCAATGCTTTATCGATATATGCTTTTCTATTTTTAAGGCTATCAATTTTTATCGGCTTAAAAAAATCAACTAATTTATGGTGATTCATTGCTAATTTTGGCAATTCTTCATTTATATTTCTTAAAATATCTTCGGGTTTTATATCGCCTGAAAAAATTTCTAATGCCTCAATTAAATTGCTTGTAATTCCGTTATAATCCATTATTAAACCTACTTCTTTTCCTTTTCTAGTACGGTTTACTCTGGCAATTGCTTGTAATAAATTATGCTCTTTTAACGATTTATCTAAATACAAACAAGATGCTATTGGTGCGTCCCAACCTGTAAGTAACATATCAGATACAATTATTATTGCCGTATTATCATGCTTCTTTTTTCCTGATTTTTCGGTGGCTGATATTTCTCCGAAAGGCAATTTAAAATTATCGGTAACTTCTTTAATTTGATTTGTCGGAACTACAAAAATTGGTTTTTTATCCTTCGGATTCTCTTCATTCCATTTTAATGTTTCGTAATATTCTTTCGCAATAGCATCTTTTTTAACCGAACCAAGGCTAATAATTACTTTGGTTTCAAAATTATGAAATCCTTCTTTTTTTAATTTATCTAAGGCTTCTTGATACCTAATTGCGTGTTTTCTTCCGCTACAAACCAACATCGCTTTATGTCCGTTTTTATATATTTTAGTGCGATAATGAGTAATTAAATGTTTTGAAATGTCATTAATTCTTTTTTCTGAAATAAGGTGTTTCTGTAAGGCTTCATTTTTTAATTTATCTTTTTTAGCTTCTGATAAATGCCCAAATTCCTCTTCAAATTCTTTGTCTAAGGCTTCTTTTTTAACTGATAATTTTGCAATACCTTCATCATATAATAAAGGAAGTGTTGCCTTATCGGCTACCGCTTGGGTTAGCGTATAAACATCAATATAATCGCCTCCATAAAACTCGTTTAATGTCGATTTATCCTGCTTTGAAATTGGCGTTCCTGTAAAAGCTACAAATTTTGCTTGTGGTAAAACTGTTCGCATAAACGACGCTAAAAATCCGTAATGACTTCGGTGGGCTTCATCAACTAAAACATACAAGTTTTCTTTGTTTGATAGTTCTTCTAAAGGTATTTCTTCACGCTCAATTTCAACCCATTTATCTGCCTTTAATTCTTTGGTTATTTTTATTAAAAACCTATCTTTTATATGTTTTTCATATTTTAAATTACCAGATTCTTCCAATTCGGTTTGGTCGATAGAAATAGTTTGTTTTGGGTCTTTTTCTTGAAATTTCTGAATTGTACTTGTTATTATTCCTCCGTAATCGTTGCGTAGTAATCCATCTAAATGAACAACAGAACTCGCTTGATTTACATTTTTAAATCCGACATTTCTAAAGGTCGTGTTTATTTGCCTATCTAAATCTTTTCTATCGGTTAAAATTAGCACCGTTGGGTTTTTAAAACCAAATTCTGGTGCTTGTAATTTTCGGGCAATATATACCATCGTTAATGATTTTCCTGAGCCTTGGGTATGCCAAACTACGCCACCTTCTCCCGATTGTAAACGACTAATTGCTTTGTTCGTTGCTCTTATTTGCTGATATCGTGGTAATTTTTTAACCGTAATTCCTTGGCTGGTTTCAAAAATTACAAAATGACGGATTATATCTAAAAGCCGTTCTTTTTTAAATAAAGCACGTATTAGTTTATCTTGTTCACAGTTTGATTTTTCTATAATTTCGGTATCTTCTTTAGATGTTTTAAAAACCGAATAAAATTGTTGCGGGGCATTTACCCCGCCATATTTTGCACCAACACCCCAAATACCTACATTTATTTGATTGTAATAAAATAATTTCTCGTTTAAATTTTCATATTCTTTTAAATCGCTAAAAGCCGAATCCCAAGCATTTCTTGAACTTGCCGATTTACATTCTATTACTGAAATTGGCAAGCCGTTTAAAAAAACCACCAAATCAGGGATTGATATTGTATCTAATCTATTTTTAAATCGCATCTGATTTACCACCAAAAAATCATTGTTTTCTGGTGTATTATAATCGACAAAATAAACAGGTTTAAAAACCTCAACGCTATTTATAACTTGCTTTACTGTAAAATTTCCGCCTCGTAATAATTCCCAAATTTGCTCATTATTTTCCATTAACGACGCACCATTTACAGCCGTTAAAGCTGTTATTGCCTTGGCACAATTTACTTCATTTATCCATGGATTAATACGTTTAATGGCACTTTCTAAACGAGTTTTTAAAAGTACTTCAGAAATATTTTCTCGTTCTTTTTTTTCGCTCGCATTATAATATTGGTAGCCTAATTTTTTAAATAATTCGATTGCTGGTAATTCGCTATCTATATATTCGGGTGACTTTTTCATAGTTTTTTTTATTTAGCAATTATCTATCTTAATTCTATCGGACAAAATCAAATAAATAAACACTATTTGTCCAATAGAATGTCCAATAGGAATATTTATAATAAACGATATTTTCGCCATCTATTTTCGCCAATTTGTTGAATTTCGCCTTCTTTAATTAATTTATCTATTGAGCGCTTCAATTTTTTTTCATGAATCTCTAAACCTATTCTAGTATGAATATCTGATTTAGAACAAGGCTGGTATATTTTTAAATCTTCTAAAATAAGATGTTCTAAACGATGTGATTCAATTTTCTTTAAATCTGTTACACCTTTAAAATCTATATTTTTTAACAATTCAGGATTTACAGAATATTCTCTTGCTTTTGTTCGTCCTTTACTTAAAATTATATCATTTTTAAGTAATTTCTCTATCCAATATTTTAAAGAATCATTAGTACGAACGCATAATTTTTTTGATAACCTAATGGCTGAAATAGCACCACTTTGTGCAATAAGCCCTAAAGCTATTATTTGTTTTTGATTCAAATTAAATTCATCATTTACCCTAGACATTAAACGAACAACCTCTTTACTTATAATTTGCTTTTTTAAAGTTACGATAACTCTATCGTCCCATTCTTCCACTAAAGGTTCTGATTTCCCGTTAAACAATTGAATTTCAAAAATCTTATCATAACCGCTACCTTCTTTTTCTATCAATTTTAAATCGTGAAATATTTTAGATAAATGCTGATTACGCTGTACCGATTTTGAGAGAATATTTGAAGGTGTAATTCCTAAAGGTAGTCTTCCAGGCGAATGTATTTCTAATCTATCATGATATAAATTTATAAAAATATCTCCTCGCATAGTGTACACTTTATGCACCAATGCATTGGCGATTATTTCTCGAATAACTTCAATATCATAATTCGGAATTGTTTTTCTAAAAAGTCCATCTGATATTTCTACGGATTCTTTCCAATCTGGCAATCCAATAATTTCATTTAATAATTCTTTTGGGTTTTTTGTAAAATCATCCCAAAGCATTTTGTTTATTTTATTGCCTTGTTCATCATATTTAATAAATTGAATTGTAGGCGCATAATGTAATAATGCTCTATCTTTTCTTGTTCCAAACCACAAAAGACCTAAGTTGGTTACATAATTTTTTGAGGTTAATAAATAATAGTCTAAAAGCTCTTCTCGAGACATTTCTCTTACGAAATTACTTACACGCTCTGAATTAATAATATCAGATAAAAGCCTATCTCTTTTTGAAAAATCGACATTTTCTATTGAAATTTTACGAACTACTTTTTCTTCCCAAACAAAAGCTTGTTTTTCCGAAGCAACTCTTGTCATATCTTCAGGCATAAGAGGTCGGCATTCATCGGCAACTCGCATATAATATTTCCCATTTGACGTACAAGCAATCGTTTGGCTACTTCTTAAAATCTTTAAATTGATATATTCTCCCCCATTTTCTGCTTTTTCAATAGATGGGATAATTCCTACATTTAAAGTAAGTTGTGGTATTCTTTTATTTATTTCATCAATTAATCGAGGTTTTATTTTTTGTGTTGCATCAGGAAAATCTTCCTCATCTTCAATACCAATATGAATTTCGCCTCCAACACCATTGGCAAAGCAAACACAGTCTTTTGCTAACTCTTTCCAGTCGGCAGTTGAACCTTTAATAAGTTTCAGTGATTTTTTATCAAAATGACTATTTTCTTCCATAATTATTTTTTTTATCGACCAATTACTCGTTATTTATCGGTTTTTGGTCGATAAAAACTGATTTATTCATTTTTTACACCTTTTTTTTAAACAACCTCCAAATAACAAGGGATTTTAACCCCTTGCCGTTCTACTTTCCTAATGTAATTATTTCATCTTTTAAACCGAAACTCGAACTTTCCCCGTTAATAACTGTTGCATCAAGCCTTTTTTAAGATTTTGATAATAGCTTTTCTTTTCTGATAAAACTCCTAACTTTTCATCTACGGAATTTAAAATTGAAGCGATTTTTTCTTGTTCTTTTAGTGGGGGAAGTGCAAATGTTATTTCTGAAAGATGTTTTGTGTAAATATGTACAACAGAATTTCCTTGTCCTAATTTTTTTGTCTGATTTCTAACTATACTACTATTCATCGTATATGATAAGAATTTTGAATTTCCTTTATTTGGTCGATGAATTATAAGGTCTCCACTCGCAAAAACTTTTTCATTTCCGATATAAGTTACACATTTACCTATATCTTCTGCTGTTTCTCCTGAACCTGTAAAAAGTAAATCTCCACTATTGAAAGAATTACTTTTATCTGCTGAATCTTGGTTTATAAATGATTTTAATTGATAAATAATAGTATCATAAATTGTATAAATTTCACCATAACGAATACATGAATATTTACCTTCTTTTAATATTTCAGATTTAGAAATACCTTTTCCTTTAAAAAATTCTCCTATTTCCGCCAATCTCACAACCTCCCAACTCTTTGGAATTTCACCCAACGCCGATTTTTTAAATTCCGTATGTCCAATTCCTTTGGATAACAGGCTTTGCATCAATCCTTTTTTTAAGTTTTTATTTTCGCTAATTTGTTCGTCTATTATTGATATTTTAGCATCTACGGTGCTTAGAATTTCTGCGATTTTTTGTTGTTCTTGTAGTGGGGGAAGTGGAATATTTAAGGATTCGAAGATTGAAGAACTTATATTTGGAGGGTCTGTTCCAGTTAATTCCTTTTCCATTAAATTTATAAATGAAGACGAATTAAAAACTTGATACGCAAAATTTTTATTTAAATTTTCATCCTCTACAATACGCCCGACTCTTTGATTTAATAAAGAGCCTGAATCAAATTTACTAATTCTAGCAATTTTTAGTTTACCACTTAAAATTGGTCTTGTCATTGCTAAAATTATATCTCCTTCATGTAAAACAAAGTCATTATTACGAATTTGAAAATCAAAAGGTAAATAAGATTTATCATCCCATTTAATTTTATTTACACCAACATTAGCAATTTTAACCCATCTAATACCATTTTCACAGGAATCGGAACTTTTAAAAGCAAAACCACCTTTTAGTTTACAAACTTTCCCTAATTTCACAACCTCCCAATCCACAGGAATTTCTCCCAAAGCCGATTTTTTATATCCTACTTTCATATCCCCAATTCTTTTAAAAACTCGTTTAATTTCGCATCAATTTCGGCTTCTTGTTTATGTAACTCGGCTAAATGCTGATGCACGGCTTTAATATCAATAATTTCTTCGGGTTCGCTGGTATCAATATAACGAGAAATATTTAGGTTATAATCGTTTTCTGCAATTTCAGACATCGAAACGATACGCATATATTTATCAATTTCGATGGCTTTGTCGTATGCGTTTACAATTTTATTGATATGCTCGTCTAATAATTCATTTTGATTTTTTCCATCTTTATAATCAGCACTAGCATCAATAATAGTAACTTTATTTTTCTGATTTTCGGTTTTATTTTTATTGATAACCCAAATACTCGCAGGGATTCCCGTATTATAAAAAAGTGCCGATGGCAAGCCTATAATTGCTTCTATTAAATCATTTTCAAGCAAAGCTTTTCTTATTTTTCCTTCTGTACCGCTTCTAAAAAGTGTACCGTGTGGCAACACTACGCCCGCTTTTCCGTCTTGTTTTAATACCGCAATCATGTGTTGTAAAAAGGCTAAATCGGCATAAGCTCTTGGCGGTGTTCCGTATTGAAAACGCCCATATTTATTATCGCTTACTACTTTGTTATAATTTGGCGTTATTTTCTTTTCTTTACCGTTTTTATCAATTTTAGTTTCAATATTTTTTTCGGCAGGAGTCCACCAACCACTCATAGAAAACGGCGGATTTGCTACCACACGATCAAACAATTTTAGTTCGTTTTCGCTGTTAAAATGTTTTGGAGCTACTAAAGTATCGCCTTTTTCTATTTTGGCATCGTTAAAATCGTGAAGCAACATATTTAATTTCCCGATAGCCCAAGTACTTAGGTTTTTCTCTTGTCCGTATAAACTTACATTTATATTTCCATTAATTTCGCCTTTAGGTTGCTGTGCGATATATCGTGCCGATTCTATTAACATTCCTCCCGAGCCACAAGTGGGGTCGTAAACAGATTGTTTTGGTTGTGGTTTTATCAGGTTTACAATAAGTTGCACCACGCCACGAGGTGTATAAAATTCGCCACCTTTTTTCCCTGCATCATTGGCAAATTCTTTGATTAAAAATTCGTAGGCATCTCCTAGCAAATCGTTCGATTCTAAGTGGTCATTTCGTAGTGAATATTTATTAAAATGACGTAATAATTGTTTTAAAAGGTCATCGCTTAACATTTCTTTATCGCCAAATTTAGTGGCTGTCATTACGCCTTCTAAATCTGTATTTTCAGATTCAATAGCACCAAAAGCTTCATCTATAATAACACCGATATTTTCCGTTTGCTCGGTAATATATTGCCATTGAGCTTTTTTAGGAAGTTTAAAAAACACCTCATCTTGGGCATCTTCTCTTGAAGAATTATCATTTTTCATGATATTTTCTACCTCTTCTTGAAAAACATCGTTAGAGCGTTTTAAAAAAAGCAGTCCGAAAATGTAGTTTTTAAAATCAGAAGAATCAATACTTCCACGTAATATATTTGCCGAATCCCAAAGCCAAGAGTTAAGAATATCTTTATTTAATTTATTGTCAGTCATTTAATTTTTGATGAATTATTTTGTGTTTACTCTAGGGGTAATATAAATTTTTATTGTAAAAAAGCCTATTAAAATAAAATAAACGTCATACTTAATTTAGTTCAGCATCGCATCAAAAGGAGAACTTCGGCAAATCAGGATGCGATTTCTTATTTTTCTGTTATATTTTTTTTTCAATGCTATTCAATAATAATTTTATTGACAAAAACTGTCAGTTCGAGTGATTTTTTCCTTCAAAAAAATGGTATCGAGAACTTTTTTATCCTCAAAACTCATCAATATAAAACAATTCAAATTCTCGATACAATTTTAATTCCTTTTAGTCATTAAAATCACTCGAATTGACAAATTCAATTTACTGTTTTTATACTACAAAATTTTTTCAGATGAAATTTAAATAACCTCTAAAGAAAATAAATATTTAAAAAACTTGCAATAATCAAAAAAAAGGTTGTAAATTTGCAACCGCTAACAACTAATACTTATTTAGCAGGTCTGGAGAAATGGCAGAGTGGTCGAATGCGGCGGTCTTGAAAACCGTTGTACTGCAAGGTACCGGGGGTTCGAATCCCTCTTTCTCCGCACAAAACCGAAACATTTAGTTGTTTCGGTTTTTTTTGTCCTAAAAACAAGGTTTTTATCATTTCTAAACTTCATTATCAAAAGATTTTTCTTTTTAGTTATTTTTAATAACTTAGCTCATAATACTAAAGCAGAACACTTTTATATTATGGAATTTTTACTAATTATTTTCTTATTATTTATAATATCTCTCTTTTTTGCTATTAAATTAAAAGCATCAGCAGGTACTATTATTACAGTTATAATTCATTTAATTACTTTTATTCCTTTTCTGTTTTGCTTGCTAGTTAGTGCTGAACACAACATAGCCATAGATCCAATGGACCAAGGCTACACTCCTCTTGGGCAAAAACATATGCTCACTGTTTTTGTTTTTTACATATTATATGTTATTTCTAAAATTTTAATTTGGAAGAAAAGTAAAATACTACCACCACTTACTTGGGGTATTGCAACTGTTTTTGTCGTTATTGGTATTGTTTTAAATGTTTTTATCATCCTTCAAACATCCTATTCAAATGATATGTTTGAATTCAATTCCGCCTCGCTTATTAATACCTCAACAAACAATAATGCAATAACATTTTTTTTATTTTATCCTTTTATATCTAGCATTACTTCTTTTTACATATTAGCTAAAAGTTTTAATACTGTCGCTAATCATTTTGATGAGTATCAATACCAAAACTCGATTCTAAATTATTTACATAAAACACTTTTCAAAATAAAATCATATCCCTTACTAATACTAATGTTAATTTTTCCTGTTTTTTGTGTGATAACCATCATTTTAATGCTATTTGGGCAAGATGCTGACAGCATGATAAAGGTATTTACTGATACTACAACTTGGCGTTTTTCTCAACAATCACATCCACCAGCACTAGACCATAAAGGACACTATTTATGTACTGTTGCAGCACGAGGAAACCCAAGTATTGTAAAACCGATAAGAATAGGAAAAAGACACGGAAAACCAATTGTAATAAATAGGCAATTAATGATTGCCAATGCTTTTGAAGATTTAATTCAAGTTAATTACCCGAAAACACATCATTTTATTCGTAAAAATTATGATACTTACGGCTATAATTTATCCAAAGTTATAAATACGCCTTTCAAATCTGATGTAACATACATAATAATGAAACCACTAGAATGGTTCTTTATTATTTTTCTATATCTATTTTGCACGAAGCCAGAAGAATTAATCAAAAGACAATACAGATAACATTTTATAAAAACCCAGTACTTTTACATACTAATTATCAATAATTTAATATGAAAACATACCTAAAATTAATATGCTACATATCATTAATAGCTGTTTTATATAGTTGTAAAACCACAAAACCCGTAGTAAAAGAAGTAATAGAAAAAGTAGAAGAAGTCGAAGAAGTAGAAACTAATATTACATTTAAAAACTCATTAAATATTTCGCTTAAAAACTCAAATAATGAATTTATAATAGAAAATAATCTTATAAATAAATTATCCGAAGAATTGATTTTTAAAGATATTGCCCCAAGTTATTATATGAATATTGAAGGTGTTTACAATATTCCTAAAAATATTAGGCAGATTACTTCTTCAACAAAATATGAGTTATACGATTACTATTTTGATAAAAAAGGCAAATTAGACTCTTTATATTCTAAAAGAAATGGCTCGTATAAAGTTAATTATAATAAAAATGGTTTAATTGACTATATTAAAAAAACCAAAACATACAAAAATTCTAAAAGGATAAAATCAACAAAATATCTAACATACTTTGCTACAGATAAAAATACGATTACAAAATATGAAACTAATAACAAGAACTTAATAGTCTCTAATAATACATTTAGTCATAAATTCAGTTATAATAATAAAGGCGAAATTATTAAAACAAATTATAATAAACCTATTGATAGTAACTTTATTGAATATTATACATTTAATAAAAATCTGTCAACTATAAAATTAATAAAAGCAATAGCTGGTACATATTTTTTTATCAAAGGATATAAATTAGATAATAATGGTAAAATTATAAATACTTATTTCACCAATTATGCTATGGATTTAAATTCCAATTCGGTAAAATTAGATAAAATTTTATACAAAGATGACAGTCCTGCTTTACTCACTAAATACGATAAAAACAAACGTGTTTTAGTAATTGAAAATAACAAAATCAAACACATATATAAATATTATTAATCATTTATTATTTCAAAAAACGCATAAAAAAAGCTACATTACCTAGGTAATATAGCTTTTAAAATAAATGATACTTTTGGGTTACTGCTTACTTCTTAAAAAGTTTAGCCGTCCCTTTAAAACCTTTTAATTCTATTGTAGGTTCGCCATATATTGCTACTTCACTTTTACCTTGGGCATATAAAATTAACTTTTTTCCTGCATATATAGAAGCATCTGCACTCCCTGAAGTATATACATCTAGCTCAGAAATTTTCATTTCCTTTGCTTTCATATCAGCAGCTTCTTTTAAACTAAAGCTTGCTTTTTTAGCTTCTCCTTCTAAACTTAAATCGGCTGAATTCATTAATTTAGCGGTAACATTATCGGCTAAAACATGAGCCTCTAGCCTTGCTTTATCCGACATTAAAAAAGTGGTATTCGTTGCTTTTATTTTTAACGCCCCCTTTGATTTTCCAAGCATATTTACAGTAACTTCTTCCGCTTTTAAATCTAATTCAAACTCACTTGAGTTATAGCAATCAATATGCATTACTTTTGAGTTGAATACTCCGTCTCCTTTTATTTTAGCCCCATTTTTTAAGGTGATTTTTTCAAGTTTTACAAAATCTAATGCTATTTTAAGTTTTTTACTCCTTGCTATTTTATGTGTTGTTGAAATTTTAAGAACACTGTCTATTACTACAAAATTAATAACTTCGTGTAAATTTTTATCCGTAGTTAATACATAACTGTTTTTAGTAGCCTGATTTATACTTAGCTCTAAAGCATCGTCAATTTCAATTTTATAAAACGCTTTATCAATAGATTTACTCGTTGTTATTACCTGTTTATTTCCTTTAATTTTCTGTTTATCCTGAGCAAGTACTACGGTACTAATCATTACTGAAAACACGACTAAAATTATTTTTTTCATGGTATTAATTTTAAATTATAGTTAAGGTTATTAAACCATATTTAAGACCCCTAAACCATCAGTAAGTCACTAGTTATATATTTAATCCTCATAAAAAAAACCTAGCGCTTTTACACACTAGGTTTATATTGACTTTAAATATTTTTTACGCTTTCAAAAACAAATTTACCTTCTCCTTTTTTTGTTTTTAGGAGCGCTGTATTTTTTAGTTTCTTTCGCTTCCGTTTTAGAACCACCGTTATTTTGGCTTTCTTTTGCGTTTACTCTAGGCGCTCTATAATTTTTATTTTTACGTTGATTAAAAGGCACTTTTTCATCCAATTGATTTTTAGTACTTTTTGTATCTCTTGTATTTTTTACAGCTGTTTTAGGCGATCGGTAATTTTTACTTTTTCGCTTATTAAAAGGAACTGCATCATCAAAGGTATTTTTAGCATCTTTTGCTCCTGTATTCTTTTTCCACGAATTATTTTCAGGCAATAATTTTTTAAGTAAATCTGTTCGTCCTACTTTGTTCAGCGTATTACGAATCCAATCTTTATTTTCTTTTTTATACCAAAAGAAAAATCGATGTTGATCTTCCTTTTCCTTGGCTGTTTTCGGTGTTTTTGTTGGTTTTAACGTATAAGGATGATATCCGCTGTAATAAATTACGGTAGCCACTGTCATTGGCGTAGGCGTAAACCCTTGCACTTGCTCTAGCTGAAACCCCATATCTTTTGTTTCGGCAGCCAAATTTGCCATATCTTCTTTTTCACAGGCTGGGTGATTCGATATAAAATAAGGAATTAACTGAAGCTTTAATTTTTTCTTGATATTAATACGGTCAAACCTATCTTTAAACATGTGAAAATATTTAAATGATGGCTTACGCATTAACTTTAAAACAGGGTCAGAAGTATGTTCTGGCGCTACTTTTAAACGCCCCGAAACATGATTGGTCATCACCTCTTCTGTATAGGCATCTAACTCTTTTGGGTCGGCATTTTTATTGAATTCTGGCACCAACATATCATGCCTGATACCACTTCCAATAAATGATTTTTTTATCTTCGGATGCGCATCAACAGCTTTATAAAGGTCTGTTAATGGTTTATGCGAAGTATCTAAATTACTACAAATTACTGGCGAAATACAAGAAGGCGCCACACATTTATCACAAATAGATTGGATTTTTCCTTTCATCTGATACATATTCGCAGAAGGCCCACCAATATCAGATAAATATCCTTTAAAATCGTCCATTTTAGTAACGGTATCGACTTCTTTTAATACCGATTCTTGACTACGACTAGCAATAAATTTTCCTTGATGTGCCGATATTGTACAAAAACTACAACCTCCAAAACATCCACGGTGAATATTTATTGAAAATTTAATCATTTCAAACGCAGGAATTGGTCCACGTTTATCGTATTTTGGATGCGGTAATCGTGTAAAAGGCAAATCAAAAGAAGCATCAATTTCTCCTTCGGTCATTGTTGCACACGGCGGATTAATCATCAGTTTTTTATTACCAACCTTTTGAAAAATACGACGTGCATATAATTTATTCGACTCCTGCTCTATTACCTTAAAGTTCGATGCAAATGTTTTTTTATCCTTTAAACAAGCCTCGTGAGAATTAATTTCTACATCCTCCCAATTTTTATTCTTCGGAACATTTTCATGTTCATCAATAAGAACAGCGGTTTGTTTTATCGTTTTTAAACTCGAAAACGGCACCCCTTTTTGTAACAGCTCTACAATTTCTCGTAAAGGTTGCTCACCCATTCCATACACCAACATATCTGCTTTAGAAGTTTCTAAAATAGTTGGTAATAATTTATCCGACCAATAATCGTAATGGGTAACACGACGCAATGAAGCCTCAATACCACCAATTAAAACTGGAGTGTCAGGGAATTTTTCTTTTAATATTTTTGAATATACCGATGTTGCATAATCAGGTCGAAACCCTTTATCACCATTTGGTGTATATGCGTCTTTATCACGACGGCGTTTACTTGCCGTATAATTACTCACCATCGGATCCATACATCCGCCCGTTACTCCGAAGAATAAGCGGGGTTTTCCTAATTTCTCAAAATCTTGTAAATTATCATTTACACTAGGTTGTGGTACAATTGCTACTCGCAAACCATAACTTTCTAGTATTCGTCCTATTACTGCCGGACCAAATGATGGGTGATCTACATATGCATCTCCACTGAAGAGAATTACATCTAATTCTTCCCATCCTCTTAACTTAACCTCCTTATTTGTAGTCGGTAACCAATCTGAAACTCGTCTTATTCCCATGCCGCTGCAAAGGTACAACGTTTTAGTTGATATTACCAAGCTTAAAAAAAGATGTTAAATTTAGTAATAAAAAATGTAACTTATCCTATTTTTAGGACACTAATTATACCTAACAAAATATTCTCATGAAAAAAATTATACTTGGATTCGTTTCCTTAGCTTTATTCGCTAGCTGTTCGACCTATAAATCGATACAAAAAAACAACCAAACCATTGCGGTAAACATCGATTTAAATACGGTTGTTGATGATAAAATAATGGTTGCTATAAATCCACAGAAAATAAAAGAAGAAACTGTAATTTATAATATTCCTGCAATTGTTCCAGGAACCTACACCATGAGTAATTATGGGAAGTTTGTTTCAGATTTTAAAGCTTTTGATTATAACGGAAAAGAATTAGCGATTCAAAAACTAAACGAAAACTCTTGGCAAATTAACAATGCCAAAAACATGGATAAAATATCGTATTGGGTTGATGATACCTTTGATTCAAAAAAAGACCATAATATCTATGTAATGGCAGGTACAAATATTGAAGAAGACAAAAATTTCTTATTAAATTTACCTGGTTTTATTGGTTATTTTAATGATAAAAAAGAATTGCCTTATCAAATTTCAATAACGCATCCTACCCATTTATACGAAACCTCATCATTAATCAATAAAAACACCTCAAAAACTGATAACGGTAAAGATGTGTTTTTAGCACCTCGATATGATGAAATTTCAGACAATCCGATTATGTATGCGCCACTTAATAACGTGAGTTTTACGGTGAACGGAATTGAAGTAAATTTAGCTATTTATTCGCCTAACAACGCGCACAAAGCAACCGATTTAAAGGAGGCTTTAAAAACAATGATGACCGCTCAAACCAACTTTTTAAAAGGTTTTGAAACTACAAATGAATACAATGTTTTAGTCTATTTATTTGATCCTGAAATGTATAAATTTCAAGGATATGGCGCTTTAGAACATAGGTCTTCTACAACGGTTGTCTATCCTGAAACCATGAGCAAAAAACAATTTGCTAGCAATATGATTAACGGAACAGTATCCCACGAATTTTTCCATATTGTTTCTCCGTTATCTGTACATTCTGAAGAAATTCATTCTTTTGATTTTAACCAAGCAAAAATGTCAGAACATTTATGGATGTACGAAGGAATGACCGAATATTTTGCCAATCTTTTTCAGGTAAATCAAGGTTTAATTTCTGAAGATGAATTTATCAATGAAATGAATTCAAAAATTGCTGGGTCATTAAATTATAACGATGCCATGTCTTTTACCAAAATGAGTAAAAACATTTTAGAACCTAAATATGCTAAAAACTACAATAATGTATATCAGAAAGGCGCATTAATAGGTATGTGTTTAGATATTATTTTAAGAGAAGAAAGCAACGGAACCTACGGAGTTCGAAACTTAATGCTTGATTTATCTAAAAAATACGGAAAAAATAAGGCCTTTAAAGATGAAAATATTATTGCTGAAATTGTAAAAATGACCTACCCTACTGTTGGCGAATTTTTCAAAAATCATGTACAAGGCGCTACGCCAATTAACTACGCTACTTATTTTGAAAAAGTGGGGGTTAAAAACCAAACAAAAACAGAAAATTCAGCCTATTTTATCGATTCAAAAGGACAGCCTTTTATTTCTGTAAATAGTAATAAAAAAGTATTTTTTACCATCAGAACAAACTCAGCATTAACAGCCTTAGGTATTAAAGCTGGCGATGTTTTAGAAAGCGTTAATAATGAAAAAATATCATTAGAAAACATCCGTCCTATTTTAGGAAAAACAATGCAATGGAAACAAGGCGATATTATAAAATTAGACGTTACTAGAAACGGAAAACTTTTAAAATTATCAGCAAATTACACACAGCCAACTACTAAAAGTACTGGTTTAGTTCTTGAAAAATTATCTGCGGATAACAAAAAAGTAATTTTAAGAAACGCTTGGTTAAAAAACTAACAAAAGCGATTTCACTATTCTATAATTCACAAAAAAGACAGCTAATTAGCTGTCTTTTTTATTTAAAATACCATTTACTTTAACATTTAATTAATATTTTACAAATAGCAATTTAATAATTTCGATAAATTTTTTTAAAACCCTTTATTTATGATAAAAAAAATATTCTTCCAGCTACTTCTTGTAGTTTTTTGCATCAGCTTTTCATCCCAAGCAAATGCACAATGGTTCAAAAAGAAAAAAAACAAGAAAGAAATAAGCAAGGCAAAACCAAAGCCCGATAAAAATGCTATAAAACCCTATAGCAAAGTGGTTACTGAAAAATTCAGCACCGACAACGGGTTATTTAAAGTACATCAAAAAGAACAGCAATTTTTATTCGAAATTCCTGATTCGTTACTTAACCGTGAAATGTTAATGGTTACTAGAATTGCTAAAACAGCCAGCGGTGTTGGTTTTGGTGGTGGAAAACAAAACACACAAGTGTTGCGTTGGCAAAAAAAGCAAAAAAATATTTTACTAAAAGTAGTTTCTTATAATGTGGTTGCCGACAGCCTGCTTCCTGTTCATAAAGCCGTGGTAAACTCTAACTTTGAGCCAATTTTATACTCTTTTCCTATAAAAGCATTTAGCAAAGATTCAACCGCTACGGTAATCGATGTTTCTTCTTTATTTAAAACCGATGTAAAAGCGATTGGCTTCCCTCAAAGAAGCAGAAAAGAATACAAAATTTCTAAAATGGATGCAAAGCGCTCTTATATTGAACGCATTAGCAGTTATCCTAAAAATATTGAAGTTCGACACGTAAAAACCTACGTTTCTAGCGCCGCACCTGCTAATAAAAGTGTTGGTGCTATTTCAATGGAATTGAGTAATTCAATGATTTTATTACCTAAAAAACCAATGAAACGCCGTTATTTTGATCAGCGTGTAGGATGGTTTGCCAGGTCGCAAACTGATTACGGTTTAGACGCTCAAAAAAGTAAATCTGTAAAATATCTTGACAGATGGCGTTTAGAAGTTAAAGAACAAGACCTTGAAAAATTCAACAACGGTGAATTGGTTGAACCTAAAAAACAAATTGTTTATTATATTGATGATGCCACTCCAAAACAATGGCGTAAATACATCAAACAAGGAATAAATGATTGGCAAGTAGCCTTTGAAGCCGCTGGTTTTAAAAATGCAATTATCGCAAAAGATGCGCCTACAAAGCAAGAAAACCCTGATTGGAGCCCTGAAGATGTACGTTATTCTGTAGTACGTTATTTAGCCTCGCCAATTCCGAATGCCAACGGTCCTCATGTAAGCGACCCTCGTTCTGGAGAAATTTTAGAATCGGATGTTAACTGGTATCATAATGTAATGACTTTATTGCACGATTGGTATTTTATTCAAACTGCCGCTATAAATCCTGATGCTAGAAGCATGGAATTTAAAGAAGAAACTATGGGACGCTTAATTCGTTTTGTTTCGTCTCACGAAGTTGGGCACACCCTTGGATTGCCTCATAATATGGGAAGTTCAGTAGCCTATCCTGTTGACTCTTTACGTTCGGCAAGCTTTACTAAAAAATACGGAACAGCGCCATCAATTATGGATTATGCTCGTTTTAATTACATCGCGCAGCCTGAAGATAAAGGCGTTGCTTTAATGCCAAATATTGGGCTTTACGATAAATATGCCATCAGTTGGGGATATCGTCCGATAGTAAATACATCGGCTAAAGACGAAAAGAAAACCTTAAATAAGTGGATTCTTGACAAAGCAGATAATCCTATTTATAGGTTCGGACATCAGCAAGTTGTAAATGTTATCGACCCGAGTTCACAAACAGAAGATTTAGGTGATAATGCTATAAAAGCAAGTGCTTATGGTATTAAAAACCTACAACGTATTTTACCAAATTTAGAAAAATGGACGACTAAAGATGGCGAAAATTACGACGAATTAAAAACCATGTACGGGCAATTACTAGGGCAATTTAATCGCTACATGGGGCATGTAAGTTCTAATATTGGTGGTGTTTACGAAAATTACAAAACCGCAAATCAAAATGGCGCTGTATATACACATGTTTCTAAAAATCATCAGAAAAATGCCTTGAAATTTGTAAACGAGCAATTATTTAACACGCCTACTTGGTTATTAGATAAAAATATTTTTGATAAAATACAATTTTCAGGTGCTGATCAGCGTATTAGAAAATTACAAACAAGAACCTTAAATCGTATTTTAAAAACCGGTAGAATGACGCGTTTAATTGAAAACGAAACCTTAAACGGCGCAAAAGCCTACACCCTTGTAAATATGATGCAAGATTTGCGCAAAGGAATTTGGAGCGAATTATACAGTCGTAAAACCATTGATGCGTACCGCCGAAATTTACAACGTGCTCATTTAGATCGTTTAGATTTTTTATTAAACAAAGCTAAAAATCAAAAAGGACATAATAACGGCGGATATTTTAAGCAAACCGCGGTAAACATTAGCCAATCGGATATTAAATCGGTTGTTAGAGGCGAATTAAAACGTTTAAAAACAGATGCTAAAAGAGCTTTAAGTATTGCTAAAAACAATATTTCTCGTTATCATTTACAAGATGTTTTAGATAGAATCGAAAGTATTTTAGATCCTAAATAAGCTGTTTTTATCTTTTAAAATTATTTGAAGCTATTTCCCGCTTTCCGCACTCGCTTTTTTTATTTTTTCGAAAAGAAAAAACAAAAAAGAGCTCAAACAATTGCTCAATCGGGGCTAGGGATTTTTAGATACTTTTAAAATATAGAAGATACTATATAAAGTTTTTAGAGCCTATTTTAATTTTATTGCAAAAACCAATAAAGAAACTGTCAGTTCGAGTGATTTTTTTCCTTCAAAAAAATTGTATCGAGAACTTTTTTAGTATAAAATTCATCAAAAAAAAGCTAAAAAACACGGCAAATCAGGATGCGAACCTGAACTAAATTCAGGTTGACGAATGCGATTCCTTATTTTTCTGTGATATTTTTTTCAGATGAATTAAACAGGTTCTAAAACCTTTCCTAGAAGTTGTATCGAAGCTGATTTTTAAAATCGGTTTCAATACAACTTCTTTTATTTATATTTACTCCCTAAATAACAAAACTGCATGAAACTACTCCTTAAATTCTCCATCATTTTAGTATTGCTAATTAGTAGCTGTACACCAAAAAATGCTGTAAAAACAGCAACATCCGAAGTAAAAACATCCGAAGCAAAAAAAGCGGTTAAAAACACCTATGTAAAAGACAACTTCACTAAAAAAGAAGTAAAAATTACCATGCGTGATGGTGCAAAATTACACACCACTATTTACACGCCAAAAGACACTACAAAAACATATCCTATTTTATTACAACGAACGCCGTATAGTTGTCGTCCTTACGGAAAAGATGCTTTCAAAACCAGAATTGCCCCCAACCCTATTTTAATGAAA
Organism: Tenacibaculum finnmarkense genomovar ulcerans; assembly: GCF_900239495.1. Taxonomy (GTDB): domain Bacteria; phylum Bacteroidota; class Bacteroidia; order Flavobacteriales; family Flavobacteriaceae; genus Polaribacter; species Polaribacter ulcerans. The sequence goes on from NZ_OENE01000015.1 coordinate 231,238, forward strand.
CAAGGGAATATTGTAGTGTATCAAGATGTTCGTGGGCGTTGGATGAGCGAAGGCGTTTACGACAATATGCGTGCGTACATTCCTAATAAAAAAGCCAAACAAACCGATGAAACCAGCGATACTTTTGATACCATTGATTGGTTAGTTAAAAACACTGCCAATAACAACGGAAAGGTTGGAACTTGGGGAACTTCCTACCCTGGGCATTACGCAACTATTTCAGCAATTGACGCGCATCCTGCATTAAAAGCAGCATCTCCACAGGCTTGTATTGGCGATTTCTTTTTTGATGATTTTCATCATAATGGCGCATTTATGCTAAGTTATTTTAACGCAATTCCATTATTCGGAACTTATAAAGACCAGCCTACAGATTCGTCTTGGTATTCTTTTCCGAAGATGAAAACAAAAGACCAATATCAGTTTTTTTTAGACAAAGGTCCTTTAAAAAATTTAAACGAATATTTTCAATATGATACATTAGATGCTAAAATTGCCTCTAAAACTAGTAACGATAAAAACAAAATTGATGATTTTTTCTGGAAAGAAATCGTAGAACATCCTAATTACGATTCAATTTGGCAAAGCAAAGGAATTATTCAACATTTAAACAAAGTTCCTTCAACAGTAGCCACGATGATTGTTGGTGGATTGTTTGATGCCGAAGATTTATACGGTCCTTTAGAAACCTATAAAAATATTGAAAAACATCAACCAAATAATTACAATACCTTAGTTTTTGGTCCTTGGGATCACGGCGGATGGTCTCGAAATAAAGTAGCCAATAAAGTTGGAAATTACTATTTTGGAGATTCTATTTCGCTTAATTTTCAGAAAAATATCGAAACGAAGTTTTTCAATCATTTCTTAAAAGGAAACGGTTCAAAAAATAGTGGATTACCAGAAGCTTATGTTTTTGATTCAGGAAAAAAACAATGGAAATCATACGATGTTTGGCCTCCAAAAAACACAAAAAAGCAGTCATTTTTCTTATCAGAAAATCAAGAATTAACTGCGGATAAAAAGAAAACTAAAAAAGGGAATTCAAAAACAACATTTGTAAGTGATTTAAAACATCCTGTTCCTTATTCACAAGATATAAAAACAGTTTTCACACCAAGAAAATACATGACCGACGATCAGCGTTTTGCTGCTCGAAGACCTGATGTATTAGTTTTTCAAACAGAAATTTTATCCGAAGATTTTACTTTAGCAGGAGATATTTTAGCAAAATTAAAAGTAGCAACTACAGGTTCAGCTGCCGATTGGATTGTAAAAGTTATTGATGTGCATCCTTCTGATTTAAAAAATGATAATAAAGATATGCAAACGCATTTAAAATTGAGTAATTATCATATGATGGTTCGTAGTGAAGTGATGCGTGGGCGTTTTAGAAATAGTTTTTCGAAACCTGAACCGTTTACTCCAAACAAAAAAACAGCTGTTAATATTAAATTACAAGATGTTTTTCACACCTTTAAAAAAGGGCATAAATTACAAATTCAAGTGCAAAGTACCTGGTTTCCTTTAATCGATTTGAATCCGCAAACCTATGTAGATAATATTTATAAAGCTGATAAAAAAGATTTCAAAAACCAAACGCATACTGTTTTTTCAGATTCTAGTATTGAGTTTTCTGTGTTGGAATAATATTTTTTGAAGATTATTTTTAATGTAATTTTAAGACATTTTTAAGCAAAGCCTCGTGATGAAAATCATGGGGTTTTTGTGTTTAAATTAGCTTGATTATTGACTCAAAAACAGCTAAATACCTTGTCATAAGATATACATCATTAAAACAATGAAAATATTAACAGTTAGAAGTCTATATTCAACAACTTAAGAAACAAAACAGCTACTTAGACATAAAAAACACAACTAAAAACACTTTTAATATCTCATTATATGATATGTTTTTATATGTTTGCAGTAAGACTTGTAAGTAAATGAATCGAATTAAAGAGATATTAAAAGAAAAAGGCATTAAACAAACTTGGTTAGCTGAAAAATTAAACAAAAGCTACAATATGATTAATGCGTATGTTCAAAATAGGAGACAACCAAATTTAGAAGATTTGTTTAAAATTGCCAAAATTCTAGATGTTGATGTTAGACTATTAATTACATCTACAAAAAAACAATAAAATATGAAATTTGAAATTTATTGTGATGAAAGTGGCTTAGAAGCTCTTGTTGACAAACAAGCTCATGATTATACTGCAATTGGCGGAATATGGATGACTTCAAGTTATAGAGATATTTTTAAATATAAAATAAAAGAAATAAAAGAAAAACATAAAGTATATGGAGAATTAAAATGGAATAAAGTTTCTCCAAAATTCTATGACTTATATAAGGATATTTTAGATTATTTTTTTCAAACACCACAATTAAGATTTAGAACTATAATTATAGATATTTCGAAAGTTGATAATTATAACTTTAGTAATAATGATGTAGAATTAGGTTTTTATAAATTTTATTACCAACTTCTTCATCATTGGATATTTGACTTTAATGAATACTCTATATTTTTAGACCATAAAATTAATAGAGATAAAAACAGGTTAAAAGATTTAAAAAATGTTCTTGATTTATCTAATTTAACTTCAAGTATTCCTACTCTTCAAGCACTACCTTCAGATGAATCGGTAGCTATTCAACTTGCTGACATTTTAACAGGTTTGACAAATGCAAAATTCAACAATAAGACTACAAGTAAAGCAAAAATAGAATTAACAAAATACATTGAAGAAACATATTTAGGAAAAGAAATTAGGTCTACGCCTAAATTTCAAGAAAAATTTAATGTGTTTTTAATCAATTTAAATGGTGGTTGGTAATGTCGTACAAAAAACTAAAACCACATAAGATTGAAAAAGAAGAATTAGAGATCAAAATGAGAAACCAATGGAAAGATGTTTATTGTTTGTGTGGAATCAAAACTTTTGACGGAATTGTTGTTAAGTTTTATGAAGATATGTTCGACCATTGTTTTTATGAAAGTAGAGATAGAAAACATAAAGATAAATCTATTTTATCTTTAAATCGTCTTGAGAAAATGTTATGGATTAAAGACACCTTACAAGATGAGAATGCAATTTTAAAAAAAGGTTGGGATACTCAACGAAAAGAATACTATAAAAATAGACGTGTTGCAGTTGTAAAAGGAAACTATGTTGTTATTGTAATGTTTACGGCTTTACTCAAAGCTAAATTTATTACAGCATATGAAAAAAATGATATTGATAACATTTTGAATAGTCCAGATTTTGAGAAAAGTGAAAAATACTTTGGAAAAAATTAAGCACAAAAAAAACGTTGATTCGGGTTCAACGTTTAAGACCTTTGTAAATTCCATACCCAAGGTAAAGAACAATGCAAATCTACAACTTATTTTAAACAATGAAAATTTTCAAGCAGAAAACTTGCATATATGATAGCACAACAACAATGCCAGAGACTGAACAAAGTGTATCGTTATTGGTATTTCTAGCTAAACCAAAAGTAAGTAGGTTTTTATAAAATACGATAACGAAACCCTACAACAACTTCAAAAAATCACTCCTATCAATTTCACGAGCACCTAAACTTTCTAGGTGTTCGTTATGAACTTGGCAATCTATTAATTTATATCCGCAGTTTTTAGCCAAATGAATAAACGCTACTTTACTCATATTACTTGCTTTACTAAACATACTTTCGCCACAAAAAACACCATTTTTTAAATCGATACCATACAAACCAGCTACTAAAATATCATCTTGCCAAACTTCTATCGATTTTGCAATTCCTTTATCATGTAAATTAATGTAGGCATTTTCCATATCGTCGGTAATCCAAGTTCCTAATTGGTCGTTTCTGTCGATATGACGGCAATTAAAAATAACTTCTCGAAAAGCTTTATTTTCTGTAATTACAAAATTCTCTTTTCGTAAAACCTGTTTCATCGATTTTGAAACTCTCACCTGATCAGGAAATAAAACCATGCGCTGTGGTGGCGCATACCAAACAATTGGCTCGCCTTCATTAAACCATGGAAAAATTCCATTTTTGTACGCAAACTCCAAACGTTCTGCCGATAAATCGCCTCCAAATGCCAAAACACCTTCTTCATTTGCAAATTCATAGGGCGGAAATACTATTTCTTCAGGTAACCAAATCATCTAAAAAAAATTATAACGATTAATAAACAGCACAAATATAATGTAGTTATCAGCAGTAAAAATCAAAAAACAAGAACCTTCGGATGATTTTTTTATTTTTTAAACAAGCACTTGTCAAAATAAGAAGCTATCTATTAAAATCTATATTATTTTGCATAATTTTGCAAAATGGTAAAAGAACTTCAACTACGCGTTAATTTAATAGAAGAAAAGAAAGCTGATATTTTAAAACAGAAAGCTTCTAGAAAATTAGGAATCGCGATTTCAGATATAACTACGGTAAAAGTATTGCGTAAATCAATCGATGCACGTAAAAAAGACGTGATTTTTAATTATAAAGTAGCCGTTTATGTAAACGAGCCTTTGCCTGATACGCCTGATTATGTTTTTGAATATCAAGATGTTTCTAATGCTAAGGAAATACATATTATTGGTTTTGGCCCTGCGGGAATGTACGCCGCACTTCGTTGTATTGAATTAGGATACAAGCCGATTGTTTTAGAACGTGGTAAAAATGTCCAAGATCGTCGTAGAGATTTACGTGCTATTAATCAAGAGCATTTTGTAAATGAAGATTCTAATTACTGTTTTGGCGAAGGTGGTGCAGGAACCTATTCTGACGGAAAATTATATACCAGAAGTTTAAAACGTGGTGATGTTCGCCGAATATTTGAAAATTTAGTGTATCATGGAGCTGCACAAGATATTTTAATTGATGCACATCCACATATTGGAACTAATAAATTGCCTAAAATTATTCAGAATATCCGTGAGAATATTATAAAATACGGTGGTGAAGTTCATTTTGAAACTCGTGTTACCGATTTTGTGATTAAAAACAGTAAATTACAGGCTATTCGATTAAAAAACGGCAATGAAATGACGGTTAATTCTGTAATTTTAGCAACAGGTCATTCTGCAAGAGATATTTACGAATTATTAGATAAAAAAGATATTTTATTAAAAGCAAAATCATTTGCTATGGGGGTTCGTGTTGAGCATCCGCAAGAAATTATTGACCAAATTCAATATAGTTGTGATGGTCAAAGAGATGAATTATTACCCGCTGCGGCTTATAGTTTAGTACAACAAGTAAATAATAGAGGTGTATATTCATTTTGTATGTGTCCTGGTGGATTTATCGTACCTGCCGCAACTGCAAATGGTGAAGTTGTTGTAAACGGAATGTCGCCATCTCGAAGAAATAATAAATTTGCTAATTCAGGTATTGTTGTTGAATTAAATATTGATAAAGATTTTAGAAAATATGAACATTTTGGTGCTTTAAAAGGACTAGAGTTTCAAAAAGATTTAGAAAAACTAGCTTTTAATGCAGGAGGTAAAAGTCAAGTTGCACCAGCACAACGTTTAACCGATTTTGTTGAAGGTAATTTATCATCATCGTTAAATGAAACTTCTTACCAACCTGGATTAAAATCATCACCATTACACTCATTACTTCCAAAAATAATTGGAGGCAGATTGCGTAAAGGTTTTGATGCTTTTGGTAGAAAAATGCACGGATATTATACAGCCGAAGCAAATATTATAGGGGTTGAATCTCGTACTTCATCGCCTGTAAATATCCCTAGAAAAGAAAATTTAGAACACCCACAGTTAGACGGTTTATATCCTTGTGGTGAAGGTGGTGGTTATGCTGGTGGAATTATCTCTGCCGCTATGGATGGCGAGCGTTGTGCTGAAGCTGCTATCGCTAACTTATAATTAACAATATTTGTGTTGATTTATCTGTAATTACCTTGTATTTTTGTAATCTAAAAAGGCTTAGAGAATTAAGGAACTATAAAGTGAAGAAAAAAAGAATCATAAAAAATAAAAAACCACACGTAAAGCGTTTGCATATTTATTATCAACGCACTGGTTTTTATATGTTTATTTGGGAAAGTTTAAAGGCAGCTTTTTTACCAATAGTAATTGCTGTTGTAGGCGTATTTTTATTTAATAGATATGTTTACAACATAAATGACGGCTTACAAATAGTAACCGAAACATTTTCTAGGATTGGTATTTTAACGACTTTTTTCATTTCTGAAACAATTTTAGGGTTAATTCCACCTGAAATTTTTATTGCTTGGTCAAAGAAAACAGCCGATCCGTTGTTAAACTTATCGCTATTAGCAACCTTGTCATATTTAGGAGGTTTAACGGCGTATTTTATAGGAAGATCAGCTTTAAAAATTAAGTCAATAAAAAATTATCTGGAAGTTAAAATGGCTAAAAACCTCAAAAACACCAGTAAATGGGGAGGTATTTTAATTTTAGTGGGCGCATTATTACCCTTGCCGTTTGCTATTAGCTGTTTAACAGCCGGTATGATTAAGTATCCGTTTAAAAAAGTAGTCTTTTTTGGGCTATTTCGTTTTTTACGTTTTGCTATTTATGCTTGGGCTATTTTCAGTATGGTTAATTAAATTAATATTATTAAAAACAACATTATGGGAGGCTTATCAAACAACGATATATTTAAAAAATTAAGAGTAGCACACAAATTACGTGATACTGATATTGTTGAAATTTGTGCTTTAGTAGATTTTAAAGTTTCTAAAGGAGAATTAGGGGCACTTTTCAGAAATGAAGAGCATCCTAAATATATGGAATGTGGTGATCAAATTCTTAGAAATTTTTTAAACGGATTGGTAATTCACTTAAGAGGACCGATGCCTGCAAAGAAAAAAGTAGAACCTGCTAAATAAATAGCAACATAATAAATCACAAAAAACCTTCTGAGAAATTAGAAGGTTTTTTGGTTTTTAAAAACACCTAACCATATATTTTATCAGTAATAGATAAAACTATCTACAGTATTAATTTAACTTGGTTTCTTATTTCGTATTAAAACGGTAGCGTTATTATTTATATAAATCATTTCGAAATAATCTTCTAAAGATTTAAACATAGAAGTGAAATTTTTAAAGCCATGTTTTTTTACATTAAAATTAGGTTTCAATCGCCTAATTTCTTGAGATAATTGCCCTAATTGCACCTCTCCATTTCTATTTCTTTGCTGAACAATTCCGACCGCTTTTTGAAGTAAATTAACATCAATTTTATTTTTCTTTTCTTCTTTTTTCTTCTTCTTTTTTTCTTTTTTTGATGATTTTTTTGATGATTTTTTCGCTTTTTCAAGGATATCTTCGGTCAAGACTTCAGGAAGAGTTGCTGTAATTTCCGCTATATTTTCTTCGGAAAAAGATTCGGTAAACATAAAAAAATCACAGGCATTTACAAATGATTTTGGCGTTTGATTTTTACCAATTCCAAGAACTAATCGCCCACTTTCTCGAACTCTGTTGGCTAATCCTGTAAAATCACTATCGCTTGAAACAATACAAAAAACATCTATTTTTTCTCGGTATAAAATATCCATTGCATCAATAACAAGTGCAATATCAGTAGCGTTTTTACCCGTTGTATATGCAAATTCTTGAATTGGTTTTATCGAAAAAGTACTCAATTTTTTTTTCCAGCTTTTCATAAACTCGCTAGACCAATCGCCGTAAATTCTCTTAATAATTATGCGACCGTGTTTAGATGTTTCTTCCATAATATTTTTTAAATATTTTGGTTGCGCATTATCACCATCAATTAACATCGCTATATTTTTATTTTGCATAAATAATTCTTATTAATTTTGAATCAATCTACAAATCAACACTTTAAAGTTCTTTAAGTTTAAATCATCATATTGTTAAAAATATGAATAAAAGATAAAAAATTTCCCACAAAAAAAGAGCGCATATAGCGCTCTTTTATCATATTTATAAACCTTTGATTAAAAAGGTAAATCGTCTGGCTCGTTTGCAGATAAGTCTGGTGCTTGTTGAAAACTATCAACAGGAGGTATATTTTGAGGTGCTGCTTGTGCTAAACTCTCAATTCTCCATCCTTGAATAGCATTGAAATATTTCGCTACTCCTTCAGGATTAATCCACTCTCTACCTCTTATGTTAATAGAGATTTTAACTTCTTGTCCTACTGAATAATTGTTTAAAAGATCACATTTATCTTGTACAAACTCAATAAGTATCATTTGCGGATACTGCTCATCTGTAGTTACCACTAAATCACGTTTTCTAAATCCGCTAGCGCCAAATGTTTGTGCTTCGTTAATTAATTTAATCTTTCCAATAATTTCCATATTCTTATCTATTTAATTAAAAGCACTTTCCAAGCACTTTCTACATCATTATTCTTTAAATACTGCTGTGCAAATGTATGTTTTTTTTCAATTGTAAGCGAAAAATATTTGGGATGTTCTTCTGTAAAGTTATTAACAGCTTCCTGATTAGGCAATTGTGCTACGTTGGCTAACATTCCTAAATTATTCCCTGTTAAAATGCTACTATTTCTAATTTCTGCAGGTATTTTATCAACCCCAATTCCTACTTCCGAAATTGGCTTTGGTATTTCAAAAAAACCATCTCTAGCACGGGTATAATAGCTTCCTCCTGCCCTAGCCACTACATCTATTTTATGCTGATCTATGCTTCCATCTTCGGCTAATACATTTTCGTTTATATGTAATTTAACGACTTCACAAATAATTAAATTCCCTGCACCTCCTTGCGTTCCTGTATAAATAATATCGGTTACTTTACACTCCAATTGTACGGGCGATTCAGCAACCCTAAAAGGCGCTATTTTATCCGAAGGCAACATAGTGAAACCGGCTTTTTCAAACTCATTTACACCTTTAGGATACATAGCACTACTTAATGACATTTGCTGTACCATATTGTAATTAACCACATTTATAACCACTTCTTTGGTTTGTTCAGCGTTTTCTAAAGTATGTTTTTTACTATTATCTCTTACGCTTCTTGCTGGCGAAAAAATTAACATCGGCGGATTTGCACCAAAAACATTAAAAAAACTAAAAGGCGATAAATTAGGGTTTCCATCGGCATCTACAGTACTTGCAAAAGCAATTGGTCGGGGCGCTATGGCACCTAATAAATAACTATGTAATTTTGCTACAGGCAATTCTTTAGGATCTAATGACAACATATTTAAATTATTTTTTACTGTAAATATACTACGCTTTCACAAATGAAGTTATTCTCTTATACTAATTTATGAATAGTTTATATTTGATCCATGATTTTTTTTAAAAACACCTATTGGGCAAAACGAATTAGCGTTTTCATATCTTTATTAATAGTCTCTTTTATTTTATGGAATACCTACGTGTTTTTTCAAAAATTTAAAGAAGAAGAACGTGGTAAAATTGAAATATTTGCAGCCGCTTTTAAAGAACTAGCAGCAAATATTGATTTAAACGAAAACACCAATTTAATCAATAAAATATATCAAACTATTGAAGATATTCCTACTATTTTGGTCAATGAAAATGGCGGTATTGATTTGTATCGAAATTTAGATACGCTAAAATCTAAAAACCCAAAATATCTGGAAGCACAATTGGCAATTATGAAAAGGCAAAACGCCCCTATTATGATTGAATATTTTGGAATTACCCAATACCTTTATTACCGAAATTCCGATTTATTATGCCAGTTAAAATACTATCCGCTTGCCTTACTGTTAATTTTAGGGCTTTTTTTAACCATCGTTTACATGATGTACACATCAAACAAAATAGCCGATCAAAACAAACTTTGGACAGGTATGGCAAAAGAAACAGCGCATCAAATTGGCACGCCATTATCATCCTTATTAGGGTGGATAGCCATTTTAAGATCTGAAGATGTAAATGAAGACTATATTCTTGAAATTGAAAAAGATGTTGACCGATTAAATACTATTGCTAATCGATTTTCTAAAATTGGTTCTTTACCGAAATTAAAAATACACAATATTGTTTTAGAAACCCAAACGGCATTTAATTATTTAAAATCTCGAAGCTCTAAGAAGGTACATTTTTCTTTTTCTTCGGATAAAAAAAACATCTCAACCCTTTTAAATATTGAATTATACGGCTGGGTTATTGAAAACTTACTAAAAAATGCTATTGATGCCATGCAAGGAAAAGGCGATCTTTCATTAGCAATTACAGAAACGCCAAAACAGGTAAAAATCAGCATTACCGATTCAGGAAAAGGACTTCAAAAAAAGTTGTTTAAACAAATTTTCGAACCTGGTTTTACCACAAAAAAACGTGGTTGGGGCTTGGGTTTATCACTTTCAAAACGTATTGTTGAAGAATACCATAACGGAAAAATAGTCGTTCAAAAATCAACCATTAATAAAGGAACAACTTTTGAAATTTCACTTCATAAAATTTAGATTCTAAATTTTATTTTCACTTAAAGCATTAAAAACAAGGGATTAAAACCCCTTGTTAAAGCTAAATAAAAATAATAAATTACTCAAAATAACTTGATATCTTTTCTGTTAAAGCTAAAAACTCTTCTTCCGATAATTTTACTTTTTCTTTAAACTGAATATCTGCCATAGCATTTAAAGGAATCAAATGTACATGAACATGTGGCACTTCTAAACCGATTACACTCATTCCAACACGTTTACAAGGAACGGCTTTTTCAATAGCTTTTGCCACACGATACGAAAAATCCATTAACTCAGTATATTCTTGTTTCGATAAATCAAAAATTTTATTTTCTTCTTTTTTAGGAACTACCAACGTATGTCCTTTTGCATTCGGATTGATATCTAAAAAAGCAATAAAATTATCATTTTCTGCTACTTTATAAGAAGGAATTTCTCCTGAAATTATTTTGGTAAAAATACTTGCCATGGTTTATTTAATTTAATGGTTATCATCTTTTTCATCAAAATGATGATTAAAAATATGCTTGTAAAAATAAAAAAAGCGCTGCTAGATGCAACGCTTTTATCAAAAAAAATAAGTTTTAAAATTTTATCTAGAAATTTCCATAATTTCAAACTTCATAATACCATTAGGCACTTTAATTTCGGCTATCTCACCTAATTTTTTACCTAACAATCCTTTTCCGATAGGTGAATTTACTGATAATTTACCATTTTTAATATCAGTTTCAGAATCAGCAACTAAAGTATATGTAAATTCCATACCGTTGGTTGTGTTTTTTAACTTTACGATAGAATGAATTAATATTTTAGATAAATCTAACTGACTCTCATCAATAATACGAGCATTCGCAACTACATTTTTAAGCTTCGCAATTTTAGTTTCTAATAAAGATTGCTCTTCTTTTGCAGCATGATACTCTGCATTTTCACTTAAATCTCCTTTATCTATAGCATCACCAATTTCTTGAGAAACTCTTGGTCTTTCAACATGCTCTAGCTGTGATAACTCTTCTTTTAATTTTTTTAATCCTTCTGCACTATAATATGATACTTCACTCATAATTTTTAATTTAAAAATCTCATACCGATAGGAATGAGATTGCTTTACAAATATACAAAATATTTGTAAATTCGTAACCTTGCTTAGGAAACTCAATTTTTAAATAATGAAAAATATTTTTTACCTATTAGTTTTAATAATCGGCATAAATACAACAATTAGTTGTACTGATAATGTGCCTGTAAACAACTGTTTTAGAAGTGTTGAAATAAATGCTATTATTGATTTAACATTGCCTGAATTTCAAGGATTATTAGTGCCTGGCGGACAATCTGAAAACACTATACAAGGGCGTAATCTTGTTATTTTTAGAACAGGAACCAACGGTTATAAAGCCTTTGACCAGCAGTGTCCTGAAAATACTTGTAACGCTTTAATGTATTTTGATGGAATTCATATCAACTGCCCCTGCGATGCTAAAAAGTATAATTATTTAGCCAATGGCGCTTCTATTGATAACAAAGGCTGTAATGCTTTACTGTATTTTGTAACACCAATTAACAGCTCGCAATTAAGAGTATCTCGTTAAATACATGCTTTTTAAATATACGCTTATATATAATTATTCTATCCTTTAGAGTGTTATTTTTGTGCTAACAACATTTTAAACTATTTATCTTGACAAATTATTTTTCTTCAGACTTTAAATTAGGTGTTCTCGGTGGCGGACAATTAGGACGAATGCTACTTAGCGAAACCCAAAAATTTGATATTTACACCGTTATTTTAGGTGATAACCAACAAGCTCCTTGCGCACAAATTTGCAATGAATTTCATCAAGGCGATTTATTCGATTTTGATACCGTTTATAATTTCGGTAAAAAAGTTGATGTCTTAACTATTGAAATAGAAAATGTAAATATTGATGCCTTAGACAAATTAGAAGCAGAAGGATTGACCATTTATCCGAAGCCCGCTAGTTTAAGAATTATTCAAAACAAAGCGCATCAGAAATCATTTTATAAAGAACATCAAATTCCTACTGCTGATTTTTCTCATTTTGCTTTTTTAGACGAATTAAAACATTCGTATCAAAACAAGCTTATTGAATTTCCTTTTGTTTGGAAAGCGGCACAATTTGGCTATGACGGTACTGGTGTAAAGGTCGTTCGTAATTATAACGACTTACAATCTTTACCTGAAGGCGAATGTATTGCCGAAAAATTAATTCCTTTTAAAAATGAATTAGCGGTAATTGTTGCTAGAAATGCTGATGGCGATATTAAAACATATCCTGTTGTTGAAATGGAGTTTCATCCAGAAGCAAATCAGGTTGAATATGTACTTTGTCCTGCAAGAATTGAAGAATCTGTAGCTAAAAAAGCACAAGAAATTGCGTTAAAAATTGCAAAAACATTAGATTTTGTTGGTTTATTAGCTGTTGAAATGTTTCAAACTGAAGCTGATGAAATTTTAGTAAACGAAGTAGCTCCACGAACGCATAATTCTGGGCATTATTCAATTGAAGCAAGTTATACCAATCAATTTGAACAACATTTACGTAGTATTTTAAATCTTCCTTTAGGAAATACCGACAGTAAAGTTGCTGGAATTATGGTGAATTTAGTTGGTGAAGAAGGTTTTACTGGTGATGTTGTGTACGAAAATATGGATGAAATTTTAAAAATTGATGGTGTTACGCCACATATCTACGGAAAAAAGACTACAAAACCTTTCCGAAAAATGGGACACGTAACAATCGTTAATCAAGATATTGATATCGCCAGAAAAGTTGCACAGCAAGTAAAAGAAACGATTAGAGTTATTAGTAAATAATATTTTTATTCAACTCCAAAAATGAAGATTTCAAAATTAAAAATAGCACAGTATAAACATCTAGAAAACCTAGATTTTGATTTTACGTATCAAAGCGGAGAGCGAAAAGGTGAGCCTTTAGATAAAATCTGTTTTATTGGGCAAAGTGCTACTGGAAAAACTAATTTATTGGAGTTGTTATTTTCGAAAATAGAACAAGCTCTTCATGAAACTATCGTTCATGAAAAACTTACAGATTATATTCTTATAGAAAAATTAAAAAGTGAAATAGTTATAAACTTCAAAACAACAATTTATAAATTAAAAGGTAAAATTACCACTTATGCGGGAAGAGAATATCAAAACGAAAGACTTTCTGGGAAATTCCATCATTTAATTCCAACTAGCGAAATATCTAATTTACATTATTTCAAAGCTAATATTATTTCAGATGAAAATATTGAAGTTTTTACAGAAAACCCTATAAATTTAAATGAAAAATATTCTGATATAATTAAAGATACTCGACATCAAAGGGATAGAAATAGATTCATAAACATTTTTGATAATAAGGTTCCAAAAGAATTATGGTTATCGCTTATAGAAGACATTCTTGATTATCGAAAGAAGTTTACTCAAAAAATGTCAGAATTGATTCATAAAGGTTTATTAAACGACCCAAAAAAATTACAAGCTGAATTTTCAAAATGGCAAAAAGAAAACCCTAATAAGTTGATGGATTTTGCTGATAAATTTAATCCGTTATTAGAAAAATTAAATTTAGAAGTTGATTTAGTAAATACAGAATATTCCATTCCTATCATCAATAAAAGAAACGAAGAAATAATTCCGATACAACACACAAGTACCGGAACTAAAGGCTTATTGCTTTCTTTTTTGCCGTTATTCAAATTAAATACCAAAGATGCCATCATATTAATGGATGAACCTGAGCGTTCTTTATATCCTGATATGCAAATGTCTTTGATGGAAAATTATCAAAACCTTGCGCCCGATGCGCAATTTATTGTAGCAACGCATTCTCCTTTTATTGCCGCTTCTTTTGAACCTGAAGAACGCTTTATTTTATATTTTGATACCGATGGTAAAGTTGCCGTTAAAAGAGGAAGTTCTCCAATTGGCGATGACCCAAACGATATGTTAAAAAATGATTTTGGTGTTAACTATTACAATAAACACGGGCAGAATGCTTATAAAAAATACCTGAATTTAAAACAGGCTATTCCAAAGGAAAAAGATACTGAAAAGAAGAAAAAGATGCTTTTTGAATTTATGAAATTAGGAGATACTTATAATTTTTAGGTATGAAAAGAAGTATCAAAAAAGTAGACTCTGAAATTATAAAAGAAAACTTAAATTATGTTGTTGGAAATTCTGCAAATAATAAAAAGATTTCTAATATTTTATACAAAGAGCAAAAAGGATTTTGTGCTTATACCGAAGAATATATTGGCAGAACAGATGCGAAAGATATCGAACATTTTAATCCGAAATTAAAAGGAAAAGAAGCAGATTCTTATCAAAATTGGTTTTTAGTAAAACATCAATGGAATAAAGAAAAATCTTCTAAATGGGAGAATTTTCAACCTATTTTACATCCAACAGACTCCACTTTTGAAAATAGAATTTTATACGAAGATGGCGATTATTTTTTAGCTAATTCAAACGATATTGAAGCTAAAAATCTAATTAATTTACTCAAATTAGATGACCTTATGCTAGCTGATAATCGAAAAAAATATATCAAGAGGACAAAAAAATACATGAAACTTTCTGGTGAATCTGCTGATAATTTCTTTAAAACATTAATTAACGATTATATTAATGGAGTTCATTATTTAAGAGCTATCAACGAAGAATTTAATATCAATATTTGGGAATTACTTTCTGAAATTCAATAAAACAACAACAACACACACAAATAATAAAACATAAAATTATGGTAGGTATTATAATGGGAAGCGATTCAGATCTTCCAATCATGCAAGAAGCAATCGATATTTTAGAGAGTTTTAATATCAAAATAGAAGTAGATATTGTTTCTGCTCACAGAACTCCTGAAAAATTAGTAGATTATTCTAAAAATGCTCACAAACGTGGTATTCAAGTAATTATTGCAGGTGCTGGTGGAGCAGCTCATTTACCAGGAATGGTAGCATCTATGAGCCCTTTACCAATAATTGGAGTTCCTGTAAAAAGCAGAAATTCTATTGATGGTTGGGATTCTGTTTTATCAATATTACAAATGCCAGGAGGTGTTCCTGTGGCAACTGTAGCTTTAGATGGTGCAAAAAATGCAGGTATTTTAGCAGCCCAAATTATTGGGGCTTCGGATGCTACAATTTTAGATAAAATTATAGCTTACAAAGAGGAATTAAAAATTAAGGTTGAAAAAGCGTCTGAAAGAGTTCGTAAATAAAATTCTATTCTATAAAATTATCAAACCTCATCAATTTTAAAAATTGGTGAGGTTTTTTATTAACTACTTTTTTTAAACCTTATTTGCTACAAGTAATTTCGTTATTTTTACTTTTTATTCATTTTTATTATTCATTTTAAAACGCACCTATTTAATGAATCCTTTATTACACCATTTTAAAACACCTCCTTTTTCTCAAATAGAAGAAAAACACTATAAACCCGCTATTGAAAAAGCAATCGAATTAGCAAAAGAAGAAATTAAAAGTATTATTGAAAATTCTGATACGCCTTCTTTTGAAAACACCACTATTGCTTTAGATTTTGCAGGAGAAAAATTAAATAGAATTACCTCAATTTTTTTCAACTTAAATTCTGCTGAAACTAATGATGAAATTCAAAAAATAGCCAAAGAACTTTCGCCTTTATTAAGTGAATTCAGAAATGACATCACTTTAAACGAAGCACTTTTTAATAGAGTTAAAAGTGTTTATCAAACTAAAGATGCTTTAAAATTAACACCTGAACAAACTACTTTATTAGATAAACAATACAAGAGTTTTGCTAGAAATGGTGCTAATTTAAATGATGCTGATAAAACTAAATTACGTAAAATTGATGCAGAATTATCTAAATTATCATTACAATTTGGTGAAAATGTTTTAGCTGAAACAAATGCTTTTGAAATGCACTTAACTGATGAAAATGATTTATCAGGATTACCAGAAAGTGTAAAAGAAGCGGCTAAAGAAATTGCTAAATCAAAAGAAAAAGAAGGCTGGGTTTTTACCTTAGATTATCCAAGTTATATTCCTTTTATGACTTATGCTGATAATAGAGAATTACGTAAAAAATTCGCTATTTCGGCTGGTAAAAAAGCCTTTCAAGATAATAAATACAATAATGAACAAATCGTTTTAGACATTGTAAATCTTCGTTATAAAAGAGCTAATATTTTAGGATATAAAACCCACGCTCATTTTGTTTTAGAAGAACGAATGGCGGAAACCCCTGATAAAGTTTTATCATTTTCTAATGATTTATTAGAAAAAGCAAAACCTGCTGCAAAACGTGAATTTGATAATTTAGAAGCCTACGCCAAAAAATTAGACGGTATCGACCAGCTTCAAAAATGGGATGGCGCTTATTATTCTGAAAAATTAAAAAAAGAACTTTTTTCTTTAGATCAAGAATTATTGAAGCCTTATTTTAAATTAGAAAATGTAATTGATGGTGCTTTTGAAATCGCTAATAGATTATTCGATTTAAAATTTGAAGAAATTACATCGATAGATACATATCATGAAGATGTAAAAACGTACAATGTTACCGATACAAACGGAAATTTTGTATCGCATTTTTATGCTGATTTTCACCCAAGAAAAGGGAAAAGAAATGGCGCTTGGATGACTTCTTATAAATCGCAATATGTTAAAAATAATGTTAACGAGCGTCCGCAAGTTTCTATTGTTTGTAATTTTACCAAGCCAACCGAAACAAAACCTTCTTTATTAACTTTTAACGAGGTTACAACTTTATTTCATGAATTTGGGCACGCACTTCACGGAATGTTAGCCGATACAACGTATACAAGCTTATCAGGAACTTCGGTTTCTTGGGATTTTGTAGAGTTGCCAAGTCAGGTTTTAGAAAATTGGTGTTACGAAAAAGAAGCTTTAGAGTTATTTGCAAAACACTATGAAACTGGTGAAACAATTCCAATGGAATATGTGGAGAAAATTAAAGAATCGGCTAGTTTTCATGAAGGAATGCAAACTTTACGTCAGTTAAGTTTTGGATTATTAGACATGCAATGGCACGGTAACGAATCGCCAGAAACAATTAAATCAGTAAAAGAATTTGAAAATAATGCTTTTGCTGATACTAAATTATATCCTGAAGTTGATGAAAATTGTATGAGTACCGCTTTTTCTCATATTTTTCAAGGAGGATATGCTGCTGGATATTATTCATATAAATGGGCGGAAGTTTTAGATGCTGATGCTTTTGAATATTTCCTAGAAAAAGGAATTTTCAACAAAGAAGTAGCTACGAAATTTAAAGAAAATGTACTTTCAAAAGGTGGGACTGAAAAACCTATGGAATTATACAAACGCTTTAGAGGAAAAGAACCAAAACCAGACGCGCTTTTAAAACGTGCTGGGTTAATTTCATAAAAAGCAATTAATAATTACGGATTATAAAATTATAATCCGTAATTATTGATTTTACACATCTCCTAAAAAAACACAAATTTTAACAAAACTATTTACTCCATCTTTAATTTATAACTTACCTTTGCTTTTTTTAATAAATAAATGGTCGTAAA
Source organism: Tenacibaculum finnmarkense genomovar ulcerans (assembly GCF_900239495.1). Taxonomy (GTDB): domain Bacteria; phylum Bacteroidota; class Bacteroidia; order Flavobacteriales; family Flavobacteriaceae; genus Polaribacter; species Polaribacter ulcerans. The sequence continues at coordinate 249,263 of NZ_OENE01000015.1, forward strand.
ACAACATAGTTTCTTGAGTAAAATCACCGCTATATTTTTGGTGTTTCTTCTTATGCTTCCTAGTATTGTTAAAGCAAGCCATCATCATGAGAATGACCAGCACCATGATTGTAAAGAAAAATTAACACACTTACACGAGTCTGTAAATGATCATTGTGATGTATGTTACTTTGCCTTTTCTTCGTTTAATTTTTCATCGAATATTTTTACCGAAGCAGTAACTTTTACTGCTAATAAAATTGTTATTGAAAATTATAAATCAATAACCTTATCTTTTTGTTTTTCTTCAATTAAAAGATTAAGAGCACCGCCTACTATTTCTTAAATATTTATGCTTTTTATTTAGCTATTATACAAACATCAACCTAAATTAAATTAGTTGATGCTGTTTTTTGTATGATTTATTTATCGGTATAAATAGCCATTCTTCAATCTGTTTTAGCATTAAATACCCGTTCAAAAAACCGTATTTAACTATAAAACAATTACTTACTTTTTATTATTTTTTAGATCATTATGACAAAACGAAGCTTCAGCGCTTTATTTTGTGTATTGTTTTATCTTCTATTTTTTAGTCAAAAAATGCTTTCTCAAAAAAAGCAGGATCTTACTATAACTATAATTGATAAAACAACACATAAAGTGCTACCTAATGCTCATGTGAGCATCGGGAGGAAACACGCCTACACAAATCTTAACGGAAATGCTATTTTTCATCAAATATTTAACCAAATATCTGAGGAAATATCCGAAGAAAAAAGCCCTAAAAAACTGCTGAAAATTACGCACGTAGGCTATGTAAATTATCAAAAAATAGTTGATTTTTCTAAAAAACATACTATACTGCTAATTGCGCTTACACAAGATAACGCCATATTAAACGAGGTTACTATTACACAAAAACCTGTAAAAAATTTCATTAAATACAGTGGAAATAAGCAAAAAATTAACACGGAATTTTTAGCTCAAAATAGGGATAATAGCCTAATGCAAACACTTCAAAATATACCAGGGGTTAGTGCGATAACTATCGGTTCGGGGCAGTCAAAACCTACTATAAGAGGGCTTGGTTTTAACAGGGTTGTGGTGGTTGAAAATGGTATAAAACATGAAGCACAACAATGGGGTGCCGATCATGGTTTAGAAATTGATCAATACAATGTTGAAAGTATTGAAATTACCAAAGGAGCGGCTTCGTTAATGTACGGTTCTGATGCTATTGCGGGGGTTATTAATATCAAAAACAATACCCTGCCCAATGTAAATTCTTTAGCCGGAGAAGTGAATATCACTCATAAAAACAACAATAATTTATACGGAATTTCATTCGGTGTAAAGCAACGCTACAAACATTGGTATTATAAAACTCGAATTACACATCAGCAATACGGCGATTACAAAGTGCCTGTTCGTAAGATAACCTACGACAATTATATTTTTGATTTACATCAAAATAATTTGCGAAATACCGCAGGAAAAAATCATAATATCGGTTTTAGTTTAGGATATACTGATGATGCCCTGAACTCCACCACTTACATTAGCAATGTTCATGCTAAAAATGGTTTTTTTGCCAATGCTCACGGACTAGAAGTGCGAACTTCTAAAATTGATTACGATAAAAGTAGCAACGATATTGATTTACCGCTTCATAAAGTAAATCATTTTAAAATAAATAACAATACTCGTTTTTCACTCAAAAACAACACGCTAGATATCGAAATTGGTTTTCAAAAAAATGATAGAGAAGAACATTCTGAGCCTATTGCACACGGGTATATGTCAAAACCGACAAGCACTATGGAGCGTCGTTTTACTAAAAACACCTATAATTTTAACATCAAAAATGAGAATTATTATTTTGATAATTATAAAATAGTCACAGGAATTAATCTAGATTATCAGCATAATAAAATTGCGGGTTGGGGCTTTCTTATTCCTGAATATACCCGTTTTACTGTGGGAGCTTTTGTGTATAATCAACTAAAAATCAACAAAAATATACATATTGATGCTGGTATTCGTTACGATTACGGAAACCTAAAAACACAAGCCTATTACGAATCATTTGTATCGCCTGTTAATAAAAACGGCATTATTTCGATGCAAAAACTACAGCGTGCCACAAAAAACAACTTGCATTTTGATAATTTTAGTGCATCCACAGGAATTAGTTATTCGTTAAAAAACACGCTTTATAAAATAAATATTGGTAAAAGTTTTCGAATTCCGCTAGCCAATGAACTTGCTTCTAATGGCGTAAATTATCATATGTACCGATATGAACAAGGGAAAATTGATTTAAAACCCGAAAGTTCGTATCAAATAGATGCCGAATTTAAAGCTGATTTTTCTGAATTTAATAATTTTAAAAAAGCAAGTATTCAACTAACGCCTTTTGCCAATTATTTTGATAATTATATTTATTTAACCCCAACTTCTGGCTATTATGAAACGCTTCAAAAATATAAATACACTCAAAATAAGGTTTTTAGATATGGTGGCGAAATTACCTTAGAATATACTCCTATTAAAAAAATAGCCTTTACTGCTTCTTTAGAATACGTAAAATCAAGACAATTAAACGGTGAAAAAAAGAATTTTTCACTGCCGTTTTCGCCGCCATTAACAGGTGTTTTTTCTTTTGAATATACCTTTAACGATTGGGTGTTTTTTGAAAAAACCAAGTTTTTTTCGAACCTGAGAAGCACGGCAAATCAAAATGACATCGTGCCGCCCGAAAAACCAACCAACGGAGCTACGGTAATTAACGCAGGATTACACACTAATATTTCGGTGTTTTCGAAAAAAAATCCGATGAAAATTCAAGGGAAATTAAATAATATTTTCAATAAAACGGTTTTTAACCACACCAGTTTTTATCGGTTAATTGAAGTTCCTGAGCCTAATAGAAATTTTTCAATAAGTATTATACAAACATTTTAAACAACTTAATTATAATCACTTTTTTATTCAAACATTTTAATTTTTACACCATGAAAAACACATTTAAAACATTGTTTTTACTAGTAACTTCTTTTTTTATTATATCGTGTAATAACGAAGATCCAACGCCTGATAGTTTTGAAGAAAATATCAATCAAGAAAGATTTAAAGGTTTAGAAATTGGTAATTCTGATTTTATTTTGCCACAATCAAACGTAGATATTCATATTGAATTCGACTATTTAGGAACAAGTAAAGTAACTAAAATTTATTTCGATGTTGAAGATTATAATACATCCAAAGCCAATAAAGGCGAAGTAATTTGGGGCTTGAAAAACCATGTAGTTCCTGTTAAAAATTATGAAAATCAATTAAATCCGCACATTCATTATCATTTATATTTTGATGAAGAAAACAAGCAAAACCCTTCATTTAAAGCTGCTACAGGCGTTTATAACTTTAAAATTACCGTTGAACATGAAGACGGAACAAAAAGTATTATTACCAAAAAATTAAGCATCCTTCAAAAATTTAAAGACTTAGAAATAGGAGAAAATAATACTGTAAATTTTGGAGAAGATGAAATACATACTGAATTTGAATATATTTCTGAACCAAATACCGTAACCGAAATTAAGTATGAATTATGGTTTAAAGAATGGAGAACAGACCAAAAAGTAGCCATCGGAAAATGGAATAGCGTAGTAACGATACTTCCTAAAAACTTATATGAAGGAGTTAAAAATCCGCACATACATTATCATTATGATTTATTACCCGAATCATCAAAACAAGAATATTGGCTAAACATCTATGTACAAGAAAAAGGTGAAAAAGAAAGTGTAAAACTATCTGTTCTTTTTGAAATAAAATAGTAATAATATTTAAAATCAATTAATAAAACACATTTAAAATGAATTACAAAAAATATTTAAGCATCCTTATTTTAGCAATAACATTAGGCGCTTGTACAAAAGAAGAAATTATAATAGCTCCCGCTTTAGGAATTATTAATTTAGAATTTGGGTCAGGACACAGTACCGATAAAACCATAAAACAAGGTGGAAATATCCATATCGGAGCAGGGATTTTTGCAGATGAAAAAATTAAAAATATTCTTGTAGAAATTTATTTAAAAGACAGTGTAAAAGGCGACTGGAAATTCAAAGAAATATTCACCGAAAAATATACTGGAGCAAAAGAAGTAAATTTTCATAAACATGTCGATATTTCTTATGATGCTAAAGTTACCGATTACATTTTTTCAATAACTGTTGAAGATGAAAAAGGGAAAAAGAAAACAAGAGAAGATGTGTTAAAAGTAACGCCGTACAGTATTTTAGTAAAAGATGTAAAATACGGAACTGCTAGCGAAAATGATAAAATAGCGATTATAGGTAAAGATTTAAACATAAAAGCACTTATAAAATCGAAAAATGCTATCAAAAATATTCAATTATTAATTCCTGAATTTGTTGAAGGAGAAGGTTGGAAATATCATATTGAAAAAGAATTAAACTATTCAGATAAAGATATTAAAGAAATATCTTTAAACGAAAAATTAACAATAACAGATAAATTAAAATCAAACAAAACATACGATTTATATATTATTGTTGAAGATAAAAATAAAGAAAAAGTAGTTCTGTCTTATCCATTAACTGTAAAATAATAATCAATATAAAACATTAAAAAAGCCTACTTGAATTTCTTTCTTGTAGGCTTTGTCATAATAATTATATAAAATGAATTTATTAAAATTAACTATCAAATCAACAGGAATTTTATTGTTTTTAAGCTTATTTCTGATAAGTTGTAATGATGAATCCGAAGAAATTGACAAAGAAAAACCAAGCATTACCATTAATTATACAGGCGGATTTCCGCAATCGTGTACTATATTGAAAAAAGGTGAAAAATATATCATAAAAGTAAAAGTTGCCGATAATATCGGTTTGGCTTCGTATGCAATTGATATTCATAATAATTTTGACCATCATACACACGATGACCAAGGAAGTTTGTGTGATTTAAATCCTATAAAAACGCCTGTTTCTCCGCTTATTTTCATGGAAAATTATGATATTACAAACAATCCTAAAACCTATGAAATTTCACAAGAAATTTCAATTCCTACAAATATTGATTCAGGCGATTATCATTGTCAAATTTCGGTAATTGATATTACAGGTTGGCAAAGTAGAACTTCGGTTGATATTAAAATTCAGTAATTACGGAAGCCTAAAAAATCTGATATATTTAAAAATATATTAGATTTTTTTTTAATTTTTAAATTACAAATTATTATAATAAAAATTAATAAATTGATTTTTTTTCGATTCGCTTAAGCCCTTTTGTCAGTATTTTATACATCATATCAGGTATTACATCGATTTTAAAATCTTTACCAATATCTGTTCCATTTTCTTTATCTAAAAAACCAATTACTTCTTGACTCAACATCATTTTTTGATTCCCCAAATCATAAATATTTATAACTACTTTTATTTCTCTATTTTTAGAATTTTGAATATCTTCCAGCAAAAAAATATTGATTAAATAATTATAATTTGTTGTTTTTTTAAAATTTATTAAATCTTCTTTTGTCGGGTTTTCTGAAATTTCAAAAGGATATTGCTTCCCTTGATTATCTTTAAAATTTTCTTTTTTAACCACTTTTCCTTTCGTCCAAATCATAAATTTATCAAAAACAATAGTATTTAAATTATCATCAACTGTCCCCCTAATTCCACGAATATTTAACATATTTAATGCCCATTTTCCGTTCGTGCTGTTGGTGTTTTTAAAATCGATTCCATGTGCAATTGTGTTATAATTATAGGTACAAACAACCCTTTTAAAAGAACAGGAAATCATTAAAAAAATTCCAAGAATAACAATTATTTTTTTTAGCATTTCAATTTATTTATGTTAAATTTCTTTTGAATTTTTCGCTTCAATCCACTTACTCATATATTTTGTGGCTTGCATGGTTTGATGCTGTAATAAACTTCCAAGGAAATTTTGTGTGCGATATTCCGCTAAATTTTCTTGGATTTTTTTTAGCTGATTTATAAAAGGAACTTCAATTTTTTCTTTATCATAAATAGTATTGATAATTTCAATGCCGTTTTCTTGGTGTTTTTTCCACAGATTTTCATCCGAATAAATTACTACCGCTTTATTGGCAAATTCTTCAAAATCATCTTCAATAAAACCATTCCAAGGCAAAGTATCGTGCATTCCTTCTGCTCCAATAGTTGTGGTAATACTTGGCATTCCACAAATCATGGCTTCGGTTAATTTCCCTTTTATTCCTGCTCCAAAACGTATCGGAGCTAAAACAATTTTTGCATTTTTTACCACTTCTAGGGCATCCGTAGCAAAACCTTTCACTAAAAACCCTTCTTTTTTATTGTGTAATTGATTTATTTGTTGGGTTGCATACGCGCCATAAATATGAATTTCTGCTTTTGGTAATTGTTTGCGAATTTGTTTCCAAATATGATTTTTTAAGGTTAAAACTGCATCAACATTTGGAGCGTGAAAAAAGTTTCCGATAAATATAAAATTTTCTCGCTCTTCAAAAGGTTTCCAATTATTGATACTTTTTTTATCAATTTCAGCTAATAAAAAAGGCAAATGATACAGTAAATTTTCATCAATTTTAAAAACATCTTGAAGCAATTTCATTTCATACGTAGAAATTATCAAACTTAAATCACAACGTAAAATAGACGCAATTTCACGTTTTGCATCGACAGATTTTAACAACGCATCCGTAGAAAAAATTTCGCCTTTTTTTAATTGCTGATGACGGGTTTTACGTAAAAAATGTAAATCTTCGGTATCTAAAATACGCAGCGCATCAGGGCAATTTTCGGCAACACGCCAACCAAATTGCTCTTCCATCATAAAACGATCAAAAAGTACAATTTCAGGATTTAATTCTTTTATAAAATCATCAAAAGAAGCCGAATTTAATGCAATTGACGCTTCATTTACATCAATTTCTGATAAATTAAACGCCTTTTCGCCCTTTTGTGCTGGCGATGCAAAAGTTATTTTGTAATTATTCTTTTTAAATAATTCAATTAATTGTAACATTCTGCTTCCTGCCGCAGAAGAATTTGGTTCTACCCAAACATATCCGATAATTAATAATTGCTTCATAAGCTCCAAAGTTAGGATATTTAATGTTATTTTTTGGTAAAAACTAATCGAATACATACTTCAGCAAATCAACTTTTATATGTAATTTTGCAAGTATTACTCTATAAAATTAAATATAAATTGATAAAATAAGCTTTTTTATCAGCTATACATAAATATTAAAAATACGACTTATGAAATATGATTTAATCGTTATTGGTTCTGGTCCTGGTGGATATATTGCAGCTATTAGAGCAGCACAATTAGGATCAAAAGTAGCTATTATCGAAAAATACTCGACTTTAGGAGGAACTTGTTTAAATGTTGGATGTATTCCTTCAAAAGCATTGTTAGATTCTTCGCATCATTATTACGATGCTGTTCATCATTTTGATGCTCACGGAATTACGGTTGAAAAACCTTCTTTCGATTTCACAAAAATGGTAGAACGTAAAGCAAATATTGTAGAAACTACTACTGGTGGAATTAAATATTTAATGGACAAAAATCAAATTACTGTTCATGAAGGTTTGGGTTCTTTTGAAGATGCTACACATGTAAAAGTTACTAAAAATGATGGAACTTCTGAAGTAATTGAAGGAACAAATATCATTATTGCTACAGGTTCTAAGCCGAGTACATTGCCTTTTATCAAATTAGATAAAGAACGTGTTATTACTTCTACGGAAGCGTTAAAATTAAAAGAAGTTCCTAAGCACTTATTAGTTATTGGTGGTGGAGTTATTGGATTGGAATTAGGTTCTGTTTACAAGCGTTTAGGTGCTGATGTAACCGTAATTGAATACGCTCCAAAAATCACCCCTACTATGGATGCTGATGTTTCTAAAGAACTTACTAAAGTTTTAAAGAAACAAGGAATGAAGATTAACGCCAATCATGGGGTTACTTCTGTGGAAAGAAACGGCGATGAAGTTATCGTAAAAGCGACTAACAAAAAAGGCGAAGAAGTTACTTTTACTGGTGATTATTGTTTAGTTGCTGTTGGGCGTAAAGCGTTTACAAAAGGCTTAGATTTAGAAAAAGCAGGTGTAAAACTTACCGATAGAGGAATGATTGATGTAAACGATCATTTACAAACAAGTGCTTCGAATATTTATGCTATTGGTGATGTTGTTCGTGGAGCAATGTTAGCGCATAAAGCAGAAGAAGAAGGTGTTGTTGTTGCGGAGTTTTTAGCAGGGCAGAAACCTCATATTGATTATAATTTAATTCCTGGAATTGTATATACTTGGCCAGAAGTTGCGGCTGTTGGTAAAACAGAACAAGAATTAAAAGATGCTGATGTTGCTTATAAAGTGGGTAAATTTTCAATGCGTGCTTTGGGTCGTTCTAGAGCAAGTGGCGATTTAGACGGTTTTGTAAAAGTTTTAGCCGATAAAAATACCGATGAAGTATTAGGAGTTCACATGGTTGGTGCACGTGTTGCCGATTTAATTATGGAAGCTGCCGTTGCTATGGAATTCAGAGCATCTGCTGAAGATTTGGCAAGAATTTGTCATGGTCACCCAACATATTCAGAAGCTATAAAAGAAGCTGCAAAAGGAGCCTGGGATGGTAAGCCTTTAAATGCTTAGAATATTTTAAAATACATTTTTTTAAAAGGCAATCTCGTTTAGAGGTTGTCTTTTTTTTTGGAGCTATTTCCCGCTTTCCGCACTCGCTTTTTTTATTTTTTTAAAAGAAAAAAAACAAAAAAGAGCTCAAACAATTGCTTCAATCGGGGCTAGGATTCGAGTCCGTCAACCTGAATTTAGCTAATTTGCCGTAGTTCTCCTTTTTTTTGATGATTTTTGTCAATTCGAGTGATTTTAGAGCCTGTTTAAATTTCATCTAAAAAAATTTTATAACAGAAAAATAAGAAATCGCATCCGTCAACGGGAGTTTATTTCAGGTTCGCATCCTGATTTTCCGTAGTTCTCCTTTTTTTGATGATTTTTGTCAATTCGAGTGATTTTAATGACTAAAAGGAATTAAAATTGTATCGAGAATTTGAGTTCTTTGATGTTGATGAATTTTATACTAAAAAAGTTCTCGATACAATTTTTTTGAAGGAAAAAAATCACTCGAACTGACAGTTTATTTAATTTTTAAACAGGCGCTAAAAATAATTAGAAGAAAAAAAGCAACCTCATTTTGAGATTGCTTTTTTTTATATATATAAATTTTAATTTTATCTAAAATAATATGTTTTTTTAAAAAAAATTATTCAATTCTAACCGTTACTAAAAGCACCTGTTCATCTTCAGGATTAGTTATCGATACATAATAATTACCCGACTTTAGTGTTTTTACGCTAAATTTAGTAGCATCTCCAGTAATTTCTCCTCGATCTGAACCATAACCTGAAGCATCTACAGTACAATTAACACTCGGGTTATTTAAAATTTCAAAATCAACAGTAGTTCCTACCGCAACGTAAACATCATAACTTTTTTCTTGATTTGCTGTAAAATAAGGTGTCGCCATACCATATTCTGAGCTTTCTTTCTGAATAACATCCACACCATTTATTTTTATAGATGCTGCTATTAAAGTTTTATATTTTACCGTAAAACTTTTTGAATCAGTAGCGTCATCTTTTCTTGATACCGTAACAACTACCTCACCTGCTTGTCTAACAGAAAAATTACGCTTTAATTTTAAATAATACTTGCTATCATCTAAAGGCGATTGTTGTATTTCATCAAAAGTTAAAACATTTTCTTTACTAAAAGTAACCTCATATTCGCCAATTCCTCCCTGAAGAATTAAATCTAAAGATCCTAACTCATAAACAGTTGTAGTGTTTACTTCAACATCATCATTAAAAATAGCCAACGGATTTGGCGCAACAACGGTTACGGTTACTTTTTGTGTAGTAACTCCATCAGTAAAAGTTAATTCTGCCGAACCAACTTGAGCTGTTTTTATCATTACTGTACGACTGCTTGAACCGTATTCATCTTTTATTTCAGCAGTTGCAACACTTGAATTTGTTGAACTTACTTCAATTGCATCTATTTTACCTTCTAAAGTTATTTCTACTATTTTTCCTTTTGGAATTTCTAATGCGGTTTCAGATACACTTAATGCCTTAAATACTTTTACATCAAAGTCTATTTCTTTTAATTTGGCATCTGTTATTTTATAAGAATCAATCGTTTCTTTTGTACTATCAAAAATTATTTTAGATCCATTTACATCTTCTTCTCCTTGTTCATTTACAATTTTAAATGTTGATGTTGTTGATGCCCAACTATATTTATCTTCAATAGTAAAAGGAGCTGTTCCTGTTAAAATAGTTACTGTTCCTGTTTGTGTTAAAATAAACTCCACTTTTTCTTTATCAAGAGTTAATTCAGGTGCTGGTGTAATTTTAACGGTTATTACAGCGGTTTTTTTGGTTTTAATATCTGTTAAAGTTACTTCAGATTCTCCTAATACTTTCCCTGTAATTTTAATATCCATGCCCACTATTTCGGCAGTTACATTGCTATTATTTACACTTATTTCATACTCGCTAGAACCTGCTAAAATTTTAATAGTAGCAATTTCATCTACTAAAAGATTTACTAATGATTTTTCAATAGCCACATCAGGCGTTTTTACCAATACAGTAATTTCCGATTTTTTATCGGCAGCATCAACAAGCGTAATGGTCGCTGTTCCTGCGCTTACAGGTGTTACTGAAATTGTTGTTTTTTGAGTTTCTTTATCAGTAATTATACTAGCGGTCGCTATTTTTTTATCTGATGAAGTTACACTATAAGCTCCATTTCCTTTTAAAACATTGATAATTCCTGATGTTCCTTTTTCGGTAAGCGTTAATTCTTTAGTGTTTAATTCGATATCTACTATAGGAATCGGATCGTCATCAGAACAAGAAACCATAGTGAATAGCGTTAAAAACGCTAACAGTAGTACGCTAAAAATTAAATTACTCTTTTTCATTTTCTTTGATTTTTACTTTACTTATTTTTATTAAATCTTAATAAGGTGCAAAACTACTCTTTTAATTATAATCAAGCAATAGTCAATCCTTTTAAATTTAAAAAAATGCAAAAAAAAAGCCAAACGAAGTCGTTTGGCTTTTTAATATATTTTATTTAGTTTTTAGATTCCGTAAAAAGAAGTCATATTGTCTTCAATGTTTGATGCTTTTTTAATCGCTTCATACATTTGGAATGTTTTATTTTTTCGTTCGTTTACTAAACGCTTTCTAAAAGAATCGTAATTTGGTAATGCTGTTGGTAATTTTTTAGCTGTTACTTGAAAAGCAAACACACCTTTATCACCTACTACATTTTTAATTACCTTGTTTTGCTTAGCGTTAAGCATTGCTCCTATTATTTTTGGCTCATATCCTACTCCCGAAATTGTTGGCGATTGTAAATTTACATCCGTAGCATTTTTAACAGTTACAGAAACTGATTTTGCTATTTCAGCTAAAGTAGTTCCAGTAATTTTAGCTTCAATTAATTTCGCTTTTTTAAAGTTTGTTAAAATAGGACGTACTTGTGCTGTTGCTTTTTCAGCCGACATTAAACCTTTTGCTGTTTTACCAGTTAAAGTTGCCACAACATAACCACCTTCAATATCAAAACGCTTAGAAGCGCCTTTTTTAGTTTCTTTGTTAAAAGACCAAGTAATAATTTCTCTTTCTTTTCCAATACCTGCTACTGTTTCATCTAAAGGTTTTAAACCAATTGCTGGCTGAGAAGTTAATTTTTGTGCTTTTACTACTTCGTCAAAACTTTTACCGTTTGATAATGCTAAAGCAAATGTTTCGGCATTTTTAAAAACAGCATCTTCAGTTGCTTCAGAAGCTTCAATTTTACGAGAAAATGTTGCTAATTTAACCACTGGCTGAAAATTCTTTTGACCATCAATTTTAATTACATGGAATCCGAATTGAGATTTTACTACCCCTACAGCATCTTTTTTTCCTTCAAAAACGAAATCTCTAAAAGAAGGTACCATTCTGTTATAACCAAACCAGTCATAAAAACCACCTTTTTCAGCAGAACCTTTATCCGAAGAAAACTCTTTTGCTAAAGCAGCAAATTTAGCACTACTCCCTTTTACAATTGCCAATAAACTATCAGCAGTTTGTTTTGCTTGTTCTTCTGTTTGGGTAACCGTAGCATCTGCGCTTGCAGCTCCAACAAAAGGAATTAAAATATGACTTGCCTTAGCAGAGTCTGGTAATTGAGTTACCGTTGTTATTTTTGATAATTTAAAATAATTTGCATCTTTATAAGGACCAAAAACATCGCCTTGTTTACCATTAAAAATAGCTTCTGCTACTGCTTGTGGTACTTGAGATTTGAATTTGTAATTGTTATCAAGTGTTGTGTCAGAATTATTTTCTGATAAAAATACTGCATAATCAGTCGTATTTTTTAATCCTTTTACAGCAATACTTCCTTTAGTTTCTGAATCTTCAATTAAGCTAGCAACTTGTGCTTTAATTAAAGTTTCGTCTTGAGTTGTTGCTTTAATATCAAACTTTACAAAGTTGATGTCTCTTGAAGCAGCCACTTGAAATTCTGCAGAATGTTTGCTGATGTAATTTTTAATATCGCTTGCAGCTATTTTTACCTGATCATCTTTAATTGAAGTATAAGGAACATATACATATTTACCTGAAATTTTTGTATTTGCAGTTAAATATTGCGCTTCACCTTCTTTTAACGATGCACCTAAACCTGCAGCAACAAGATTGTCGTACGCTGTTTTTTCAAGGTTGTTTTTTAAAGAAGACATATAATTTTGCCAATTTCTCCAATCAGCACCATTTTCTTCTTTAATTGTAGCTAAATAACTTTTTAGTTTATTTTTATCTAAAATATTTGAAGTTTGAAACCTTGGATCGTTTTGTATGAATTCTGTTTCATATAAACTATTCATAATATCAGCATCGCCCACAGTAATTCCTGCTTCTTCTAACTGAGTTTTATAAATTTTTTGTCTAACAATATTTCCCCAAACAGTTTTAGCTGCTTGCATTTCAGAAACACGGTTACCTGTTTGTGTTTTATATGCCTCTAAAGCTTCTGCAAATTCTTGACGAGAGATGACTTCTCCATTTACTTCGCCAATTTCATTTACTTTACTTGCATTAAAAAAGTCTGATATTGTAGAAGGGTCTAATACAAAAGCAAAAAGTGCTAAACCAATTACAAGAATTAAGAACATTGAACGTTCTCTAATTTTCGATAAGATTGCCATACGTTATTTATTTTATTAACAGTGAGCGAAAATACAATTTCACTTTAAATAAAACAATGTTTTTTGAAGCTGTTTTTTTTAAGCTTCTTTATCGGTAATTTTTAAATACAAATCGTCAATTTTTGTAGCGCTTACTTTTAGTATCTTTATGTAGAGTTTATCTAGCTGTAAAATAGTGCCTTGCTCGGGTATTGTTTCGGTGTAATTTATAATAAAACCACCTAAAGTTTCGTAAGCTTCTTCTTTAGGAATGTTTAAATCGTATTCTTCATTTAAATAATCAACCTCTAAACGTGCCGAAAAATTAAATTCAGTAGCGTTTATTTTTTCTTCTAATAATTCTTGATTATCATGCTCATCCTCAATTTCACCAAACAATTCTTCTACCACATCTTCTACAGTAATAATACCTGAAGTACCGCCATATTCATCAACAACCACCGCAATGCTTTTGCGTTTTTTCATTAAACTATTTAAAACATCGTTAATTATCATTGATTCTGGCACAAATTCAACAGGCAATAATATTGATTTAATAGATGTAGGATTTTTAAATAATTCAAAGGCATTTACATAGCCTAAAATATCGTCTAACGAGTTTTTATATACCAATATTTTAGACAAACCTGTTGTTATAAATATATTTTTTAGGTTTTCTACTGATTCGTGCATCTCAATGGCCATTATTTCGGTACGAGGCACCATTATTTCACGAGCTTTTACCTTGTGAAACTCTAAAGCATTTTGAAAAATTTGAATTTCCGAATCAATAGCATCGGCATCATTTCCTCTATCTAATTGTTCTACAATATAATTTCCTAGCTCTTCTTTGCTAAACTCTGTTTTAGTTTCGTTTTCTTTTATTTGGAAGATAAGAAAGAGGAAAAAATCTGAAATTTTGGTAATAACCCATGTAATTCCATAAAATAACAAGTAAAAGAAATAGGCAGGAACCACAAAAAACTTGAGCATTTCATTGGCATAAATCCGAAACATTGTTTTGGGTAAAAATTCTGCTGTTACTAAAATAACAATGGTCGATATTACTGTTTGGGTTAATAAACTTAAATCGTCTAATAAATAGTTTATAAAAATAATATTACTTGGTAAGACCAAGTGAAACCAGTGCATTAGCAAACGCCCCATAAAATAACTATAAATAACCAACGCTACATTATTACCAACCAACATTGTGGTGATAAATTTTGAAGATTTTTCGGTTAATATCGCTAAAATTTTAGGCAAAAAACCTACCCTATTTTTCTCTAATTCAATATGTAATTTATTCGCCGAAATAAAGGCGATTTCCATCCCTGAAAAAAAGGCTGAAAATAGTATTGATACAAAAATTACAATGATTTCAAATTCCATTATTGTTGTTGATTTCTCTTGGCTAGTTTTCTTCTAAAATGACGTTTAAAAAAGAAAATTAAAGTAATAAAGATACCAAAACCAAACATAATAAATGCTTCTTCTTTATCTGAATTAAATTTTAAAATCCCTTCAATAAAAAAAAGTGCGCCAATAACTAAGTACCCGTATTGTAAATATTTCCAAAAAGTGTTCATATTATTATCTTTCTATTTATACTTGTATGTTATTTTTCTGCTTTATTTTTGATTGGCTTGCAAATTCCCTGTTATATCTTTGGCAATCCATTTGGTTAAGTTTTCTTTTGATTCAAAACCAAAACCATTAATCGTGTCTTGCAATGTTGTTAATCTAAAACCATCTTCGGTAAAAAAATAATGTTCTTTTTGATCCCAAAATAACTGATTGGTTTCTAATTTTGTATTTTCTTTATAATTTAAAATAACCACATTTCCTTTAATTTCAGAAATTGCAGTTTTGGTATATGTTATGGCATAATTCCCTGTAATACTTGTTGAATCACGTTGGGTTTTATCAATAGAAACAATTTTAATTCCTTTTGGAAACTCCGTATAAGGATGCTCTTTACGGTTAGAAAAGTCATGAAAAATAGGCGCTTTTGTTTTCGAGGTTATCTTTCCTGAATCTTTTTTAATGTGATAAATATTTTTAGCCATTCCTACGGGCATATTTTTATCCGCTAAAAAATCTCGTACTTCTTTTTTAGAATTTACGCATGAAAAAAGCATTGTTACCATAAAAATGGCAACAATGCTTTTGTATGTATTTGTGATATTTTGTTTCATCAAAATTTATTATGGAATACGAACAGTTTCACCAATCCAACATCCAATTTTATGCGTTGCTCCTGAAGCAACCCCTTTTTGGAATACTAATTTTTTTGATGGCATATTTTTTCGGTAACTAGCAATATATCTACCAGCACCACATCCCGGATCTACTTTACTTGCTTTTAAAGCTTTGTTTAAAGCAGCTACATATACCATTCTTTTTTCAAATTCATCAGCACCACAAGAATTGGCACTTCTTTGATATAAACTTGCGATAAATAAATATGCTTTCCCCATGTTTGGGTTATATTTTAACGCTTCATATGCTAAAGCTCTTGCTCTGCTTCCTCCTGCACTTTGTGCTTCTCTTAATTTATACTTCGCCTTTTTAAATGGATCTGTTTCTAAATCAAAAGCTTTCTTTTTCATTTGAGCAGCACCACTTTTGTCACCATTTTTAGCTAAAACTCCTGCTAAGAAATTGTATGCATCAGCCGACTGTGTTGTTTCAGCATAGGCATTTGCTAACTTTTCAAATAAAGGATCTGTTTGACATCCTTTATTATACATTCTTGAAACCGCTCTTTTTAACCAAACTCCGTCAGTTTTCTTTCCTTCAAAATCTCTAGTATAAATAGGAATTAATCGCTCACAAGTTGCTATTTTAGAAATCATCGCATCTAAACCTCCTTCTACTTGTCCTAAAGAAGTAGAGTTAATTGTATAAGCTTTTAAATTTCTTTTTTCTCTAGCACCAATAGTACCTAAAGAATCTTTTAATTGCAGTTTAGCTACTTTCTTATTATAGTCTTCTAATTTTTCATTAACAGACTCCATTACATCATCATAAGTATCAAAAACTTTTTGAGGATTGCTATCTTTATTAGCATCTGCTGTTGATTGAAAATATCTAAAAATATTTTTAACACTCATATCTTTAGGTGAAATATCGTATGCCTTTTTTAAGTATACAAAAACCTCTTGATCGGTTGCTAATTTATTTTTCAGTAAATACGTTGCGTAGTTACTATGTGCTTTTGCAGCTCCTTTTACAGGAAAATTAACAAATCTAGCATCGTAAATTCTTTTAGCTAATACAGGGTCTTTTGTTTTTACAGCAATTTTAGCCCCATATTTATAAATGTTAACTGATAATTTTGGGCAGTTAGCTAATAAATACTCTAAGTTTATTTTGGCAGCATCATACTTACCTGTTTTTGTGTCTCCTTTAAAAAGATTGTACTTCATGTTACACTCTTGACTTGCTTGCGCCTTGACACCGTTTACTGCCACAAACAAAAATAATCCTGTTAGCAAATACGTAATTTTCTTCATCCTATTGATTGTTTTGTTGTTTTGTTAATCTATTTTTCTTTTATGAAACCACTTAGTACTATTCAAAGATAAACTTAATCGAACATTAAAATATTTTTCTTTTATTAAGTTATTACTAACCGTTCCTTTTTGCCCATACTCTAAGCCGATGTTTACATTCGATAATTGTCTTGGCAATGGCAACCCTAATCCAACATTTATGCCAAAGTCTTTTATTTCTGTAAAATCAGTACCCGTTTGTATTAATAATCCGGTATCTTCAAAACGCATACCAGCCCTATAAGTAACTCTTTTCCAATAATTTGAAATCGAATTTATTTTAGGAATATAATACCCTCCTATTGACAACCTACTTGAGTCATCATATTTATATCCGTTACCACCAATAGCTAAATTATTACCACTATTTAAAGCACTTTTGAATTCTTGATTAACCCCTAGGTACCATTTATTTTCTTTTCCTAAACCAAAACCAAAAATACTTTTCATTGGTATTGTTATATCTCCATTAACAGCCCTACTAAAAAACTGTTTTTTTTCTGTTTCTTGCCCCGAAACATTTAAAATAATTGAAGACATTTTTTTGTTTCCTTTAGTCGATAAATCATTTTTAAAACTAAAAGAAGCTCCTGTATATAAATTTATTTTATCATTTAAAAGAGTTTTATATTGTGCTCCAAATTTCAAAAGACCACCTCTTACATCTACTTTATCTTGATATTTTGTAGCTAAAGGAATTCCGTTTTTTTGATGTATTACATTATTTTCTAAGTTTCCAAAAACATAACCCGCTTCTAGCCCTACTGAAAGCCCTTTAACGATATAAGTACCAAAACTTGCATATATTTTATTTGTTCCTCCCTCACCTTTAAAAGAGGTTATTTCATCTTTAATTTGAGTATCTAACAAAGAATACCCTACAGATGTAAATGGCTGTAAACCTACCGACAACCCTGCTTTTTTGCCTAAAGGAAACCCTAAAGAAACATATCGTAAGCTTGTTGAACTCCCAGAATTAGATGTATTTTCTTTTTCTAATGTTAAAAAATTTGAACTAGCACCAATACCATAGGTAGCAACTCTTAAAGATGCATTTGCTGCCGGATTTACAAAATTTAAATGATGCGTATCATTTAAAGCAACTCCAATTCGTCCCATAGAAGCGTTCTCTACAGTAGTTGCCTCAAAAGTTTCACCAATTCCAAAATAAGAATAAGGCGAAGCACTATTTCTCTGTGCAAACGTTGTTATTGCACTTAATACAAGTAATACTAATATAAGTTTCTTAATCATTTGTTAAATTATATGTCAAAACGGTATGTAATCCTTCCAAAACAAAATTTGGATGGGCAAATATGCCACTTTTTAATTGTTTAGCCAAGAAAAAGGTGTCGCCTCCTGTTAAAACAACTGTTAAATCGCTAAACTTTTTTTGATATTGCTCAATAACGCCATTTATTTCATTGCAAACACCATTTACAATTCCTGAATGTATAGACGTATTTGTGTTAACTCCAATAAAATTATCAACTTCTTTTGCTTCTAATAACGGTAATTTTGACGTAAAATGATGCAGGGCTTTGTAGCGCATGGCAATACCTGGCGAAATTGCGCCTCCTAAATATTCTTTTTTACGATTGATAAAATCAAACGTAATACAAGTTCCGGCATCAATTACTAAAATATTTTTCTTCGGATAAATTTTCACGGCGGCAGCTGCGAGCGCAATTCTATCCACTCCTAAAGTTTTTGGCGTTCCATAAAGATTTTTAAAAGGTACTTTTGTTTGATTTGTCAAATAAATAGGATTTAATATTTTTTTTATTTCTTCGGATGTTTTTTCTGAAATACTAGCTACTGAAGCTATAATACTTGCTGAAACAAAATATTTTGAAATTATTTTTTCGATAACTTTTATAATTTCGGAAGCATTAAAAACAACAACCTCTACAATTATATCACCCTGAAAAACAGCTATTTTACCCCTTGTATTCCCGACATCGATACTCAAATTCATGCTTGTATTTTTTTAGATTTCAAAGTTACATTAGATTTTTTTAATAAAAATATCATCAAAAAGTTTGGATAAGTAAAAAAGAGTTGTATATTTGCACCCGCTAAACGAAAGTAGCAAACTGGTGCCTTAGCTCAGTTGGTAGAGCAAAGGACTGAAAATCCTTGTGTCCCTGGTTCGATTCCTGGAGGCACCACAATATTTTTTTCAATTGCAAAATTGCTAAATTTATTTGTTACTTTTATATAAGCACAACGGTGCCTTAGCTCAGTTGGTAGAGCAAAGGACTGAAAATCCTTGTGTCCCTGGTTCGATTCCTGGAGGCACCACCGAAAAACCCTATAAACTCAATGTTTATAGGGTTTTTGTATTTTACAGGGACAACAAAAGGAACAAATATTAATATTTAATTAATATCAAATTTACTTACGCAATTACACTGTTATTAACAATTACGCTATCGTTTATTAAATCTACAACAGCTATAATTTTTCTAATATCTTGTTCATTAGAAAACACACCGATAATACCATTATCATGAGTTTCTGTAAATGGTGGTTTTACGAGTAATGATTTATCTAAAGTTCCGTTAATGTTTAAATAGTTAATTAGCTTATTAATAAAAGAAATTTGTGCTGGTTGTAAATTTTCATTTTGAATATAACTAGCAAATAATGTATTTACAACTTCTATATCTAAACCGATAATACTTCTTATAAATTTACCCAAAGGCAATTCGCCATATTCCTTTTGATAATCTTGTTTTGTGCTATTTTCTTCATCAAATAATAAAGATTCTAAAAGAGATAATTCTTTATCGGTTATTGGGATATTTTTATGCAATTTATCTATTACCAAATGAGATTTATTTTTCCTGATAAAAGCCTCAACTCTATCTTTATAACTTTGCAACCTTGTATAGGTTGGTAAAATATCCCGTTCTGAAATTTTAGTATCATACAATTCATCCTCTAAATCGGTATATATTGGAACAATACTTTCTTTATCAATAAACTTTATCAATTCTCTTAACTCAAGTCTAATATACTCGATTTGCTGTATATCTATATTTGTCCAAAATTGTAGTTCTTTAATTTGATTGATTAATTGCAATTTATTTGCTACAACAGGAATATTCCTTTTCTTATAAAGCTTAATACCAATATCGTGAATTCTAGCAATATAATTTTCTTGGGATTTAGCATTGTTTAAAATTGCTAATTGTAAGCGTAAAGACAATAAATCAAAACGTTTTGCTAACTCATCATTTTCATTCTTATTTGCAGATAAATTTGATAAACTTGCACAAATATCCGCAATATCTCCTACCGTTAAATTATTCCATCTTTCTCTTTTTTTAAACTCAATAACCAATCTCAAATGCTTTCTTACCTCAAATCTATCCTCATTTAAGGTGTTAATATCATTATGTAATTCATTAGTATAAACCTCAGCTAATACATCGTTTTTTTCAGAAGAAACAGTACTATTTCTAATAGCATCAATAATATGTAATTTTGTTTCAAAAATATTTTGAGATATTGTTTTTGTGGCACTTGGACTTACGCCATCAGGAAACTCATCAAAATAATCAAAATTAGAACAGAAATCAAATATTACAAACTTATCTTTATCCTTTGCTGGTCCAAATAAATTAGGTCTTAAACGAGTTCCTCTACCAATCATTTGCCAAAACTTAGCATAAGATCTTACTTGTTTAAAAAATACTAAATTTACAACTTGTGGCGCATCTACACCTGTATCCATCATATCTACAGAAACTGCAATTTGTGGCATTTGATGCTGTTTATCATCACAAAATTTTTCTAGTAAATCTTGAGCTTTAGATTCGTAATTATCTATTACTTTTAAAAAACCGCCACTGTATTCTGGATAGCTTTTATTAAATCGTTCTTCAATAAAAATAGCATGTCTGTGGTTTTTAGCAAAAATGATGGTTTTACCCAACATATCGCCAGCATTTACTTTTATACCGTTTGTCATTACATAATCTAAAACAGTATCTACGGTTTTTGTATTGAATAAAAACTTATTTAGTAGCCCTTTATCTATTTGCGGAGTATCGTCATCTTCTAAAGTAAAATCGCCAAATTTTTCTTCAAATTTAATTTTATCTTTTGCTGATAAATCTTTATATTTAATTCCTTCGTGTAAAAATTTTATAGGAACATCCATTGCTTTTGGAGGCACTAAAAACTTATCATTTACAGCTTGTGTTAATTCATAAGCCATTGTTGGATTATCATCTTCAATACCAAATAAAGAATAGGTATTGTGGTCTACATCTTTTTTAGGTGTAGCAGTTAATCCGATTAAAATAGCATCAAAATAATCGAAAATAGCACCATATTTCTGATAAATAGACCTATGTGCTTCATCTATTATAATTATATCAAAATGACCGACACCATAAAATCTAGTGTCTTCATTTTTTAAACTATCAATTTTATTCATAATAGTTGGATAGGTAGAAAACACCAAACGTGTACCTGTATCCTCTTTTTCTTTCGTTAAATCAATAGCAGATAAATGTGGTAAATGTTCCTTAAAAGCGTTCTTTGCCTGCGTTACTAAGGCATTTCTATCGGCTAAAAACAATACTCTTTTTGCCCAGTTACATTTTACAAACATATCTACAGCAGCAGCAGCAGTTCTGGTTTTTCCGCTACCTGTTGCCATTACTAACAAAGCTTCTCTATTTTTCCCTTTTAAATATCCTTGATGTGTTGTTACTAAAGAGTCTCCTATTCTTTTAAGCGCTTCTAACTGATAAGGTCGTCCAGCAATATTTGTATTTACAGTAAAATTTCGAATATCTTCTCTTGATTTTCGTTTTTCAATTAAAAATTCTAATTCTGATTTTGTATAAAAACCTGAAACCTCTCTTGACGGATAAAAAGTATCATCCCAAATAAAAGTTTCAAAACCGTTAGAATAAAATATAATAGGTCTTTGCCCTGTCATTTTCTCTAAACAATCGGCATATAAAAATGCTTGATGCTTTCCTTTGGCTGCATCATGCAATGTACTTTTTGCCTCTATAACTGCTAAAGGTAAACCGTTGTCTCCCCATAAAACATAATCGACGTAACCAACACCTGAAGGATTTGTAACTTTTGGCATTCCTGTTACAGAAAACTCTATATCTAAACCCTTTTTTAAACTATTAAATCCCGCTTCTTTTAATAAAACATCTATAAATAATTTACGTGTTTCTGATTCGGATGTAAGAATTGGAATTGCTTCGGCTTCATTAATTTCAGCTTTTCGAAATATTTTCCTTGCCAATAATTCTTCTTGCTGTTGTTGTACTTGTAATTTTAAAACCGCATTTTCTTTTTGTAATTCCTCTTTTTTTTCTTTAGTATTTTTTAATTCCTTTAGTTTTACTTCTGCTTCTTCTGCCCTAGATTGAAGTTCTTTTGTGGTTTTATCTTTAATACTTCCTTCTAGTTCACCTATAAAACTCTCATTAAAATCAAGGATTTCTGGGTTTAATTTACTGTAATATTTACTAAGGTATGTCGAAAACCTAAAAATACTTCTTAAACAAACCAACGCTTGTTCCTTTGAAACTGTTCTTCCATGAGCAGCATCATTCCCGATTTTACGAACTAAATCGAGTTCTCTAAACATCATTCTGTTTACAGTTTCTCTAAAAGATTTATCAAACAGCAATGCCGATAAATTAACATCGTACGGACGCTTCATATCTGTATCGTTATCATACAGCCAATTAATACCCAATTCGAGTGTTATTCGACATTGTAAAGCTGCATATTTTGGTGCTATAAATGTATATTTTTCTGCTATTACAGCTTCGTTATACATTTGAATAAATTCCTCTTTTAAAAAACTAAAGTTACTCATGTCAATTTTTTTTAAATACTCTTTTCTAATTTTGAAAATATATTACTATGAAATGATTTTACTGCTTTTACCCTTGAATAATCAAATTCTTGTTTATCATTTAAATCTATTATATGACTACAATTATCGCACTCAAAAATGTTTGACATTGTATTTAATTTATTATACGTTTCTGAAATAAACTGTACATTATCATTCTTGTTATAGTTTGGAACTTGAAAACCGCAATTTTTAATTTCTAGCAGTACTTCTTTAAACTTTGCTGTTTCAATATTTCCTTGACTCCATCTAAACCACCATTTCCCATCTTCTCTTTGCCCGCTTTTCTGTATAGAATCTGTTCCTATTTTAGACTTAAACCAATTTAATACTCTATTGTATTCATCTATATCAATTCCTTTTTCTTTGGTTTCTGTACCACATTTCGGGCAACAAATAATTCCTAAATCTAAATGTCCAACGGTATGACCATTATAATTATACCCAAACCTTTCTGTTGTATTTTTTCTTGCTATTAATTTTTGTGTACTACAACAAGACAAACAATTATTACAAATATACCAGCCACTTTTTTCTGGTTCAGCTGCTTGTGAAGAACGGCATTTTACAGTTGTTCTACTATCTATAACATCTGAACATTTACCATTTAAACAATGGCTTAAATACACGTTTTTATCTGGTTTCCCACAGCTTTCATTTGTACAAGAAAAATGTGAAACTCTATGAAAACCATATTTTGAATTACCATTAGGTCTTAAAATTGTGTTACAAGATTTACATTTTAAATGTTCTAAAAATCTGTTGACTTTATTTATAACACCTAAAACAATTTCGTATTGTTGTTGGTTAAATGGTATGTCTAAAATTGTTAAAACATCTTCTAAAGTATAATCTCGCCAATTTTCGGGCGTGTTTTGTGTTCTACAAATTTCAAAACAAGGCGTATTTTCACACCACCAAAATTCAAAGTTTTCTTGTGTAGATAATACAGGTTCTCCTGTAATTTTATGCAATGCTTTTCTTCCATCACAAAAAGATGAAAACCTTGGTTTATAATCTGTTTTTTTAGTTGCATAACTAATTTGCTGGTCTTCACCTTTACCGTGAATAATAGATTCAGTTTTCGTTCTTCCAGTACATTCACTAAAAAAACCATTAATCTCTAATAAATCTTGCGGAGTTTTAATTTGATTTGCAATGATTTCAAACATTGTTTGTTGATTGGTAATTGTATCATTTTTTAAATCGCTGGCTATTTTTAAAATAACGCTTAACGTAAAATCTAATCCAACACCGTTTATACTTTTTGCATAAACATTATCTTGATAATCAAATGTTATTATTTTTAGCAAATCGTCTAGACCTACATTTAAAACATTTGTTGTTATCAACATTAATATTTTCTTAAAAAATATTTTTTGATGTTCAGAAGAAAGAAATCCTGTATAAATTACCGCATTATTATAATCTAATTCATCAGTATAATCTTGTACAAATAAATACATCTTTATAAATTCTGACGATTTATTTAAAATAGTTGTCAAAAATTCTTTCTGAAATTCCTCAGGATTTATTTTATCTTTAAAAAATAAAATTGGTGTTAAAGTTGTTATTTCTTTTATTTCATCTATTTGATAATGACTTTTATAAAATAATTCTCGACGTTCTTTTTCTGATAAATTTATTATAATTTTTTCGAGTTCCATTTTATAAGAAACACTGATATCATATTCTAATAACTTTTTATTTAAAAGATGTTTCCATTCTAAAATGTAATTATAAATAACATCAATAGGAAAAAAATCTAAATTATTTGCAAACCATAATTCTAATAATATTTCGGGGCGTAATTGATTAAAATCAATAGTTATATTGGTTTTTAAGTAGTTTAAAATATTTAGAATATTCTTAACTTCTACACCTTCTACTATTTTAGTATAAACAATTTCTAAAAGATTTTTTTTGTCGGCTATTTTTAATTTATTTAACAAAGCGTAATCATCTTTAACGCCTTCTAAAACATAATTAATAAGAAGCTCTTTAACATCATTAAATAAAATTGGATAATTTGTTGTTTTTAAAATTTCGAATTTATCGACAGAACTAAGCTCTTCGTAAATTTTTGTATTTACAGGAAGCCCTAATTTTTCTAAAAGAGTAAGAATTGTTAGCGTGTTATTTAACTTTAACGAAATTAAATATTCTTGATTATTTAAATTTTTATCAAAAAGTGCTGCTAGTTCTATTTTCTGTGCTTCTTTTAAAACAAAATCTTCTTTATTTGCTAAATTTAAGGCAAGGTTTAAAAAACTTGGATGTTTTAAAAAACTATTCGAAATTAAAAATACGATATCTGTTTCGTCTGCTACTCTGTATAATTTTGTCGCATGTTTTCTTTTACTATCTAAATCTCTAGTAAAAATTTCAAAAATGACTAATTCATTTTCTTTTAATAACATCGGATTAACTCCTGTAACAACATCGCCTTTAAAATAAACACTTTCTAAGGTTGCCTGCTTTACAAAACCATATTCGCCTTTATTACTACGATTGTAATACCAATCTATAGTTCCTATAAATTTCTCTGAAGTATCTATTATTTTTCGGGGGATTGGTTTTCTTCTTTGAGGTTTTCTTTTTTCTGATAACTGTTTTTTTTGTTGAGCTATTTTATGTTGAATTTCGCTATTATTATGGATTGCTAAAATTTTTAAACAAGTTTCATCAGATAACTTTTGATGTAAATTATCTATTGTAATCTCTAAATATTGCTCGTATAATTTTAAGCCATCAAAAGACAGCTTTAAGTTTTTAATAAGTTCTGAAACACGCATTAACTTTATGTATAACGCTAAAAAAACAACATCATTTATTACCCTTAAAAATTATTTATTGAAGGGTACGTATTGAAATTATAAGTGAAGTTTTTCATAGCAATTCTCTTTTTTTTCAATTTAGCCTAAATGTACTTATTTATTCTTTAACTAACGCTCCTTTAAAGGCTTTTTGTAACAAGCTATTAAATAAATCTTCGCTTTTTTGTAAAGATACTTCTGCTTGTTTTTTTTGATTTTCTATAATTTTAACTCTTTCTGCAAATTCATTTTGAAGTTTTAGCGGAGGATTCATAAAATCTAAATCTCTCAAAATTGATAAATTAATATTCTTTTGAGCTGATTCTGGAGCTGAATCTTCTAATATTTTCTGTAAAAAAGAAATCCAAAATTGAGTATAAATAACATTTGTTTTTTCATTAGGAATAAATCCGACAACGCTATCAGGAAAACAAGCATCAAAAGTTAAAATCCCTGTTTTTGCAATATTTGCAGCAATAGTTATACATAAAGTTCCAGAATCCCACATTTTACTTTGTGCTAAACCAATTTCTGAATATGTTGATTTAAATTTAGTTATATAACCGCCTGAATTTGCAACATCTCCAGTTTGAATTAATGGATATTCTCCACCTAATAACTCTGGTGCATTTCTTGGTCTGTGCTTAGATTTTCCTCTATCTAATTTACCAACTTCATTAAACTTAACTTTCTCCCAACCTTTCGGATTTAAAACAGGGTCACCAAACATTTCAAGAAATAAACTTTGTGTTAAAGCGTCATATTTATCAATTAATTGTTTGTTTAATTGACGGATTTTATCAGCTTGTTCTAAAATACTTGCTATCTTTTTTTGAATTTCTAATGATGGTAATGGGATTTTATTACCTAATATCTCTTTTTTTCCAATATTAATTTGTAGACCACCACTTGCAAATTTTTTGTAATAACTTTTATTTTCTGACCTATTTAAAGCATATTGTAAATAAGGGACAAAAACTTGTTTATCATCTTTAATTATTAATTTACCAACTCGTTGATTCTGTAATAAAAATTTACCCTCTGTTTTAACAATAGTTGGAACTCCTAAAATTTTAGGATCTCCTGCCAAATCGGTCATTGCAATAACTATATCGCCATCTTTTAGTAAATAATCCGAATATAAATTAATGAATTTATTAGGTAAAAACCTTTTATTATGATGCAAATCGAAATATCCTCCAGGTCTAATACTACTCATTCTACAACTTAATGTATCTGATATTTCTACATAATCTTTAGATTTAAAAGCAAACCCGTTCTTTAAATCACAAACTTTACTTAATTCAACTAACTCCATTATTGCATCAATTTTTCAAGATTCAACAAAGCAGTGTTTCTTAAATTGTCTAATTCTTTAATTTGAGCAATTAAAGTTGCTGGTTTTTCGTACACAATTTCTTCATAGACAATTTCCTTGTATCGGTTTATAGATAAATCCCAATCGTTATCAATAATTTCTTGTTTTGGTACTAAGAAAGATTGTTTTGTTCTATCGGCATATTTTTTAGAAATTGCCTTTTTATCAGCTATATTTAAGTTTAAAACCTCATCGGCATCTGCTAATATTTGCGGGATATCACATTTCCCTTTTACGGCTTCTTTTACCTTTTCTGGTTCTGAGAAACATTGTTCAAAAATTTCTTCATCGACTAACAAACTACGTTTATCGTCTAAACTTAATCCGTCTGCTTTCATATCATAAAACCAAACATCTTCAGTACCTCCCGAATTGGTTTTAGTGAAAAATAAAATAGCAGTACTTACACCTGCATACGGTTTAAAAACTCCTGAAGGCATCGAAATAACGCCTTGTAATTGTTGATTTTCCACCAATTCTTTTCTGATAGATTTATGTGCATTCGAGCTACCAAATAAAACGCCATCAGGCACAATTACGGCTGCTCTTCCTCCTATTTTTAACATTCTTAACATTAATGATAAAAATAGTAATTCCGTTTTTTTAGTTTTGGTAACTTTTAACAAACTACTTTCTACTTCGTCATAATCTAAACTTCCTTTAAATGGCGGATTAGCCAAAATTAAAGAATACGCTTCGTTTACATCGGCATTGCTTTCGCTTAACGCGTCTTTTCCTATTAAAGTAGGGTTGTCCATTCCGTGCAATTGCATATTCATTGCACCAATACGTAACATTGTCGGGTCAAACTCGATACCATTAAACATAGTATTGTTAAAATGATTTCTAAATTCCTGTTGATTAAACCAATCTTGATGTTTTTTAGAAATATATTCACCTGCGGATACTAAAAAACCTGCTGTTCCCGAACTTGGGTCGCAAATAGTATCGTCTTGTTTTGGTTGCATAATTTCGACCATCATACGAATAATATGGCGAGGCGTTCTAAACTGTCCATTTGTACCTGCTTCTGCAATTTTAGAAAGCATGTATTCGTATAAATCTCCTTTTACGTCTTTTTTATCTAAATCTAAACTATCTATTTGTTGTACAACTTTGTCTAACAATTTTGGCGATTGAATCATAAAAATAGCGCCTTTCATATATTTTGCAAATACACCACCTTGTGTACCAACATTTTTCATAAAGTCGAATACTGTTAAATCTTCTAAATCTTTTTGAGGCTTAGTAAACAAATCGAACATTACTTCTGGATCTTTTTCTTTAAAACTACTCCAGCGCAATGGTCTTTGTGCTTCTGAGTATAATTTAGCTGCTTGAGAAATACCTAATAAATTTTGTGATTTTTCAGCCTGAGTTTGTCGGGCATCTAATTGTTTTAAAAATATTAAATAGGTAAATTGTTCTATTACTGTTAACGGATTAGAAATTCCTCCTGTCCAGAAATCATTCCAAATTTTATCAATCTTACTTTTTAATTCTCCTGTAATCATTGTTTTTGTTTCGTTTTTGTGTGCTTTTGTTGTTGGGTTAGATGTTTTCTTTGTATGTTTTTTTAAACCATAAAAGTATCTCTAATAATCCGTTTCTTAAAGATTCTACAGCATAATTTGAAATCATATATCCATCATTATGTTGTTCTTCTAAATAATGAATATACCTTCCACAAGTAAAATAAATCCATTTTTGTAAATTTTCAATTTCTATTGTTTGATAAACGTTCGTTACTGGTTTGTAACCTCTATCTTTTGAAATATTTCCAGAAAGGTGTTTTAAAATTTTATTAAAAGAATCTTTAGAATTTGGAATAACCCTAATATTTTCAAGTTGTACAAAACAACTTTCTTGAATGCTTCTAATATTTGTTAAAACTCCTTTTAACTCACTATTATTTTTTGGAAGTGATTTTATTAATAAATCTAAAATATTTTCTTCTACAGAATCTGGTAAATATCCTAAGTCGAATATTTCAAAAATATCTGAATATTTTTTTTTTACTCTTCTAATTTCTATATTCTCTACTTCTATTTTTATATCTTCTAAAAGTTGCTCATTATCTGTTCCTTTTATATAATATTTACCGTAACTGTCTTCAAAAATATTATTTTTTTGATAATCAGGTTGTCCTGTATAAATAAAATAAGGTAGTATTTTATCTTTATTATATGCTATTAAAAAATCTCTTGAAGCACTCAAACCTTTTAAATTTGTAGTAGTATCGGCTTTATTAAGTTTAACTTTTGCATCAAGAATTACAGCATCATAAAAGCCATCTTTTTCTTTTAACTTTACCATTCCTTCTTCATGAGATTCAACAGCTTCTATAATAATATCATCTTGTTCTGCTAAAGTTATAAATGATGTTCCTCTTGTTTTGTACTCATCATCAATCCATAATACGTTATATGTCATTTTCTTTATTTTATAAAATTATTAATTTAAAATTAGATTGTTATTCTTAATCTAATTGAAACGTAAAGTCAGCTTCTTTAAAAGGAATCATTATTTCGTAATTCACTTTAAAATTATAATCTTCACTTTTTTTCAAGTTAAAACTTGAATTATTCTTTTTCAATAATTGATAAATATCATTTCCACCAATTCCACTACCTTTACTATTGGTTGTTTTTTCACCTCTTATTTTTAGATGTTCTTGGGTAAAATCAACAGGAATAGGATTTCCGTTATTTTCAATATTAAGAATCCAATATTTATTTTGATAATCTGGAGTTAAAGATGTGCGTATGCGATATTGTTTATCAGTATCAGTAAAACCATGATCAACTGCATTTGAAATGATATTAGAGAAAATATTAAAAAAATCTTCTCTATTAAATAGAACATCTGGATTTATAGCATATCCTTTTGAATTTTTAGCAAACTGAAATAACTCGATATCAATAAATGTTTTTTCAAATGAAAAAATTTCTGGATTTTTAGTTCTATTTTTTACTTCTTCAATAATGCTTTTTAAGTTTATAACTTCACTTTTTGACTCCTGATTTAAAGTCTCAAAATCATTAATAGTATAAGCCATAGAATCAATAGTACTTTCTAAACTTAAAAGGTGTTCTTTAAAAGAAATATTAAGATTTTTACTATAAGTCATATCTAAAGAAATATTTTTGTCGTTATTTTTTAAAATAAATTTTCTTGTACCTGCTACATTTGATTTTAAATCGTTTAGATACTGTCTAAAAGTATGTTTCATTGAAGCAAACTCCTTAAAAGAATCCTCTTTAAGCCCTAAGAATTCTCTTTGTAATTCTAATTCTCTTTTTTTAGCCTCGAAGAAAATTTCTTTAAATAATTTTACTTTTATTTTTTGTTCTTCCAAACTAGGTAATACAATTTCAAGTTCTAATAAATCTTTTCTTGAAATTCTTTGAATAACTGTTCCTATCATTTTTGAATTAAGCTGTTTAGAAACATACTCTTTATCTAATTCTAAAACCAAATACTCTAAATTAACTTTATCCGTATTCACTAAACAAGCAAAAATAAGAGCAGGTGAATAATAAACATTCGTAGCTGTTTTAGTAAATACCGTTGGATTTAAACTTGCGTGTAATGAAGACAGCAATAAAGAATCTTGATGTAATAAATTGGCATCATTTTTTAAAGCTGTATTTTCTAAATCTTCAAAATTTTTGATATAATCTAATTTATCTTTAGATAAATCACCTATTTTTATAAGCTTACCTTTTTCTTCACTTACTTTTTTCTTTTTTACGATTGTAAGGATGTTTGATAACTTTTCTAAAGCGGATGATTCTTTTTCTGTTAAATTAAATTCTTCAATAAAATATCTATTTAGCGATAAATTATAATCATTTTTTACAATTTCTTCTGTTGTAATAAATTTACTAAACTTAGTATTTTCTTTTGATTTTAAAGCTTTTAAAACATTTTCTAAATCTAAAATATTTTGTTTATATTCTGCATCTAAAACCATTTTTGACGCATCTATTAATTTAATTGGTGCATTTTTCACATTCTCTTTTCTTAAAACAAGAATGCAAGAACTTATAGCTGTAGATTCAAAAAACCTACTTGGCAATTTAATTATTGTTTCTATTTGATTATGAAACACTAAATTTTGCCTAAATTCTTTATTTAATCTATCACCTGCGTATAAAATACTCTCTGCAACAGTAAAAACAAGTTTACCTTTTTCTGCTAATTTAGAAAATGAAGCATCTATAATTTTACTGTTTTTTGAACCAAATGGAGGTGTCGAAACTATAAAATCATATCTATAAACTGATGATTCTTGCAAACTCTCTATAGAATCTTTAGTAACTATTTTAAAATTATTTTTACCTGCAATTAATAATCTTAATTCTGATAATTTCAATAAACGACAGTCTATTTCTTCTGCGTAATAAGTTGTTTTATCACTTAAATTCATACCTAAAGAACACGTTCCTGCAAATGGATTGTAAACAGTACTGTTTTCGTTTTCGGGTAAAAAACTCATCATTAATTGAGTTAACTCTTTTGGTTGTAAACAGTCATGAATAGGAAAAAGAGTATTAGAAATATTATTATATATATATGTTGATAAACACATTTCTGCTATTTTCAAATAATAATTATCAAATACTTTTTCTTCTAATTTTAAAATAGATGCCGAAATCTCTGTTTCTTTATTTACTTTAGCATCTTCTTTTTTTACAGTATTCAACGTATTCTTATATACATTAATAAAAAAATCAATTTCTTTATTTTCTGTTATTGAACAATCAAATATATATTCAGAATCAACCAATTTTACACTTCCTAATTTTCTAAATAAAATAGTAGATAATACAAAAACCGTAAAATCATAACCACTTAACAAACCTTTATTATTATAGCTTGCCTGAATTTTTTCTGTAATATTGATATATTCTTTATTCATATTTTATCTTTTTAATCGTCCTTTTTAATTACACTGCAAACATAAAACCTAACTATGCATTGCATCTGCATTCGTTGTAATTACCTAAAAACTTACTGTAACCTTTTACAATATCCTTTTTAATTACACTGCAAACATAAAACCTATCTGTGCACTATATCTGCATTAGTTATAATTAGCTATATTTTTATTTAGATTTGCTACAATTTCATTTTTTAATTCAAGAGGTTCAATTACGGTAATTTGGTTTCCAAAAGACAATAATAACTTGGTTAATTCGAAGTTAGGAATCACATCAATAGAAAAAATAAAATTATTATCTGACTTGCTTACTTTCTTTTGTGAACCATGTAAAGGTTTGGTTATAATATAAGGAGATAGTTCTAGGCTTGCTTTTAATCTTATATGCGTTAAAACAGCATTTGATGGTTTGGTTACTCCTATAAAATCATCAAAATACTCTTCAAAATTAACTAATTGGCTTTCATCAAAAGCTTCAGAACTTTGTTCTAAAATGGCTATTCTATCTAAAGCTAAATTCATTAAATTATTATAATCATTATCTTTACCGAATAAAAACCAACGATTATTATACTGTTTTAAATGGTACGAATGAAAGATAATATGCTGTGAAACATTACTTTTAAAAGATTTATATGTTATAATTAATGTTTGTTTATTCTGAATCGCTTTAAATAAAGGTGTTATAAAATCTGTACCTTTTAAAAATTGGTTATTATCAAAACTTATAATTTCCTGATTATCGTTATATAAATTAAAAGTTTTATCTAATTTAGGAAGTAATTCATGTATCCACTCAAATTGTGGCAACCCTTTAAATCTTGTTAAAACTAACATCGCAGATTTTAATTGTTCAGCTTCCTCATCATTTAATGGTTGATTATTTATTGAAAAAGATGGGTTTTCATACCTATAAAAAGCTCTTCTACCGTCTTTTCTTTTTTCTAAAGGAATGGACCAACCTTGTACTGATTCCATAAACTTAATATCATCATACAATTGTCTTTTTTTAATCCCACCTGATACTGCATCAAAATTAAATATAGCATCATTACAGGCTTCTAGTAAATCTTCTATGTAATATCGCTTGCCTGTATTAGAAAAACATTTATCTAATGTTTGATACCTAATAATAGCGTGTTTATTTGTTGACATAGCTTTTTTCTTTCTTATTTTTTTGTTTTAAAGCGTTTATATATCTGAAAATAACTAACGCATCCTTAACCAGCCTAAAATTTGATTATTTTCAATTTCCCAGGTATTATTTTCTTTTTTCAAATCAAACTCCACTCGTGGTTTACCTAAAACACCTGGGTTTTGCTGTATGATTTCAATTTCACCATCCGTTACTTTTGATACAATTGAAACATGCCCATACCGATTAAAAATAGTTCCTCCGTAAACTAATAAATCGTTCGCTTTAGGTTTCGATTTACTCGCATTGGTATATTGTATTAAATTTCGGTCTTTATTTAATCTTCCGTCTTTTAAATTCGTGTTAAAAAAACTTTTTGCATGCCCGTAACTATTGGGCATTTTATGTTTGAAATATTCATAGTAATACCGTTTTACAAATTCTACACATTGATATTTTAATCCAATATTATAGCCGTCTTTAGCTCGATTTCGCCCTTTTACAGTTCCTACCTGTCCGTTGTAATACACCACAACGCCGTTTAAACTATCTATTTTATCGCCAAATACAGGAGCGAGTTGTGAACGAGGCGTTTTCATTGTGTAAAAACCACCAATAAATACTACTAAAACTGCTATAATTAGGATGTTAATTTTTGTCATTTTAGATTTTATTTTTAAAAATTGATAAATATCATACTAAATTTAGTTCAGCAATACATCAAAAGTAAAAACACCGTAAGGACGTGATTTCTTCTTTTAGATGAAGTTAAAACAGGCTTTTAATAGCTGAAATATTCTTAAATAGCACAAATGCCTAGCCCCGATTGTAGCAATTGTTTGAGCTCTTTTTTTTGATTTTTTTCAAAAAAAAAGCGAGTGCGGAAAGCGGGAAATTGCTTCTAATAATCATTTTTAAAAAATTACTTTAACTTAAATTTCATTTCTATCGGTAAATGATCGGAAGCTTGCCCAAAACTATTTAGTACTTTTCCGCTTATATATTCTATGGTTTTTTCGGTATAAAAAATATAATCGATGCGTTCGTATAAATCTTTGGTATCGAAAGTATTTTCAGGGTTATTTGCCGTAAAAGCAGCGTTTCCAATTCCTTTCATTGTAATTAATTGCTGAATAATTGCCGTATTATCTCTTGCTTTCGAATTAAAATCGCCCAATAAAATAGTTGGATATTTGTCTTTATAAGAATTAAAAACAGCTAAAACCTGTTCAAATTGTGCTATACGAGTTTTGGTGTCAAACGCCTCTAAATGTACATTTAAAACAACCGCTTCTTTGCCGTTAATTAGCACTTTTACAACTTGTAAAAGCCTGTCTAAATACAGGGCGTCTCTATAAAAAGGGCTGTCAGGAACACGTGCTAAAACGATACGTTCATAATTTTTTAATTCATATTTACTAAGAATCGACTGCCCTGAAACAATCTGCCCAAAGTGCATGCTTGGCGGCCAATATGGAAACGGCACGTAGGTTTCGTCCCAATTAACGCCTCTTGCGGCATATTTATAGCCTAATTTCATAAATTCGGCTTCTTGATTTACTTTGTAAGACCTTGAAGCCTTGTAATCAATTTCTTGAAAAGCGATAATATCAGGGGTTATTTTTTGAAGCTCAGTTTTAACTTTATTGAAATTATCGTCAAATAATTTTTTTGATTTTGCTACGGGTAAATTATTGGTCATTCCGCTTAAATACCCAACATTATAGGTAATAATGCTATGTATAGAGTCGTTATTTTGATTCGTATTTACATTATTATTTTCTAATCTGATCAATTTAGCATACTCTTCTTTATTAATTGTTGGGGATGATGCCCAGTAAAAAAACAAGAAAAAAGCGACTATTAATACCGATATTAGCTTAAAAAAAAGGGATATTATATTTTTCATAAAACGTTAAAGAATGTTAAAATTATAATCAAATTTAAACTTTTTAAAAGAAGCGCAGTCATAGATGTATAATTAAAAACTTAAATTTTTATGAAGATGAAAAAAATAATAACCGTATTGGTTTTAGCCCTTGGATTTACTTTAACAACTCATGCTCAAAAAGGAAAGCATCATAATTTAGAACAATTTACCACAGCACAACAAACAGAACTTGCAGTTAAAAAAATGACTTTAAAGCTAGATTTAACCACTACGCAGCAAGGTCAAATAAAGCCTTTATTAGCTGATAAAATTGCAAAACGTAAAGTGATGCATCAAAAGAGAAAAGCAATGAAAGAAGCTGGTAAAAAGAAAGGTAAATTATCAGCAAACGAACGTTTTGATAGAGAAATGAAAATACTAGATGCTAAAATTGCTTTTAAAGCCAACATGAAACGTATTTTAAATGAAAAACAATACGAGCGTTTTGAAAAAATGAGTGATAGAATGATGCAAAAAAAGCATAAAAAACATAGTAAAAATGGCAAAAAAGAAAAAAGAGACAAGAAAAGAAGAAAGTAAACAGCAAGAAAAATAATGGTTTTATATAAGAAAATCCTGATTCTAAAAATAGAATCAGGATTTTTTACGGCTATTATTTAGCGAAATATCTAGTATTTAAAATACGTATTAAAAGCTATAAATTAACTATTCATCCTCTTTAAACCAACTAGAATACTCTACATAATTATTAGCGATTCTATCAATTTCACCTGAAATTAATTCTTTCGAAATATCTTTTACTTTTTTAGCAGGAACACCCGCATAAATACTTCCACTTTCTACGCGTGTATTTTTAGTAACTACAGCACCCGCAGCAATAATTGAGTTTGATTCGACAACACAATCATCCATAATAATACTTCCCATACCGATTAAAACATTGTCGTGAATTGTACAGCCGTGTACAATCGCATTATGCCCAACCGATACATTATTACCAATAGTTGTTGGCGATTTTTTGTAGGTTGCATGCACTATTGCACCATCTTGAATATTCACTTTATCGCCCATTTTAATATAATGCACATCGCCTCTAATAACGGCGTTAAACCAGACACTACACTCTTTACCCATTTGCACATCGCCCACAATTGTAGCATTTTCGGCAACATAACAATCGGCAGGGATTTGAGGTGTTTTTCCGTTTATCGTTTTTATAATTTTCATCTGTTTATCTTATTTTAAAAAACATAATTTTACAGCTTTTTGATTAAATAACAATCAAAAAAAGTCGTTATTCTGAGAAATATCCCGAATAACGACTTTTTAAAGCACTCTAAAATACTAAAAAACAGTATTTTTAATTCACTATTAATTTTTCACCAATACTAATGCTGTTGTTAATAAGGCTGTTAAATTTTTTCAAATCACCTACCGATATTTGATATTTTCTTGCAATTGAATACAAAGTATCGCCTTTTTGTACTTGGTGATGCAGCGTTTTAGTACTTGCTATACTTGTTTGTTTTTTAGGCTTAATTCGATCGTATTTCGTTAAATTATATTTATTGATAATCGAAATTAATTTCTGCGGATAGCGTTTATCGGTTGCATAACCGGCCTTTCTTAATCCGTACGCCCAACCTTTATAATTGGTATGTCCTAGTTTAAATAAACTCGCATAACGACTTCTCGAAATTAAAAACTGCGAATGATCTTCGTACGAGGTTTGCGGATATTTATATTTTCTGAAACACTCTCCTATTTCGTCATCGTCGTGGGTTACACTTTTTCCTTGCCAACCTTTATGACATTTAATTCCGAAGTGATTATTCGAACGAATTGCCAAGGCACTTCTTCCACTACCCGATTCTAAAACACCTTGCGCCAAGGTAATACTAGCCGGAATTTTATGTTCGTGCATTTTTGTAACGGCAATAGGTGCAAATTTTTGAATATAGGCTTCGGTATGATTTTTAGTTGTTTTACTTGTTGTTTTTACCTGCTCTAACTGATAAACTTCAGGAGCAACTTCTTCTTCTTGCTCAAGAATTACTTTTTGTTTAACAAGCACTTTTTTTCGAGGCTTAGAAACGATATTTTTATTTGAACCACAACTTATTAAAAAAGTGGCACTTAGTACGATGTAAAAAACAGACTGTATTCTCATTAAAGTATAATTAATTCTTGGTTTTTATGTTTTAATTTTTTGTTAACCCCAGTAATTCCTTGTAAACCTCCGGTGTGAATTGCTAAAATACGGCTGTTTTTTTCAAAATAATCTTCTTGAATCATTGCTAAAATTCCGAACAGCATTTTCCCGGTATAAATAGGATCTAACGGGATATTTGTTACGGCTTTAAACTCGTTTATAAAACGAATTAATTCTTGATTATATTTTGCGTAACCTCCAAAATGATAGTCGGTTATTAACTGCCATTTTTTGTTGGTATTAGCAATTAAATTGTCTATTTCTTTTTGTAAAAAATCACCTTTTAAGGCAGGGAAACCAAGTGTTTTTTGATGTTTTTCTGCTGAATTTATCAATCCTGAAATTGTTCCTCCCGTTCCTATAGCGCTGCAAATATAATCGAATTTATGGTCTTGTTCACTTAGTATTTCTTGACAGCCTTTAATTGCCAAATTATTTGTGCCGCCTTCGGGGATTAAATAAAAATTTCCAAACTCCTCTTTCAAGCTTTCTATAAATGCTTCGGATGTTTTATTTCGATAAACCTCTCTTGAAACAAACTTAAATTCCATGCCATTTTGATGCGCTTCTCTTAAGCTTGTATTTCCTGCTAATGTTTTTTCAAAATCTTTTGCTAATTCATCGCCTCGGATAACTCCAATGGTTTTAAAACCTGTCAAATTACCTGCTACAGCAGTGGCTACAATATGATTTGAAAATGCACCTCCAAAAGTTAACAAAGTATTTTTTTGCTGATTTTTGGCTTCAATAATATTGTGTTTTAATTTTCTAAATTTATTTCCTGATACAAATGGATGAATTTTATCTTCTCGTTTAATATATAATTCAATATTTTTTTCCTTTAAAATAGGAAGCTGTATTTGTTGGTTTTCGGCAACAAAAACCTGATTAAAAAAAGAAGTATCTTTCGTATTCAAAACCGTAAAATTATTTCGGCAAAAATACTAGAATTATCTAGTAAGTAGCTTGTATTTTAAACTTGATTTTACAATTAAAAAACACGAACTTGTTTGCTTTATAATTCAAATTGCTAAAGATCTTAATATATGGAAAATAAATTTAATATTGCAGTACTTATAGATGGTGACAACGCGCAACCAAAGTTATTAAAAGAAATTATTGAAGAAGTTTCTAAATACGGAAAGGCGACTATCCGAAGAATTTATGGTGATTGGACAACGCCACAAATGAATAGTTGGAAGGCAATTATCAATCAACATTCGATCAGCCCGATTCAAAAATTTTCATATACCACAGGAAAAAATTCTACAGATGGCTCCTTAATTATTGATGCTATGGATATTTTACACGGAAAAAATACCCAAGGTTTTTGCATTGTTTCAAGCGATAGCGATTATACTGGGCTTGCAAAACGAATTAGAGAAGAAGGACTTTTTGTAATGGGAATTGGGGAGAAAAAAACACCCGAAGCTTTTGTAAAATCGTGCGAAGTTTTCACGTTTACCGAAAACTTAAGAAATGAGCAACTAACTCAAAACCAATTAAATAATCAAAACGAAACAGTAAAATCAAAATCTGTAAAACCATATCAGAATCAAAGAAATAAAGAGGTTGTTGAAAAAGTAAGATTATCAAGAGCAGATTTAAAAACAATTGATAAGGCTTTTGATATTTCTACAAACGAAGAAGAAAACGCCTATATTTCTACCTTAGGATTAAATATTAGAAAAATTGATCCAAGTTTTGATCCTCGAAGTTACGGTTTTAAAAACCTTACCAGACTTTTTGAAAATATTGATAAATATGAAGTGATCAAAAATGAAGTTGGTGGTTTAAATCATCCGTTGTTGCGAATTAGGTAGG
This sequence comes from Tenacibaculum finnmarkense genomovar ulcerans, assembly GCF_900239495.1. Lineage (GTDB taxonomy): Bacteria > Bacteroidota > Bacteroidia > Flavobacteriales > Flavobacteriaceae > Polaribacter > Polaribacter ulcerans. The sequence goes on from NZ_OENE01000015.1 coordinate 288,234, forward strand.
TTAGTTTTTATATTTTTAAACTAAAAAAAATCCTACATATTAAACTCATTGCTGATTTCAATACGTAGGATTTTTAATTATTTTTTATCTTCCGCTAAATTTACAAAATTTATAGACGGTAACATTATTGGTTCAAAACCAGATTGTAATGTTAAATTAGATATATATGCTCTCAAATAAGGAAAAGCAATTGCTGGAGCATTTATTTTAGGAAAATTTGATAATTTAAACTCTTCTGAAATATTTTTATCTAATTTAAACATAAAAACAGTTTCAATATTTAAATCAAACCTTTTATCATTTATTTCGATTTCAAAACCTATACCAAAAGTATCAAGTTCATCTTCAGGATAAAAATGACCTGTCTTTAAATCAAAAGAATTTTCTTTTGTATTAACTTCTTCATTAGAAGTGAAATTCAATTTAAGGACTTTCCAATTTTCTAACTGTATTTTCATATTACGCAGCTAAAGATATTGAATTAATACTATTTACCTCCATGCTATTGTCATTACTAGAGGTATAGCTTATTTTTTTAACTATATCAAAAGATTGATTATCAATATTAATATCAATATTTTCTTTAAATCCATATTTATTAACAACAACACGACAAAGCTCTTCAGCTGTAATGTTTTGAAAATAATTATCAATTTTATCTTTTATTTTTTTATTTAGTTTCATCTTTTATATCTCCTGTTATTATTATAGTAGAATCTACTATATTTTCATTAGGTTTAAAAACTGTACAAATAGTACAATTAGGAGTTCTTAAGTTAATTCTTTTTTTTCTTTCTTTTGCAAATTTAATGTAAAAATTACCTTTTACTACATCAATAGGTAAAATACCTTCTCCTCTAGCTAAATTAATCAATAAGCCATCAATAAAATCAAAATTTTTATTAAGTTTTTTAATTTTCTCTTCAAAACATTCAAGAAAATATGCTAAAATTTCAACGCCTTCCTCTTTTGTTAAGTCTAATAAATTATCTTCATTTACGTCAAAATTAGATTTTATAACACAATATTCTTTATATTTATGCTCCTGTTTTATATTATCCCAAGATTGTGTAATAGCCCAATTTTTAGCTTGCTCATTAGGTTTTGAACTGATACCTTCAATAAAAAAATAAACTCCGTTTCCCAACCATTCTTTATCTCCTATAGATAAATCATAATTCGATTTAATTATTTCTTTAGCTGAAGAAATACTTGTTCCGTGATATCCCTTAATTCTCATCAATAACTTTTAAATAAACTTAAAAAACAAAAACTACTATTAACTAAAATAGTAGTTTATAATAACTAATTTTTAAAAATTAGAAACCTGTTCTTCTATTTTTTCCCAATTAGCCATTAAAGTATCTAAACTTGCTTTTTTTGCTTTATATTTTTCAAAGAAATTAGGACGCGCCGAAACTTCATCATAATTATTTGCTAATTCTAAATCTATTTTAGCAATTTCAGTTTCTAAATCAGCAATTTCAGTTTCTGTTTTAGATAACTTATTTTTAAGTTTTTTCAACTCTTTTTCTTGCTCTCTCGATAATTGATATGCTTCTTTTTTAGCCGTTGGTTTTTCAGTTTTAACAACTGTTCTTTTTTCAGCTTCTCTAAGATTTTCCATCTTATGTTGTTCTAAGAAATAATCAATATCTCCTAAATACTCTTTAATTACCTTGTCTTTAAATCCGTAAACTGTTGATGTTAATCCTTGTAAGAAATCTCTATCGTGAGATACAACGATTAGCGTTCCTTCAAAGTTTTTTAAAGCAGTTTTTAATACTGTTTTAGAGGCTATATCCAAGTGATTTGTAGGCTCATCCATTACCAACACGTTAAATGGTGATAATAATAATTTACATAACGCTAATCGGTTACGCTCGCCTCCTGATAATACTTTTGCTTTTTTATCAACAGCATCTCCGCCAAATAAGAAAGAACCTAACATATCTCTAACACGCATTCTGTTCGTGTCAGACGCGGCATCTTCCATAATTTCTAACACTGTTTTTTCTGGCGGTAATTCTTCGGATTGATTTTGAGCAAAATATCCTATTTCAACATTATGCCCTAATTTTAGGTTTCCTTCAAACGGAATTTCACCAACCATCATTTTTGCCAACGTAGATTTCCCTTGTCCGTTCTGCCCAACAAAAGCAATTTTACTGTTACGTTCAATCATTAAATCAACGTCTTGTAAAACATGCTTATCGCCATAACTTTTACATAAACTATCCGCTTCAACAATAATTCTACCTGGTTCTTTTGATATGGCAAACTTTACATTCATTGCTGCGTTATCATCGCCATCAACCTCAATAAGTTGTACTTTATCAAGTTGCTTCATTAACGATTGCGCCATCGAAGCTTTACTTGCTTTTGCCTTAAATTTATTGATTAAGTGTTGTTTTTGCTTAATCTCTTTTTCTTGATTTTTCTGAGCTTGTAACTGCTTTTCCTTAATTTCGGCTCTTAAAACTAAAAATTGAGAATAGGGTTTTTTATAATCGTAAATCTGCCCTAATGAAATTTCAATAGTTCTGTTCGTTACGTTATCTAAAAACATTTTATCATGCGAAACCAATACAATTGCACCAGAATATGAACGTAAAAAGTTCTCTAACCAAATAATAGATTCAATATCTAAGTGATTGGTAGGCTCATCTAACAACAAAATGTCATTGTCTTGCAATAATAATTTAGCTAACTCAATACGCATTCTCCATCCTCCTGAAAACGTACTGGTTAATTTGTCGAAATCTTCACGCTGAAATCCTAAACCTTGTAAAATTTTCTCGGTATCACCTTGATAATTATATCCTCCTAAAAGCTCATAACGTTCGGTTAAATCGGTTAAATCAATAATTAATTGACTATATTCTTCACTTTCATAATCGGTTCTAGTAGCTAGTTGCTCGTTAATTTCATCTAACTTTACTTCAATTTCTTTAATTTCAACAAAAGCTTGATATGCTTCTTCTAAAATGGTTCTTCCTTCAACAAAATCGATATCTTGACGTAAAAATCCCATGCGGATATCTTTATCAAAAGCCATCGTACCTCCGCTGGTTTCAATATCTTTAGAAAGTACTTTTAATAAGGTTGATTTTCCTGCCCCATTTTTTCCTATCAGTCCAATTCTATCTCCCTTATTTAACTTAAAAGTAATTCCTGAAAACAAATCAGTTCCCATAAAAGAAACCGATAAATTGTGTACGTTTAACATATATGTAATAATTGTTACTTATGGTGAATGATAAAAAAATTATCTTTGCAAAAGTATATAAATTTATAATTGATTATGTTTAAAAAAGGAAGCAAATTATATAGTATTTTTAAAGGGAAATGTCCACAATGTCATCAAGGTGAATTCTTCAAATATAAAATGACACTTAATCCTAAAAAAATCACTAAATTACACGATAATTGCCCAAAATGTGATTTAAAATACATGATGGAACCTTCTTTTTTCTTTGGAGCGATGTATGTAAATTATGGATTAGCAGTTGCCTTATTTGTAGCTATTTTTATTATTTCAAAAGTATTTATCGGTTTAACGATTTTACAAAGTTTTATTGCAATTATAGTTGTTTCATTACTTCTTACGCCATTTACCTTGCGTTTATCTAGAATTATTTGGATAAATATTTTTATTTCTTATGATAAAAATATTAAGAAAATTTCAAAGAAATAATTATTCGTCAAATCGTTTAATATCAATATCAGCATCTAATTCACTTCCATTTTCTAGGTGATTAAATAAATTGTTAGCAATCGTTGGTCCAATCATAACGCCACGTGTTCCTAAACCGTTTAAAACCACTAATGATTTGTGCTTTGGATGTACTCCTACCATAGGTCTTCTATCATTTACTGTGGGTCTAATTCCTGCGGTGTGTCCTGTTATGGTGTAAGGAACTGTAAGTACTTTTTTTAGTTTTTCTACTAATTCTTGTTTTGCTTCTTCTGTTGGATTACAAGTTTTGTCTGTCCAATTAAAAGTAGCGCCTACTTTATAATAATCATTTCCTAAAGGCATTACAAAAGCGCTTGATTTTAATAAAAAATCAATTTTTAAATCGGGTGCGTGTATTGTTATGGTTTCTCCTTTTGCTTCATTTAAAGGTAAGTGATTAAAAAATGGATTTTCAGTAATACCAAAACCTTCGCAAAAAACTATTTTTTTAGCCGTTATATTTTGATATTGAATCCCATCTTCTAAAATAGTTATTGCTGAATAATCAAAAGAAGCAGTTATTAATCTATTTGAATTTTGAATATAATCTCTATATGATTTTACTAGCAAAGCAGTATCTATACGCCCTGTTCCTGTTAACTCTCCAAAACCAAAATCACCAAGAAGCCCTGCAACTTTTTCTTTAATAATTGTAGGATTCATGTAATTTAATAATGTTGGTTTATCTAAAGCTAAAAACCAATTATTTTCATCACCAATACTGGTAAATGCTTTTTTAATAGAAAATTTATAATCTAATTTTATATTTAATTTCTCTTCTATATTCTTATAAAAAGGTAAAGCTGTTTGTATTTGTTGATGCCCATTCCAAACGGCATTAAAACGTTTTAAAATAACGGGATTATAAACCCCTCCTGCAACCAAAGAAGAAGTTTGTGAGTTGTCTTCAAAAATTACAAATGATTTATTTGCCTTTAACAATTCTTCTGTAAAAGCAATCCCTGCTAAGCCTAAACCTACTATAATATAATCTACATTAATATCCATACTACAAAAATAGTACTATTTATTGCAAAAAAAAAGAGCTTACAAATGTAAGCTCTTTTTAATTTTTATGAAATATGAATTTAATAATTCCACATATCCATTTCACGATTACGAATACCTTCTTTAATTCTGTCGGCTTCTAATAATTGAAATAATGAGTTTCCTCGAACATAGTCTTTAATATTTCTATCTCCGTAAATATTCTCTTCTTTTATTATTGTTGAATTAAACCTTCTAGCATTTAATAAGTTATCGTACGATAATGGTTTCGAAGAATTTACAGGATTAAATACCTTAGATTTATGCAATGTTTCTCTTGCGTCTGGGAAAAATACCCAAAACAATTCATACGCACTATCTTTGTCATCAATTCCTTCCACTCCAAGAACCTGAACATCAGGACCCATTGGCGCTAAAGCCAACATACGGTACTTTAATTCACCACCTCGCTTATCGAAATACCAAATCCCTTTTAACATATAACCTTTAATATCAGAAGATTGCACTGAATAAGGATCCATATTTCCGTAACCATCGTCACGTTCGTTATAGGTCATTGATTTAATTTCCTCCATTCCTACTTTTGTTGTAAAGTAAGAATCACTGTATACTTCTGTAATTTCGCCATTACTAATACCTTTTAGTAAGCTATCAAATAATGAACGTCTTGTTAAACCTGCATTTGTAGTATCAACTGGATAATAATAAGGTAAATTGATCTTTTGATTTATATCTACATATTCCCATACCACTTTAGACCACAATACATCTCTATCGCTAATATAGCCATAAGGAAGTGGTTTGTCATCTTCCGAAGCAATTTGGGCTTCAGATTTAAATCCAATCTCTTCGACCTTTTTAGAATTTAAAAGGTTCGCCTGTGCAGCTACATAACTTGTAGTTGCAAGGGCAAATAAAACCATATAAAAACGCTTCCAATTCATACTTTAAATTTTTTACTTATTAATTAGTAATCTCAATACTTACAGGTAACACTTTTTTAAGCTTGTAATTAGACCCAGAAACAGATGCTTTAATGTCATAAATAACAATGATATCATTTCTTCTGGCTTTAGCAAGTGCCTTTTTTGCTCTAGCATTTAATTGTCTTCCGTTTACAGGAATAGTTACCTGTCCTGGAACTTTAACTTTAAAACTAGATACATTTAATTTTAAATCGAATAAGAAGTCAGGTAAACCAGCAGCTACGTTAATTCTAGCTAAACTTGCTTTTGGCATTTTTACCGTACCATATTGATTTCTTACCATACCAACAGCTGGTGGTATATCTTTAATTCTATATTTCTTAGGAGTACTAATTTTTCCTCCTCCTGGTAATGTTGCAGAAACTCTAATAGTTACTTCACTTCCTTTACCTGGGTTCATTACGTATTTATCTCCTTTAATTCTTCTTAAACCTGGTGCCGATGCAGAAACTTTATTTCCTGATACTCCTGGTACAGATATCGTTAATGGATTTGATAAACCACGGTACACAACATTCATTTTATCAGCAGAAACAACTGCTTCATTTGGTTTAGGAATTACTGAATACCCTCCTAAAATAGGAATAGTAACGATAGAATCTCCTTGTTTAAATTGAAATTCTCCTTTTAATTCTTTATCACCTACCGAACCTGCTGGCCCGTCTAAAATAACCTGTCCTGCTTTGATCTTATCAGCAGCCATTACTTTACCATTTAAGATAACTTTTTCAGCTGTTAAATTTGGATCATTTTTACCTAAAACGATTTTCCCTGATAATTTCTCACCTGGGTAATATGCGTTTTTATCAAAAACAACCATCGCATCATAGTTACTCATAGATACAGCACTTTCTAACTCACCTTGTAATAAAGCTGTTAAAGCATCTGCTTCCGTATTTTTAATATCTGCCTGAATCTGTGTTAATTTAGTTAAAGATGCAATTAAAGGAAATCCTTCGTAATTGTATTTTAACCAATTTTTAACCAATCCGTCTTTAGCACTTTTAACATCTTTTGTACTAAAACGAACTGCTATCACTTTAGATAAATCTGGTTGATTTTTCAATACAAGTAATGACTCCTCTCTAAATTGGTTCATTTTATCCATGAACTCCTTTCCTTTTGGAGAAATTTTTCCACTAGCAAAAAAGTACTGATCTAAAAACCCTGATTTGTCCATAGACTCATAGTTTCTGATATCTTCTTTTTTTACCTCACTAGTCATCTTTGTTTTCAAATCTGATATGTAAGTAAAAAGACCGTCTGCCATTACTCTAAGCTTGTCAGTATCTTCCTTAGCTTTACCGTATTGCTTTGCTTGTTCCGTTGCTTTTTGAGCTAAGGTTGCATATGCTGCGGTATTTTTCTCGGTTGCTCTAACATTAGATTCCGATAACTTTTCATTCATTAATCCAAATGCTGATAAAACTTCTTTACTCATATTCATCGCTAACATCGATATGAATACAAGATACATTAAGTTTACCATCATTTGCCTTGGTGACTGTTTTCCTCCTGCCATTTTAATTAGTTTGTTTAGTTAATAAAATTAGTTAAACTAATTAATTATTTAGACATTGCTGTTAACATACCTCCATATACTCCGTTTAAAGAAGATAAGTTGGTTGCTAATGATTGCATTTGCTCTTGTAAACGTTGAGAATTTTCAACTAAAGAAGAATTTAATTCTGATTGCTTTGCAGCGTTTTCAACCTGTGTAGTATATAATCCGTTTAAAGATTCTAATTTAGCAGCAGCCATTGACATTTGCTCGTTATACTGATTTGTTGAAGATACTGTTGTTGAAGTAGCTGTTAAACCTTCAGCAGCTCCTTGAAATCCTTTAATACTCTCTCCTAAGCTTGAGATTAAATTTGCATCTAACTTCGCTTCTTTTAAAATAGTATCTAATTTTTCAGATAACATACTTTGTGCTTGATCAGATCCAGCTTCAACATTCTTGGTTTTTTTACCTAAAGCTTGTCCTCCTGCTAATTCTGGATACACTTTTGACCAGTCTAATTCTTCTTCAATTGGTTCAAATGCCGACATTGCAAAAATAAGTGCCTCTACAACTAAACCAGCTGTTAACATTACTCCACCTGTTAATGGTCCGATTTTAAAGTGCATAATTTTGAATAAAGCTCCTAATATTACTACAGATGCTCCTAAACCATACGCCATGTTGGTTAATTTCTTTTTTGTTCTTGACTGTGCCATAATTGTTTGTTTGTTGGGGATTATTATATTTATTACTGTTATTAATTCTTGTTTACTTGCTTTTGTTTGTACCTAAATAATCTTGTACTGTTCTAAAGCCGATGTAACTTCTTGCTGTATCGGCATATTCCCAATCACGAGAACCTACTTCTAAGAAATACGCTACATCTTTCCATGAACCACCACGAATAATTTTTCTTCGGTTTTCTTTAATTTCTACATTAGGATTCATTGTTGATCCCATGTAGTAAGACATTTGATTATACGCAGTGTTTGTCCATTCTGAAACATTACCTGACATATTAAACAAACCATACTCGTTAGCATTATACGAGTTTGCTTCTACTGTATATAAAGCGCCATCGGCAGCATAATCTCCACGTACAGGTTTAAAGTTTGCTAAAAAACAACCTCTATCACTTGTTGTACTAGGACCACCCCATGGATATTTCCCAAAGTTCAATCCACCACGAGCAGCATATTCCCATTCTGCTTCTGTAGGTAATCTAAAAGAAGGAACTAATCCTAATTTCTTTTTAGATCGTTGGAAATTATTTTTAGTTTGTGTTCTCCAGTGACAAAAAGCTTTTGCTTGATTCCAAGTAACTCCAACTACAGGATAGTCTTCATATGCCTTGTGTGCAAAATATTCCTGGTGCATTGGGTCATTATAAGAATAATTAAAATCTTTAATCCAAACCGTGGTATCAGGATATACATCAACAACCTCATCTTTCAAAAAGTCTTTTCTATTTTTACCTGTTTTAGCTGCTTGCTCATTATCAAACCAATAATACCTATATTTTAAAAACTTGGTATTAAAAGTTCTTATTCCATTTAAAGATTCATCTTTTTTAAGATATAATGAATCCATAACCTCCACATAATCAGCATCAGGATATTCTTGCTGTTCCCAAGCAAGATCTTCTTGCCAATTTAAAGGCTTTAAAGAATCTAATCCTTCACCTAATTCGTAGTAATTTTCACGCATATATTTTGCATATGGTGATTCATTCAACGTATCTGTTGATGCAAAAGCGTACAATTGAATACCTTCAGCATTTTTACTTCCTCCTTCTTCACTTTCTCCTCCTGATGCAAACTCAGCCTGATACGCTAATTTTGTTCTAGTAACAGAATCACGTACCCAAAACACAAACTGCTTATACTCGCTATTTGTTATTTCAGTTTCATCCATATAAAATGGTTGTACTGTTACTGTTTTTGTTGGTGCATTCATAGCTCCTAAAGGATCTTCGTCTTGCTTACCCATTGTAAAAGAGCCTCCTGGAATTTTAGCCATTCCAAATGGTTTTTCTGCAAACCATTTTCTGTTAGATTTATCTCCAACTAACTCTCCTCTATCACTACTTGAACCACAAGCGTAAATTAGAGACACTAACAATGCAAATATTACTACTTTTTTCATATTATATCTTTCTTATAATGGGGATGGTAAACCTATTATTTTTTTCATTAAAAAACAATAACGTATTCTACTTTTTTATATACAAATGCAACTTATTCTTAAACAAGTTTTTGCAACGCTTTATACCATCTGTCTGGCATCTTTCCTTTTAATGCTTGTTCATAATCTTTATAGTTACACGGTACTAACGCATGCCTTTTGTGTTTAGTATTCGAAATCATGTTTATTTCCATCCACCAACGACTAGTTTTATCACTTTTGTAAAAATTTATAGGATCATCATCTGCTAATAATACGGTGAACTTATGGTAATTATCTTTAGATACAAACGGGTAATCTTTCGCTCTAGCATTAACCCCTTCAATAAAAAACCAAATCATTTGCGCTATTAAACTTGCCGTTTGATTATCTGAATCAAATAGGCTGTTATATTCATAGACACCAAAAGAGGTTACTTTGTCACTTATTCCTGCATATCTTGTAATAGCACAAATTTCTTCACCATAAAAACCATTAGGTGAAGCATTCTTATTTGCCGGTGCCTCGCTTTGACGCACAGCACCAATATCTATACTAACAATATCAGCATCTCTCATTATAGGCTCTACAAGCTTTACGTCTTTAACCTCACCTAATCTAAAGGCATCAAAATAGAGTTTGTCTAGCAATTCTATTTCTTCTTGAGAGTTAAAATAAGTTTGGTACCCAATATTACTATAGTTAAATAAATTATTAGGCTGATCCATAATAATTTTACTTAAAAAAGAACTAGAACGAAAACTTTCATTCATTGCACCTAAATCAAACTTACTATCTACCGATACCAAATTAACTGTTTGTCCCAAAGAATCATACCCACGGTAATTTGCGTAGGTCATATCTTGACTGCCGCCTATTAATATAGGAATTATTTTTTTACTAAGCAAATACTCAATAGAAGAACTTACAGCAAAATAAGTATCTTTAAGTGTATTGCCTTGCGCTATATTTCCTAAATCAGCTATTTTAGTTTGCCAATTACCAGGAAATAATTTATATAATTTTTCACGAATAGCCTCTAAACCTTCTCCACAACCTTCGTTATCGGGTGCTCCTCTACCGTCTTTTATCCCTATAATAGCAATAGTTACGCCCGATAAATCAGGTAAACCATTTGCCTTTGTATGTATTGCAATATTTCTACCTAAAGACTTCATAGACTGCGACATTAAATGCGCTACTAAGGTGTCTTTTATGGGGATAAAAAAATTAAAATCCATTATTATTATAATTATTATTAGGGGTCTTTAATAGGCTTGCAATATACTAAACTATTTTTTTTGAGCGCTGTTTTATTTCTTTTTCACTACTTTCTTTTTTACCACCTTTTTTACAGCCTTCTTTTTTGCTACTTTCTTTTTTGGTGTTTTTGCTTCAATGATTTTTACAGCCTCTTCTTTGGTCATGTTTTCAATATCAGTAGTTTTAGGCATTTCTACCTTAATTTTACCTTTAATAACATTAAAACGACCCCAGCGTGCTTTTTCTACTCTAATTTCAACATCTTCCCAGTTATGTAGTACCTTATCGATTTCTTTCTGTTTTTTAACCTCAATTAATTCAATAATATCGGCATCAGTCAAGTTGTCAAAATCGTACTTTTTATTCACATTGATAAAAATTGAATTCCATTTTAAGTATGGACCGAAACGACCTACACCTTTTTGTACAGGTAATTCTTCATAAAAATAAATTGGCGCATCTGCTTTTTGCTTTGCTACAATTAATTCTTCAGCTCTTGGTAAATCTACTTCCATCGGATTCTCTCCTTTATCTAAAGAAACAAACATTGCTCCAAATTTGATATAAGGTCCAAAACGTCCGTTAGAAACAATTACCTCTTCATCTTCATAAGTCCCTAAAGTTTTTGGTAGCAAGAACAATTCTAATGCTTCTTCGATTGTTATAGTTCCTAAGTTTTGATCTTTATTTAAGCTAGCAAACTGCTTTTCTTCATCTTCAGGGGCACCAATTTGTGCAATTGGTCCAAACTTTCCTAAACGAACTAACACTGTTTTTCCTGATTCAGGATGTTTTCCTAAAATACGTTCACCACTTTCTCTTTCAGCATTTTCTTGTACATCTACTACCGTTTTATGAAAATCACCATAAAAACCTTTAATCATTTCTATCCAATCTTCATTTCCTTCTGAAATATCATCAAAAGAATTTTCAACTCTAGCTGTAAAGCCAAAATCTAAAATATTTGAAAAATTTGCCACTAAAAAATCATTGACAATATTTCCAATATCAGTAGGCACTAACTTATTTTTATTTGACCCTGTTTTTTCGGTCAATAATTCACTTTCAATAACGCTATTAGACAGAATCATCTGTTCATAATTTCGTTCTAAACCTTCATTTTCTCCTTTTTCTACATAACCTCTACGCTGTACAGTAGAAATTGTTGGTGCATAAGTTGATGGTCTTCCGATACCTAACTCCTCTAATTGTTTTACTAAAGATGCTTCTGTAAAACGGTATGGCGGACTTGTAAAACGCTGTGTTGCATTGATGAAATTATAGTTTAAAGTTTCGCCAGTAGTTAAGTTTGGTAACATTCCTGCCTGCTCTTCCTCTTCATTATCTGTTCCTTCTAAATATACTTTTAAGAAACCATCAAACTTAATCATTTCACCGTTTGCCGTAAATATTTTGGTGTTTTCAGAATTGGCTATTTTCACATTGGTACGCTCTAATTGCGCATCACTCATTTGCGAAGCTAAGGTTCTTTTCCAAATTAAATCGTACAATCTGGTTTGATCGTATTCGGTATCAATAGCGTGCATTTTCATGCTTGTAGGACGAATTGCCTCATGCGCCTCCTGTGCACCTTTTGCTTTGGTTTTAAAAACACGTTGTTTACTATATTCTTTTCCGTAATAATTACTAATTTCTTCTTCGGCTGCATTTCTTGCATCTTCGGATAAATTAACACTATCGGTTCTCATGTAGGTTATTAAACCTGCTTCGTATAAACGCTGTGCAACCTGCATTGTTTTACCTACCGGAAAGCCTAATTTACGAGAAGCTTCCTGTTGTAAAGTTGATGTTGTAAATGGTGCTGCTGGCGATTTTTTTGCTGGTTTTGTAGTTAAATCAGCAATAGAAAAACTAGCATCTGCACATGATTTCAAGAAATTTTCAGCTGTTTTTTTAGTAGGAAAATTCTTCGGAATCGTTGCTTTAAATGTTTTTCCGCTAGTATTCGAAAACTTTGCAATAACCTTATAATGTGTTTCTGATGTAAAATCAAGAATACTTCGTTCTCTTTCTACAATTAAACGAACCGCTACCGATTGCACTCTTCCTGCCGATAAACCTCCTTTTACTTTACGCCATAAAACTGGTGATAATTCATAACCAACAAGCCTATCTAAAACTCTACGAGCTTGTTGTGCATTGACCATATTGTAGTCAATATCTCTTGGATTATCAACCGCTTTTAAAATAGCGTTTTTGGTAATTTCATGAAAAACAATACGTTTTGTATTGTCGTCATTCAATTTTAATTGCTCTTTTAAATGCCAAGCAATTGCTTCTCCTTCTCTATCTTCATCACTTGCTAACCAAACAGTTTCTGCTTTTTTCACCAATGCTTTTAATTTCTTAACAACTGGTTTTTTATCATCAGAAACAATGTATTTTGGGCTAAAATCGCCATCAACATTAATCCCTAATTCCTTCGATGGCAAATCTGCAATATGACCATAACTAGATTCTACTTGAAAATCTTTTCCTAGGAATTTTTCAATCGTTTTTGCCTTTGCAGGTGACTCAACTATAACTAAATTCTTTGCCATATATCTGTTAGATTATCTCTTTTTGCATCACACATTATAACGATGCTTTGAGTTTGCAAAAGTAGAATGTTTTTTTTAAAAAAAAACTATTTGTTGAACTTTCCCGCTAAAAATAGCTATGAACCAATAATAAATTTCTGCCAATTTGTCATAAAACTTATATTTTGGTTGTATCTTTGCCATCATTTTTATTATGAATATGGAGCACACAGAGAAGGTTATCGATGAAAAAGTACAAGGAAAATCACTTGTAACAACACATAAAAAAGAAAACTCAAAAAAATTATTTATAGAAAGCTACGGTTGTCAAATGAACATGAACGACAGCGAAATTGTAGCTGCTATTTTAGCCGAACAAGGTTTTAACACTACACAAACCTTAGAAGAAGCCGATTTAGTTTTAGTAAATACCTGTTCTATTAGAGAAAAAGCAGAAACAACTATTCGCAAACGTTTGCAAAAATACAACGCTGTTAAAAAAGTAAATCCAACCATGAAAGTGGGGGTTTTAGGCTGTATGGCAGAACGTTTAAAAGAAAAGTTTTTAGAAGAAGAAAAAATAGTTGATTTAGTTGTAGGACCAGATGCTTACAGAGATTTACCTAATTTATTAGATGAAATTGATGCTGGTAGAGATGCTATAAATGTTATTTTATCTAAAGAAGAAACCTATGGTGATGTTGCTCCTGTGCGTTTAAATTCAAACGGAGTATCGGCATTTGTATCAATTACACGTGGTTGCGATAATATGTGTACTTTTTGCGTAGTTCCTTTTACTCGTGGACGCGAAAGAAGTAGAGATCCGAAGAGTGTTTTAGAAGAAATTAGATCAATGCACGATCAGAATTTTAAAGAAATTACCTTATTAGGACAGAACGTAGATAGTTATTTATGGTACGGTGGCGGATTGAAAAAAGATTTCAAAAAATCTTCAGAAATGGCGCAAGCTACTGCCGTAGATTTTGCTCAATTATTAGACATGGCAGCTACTGAATTTCCTAAAATGAGATTCCGTTTTGCAACATCGAACCCTCAAGATATGAGCTTAGATGTAATTCATGTTATGGCAAAACATAAAAACATTTGTAAATACCTTCACTTGCCAGTACAAAGTGGAAGTAACAATATGTTAAAAGCCATGAACCGTCAGCATACTAGAGAAGAATATATGGAGCTTGTTGATAATATCTTCAGGATAATTCCTGAAATGTCTTTATCGCAAGATATGATTGTTGGCTTTTGTGGCGAAACAGAACAAGATCATCAAGATACGTTAGAATTAATGCGCTATGTAAAATATGACTTCGGTTTTATGTTTGCATATTCTGAAAGACCAGGAACTTTGGCTGCTAAAAAAATGCCAGATGATGTTCCTTTTGATGTAAAGAAAAGACGTTTACAAGAAATTATCGATTTACAACAAGAACACGCCTTATACAGAACACAACAACATTTAGGTAAAATTGAAGAATTTTTAATTGAAGGAACTTCTAAGAAAAACCCGAATGAATGGAAGGCTAGAAATACACAAAATACCGTAGCTGTTTTTCCTAAGGAAAATTACAAGCTAGGTGAATTTGTAATGATTAAAATAGAAGATTGTACCTCAGCAACCTTAAAAGGAACTGTTATTGGATATTCTGATAACAATTAATAAAATATATTTAAAAAGTTTTAAGGTTGATAAAAAATCATCAACCTTAAAGCTTCCAATAATCAAACCACCAAAAAACCTTCAAATTAAAAACTTTGCAACTACATCATAAAATATGGAAAACTTACAAGCTATAAAACAACGTTTTGGAATTATTGGTAACGATACCCAGCTAAATCGTGCTATTGAAAAAGCTATTCGAGTTGCGCCTACTGATATTTCTGTGTTGGTTATAGGTGAAAGTGGTGTTGGTAAAGAAAGTATTCCTAAAATAATACATCAATTATCACACCGAAAACACGCAAAATATATTGCGGTAAACTGTGGTGCAATTCCTGAAGGAACTATTGATAGTGAATTATTTGGTCATGAAAAAGGTGCTTTTACAGGTGCCACAACTTCTCGTAAAGGATATTTTGAAGTTGCCGACGGAGGAACTATTTTTTTAGATGAGGTTGGTGAATTGCCACTAACCACTCAAGTGCGTTTGTTACGTGTTTTAGAAAATGGTGAATTTATAAAAGTAGGTTCATCGCAAGTGCAAAAAACAAATGTGCGTATTGTTGCTGCTACCAACATAAATATGCAACAGGCAATAGCTAAAGAAAAATTTAGAGAAGATTTATATTACCGATTAAGTACTATTGAAATTGAATTACCGCCTTTGCGAGAACGAGAAGATGATATTCACTTATTATTTAGAAAATTTGCTTCAGATTTTGCTCAAAAATATCGAATGCCAACCATTCGTTTAGAAGACAATGCTGTCAAAATTTTATTAAACTACCGTTTTCCAGGTAATATTCGTCAGTTAAGAAACTTAGCAGAACAAATTTCTGTAGTTGAAGAAAGTCGTTTAATTACTTCAGAAAAATTAATTCAATATCTTCCAAAAAACAAAGGAAATTTACCTGCAGTAATTGGATCACAATCTAATAATTCTGATTTTGCCAACGAACGAGATATTATGTACAAAATATTGTTTGATATGCGTAACGATATCAACGATTTGAAAAAATTGACATTAGATTTAATGCAAAGTGGCGATACAGAACAAGTAAAAGAAGAAAATCACGGCTTAATAGAACGTATTTATCAAGATAAAAAACAACCCGAAACAGAAAATATAGAAGTTGTTCAAATTGCACAATCAGCACCTTCTCCTTCAACAGCAAATCAGAATAATTACGAATACGCCGAAACTATTGAAGAAGATGAGAATTTATCATTACAAGAAAAAGAAATTGAAATGATTCGAAAATCTTTAGAAAAAAACAGCAATAAACGAAAGTTAGCCGCTAAAGAATTAGGGATTTCTGAACGAACTTTATACCGTAAAATAAAACAATACGATTTATAAAATATTAGCAACAACAATATTCTTAAAATTATGAAAAACTGTATAAACATCTTTTTAGTTTCTATCGGCATACTATTTATACTAATAGGTTGCGGTGCATATTCATTTACAGGAGGAAACACAGGAGAAGCGAAAACAATTCAAATTGATTTCTTTCAAAATCAAGCACCTTTAATTGAACCAACTTTAAGCCAAAAATTCACCCAAGACTTACAAGAGTTATTTACCCGTCAAACAAACTTAACTTTAGTAAATAATAACGGTCAATTGCATTTTTCTGGCGAAATTGTAGATTACAGAATTAATCCGATGAGTGCTACCGCCGATCAAAAAGCCGCACAAAACAGGTTAACAATTACCGTGAATGTTATTTTTGAAAATAGCTTAAATGAAAAAGATAATTTTGAAAAACGTTTTTCTTTTTATCATGATTATCAGGCTACTCAACAATTAACAGGCGGTGTATTAGAAACTGCTTTAAATAAAACTTTAGAAAGAATAACACAAGATATTTTTAATGCTTCTGTAGCTAAATGGTAAAATTTCAAAAAAATTAACTGAAAATTTCAAAAAAAAGTAGTTACTTTGCAGACCATTAAAGAATGCGAAATCAAGAAAAAATAAATTAAAAAAAAATAAATAATGACAACATATACTTTACTTTTAGTATTAATATTGATTGTTGCAATAGCATTAATCTTAATTGTAATGGTGCAAAACCCTAAAGGTGGCGGATTATCTTCTTCTCTTGGTGGTGGTAGCGCTCAAAACATTGGTGGTGTACAAAATACCAATACTTTTTTAGATAAAAGTACTTGGACTTTATCAATTGCAATGTTTGCTTTAATTTTAATTTCAAATTTTGCAATCCCTAGAGGAACAGCAACCGATGCTCCACAATTAGAGAGTACTTTAAAAGGTATCGAAGCTACAATTCCTGCTGCACCTGCAACTACTACTAATACTACAAAAGATAGCGTAAAGTAATCTTATAAAACATACAAAAAAAATGCCAACGTTAATGACACGTTGGCATTTTTTTTGTACGCAATTTTCAAGGATTTAGAAAAAGTGGCATACATTTTTTAATGGCATAATTTCTGCCTATTTTTAACGCATAGAAACAAAAATACTTAATCATAATTTATATAAAATGGGATTAAAAATAAAACCTTTAGCAGATAGAGTTCTTATAAAACCTGCTGCTGCAGAAACGACTACCGCATCTGGACTTATCATACCTGATAACGCAAAAGAAAAACCTCAAAAAGGAACTGTTGTTGCCGTTGGAAAGGGAACAAAAAAAGAACCTTTAACGGTTAAAGTTGGTGATACTGTTTTATACGGAAAGTATGCTGGTACCGATTTAAAACACAAAGAAAAAGATTATTTAATTATGAGAGAAAGCGACATTTTCGCAATCATTTAATTTTCTCTTACACTTTAAAAATTCATAAAAAATAGATCTAAAAATGGCAAAAGATATAAAATTTGATGTAGACGCTCGTAACGGTTTAAAACGTGGAGTTGATGCATTAGCAAATGCAGTAAAAGTAACTTTAGGTCCTAAAGGACGTAACGTAATTATTTCTAAAGCTTTCGGTGCGCCTCACGTTACAAAAGATGGTGTTACTGTTGCTAAAGAAATTGAATTAGAGGATCCTTTAGAAAATATGGGAGCTCAAATGGTAAAAGAAGTAGCCTCTAAAACCAACGATTTAGCTGGTGATGGAACTACAACTGCTACTGTATTAGCACAAGCTATTGTACAAGAAGGTTTAAAAAATGTTGCTGCGGGTGCAAATCCAATGGATTTAAAACGTGGTATTGATAAAGCTGTAAAGGCTATTACTGAAGATTTAGCCAAACAAGCGAAAGAAGTTGGTGATTCATCAGAAAAAATACAACAAGTAGCTTCTATTTCTGCTAATAACGATAAAGTTATTGGAGATTTAATTGCAACTGCTTTTGGTAAAGTTGGTAAAGAAGGGGTTATTACTGTTGAAGAAGCTAAAGGAATGGAAACGTATGTTGACGTTGTGGAAGGTATGCAATTCGATAGAGGTTATTTATCGCCTTATTTTGTTACCAATGCTGATAAAATGATTGCTACTTTAGAGAATCCTTATATCTTATTATTTGATAAAAAGATTTCTAACTTACAAGAAATTCTTCCAATATTAGAGCCTGTTTCTCAAGCTGGAAGACCTTTATTAATTATTGCTGAAGATGTTGACGGACAAGCATTAGCTACTTTAGTGGTTAATAAATTACGTGGTGGTTTAAAAATTGCTGCTGTAAAAGCGCCAGGTTTTGGTGACCGTAGAAAAGCAATGTTAGAAGATATTGCTATTTTAACTGGTGGAACTGTTATTTCTGAAGAAAGAGGTTTTTCATTAGAAAACGCTACTTTAGATTTATTAGGTACTGCTGAAACAGTTACTATTGATAAAGATAATACGACTGTTGTTAATGGTGCTGGTGATGATACACAAATTAAAGCGCGTGTAAATCAAGTTAAAGCTCAAATTGAAACTACTACTTCTGATTACGATAAAGAAAAATTACAAGAACGTTTAGCGAAGTTAGCTGGTGGTGTTGCAGTTTTATATGTTGGTGCTGCTTCTGAAGTAGAAATGAAAGAAAAGAAAGACCGTGTTGATGATGCTTTACATGCAACTCGTGCTGCTGTAGAAGAAGGTATTGTTGCCGGTGGTGGTGTTGCTTTAGTTCGTGCTAAAAAGGTTTTAAAAGCTATTACTACTGAAAACTTAGACGAAACTACAGGTATACAAATTGTTTACAAAGCAATTGAAGCACCTTTAAGAACCATTGTTGAAAATGCAGGTGGTGAAGGATCAGTTGTTATTAACAAAGTTTTAGAAGGTAAAAAAGGATTTGGTTATGATGCTAAATCTGAAGCTTATGTTGATATGCTTGAAGCTGGTATTATTGACCCTAAAAAAGTAACTCGTGTTGCTTTAGAAAACGCAGCATCGGTTGCAGGGATGATTTTAACTACCGAATGTGCTTTAATTGATATTAAAGAAGATGCGGCTCCTATGCCTCCAATGGGTGGTGGTATGCCAGGAATGATGTAGTGACAAGTTGTTACAACTAAATTATTCTTATTAAATTTATAAAAAACCTCGAAAATTTTTCGAGGTTTTTGCTTTTATATGATTTCTGACGTAATTTTTGTCAATTCGAGTAAATCTTATCGAATCCGTCAACCTGAATTTAGTTCAGGTTCACATCCTGATTTGCCGTAGTTTTTAGCTTTTTTTGATGATTATTGTCAATTCGAGTGATTTTAATGACTAAAAGGAATTAAAATTGTATCGAGAATTTGAATTGTTTTATGTTGATGAATTTTATACAAAAAAGTTCTCGATACAATTTTTTTGAAGGAAAAAAATCACTCGAACTGACAGTTTATTTAATTTTAAACAGGCTCTTAGTTTAGCTGTAAATACCTAGCCCCGATTGAAGCATCTGTTTGAGCTCTTTTTTTGATTTTTCTTCAAAAAAAAGCGAGTGCGGAAAGCGGGAAATAGCTTCTAATAAAAATTTATATTTTTCGTTCAACAACGTAATCAATCATTAATTTTAATGATTTTTTATAGTCCGATTCTGGAAAATTTTCAAGTATTGCCAAGGCTTTATTTTTATAACCGTGCATTTTAGCTGTGGCATATTCCAAACCTCCGTTCGTGTTTACAAAAGCAATTACTTCTTTTACTCGTTTTTTATTAGTGTTATGCTTTTTAACCGAATTTATTAACCACGATTTTTCCTTTTTCGAACAGTTGTTTAAGGTATAAATTAACGGAAGCGTCATTTTTTGCTCTTTAATATCGATTCCTGTCGGTTTTCCTATTTTATCTTGGGTATAATCAAATAAATCATCTTTAATTTGAAAAGCAATTCCAATATACTCGCCAAATTTTCGCATTTTTTGAACAACTTCATTGCTTGCTCCTACCGATGCCGCTCCAATTCCACAACAAGCCGCAATTAAAGTAGCGGTTTTTTGACGGATAATATCAAAATAAATATCTTCGGTAATATCTAATTTTCGGGCTTTTTCTATTTGTAATAATTCCCCTTCGCTCATTTCACGAACAGCGATAGAAATCAATTTTAAAATATCAAAATCTTCATTATCAATAGAAAGTAACAATCCTTTTGATAATAAAAAATCGCCTACTAAAACGGCAATTTTATTTTTCCAAAGGGCATTAACCGAGAAAAATCCACGGCGGCGATTGCTATCATCTACCACATCATCATGTACCAAAGTAGCCGTGTGAATTAATTCGACAACAGATGCACCTCTGTAAGTTCGCTCATCAAATCCGCCATCAGAAACCATTTTAGCTACCAAAAAAACAAACATAGGACGCATTTGTTTTCCTTTTCTTCTAACTATATAATAGGTAATTCTATTCAATAAGGGAACTTTTGATAACATGGAATCTTTGAATTTTTTTTCAAAAAGTTCCATTTCATTTTGAATAGGAAGTTTAATTTGTTCTACTGGCTTCATGTTCAACAAAAAAATTAATTTAAAGGTAAAAGTACTAGATTATTAATAATAAAAACAATAATTTTACTATCAATAATTTATTTTTTTTATCACTAAAACGCTATGAATAAAGCATTCAACCTCTTACTTATTTTTTTCATCTATCAAAATGTAGTTTTTTCTCAAGAAACAATGCTTTGGAGAGATGTTGATATTCAAAAATTTGGAAAAGAAACTATTTATAAAAATTTAAAAGGCGAAAAATTAACAGGATTATTTAAAATAGCAGACCGTAATGGTGCTTATTCTAAAATTACATTTTCGGATGGTTTAATTTCAAAAACAAAATTTAATTATGATTCTGACGGTATTTTATATTCGAAAATAAACTATAAAAACGGACTTAAAAATGGTGAATTTACAGTTTATTATACTGATGAATCAATCAAAAGAAAGGGTTTTTATATTACTGGAAAAAAAAATGAAAAATGGAGTACCTACAATAAAGAAGGTGATGAAATTGCAGTAGAAAATTATAAAAATGGTATTAAAGATGGACTGTTTTGGGAACATTCTAAATCTAGAATAGATCAAGATAAAATTATTGTAACTCAAAAAGAATATAAAGATGGACTTCCTAAAGGAACTTGGTTTTCTAAAGATAATGGCAATTTTATTTGGAAGAAAAAATATATAACACCTAAAACATATACACTAAAAAATTACCATAAAAATGGTGCTATTAAAAACCGTAAAGAATATAAAAATGGTAACTATTTTGGTTCTTGGTTTCAAAAAGGTGAAGAAGGTAATTTAAAATGGGAAAAAGAATATTACTCAAATAACGATTATACCGAAAAAAGATACCACGAAAACAACACTATAAAGTATCAAAAAAACTATAAAAATGGACGTATTGATGGCGACTATATTCGATATAATAAAGAAGGTGAAAAAACAATCGTAGAATTTTATAAAGACAATAAAAAACACGGTAAATGGTTTCGAAAATATAGTGATGGAAATATTGTGTTAGAAGAGTATAATACAGGTAAACCTAGCGGAAACTGGTATAAAAAAGATAAAAATGGAAGTGTATTTTTTGAAAAATCATATGTAAACTCAGAAAAATATAATTACAAAAAATACTATATAAACGAAAACATTAAAGAATCTGGAACGTATAATAAAGGTAAATTAGATGGAAATTATCTTAAATATAATTTAAATAAAGTCCTTTTAGTAAAGCAATTTTATGAAAATGGAGAACTGATTAATTCAGCATTATATTTTGAAAATGGCAATAAAAAAGAAATTATCAAACAAATTGGAAAAACAAACAATGCCACTGTTGAAATATATAGCAAAGATGGTTTTTTAATTAAAAAAGGGCGTTATTTAAAAAGATATAAAAATGGTTTATGGCAATTTTTTGAACCTAAAAAAGGACGTTTAGTAGAGGAAATAACCTATGCTAACAATGCTAAACACGGACTTTACAAAAAATACAACGCTGCTAATATCATTTCAATAAAAGGTAATTACAGTAATAATAACAAAGATGGTGTTTGGAAACACTACCATTTAGACGGCAGTATTAATAAAGAAATTGAGTATAAATTGGGTAAAAAAATAGCAACTAAAACTTTTGATTAACATAAAAAAACGTCTTAGTTATTATAAATAATAAGACGTTTTTATTAAATTTTCAACTAAAAACTGTAGTATTTACTATTCTTTATTTGCTAATTGACCACAAGCGGCATCAATATCTTTTCCTCGTGAACGACGAACGTTTACGTTAATATCGTGCATTTCTAAATTTGAAATATAATTATTAATTGCCTCTGGGCTTGCTTGCTTAAAATTCGGATCGCCAATAGGATTATATTCAATTAAATTCACCTTACAAGGTACATGTTTGCAAAACTGAATTAATGCCTTAATATCTTCTTTTTTATCATTAACACCTCCCCAAACTACATATTCATAAGTAATTACACGTTGGGTTTTTTCATACCAATACTCCAAAGCTTCTTTTAAATCTTTTAAAGGAAAGGTAGCATTAAAAGGCATTATTGAGGTACGAACTTCATCAATTGCTGAGTGTAAAGAAACTGCTAAATTGAATTTCACTTCATCATCAGCCATTTTTTTGATGATTTTTGGCACTCCTGATGTAGAAACTGTAATACGCTTAGGAGACATTCCTAAACCCTCTGGAGATGTAATTTTTTCTATCGATTTAATTACGTTTTTATAATTCATTAAAGGCTCTCCCATCCCCATAAAAACAACATTTGAAAGCTTTTTATTGTAATACAATAAACTTTCTTTGTTGATAGCCGCTACCTGATCAAAAATTTCATCAGGATTTAAATTACGCATTCTTTTTAAACGTGCTGTTGCACAAAACAAACAATCTAAACTACAACCTACCTGACTTGAAACGCAAGCAGTCGTTCTTGTTTTTGTAGGTATTAAAACCGATTCTACTACCAAACCATCGTGTAAACGTACCGCATTTTTTACCGTTCCGTCTTTACTACGTTGCATGGTATCTACTTTAATGTGATTAATCACAAAGTTTTCTTCCAGCATTTGACGCGTTTTTTTTGACAAACTCGTCATGTCATCAAAACAATGTGCCGATTTACTCCACAACCATTCATATACTTGATTTCCTCTAAATGATTTATCTCCGTTGCTTACAAAAAAATCACGAAGTTCTTCTTTTGATAATGCGCGTATATCTTTCTTCTTTACTTCCATCGGGTGCAAAAATACATAAAACCTCACAAGTATCCTTGTGAGGTTTTATATTAATAAAATTTATGTGTTATTATAAAATTAACATCGCATCTCCGTACGAGTGAAATTTATATTTTTCTTTAATTGCTTCTTCATAAGCTTCCATCATAAAATCATGACCAGCAAAGGCTGAAACTGTCATCATTAAGGTCGATTTTGGTGAATGAAAATTAGTAACCATACAGTTTGCTACGCTAAAATCAAAAGGAGGAAAAATAAATTTATTAGTCCAACCATCAAATTCTTTTAACTTTCGTTTAGAGGTAATTGCCGACTCTACAGTTCTCATTACCGTAGTACCAACAGCACAAACTCTTTTCTTTTTAGCAATGGCATTGTTTACCATTTCCGCAGTTTCTTTAGTTACCTTAATTTTTTCAGAATCCATTTTATGTTTCGATAAGTCTTCTACCTCAACTGGATTAAAAGTACCTAAACCTACATGTAAAGTAGTTTCTGCAAAATCAACACCTTTAATTTCTAAACGCTTCATTAAATGCTTCGAAAAGTGTAAACCTGCCGCTGGAGCTGCTACTGCACCTTCATGCTTTGCGTAAATTGTTTGGTAACGGTCTTCATCAGAACTTTCAACGTCACGTTTAATATACTTAGGCAATGGTGTTTCTCCTAACTTTACTAATTTTTCTCTAAACTCTTGGTAAGGACCATCATATAAGAAACGTAATGTTCTACCGCGCGATGTTGTGTTATCAATAACCTCAGCTACTAAGCTTTCATCCTCACCGAAAAACAACTTGTTTCCAATACGGATTTTCCTTGCAGGGTCTACTAATACATCCCACAAACGATTTTCAGCATTTAGCTCACGTAATAAAAATACTTCAATACGCGCACCCGTTTTTTCTTTATTCCCGTACATACGAGCAGGAAAAACTTTGGTATTGTTTAACATCAATACATCGCCTTCATCAAAATAATTGATTAAATCTTTAAATAGCTTATGTTCAATCTTCTGAGTATCTCTATGTAACACCATTAAACGTGCTTCATCTCTATGCTCTGAAGGATATTCAGCTAATAATTCTTCTGGTAATTCAAAACTAAAATTTGATAATTTCATTTATATTTTTTTCTTACGTTGGCAAATATACAATTTCGAGATAGGCCTTGTCAAGTGATTTGCCTTTTATTTTACTTTAATCGTTTCTAAACCTACTTGTTGCATGTCTTCCCAAAAATTAAGGTACGATTTACTTACCACTTGGGCATCGGCAATAATAATGGTCGTTTTTAATGCTAAAGGCGCAAAAGACATTGCCATTCGGTGGTCGTTATAGGTCGCAATTGTAATATTTCTATTAATACTATTTGCTACCTTTAAATGTAAACTTTGGCTGGTAATACTAATATTTGCACCAAGTTTTGTCAGCTCTTTTTTTAATGCTTCTAACCGATCGGTTTCTTTAATTTTTAAAGTGTGAAGCCCTGTTAAATCACACGCAATTCCTAATCCAAAGCAAGTAACAGCAATGGTTTGAGCAATATCGGGCGCATTTTTTAAATCTTCGGATAAAATAGCCGTACTATGCTTTTCTTGCTTGGTTAAAACAATCGTATTATCTTTAAAAACAGTCGAAACACCAAAATTCTTGTAAATAGTCGCCAAGCAACTATCTCCCTGTAAACTATCTTTTTGATAAGCCGTTAAAGTTACCGTAGCTCCTATTTTACTCAGGGCAATTAATGAATAAAAATAAGAAGCAGAACTCCAGTCAGACTCTACAATAATATTTTTAGAAGCAACCTCTTTTAAGGCTTCAATTTTTATACTATCTTTTATAAAAGTAGCAGAAACGCCTGCTTTATGCAATAAAGATAGCGTCATTTCAATATATGAAACCGAAGTAACAATACCATTTAATTGAATTGTTAACCCATTTTTTAAACTAGGTGCAATTAACATTAATGCCGAAATATACTGACTGCTTACATTTCCATCAATAGCAACTGTATTTTTTACGATATTTTTACCCGTAATTTTTATGGGTGGATACCCTTGTTTTTCTAAATATTCAATACTAACATCTAAATCACGAAGCGCATTTACTAAAATTTCAATAGGACGATTGTGCATACGTTCAGACCCTTGTAAAATTTTTGTAACACCTTCTTGGGTAGCAAAAAAAGCCGTTAAAAAACGCATTGCCGTACCTGCATGACCAATATCTGCTATTTCATTTTTTTTATTTTCTTCCGATAAAGCTTCCTGTAAATGATGCGTATCATCAGAATCTGATAAATTTTGAATAGTTATGCTTGGAAATAATTGTTGTAAAATTAACAATCGATTCGATTCACTTTTTGATCCAGAAATAACAACCTCCGAACTAATTGTTTGATCTCTACGACTCGCTAGTTGTAAGTTCATTCTTTATATTCTTTTTTTTTAAAAATACTATTTATTTTGTTTTTTTATTCACTACATAAATAGCATATAAAACACTAACAGTCACTTTGGTTAACCAAAAACGCTGCCATTTTCCTTCTGAAAAATTAATCGTATTAACAGCTTCAAAATCAGCAGAAAATAACGCACTTCCACTATTTACCAATAACGAAAAGATGGTTACAAAAATTAAATATGGCACACTAACTTTTAGCACGTTAATCCAAAAACTCCCTTGCTGTATATTTTTACTAAAACTCATTTATATTACCTTATTTTAATTTTTCGTTATTGTGATGACGGTCATGATCTCGCTTTGTTTTGATGTCTAATTTTTTATCAAAAGCATCCTGTAAATTAATCCCTGTTTGATTTGCCAAACACAATACCACAAACATTACATCGGCTAATTCTTCGCCTAAATCTTTATTTTTATCACTTTCTTTTTCGCTTTGTTCACCATAACGACGGGCAATAATTCGAGCCACCTCTCCTACTTCTTCGGTTAATTGCGCCATGTTTGTTAGCTCGTTAAAATAACGAACTCCATGATTTTTAATCCAATTATCTACTTCCTTTTGGGCGTTTTGTATATCCATTTTTACATTAATCTTTTAAAACTTCAAATATAAATATTTCTTTTCGGCTAAGTAATTTGCAAAGGCAGGTTTTTGCTATTCATATCAACTTTAAACAACTTTTAAACACCTTAAAATTATTTTTTTGTTGAAGCTATTTCCCGCTTTGCGCACTCGCTTTTTTTATTTTTTTAAAAAGAAAAAACAAAAAAGAGCTCAAACAATTGCTACAATCGGGGCTAGAATTACTTGCGCCATTTTAACTAGTGTACCATTGCTACTTTGTTCTTACTTACATATTCAACTAAAAAAAGCCCTATTTAAACATTATGCTTTTTCTTTTTTCACCATACGCATCAACAGTAAAAAAATAACCAATCCAACAACTGCGGTAATCGTTGTAATACTCCAAGTGGTATCAAAACCATAGGCATCAATTAATCGCATTCCTGAATTGTGTCCAAAAATATGTGCCAACGAAAATGCGATGCTATAATATGCCATATATTCTCCTTGATTTCCTTTTTTAGCCCTATTAATTACAAAAGCGTTCGAAAACGGAAGCGCAATCATTTCGCCAAAAGTCATAAAAAACATTCCTAGAATTAAAATACCTGACCAACTTGTTAAATTTAGTACAAAAAAACTTAATCCCATTAAAAATAAGCCTATAAATATTAAAAATTCTTTCGAATACTTACTTTCTTCTAGCCATTTAATTAGTGGCATTTCTAAAGCAAAAATAATAAAGCCATTCATTGCCATTAACAAACCAATTTGTAATTCCGACAAATGATGCGCCTGTTTATAATACAACGGAATTGTTGAAAACAACTGCAAAAATACCAATGCAAAAATAAACATCCCTACAAAAAACAGCCAAAAAGCAGTATCTTTAAAAATAGATATTGGATTTGCGACTTTTAGTTCATCTAAAGTTCTTGCTTTCTTCGGATTTAAAACATTCATCAATAAAAAAGTGGCAGAAATACAGGTAATTCCATCTACCCAAAACAAACCGCTGTAACTTAACGAAGTAATAATTAACCCGCCTAAAGCAGGCCCTGCGGAAAATCCTAAATTAATTGCCAAACGAATTAAAGTTACCGAACGGGTTTTGTTTTCGGGTTTGCTATAGGTACTTAACGCCACAAACATAGCGGGTCTAAAAGTATCAGCAACCAACATTACTAAAAAAATACCGATGCAAAACCCCACAAAAGACGTTACAAATTGCAAGGCTATAAATAACAAACCTGTTAAAAACAAACTTGCTTTGATCACTTTATAAAAGCCTATTTTATCGGTTAATTTTCCGCCAATCCAAGATCCAAGCACAGAACCTAGCCCAAAACAGGTCATAATCCAGCCGACATCTTTCAAAGTAAAATTTAAACTTTTAATTAAATACAACGATAAAAACGGAATTACCATCGTACCCGCCCTATTAATTAAGGTAATTAAAGCCAACCACCAAACCTCTCTCGAGAGTCCTTTAAAAGTATTCAGATACTTAAAATATAATTTTTTCATAAATGCTAATTTTGTTTTTTTGAATTTGATATAAAAACAAAAAATCCGACGGTAAGGTCGGACTTTTTATTATTGATCTATTTTATACTTAAATAATCACACAACACAAAAAGTCCTAAACACACCAATAGTATCAGCATATTCATAGGCTTTATAAGTTGTATAAATTTTCATATTTGTAGGAATTCTATTCTTAATTAAGACTGTAAATCTATAAAAAAAAGAATACTTTTTCTAATAACACTTGTTTAATTATTGTTAAAAAAATTAATGTTTAATTTTATACAAAATAGGCTTGCTTGGCGTAGCATCGTTTTCAAAAGGCGCAATCATTAAATTTAAAAAGTAAGCGCCATCTTTTATGGAATCTTCTACATAAATAAACTCTGTAATTGTGGCATCAAAACGAATTTCACTTGCTGTATTCCAAAAAGCATTATGCGACACTAATTTCCCGTCGTCCTTTTCTTTATCCACCGAAGGCAAATCAATTAATAAATGCTTAATCCCTATTTCTTTTAAATAAGTAGCACCTTCTTCTAATAAATACGGCGGATTTGTATTAGAATATCGGCGGTGTTTTTTATCAGCTACATTTGGCAGCGTTCTAATAACAACCGCTTCGTTATTTTTCGCTTTTAAAGCCGTTTTTAACTGCTTTTTTGTAATAGCAAAATCACCATTTTCTAATTTCTTTGGATTTATAGTAATTACCTCAGCCAAAAAGAAAAAGTTGTTTAAATGTTTGTTTACAGAATGTACTTTTTTAGTAATATGCCCTACACATTCGGTATGTGTAATGTGTGAATGCGGGTTAAAAGAGATATTATTAAAATTCACCACCGCCCCTTTTGCCACACTTCCAACCCAATTTTCAGCCAC
The DNA here is from genome assembly GCF_900239495.1 of Tenacibaculum finnmarkense genomovar ulcerans. Lineage (GTDB taxonomy): Bacteria > Bacteroidota > Bacteroidia > Flavobacteriales > Flavobacteriaceae > Polaribacter > Polaribacter ulcerans. The sequence continues at coordinate 317,211 of NZ_OENE01000015.1, forward strand.
TACAGGCGTAATTATAGGGTCGTTAATATACCAAGCATTTACACTTTCTTTTGATGTATCAATTGCTATTGAAATATCTAAAGGATTTGCTAAATCTATTTGATATTTCGCTGAATTATGTTGTATTTCTGCAATCATATTTTTTATTTAATTCGAAACAATTCCGAAGCCAAACCATCGGCTAAAAACTTTCCTTTTGGAGTTGTTTTAAGCGTATTATTTTCAATAATTAATAATCCTTCTGCTATAAATTTTTCTGATGATTTTAATAAATCATCTTTAAAACATGCTTTAAAATTTGCTTGAATTTCAGCCAATGAAACGCCCCAAATAGTTCGTAAACCCGTCATTAAATATTCATTAAACTGATCTTCTTCCGATAATTCTTCTTGCTCATTCGGAAGCTTTCCTTCTTGTAATTCCTTTATATATTTTGCATTATTGGCGATATTCCAACTGCGATGCGTTTTACTAAACGAATGTGCCGACGGGCCAATTCCGATATATTTTTTCCCCAACCAATACGAGGTATTATGTTTTGAAAAGTAAGCAGGTTTTCCAAAATTTGATATTTCGTAATGTACAAATCCGTTTTTAGCGGTTTCTGCGACTAAAATATCAAAATGTTCTTTGGCTTCTGTTTCGTCAGGTTCAGGATATTTTCCGTTTTTAACAAAACTATCTAACACTGTTTTTGGCTCAACAGTTAAGGCGTAACTCGAAATATGATTAACACCAAAATCGAAAGAAATTTGCAAATTTTCTTTCCATCGCTCGTTACTCATATCAGGAACGCCATAAATTAAATCAACGGTAATATTATCAAAATAACGAGTTGCTATCGACAAACATTCTTTTGCTTCTTTTGAATTATGCGCCCGATTCATACTTTTTAAATCTTCTTCAAAAAAAGATTGCACACCAATACTTAATCGGTTAATTGGCGAATTTGCGAGTTCTAAAATTTTTTCTTCGGATAAATCATCAGGATTTGCCTCTAGCGTAATTTCAGGATTTTCGATAACTTTATAATGCTTATAAATCGCATTTAGTAAGCTTGTTATTTCTTCGGATGATAATAACGAAGGAGTTCCTCCGCCAAAATAAATAGTTTCAATTAGTTCGTTTTGTAATTCATTTTTTCGGATTTCTAATTCTGTTATTAAACACGAAATTAGCTCGTCTTTCTTTTTTAAAGAAGTCGAAAAATGAAAATCGCAATAAAAACATGATTGTTTACAAAAAGGTATATGTATGTAGATTCCTGCCAAATTAGTTTATTAAATTTTTGTCTTTTTTATACCAATAAATAAATTGTTCTACGTTTTCTAAATCAGAAGATTTATCTTTACTTGATAAAACATAAGTTGAACCTATTTTTTTTATTAAATCAGGATTAAATTCTTCTATTTTTTGATAGATAACCTCTTTTATAATTAAAGACTCAATCTGCTTATAACTCACGATATTAAACACCTCTATTCCCTTATTATTATACTTAAAAATACTTATCATATTTTTAATATCTTCAATGTTTTTTAAATTATTAAAAATATCTTTTTTATAAACTTCTTCATCATGCTCTTTAAAAATAAACATTACTGTTATTTTATTATAATTACTTAAATATGAATAATCTATTAATGATACTTGCTGAATATTTAACTCATTTTTTATTCTTTTAAGAATATCTTTTTCTATTCTATTTTTTAAGTTTGATTTCTTAGTTAACATCAATTTAAAAAGTTCATCTATATTTAATATATCTATAGGTAAATTAATATCTAAACTAGCTTTATCAATAGCTTCTGATATTAATCCAATCAATCTTAAACGATACGTTTCTTCAAAAACATCTTTATCCTTTTCAGGTATCATTTCTAAATTTAAGAAAAAAAAGTTATAGAAAAATTCTTGATTTGACTTTTCTTCTTTTATCAAACTTTCTAAAAGATCATAAAAAAGATAAATTTTCAAATTAACATCTCCTTTAACCTCTAAAAGATTTTGTTTTAACAAAATCTCATTTTCATCTTTTATATTTTGAATTATTAACTTCTTTTTTATTTCAGAAATTTTTCTGACTGTATGATAAGAAAAATATTTATCAAAATGATTAATTGAGTTTATTCTTAAAGTTTTATTTATTTTTGTTATGTATTGTTCTTTTTTATCTAAGTAACGGTTATTATTATCTTTTTCAGGAAAAAGCATAAAAATAATTGTAGAAGAGCTTCCTTTAGGTAATTCTACGTTAGTACTTAATGTACTTGAGTCTCTAAAAAAATCAAATATTGTATAATTTTTCATTAAATCCCAATTACGGAAACTTTTATTTTTTATTACACAATAACTCTCATTATCCGTAACCTTCAAATATTCAATCCAAAATAAATCTTTTAAATTAACTTCTTCGCCAATAGCAAAAGCTCCTACAAAAAAACTATTAAGAACTCGTATTATTTCTCTAGCATTTTTGAAATAATGGAATTTAAATTCATTTCTTATTTCATTTATTTCTTCTTTTCTATTCGAAAAACCCAAATTATCAATTACTTCTTTAAGTTTTAAATCAAAAAATTGTTTAAAATCTGCTGATTCAATTTTTGGTAAATGAATTGGAATATTAATAATTTTTTCTAAAAATAATTTTCCATCATCACTTGTTTCTCCATAACGTTGCCCTATTGCTTTGGCTACATGATTTTCATCTAAAGCAACGATATATACAAAATTATCAAAATTCGCATTTAATTTTATCAGCTTTAAAATAGTATATATTTCATCTTTATCAAGGCGGTCAATATCATCAATAAATACAACTATTTTATAGCTTAACCCTTTTAATTTATCATTAATAGATTTTATTATTTTATCTAAAGTTACTTTATCTTTCTTAGAAATTTCAGCAAAAAAATTAAGTATTTTTAAAAAGAATCCAACTTTTCCCTTTAATTTTATTTTTTCGATGTAATTATAATATTCTGTTATTTTTTTTGATATTTTTTGAAGTTCAGTTTCTTGTTCTACAAACATAATTTTAGAAAGTCCATCAAAAAAATCAAATAACATTTCTTCTTCGGTGCTATATCTCCAAGGATTAAAATGATATTTTAAAATACCTTTCTGCCCTTTTTCTTTATCTTTCCAAATATCAATTTCATCGTTAATTAAATTTAGAAATGATGTTTTTCCTTCTCCCCATTTTCCATAAATCCCGATAGTTAAAGGTTCAGAATTATTGGAATTATTTTGAATTATCTTTTGAACCTTTTTAGCATAATGTTTAAAATTAAAAAGGTCTATTCCATTATTTTTTGAAATCGGGGAATTACTAATCATAATTTAATTACTTTTTAACACGTTTTTCATTCTGACTCACAAACGATGCCCAGCCTGTATAATTTTTACCGCCTACCACTCTTCCTGAATTATAATGATGACAAACTGCGGCAGCTAAACCATCGGTTGCATCTAAATTTTTGGGTAACGTTTTTAAATTTAATAAAGATTTTAACATTAAAGCAACCTGCTCTTTACTTGCTTTTCCACTTCCTGTAACTGCCATTTTTATTTTCAAAGGCGCATATTCTGTTACGGGAATATCTCGTGATAATGCTGCCGCCATTGCCACACCTTGCGCACGTCCTAATTTTAACATCGATTGTACATTTTTACCAAAAAAAGGTGCTTCCAAAGCAATTTCATCAGGATGATACGTGTCTATTAATTCGAGGGTTCGCTCAAAAATTAATTTTAATTTGATATAATGATTATCGTATTTTTTTAAAATCAATTCATTCATTTGAACAAATTCCATCTTTTTTCCTACCACTTTTATAATTCCAAAACCCATGATACTCGTTCCGGGATCAACTCCTAATATTATTTTTTCTGTCTTCAAATTTTATAGCGATTTCTGTAAATACAAAACTAATCAATTATTACTAGGGTACAGACGCGATTTATCGCGTCTCTACAGATACCAATACGGGAGATTTACCCAACTTCCAACGACGTAAATTGAAAGGTATTTCCATCAAAAAGTCCTTTGTCTGATAATTTTAACGACGGAATAACCAACAATGCCATAAACGATAAACTCATATAAGGCGCTCTTAGTTTACTTCCCATTTGTTTTGCCATCGCATCTAATTCGGCATACGATTTTCCAATTTCTACGGCTGATTTATCTGACATAATTCCTGCCACAGGTAAGGAAACTATTTTTTCTTCGGATGCTGTTACCGCACAAATTCCGCCTTTATTTTCGATTAATAAATTTACTGCGTTGCAAATAGCTTGATCAGAAACTCCAACAGCAATAATATTATGCGAATCGTGCCCTACCGAACTTGCAATTGCGCCTTCTTTTAATCCGAAGTTTTTAATAAAAGCAATTGATGGCGTTGCATTTTTATAACGATTTACAACCGTCATTTTTAACACATCATTTTGAGTATTCGAAACTAAATTCCCATTTTTAATTAACGAATTTGCTTCAATTTGATTGGTTACCAATTCGCCATCTAAAGCTTCAATAACTCTAATTTTTTCTGCGGATGATTTAAACTTAAAATCAGCAATATTTTTTTTATCAGTATTAAAATTATTCAACACATCAAAAGCTACTGACTCAACAAACGATTTTCCGTTTTCAGCAACTAATTCACCATTTATATAGGTTTGTAAAACTTTAAATTGCTCTAAATTTTCAACAACAATAAAATCGGCAGCATCGCCTTTTTGTAATAAACCAACATCTAAATTATAATGCTTGACAGGATTTACACAAGCTGCTTTTAATACTTTAAAAACATCGATTCCTTTTGAAACGGCACGCTCACATAATTCATTTATATGTCCTACTAATAAATCATCAGGGTGTTTATCATCAGAACAAAACATCATATTTTCAAAATGATTTGGTAATAAATCAATTAAAGCCTCAAAATTTTTAGCAGCACTTCCTTCACGGATAATTACTTTCATTCCTTTTTGAAGTTTTTCTAAAGCTTCATCATAAGAAAAACATTCGTGGTCGGTTGAAATTCCTGCTGAAATATATTTTGAAATATCATCACCTCGCAAACCAGGCGCATGACCATCAACAGGTTTATTATTATCTTTAGCATGCTGAATTTTTTTCAAAACCTCAGCATCATCAAATAAAACGCCTGGATAATTCATCATTTCAGCCAAATATTTGATGTCGGGGTTTTGCATCATCAATTTAATATCTTCCGAATCGATAATTGCTCCTGCACTTTCAAAAGATGTTGCAGGTACACAACTTGGCGCTCCGAAATTAAATTTAAACGGTACTTTTTTTCCGTTTTCAATCATAAAATCAACACCTTTTACACCCAATACATTGGCGATTTCATGCGGATCTGAAACTGTTGCAACCGTTCCATGTATCACTGCAATTTTAGCAAATTCTGAAGGCACTAACATCGAGCTTTCAATATGAATATGAGCATCTACAAAACCAGGAATAATATAATTTTCTACCGTATTATTTACCTCTCGAATACTTTTAATTTTACCATTTACAATGGCAACTTCTCCTTTATAGATTCGTTTATTTTCTATATCAACAATATTTCCTTGTACCTTCATGTGTATGCTCGTTGTTTTAAGGCTACAAAAGTAGGCAGTTTTACACAAAAAAAAAGCATCCTTTCAGATGCTTTTTTCAATATTATTCAATATTCCTAAATATTATTTTAGAAATATTTTAGTGTTTTTTAACCTAAAAAGGATTAAACTGTTGGTCCTCCTGCTAAAATTTCAGCATTGGCATTTTCTTCAAACTGTTTAAAGTTTTTACGGAAAGAAGCCGCTAATTTATTAGCTGTTTTATAATATTCTTCATCATTATTCCACGCTTGACGTTGGCTTAATAATTCAGAAGGAACTCCTGGACATTTTCTTGGCTGTGCCAATCCAAATACAGAATGTGTATGGTAGTTTTCTTCATTTACCTCACCTAATTCACCGTTTAAAGCTGCGTTAATCATCGCACGAGTGTATTTAAGCTTCATTCTATGACCAACTCCGTAAGGACCTGCTGTCCAACCGGTGTTTATCAACCAAACATTTACCCCTGTTTCTTTCATTTTTTCGCTTAACATTTCTGCGTAACGAGTTGGGTGTAATGGCATAAATGGTGCTCCAAAACATGCCGAAAAACTTGGTAATGGCTCGGTAACTCCTGCTTCAGTTCCTGCAACTTTTGCAGTATACCCTGAAATAAAGTGGTATGCAGCCTGACCTGGCGTTAATTTAGATATTGGAGGCAATACTCCAAAAGCATCTGCCGTTAAGAAAAATACATTCTTAGGATTTTTTCCTGCTGATGGTGTTTGAATATTTTCAATATGATGTATCGGGTAACTTACACGAGTATTTTGTGTAATAGAGGTATCATTAAAATCTACATCACCTTTAGCATCTGTAACAATGTTTTCAAGAATTGCGCCTCTTTTAATAGCTGCGTAAATTTCTGGTTCTTTATCTTTCGATAAGTCAATTACTTTTGCGTAACAACCTCCTTCAAAGTTAAAAACAGTGTTTTCAGCTGTCCAACCATGCTCGTCATCTCCAATTAAACTACGGTTAGGATCGGTAGATAATGTTGTTTTACCTGTTCCTGATAATCCGAAGAAAATAGCCGTATCACCTTCTTTACCTACGTTTGCAGAACAGTGCATTGGTAAGGTATTTTTAAATACAGGTAAAATAAAGTTTAAAGCAGAAAAAATTCCTTTTTTAATTTCACCAGTATAACCAGTTCCACCAATTAAAGCAATTTTTTTCTCGAAGTTTAAAATAGCAAAGTTGTGCTGACGAGTTCCGTCAACCGCAGGATCTGCCATAAAACCTGGTGCATTTACAACCGTCCATTCTGGAGAAAAACCTTTCAATTCTTCAACTGTTGGGCGTAAAAACATATTGTAAGCAAACATGTTGCTCCAAGGATATTCGTTTACAACTCTAATATTTAATTTGTAATCTTCATCTGCACATGCATAGCTATCACGTACAAAAACCTCTTTTTCTGAAAGGTAATCAGTTACTTTATCATATAATTTGTCAAATTTTTCTGAATCGAAAGGTAAGTTTATATCTCCCCACCAGATTTCATCTTTTGTAATATCGTCTTTAACGATAAAGCGATCCATTGGCGAACGCCCAGTAAACTCACCTGTTTTCACAGCTAATGCTCCTGAACTTGTATTTTCTCCTTGTCCTTTTTCAATAGTTATATCGTGTAACTCGTCTGAAGTTAATTGATAGCGAACCGTAGCATTCTTAATACCTAAGTTTTCTATCGATATCGTTTTTGTATCAAGATTTGTCATCTTAAAATATTTTAGTTGTGTTAAGTTCACACAAAAATAGGGATTTTTGACCTTAACAGGTTAATTATTGATTTTTTTTATAACTAATTCTTTTTATTTGATAACTTTTTAATAAACTCAAAAGCCATTACAGACCAACCCGTTATTAGTAAAACACCTCCTAAAGGCGTTACAAACCAAATGTTTTTTGCAAGCACTTCTGCTAACTCAATGGCATAAATTGACCCCGAAAAAAGTACAATTCCTGCTATAAAAAGAAAACTTATCCTGTTTTTTTGCTTCAAATTAAACTCATTAAACATATTCACAAAAAGTAAAACAAATACGTGTAAAAATTGATATCTGACCGCTGTTTCAAAACTTTGCAAGGCCTCTGGGCTCAATTTTGGTTTTAAAGCATGTGCGCCAAAGGCTCCTAAAATAACTCCGAGTGCTCCTAACACCGATGTGATTGTTAAATTTCTATACATTTTTACTGATTTTGTTTAATTTTAAACTTTATTTTGATTTTTTTTAACGATATTGTGCTTTAAATAGAAAACAAAAGTACACTATATATGAGAAAAATATTAATTATTGGCGCTGGTAGATCTTGTTCATCTCTTATAAAATATTTATTAGATAAATCAACAGTAGAAAATTTACACATAACAATTGGTGATGTTTCGCTTAAAAATGCGCAATCAATTATCAATAATCATAAAAATGCAACTGCTGTAGAATTAGACATTTTTAACCAAACGCAACGTGCTACTGCTATTCAAAATGCCGATATTGTTATTTCAATGTTGCCTGCTCGTTTTCATATTGAAGTTGCCAAAGATTGTGTTACCTACGCAAAACACATGGTAACGGCTTCTTATATTTCTGATGAAATGAAAGCTTTAGATGCTGATGTAAAAGCAAAAGGCTTGGTGTTTATGAATGAAATTGGTTTAGACCCAGGGATTGATCATATGAGCGCTATGCAAGTAATTGATAAAATCCATGAAAAAGATGCTAAAATGTTACTTTTCGAATCGTTTTGTGGTGGTTTAGTTGCCCCAGAGAGTGATACAAATTTATGGAACTATAAATTTACTTGGAACCCTAGAAACGTAGTGTTAGCGGGGCAAGGTGGTGCTGCAATGTTTATTCAAGAAAACACCTCTAAATATATTCCATATCATAAATTATTTAGAAGAACAGAGTTTTTAACTATTGATGGGCATGGTAAATTTGAAGCCTACGCAAACCGTGATTCTTTACAATATCGAAGCATTTATAATTTAGAAAATGTGCCAACAATGTACCGTGGAACGGTTAGAAAAGTTGGTTTTTCAAGAGCATGGAATGTATTTGTTCAATTAGGAATGACCGACGATTCTTATGCTATCGAAAATTCTGAAAACCTAACATACCGTGATTTCACCAATTTATTTTTACCCTATTCTCCTTCAGATTCTGTTGAATTAAAATTCCGTTCTTATTTAAAAATAGAACAAGATGATGTAATGTGGGATAAATTTTTAGAGTTAGATATTTTTAATCCGACGAAAAAAACAGGGTTAAAAAACGCCACACCTGCGCAAATATTACAAAGCATACTTTCTGAAAAATGGACGCTTGAATCCGATGATAAAGACATGATTGTTATGCAACATAAATTCGGATATGAGCTTGATAATCAAAAACATCAGATAGAAAGCAGTATGGTTATTAAAGGTGATGATCAAACGTATACTGCAATGGCAAAAACCGTAGGATTACCCGTAGCAATGGCTACTTTACATATTTTAAACGGTAATATTACAAGCCCTGGTGTACAATTACCAATCAAAAAAGAAGTCTACGAACCTATTTTAAAAGAACTAGAAGAGTACGGAATTATATTCGTAGAAAAAGACGTTCCTTATTTAGGCTATAATCCTGAAACTATAAAAGGATAAAATTTTAGCACTATTTAACTAAATTTTTATACAAAAGACATCCGTAAAATGGTGTCTTTTTTTTTGGCAGATAAAACACTTAAAAATTAATTAAATGACCTTATATTTACACTTTTTAATCCCCTAAATTAGTACGTAATGAAATTAAAATTAGCATTATCTTTTATCATTTTTTCAAGTTTTTACGCAACTTCTCAAAATTTTTTTATTGTCAAAAACAACAACCTTTACGGAGTTGTTAATAATAAAGGAATAGAAATTGCTGCCCCAAAATACAATAGTATCGAACCTTATAATGCTGTAAGAAAAGGATGGGCTAAGGTAAACCTTAAAAATAAAGTAGGGTTTATTGATAAACTTGGAAACGAAGTTGTAGAGGCTGTTTATGACTCTATTGGTAACTTTGGTATGTTTCAAAAAAAATGGGCTCTTATAAAAGAAAATAATCAATTAGGATTTATTGACAATAAGGGGCAGAAAGTAATAAATACCAAGTTTGACAAAATATATGATTTTGACTTATACAAAAAAGGTTGGGCTTTAGTAAAAATTAAAGATAAATTTGGTTTTATCAACAAAAAAGGAAACACTATTGTTAAAATAAAATACACCGAAATTGACGCATTTGACACCTATAAAAAAGGCTGGGCTAAAGTTTGTGTTAACAAAGTAAAATATGGTTTTATTGATACCTCAGGAAAGGAAATAATTCCTGCTGTTTATGACAATATTGATGCGTTTTTTAAAACAAAAGACAGCGAAGAAGTCGAAGAATAAAACACGATACTCTTTTATAAAAAAATCATGTTACCCTAAAAGTAACATGATTTTTTTTGTTTATGATTTTATCAAAATTAAACTTTTACACATTCAAAAAACCTTCAATTAAATTCGGTTTTTGCGTTGTTTTTGGTACTTTAAAGTCGAAATAATCATATAACGGAATTTCAAAACCTTTGTAATTTAAGTAATTATTTAACGCCGTATTTAATCCTTGACTATACAAATGATGCTCCGCCCCTGTTGGATCTTCATGATACAAATCATTTTCGGCAAATCCTTTAAATTCTGGTCCTGTAATTTTAATTTCAAAAGCATCAGGATTTTTTCCTACAGGGCTATGACTCGTACAAGCAAACATATGCCAAAAAGCAGATTGAATACAATTATGTTGAAATAACTGACGTACAACCTCTAGCGAATCGATAGTTTCTTGATCGGTTTCAGTAGGAAAACCAAACATTAAATAGGCATGCACCATAATATTTTCATCAGAAAAAGCTTTGGTAACTCGTGCCACTTGCCCAATATCTACGCCTTTTTTCATTCTAGCAAGTAATCTATCAGAAGCCACTTCTAAACCGCCTGTTACCGCAATACATCCTGATTTTGATAACAACGAACAAAGCTCAGGTGTAAAGGTTTTTTCAAAACGAATATTTGTCCACCAGGTAATAAATATTTTTCGTTCTAGTAATTTATTTGCTAGAGCTCTTAGCATTTTTGGCGGTGCTGCTTCATCTACAAAATGAAATCCTGTAACGCCTGTTTCTGATATTATTTTTTCAATTTTATTTACCAAATCATCGGCGGTGGTGTTTTCGTAATTACCGATATAATCTAACGTAACATCACAAAAAGAACACTGTTTCCAATAACATCCGTGGGAAATGGTGAGTTTATTCCACTTTCCATCCGACCACATTCTGTGCATCGGATTCATTACATCTAAAAACGATAAATATTTATTAGTCGGCAAGCCGATGTAACTCGGAGCGGGTAAATTTCGATGATGAAATATCGTATTCGGAATTTTATTGGCATAAATAACTTCATTATTTCTACAGATAAAAGTTCTTTCTAAAGCATCTTCATTTATTTTTCCATCTAAAAATTCGGTAATTCTTAACAATGGAGCTTCACCATCATCTAGGCTTATAAAATCGACAAAATTAAAAATTCTTGGGTCAGATAAACGCCTTAATTCTGTATTGCAATAACCGCCGCCCATGGCTATTTTTATCTTTGGATATTGTTGTTTTATAAATTGTGCACATCGCAAAGCGGAGAATAAATTCCCTGGAAATGGCACGGTAAAACAAACTAAATCATATGGTTTTTCGGCTATTTCTGATGTTATTTGCTCCTTTATTTTTTCATCTAAAAGATACAACATTTCATCTTCAATTAAAGTAGTTTCATATTGAAGAAATTCATCAATAGTATCAAAACTAGAAGCCGATCGCCCTAATTGCTCGGCATAACGTGTAAAAGAAAAAAACTCATCGACATTGGCATTTATAAAATCACCCAATTCTTCGATAAACAAGGTTGCAATATGTTTTGCTTTGTCTAAAATTCCTAATTTCCCAAATTCGGTGGTTAAATCTTTCGCTAATTTAATACGTCTATGTCCGTGAGGTAAAAAATCTTTATGTACTATTTGATACGCCGCCGTAACTTCTTGCGCTCTCAAATAATTCATCACAGAATCTACTTTATCAATATAATCTTCCTGCTGATTTCCTACCAACGGAAAATCGTTATTGCCAAGCATTTCCGCCTGTTTGAATATAGCGTCTATAAATTCTTTGGTAAATACAGCGGTAAAAAGCTCGATGCTTAAATCCATTTGCGTAGCGTTTACATCTTTAGAATTTAAAAATCCTTTGATGTACGCCGTTGCCGGATATGCCGTATTTAATTGTGTGAAAGGTGGTGTTATTAAAAGTGTATTAATTGCCATAAATATAAATGAACCGCAAAGATACTATCTGATTTAGGAATAGTGATTAAAAATTTTGGTTGGTTTTTTATGTTGGGGGTTTGGGGTTTAAATTTTATTTGAAATCTATTATATTTGATGTAAAACAGACGTGTTTTTTTATAATATTATCGAAACATAATACACAAACACACAACGTAGAGACGCAATGCATTGCGTCTCTACCACCAATAAATGATATAAAATGACAAAATTCAAAGGAAAATATCGCATAGAATCCAACAGATTAAAAGGTTGGGATTACGGTTCCAATGCTATTTATTTTGTTACGATTTGCTGTAAAAACAAGGAATGCTTTTTTGGTGATATTATCAATGAAAAAATGATCTTATCGGAAATAGGAAAAATTGTTGAAACACAATGGATAAAAACATTTGAAATGCGTCCTGATATGAATTTGCAAACAGGCGAATATATTGTTATGCCGAATCATTTTCATGCCATAATAACCATTGGTGAAAACATTTACAATACCACCAATAAACGCATTGCGAACCCCAGTAATAAATTCGGATCACAATCCAAAAATTTGGCATCCATAATACGTGGATTTAAAACAGGTGTAACGGTAAATGCACGAAAAACAACCGTTAATTTCTCATGGCAACCCAATTATTACGATCATATTATTCGTAACAATAAAGCATACCACAACATTTCAGATTACATTATAAATAACCCTTCAAAATGGAATGAAGACACTTTTCACCAAACAAAATAATAAAATTAAGCATTATTAAAATCCTTTATTCATGCTAAAATATCCTTATTTATTTCTCAGACAGCATACCTAAAAATTTTTGTGACAAATGTCACATAAATATCTAAAAATATGAATTAAATTTGTTTGAAAATTTACTTTCCGATGGAAGATATGCTATTTTACGACCGATTGCAATTTGCATTTACAATCACGTTTCATTATATATTCCCACAATTAACAATGGGATTATCCTTACTAATCGTGTATTTTAAGTGGAAATACTTAAAAAATAATATTGAAAAATATAATAATGCAGCAAAATTTTTAATGAAAATATTTGCTGTGAATTTTACCATGGGCGTGGTTACAGGAATTCCGATGGAATTTCAATTTGGTACTAACTGGGCAAAATTTTCAGAATTAACAGGCGGAATTATCGGGCAAACCTTAGCAATGGAAGGTATGTTTTCGTTCTTTTTAGAATCTTCCTTTTTAGTACTTTTTATTTTTGGTGAAAAATTAATGGGGCAAAAACTCCATCTTTTAACCGCTTTTTTAGTCTTTTTAGGTTCTTGGGCAAGTGGCTGGTTTATTTTAGCCACCAACGCTTGGATGCAACATCCCGTAGGACATGAAGTTTTAGCTAACGGAAAATTCGTCCTAGAAAATTTTGGCGATTTATTTACAAATCCGTGGTTATTGCCCGCTTTTTTACACAATCAAGTTGCTTCTGTTACCACCTCTTCTTTTGTGGTGGCGAGTATTGGTGCTTTTTATATTTTGAGAAATAAAAATGTAGAATACGGGAAATTATTTTTAAAAACAGGCGTTATTTTTGGATTTATTGCCAGTTTATTATTGGCATTCCCTACGGGAGATTTAAACGCTAAAAATGTAGCCAAATATCAGCCTGCATCTTTTGCGGCGATGGAAGGGATTTTTAAAACCGAAGAAGCGGGAGCCGAAATTGTGTTAATCGGGCAGCCAAATATGGTGGAAAAAAAACTCGATAATAAAATTGCAGTTCCTAATATTTTAAGCTTTTTAACCTATCAAGAATGGGACAAACAAGTGCCAGGAATGGATCAATTTAAAAAAGAAGAATTACCCGATAATGTTCCTGCGCTTTATTATTCGTATCATATTATGGTGGGTTTAGGAACGATTTTTATCGGAATTATGGGATTGGCAGTTTTCTTTTTATATCGAAAAAAATTATATACTTTTAAGCCATTATTATGGGTTTTAATGTTTTTAGCTCCCTTTCCTTATATCGCTAATATTACAGGCTGGTACACTGCCGAACTAGGAAGGCAACCGTATTTAGTCTATGGATTATTGAAAACAAGCGACGGAATATCGCCAACGGTTTCATCAGGAAATACCTTATTTACGCTTTTAGGATTTGTAGCCTTATATATGTTACTCGGTATCTTATTTTTACTATTAGTAGGAAAAACAATTCATCAAGGACCTAAACATCAAACACATTAATTATGGAAGTATTTTGGTTTATTATCATCGCAATTGTTTTGGCGGTATTTTTTATTTTAGATGGCTATGATTTTGGTACAGGAATCATTCATTTATTTATGGCGAAAAAAGAAAAAGACAAAGAAGTTATTGCTAAATCGGCAGGTTTGTTTTGGGATTCTAACGAGGTTTGGCTAGTTGCCGCAGGCGGAATGCTTTTTATGGCATTTCCTACATTTTATGCCTCGGTTTTTAGTGGTTTTTACCTGCCTTTAATTATTGTTTTATGGCTGATTATTTTCAGAGCGATTGGGCTAGAATTTAGATCGCAGTTTAACGTTCAAATGTGGAAAGATATTTGGGATACTTCTTTTGGAGTTTCGAGTTTATTGCTTGCCTTATTTTTTGGAATCGCCTTAGGAAATGTAATTAGAGGCGTTAATTTAGGCGGTGTTGAAAACGGAATTTCTGCCTATGAAGCTCATTATTTTTTCTTACCTCTTTGGAATAACAGCTTTAGTCCACTAGCTGAAAACCCTGGCGTTATTGATTGGTTTACCCTTGTTATCGGGATTATTGCGGTGGTTACTTTAGCTATTCACGGTGCAAATTGGATTGTTTTAAAAACCAATTCATCTATTAATGAAAAATTAAAGAAAACCGTTTTTAAATTAAATATTTTACTGATTGGTTTAACGATATTTTCATTAATTATCTGGCAAATTGTAAACCCTAACTCCTTAAATAATTTTATTGAAAATCCTTTTTTATTGGTGTTTCCACTGATTTATATTTCAGGATTAGTTGGCTTATTTTTTGTACAGAAATTCAACAACGAAATATATGCGTTTGCTTTTTCTACCTTACTGATTTTAGGAGGAATAACCGCTTCATTAGCATCACTATTTCCTGTAATTTTACCATCAACAAATACCGTAAACGACTCTTTAACTATTTACAATACAGCTACCACTACCTACGGATTATCGGTAGCAACTTACTGGGGTGCGGTTGGTTTTATCTTACTTTTTGTATATATGATTGTGCAAAAAAAGATTATGGGCGGAAAAATAGACAACATGGATTACGGACATTAACTAGCTAAAAACATTAAAAAAACAGTATGACCGCTACTTTAATTTCGTTAATTAGTATTTTAATAGGAATATTTGGGGCAAATATAATGGGCTATTGTTTCAAAAAATATTCCTTTGGGCTTACAGGAAATACCATCGCTGGAGTTTTTGGGAGTGTTTTTTTAATTAAATCTTTTGGACGATTAGGTTTTAGCCCTAAATTTATAGTTCAAGTTGAATACATTAATTACGCCTTATTTTTCCTGAATAGCATCGTTTCTTTTTTCGGTGGAGCGCTTGCTGTTTTTTTAATTTATCAACTAAAAAATAAACTCGGTAAGAAAAAATACTAATAGGGTACAAATGCCTAGCCCCGATTGTAGCAATTGTTTGAGCTCCTTTTTTTTATTTAAAAAAAAGAGCGAGTGCGGAAAGCGGGAAATTGCTTCAATTAAAAAATAAATATAACTTGATTATCAGCCTATTTCCTACTATTATTGCATTGTTAAATACGATAAATTTAAAAGTTTTTTTCAATACAATTTACTATAAATCAATAAACAACGATGAAAAAGTCAATTTTACTTAATTTTTCTTTCTTATTTTTACTATTTCAGATAAGTATTAGTACTGCCCAAGAAAATTTTAAAACTCCTTACGGAAACAATAAAAAAGCAGGGGAATTCGTAAAAATAAATGGTACAAAAATTTATTATGAAGCCTATGGAAAGGGCGAACCTTTGCTGATAATTCATAGTTGTGGTACCGATATTAAGGCGATGGAATATCAAATTGATTATTTTAAAGCGCATTACAGAGTTATTACTGCCGATAGTCGCGGGCAAGGAAAATCGAAGTTAAAAACGAAAAAATTAACCTACGATTTAATGGCTGAAGATTGGGAAGAATTGGCAAAACATTTAAAATTAGACAGCGTAAATATTCTTGGCTGGAGCGATGGTGGAATTATTGGTTTAAAAATGGGAATCCGCAATAAAATTAAAATCAAAAAAATAGTAACCATGGGTGTAAATTTAAGACTAGACCCTACTGCTGTTAATAAATGGGCTATTCAACAGGTAATTGATATGCACTCTCAATCCATAAAAATGCTGAAAAAAGGCGATACTTCTAAAGACTGGGAAAAAGAATTGCAATTAGACCGTTTGTTGTTAAACCAGCCCAATATAAGCCATGCCGATTTGAAAAAAGTTACTGCTGAAGTTTTGGTAACTATTGGCGATAGAGATATTATTAAAAATGAACATGCCGTGGAAATTTTTAATAATTTACCCAAAGCACAATTGTGTATTATGCCAGGTGCAAACCATGGAATCCCTCGTAATAACGCAACATTTTTTAACGAAATAGCTTTCAAATTTTTAAGCAATACCTTTGATTATTCGATGGATAAATAAAATAAAACAGGCTGTATTTATACAAAATATAGCCTGTTTTTCTTACATTTTTAAATAAAAATCTTTGGTAAGGTTTATATAGGCATCGGTATATTGATGTCTTTGTTTTTCTATAATTAATAGTTCTTTCTCAATTATTATCGCTTTATTTTCCTGATTATTATCTTCTTTTATTTCATCCGAAGAAAAAGAAAATGCTAATAAACTTCTTTTTATTTCTGAATTTTCAGTTCCTTTTACTCGGCATACTTTTTTCAAAAACAACTTGTGTTTTTTTGCTAAATCGACAAAATCAGCTTCTTCTTTAAAAGGAATAATTACCGAAAAAACACCTCTTTTTGATAAAATTTGCGCAACACCTTTTAGCAATTCTTCAAATGATAACGACGATGTAAAACGAGCTTTATTACGAGCTTCATTTTGAGTTTCAAAAGTATCGGTATAAAATGGCGGATTGGAAACAATTACATCGTAAAACTCCTGTTCTTCGGCTATTTCTTGAGCAAAATCGGCAAAAGAAGTATTGTAGCAAAACAAGCGATCGCCCCAAGGTGATTGCTCAAAATTAGCCACAGTTTGCTCGTAAGCATCGGCATCAATTTCAACAGCATCGACCGTCATGGCATCGCTTCGTTGTGCCAACATTAAGCCTATAACTCCTGTACCTGAACCGATGTCTAAAATGGTATCTGGGTATTCTGGTAATAAAGACCAAGCACCTAATAAAACGCCGTCTGTGCCAATTTTCATGGCGGTTTTATCTTGATATACTGAAAATTCTTTAAATTTAAATGGCTTCATTTATAGTATTTTTCCGAGGAAATTATCGGCATTAAAAAATAAGTACAAAACTATAATAAGTACTACGATTAAAAACAATCCTTTTTTTGATTCTGTTCTTTTGCGACTTCCAAAACGTCTTTTAAATTCCATTTTTTTATCTTTTAAATTAATTATGCCAACGTTTTTGTTGCTCGAAGCATTTCTCTTTTCCCTGGAGGTCCTGCCAAGCGTTCTACGGTAAAACCAACGGCTTGCATGGCACGACGCACGCTTCCTTTTGCGCAATAGGTTACTAAAATTCCGTTTTCATTTAAGGCTTCAAACATTTTTTCAAAAATTGCTTCTGTCCATAAATCGGGCTGATGTTCGGCAGCAAAGGCATCAAAATATATCAAATCGAATGCTGCTTTATCATCAATATCTTTAAAAAATTGCTGGCGTTTTGTTAAGCTAAATGTTGGGGTAATCTCGTGTTTTTTATCCCAAGAAAAATCGTGCATTTTATCAAAAACAGCCTGATATTTTTCAGCTTTTAATTCGGCTACGTAATTTAACTTGGCTACTTCTTGAGCTACCACAGGATAGGCTTCTACACCTACATAATTGACCTTTTTAATGCCTTCAGATTTGTTTTCTAAAAAAGTAATAAAACTGTTTAATCCTGTTCCAAAACCGATTTCTAAAATTGAAACTTCTGGTTTTGTTTGTAATGCCAATCCGCTTTTTATAAAAACGTGATATGCCTCTTGTATAGCTCCGTGTTTTGAATGATATTGCTCATCCCAATCTGGTAAATAGATGGTTGTAGAACCATCCGACGTAATAATTATTTCTCTTTTGATAATAAAAAATTTATTTTATGAATATTTCTAGTCGCTGTAATAAAATAGGTCATCCAAAGATATGTTATTTTTAATAATGTCATTTCGGTTTATTGTTAAATGACATAGTATTTTCGTATTTTTGCTGTATAAACACATACCTTTTATGAAATCTAATATTCGCGTTGAACTTGTAGAGAAATCAAAAATTGACACCGTAGACTTTAACAATTTAACATTTGGTAGTATTTTTTCCGACCATATGTTTGTTTGCGATTATATTGACGGAAAATGGAGCAATCCAACCGTTCAACCTTATGCAGAAATATCATTAAATCCTTCTTCGAAAATATTTCATTACGGGCAGTCTATTTTTGAAGGAATGAAAGCCTATAAAGATGCTGATAATAATACCTTATTATTTCGTCCTTTAGACAACTGCAAACGTTTAAACAAATCTGCTGAACGCTTAGTAATTCCTCAAGTTCCTGAAGAGTTATTTATGGCTGGTTTAGAAAAATTATTAGAAATTGACGATCAATGGATTCCTACAAAAGACGGAAGTTCATTATATATTCGTCCTTTTATATTTGCTTCTGGTGAAGGTTTTCACGCCTCGCCTGCGGATGCTTATAAATTAATTATTTGTACCGCGCCTTCTGGTGCTTATTTTGCTGGAGATATTAAGGTTTTAATTGAAGAAAAATACGCACGTGCTGCTAATGGTGGTGTTGGTTTTGCTAAAGCTGGTGGAAATTATGCTGCACAGTTTTATCCTACAAAATTAGCGACTGATAGAGGCTATCAGCAAGTTATTTGGACCGATGATAATACGCATGAATATATTGAGGAAGCTGGTGCGATGAATATTTTTATCCGAATTAACGATACCTTAATTACAAGCCCAACAAGCGATAGAATTTTAGACGGAATTACTCGTAAAAGTATTTTACAAATTGCGGAAGATCAAAAAATTTCGGTTGAAGTTCGTCAAATTACCGTAAATGAAGTGGTTGAAGCGGCTAAAAATGGTTCTTTAAAAGAAATGTTTGGTGCAGGAACAGCGGCAGTTATTTCTCCAATTAATGGTTTTGGATATAAAAATGAAGATTATGACCTTCCAAAAATTGAAAACGGATATGCAGCTCGTTTAAAAAAATACATTACCGATATACAAACAAATAAGGCAGAAGACCCTTACGGTTGGAGCGTTAAACTTTAATAAAATACATTTTTATACAAAGCATCAGGTGTTTACTTGATGCTTTTTTTATTTCATTCTTAAATAAGCTGTTATTTGAGTTCAAAATCAGAAAAAAGATTTTAAAATTACTGAAAAATTACTGAGAAAAAATGAAAAATACCCTTCCAATATTATTGTCAATTATAGTAGGTATTGCCTTGTCTTTACTTTGTTTAAATACTTTTTTAAAACCTACTACAAAAAAAAATACTTCCCCAAAAACCAAGAAAACCAAGGAAATCAAGGAAATCAAGGAAATAAAAGGCGTTAAAAAAACAATAAACGTTAAAAATGAAGCTATAAATACTGATGTGATGCAAAACAGTTACAGCAACTGGAAAGCATATATGAAGGAAAATATTGACTTAATGGCAACCTTTACTCCGATTGATAATCAAGGCGAAGAAATAACTAAAGACCTGTTTTTAACCTTACTACGAACAGGGAATTATGTTGTTATTAAATCTGACAAAGAAGGGCTTTTTCAATATGAATTAACGGAAATAAAAAAACCTGTTAATCAAAAAATAAAGAAAGCTATGATTGGTAAAGCTGGTATGGCGCATCAATATTTTAAAATGGAAGGTCAGAAATTACCAAATTATGATTTTGTTGATTTAGACGGAAAATCGCACAATAAAGAAGTGCGTACTGGTAAAATAACGGTTTTAAAATCGTGGTTTATTAACTGTAAAGTGTGTGTCGAAGAATTTCCTCAGCTAAATACCTTAGTTGACACTTACAAAAGTGATGATGTGCAATTTATCAGTTTGGCTTTTAATGAAAAGGAAAAATTAAAAGAATTCTTAAAAACAAAGTCTTTTAAATATGTTACTGTACCCGACCAAAAAAAATACTTATCTAAGCATTTAAAAGTAAAACAATACCCAACACATATTATTATAAATTCAGAGGGTGTTATTATTAAAATGGTTAACAATGTAAATACTTTAACGACAGAGTTAGAACGTATTTTAGAGTAAAAAAAGAACTCTTTATACAAAATATAAAATGAAGCCTCATATTTAATGAGGCTTTTTTTAAGCTTCTAAAATTGCTTTTATATTGGGTTTAAAATAATTTGATCCTTTTAAAACCTTACCATCTTCACGGTAAATTGGCTTGCCATTTTCATCTAATTTACTCATGTTGCTACGCTGAATTTCATTGAATACTGCTTCAATTTTATCCTGCATTCCATGTTCAATAATTGTTCCGCATAAAATATATAGCATATCGCCAAGAGCATCGGCAACCTCAACTAAATCGTTGTTTTTAGCTGCTTCTAAATACTCCTGATTTTCTTCTTTCATCAACTCAAAACGCAAGTTTTTTCTATCCTCAGTAATCGCAACCGTTGGTTTGTTTTGAATATTTACTTTAAATGCTTCATGAAATTTTTGTACTGCTTTTATTTTATCTTTCATTTTTAGTTGAGTTTTTAGCTGATTTATTAAGCTGTTTTTGTTTTTATCCGATTAATTCTATTTTAAATAGATACAATTACC
The DNA here is from genome assembly GCF_900239495.1 of Tenacibaculum finnmarkense genomovar ulcerans. Taxonomy (GTDB): domain Bacteria; phylum Bacteroidota; class Bacteroidia; order Flavobacteriales; family Flavobacteriaceae; genus Polaribacter; species Polaribacter ulcerans. Next base: position 338,316 of record NZ_OENE01000015.1, read on the forward strand.
AATTTGGCTATCTTCATTATAAAATCATTCTTTAACTTTGCCGAAAATACAATTTATGTTTATTCCTTTTGCCACCATAGAATTTACCACAGGTAGAATCATTTTTTCAAGCTTATTTGTGCTCGTTTTTGTTATCGCTATGTGTTATAGCTATATAAAAGATGCTAAAAATAATAAAAAACATTATAAAAATACCGCTTTATTTGTCGCTATAGGTATTGTTACAGCTATTGCCTTTTTATTACTTTCAAAATATTTAATTAACCGTTAAATTATTTTTTATCGATTTTATTTAATTTCTTAGGATAAAAAAATTACAACAGAAAAACATAAAATCGCATCCGTCAACCTGAATTTAGTCTTTATTTAATTTTTAAACAGGCTCTAAATTATTTTTATAAATATGGATTCATTAACACAAATTATTTTAGGTGCCGCTGTTGGCGAAGCTATTCTAGGAAAAAAGATTGGAAACAGGGCGATGTTTTACGGAGCAATTGCAGGTACAATTCCTGATTTAGATGTTTTAGCTTCACTTTTTACCGATAAAGTTACCGCACTTTATTTGCATCGTGGTTTTACACATTCTATTGTATTTTCGGTTGTTTTTGCCCCTATTTTTGCATGGATTGTAACCCGTTACGAAAAACATAAAAATATTAAAGATTGGACGTGGCTTTTCTTTTTAGGATTTATAACCCATCCTATTTTAGATGCTCACACCACTTGGGGAACACAGTTATTTTGGCCTTTTGATATTCGCCTGGCCTTTAAAACCATTTTTGTTGTTGACCCACTTTATACGGTTCCTTTTTTAGTGTTTTTAATTTTTGCGATGACACAAAAGCGGATAAGTGAAAAGCGTCGTTTTTATAATAAAATGGGATTAATCATCAGTTCTTCTTATTTAGTGCTAACTTTTTTATTAAAATGGTTGGCTTTTAATCAGTTTGAAAAAGCTTTAGAAAATCAAAACATCGAATATTTACAAATTGATACCAGACCTTCTGCTTTAAATACCATACTTTGGAGTGCTAATGTGCAAACAGAAGATGCCTTTTTATTGGCTAATTATTCTTTTTTTGATACAAAACCCATCACTTTTACCAAGCATTTAAAAAAGCATCATTTATTAGGAAATCTTTCTAAAAATGAATCGGTTAAACGGATGATTTTTATTTCTGAAGGGTGGTTTACCATCAATAAAAAAAATGAAGAACTTTATTTTAACGATTTAAGATTTGGGCTTTTAAGCATGAATCCAAATGCTGAAAATTTTGTTTTTAAATATAAAATAACAGTTGATAACTCAGGCGAAGTAATTTTTACAGAACAACCCAAAGATAATCGTGATGGAAAAAAATTACTTACTGAATTATGGACGCGTTTAAAAGGAAATTAACCCCCTTTATCAAAATCAAAAAAAACCGATACTAAAATAGCATCGGTTTTTTCATTTTATTAAGAAATCGCATTCTGAATTGCTGTATTTTTCCTGTTGATGTGATGCTGAAATAAATTCAGCATGACCAGAATTTAGTCTTTTTTAATTTTTAACAGGTAAAAAACTATGATTTTTAGCATAAAACTTCATTTGCTCTTCAAAGGTTTTAGGCTGAGTAACTTTTACATCGGTAATACTACCTTTTGCATCGGTTATCGGTACTAAAACAGGGTTTACAAAACCGCTATAAGGCGCAGAAGTAAATTGTTTATTACGCTCTAAAACTTCCTTGTGTAATGCCTGATCTACTTTAACACCATATCCTTCAACCAAGGCTTTTGCCGCATCAAAATCTCCTTCTGATTTAATTCTTTGCGCTTCTTTTAACAAACGACCGAAAATTTCGCGAAGTTTCATATAATCATGTACAACAAAATAGGTTTTACCATCTTTAATTACTTTTTCAATAACATTGTCTTTTTTTCCTTGTTCAAAAGCCCAAGCCGAAACCCATTGACGGTTTACCATGTGGTCTTCTTCAATATCATCACCTAATTTAATACGGATTAATTGCGCCATTAAACCATTTCTAATATACCCATCGTAAGCTGCTTTCCCTACTTCTTTCCAGTCAGAAACCAAGCCTAATTCTTGTAATTTAGGATCCATTAAATAATACAATCCTACTAAATCAGCCCTTCCTTCTTCCATGGTCGATGCGTAATTTTTTAAGGTTTCTTTTGGTTGCCCAATGCCTTTATTTATCTGCCCAGAAGCATGCCCGATTACCTCATGTAAAGCGGTGTGTAATTTATCAGCTAATTTACCGTGTGCAAGCTCTAAAGCTACTTCTTCTTTACTGTAAGCAAATTCTTTTAACCTTCCTGAACCCCCTGCATTTCCATAAGCGCCAATAATATTTCCTAACGAAACTGACTTTGAACCATGCTGCTGACGGATCCAATTATTGTTTGGTAAATTTACCCCGATTGGTGTACTTGGCGAAGCATCTCCTGCCTCTCCCGCTACATTTACGGTTTTATAAGATACTCCTACTACATTTTGTTTTTTATGTGCTGGCGATAACGGCGCATTATCTTCAAACCATTGTGCATTTTCAGATAAAACCTTCATCTTTTTAGACATGTCAAAATCTTTTATTTGCACCACCGTTTCGTACGAACCTCTATATCCTTTTGGGTCATTATATACTTCGATAAAACCATTTATCCAGTCAATATTTCCTTCTGTAGATGTTGCCCAAGCAATGCAATATTCGTCCCAAACATCTAAACTTCCTGTTTTATAATACTCCATTAACAAGCCTAAAGCCTTTGCTTGTTTTTGATTTTCGGCAACTTCTTTTGCTTTGTCTAACCAAAAAATAATAGTGTCAATTGCGCCACCGTACATTCCGCACGATTTCCATACTTTTTCTACTAATTTTCCGTTTTCACGAACTAATTTCGAGTTTAAACCCGCTTCTATTGGCTTACTAGCATCTTTTCCTTTGTACGCTGTTTTGTAAAAAGCTTCAACCTCTTTACTAGTAATATCTGCTCCGTAAAAATTAATTGCCGATGCCAAAACATTATCGACACCTGCTTTTTTATTTACTTTTTTAGCGTCTTTATCGTTAAAAATAACCTCTAAAGCTTCTTCGGATAAGTTTGCTTTTGTTTGCTTTAATAAATCTGCTAAATATTCTTTAGAAAAATCAGGTTTAATTTTATCGTTCGAATAATGATGATGAATTCCGTTCGAAAACCAAACACGTTTTAAATAGGTGGTAAATTTTTTAAAATCTTCACTGTTTTTATCGCCTGAAAAATTAGTATTAATATGCTCTAAAGCTTTTCTAATTTCAAGATTGTGACGGTAATTTTGATCCCACATAATATCTCGCCCTGCCAAACCTGCTTGGGTTAAATAATACACCAACTTTTTTTCTTTTAAGGTTAGTGCTTCAAATCCTGGAATTTGATACCTCAACACTTTAATGTCGGCAAATTGCTCTACCTCATAGTTAAATTTTAAAACATCAGAAACTTCTTTGTTTACTTCTTTACTTACTGCTTGTTTCGCGTCTTTTTTAGTGTCTAGCCCACAAGAAACTAATACGCTAACTGCAGCGGCAGTACAAAGTATTTGTTTGATTTTCATTTTTATGATTTTAAATTGTTTTTCTGCCGATAAAGATACAAATTTTAAAATTTAGGATGCTTAAAACAGCTTGTTGTATGGTCATTAACCATGCCTATTGCCTGCATATAAGCATACATTATTGTGTCGCCTACAAACTTAAATCCGCGCTTTTTTAAATTCGTTGAAATTTGTGTTGACAAAACCGTTTTAGCAGGTATTTCGGCAGTTGTTTTAAAGTTATTATAAATCGGTTTCCCTTGTACAAAACTCCAAATATAGGTTGAAAAAGACCCAAATTCTTTTTGAATTTCCATAAAAAGTTTAGCGTTTAAAATAGCCGATTTAATTTTTAACTTATGCCTTATAATTCCTTTATTTTGAAGTAATTCTTGGTATTTATCTTCATCGTAATTGGCAATTTTAGTGTAATCAAAATTATCAAAAGCGAGGCGAAAATTTTCTCGTTTCTTTAATATAGTAACCCAACTTAAACCTGCTTGAAAACTTTCTAAAATTAAGAATTCAAATAAAACAGCATCATCATATACGGGAACTCCCCACTCGGTATCGTGGTATTTTATATACGATAAATCATCCGTAACCCATAAACATCTTTTTTTCATTTTTGAATTTTTTGATTTTTTTAATTCTGAAATGTACTATTTAAATAGCTTAAAAAAATATGCTTGTTCTACTTTTTTTTATCAAAACTAAAAATATGATGATAAGCCTAGCCCCGATTGAGCAATTGTTTGAGCTCCTTTTTTGATTTTTTTCAAAAAAGAGCGAGTGCGGAAAGCGGGAAATAGCTCCAAATAATTTTTATTTTTATACGGATAGAAAAGATAATGTTAATTCGGTTTTTTGTTAGACACTAAACTTGGTGTAAAACTGTATATTTGCTTAAAAAATTAATACTATTATATGAAATTTTTACGAAATTTACTCGCATCAATTACAGGCTTTTTTATCGCCATATTTTTACTATTTTTCTTCTTTATCGCCATTGCCGCCGTTGTAGGCTCAGGGATGGGTTCTGATGAAAAAATCGTGGTAAAATCGAATTCTGTTTTACAGTTAGACTTGGCAATGCCTATAAAAGATTATGCGCCAAAAGATGATAATCCGTTAGCAGAAATCTTAGAATTAGCCGATGAAAAATTAGCCTTAAATAAGATTATAAATGCTATTGAAAATGCTAAAACCGATACTAAAATTAAAGGAATTAGCATTAAAACAATAGGTGTAAATGCTGGTATTGCACAAACACAAGCGATTCGAAATAAAATTGAAGAATTTAAAGAAAGTGGAAAATTTGTATATGCTTATAATGATGTTTATACGCAAAAAAACTACTATTTAAGTTCGGTTGCCGATAGTATATTTTTAAATCCTGTGGGCGCTATCGATTTTAAAGGATTATCAACAGAAATTTTATATTATAAAGATTTTGAAGATAAATTTGGTGTTAAAATGGAGGTAATTCGTCACGGGAAATACAAAAGTGCCGTAGAGCCGTATTTATTAAACGAAATGAGTGATGCCAACCGTGAGCAAACTACGTCTCTTTTAAAATCTATTTGGTCGGAAATTACGGCGGATGTTTCTAAAAGTAGAAATATTTCTGTTGAAAAATTAAATATTATTGCCGATAGTGCCAATGGTAGAAATGCCGAATTAGCTAAAGAAAATAAGTTAATTGATGCCATTATTTATGAAGATCAGTACAAAGAAAAATTAGCTATTAATACTGATAAAAAAGTACATACTATTTCTTTGGCTGATTATATAAAATCGGGAAAAGGACGCATTTCTTCTTCGGCTAAAAATAAAATTGCGGTTATTTATGCGCAGGGAGAAATTAGATATGCCAAAGGAAATGAAAATATTATTGGGCAAGAGGTTACCAATAAGGCCATTCGAAAAGCTCGTAAAGATAAAAATGTAAAAGCGATTGTATTGCGTGTAAATTCTCCTGGTGGAAGCGCCTTAGCTTCTGAACTTATTTGGCGTGAATTAGAATTGGCGAAAAAAGAAAAACCTTTAGTGGTTTCTATGGGGAATTTAGCCGCTTCGGGTGGTTATTATATTGCTTGTAATGCCGATAAAATTATTGCCGAGCCTACAACTATTACAGGTTCTATTGGTGTTTTTGGAGCAGTTCCGAACTTTCATAAATTAGCAGGTTTTATGGGGATTAACGCTGAGCAGGTATCTACAAATAGCAACCCTAATTACAGTGTTTTTGAGCCGATAAATGACAAGTTTTATAATGTTACCAAACAAGGTGTTGAGCATATTTATACCGTTTTTGTAAACCGTGTTGCCACAGGAAGAAACATGACTTTTGAGCAAGTAAATAACGTGGCTCAAGGACGTGTTTGGACAGGTAAACAAGCTATTGAAAATGGTTTGGTTGACCAACTTGGTAACTTAAATGATGCCATTGCTGTTGCTGCAAATTTAGCCGAAATTGAAAGCTATAGAGTACGTAATTACCCTGTTTACAAAAAAGATTTTAAAGAAGCTTTTAACCTTTCTCTTTTTGCAAAAGCATCAAAAGAAGATATTTTAAAAGAAGCTTTAGGTGATGAAAATTATGAGTTATATAACAACATTAATGCGCTAAAAAAATTAGAAGGAATTCAGGCTAGAATGCCATATATTCTTCAGATAAAATAAGTTTTTAGTAAATTTTATAAAAAAATCCTTGATACAAATTGTATCAAGGATTTTTTTTATGATAAATATTTTAAAATTTAGTTATAACTATAAACAACATCAACACGAATAGGTTCGTTGTTTTCATTTTTATTATTGCTTGTTGCAACACCTGTTCCTTTTACAGGATATCCGTCGGCATCATAGGTGTACTCAATATTTAACGTTCCTACAATGTTCTGATCAGCATCTTTATAGACTATTTTTGTTACATTATTTGTAGGCAATAACGCTCTTGCTTTTAAAACTTCTGACGCTTGCGTATTGATTCCAAAATCTAAAGAAACGCCATCTAAAATTTCAATAAGACCTGCTGATTCTAAAGTACCAAAGTATAAATTTGGGTTGGTATCGTAGGTTAATTCTGCTGTTTGAGTTTCCATAATATATTCGCCTGTTTCGTAATTATAAACCATATCACGAAAAGCAATTTTACTTGGATTTTTATTAGCGTCATATTCTAAAACATCTCCTGTTTCATATACATTATAAGGGGCTTTATATAAATTTTGAATCGCAAAATTTTCAGAATTACCGTTACCATCTCCTGCTTTTATAACACTTCCGTCGTTTAAATAGCTTACCGAAGCAGCTTCAGAACCTTCTGTTGCTGAAACATTTACTAATTTATTGTTTACATCATAAGTAAAACTAGAAGATGCCGACTCTTTACTATTCGCTTGGTTTATAGCTGTAATCGTTTTTAATGTTTTTCTCTTTGCTAACTCGTTTGCCTCTTTAAAATCGTCCGTAGCAGAACTCGTACAAGCAGTCATTAATCCGACTAGTAAACCGATTGCAAATACACTTTTTAACTTTTTCATTGGTTTTGAATTTTTAAATTAATTTTGCACGAAAATAGCGCATAAAAAAATACCTACAATATAAATTGCAGGTATTTTTGTGTTATTATTTTACTTTATAAAGCTTAAAATCAAATCGTAAGATTATTTCACAAGCTATTTTAAAGGCTATTTTACAAACCGAAATTTTCTTTAATTACATCAACATAATCTAATTTTTCCCAAGTAAATGTTTCTACTTCTTGCGAAACAGTTTCGCCCATCGGGTTTGAAAAAGTTACTGTTTTAACTTCTGATTTTCTTCCCATATGCCCGTAAGCAGCAGTTTCAGAATAAATTGGCGTTCTTAATTTTAAACGTTGCTCGATAAAATAAGGACGCATATCAAAAATGCTTTCTACTATTTTACTGATTTCTCCGTCTGTTTTATCAACTGTTGAAGTTCCGTAAGTTTCTACATTAATACTCGTTGGTTTTGCAACTCCAATAGCGTATGAAACTTGTACTAAAACTTCTTTACACAATCCTGAAGCTACTAAATTCTTGGCAATATGACGTGTTGCATAGGCTCCAGAACGATCTACTTTCGATGGATCTTTTCCTGAAAATGCGCCACCTCCGTGTGCTCCTTTTCCTCCGTAAGTATCAACAATAATTTTACGCCCTGTTAAACCTGTATCTCCGTGAGGTCCTCCAATTACGAAAACTCCCGTTGGATTAATATGATAGGTAATATTATCGGTAAATAATTTTTGAATATTCGCTGGTAATTTTGCTACTACTCTAGGTATTAAAACCGAAACAATGTCTTTTTTAATTTTTGCTAACATTACCGCATCATCGGCATTAAAATCATCGTGCTGTGTAGAAATTACAATCGCATCGATTCTTTGTGGCACGTTATCGTCAGAATATTCAATAGTTACTTGCGATTTTGCATCGGGGCGTAAATAGGTAATATCCGAATTTTCTCTACGTAATTCGGCTAATTCAATTAACAAACGGTGCGATAAATCTAAGGCTAACGGCATGTAATTTTCCGTTTCATCGGTGGCATAACCAAACATCATTCCTTGGTCTCCCGCTCCTTGATCTTCAGGGTTTGCTCTTACTACTCCTTGATTTATATCAGGAGATTGCTCATGAATTGCCGAAAAAACACCACAAGAACTACCATCAAACATATATTCGCTTTTGGTGTATCCTATTTTGTTAATTACATCACGTGCAATTTTTTGAACATCTAAATATGTTTTAGATTTTACTTCACCTGCTAAAACTACCTGTCCTGTGGTTACTAAAGTTTCACAAGCTACTTTTGATGCTGCATCAAAAGCTAAAAAATTATCTATTAAAGCATCAGAAATTTGATCTGCTACTTTATCTGGATGTCCTTCAGAAACACTTTCCGAAGTAAATAAATATGACATAAAACTGCTATTTTTTTAGATTAGAAAAAAAGAAAAACTTGAGATTGCTTAAATAACTTAAAAGGAGTAGATATTTACTGCTTTAGCTTTTTAGTATGAACTTTTTGTTCAATGAGGTTGCAATCAGTCAAATTTTTCCTCGAAAATTATGGGGCTAAGTTATTGATTATTTTACACACACAAAAACAAACTGACATCGAACTTGCATCGAAATAAAAATCAGTTAAAAAATAAAATAGAAACTATTGATATAATCATAATAAAAAGTAATTTTTGTAGAATTGCATTGCTAAAATATTTGATTACTTTTGTAGTATTATAAACAAGAAAATAACCTAATTAAACTATAAAAAAATGGCATTAGAAATTACAGACGCAAACTTCGAAGAGTTAGTATTAAAATCAGACAAACCAGTATTAGTTGATTTCTGGGCAGCATGGTGTGGTCCTTGTAGAATGGTAGGTCCTATTGTTGACGAAATTGGTAACGAATATGAAGGAAAAGCTGTTGTTGGTAAGGTTGATGTTGACAATAACCAAGAATTTGCGGCTAAATATGGTGTAAGAAATATTCCTACTGTATTAGTATTTAAAAACGGTGAAGTTGTAGACAAACAAGTTGGTGCAGCTCCTAAAAAAGCATATACTGATAAAATTGATGCTGCTTTATAAGCCGTATCTTTTTATAAGATATCATTAATATATTAAAAGGTTTGGCTATTTGTCAAACCTTTTTTTTATTTTCGAAAGATATGATTGATATCAAAACAATTTCTTCGGATATTAAAAACCTTGAATTACTAGCCAAACAAGTAGTTGAAGGTTTTATTACAGGCATACACAAAAGCCCTTTTCATGGGTTTTCGGTAGAGTTTTCGGAACATAAACTCTATAATAAAGGCGAAAGTACCCGTCATATAGATTGGAAGCTATTTGCTAAAACCGAAAAACTCTACATCAAAAAGTACGAAGAGGAAACGAATTTAAGGTGTCATATTATTATTGACAATTCGGCATCGATGCACTACCCTATTATTAAAAACCAAACAATCAACCACTTAAATAAAATTGGTTTTTCGGCAGTTGCCACAGCCTGCTTGATGGAAATTTTAAAAAAGCAACGAGATGCTGTTGGTTTGAGTATTTATTCGGATAGCTACGAATATTATGCCCCCGAAAAAGGAAGTGAACGACATCGAAAAATGTTATTGAATCAATTAGATAATTTATTAGTATCAACAAGTAAGACGAGTACAGAAACCTATCAATATTTACATGAAATAGCCGAAAATATTCATCGGCGTTCTTTGATCTTTTTATTTACCGATATGTTTCAGACTACAAAAAATGAAGAAGAATTATTTGACGCTTTACGACATTTAAAATTCAATAAACATGAAGTAATTTTGTTTCATACCTATGATAAAAAGACGGAATTGCTATTTAATTTTGATAATAGCCCCAAAAAATTTGTAGATATTGAAACTGGGGAAGAAATAAATTTACATCCTGATAACATTCAAAAACAATATACAGAACAAAGCAGTTTATTTTTCAAAAACCTAAAAAACAAATGCTTACAATACAAAATAGATTACATCCCTGTTGATATAAACGAAGGTTTTGACAAAATATTAACCGCTTATTTAATAAGTAGGCAAAAAAAACATCAATAATCTTTTTTCAATTAAGAAAAAGGTCTTATATTTGCACTCGCTTAGAGTAATTAGCAACGGTCTGGTAGTTCAGCTGGTTAGAATACCTGCCTGTCACGCAGGGGGTCGCGGGTTCGAGTCCCGTCCAGACCGCAATATTATTTTAAGTAAACAAGTACAAAGCTAAAAGCAACGGTCTGGTAGTTCAGCTGGTTAGAATACCTGCCTGTCACGCAGGGGGTCGCGGGTTCGAGTCCCGTCCAGACCGCAATTAGTTAAGTAAGTTAAAGTATTGCTACAAGCAACGGTCTGGTAGTTCAGCTGGTTAGAATACCTGCCTGTCACGCAGGGGGTCGCGGGTTCGAGTCCCGTCCAGACCGCAAAAGCTTCTCATTTATTTGAGAGGCTTTTTCTTTTTTATACCCTACTCTCTTTTTTAAATCTAAAATTACTTCGCTATACATTTCAAGTCGTATTTTTTAGTATTCCAAAAACAGCTTTTTTATATTTCTCCACCATTAATATTTACTATCAAACCACCAAAATATCACCAAACACTATTTATTTTTTTAAAAAAAAATAAAAACAACTAATAAAACTACTTATATTTGTCTTTTTATTTAGATTAAATAAATATAATGGATTTTAAAAAAATAATTTCGGAAACAAATACCAACGCTATTTACCTTATTAATGAAGATGGTAACATACTCGATTTTTATTCCGAAGAAAATCAATCTGATACGCTAAAAGAAAAAACAGCTACTTTTAACACCGCTATTTTTAATATGAGTAGTCATTTTTTAAGCACTTTTTACAATGCAGAATTAAAGGAACTTATATTAAAATCTAATACTCAAAATATACTGCTAATTAAACACGAGCAACATGTAATAGCACTTCTATCAAATGAAAATTTCAATATTTCATTAATAGAATTAATTTTAAAAAAGAATTTAACACCACCAACATAAAATAAGTAAAATGCAAAAAATTTTAGATGACTTAGTCAATAATGTAAAAGAAAACATCCCTGGTTACATCGCTATTAGTGTAGCTGAAATAGCTTCTGGTGAATGTCTTGTGTCAAACTCAAGCGTTCCTGAGTTTGACACAACATTAGCTGCCGCATATAATGTTGAAATAATAAATGCCAAACGAAAAGCCATAAAAACATTAGGTTTAGAGGAGAATTTAAGAGACATACACTTTAACCTTGATAAACAAATACATATAATTGATATTGCTCCTTCTGGGGAGTATTTTGTGTATTTAGCTATCGATTCTAAAAAAGCGAACATAGCACTTAGTAGAAAATTGTTAAACAAATACACTAAAGAACTAAACGATGAATTATAATGAGCTAATTTTAAAAGAGTGTAATTTTGATACTGAATTTATCGATTTTATTGATTTGTATCAAAATTTTTATAAAAATAGCATACTTGAAATTACCCCCAATCAAGTAGCTGAAAAAGTTGAAGTTTCTAAAAAACGTACTATTAAAGACTCCTTAGAGGATTTCTTTTTCACCCCAAAGTACAATATTTTAGATATTCTTAAATTAAGCAAGGCCTAAAATTATTATGTATACATTTTAAAAAGCTTCTCATTTATTTGAGAGGCTTTTTTTAATGGATTTGTTGGAAAACTTCTAAAAATTTCGCCCTGACAGATTTGTACTATACTTAAAAAAGGCGTTAATAATATATTAACTGAAGATTTTTCATTGTATAAATTTACTGATTTTTGTTTAAAAAAACCTCAAATTTAAAATACCATATATATATTGTATAAAAAAGGCTTTTACAATATCTTTGCAATTCTAAAATTCCCACTTGTAAGGGAATTAAACATAACACATATATAATGATTAAAATCACACTACCCGACGGAACGGTTAAAGAATTTGAAGTAAACAGCACGCCAATGGACGTTGCTAAAAGTATTAGTGAAGGTTTTGCTAGAAATGTAATTTCGGCAAATTTTAACGGCACAACTGTTGAAACCACTACCCCACTAACTACTGACGGTGCTTTAATATTGTACACTTTTAATGACAATGACGGAAAAAAAGCGTTTTGGCATTCATCGGCACACGTATTAGCTCAAGCTATTTTAACCTTTCATCCTGATGCTAAATTAACCATTGGTCCTGCAATTGACAACGGTTTTTATTATGATATTGATTTAGGTGACCGTGTTATTTCTGAAAAAGATTTTACGGCTATTGAGAAGAAATTCTTAGATTTAGCACGTGGAAAACATGAATTTAAATTGCGTTCTATTTCAAAAGCGGATGCTTTAGCGTATTATAAAGAAGCAGGAAATCAATACAAAGTTGAGTTAATTGAAAATTTAACCGATGGCGATATTACTTTTTGTGATCATAGTGATTTTACAGATTTATGTAGAGGAGGTCATGTTCCTAATACTGGAATTATCAAGGCCATTAAAGTGATGAACGTTGCTGGTGCGTATTGGCGAGGTGATGAAAAAAATAATCAATTAACACGTATTTACGGAATTAGCTTCCCGAAACAAAAAATGCTTACCGAGTATTTAGCGTTATTAGAAGAGGCTAAAAAACGTGATCATAGGAAATTAGGAAAAGAATTAGAGCTTTTTACGTTTTCACAAAAAGTGGGTGCTGGTTTGCCTTTATGGTTGCCAAAAGGTGCTGCACTTAGAGGTCGTTTAGAAGATTTCTTAAAGAAAGCACAAAAGAAAGCTGGATATGAAATGGTGATGACACCACATATTGGGCAAAAAGAATTATATGTTACCTCTGGTCATTATGAAAAATATGGCGCAGATAGTTTTCAGGCGATAAAAACTCCTAAAATGGAGGAAGAATTTTTATTAAAGCCGATGAACTGCCCACATCACTGTGAGGTGTATAACTTTAAACCACATTCATATAAAGATTTACCAAAACGTTTTGCGGAATTCGGAACGGTTTACAGATATGAACAAAGTGGTGAATTACACGGATTAACACGTGTAAGAGGTTTTACACAAGATGATGCTCATATTTTCTGTACACCAGAACAGTTAGATCAAGAATTTAAAGAGGTGATTGATTTGGTACTTTATGTATTTAAATCGTTAGGCTTTAAAGATTTTACAGCTCAAGTTTCTGTTAGAGACATGAACAACCCTGATAAGTATATTGGAGATGTTAAAACATGGGAAATTGCAGAGCAGGCTATTATTAATGCCGCTACCGATAAAGGCTTAGATTTTATAGTAGAACAAGGCGAAGCTGCATTTTACGGTCCTAAATTAGACTTTATGGTCAAGGATGCTTTAGGCAGAAGTTGGCAGTTAGGAACTATACAAGTAGACTATAATTTACCAAAAAGGTTCGAATTAAGCTATAAAGGAGCCGATAACCAACTACACGAGCCTGTAATGATTCACAGAGCCCCTTTTGGGTCTATGGAACGTTTCATAGCAGTGTTATTAGAGCATACAGGCGGAAATTTCCCGCTTTGGTTAACTCCAGAACAGGTTATCTTATTGCCAATCAGTGATAAATATGAAAAATACACGAAAAAAGTTTTAACTTTGTTAGAAAATTCCGAAATTCGCGCCCTGGTAGATAGCCGAAGTGAAAAGACAGGAAGAAAGATTCGTGATGCAGAAGTGAGCAAAATACCATTTATGGTGATTGTAGGCGAAAAAGAAGAGCAAGACGGAACAGTATCTGTAAGAAAACACGGTGAAGGAGATATTGGAACATTCACTATCGCTGAATTTATTGAGTTAATACAAAACGAAGTTAACAAAACATTAGTTCCTTTTGGAAACTAGAAACTAGCAATCTAAAAGACACTAAATAATAGTAATAACCTAAAATCATGAGTCATAGCAATTAGAAGAAGGGGCGGACGTAGACCGCTAAGGGTAATTAAAGAAGATCAACATAGAATTAATGAAAAAATTAAATATGTTGATGAAGTTCGTCTTGTAGGCGAAAACATCGAAGTTGGTGTTTATCCTTTAGAAAAAGCCAAAGAAATGGCCATTGAACAAGAGTTAGACTTAGTTGAAATTTCACCTAAAGCTGTTCCTCCTGTTTGTAAAATTATTGATTATAAAAAGTTTTTATACGAACAAAAAAAACGTGATAAAGCTTTAAAATCAAAGGCAACAAAAGTTATTGTAAAAGAGATCCGTTTTGGACCTCAAACTGACGAGCATGATTACGAGTTTAAAAAGAAACATGCTATTAAGTTTTTACAAGACGGTGCAAAATTAAAAGCATTTGTTTTCTTCAAAGGACGTTCTATTGTTTTTAAAGAACAAGGGCAAATTTTATTATTAAAATTAGCGCAAGAACTAGAAGAGTACGGTAAAGTAGAACAAATGCCAAAATTAGAAGGGAAACGTATGATTATGTTTATTGCGCCTAAAAAGGCTAAATAAACTAAAAATCGTTCACAATATATAAGCAAGATAAACTAAAACACAGAAATGCCTAAAATTAAAACAAAATCTAGTGCCAAGAAACGTTTCAAAGTAACTGGTTCTGGTAAGATAAAAAGAAAGCACGCGTTTAAAAGCCACATCTTAACAAAGAAGTCAAAAAAACGTAAACTTAAATTAAGACATGCAACATTGGTTCACAAGGCTGATTTAGCAAACATTAAGCAGCAATTAGTTTTAAGATAATTGTTAGCACAGGGAATTTAATTAACCATGGAGTTAGGCTTAAAAGAATTATCATCAAAATAATTTATTAATTATTGATAATCGCCTACTACAAAAAAACATTTGAATTATGCCAAGATCAGTAAATTCAGTAGCCTCAAGAAGAAGAAGAAAAAAAATCTTGAAGGCAGCAAAAGGGTACTTTGGAAGACGTAAAAACGTTTACACAGTAGCAAAAAATGCGGTAGAAAAAGCGATGACATATGCTTATCGTGACCGTAAAAATAATAAGAGAAACTTCCGTGCATTATGGATTCAGCGTATTAATGCTGGAGCTCGTCAGTATGGAATGTCTTACTCTCAGTTTATGGGTAAAGTAAAAGCTAATAGTATCGAATTAAACCGTAAGGTTTTAGCTGATTTAGCGATGAACAATCCAGAAGCTTTTAAGGCCATTGTAGAAAAAGTAAAATAAGTTTCATATACTTGCTTATACTAAAAACCCAAACTTAAACGTTTGGGTTTTTTTAAATCCCTTAGATTCCCATATTTACATAAAATTCTAACCAATGAAAATTCTAAGAATCCTATTACTAATTCTTATAACGCAAAACATTACTGCACAAAAGCGTTTATCTAAAGCACAAGTAGATTCATTACCAAACACTATTGAAAATCAATTTATTAAAGCGTATCGATTATCTAATAATTGGCAAGAATATAAGTTGATTAAACGTACACATTTTATCAATTTTCAAAAAAATATTTTAGATAGTGTTACTGCTATTAAAAAAGACGTGCTTGCTAAACAACTTCTGCTAGATACGCAATTAAAAAACACCAATACTTTAAAAGAAGAAATAGCTACTTTAAAAAATAGTTTATCTGTTTCTCTTGAAAAAGAAGATGCAATTTCAATTGCAGGCTTCTATTTAAACAAAACAACCTACAATACCATTCTTTGGAGTATTATTTGTGGGCTATTAATAGGCTTAGGTTTTTTCATTTTTAAATTTAACAGCAGTCATTCAATAACCAAAGAAACAAAAGGTTTACTCGTTGATGTTGAAGAAGAATTAGAACAGTATAAAAGAAGCTCAATTGATAAAGAACAGAAATTAAGACGTCAATTACAGGACGAAATTAATAAACAACGTGGTGTTTAATTAATTATTTTAATGTATTAAGATTTAAAAATTAAATAAAGACTAGATTCTCGTCATGCTGAATTTAGTTTAGCATCACATCAACAAGAGAACTACGGCAAATCAGGATGCAAACCTGAAATAAATTCAGGTTGACCGATGCGGTTTTTTATTTTTCTGTTATATTTTTTTTCAGATGAAATTTAAACAGGCTCTAAGAATACAAAAAACCTCAAGAAACAAATCTTGAGGTTTTTATGGTAAAATACTATTATTTTAAGATTTAAGATAATCCTGAAATTACACCATTATTATCAATACTCATATTTTCTGATGCTGGTACCGCTGGCAAACCTGGCATACGCATCATTTTTCCTAAAATAGGAATAACAAACTGTGCTCCTGCTGCAATTTCTATTTCACGTACATTTACCGTAAAACCTGTTGGTCTTCCAATTAATTTGTCATCATCTGAAAAAGATTTTTGCGTTTTTGCCATACAAACAGCAAAATCGTTAAATCCTAATCTGTCAATTCTACGTAAATTTAATTCGGCTTTTTTATCATAGGTTACTCCGTCGGCACCGTAAATTTCTTTGGCAATTACTTCAATTTTATCTTTAATTGGGCTTTTAAAATCGTATAAAGGTTTAAATTGTGTTGCTTTATTTTCAACAACATTTACAACGGCTTTGGCTAAGTTTTTAGTTCCTTCACCTCCTTTTGCCCAACCTTCTGAAACCACTGCTTCAACACCTAATTTGGCACAGGCTTCAATAACAAAACTCACTTCTTCTGCTGAATCAGAAATAAATGAATTGATCGCTACTACTGGCTCAATATTAAATTTACGAATGTTTTCAATATGCTTTTCTAAGTTTTTAAATCCGTTTTGAACACGTTCTAAACTTGGCGTATTATATTCCTCTTTTTTTGCACCTCCATGATGACGCAATGCTCTAATGGTCGCTACTAAAACAACACATTTAGGATTTAATCCTGCGTATTGCGATTTGATATTTAAAAACTTTTCTGCGCCTAAATCGGCTCCAAAACCTGCTTCGGTTACTACGTAATTAGATAATGATAATCCCATTTTTGTAGCGATAATCGTGTTGGTTCCTTGGGCTATATTTGCAAAAGGACCTCCATGAATAATTGCGGGGTTTTCTTCTAATGTTTGTACTAAATTCGGCTTAATAGCATCTTTTAATAAAATTGCCATCGCATCTTGTGCGTTTAAATCACGGGCAAAAACAGGTTTTTTATCAAAAGTAAATCCAATAAAAATACTTCCTAAACGCTTTTTTAAATCATCAAAATTACTTGCCATACAAAGTATCGCCATTACTTCGGATGCTGGGGTAATATTAAAACCGTCTTCACGAGGAATTCCGTTTCCTGTACCACCTAAACCAATGGTAATTTGACGCAATGCGCGGTCGTTCATATCAATTACTCGTTTCCATAAAATGGTACGAGGATCAATATTTAAGTTATTCACTTTACTTTGAATATTATTATCAATTAAAGCAGCTAATAAATTATTTGCCTTTTCAATAGCGTTAAAATCACCTGTAAAATGCAAGTTAATATCTTCCATAGGAACTACCTGTGAATTTCCACCACCAGCAGCACCTCCTTTAATACCAAAAACAGGCCCTAATGAAGGCTCACGTAACACAACAGTTGCTTGTTTATCTATTTTATTTAACCCTTCGGTTAAACCGATTGAAACCGTTGTTTTTCCTTCCCCTGCTGGAGTTGGCGTTAAAGCGGTTACTAAAATTAAGTTGTTTTTTGCAATTTTAGCTTCATCAATTAAATTTAAAGGTAATTTTGCTTTGTACTTTCCGTACATTTCTAAATCGTCTTCTTTTACATTAAGTTTCGTAGCAATATGCTTAATGTGTTGTAATTCTTTTGCTTGTGCAATTTCAATATCTGATAAATGTGCCATCGCTAATTATATGATTTTATGTTATTAATTTACACTTTTAAAACATAGTAAATATACAAAATCTAATTCTTTTAGAAACTCATAACCAAGCCATTTATTTTAGTCAAACACAGATGAACCATATAAATATGGCAAAATAATTGGCAAACCTTTTTCGAAATACTATATTTGCTCGTTTTAAAAAAGAATTCGTTTAAATTAAAATAGATGCAAAACAAAGGTCTTATTAAATTATTTGCTGTCCTTTTCGGACTAGTAAGCTTGTACCAATTGTCGTTTACATTTTTTGCTAATAAAGTAGAAGATAGCGCTAAGGTATATGCAAAGGAGAACGCTAAGGGTAACAGCGGTAGAGAGTTAGCTAAATTTGAAAGAAAATATTTAGATAGCGTTGCAAACGATCAGGTTGTAAACTTAGGTATTGGTAAATATAGCTATAACGACATCAAGGAGCGTGAAATGAACCTTGGTTTAGACTTAAAAGGTGGTATTAATGCTATTTTACAAGTATCTGTAAAAGATATTTTAATTGCTTTAGCAAACAATTCTGAAAACACTGTTTTTAGATCAGCGTTAGCAAAAGCGAATGAAGCTCAAAAAGACAGTCAAGAAAACTACTTAGACTTATTTTTAACACAATTCGAAACCTTAAGTAACGGAAGTATTAAATTAAGTGATCCTGCAATTTTTGGTACAAAATCTTTACGTGAAAAGATTGATTTTAATAAAACCAATGCGCAAGTAAAAGAAGTTTTACAACAAGAAATTAATAGTTCTATTAATACTTCTTTTGAAGTATTACGTAGCCGTATTGATAAATTTGGTGTAACTCAACCAAATATTCAGCGTATCGGAAACTCTGGAAGAATTCAAATTGAATTACCAGGTGCTAAAGATATTGAGCGTGTTACAAAATTAATTACAAGTACTGCCGAATTACAATTTTGGGAAGTATATACAAATGCTGAAGTTCAAAACTTTTTCTTTAGTGCAAATGCTAAAGTTGCTGAATTATTAAAAGATGATTCAATAACTGCAACCACGCAAGTTAAAGATTCTGCAAAAGCAGATGATATTGATGATTTATTAGGAACATCGACCGATGCAGCTGTAAAAGCAAATACTCAAAAGAACTTATTTACTTATTTATATCCTAATGTAGCTCAAAATCAACAACAAATGAGCTCTTTAGTGGCACAGGCTAAAGTTCAAGATACGGCACAGGTAAATAGCTTACTTGCTCATAAAAGTGTACAAGCTTTATTACCTGCAAATTTAAAATATGTTAAATTTTTATGGGATTATAAAGCACAGAAAAGTGCAGATGGTACTGCTGAAATTATTGGTTTATATGCCATAAAATCAAACAGAAATGACAAAGCGACTATTGATGGTGATGTAATTTCAGATGCTAATCAAGATTTTGATCAGTTAAGCAAGCCAGTTGTATCAATGACAATGAATGCTAGTGGAACTAAAAAATGGGCAAAAATGACTGGCGATAATGTTGGTAAATTCGTTGCCGTTGTTTTAGATAACTACGTATATACAGCGCCTGTGGTAAACGGAGCAATTACAGGAGGAAGTACTCAAATTTCAGGAGGAACCATGACTGTTGAAGAAGCTCAAGATATTTCAACAGTATTAAAAGCGGGTAAATTACCTGCTCCTGCTAGAATTATTCAGGCAGAAGTTGTTGGACCATCATTAGGGCAAGAATCTATTAACGCAAGTATTTGGTCATTCGGATTAGCGATTTTATTAATTTTAGTTTGGATGTTTTTATACTACGGTAAAGCGGGTATTTACGCCAACATTGCTTTATTAGTAAACATTTTATTTATCTTCGGATGGTTAGCCTCATATAATGCAGTTTTAACCTTACCTGGAATTGCAGGTATTATTTTAACAATCGGTATGTCGGTTGATGCGAATGTTATTATTTTCGAAAGAATTAAAGAAGCCTTAAGAGGTGGACAAACTTTAGAAACTGCCGTTGATGAAGGATTTAGTTTTAAAGGAGCTTTATCGGCAATTATTGATGCAAATATTACTACATTCTTAACGGGTGTTATTTTATTTATCTTCGGAACAGGACCTATTAAAGGTTTTGCTTATACATTAATGCTAGGTATTGCAACTTCATTATTTACAGCAATTTTTATCACTCGTTTATTTATTGATAAATCTATTGAAAAAGGAACTGGATTACCTTTCAATACAAGTATTTCTAAAAACTGGTTTCAAAATATCAATATCGAATTTTTAAAGAAACGTAAGTTAGCTTATATTGTTTCTGGATTCTTTATTTTAGCTGGATTGGTATCAATCTTTACCTTAGGATTAAAACAAGGTGTTGATTTTAAAGGAGGTCGTTCTTACGTTGTACGTTTTGATCAGCCAATGAATGCAACACAAGTTGCAACGAGCTTAAAAGATGCTTTCAAATCGGCTCCTGAAGTAAAAACTTACGGATCTGATCATCAATTAAAAATAACTACTGCTTTTAAAATTGATGAAGATGGTAGCGAAGTTGATGAAATAGTTCAAAAATCATTATTTACAGGATTAAAAGCGTATTTAGGAACTACTTCTTACGAAGACTTTAAACCAGGATTCGAAAAAGCAGGTAGCGGAATTATGAGCTACATGAAAGTAGAACCAACCATTGCTGATGATATTAAAAAATCAGCATTATGGGCAGTAATCGGTTCATTAATTGTAGTTTTCTTATATATTTTATTACGTTTTAGAAAAATAGCCTTCTCTATCGGTGCAGTTGTTGCCGTATTCCACGATGTATTAGTGGTATTAGGTGTATTTTCTATCTGCTACAAATTCATGCCTTTTGACATGGAAATTGGGCAATCATTTATTGCTGCTATTTTAACAGTAGTTGGATATTCATTAAATGATACCGTAGTAATTTTTGATAGAATTAGAGAATTTACTCAAGAAAAAACAACCATATCGGCAAGTTTAGTAAACAAAGCTTTAAACAGTACCTTAGGTAGAACCATAAATACTTCTTTAACAACATTATTAGTAATGTTAGCAATTTTCTTCTTTGGAGGAGATAGTATTAAAGGATTTATGTTTGCCTTAATTGTAGGAGTTGTTGTAGGTACGTATTCATCATTATTCGTAGCAACACCAATTATGTTCGATGCTTCTAAAAAAGCAGAAGCTGTAAAAGAGCAAGAAGAAAACCAAGAAATAGCATAACAACAATATCTATTTTACAAAAACCGTTTTGAATTTTATTCAAAACGGTTTTTTCATTTACTATCAAGCAACTATCTTTGTAAAATTATTTGTACTATTATGAAAATTACAAAACTTCACGATTTATATTTTAAAGAATTCATTTCTCCAAATGAAATAACTACGATTGTTAAAAGATTAGCAAAACAAGTAAAGGCTGATTTGCCCAAAAATGAAGTTCCTATTTTTATTGGAATTTTAAATGGGTGCATTGTTTTTGCTGCCGATTTTTTACGTGAATATAAAGGCGATTGTGAAATTAGTTTTGTAAAATTAGCTTCTTACCAAGGAACAACATCAACCCAAAAAGTAAAAAATCTAATCGGTATTAATGAAGATTTAACCAATAGAACGGTTATTATTTTAGAAGATATTATTGATACAGGAACAACATTACAGGAGATTTACGAAATCTTCAAAACAAAAAATATTAAAGAATTAAAAATAGCAACACTTTTTTTCAAACCTGATGTTTACAGAAAAGAACTGCCTATAAATTATATCGGAAAAAGTATTGAAGATAAATTTATAGTTGGTTACGGCTTAGACTATAAAAATTACGGTAGAAATTTACCCGCTATTTACCAATTAACAACAGCACCCAAAATGAAAAATATCGTATTATTTGGCCCTCCAGGCGCAGGAAAAGGAACACAGGCAGATTTATTAAAAGAAAAATATAATTTAGTACATATTTCTACTGGTGACGTTTTTCGTTTTAATATTAAAAATAAAACTGAATTAGGTTTGCTTGCTAAAACCTATATGGATGATGGAAATTTAGTTCCTGATCAAGTAACCATTAATATGCTAAAAGCAGAAGTTGAAAGAAATGCTGATGCTAACGGGTTTATTTTTGATGGTTTTCCAAGAACACAATCGCAAGCGGAAGCTTTAGATGCTTTTTTAGGTGAAAAAAACGAACGTATTAACGGAATGGTAGCTTTAGAAGTATCTGAAGATTTATTAGTGAATCGTTTATTAGAAAGAGGAAAAACAAGCGGAAGAACTGATGATACTGACGAGAGTAAAATCAGAAATCGTTTTAATGAGTACAATACTAAAACCGCTATTTTAAAAGAATTTTACCAAGATCAAGGTAATTATTATGGTGTAAATGGTGTTGGAAATATTCAAGAAATTACACAACGTTTATCAGAAGTATTTGATACATTATAAAAATTACTATTTTTAAACGAAGAGCGATAATTTTAAAGAAATATAAAAAAACTTCTTTATCTTGCTCAAAACCATAGTAGTTATAACGATTACTGCTGTTTAAATAAAACAGCCAATAACTTAGAAAAAATGACTGAAGGAAATTTTGTTGACTATATAAAAATCTACGCATCTTCTGGTAAAGGAGGTCGAGGATCTGTGCATTTACATCGTGAAAAGTATATTACTAAAGGTGGTCCTGACGGAGGTGACGGTGGTCGTGGAGGGCACATCATTTTACGTGGTGATAAAAGTATGTGGACACTTTTTCATTTAAAATTTAAACGTCATTTTAGAGCTGAACCAGGTGGTGACGGTAGTGCAAGTCGTAGTACAGGGCACGATGCAAAAGACATTATTGTACCTGTTCCATTAGGTACTATTATTCGTGATGCCGATACCGATGAAATTTTACACGAAATTACACACCACGATCAAGATATTATTTTATTACCTGGTGGAAAAGGTGGTTTAGGAAACTGGCACTTTAAATCGTCAACAAACCAAGCACCTCGTTACGCACAACCAGGTATTGACGGTACAGATGGATGGTTCCGTATTGAACTTAAATTATTAGCTGATGTTGGTTTAGTTGGTTTCCCGAATGCAGGAAAATCTACTTTATTATCGGTAATTACAGCAGCAAAACCGAAAATTGCAGATTACGCTTTTACCACCCTAAAACCCAACTTAGGTATTGTAGAACATCGTAATCACAAGAGTTTTGTGGTAGCAGATATTCCTGGAATTATTGAAGGAGCTGCCGAAGGAAAAGGATTAGGACATTATTTTTTACGTCATATTGAACGTAATTCTACCTTATTATTTTTAATTCCTGCCGATAGTGATGATATCAAAAAAGAATATGAAATTCTATTAAACGAATTGCGTAAGCACAATCCTGAATTGTTAGACAAAGACCGTTTATTAGCAATTTCGAAAGCGGATATGCTAGATGACGAACTAAAAGAAGAAATTAAAAAAGATTTACCAGAAGGTATTGATGCTTTATTTATTTCGTCTGTAGCCCAATTAGGTTTACAAGAATTGAAAGATAAATTATGGGATATGTTGAATTAATTTTCAACCTTAATTTATTTCAAATAATTTTATATAAAAACCCTGAACAGTAATTGTTCAGGGTTTTTAGTTTTTTATCAAACCGAATCCGTCATGCTGAGTTTAGTTCAGCATCACACCCTGATTTTGCGGTATTTTTTAACTTTTTTTGATGATTATTTGTCAATTCGAGTAATTTTAATGACTAAAAGTAATTAAAAGTGTATCGATAATTTGAATCTTTTATCTTCATTTCTTTTGATGATAAATACCTTCTCGATACTATTTTTTTGAAGAAAAAAAATCACTCGAACTGACAATTTATCTAATTTTACAAAACTCTTTTAGCTTTTACAAAGGTTTTTCGCCAGTAATTATCTTGCAAAGAGCTAATCATTACACCACTTGAGGTGCTTGCATGTATAAAACGAATATTTCTATTTTTAACAGAAGTAACCAAACCAACATGATTTACACGCCCACTTCTTCTTGCGGTTTTAAAAAATAATAAATCGCCACGTTTTACTTTTTTAAGTGAAACCTGATAGCCTTTGGCATACATTTGACCCGACGACCTTGGTATTTGTACCTTCCGATGTTTAAAAGAGGTATAAATTAAACCAGAACAATCCATACCTCGTTTGGTTGTTCCGCCGTATTTATAGGGAGCGCCTTTGTAACTTACCGCTGTCCAAATAATTTTATCGGCAAGGCTTGCTGTTTTTGTCGATTTTACAACAACTTTTTTAGGCGCTTTTTTGGGGGTCTTTTTAGGATATTTTTTGGTTGATTTTACCAATCGAACCGATCTATGTATCGATTTTGACGCTTTATGATATTTGCTTATATTTTTTGATGATCCACAAGAAATCATTAAAAAAGAAGCTATTAAAACATATATTATTTTTTTAATCATAAAGCTATGTATTCTTTTTTATCACTAGTTATTACTTTTTTAATCCGTTTACAATTAATTTTGCTGTTTTTGCAGATGCTCCTTTTCCTCCTAGCATTTCTTCTAAATCAAAATAAGCTAAAAACAGTTCTTTTCGGTCTTCAGGTTGTAAAATACGTTGTAATTCTTTCGATAAATTTTCTTTGGTAAAATCGTCTTGAATTAGTTCTTTAACTACCTCTTTATTCATAATCAAATTAACCAACGAAATATATTTTAAGGTAATAATTCGCTTTGCAATTTGATATGAAATGTTACTTCCTTTATAACAAACCACCTGGGGAACTTTAAACAAAGCAGTTTCTAGCGTTGCCGTACCCGAACCCACCAAAGCCGTGTTTGAAATACTTAATAAATCGTAGGTTTTATTGTTGATAAACTTCACATTTTTACTACCAATAATCGTTTTATAAAACTCATACGGCTGACTAGGAGCACCGCCAATCACAAACTGATACTCAGAAAAATCATCGACTAAAGATAACATAACCGATAACATTTTTGTAATTTCTTGCTTTCTACTTCCTGGCAATAAAGCGATAATATCTTTATCTCCTAAATTATGCGTGGTTCTAAAAAGCGCTTCATCGATTTGTTTTCTGCCTTCAATACCATCAATTAACGGATGCCCAACAAAAGTTACCTGGTAATCATATTTTTGATAAAATTCTTTTTCAAACGGAAGAATTACAAACATCGCATCAACATCGCGTTTAATATCGGCTACCCTACCCGCTCTACTTGCCCAAACTTGTGGCGAAATATAATAATTCGTTTTAAAACCTTGTTGTTTTGCCCATTTAGCAATACGCAAATTAAAGCCTGAATTATCTATAAAAAGAATTACATCGGGCTTAAAACTAGCGATATCTTTTTTACAAAAAGACATCATACCTAGTATTTTAGGTAAATTTAACAACACCTCAACAAAGCCCATAAAAGCACGCTCTTTGTAATGTTTTACAAGTGTTCCGCCTACTTCTTGCATTAAATCACCACCCCAAAAACGAATGTCTGCTTTTGGATCTTCTTTTAATAAAGATTTCATCAAATTGGCTCCGTGTAAATCACCCGAAGCCTCGCCTACAAGAATGTAATATTTCATATATTATACAAATTTTAAAATAAGTGTCGCTACTGCTATTGCAACAGTTGTTATTAAAACACCTCTAGCTCTATAATCTTGTTTCTTTTTTAAAAATACCCAAAAAACGAATAAATTAGGAAGTGCCGCCAACGCCAGTACAGCCCCTAAAACACCCCCTTGTTTTACTTTTTTTAAAGTTTCGATAATTGTAGCATCCGAAATAAATTCTAAATACACAAAAAGACCACAAGCCGTAGCTAGTAAACCAGTTAAAACACCGATTAATACTTCTTTATTTATATGTCCCATGAGTTTAATTTTTGAATTGCATGATGTGCCGTCATATCAAATTGCACAGGAACTACTGAAATAAAATTATTTTCTAGCGCCCAAATATCCGTATCTTGTCCTTTGTCTCTATTTACAAATTCGCCCGATAACCAATAATATTCTTTACCCGTTGGATTTTTACGTTTGTCAAAACTCTCTTTCCAATAGCCATTTGCCTGACGACAAACACGAATCCCTTTAATTTCTTCTTCTTTTAATTTTGGAATATTTACATTTAAAACCACCCCATCAGGCAAGCCATTTTCCAGTACATTTACCACTATTTTTTCTATGAATTTTTTAGCAGCTCTAAAATCGGCATGCCAGTCAAAATCTAATAACGAAAAACCAATTGCAGGAATTCCTTCAATACCCGCTTCAACAGCAGCACTCATAGTTCCTGAATAAATAACATTTATAGAGGAATTTGCACCGTGGTTGATTCCTGAAACACATAAATCGGGCGTGCGATTTAAAATTTCATTTTTAGCCATTTTAACACAATCGGCAGGCGTACCAGAACAACTGTATTCTATTTGCGGACCTTGGTCAATTGTAATAGGATTACAATGCAATACATTATTTACGGTAATGGCATGCCCCATACCACTTTGTGGGCTATCGGGTGCTACTACAACTACATCGCCTATTTTATTCATTATTTCAATAAGCATACGAATACCTGGTGCGGTAATTCCGTCATCATTGGTCACCAAAATTAAGGGTCTTTCTTGCATAGTGTGTTAGTTTTACAACAAATGTAACATAAAAAAAGCACTCTTATTTTAACATTTTATAAAGATAAAAACCTGTATTTTATACGTAAAATTGTAAGAATCAAAGCCCAACAAAATGCTACAATTAATTATATATGTATCTATTTATATTCTTAACACGTTTTTTTGATCATAATTCCTTTAAATAAAGGAAAGAAGTTGTTATAAAAAACATCAAAATTAATAAATTGGCATTATTTTAGTAGATTAGCAATGCTAAGTACATCATTAAAAATATAGAAGAGATATGAAGAAGAAATTTATCATTCCATTTTTAGCCGTTATTGTATTTTTTTCAAACACCATTTATTCAAATACAACTTCAGATAAAAACCCCAACAAAGACCCTGAAAAAGATCGGGTAATTGTATATGTTTTAAAAAATATTTTAAGTCGATATCATTATGTTCAAAAAGAATTAAATGATGAATTTTCCGAACATGTTTACACCTCTTTCATAGACGGTTTAGACCCTAATAAACGGTATTTTACTCAAGAAGATTTAACCGAATTTTCGCAATTTAAGTATCAGATAGACGATCAATTAAAAAACACAGAAATTCATTTTTACAAATTGGTTTACAATCGGTTTTTAGAAAAATTAACTGCCGCAAAAAATAATTACCGTGCTTTATTAGCCCAACCTTTTAATTACAAAAAAAATGAAGTAATTAATGTTGATTACGAAAAAATTCCGTTTGCTAAAAATGAAAGCGAATTGGTTGATTATTGGAGAAAACAGCTTAAATTATCAATATTAAGCAGAATTGAAGACGCCGATGATACACAAAATAAAAAAGCTAAAAAAGATAAGAAATTAAAGCTTAAAAAATTCTATCAGCTAGAAATTGAGGCTCGAAAAGAAGTTTTAAAAAACATGAACGAATTATATGAGCGTATTGATGAGCTTGAAAATTCTGATTGGTATTCTACCTTTTTAAACAGTGTGGTTAGCGGTTTTGACCCTCATACTACGTATATGTCGCCAAGAATAAAATCTCGTTTTGACCAAGAAATGTCGGGTAAACTAGAAGGAATTGGCGCTCGTTTACAAAAAAAAGGAATGTACACACATATTGTAGAGCTAATTTCAGGCGGTCCGGCATGGAAACAAGGCGAATTAGAACCTGAAGATATTATTTTAAAAGTAGCCCAAGGCGATGCTGAACCTTTAGATATTGTAGGAATGCGCTTAGACGATGCCATTAAATTTATCAAAGGAAAAAAAGGAACAGAAGTTCGTTTAACGGTTAAGAAAAAAATTGACGGATCAACCAAAATTATTCCAATTATTAGAGATGTTGTTGAATTAGATGAAACCTTTGTAAAATCGAGTATTGTTGAAAAAAATGGTCAAAAATATGGCGTTATCGACCTGCCACGATTTTATATTGATTTCAATGATTTAAGCCGTAGAGATGCTGCTAAAGATATGGAGCAAGAAATTGAGCGTTTAAAGAGTGAAAACGTAAAAGGAATTATTGTTGATTTGCGTGACAACGGCGGAGGATCGTTAAAAACAGCCATCGAAATTGGCGGATTATTTATTAAAAAAGGTCCTATTGTACAAGTAAAATACCGTGGAGAAGATCCTTTAATTAAAAACGATACCGATTCAAAAATACAGTGGAACGGTCCTTTGGTAGTTATGGTGAATGAGTTTTCGGCTTCGGCTTCTGAAATTTTTGCCGCTGCAATGCAAGACTATAAACGTGGTGTTATTATTGGCGGAAAACAAACTTACGGAAAAGGAACTGTTCAAAATGTGATGCCAATTAATCGTTTTTATGAAAAATATCCAAGCGATTTAGGCGCCTTAAAAATGACCATTCAAAAATTTTATAGAATTAACGGTGGTTCTACTCAAATTGAAGGTGTTTATTCTGATATTTCATTACCTACCAGATATAGCTATATGAAATTTGGCGAACGTGATTTAGACGGTGCCTTGCCTTGGGATAAAGTGCTACAAGCCGATTATAACCCAACAAATTCGTATAGTAATTTTAACGATGCTGTTTATAATAGCAAGCAACGTGTATTAGAAAATGACCATTTTAATAAAATTAATAAATACGCAAAATGGCTAAAGAAAAATCAGGAAGAAAGAGTCTATTCATTAAAATATAGTACTTTTAAAAAGGAAAGCACTAAAAAAATTAAAGAAGGTGAATTATTTAAAGACATCTTTAAATTCGATTCTAACTTAACTTTTAATTCGCCTAAATACGAAGTAAATCTTTTTACAAAAGACACTGTTTTAAAAGAAAAACGTGTGGTTTGGCATAAAAATTTAAAGAAAGATATTTATTTAAACGAAGCTTTAAATGTTTTAAGTGAATTAAAAATGAATCGAAATTACACGCTTGTAAAACAATAATTAAATAAAAAAGAGACTGCTAAAAAGTAGTCTCTTTTTTAATATTTTAAATTCTTATTTTTTTTGAAGCAACTTCCCGCTTTACGCACTCGCTTTTTTTATTTTTTAAAAATAAAAAAGAGCTCAAACAATTGCTTCAATCGGGGCTAGGCATTTTTACTCACTTAACACTTCTAGTTTAACCACCAAACCTTCGTTAGAACGTACATTAAAAACAGTATCGTCTTCAAAAATTAAATACTGCCCTTTTACTCCAACTAAAACTCCCGTATAAGTTTCTGATTTTACAATATTTAAACTCTTTGGTTTTAAAGGATATTTATCAACAGGAAAATTAATTGCCGTTTCTTTATTATTTTCAATAATATATTGCTGTGCTTGTTCAGGAATAAATTCTTTTAATTTCTCTTTCCAAGATAGCAAACTTTCATCTTCAATATCGTTTTTTAGCATTTTTCGCCAATTGGTTTTATCGGCAACATGTGCTTTTAAAGCAACCTCTGTAATTCCTGCTAAATACCTGTTTGGCACTTCAACGATTTCAATAGCTTCGTGTGCTCCTTGATCTATCCAACGAGTTGGCACTTGTGTTTTTCTAGTAACCCCCACTTTTACATTGCTAGAATTGGCTAAATACACAATATGTGGTTTTAATTGTACACTTTTTTCATAAGCTAAATCTCTATCTTGAATATCTAAATGAGCTTTACTTAATTCAGGGCGCATAATCCAATCGCCAGCATTTGGCGTTTCAAAAAAACACTTTTTACAAAACCCTTGACGATATATTTCTTTTTCTAAATGACAATTTAAACATTCATACCCTGCAAAACTTAGCGTTATTTTGTTCTGTAACAACTGATTCATATTTATAAAATCAGTTTTCATATCTAAATAATACTGAACTGTATCTAAATTTTCAGTGCGCATTTTTTTTAAAACTCCTTGGTATTCCATGTCTTAAATTTTATTACTTTTAACCTTACAAAATTACAGTAAAAAAACTGAATTAAATCGAATTAAGTTGTAACCTATGTCGTTTCCATTTATAAATTCAATCATTTCTTGGTTTTTAAAAAAGCGTAAACACCAAGTAGAATTATTTTTAAAATATCCTATTGATGTTCAAAATGAATTGCTTCTAAAATTAATAAACACAGCTAAAAATACCGAATTTGGAGCTTCACATAATTTTTTATCCATAGAAAACTATGCTGATTTTTCAAAAAATGTGCCGATACAAAAATATGAAAGCATCGAACCGCTTATTGAACGCTGCCGAAAAGGAGAACAAAACCTATTTTGGCCTACGCCTATTCGTTGGTTTGCAAAAAGTAGTGGAACAACCAATGCGAAAAGTAAATTTATTCCTGTTAGCAATCAGGCAATTGAAGATTGTCATTTAAAGGCAGGGAAAGACATGTTGTGTTTGTATGTTTCGAACAATGAAAATTCGAAAATGTTTAAAGGAAAAGGCTTAAAATTAGGCGGTAGCACGGCTATTTACGAAAACAACAATTCATCTTTTGGTGATTTATCGGCAATTTTAACTAAAAACCTACCTTTTTGG
Organism: Tenacibaculum finnmarkense genomovar ulcerans; assembly: GCF_900239495.1. Classification (GTDB taxonomy): domain Bacteria; phylum Bacteroidota; class Bacteroidia; order Flavobacteriales; family Flavobacteriaceae; genus Polaribacter; species Polaribacter ulcerans. The sequence continues at coordinate 368,914 of NZ_OENE01000015.1, forward strand.
GCCGATTTTAGCTCCGCTCCTAGCCACGAAGTTTCTTTAATGGCAGAATGGGAAACCAAAATGGAGGCTATTATTGATGAAACTATTGATGAAGATATTACCAGCTTAGTAGGCGTTCCTAGTTGGATGTTAGTGCTTTTAAATAGGGTTTTAGAAAAAACAGGAAAAGATAATATATTGGAGGTTTGGCCTAATTTGGAGGTTTATTTTCATGGTGGCGTAAATTTTAGCCCTTACCGTGAGCAGTATCAAAAATTAATTCCTAAAAAAGAGTTTAAATACTACGAAACCTATAATGCTTCGGAAGGTTTTTTTGCTATTCAGGATGTAAATAATTCAGATGAATTACTACTAATGCTAGACTATGGTATTTTTTATGAATTTATTCCAATGACACAATATGACGGCGAAAATTCTACTGCAATTCCGTTATCGGAAGTAAAAACAGGTGTTAATTACGCCATTATAATTACCACAAATAGCGGTTTATGGCGTTATTTAATTGGTGATACTGTTCGTTTTACCAACACAAATCCGTATCGTATAAAAATTACAGGACGCACCAAACATCATATTAATGTTTTTGGCGAAGAGTTAATTATTGAAAATGCCGAAGATGCCTTAAAAATTGCCTGCAAAAAAACAAAAGCAAGTATTAAAGAATATACGGTTGGTCCTATTTTTATGGTTGATAAAAAAAGTGGCGGACATCAATGGATTATCGAGTTTGATAATTTACCTGAAAATATGGCGTATTTTACCGAATTATTAGACGATAATTTAAAGAAGATAAATTCTGATTACGAGGCTAAACGCTATAATAATATGACTTTAGCAATGCCAATAATACACATAGCGCGTAAAAATTTATTTTACGATTGGTTTACTAAAAAAGGAAAGTTAGGCGGGCAACATAAAGTGCCTCGTTTGTCTAATTCTCGTAATTTTGTAGAAGAATTACTCGAATTATAATTAAAAAACTAAATGCCTAGCCCCGATTGAAGCAATTGTTTGAGCTCCTTTTTTTGATTTTTCTTCAAAAAAAGAGCGAGTGCGGAAAGCGGGAAATTGCTTCAAAAATTAAAGTTTAGCACAAAAAAAAGCGACCCATCTCAGGGAAGCTTTCCATTGGTTAACAAAACCATGACACTATTTAAAGTGCCTAACAACACAACTAAATTGCTGACCTTTAAAAAAAAATCAGCCTGCAAATATACACTTTTTTATACATTTACCAAAATTTTTTCGTTTTTTAACAAAAAAGGTGATTTTGTTAATCATTGTGTACTATTTCAATTGATTGTATCTTTGCTCCTTCATTAAAAATAAAAAAAACAAGCCATGCAATTATCAGAACAAGAAGTTGTACGTAGAGAAAAATTAGGGAAATTACGTGAATTAGGTATCAACCCATATCCTGCTGATTTATTCCCATTAGATTCTAATTCTAAAGAAATAAAAGAAAACTTTGCGCAAGATAAACAGGTAGTTATTGCTGGGCGATTAATGGCTATCAATATACAAGGAAAAGCTTCTTTTGCACAATTACAAGATAGTGAAGGTAGAATTCAACTTTATTTTAATAGAGATGAAATTTGTACTGGAGAAGATAAAACTTTATATAATGATGTTTTTAAAAAATTATTAGATTTAGGTGATTTTATCGGTGTTGAAGGTGAGTTATTTACCACAAAAGTTGGTGAAAAAACAGTAAAAGTAAAATCTTTTAAATTATTGAGCAAATCTTTAAAACCTTTGCCAATGCCAAAGGTAAAAGATGGTGTTACTTATGATGCTTTTACAGATCCTGAGATGCGTTACCGTCAGCGTTATGCTGATTTAGTGGTAAATCCGCATGTAAAAGAAGTGTTTGTAAAGCGTACAAAGTTATTTACTGCAATGCGTAACTTTTTTAACGATTCTGGTTATTTTGAAGTTGAAACGCCAATTTTACAGCCTATTGCTGGTGGTGCTTCTGCAAGACCTTTTATGACACATCACAATGCTTTAGATGTGCCTTTATATATGCGTATTGCGAACGAATTATATTTAAAACGTTTAATTGTTGGTGGTTTTGATGGTGTTTATGAGTTTTCTAAAAACTTCAGAAATGAAGGGATGGACAGAACGCATAATCCTGAATTTACTGCTATGGAAATTTATGTAGCTTATAAAGACTACAATTGGATGATGGACTTTACCGAAAAGTTATTAGAACATTGTGCGATTGCGGTAAACGGAACGAGTGAAGCAACTTTTGGAGAGCATAAGATTGATTTTAAAGCGCCATACGCAAGAGTTACTATGGCGGATTCTATCAAACATTTTACTGGTTTTGATATTAACGGAAAATCGGAAACGGAGCTTTTTGAGGCTGCCAAAGAAATGGGTATCGAAGTGGATGCAACCATGGGTAAAGGAAAATTAATTGATGAAATGTTCGGTGAAAAATGTGAAGGAAATTACATTCAGCCTACTTTTATTACTGATTATCCGAAGGAAATGTCTCCTTTATGTAAGGAACATAGAGATAATCCTGAATTAACAGAGCGTTTTGAATTAATGGTTTGTGGTAAAGAAATTGCAAATGCATATTCTGAATTAAACGACCCGATTGACCAACGTGAACGTTTTGAAGCGCAGTTAAAATTAGCCGAACGTGGTGATGATGAAGCTTCGGAATTTATCGATAATGACTTTTTACGTGCTTTAGAATACGGAATGCCTCCTACTTCTGGTTTAGGAATCGGAATGGACAGGTTAATTATGTATTTAACCAATAATGCGTCTATTCAAGAAGTGTTGTTTTTTCCTCAAATGAGACCTGAGAAAAAAGCACCTTCTGTTGAATTAAGTGACGATGAAAAAGCGGTTTTAGCGATTATTGAAAAATCTGAAAGAATAGATTTGAATAATTTAAAGATACAATCGAGTTTGTCTAACAAAAAATGGGATAAAACAATTAAAGGTTTAACTAAAAATAAATTAGCGAAAGTTGAAAAAACTGAAGAAGGTTTATTTGTTGAATTAGTGTAATTTTTTCTTACATATACTATAAAAAAGCAATCTCATTTGAGGTTGCTTTTTTTGTTTGATAATCTATCAAAGCTTGTTTGAAAATTAAATAAATTGTCAGTTCGAGTGATTTTTTCCCTTCAAAAAATGGTATCGAGAACTTGTTTGAAAATAAAGCACCTAAATTATTTAGTTAAACTTAGACCTCACAGGTTTTAAAAACCTATGAGGTTTGTTGCTATTCGAAGACTATTTTAATTTTATTGTGAAAATTTCGGCTATCTTTATTCAAAACTGAATTTATTTTATCAAAAAGCTAAAAACTACGGAAAATAAAGATGCGAAGCTGAACTAAATTCAGCTTGACGGATTCGGTTTTCTGTTGTAAAAATCAATCTGAAAAAGGGTTGTTTTTTTTGTTTGATTCTTATTTTATTTTATCCTAACTTGGCTAAACAGAATGTAAGTAACTGATAATGACTTGCATTTATCTATTATTGCTAATAAATGGAACTAAATAAAAACTATGGAACTACACAATCAACTAAAAGAACTCGCTGAAAAAGTTTTACTATTAAAAGATAAAATTGAAACAGAAGAAAGCACAAAACATGCTTTCACTTTGCCTTTCATAAATATTTTAGGCTATGACGCTTTTAATCCGCTGGAAGTTGTTCCTGAATTTACAGCAGATTTAGGGCTTAAAAAAGGTGAAAAAGTAGATTATGCTATTTTTCAAAATGGAGAACCTATTTTAATTGTAGAGTGTAAAAATTGGAAACAAGATTTAAACGTTCACAATTCTCAATTGTTTAGGTATTTTCATGTAACAAAAACACGATTTGCACTTCTTACAAACGGAATTATTTACCGATTTTATACCGATTTAGATGCTTCTAATAAAATGGATGAAAAACCATTTTTAGAATTTGACATCACCAATATAAAAGAAAGTACCTCGAAAGAAATTGAAAAATTTCACAAATCAAAATTTGATGTTTCAAAAATTGTTAGCAATGCTAGTAATTTAAAATATACTAGAGAAATAAAAAATTTAATTGATATTGAGTTAAAAGCTCCTTCAAATGAATTTGTTAAATTATTTGCTAACAAAGCCTACAGCGGTAGGTTACACGCAAGTATTATGGAAGAATTTAAAGAAATAGTTGGTAAAGCTTTTACACAAATAATTAGCGAAAAAGTAAACGACCGTTTAAATTCAGCTTTAACCAAAGAGGTTGAAAAACAAAAAATTGAGGAAGAGGAAATCGAAGAAGAGCCTAAAAGCAAAATTGAAACTACCGAAGAAGAAATGGAGGCTTATCGAATAGTGGTTGCTATTCTTCGCCGAAAACTAAAAACAAGTAGAATTGTATTTAGAGATACCCAATCTTATTTTGGTATTTTGTTAGATGATAATAATAGAAAACCGATTTGCAGACTCCATCTTAACGGAATAAATAAATACATTAGTGTTTTTAATGAAGATAAAAAAGGAACAAAAATACCTATCGAAACTATTGATGCTATTTATGACTTTGAAAAACAATTATTAAAAACCGTAGAAAATTATGATGTTGAATTAGTATAATTTTTTTCTTACATATAGTATAAAAAAGCAATCTCATTTGAGGTTGCTTTTTTTGTTTGATAATCTATCAAAGCTTGTTTGAAAATTAAAGAAATTGTCAGTTCGAGTGATTTTTCCCTTCAAAAAATGGTATCGAGAACTTGTTTAAAAATAAAGCACCTAAATTATTTAGTTAAACTTAGACCTCACTAGTTTTAAAAACCTGTGAGGTTTGTTGCTACTCGAAGACTATTTTAATTTTATTGTGAAAATTTCGGCTATCTTTATTCAAAACTAAATTTATTTTATCAAAAAGCTAAAAACTACGGAAAATAAAGATGCGAAGCTGAACTAAATTTAGCTTGACGGATTCGGTTTTCTGTTGTAAAAATCAATCTGAAAAAGGGTTGTTTTTTTTGCTCCTTTAAAACATTTTTAAACATTTAAAAATCAATAAGATAAATTAAACATGCAACTAATTTATTTTTCATAACTTTAAAGAATAACTTTAAAGAGCTATGAAAAAACTACTGCAATACCTGCCTTTTCATTTTCTGATTTGTATTATTATTGGAATTCTATTGCAATTTCATACCGCTATTTGGTGCTATGATTTTAGCTTTTTAGTGCTTTTTATGTTGGCTTTTATAGGTGTTTTATTTCTTCTAAAAAAAAACGCTGTAAAGAAACTTTATTTTACACTAACAAGTCTTTTGTTTTTTATTTTCATAGGCATTTCAACTACTTTTTTACACAATCCTAAAAATTATGATTCTTATTACGAGCAACATATTACGGACAATTCAAACATCATCATACAAATACACAAAGTTTTAAAAACGAGTAATTATGCGCATAAATATATTGCCGATGTTATTCAAATTGATACTAAAAAAACAATCGGAAACGTTTTAATCAACCTTAAAAAAGATAGTATTTCAACGCTTTTAAATGTGGATGATTTAATTGTTACAACCGCTGAATTTAAAAATTTAACAGGCGCTTTAAACCCATATCAATTTGATTATCGAGAATATTTAGCTAAAAAATATGTGTATCAACAGGTTTTTATAAATCCTACTAATTATCAGAAATTAGCGGAAGGAAAAACATCCATTTATGGTGTGTCTGAACAATTTAGAAACAATATTCAAACTTCTTTAAAAGAGAAAGGCTTTAAAAAAGAGGAATTATCGGTAATTAACGCCCTGCTTTTAGGGCAACGAAAAAACATCTCCAAAAATTTACTTCAAAATTATACTAATGCGGGAGCGGTTCATATTTTGGCTATTTCAGGCTTACATATTGGAATTTTATTCCTGTTATTAAACAGCCTATTCAAACCGATAGAGCGGCTTAAAAATGGGCTGCTTTTTAAAACAATTATTATTTTAATATTGTTGTGGATGTTCGCTTTTATCGCAGGATTATCGGCTTCGGTGGTTCGGGCGGTTACCATGTTTACCTTTGTTGCCGTTGGTGCTTCTTTCAAAAGAAAAAAAGTGGTAGAGTATTCGTTAATTAGTTCGATGCTTTTTTTGTTATTGCTAAAACCCTTATTTCTATTTGATGTTGGTTTTCAACTAAGTTATTTGGCGGTTTTTGGAATTATTTGGACGCAACCACTACTCTACAATTTATGGATTTCTAAGTTTTGGCTGTTAGATAAATTTTGGCGTTTATTAACCGTTTCTATTGCTGCACAAATAGGAATATTACCCATAAGTTTGTATTATTTTCATCAATTTCCTGGCTTATTTTTTATTGCAAACCTATTAATTATTCCTTTTTTAGGAAGTATTTTAATCGGTGGGATTTTAATTATAGTTCTTGCTCTTTTAAAAATACCCTTACAAATTTTGTTCGATTTCTACGGATGGATTATTTTATTAATGAATAAAATGGTGGCTTTAATTGCCAATCAAGAACAGTTTTTATTTCAAGAAATATCCATGTCTTTTTATAAGATGATACTTTGGTATGTTGTTATTATTTTTACGTATCAATTTATTATCAACAAAAAAGCCAAACAATTTATGTTATTGCTTGGCTCGATAATGCTGTTACAAATAACCTTTATTTTTGAAAAAAACAAGCAACAAACAACCTGTGAATTGATTGTTTTTAATAAAGGAATAAAAAATATGATAGGAATACGAAATGGCAGTAATTTTAACGTTTTACACAATTTAGATTCTTCTAAAATAACCACTGAAAGAAGTATTAAAAGCTATCGAATTCACGAAAATATAAATAGTGATTTTTTAAATAAAATACCTAATATTATTGCTTTTAAAAACGATACTATTTTAATTGTTGATGATTTAGGTATTTATAATATAGAACTTCAAAACGCAATTGTAATCTTACAAAAATCACCTAAAATAAACCTCGAAAGATTGATAAAAAAGTTAAATCCGAAGAAAATAATTGCCGATGCTAGTAATTACAAAAGTGATGTAAATCTTTGGAAAACTATTTGTAAAAAACAAAAAATGCCGTTTTACGATACTCGAAAAAACGGCGCTTTTATCCTTAAATAAATAAGATGTAAAACCTTTTAAATAGTACTTTTAAATTCTTTTTCAAAAGTTGTCCATTCAGTGGTCTTGTAAGTGTCTTTTGTAAAAAAGTTAATTATTTTTTCAAAGCGTTGCTTTTCTAAATAACCTGGAATTGTTTGAATTAATCTTTTTTCAGGATCAAAAAATGCCGTAGAAGGATAACTCATTTGTCCTTTCATAATTTGAGCGGCTAACTCGTGGTATTTCATACCATCTTGCTTTATATATTTATAGGTTGTTCCATTAAAACTGATGTCGTCTTTACCTTCGCCATCCATTTTTACGGCGTAATAATGCTTGTTAATATAGCTAACTAGCACATTATTTTTATAGGTTGTTTTGTCCATCTTTTTACACCAACCGCACCAATCGGTATATAAACTAACTAAAATAGGCTTCGGATTTGCGGTGTTTTTTTCAATAGCTTCTTCAAAAGTAAGCCAATTTACGTCTTCTTGGGCGTTTACATTAACTGAAATAATCGCTAAAAATAATACTAAAAATAAGTTTTTCATATCTGTTAAGTGTCAATAAGTATTCCAAATTTACAAAAAAACCTGTCAATTATTAAAAATTGACAGGTTTTTGAATTGTTTATGTTTTAATATTTTAATTATTTAACACCGTGCATTAATTTTTTTAACACCGGGTTTAACGAAAGTACTAGTAATCCTGCTACAAAAGGAACTATCGTAAATATTAAAAAGAAGGTAGATAAATCATAGGCTTCTGTTATTTTTTCTATACTTCCACCAAGTACTGCCGCTAGTTTATTACCAATAGCAATTGCAAGATACCACATACCAAACATTAATGCAATCATACGTGCTGGTACTAATTTAGATACATACGACAACCCTACTGGCGACAAGCATAATTCACCTAAAGTGTGAAATAAATAGGCTAATATTAACCAAACCATACTTACTTTTACTCCTGCTTTTACTCCGTATGCTCCGTAAGCTAGTAAACCAAAACCAATAGCCATAATAATTAAACCTAAGGCATATTTACTTGCTGCTGAAGGATTGTATTTACTTTCCCACCATTTAGAAAACATTGACGCAAAGGCAATAATAAAAAATGAGTTTAAAATACTAAACCATGAAACTGTTATTTCAATTTCACTATCGTTTATTGATGCTACGGTTGCTTTTACAATACCGTTATCTTTATGTAATTCTTCAGCTCTTTCTTTTGCATGTTTTAATCTATCAGCATCTAAATATCCGAAGTTTTCTCCAAATTTATCTTTAGGAATCATTAAAATATTAGCGCCTACTTCTAATTTTACAGGCTCACCTATTGAGGTCGTTTTATCAACAACAACATCAGTATCTGCTAATTTAGTACTTTCTGTTATTGCCTTATAAGCATACATCACGTTACCTTTTTCATCTTTTAAACTATTACCTTTTTTATCGGTTTTAACAGTTTTCACAGCTTTATAAACCACATCGTATGAGGTAGTGTCGTGATCTCTTTTAAGCATCCATCCTGCTACAGCCCAAACACCAGTAAAACAAATGATTAAAACAATATTTGATCCTGGTATAATTTTAAAAGTACGCTTACCTAATAAGTATAATACGTAGGTAATAATACATAACGGAACAACTGTTAACAAGGTATTTAAAACATTAAATAGCACTGCATAATTACCCGTTAACACTCTATTAACATTATCTCTTGCAAAAATTACTAATGATGACGCTCCTTGTTCAAAAGACATCCAAAAGAATACGGTAAAAAAAGCAAATATAATTACAGCAAACATTTGATCTCTTACCACGGTAGAGTATCTTAATATTCTTGAAATTACTAGGTATAAAAATAATATTAATCCGAATATTGCCACAGCATATTGCCCTGATAACCCTGCTACTTCGAAAGGAAATAAATTAAGGTTTCCTATTTTGTCTAAAGGATCATTAAACGCATACGCAACACCAATTACCGATGTAACAGCAATTAATATTTTATCAACTAAGGTATAAGGGTTTGGCTTTTCTTCTGTTTCAAGTACTGTTTCACTTTGCTTTTTAGCAGTTTCTTTTACAGTATTAACTTCCTTTTTTACTTTAGATGGCACATCTCCTATTGTTCCAAACAAAGGTTTTGCTAACCAAAATTGTAGTGTTCCTAAAAGCATAAAAATTCCTGCTAATCCGAAACCGTAAGCCCATCCTACTTTTTCGGCAACATAACCACAAAGCATCATTCCAAAAAAAGCTCCTGCATTTACTCCCATATAAAATATGGTGTAAGCGCCATCTTTCTTTTCTGGTAATTCTTTGTACATCTCAGAAATGATAGAACTAATATTTGGCTTAAAAAAACCAGTTCCTAATACTAGCAATCCTAAACCTAAATAAAGTGAAAATTCAGTTTCAAAAGCCATAGAAACGTGTCCTAGTGTCATAATTACAGATCCTATTACAACTGCCCAACGATATCCTGTTAATCTATCGGCAATAACTCCACCTAAAATTGGTGTTAAATATAAAGACATCGCATAAGTACCAAATAAAGCTGCTGCGTTTTCAACCGACCACTCCCAACCTGGGTTAAAGCCGATAAGACTCATGGTTAAAAAGTTAATTAATAGCACTCGCATACCATAAAAAGAGAAACGCTCCCACATTTCGGTAAAAAACAGCACAAATAATCCTGCTGGATGTCCTAAGACAGTAGTATCAAAAAAACTTTGTTTTTTAGTATCACTCATTATTATATATTTTAATTTTAATTATTTACATTTAACTGAGCATCTTCTGCACCGTGAGTTAATCTTTTTAATGGTTTTAATATTAAAAGGATAAGGATTCCAAAAAGAGTACAGAAAACTGCAATTCCTGTAAATATTTGAAATTCTCCTGCTCCTTCAGACATTGAACCTACTAAACCTGCAACTTTATTTCCTAAACCTGTAGCGGCAAAATAAGCTCCCATCATAAATGAAGCATACTTTACAGGTGCTAATTTTGTAATAAATGATAAGGCTACTGGAGAGGCACATAGTTCACCAATGGTGTGAAATAAATAGGCTAACACTAACCAAATCATTGCTGATTTTTCAATTACTTGATCACCATTCATTACCACTTCGGTACTTGCTTTACTCATAAAGAAAAAACCAAAAGCCATAATAATTACACCAATCGCCATTTTAAATAATGATGATGATTCTTTTCCTTTTTTACCCCATTTATACCAGAAACCACCAACAGCAGTACCAAATACAATGATAAAAAATGCGTTGATTGACTGAAAAGTTGCCGAAGGAACTTCATATCCTATAAATGACAACAATCTATCTGTTTTTTGTTCGGTATATAAACTCATTAAACCTCCTGCTTGCTCAAAAGCTCCCCAGAAAACAATGATGATTAAAAATGATAAAAACATCACTAACATTCTATCTTTTTCAATAGCGGTTAATGGTTTTTTCATTAATTCTTTATTTGGCGAATCTTGTGTTCCCATAAAATCACCAACACCTTCTAAATGTTTAATTCCATACATGTAAACAACCTGTCCTAAAGCCATACCAATACCTGCCAATCCGAAACCAGCATGCCATCCGTAGGCTGCAGCAACAATACCAACTGCTAAAGCACCTATAAATGCTCCTAAATTAATTCCGGTATAAAAAATATAAAAAGCTTTATCTCTTCTATCATCTCCTTTAGGATATAATCCCCCTACCATTGTTGAAATATTTGGTTTTAAAAAACCAACACCCGTTACAATAAAAAATAAGCCTGTAAAAAACGCCCATTGTGCATCTACTGCTAAAATACCATGCCCAATACACAGTAATATTCCACCTAGCATTACGGCTTTTTTCTGTCCTATATATTTATCGGCAATCCAACCACCAGGTATTGAGGTGATATAAGCAAGCATTGTATAAGTTCCATAAAAAGAAATTGTTTCGGCGTTTGACCAACCAAAACCAGATTGTGGATTTCCTAACAATATCGGTGCCGCTAAATACAATGTTAAAATTGCTCTCATACCATAATACGAAAAACGCTCCCACATTTCCACGAAAAATAATACATATAAACCTTTAGGATGTCCTAAAAACTCATCTTGTTTTACAGTGTTCATATTTTATTTATTTTATAAATTATTTTTAATAAAGTTTGTCATTTTCGTGTATAAATGCAAACGAGTATTACCACCGTAAATTCCGTGATCTTTATCAGGATACATTCCCCATTCAAATTGCTTATTAGCTTGAATTAAAGCTTCCGCCATTCTGTATGCATTTTGAACGTGTACATTATCATCGCCTGTTCCATGGATTAATAAGTACTTTCCTTTTAATAATTCTGGGTAATTTAAAGGAGAATTTGCATCATAACCTGTAGGATTTTCTTCAGGAGTACGCATGTAACGCTCGGTATAAATAGAATCGTAAAAACGCCAAGTAGTAACAGGTGCTACTGCGATTGCTGTTGAAAAAACATCATTTCCTTTTAAAATACAATTCGTACTCATGTGTCCACCGAATGACCAACCCCAAATACCTACTCTTTTTTCGTCAACATACGGTAAATTAGCTAATTTTTTAGCGACTGCTATTTGGTCTTCCGTTTCGTATTTTACCAAGTTTAAATAGGTAACTTTTTTGAAATCTCTACCTTTAAAACCAGTTCCTCTACCATCAACGCAAACAACTATGTAACCGCTTTGTGCTAACATTTGATGCCAATAATCGTTTGAATTATTCCAGCTATTTTTTACACTTTGAGAACCAGGTCCTGAATATTGATACATTAATACAGGATATTTTTTATTTGCATCAAAATTAGCAGGCTTAATCGTGTACATATTTAAGTCGTTTCCGTTTACATTAATGGTCGAAAACTCTTTTTTACTTAAATTATATGTTGAAACTATTTGCTTTAAAGCAGCGTTGTCTTTAATTGTTTTTAATACTTTTCCTGCATCGTTTCTTAAAGAATAAACTCTTGGCGTAGTTGCATCCGAAAAAGTATTGATAAAATACTTCATGTTTTTACTAAAAGAAGCATTATTTGTTCCTGAAGGATTACTTAATATTTTTTTATTTTCACCCGATAAAGAAACACTATAAACACCTCTATTTATTGATCCATTTTCAACCGATTGGTAATAAATTGTTTTTTTATCAGCATTAAAACCATAGTAATTTGTTACCTCCCAATTTCCTTTAGTTACTTGGTTTATTAACTTCCCTTTTTTATTATAATGATACATATGATTGTAACCATCTTTTTCACTAGACCAAATAAAGCTATTATCATCTAAAAAAGTTAAATCATCATTTACCGCTACATAAGCAGCATCTTTTTCATTTAAAATTAATGAAGTATTGTAGGTTTTAGCATTGATAAAATACATTTTTAAATCATTCTGATGACGATTTAAAGTACGAACTGCTAAAATATTATCGTCTTTTGTCCAGTTGATTCTTGGAATATATTCATAATCACCAAAAATCATTTTTGCTGTTCCGTTAGTACTTAGCGTATAAATATGTAAGGTTACTTTGGCGTTATCTTCCCCAGCTTTCGGGTATTTAAAAACGTGTTGCGTAGGATATTTCTCTTTTCCGTACACATCCATTGAAAATGTTTTAACAGCACTTTCATCAAAACGTAAAAAAGCAAGATGATTACCATTCGCACTCCAATCGAAAGCTCTTACGAAAGCAAATTCTTCTTCGTAAACCCAATCGGTAATACCGTTGATAATTTTATTTTTTTCACCATCGTTTGTAACCTGAACAAGCGTATTGTTTGAAAAATCTCTAATAAATAAATTGTTGTTTTTTGCATACGCTACTCTTTTACTATCTGGCGAAAAAGTAGGACGTTGAATATCTTCTCCAATTAACTTCAATGTTTTTGAAGCAATATCATACATATAGAATGTTCCTAGAAAAGAATGACGAAAAATAGGCTTAAAATTAGTTCCTAAAATAAGTTTTGTTTCATCGCTATTAAAGCTATAAGAGTCAAATCTTTTTAAACCGTTTAAATTAGCACCGTTTACGATAGTTTCAACCTTTTCTAAAGTTTTGTAACTGTATTTATCTACGGTTGAATTTCCATTTTCAGTATTCAATAAGGAATAAAAATCATCATTCATTGAATTTAATGAATTCATGTAATCAGCTCTAAACGTGCCTTTTCTCCATATATCTTCTAAGGAAATATCTTTTTTTTGCGCTTGCAATAATGTAGATAATCCTATAAAAAGTAGTAGTATTTTTTTCATGTTAGATTGTTGTTTATCTGAAAAGTTTGCCAAGTTTACGGAAAAATCAGCGAAAAACGTGTCAAAAAAATCATAAATACTAAATAAGCAGCCTATTTTAATAGGATTCATTTATCTTTGAAGCACCTAAAATTAAATGAGAATGTCTAAAATTATTGCTGGATTTTCTAAACTTACCAAAGAAGAAAAAATAGCTTGGTTAACAGAAAATTATTTTTCTAACCAACCTGAAATTACACAAACATTAAAACAATATTGGAATGTAGATCAAAAGCTACAACAACTACATGACGATTTTATAGAAAACACCATTTCTAACTTTTATATGCCCTACGGAATTGCGCCAAATTTCATCATCAATGGGCAAGATTATGTAATTCCGATGGTCGTTGAAGAAAGTTCTGTTGTTGCGGCGGCATCGTTAGTTGCAAAATATTGGAGTACTCGTGGTGGTTTTAAAACCCAGGTTATTTCTACCACAAAAATCGGGCAGGTACATTTTATGTATCAAGGCGATAAAAAAGCGTTGACAACTTATTTTGAGCAACAAAAACAAGCTTTATATAGCGCAACGGCTTCGATCACCAAAAACATGGAAAAGCGTGGTGGCGGTATTTTAGATATTCAATTGATTGATAAAACCGATAAACTTGCTAATTACTACCAACTTCATGTCGCTTTTGAAACAAAAGATAGCATGGGTGCAAACTTTATCAATTCTTGTTTGGAAGCTATTGCAAAAACTTTTCAAAAAGATGATATAGAAATTGTAATGAGTATTTTATCGAATTATGTTCCACAGTGTTTGGTTCGAGCTGAAGTTTCTTGTAAAATTGAAGATTTAGGCGGAGAAAACCCTCAGAAATTTGCTCAAAAATTTGAACAAGCTGTTAAAATTGCTGAAATAGAACCTTACAGAGCCGTTACGCATAATAAAGGAATTATGAATGGTATCGATTCGGTGGTTTTAGCCACAGGAAACGATTTTAGAGCTATTGAAGCGGGCGCACATGCCTATGCTTCAAAAGATGGACAATACCGAAGTTTAACACATTGCGAAACTAAAAACGGAATCTTTAAATTTTGGATTGAAATTCCGCTTGCTCTTGGAACTGTTGGCGGTTTAACGGGCTTGCATCCGATGGCAAAATTATCGTTAGATATGATGCAAAAACCTTCAGCAAAACAATTAATGGAAATTGTTGCAACTGCAGGATTAGCTCAAAATTTTGCCGCTTTACGTGCTTTAACAACCAAAGGAATTCAGCACGGACACATGAAAATGCACTTGCAGAATATTTTAAATCAGTTAGAAGCAACATCCGAAGAAAAAGAAATTGTTAGCACTTATTTTGATAACAAAACTGTTTCTCATAGCGCGGTAGTTGCTAAAGTTAACGAATTAAGAAACTAAAATTTTGGATACATTTTACAGCAACGGAAAATTATTATTAACAGGTGAATATCTTGTTTTAGACGGCGCAACATCGTTGGCTGTTCCTACTAAATTTGGGCAAGATTTAACCGTTGAACCCATTAAAGAACCACAGCTTATTTGGGGAAGTTTTACCAATACTGGCGAATGCTGGTTTGAAGCTACTTTCGATTTGCCAAAATTACGACTAACCTCTGCCACTTTTCATTCTGATAAACAAGGAAGTGCCGAATTTATTGCCGAAACTTTATCAGATATTTTACAAGAAGCTAAAAAATTAAATCCTGATTTTCTAAGCGATAAAAACGGTTATCTTGTAAAAACAAACTTAACTTTTCCTCAAAATTGGGGATTAGGAAGTTCATCAACGTTGATAAATAATATAGCAACTTGGGCAAAAGTAAATCCGTTTATTTTGTTGCAAAATGCCTTTTCAGGAAGTGGTTATGATATTGCTTGTGCAAGTAATAATACACCGATTTTATATCAATTATTAGCAAAAAAACCTGTTGTATCAAAAGTGGAATTCAATCCTCGTTTTGCAGATGAATTATTTTTTATCTATTTAAATCAAAAACAAAATAGCCGAGAAGGAATTGCACAATATAAAGAACACAGAGAAAGTGCTAAAAAATTAATTCCTGAAATAAACGATTTAACAGAAGCATTTTTAAAGGCAGATTCTACTAAAAACATCAATAAAATAATCGTTGAACACGAACAAATAATCAGTTCAATTATTAAACAAACACCTGTAAAAAAACGACTTTTCCCAGATTATTTTGGCGAAATAAAAAGCTTAGGTGCTTGGGGTGGCGATTTTGTTTTAGCTACAGGAAATGAAAACACAGTAAATTATTTCGAAGATAAAGGATATGATACAATTGTTCCTTATCAAAAAATGGTTTTATAATAGTTTTCAGAAAAATATCAAAATTATTCAAACGGATAAAAATAAATAATGAAAAAAGTAATTATTATAGGTGGCGGTGCTGCAGGACATTTTACAGCAATTAATGCAAAAGAACAAAATCCTGATTTAGATATTACCATTCTTGAAAAAGGAAAAGAGGTTTTACAAAAAGTAAAAATTTCTGGTGGCGGACGCTGTAATGTTACACACGCTTGTTTTGAACCCAAAGAATTAGTAAAATTTTATCCAAGAGGAGAAAAAGAACTTTTAGGTCCTTTTCATCAATTTATGACAGGCGATACTTTTCAGTGGTTTGACGACAGAGGCGTTCCGTTGAAAATTGAAGATGATAACAGAGTTTTTCCTGAAGAAAATACTTCGCAAGCAATTATTGATTGTTTTCAAAATTCTATTGATAAATTAGGAATTAAAGTCTTAAAAAATCACGGTGTAAATTCTGTTGAAAAACAAACCGAACAAGAGGGTGGAAAATGGCTGATAAACACAAAAGAACAACAATTTGAAGCCGATTATTTAGTAATTGCGGCTGGTAGTTCTAAAAAAGTTTGGGATTTATGTAAAACTTTAGAGCATACAGTTGTTGAACCTGTGCCTTCATTATTTACTTTTAATATCAAAGATAAAAGAATTATAGATTTAGGCGGAATATCTGTTCCAAATGCTGATGTAAAATTAGTAGGAACAAATTTAGAAAACTCAGGACCTTTATTAATTACACATTGGGGATTAAGTGGTCCTGCAATTTTAAAACTATCAGCTTTTGGAGCACGTATTTTAGCTGATAAAAATTATCAATATAATGTTTTAGTAAATTGGTTAGGACAAGATTTTGAGGATGTTTTAGACGAATTATCTGCTTTAAAAAGTTCTCAAGCAAGAAAACAAATACATTTAAAATCGCCATTTGCTGATATACCTCGTCGTTTATGGGAACGTTTTGTAAGCGCATCCGAAGTAAAAACAACCCAAAACTGGGGAGATTTAAGCAATAAGCAGTTAGAGAATTTAGCAACGCAATTAACAAAAGGATTGTTTAACGCCAACGGGCGAACCACTTTTAAAGATGAATTTGTAACTGCTGGAGGCGTTGATTTGAAAGAAATTAACTTTAAACGTTTTGAAAGTAAACTACATAAAAACTTATTTATGGTTGGTGAAGTTTTAAATATTGATGCTGTTACTGGCGGATTTAATTTTCAAAATGCGTGGACAGGTGCTTATATTTGTGCCAAAAGTATTGCGGAATAATTAGAGCCTGTTTAAAAATTAAATAAACTGTCAGTTCGAGTTATTTTTTCCTTCAAAAAAATTGTATCGAGAACTTTTTTAGTATAAAATTTATCAACATATAAAAATCCAAATTCTCGATACAATTTTAATTCTTTTTAGTCATTAAAATCACTCGAATTGACAGGAGTCATCAAAAAAAGGCTAATAACTGTGGCAAATTAGGATGCGATGCTGAAATAAATTCAGTTTGACGTTTATCTCTTTTGAAAAACACTTTTTTAAAACTTAAACAAGCTATAAAACAATAAAAAAGCCTTTTTCAAATTTGAAAAAGGCTTTTTTTATATAAATTAACAACGAAGTGTTAAAGCAAATTTTTAAGCGTTCGCCATTGCTTTTTTCGATTTTCTGTAAGTAAAAGAATTAAAAATATTTCTTTTTCCAAAGTTATTTATCGATTTTGCGTTTACAAATTTGATAAATAATTTCTTACTAACACCAAAGTATTCATACGTATTACCATCAGTAAAAGTAACCTCTAAAGACATACTTTTATGTTGATAATCAGCAACTCTTGATTCTGTAATAGTCGCTTTATATTCTTCAGCATGAGCCTCTTTCGTTTCAGGAGCAATACTTACTAAAAAATGATACCCATCAATAATTTGAGTACTTACTTCTTCTGCTTCTAATTTCTTTTCTTCGTCTAGAAATTTATCTGGATGCCACTCTTTTACCAATCCACGGTAAGTGGTTTTTAATTCTTTTAAAACTATAGGACCTTCTACCTTAAAAAGCTTCTTATATTCTTTTATACGTTTCATCTGTATGAAATAATTTAGCCCGCGAAATTACTCAAATTATCTGAATATGAGGCGCAAAGCTGTTAAAATTTAAAATTTTTTATTTTTTTTAGGAAAAATTCATGCTAAATACTTCAAAAACAATTCCTAATTTAATAACTCATAACCGTACCGTAATACAATAACTGAAATGTTTTCACCTCTAAAAGCAAGCAATTTAATGCCATCATAATACCATAATTAGATCTATCGGTAAAATGATACTCAAAATAATTTAATTGATTTTCTTCAAAATCATAATAAATGGTATCTGTTTTAAAATAATCTTTATAAAAATTGTCTAATTGCGATAATTTGTGCCCATTCATTTTTACTGCAAAGGCATATAAATCATCTATTTTTAATTTTAGTTTCCTTCCTTTAAAACTCAACTCATTATTACTTGTAAAAAGTATTTTTTTATATGCATCTTCAGCCAACATATTGTATAAAATTTGCTCTGTATTTATTTCTTTCTGAAGCGTTTCTATGTATTTTGATAAAATATTAGATACTTTATTTAGCCCAGCAATTTTCAGTTTCGTATGCTGAAACATCAATGGTTTTTCTTGTGATTGTTTTTCAAAAAAAGCCGTTCTGCCAGCAATAATTTCATTGTTTATACGAATTGCCGTTGTGATTGATCTATGTGCCGAATAGCTAGTAAATTTATGCTGACTAAACCCACTAATCGATAGCAAAAAAAGAACCCTAAAAATAACACTACGCTTCATAAATATACAACTTAATTAAGCAGCTAATAAAAGAAGATTATTTTGGTTCGCTTGCGGTTATAAAACACAAACGAACCAAAGCAAAAATTATTCTTCTTCCTCTTCTCCTTCTTCCTGGTAACAGTTAAATACAATTGTATAGCCGTATTCTACCGCTTCTTCGTATAATTCTTTTTGTTCTTGATCAACATCATTTATCGAATCGAGTGTAAAATACTCCTCCTCTATTTCTGTTAATTTCCATCCTTCATCTTTTATATAATATTTTGCAAGTTCAAGAGCGCCTGAAATATCTTTATAATCGATATACAAACTTACATAAGCCCCTACAACTTTATCATAATGTTCTGATGATTTCTTTGGTTTTGCTAAAGCATTTATTAAAAACATATTTTTATTTTTTAAGTTAAATTAAGCGATTTCTCCTCGGTGAGGCTTTAAAGCATCTCTAAAAATTTTCATATCATTTTCAGCGACAACAATAAAAGCAATACTGTGCATAGGATTCAATTCTTGGTGATTTACCTGATCATACTCCAAACCATCTATTTGCGCAAATTCTTTTAAATGAATGCAATGATGCTTTGCCGTGGCTAAGCCATCTGGTCCTTTAAAATCCCAAAGTAGTTTTATTTTCCTGCTCATATATCTTGTACTATTGTTACAAAACAAAAATACTTATTTAGATGCTAGAAACCGATTAAAAAATAATTTTATTGTTTAAATTTAATAATTTTTTGAAGCTATTTCCCGCTTTTCGCACTCGCTTTTTTTATTTTTCAAAAGAAAAAAATAAAAAAGAGCTCAAACAATTGCTACAATCGGGGCTAGGAATTTTAGTTAATTTTCAAAAATTAAACACTACTATTTTAATCAAAAAAAAGAAAGTCAAGCTTTAAAAAAATAATTTTAAAATAACACTAACTACTTTTTTTTATTAAGTCACAAGGAAACTGTTAAATTTTTCTCAAAAATGCTCATTAATATATACATTTTTACCTCATACAGGTACTTTATTGATATTAATTAGGTAACAGCTATATTATTTAAGTTATTTGAGTAAATAATTTAAATTTTTTTAACATGAGAGTAACATTATTATGGCTACTTTTTCTTGTATCGCAGTTTACATTTGCGCAAGAAAAAACGATATCTGGGGTAGTCTCAGATGAATCTGGAGGACTTCCAGGAGTTAGTATTATTATTAAAGGAACCACTACTGGTGTAGAAACTGATTTTGATGGTAATTATTCAATTAACGCTAAACAAAATGACATCCTTGTTTTTAGTTTTGTAGGTAAAGCTACACAGGTAAAAACAGTAGGAGCTTCTAACAAAATTAATGTCGTACTAGCTGATGATGCAAACTTATTAAACGAAGTTGTAGTTACTGCTTTAGGGATTAAAAGAAAATCAGATGAAATTACTACGGCAAATCAAGTAGTAAAAGCAGACGAAATTACCAAAGCTGAAGTACCTACGGTTACTCAAGGTTTAGTTGGTAAAGTATCTGGTTTACAAATTAACACAACAAGTCAAGGTGCAAAACCAACTTTTGATTTAAGATTACGTGGTAATAGATCTTTAACTGGTAACAACAGTGCTTTAATCGTAATTGATGGTGCTATTTCTTCTAGTGTTGTATTAAACGCTTTAGATCCTAAATCTATCGAAAGTGTAAACGTTATAAAAGGTGCAAATGGTGCTGCTTTATACGGTTCTGACGGAAGTAACGGGGTATTAATCGTTACTACTAAAAAAGGAAATAATGACGGTAAATTTAGAGTAACAATTGGTACTTCTGTACAAATTCAAGAATTAGCATATTTACCAGAAAGACAAACTACTTACGGTCAAGGTTGGGGTCAAGGAATTAACTTAGGTGAAAATGGTGGATGGGGTCCTGCATTTGATGGTTCTATACAACCAGTTGGTGTAGCTGCTCCTGGATTTGAGCAAATGTATGCGCCATACGTAGGAAACCCTGATAACATTAACGATTTTTTTAACACAGGTTTTCAAAGACAACATAATATTGGTCTTTCAACGGGTAGTTTAGCAGATGGTTATGTAAACTTTTCAGCTGGTTTATTAGATGTAACTTCTATTATACCTAATGAAAAATATAAGCGTAGTTCTTTTAATTTTAAAGCTGGTAAAAAAGTAGGGAAACTTACCGTAGATGGTGCTGTTTCTTATATTGTTGATAGTGAAAAAGTAGCAAGTTCAGAAACTGCTCGTGGTGATAACTCTGTGTATGGAGCTTTATTACAAACACCTACAAATATAGATGTTAATCGTTTTAAAGATCTTCAAGGTGATGAAAGAAATACACGTCACTGGAACTCTTATTATTTAAGCCCTTCTTGGGTATTAGACAATGTAAGATCTACCACTAAAAGTGATATTATTAATACCTCTATAAACTTAGGTTATGAAATTAATGATAATATTAACTTTAGTGTTTTAGGAAATGCTGTTTTCCGTCAAACAAATAAAGAGTACAAAAGAAACGCTTTTAACGAGCCAACAGTACAAGTAGGTGACAGAACAGCTTCTTCAACTTTTTCTACTCGTAACAGAACAACAAGAGAAGTTTATAGTAACTATAAATTTAATTTTGACTATAACTTAACAGAAGATATTACTTTTAAAGCAAATATTGGTGGTGATATTAGAGAATTTAACCGTAAATATTTATATTCATCAGTTGATAATTTAGCTATTGAATCTTTAGCAAATATCGCTTCTGGTGCTTCTGCTCCTTCAGTTACTGATGCTAAATATTTAAGAAGAGCTTTTGGTGTTTTTGGAAACTTTGATTTCGGTTTTAGAGATTATTTATTTTTAAACCTTACAGGTAGAAATGATTGGACATCTAAATTATCGAAAGATAACAATTCATTCTTTTATCCATCAGCAGGGGTATCTTTTGTACCAACAAAAGCATTTCCTAGTTTAAAAAATGATGTATTAAACAAAATGAAATTATCATACTCTTTCGTAAAAGTTGGTAATGACGCTGCAGGTACTTATGCTATTAATGCTATTTATGAAAAGCCAGATGCTTTTCCTTATGGAACTGTTACTTCTTTTCGTCCTGACAGAACTATTACAGACCCTAACTTAACACCTGAGTTTACAGCTTCTCATGAATTTGGATTAAATGTAGATTTATATAGAAGTCGTATTACTTTAGATGCAAGTGTGTTTTCATCTAAAAATACTGATCAAGTTGTTCAGGTTGCTGCATCTAGAGCGAGTGGTCTTACAACCGCAGGTATTAATATTGGACAAACTTCTTCTACTGGTTTTGAAATTGATTTAGGTTTCGTTCCTGTTAAAACTGAAGATTTCCGTTGGGATCTTAGAGCTAGTTACTCAACAAATAAAACTGTCGTTGATAAAATTTCAGATTCATTAGACGAAGTTGTAATTTCTAACGATAATTCTGTTGATATTGTAGCCCAAAAAGGACAAGAATTCCCTTTAATTAAAGGTATTGCTTACCAAAGAGACGACAAAGGAAGAGTTATTATAGATGCTAATACAGGAAACCCTTTACAAACAGATGCTAAAGTAGTATTAGGAAAAGTTACTCCTGATTATGTTTTAGGATTATCTTCTAGTTTTAACTATAAAAACTTTTCTTTATCAACAACACTTGATTATAGAACAGGACATAGTATTTACAGTAGTGTAAAACAAGAATTATCAAGAAACGGTTTAGCTGTTGAAACAATTCAATCGGGTCGTAAAGGTTTTATATACCCTAACTCTGTAATAAAAGGTGCCGACGGAAAATTCACTCCTAATACAAACGTTATTACTGGAGGAACAACTTCAAATTCTATTACAAATTACTACACAGGTAGTTTTAACGATACACAAGAGAACTTTGTTTTAGATGCAACTGCTTTAAAAGTACGTGAAATTTCATTAAGCTATGATATGCCAAAAGACTTCTTAAAAAACACAGGAGTTAGTACTTTACAGATAGGTTTAAGCGCAAGAAATCCTTTTGTTATCTTATCTAAAGAAAACAGAGGTTTTACAGATCCTGAGTATAATTCTACAGGTGGTGATAATTCAGCAAATGCTGGTGGAGCTGCAAGGTATGATTTATTACCTCCTACAAGGTATTATGGGCTTAGTGTTAACTTATCTTTATAAAATTAAATTATGAAATTATTTAGAAATATATTATTAGGAACCGCCGTTCTTTCATTAGGGGCATGTTCTGATTACTTAGATGTAAATACGGATTTAAACAATCCTACACAAGTAACAAAAGGAATTCAATTACCAGCTGCTTTACTTGATTCTTATTCAGGAAAAGTTGTAAATGGAAACATTTACGGAAACGTATTAATGGGGAGTTGGTCTGGTAACATTCTTAACTTTACAGGAGCTTATGACCCATGGACTAAGTTAGATATTAAAACTGGTGATGTTTCTTGGTTATGGAACTCTATGTATTTAGGAGTTTCTGAATTAGACAATATTATTCAAACAAGTACGCCTGGTGTAGATGATTATTATAAAGCAATTGCTTTAATTAATAAATCTTTTTACATGCAAACAATTGTTGATTTATGGGGTAACGTACCTTATTCTGAAGCTTTTAAAGGAGGTAAAAACTTATCGCCAGCTTACGATGATCAGAAAGAAATTTATCGTGCATTAGTTGCTAACTTAAACCAAGCGATTTCTTTAATTAATAATGCAGACCCTGTTCTTTCTAACATTCCTAGTACAGCAGAAGAAACAGATAAAGAAACTGGTGTTGTAATAACCCCAAGTATATCTCAAGATATTGTATATCAAGGAGACATGACCAAGTGGGTTAAATTAGCAAACACCGTTAAATTACGTCTTTTAGTAAGACAGTCTGATTTAACGGATGCTGAAACAGTAGCTTATATCAATAAAGAAAAGGCTAGTTTAACTCAAAATGGAGGTTTAATTGGTGCAGGAGAAACTGTTACTATAAACCCAGGATTTAACAATTCTAACGAAGACAAAAACAGCCCGTTTTATAATCGTTTTCACGATTCTGAAGGAAAAACCAACAGTTGGTACGCACAGTCTGCTGCTGCTGAGCATGCTATTAATTTTTTAAATGGAAATTTAACAGGAGTTGCTGACCCTCGATTAAAAACACTTTATAATAGTTTTAAAAATGATGCTGGAGATGACGAATATGCAGGTATTAAGCAAGGTGCGTTAAAAGCAGAGTCGCCTAAAAAAGTATCTAGTATTGGAGCAATTCCTTTTAAAGGAGGCGCTGAAGCTAATGGTATTTTAATTAGTTCGGCACAATCATTATTCTTACAATCAGAAGCTGCCTTTAAAGGATTAATTTCAGGAGATGCTAAGGCATTATTTGAAAGTGGTGTTAGAGAATCACTTAGTCACCACGGTATTACTAGTGACGAAATTGAAGCTTACATGTCTCAAATTAGCACAATTAATAAATTAGGTTGGGATGCTTCTACGAATAAAATAGAAGCAATTATGACTCAAAAATGGATTGCTTTAAATAGTGTAAATGCTATTGAATCTTTTATTGAGTATAGCCGTACCGGATTTCCTGTTACACCAATGCCTTTAAGAGCAACTAGTAATAAAAAACCAAATCGTTTTCCTTATCCAGATTCGGAATACTCAGGTAACACTGCTAATGTAACTGATCAAGGGGTGTCTCAAAATGATATTTTTACCAAAACGATATTCTGGGATACTACAAAATAATTTTTTAAAATTAGAAAAAAAATGAAAACAATTAAAATAACACTATTTTTTATAGTAGCGCTACTTGCTTTTTCTGCATGTCAAGAAGATCAAGAGTTTACTAGTGTAGATAAAAACGGAGCCTACATCGTAGGTTTTGAAGGAGCTAAAACAATTTCTCATTTTGAAGATAAAGGACCTGTAGTATCAGTAGTTCCCGTTAAATTCTTAGGAGGAGGAGATGGTCAATTCTTGAAAGAAGATTTAGAGGTAACAATTAAGGTTCTTGCAGATAAATCTTCAGCAACAGAAGGTACTGAATTTTCTTTAGAGACTAAAAAAGTTACACTTAAAGCAGGTGATGATTTTGCGCTAATCCCTTTAACCGTAAATACAGGTTCTTTAAATTTATCTGTTCCTTCTAAAGTAGTTTTAGAAATTAGCATTGAACAAGGTAATAATGTTGTAATAGGATCTAATAACAACCAAATTGCAATAACTTTTGTTGGATGTAAAGCTACTCTTGAAGATTTTACTTACGATAATAAAATGGTAGGTGCTGAATACGACGGATCTCCAACATTAAGAGATTACCCTAATGAGCCTATTGTTTTACACGATGGAACTCCTAACTTATACAGAACTGCAACAACTTTTAGATGGGGAGTAGGTGATTTAAGCCCTCCTGCTAATTATGATGGTTATGTATTTGAAGTTATTTGTGGTGAAGTATTTATTAAAGACCAACAACTAGGGGGTTACTGGGGTAATGTAGTTCAATCTTTAGATGGTGATGAATCAACACCTGCAGGTAAAGTTGATGCAGATGGAAATATTACTATTGAATACAAAGTTGTTTTTGATGGGAAATTTCGTAAGGTAAAAAGTACATATACTAAAAAATAAATTAAAATAATGATGAAACATATTTTATATAAAACAGCCTCGCTAGCACTTATTGCACTAGCTATGGCGTCATGTGATCCAGAATTCACAGAAACAGGCATGTTAACAACAGAAGATAGAAGACCTATTGCTACTGCTTCTGTATCTTCTTTACAGATAGAAGAAGGGAAAGATGCTACTATTAAATTTACCCTTGATAAAGCAATTATTGAACCTTCTATCTTATTAGTTTCTTTAGTAGGGGCTGAAAATGATGAAGAAAACAACCAAGTTTTAGAAGATTTTTCTTTAAACATTCAAGATCAAACATCTTCATCTCTTGAGCAGGGTCGAGGTTTTGAATTAAGAATTCCTGCTTATGCTACAGAAGTAGAGCTTAATATTTCAGCTCTTGTAGATAGTTATAGTGAAGGTAATGAGAAACATGTATTACGTATTGAAGATCACACATACAATCGTGTGAAAACAAGCAAAGAAGGAAATCCTATTTTTATACCTATTACAATTAAAGATATTCCTACTTTAGATTTAGCTATAAACCACGAAAGTGTATTAGGACCAAACGGAACTGATTTATGTGAAGCAGGAGTTGAATTTTACTTATACTTAGTAAGTGCTGATGGTACTTATATTGATCCTGTTCAAGATGACTGTTCTTCAAAATTCACGTTAAATGCAAACACTTTAAAAAGTGGTGAATATACTATTGAAGGATACATTGGAGGTTATGGTGATTTTCCTAGAGATCCAGTTGTTAATTTAACTGTTCCTTTTAGTATGGGTGTAGCGAAGAAAGCATCTAATTCTGTAAATTTAACTTTTAGTACTGCAAACGGTGCTTGGGATCAAATGGTAGATGCAGGAACTGTAACTGTAAACGACGATTCTACTTATATCGTAAAAGATGCTAATGGAAAAGTTTTAGTAGATACTACTAAATAATAGTATATAATTATTTGAATTAATATATTTTATTTATTACTAAAAAGGCTGTCTTTAAAAAGACAGCCTTTTTTTATTTTCAAATAACTGCTACAAAACATATCTTTGTTATAAATAGCAACAAAATTGAATACAGCAGATTTTATTTCAAAAAAAGTAACAGAAACAATTCAAAAAGCCACTTACACTTGGCAAACACCTAGTAATATTGCTCTGGTAAAATATTGGGGAAAAAGCGAACCGCAAATTCCTAAAAATGCGTCTATCAGTTTTACGCTAAATAATTGCCATACCATTACAACTATTGAGTTTGAAAAAATAGCAAAAAGCAATACCCCTACTTTTGAGTTATTTTTCGAAGGAAAAAAGAAAGAAGATTTCAAACCGAAAATCGCTAAATTTTTTGAAAGAATACAAGAATACTGCCCGTATATTTTAGACTATAAAATGATTATCTCTTCTGAAAATTCATTTCCTCACAGTAGCGGAATTGCATCATCAGCAAGTGGAATGTCGGCAATTGCCATGTGTTTATTGAGCTTAGAAAAAGCCTTAAACCCTGCTTTAACTGCCAGTTTCATCCATAAAAAAGCCTCTTTTTTAGCCCGTTTAGGCTCAGGAAGCGCTAGTAGAAGCATCGAAGGAAAATTAGTAGTTTGGGGAAAACATCCTCAAATTGAAGGAAGTTCTGATTTATTTGCCGTTAAATTTCCTTACAAAGTACATCCTATTTTTGAAAATTATTGCGACACCATTTTATTGGTCGATAAAGGCGAAAAACAAGTTTCATCTACTGTTGGGCATAATTTAATGCACGAGCATCCCTACGCCGAACAGCGTTTTATACAAGCAAATGAAAACCTGTCGAAATTATCTGAAATTCTTCAAAACGGTAAGACCAACGAATTTATCACTTTAGTAGAAAGCGAGGCGTTAACCTTGCACGCAATGATGCTTACTAGCAACCCGTATTTTATATTGATGAAACCAAATACGCTTGAAGTTATCAATAAAATTTGGGAATATAGAGCCCAAAATAATAGCAATATCTGTTTTACTTTAGATGCTGGGGCAAATGTTCATATATTATATCCTGAAAACGAAAAGAAAAATGTGGAGCTGTTTATCAAAAATAAGCTAGCCGATTATTGCCAAAAAAATCAGTATATTACAGATTATGTAGGTTTGGGAGCTAAGGAAATACATGCTTAATTGATCAAAAAACATGAAAAAATCAACAATAATAATCCTGTTATTTTTGAGCTTATTAAGCACTGCTGTTAGCGCTCAAAAAACAATTTGGCTCGATAAAAACAAGCAAGAAACCGTTAAAGGAAATCATGAATATTACAGTATTCAAGAATTTAAAGGCACGCTAAAAACATTTTATAAAACAGGTCAGCTTTTAGAGCAAGGAAAATATAACAACAATCAAAAACAAGGCGTTTGGAAAACCTTTTACAAAAACGGCAAAATAAAAACCAAAGGAAAGTACCGAAACAACAAAAAAATAGGGGTTTGGAAAACTTTTTACAAAAACGTGTACTAGTTTGTAAACTAACCGTTTTACCTGTACTTTTGCAAAGTAATTAAAACAGCTATGAAAGGACCTTTATTTTACGCAAAAATATTACTTTTTGGAGAATACGGAATTATTAAAGACTCAAAAGGCTTGGCAATTCCTTTTAATTCTTATAAAGGCGTATTAAAATCAGCCAATACCTTAACAGGGGAAGCTCAAAAATCAAACGCTAATTTAGCAAAGTTTCAAGAATATTTAAGTACGCTAAATTCTGATATTGTTTGTTTTGACACAGCATCGTTTAAAAATGATATTGACAAAGGAATGTATTTTGATTCGTCTATTCCTCAAGGCTATGGCGTTGGAAGTTCTGGTGCTTTAGTTGCCGCTATTTACGATAAATATGCCGCTGATAAAATTACCGTTTTAGAAAACTTAACCCGTGATAAATTATTAGTTTTAAAACAAGTTTTTTCATTAATGGAATCTTTTTTCCACGGAAAAAGCTCTGGTTTAGACCCGTTAAACTCGTATTTAAGTTTGCCAATTTTAATCAACTCGAAAGAACATATTGAAGCTGCCGGGATTCCTTCTCAAAAACAAGGAAAAGGCGCTGTTTTCTTATTAGATTCTGAGCAAGCAGGAAAAACCGAACCGATGGTTAACATCTTTATGAACAAGATGAAAAACGAAGGATTTCGAAAAATGCTAAGTGAAGAATTTTCATTACATACCGATGCTTGTATTGATGATTTTTTACAAGGAAACGTAAAATCGTTATTTGGCAATGTTAAAAAATTATCAAAAGTTGTTTTAACAAATTTCAAACCGATGATTCCTACGGCATTTCATAAAATTTGGGAAAAAGGAATTCAAAGCAACGAATACTACTTAAAACTTTGCGGTTCTGGTGGCGGTGGTTATATTTTAGGATTTACCGAAGATTATGAAAAAGCAAAAACAAGCTTAAAAGACTATAAATTAGAATTAGTGTATCGATTTTAAGATGTATTTTTATGGATAGGCTATCAGCAAAAATAATTGTAAAAAAACTATTCAGCCTTCTATCAGTAGTTAGAGGTTATAATATATTAGTACTAATAGCAGCCCAGTATTTGGCTGCTATTTTTATTTTTTCTGATCAAAAATCAATCAAACCCGTACTTTTTGACTGGCATTTATTATACCTAGTTATTGCCACTATTTGTGTGGTTGCGGCAGGCTATATTATCAATAATTTTTATGATAAAAATGCTGATAAAATAAATCGCCCCATAAAAACAAGCTTAGATTCTTACGTAAAACAAGAAACGAAATTATCGCTCTATTTTTTTTTAAATTTTACAGGTTTTGGCTTCGGATTATTAGTTTCTTGGAGAGCCGCCTTCTTTTTTGCTGTTTATATATTTAGTATTTGGCTATATTCTCATAAGCTTAAAAAACATCCTTTTACAGGCTTAATAAGCGTTACTACCTTAACCATACTTCCTTTTTTTGTGCTTTTTGTACATTATAAAAATTTTTCAAAAGTAATTTTTGTACATGCTATTTTTTTATTTTTAATTATATTAATTCGTGAATTGATTAAAAATTTAGAAAACATTAAAGGCGCTATTATTAATAATTACAACACATTTCCTGTAAAATATGGCGAAAAAAACACCAAAAAATTAATCATTTTATTAATGTTTTTAACCCTTGCCCCTATTTGTATTTTATTTAATTATCCCGCTATTGAATACATGAAATATTATTTCTATTTAGCCGCATTTGTTTTAATATTTATTGGTTTTTACACCTGGAAGGCAAGCAAAACAAACCAATACCGTCTGTTACACAACATATTAAAAGTATTATTATTAATAGGCGTATTTAGTTTACTTTTTATTGATAAGACTTTAATTTTAGATAAAGTAGTTACTGCTTTAGATTAAAAAATCATATAATTAACCTATATTTGCACCCTTTTTAAAAATACATTATGAACTCAAAAAACTCGTCGAGAGGACGACAGGCTGACAAGAACAGCAATCCTCGTGAAAAAAAATCATCTGACAGAAATAGAACATCTTCTAGATCGGACAGAAGTTCTTCTGATAGAAACAGTGGTTCTTCAGAAAGAAACAGATCTTCTTCTGATAGATCATCTGACAGAAATAGAACTTCTTCGGACAGACCTGTTAGAAAATCATCAGAAAAGCCAAGATTTGCAACTAGTTCTTCGGATAACAAAAAACAATTTAGAAGTGATGCCAGAAAACCAGCCCCTGAGCAAGTATGCAAAGATGACACTGCAGGGATTCGTTTAAATAAATACATTTCTAACTCAGGAATTTGTTCTCGTAGAGAAGCCGATACATATATTGAACACGGAAGTGTTTTTGTAAACGGAAAATTAATGACACAAATGGGCTACAAGGTACAACCTACCGATGAAGTTCG
The DNA here is from genome assembly GCF_900239495.1 of Tenacibaculum finnmarkense genomovar ulcerans. Classification (GTDB taxonomy): domain Bacteria; phylum Bacteroidota; class Bacteroidia; order Flavobacteriales; family Flavobacteriaceae; genus Polaribacter; species Polaribacter ulcerans. The sequence continues at coordinate 399,056 of NZ_OENE01000015.1, forward strand.
TTTTGATGGTACTTTAATTTCAATCGAAAAAAAGCGTTATATTTTATTAAACAAGCCTAAAAACTATATTACGACCATGGAAGATGAGCGTGGGCGTAAAACAGTAATGGAACTTGTAGATAATGCGACCAAAGAACGTATTTATCCTGTTGGAAGATTGGATAGAAACACCACTGGTTTATTATTATTTACAAACGATGGTGAGTTGGCTAAAAAATTAACACATCCAAAACATAACGTGCGTAAATTATACCACGCTTCTTTAGATAAGAAATTATCAATTTCTGATTTAGACAAATTACGTAGTGACGTTGTTATTGAAGGTAAAAAAGTTTTTATTGATGCCGTTTCTTATGTAGAAGGTGAAAGAAAAACCGAAGTTGGTATTGAAATTCACTCTGGAAGAAATAGAATTGTACGTAAAATATTTGAAAACTTCGGATATGCAGTTACAAAACTAGACCGTGTTATTTTTGCAGGAATGACCAAGCGTAATTTACCTCGTGGTAGATGGCGTGAGTTAACCGAGCAAGAAGTAAACACTTTAAAAATGTTATAAATATTGCTTTAAAACATATTTTAATAAAAAACCCGAATGTAAAATTCGGGTTTTTTTTGACTTGTTATTACTGTTTTTTCACTATTTATTATGATCGTCTTGAATTTCTTCATTTCTATATTTACAACATCCGTGTAAATCATTATAAGCTTCCGAACTTGCTTTTATCGCCTTGGTATCATGCCCTGCATTGGCTATATTTTGTTCAATAGTAGCAACATCGGTTTTACGCTGATTAATAATTAATTTTAACTCATGTGTGTTCACGTTCCAATTTGCATATTTTACACCTTTACAGTTTAAAGCGGCTTTTTCAATTCGATTTTTACACATTTTACAAACGCCATCAACTTCTAAAGAAATTTTAGCATTTTTGTTCTTTTTTTGTGCCGATAAAGACACACTCATTAATAAAATTACGAATACTATTGCTATTTTTTTCATCTTAAATTGTTTTATTTTTATTTTATAATTTCGTTTTAATCGCTTTTGATTTAGGCTACTCTATTTTAAATCGTAAACCTGCATAAAAATTACTTCCAAATATGGGCGCATATATAATGGTGGTATCAAAATTTGCAGCAAACGGATTTTCACTTCCTTGAATCGGGTTTTGTTGTTTGTAATTTGTTATATTTTCTGCTCCTACATAAATTTCAAACTTCTTTGAAAACACCTTGGTTATTTGTGCGTTTACTAAATTGTAACTTTCTGAATATTTAGGCTGATTTACTACTGAATTTACTTGACTGTTTGGCAATCGTTGCTCGCCTATCCAATTATAGGTTGCGTCAAATTTCCAATGTGCTTGATTTTCTTTTTTAGGTGTTTCGTACGATACATTTGCAAAAAATCGATGTTTAGCTTGTAAAGCTTTGTTTAAATTCCCTGATTTAAAATCAGTATTTACATCATAGTATTTATACGAAAAACGAGTATTAAAAAAAGGAATTATATTTTGATTTACTTCTAATTGAAAGCTATTTGCAACACTTTTTCCGTTTAAATTATAAAAGGCTATTTCCTGCGGATTTTCCCAATCAACAACAACTTGATTTTGAAAATCTGTTCGATAAAAATCAAAAGTAACATCTCCTTTTTTACCAAATAATTTATATCCTTGTAAAAAAGACAGCCCATAATTCCAAGCCGTTTCAGGATTTAAACCGTATAATTCTTCGCCTTGATTTTCTATTTTTAAAGCTCTTGATGAGGCAAATAATTGTTGATTTTCGGCAAAAATATTCGCAGTTCTTTTCCCTCTTCCTACCGACGCTCTAAAAACTCCTTTTTCCCAAGCCGTATATCTGATGTGTAAACGTGGTGTTAAAAAAGTTCCTAATAAATTATGAGTATCAATTCTTAAACCAGCGGTAATACTCAAATTTTCAGAATTATCATACGCATATTCAAAGAAAGCACCTAAAGAATTTTCTTTTCTATCAAAATTTTGAGCGTTGCTTACTTTTATAAATTCATCATAAGCATCATACGTAAAATTGATCCCTGTTTTAAATTTACTGCGAGTATCACCAATAATTGAATTGAAAATAAGGTTGCTATAAAAACTTTGATGCTCAATATTATAATCTCTTAACCCAAAATAAGAATCTTGTTTATGATTGCTATAAGCCGCTTGAAAACCCATGCTTTGAAAAGGCAAATCAGGAAAAACATAGCCTAATTTAGCCGAAGCATCAAAACGATTTGTGTTAATTTCACTTCCCCAAACAGTAGTAGAACCTTTGTCGGTATCAGGATTAAACGCTAGTTGTCCTAGTTGTTTTTTATCTTCTAAATATCTAAAATTGACAAAACTAATCCATCCTTTTTCAGCATCGACATATTGCCAGCGATTCATGATATTTACTTGTTTTGCTAGCGGATTGTCTAAAAAACCATCGTCATTTTTATCAAACTTCTGATTTCTAGAATTTCCATGGATATAAAACCCTGTTTGCCATTTATCGCTTACTTTTTTATTAAAATGCGTGTTAAACTCTAGCCTTGCTCCTGCTGAGCCATAAATATTTGCAAAAAATCGATAGTTTGTAAACGGTTTTACCAATTCGGCATTTATTTGCCCAGAAATACTTTCATATCCATTAACAACACTTCCTGCTCCTTTGGTTATTTGAATACTTTCGACCCAAGTTCCTGGTGTAAAAGAAAGCCCAAATGCTTGCGATGCACCTCTAATAGATGGAATATTTTCTTGAGTTATTAACAAATACGGGCTTGTTAAACCCAACATTTGAATTTGTTTTGTACCTGTTAGAGCATCCGAAAAATTAACATCAATCGATGGGTTTGTTTCAAAACTTTCAGCCAAATTACAGCAAGCTGCTTTTAATAATTCGGCACTATTAATGGTTACTAAATTTTGCGATGTTAAATAGGATTTTTGAGTCGCACTTTTTTTAGATGTAACAATTACTTCATTTAAATTGTTACTTTCCGTTAAAAAATGATGAATTGGTTTTAAATTATTTACAGTAATTGTATCAGTTTTATAGCCGACAAAACTAATTACTAATTTTTTGTATTCGGATTTATAAGGTATCGTAAACCAGCCTTTTTCGTTAGTTGTAACACTTATATTTGTGTTTAACCAATGGATATTTGCACCGTAAACACCTAAATTATTTTTTGGATTATCTTTGTTCATAATCATGCCTTTAAACTCATTTTGAGAAAAGACAACAGCAGAAATCAGTATAAAAATACCGAGTATATTTATTTTCATAATTTTATATTATTAAATTCGACAAAATTTTATGGCGTATTTATAAGGCATTTAATACATTAAAATGCCGTAAATACTTAAAAAAAATGCTAAATCATATAATAAAAACTTCGTGAAGCACCTGAATGTCAGTAATTAAATCAGGAGGTAAATAATATTGATGTGTTGCTAATTGCGTTTCAATTTCTTGAAATAACAATTGATAAGAGGCGTGAAAAGCAACAAATAACGTTACGGTTTCAAAGCTTATTTTAGTAGAAGAAACTTTTTGTAAATCGTCCTGCCCATCAATTTGATAGCGCTCATCTTTACAGCATTTCTTTTTTTTAATTAACGTTTCACAAGTATTTTCAGTTACTAATGTACCGCAATTATCCGCTTCACCTAAATAAGAAATATCTACTAAAAAATCACCACAATAATGTTTTTCTACCGTAAATGAAAAGGTAGAAATCAATACTAGCAAAGCTAATATAATGGTTGCTATTTTTGTAAATAGTTGGTTCATTGTAAACAAAGATACGAAAAATTAAAAAGCTATTTTTGTAAATAATTGTTAAAGCTATTTTTAAGAGCCTGTTTAAATTTTATTAAAAATAAGTTTTATATCAGAAAAATAAGAAATCGAATCCATCAAACTGAATTTATTTCAGTTTCGCATCCTGATTTGCCGTGATTTTTAGTTTTTTTTGATAGATTCTTGTCAATTCGAGTGATTTTAATGACTAAAAGGAATTAAAATTGTATCGAGAATTTGAATTATTTTATCTTAATTTATTTTGAGGTTAAAAAAGTTCTCGATACAATTTTTTTGAAGAAAAAAAATCACTCGAACTGACAGCTTATTTAATTTTTAAACAAGCTCTAAAAAAAGTATTTCTTTAATTTGCAAAGATAAAATCGAATTTAAAAAGATATTAAAAATTTAAATAATGAACCTACACGAATTAAAAAACAACATTGATATCATTGCCGAAAACAACAATTCTAAAGAAGAAAAATTACAAGAAATTTGTGATTATTTAGCTTCAGAAATTTCATATTATGACTGGGTTGGATTCTATTTTAAAAACGGCGATAAAGACGAACTAAAATTAGCACAGTTTAATGGCGAACCTACCGATCATACCATTATTCCTTTCGGAAAAGGAATTTGCGGGCAAGTGGCGGTTAGCAATGAAAACTTTGTAGTGCAAAATGTGCAAGACCAAGACAATTATATTTCTTGTGGATGGAAAGTGAAATCGGAAATTGTGATTCCTATTTTTGTTGATAATCAAAACATCGGACAAATTGATATTGATTCGCACACCGTAAATCCTTTTACTGCCAATGATGAATCTTTGTTAGAATATACCTGTAAAAAAGTGGCTTTATTTATCTAAAGAAAAAACATTTAGTGCCTTTTTAAACTGCTTTTTTAAACAGGATTAATGCTAAAAAACACTTCAAAATTGACACAAATTTTTGAGGTGTTTTTGTTTGGTAACAATCCCAAATATTTATTGCGTAACCATTAGCGTTTTAGTAGCTTTGCGTGCTTAACAACACAACAACAATGAGCAATACAAAAACAATCAAGTCTGCCCTAATTTCAGTATTTCACAAAGATGGATTAGCACCAGTGGTAAAAAAACTGAATGATTTAGGCGTAACTATCTACTCTACAGGTGGAACAGAAACTTTTATAAAAGAATTAGGTATTAATGTAGTACCTGTTGAAGAGGTTACTTCGTACCCTTCTATTTTAGGTGGACGTGTAAAAACATTACATCCAAAGGTTTTTGGAGGTATTTTAAATCGTCAAGACCATGATGGTGATATTGCTGAAATGAAAGAATATAATATTCCTCAATTAGATTTAGTAATAGTTGATTTATATCCTTTTGAAAAAACAGTAGCTTCTGGAGCTCCTGAACAAGATATTATTGAAAAAGTTGATATCGGAGGAATTTCATTAATCCGTGCAACGGCAAAGAATTTTAAAGACACGGTAATTGTTTCATCAATGGAACAGTACGAAGGTTTTTTAAATACGATTACTCAAAGTAACGGAACAACTACAATTTCTGATAGAAAAAAATTAGCTGCTAAAGCTTTTAATATTTCTTCTCATTACGATACCGCTATTTTTAATTATTTTAATGAAGATGAAGTTGTTTACAAAGCAAGTGAAACCACTTCTAAAACTTTAAGATATGGTGAAAACCCACATCAAAAAGGGTATTTCTTTGGTGATTTAGACGCAATGTTCGATAAATTACACGGAAAAGAATTAAGCTACAACAATTTATTAGATGTTGATGCAGCAGTTGCTTTAATCAACGAATTTAAAGGAGAAGCGCCAACATTTGCTATTTTAAAGCATAATAATGCTTGTGGTTTTGCACAAAGAGATACTATTTATCAAGCATATACCGATGCCTTAGCGGGTGATCCTACTTCTGCTTTTGGTGGTGTTTTAATTTCAAACACTAACGTAGATAAAGCTACTGCCCAAGAAATTCATAAATTATTTTGTGAAGTAGTAATCGCGCCTTCTTTTGATGATGATGCTTTAGTTATTTTAAAAGGGAAGAAAAACAGGGTATTGTTAATTCAAAAAGAAACTGCTTTACCTACACAAACCGTTAGAACGGCTTTAAATGGTGTTTTAGTACAAGATAAAGATATGATTACCGATAAATTAGAACATTTATCGTATCCTACAAATACTAAACCATCAGAAAATGAGTTAGATGACTTGTTATTTGCCTCTAAACTATGTAAAAACACCAAATCGAACACTATTATTTTAGTAAAAAACAAGCAATTGTTAGCTGGTGGAACAGGTCAAACAAGTAGAGTTGATGCCTTAACACAAGCAATTACCAAAGCAAAAACGTTCAATTTTGATTTAAACGGAGCGGTAATGGCAAGTGATGCTTTTTTCCCTTTCCCTGATTGTGTAGAAATTGCAAAAAATGCAGGAATACAAAGTGTAATTCAGCCAGGAGGATCAATTAAAGATCAATTAAGTATCGATTACTGTAATGAGAACAATGTTTCTATGGTTTTTACAGGAATAAGACATTTTAAACATTAATTTATATTCAATGTAAATTACCCGCAGATTTTCATTAAATTTGTGAGATTACATTAAAAACAAGTAAAAAACAACGGACTTTATATGGGATTCTTCGATTTTATGACGGAAGATATTGCAGTCGATTTAGGTACTGCAAATACACTTATAATCCACAATGGAAAGGTTGTCATTGACAACCCTTCTATTGTTGCACGTAACCGATTGACGGGTAAAATTATTGCTACCGGTCATGAAGCTAGCAGAATGCAGGGGAAGACTCATGAAAACATAAAAACAATTCGTCCGTTGAAAGATGGCGTAATTGCAGATTTTCAGGCATCCGAAGAAATGATTAAAGAATTTGTAAAGCAAATTCCGGCAATCAAAAAGAAACTTTTTCCACCTTCATTACGAATGGTTATTTGTATTCCTTCAGGAATTACAGAGGTTGAAAAACGTGCTGTTATTGATTCGGGTCGTCATATGAATGCCAAGGAAATTTATTTAATTTTTGAACCAATGGCAGCTGCTATTGGTGTTGGTATTGATATTATGGAGCCTAAAGGAAACATGATTATTGATATCGGTGGTGGTACTACTGAAATTGCAGTAATTGCACTTGCGGGTATTGTTTGTGACCAATCTGTAAAAGTTGCGGGTGATTTATTTACCAGCGACATTATGTATTATATGCGCACACAGCACAATTTATACGTAGGAGAAACTACTGCCGAAAGAATTAAAATACAAATAGGTTCTGCTACCGAAGATTTAGAAAGTCCACCTGATGATATGATGGTGCAAGGGCGTGATTTATTAAGCGGAAAACCAAAACAAGTACAGGTTTCTTATAGAGAAATTGCCAAGGCGTTAGACAAATCAATATTACGTATTGAAGATGCGGTAATGGAAACTTTATCAAAAACACCACCTGAATTAGCTGCCGATATTTATAATAGTGGTATTTATTTAGCCGGTGGAGGTTCTATGCTTCGTGGCTTAGACAAGCGTTTATCTCGTAAAACAGATTTACCTGTTTATGTTGCCGAAGACCCGTTACGCGCTGTGGTACGTGGAACAGGAATTGCCTTAAAAAACCTTGAAAAATACAAAACTGTATTAATCAAATAAATTTTGAACGATTATTTATGCAACAGCTTCTTTATTTTCTTCAGAGGTATAAAAACTTCTTGTTTTTTCTCTTTCTCGAAATTATTGCTGTTGCATTAATTATCAATAATAATTCTTTTCATAAGAGTAAATTTATCAGCTCTACAAATTTTATTACAGGCGGGTTTTATGAAAAATCAGCTAATTTCTCTGAATATCTATATTTAAAAAGCCGTAATAAAGAGCTTTCTCTTGAAAATACCATTCTTAAAAATAAACTAGAAGTACTTGCTACTATTGTTGATACTATCAATATAGATACGTTAAATTCAACGCAACAGTTTTTATATATCAATGGAAAAATAAATAACAATCCTTACAATAATATTGATAATTTTATAACTATAAACCGTGGTAGTAATCATGGTGTTACCAAAGAAATGGCGGTTATAAATAGTAAAGGAATTATAGGTATTACCGACAATGTTGGTAGTAAATATTCAAGAGTTCAATCTATTTTAAACTCTAAAAGTAAAATTAATGCAGGGTTTAAAAATAATAATTATTACGGAACTTTAAAATGGAACGGTAAAGATTATAACACCGTACAACTAACCGATATTCCTCGTCAAGCAGTTTTAAAAATTGGCGATACAATTGTTACAGGCGGAAAATCTACTATTTTTCCTAAAGGAATTCTTATAGGAAGTATTCGTAAAATACCTGAAAAATTATCGGCAGCAAATACTATTGATATTAAATTATTTAATGATATGGCTAACTTAGGGCATATTTACATTGTTACAAACCTTGATAAAGAGGCAATTAAAAGCATCGAAAACAACAATGAATAAAACCATTTACATCCTCTTTTTATTTGTTTTTTTATTATTACTACAAGTATTAGTATTAAATAATGTTTTATTTTTAGGCTATATAAACCCTTATTTATACATCTGTTTTGTTTTTTTCTATCCTTTAAAATCAGATAGATTTTCTTTTTTAAGCTTGACGTTTTTATTAGGTTTAGGTGTAGATGCTTTTTCCAATTCAGGAGGAATACACGCTTTTTCAATTTTATTTATTGCCTATATTAGGCTGTTTTTTATCAAAAAAATATTTAAAAAAAACGAACCTGATTATTTATTATTCAGCTTACGGTTAGAAACTTTTGATAAGGTATTTAATTACACATTAATTTTAACACTTGTGCATCATTTTATCTTATTTAGTTTGATTAATTTTAGTTTTTACAATATCACTAAAGTGCTTTTAAATACCCTGTATTCTAGTATCTTTACATTAACATTGTATTTCTTAGGAAGTTTTATCTTTAGAAAAAAATTAAAATAAAAAATACCAAACCCTCCCCTATTACTATTTATTGAACAATACATAAAGTATCAGAAATGAAACGAAGTTTTTTACTCCTATTTTTAATTACGCTAGTTGGAGTCATTTATATAGCAAGGTTATTTCAATTGCAAATTATTGAGGGTGCAAATATTAATCCGATACAAAGTTCTGCCGTAAAAATTGAATATGACTATCCTGAACGCGGCTATATTTATGATAGAAATGGAAAATTATTAGTAGCAAATCAGTTATCGTACGACGTAATGGTCGTTCCTAAAAACGTAAGTCATTTAGATACCTTAGAGTTTTGTAATCTTTTAAAAATCGATGTAAAAAGCTTTAAAAAACGCTTTAAAAAAGCCGAAAATTTTGCCCGTTGGTTGCCTTCTGTATTTTTAAAACAATTGGCTAAAGAAGATTTTGCGTATCTACAAGAAAAACTACCAAAATACAAAGGGTTTTATATCCAAAAACGTATTATTAGAGATTATCCTGTTAAATCAGCAGCAAATATTTTAGGATTTATTGCCGAGGTAAACGAACAAAAAGCAAGAACAAATAATTACTATGAGCAAGGAGAGCTGATAGGAAAAATGGGCGTTGAAAAACAATACGAAAGAGTTCTTAGAGGTATTAAAGGTAAAAAACGCTTTAAAAGAAATAATTTAAATAAAATTACAGGATCTTACAAAAATGGATTGTACGACACCCTTGCGGTAACCGGTAAAGATTTAACCCTAACCATTGATAGTAAACTTCAAGCGTATGGAGAGCTTTTAATGACAGGAAAAAGAGGTGGTATTGTAGCAATTGAGCCAAAAACAGGCGAAATTTTAGCCCTTGTAACCGCTCCTTCTTATGATCCTAACCTATTAGTTGGAAGAAAACGCTCGCCTAATTCTGTAAAATTATTTAACGACACCATTAATATGCCTACTTTTGATAGAGGGCTTCAGGCAATGTATCCTCCAGGATCACCCTTTAAAATACTCAACGGATTAATCGGTTTACAAGAAGAGGTTATTGATAAAGATTTTGGCGTTTTTTGCCATCATGGATACAGATATGGTAAAGGTAAAAGACAATTAATGGCATGTCATTGTGGTATTACAGGCAGGCCTATTCGTTTAAAAACAGCCATTGCAAAATCGTGTAACAGTTATTTTGCAACTACATATAAAAAAATTATCGACAAAACAGGCGATCCAAAAACAGGAATGGATACCTGGAACAAACACGTAGAAAGCTTTGGTTTAGGTAATTTTTTAGGATATGACTTACCTGTTGGAAGAAAAGGAGCCATTCCTGATGCCGCATTTTATAACAAATGGTATAAAAACAGGTGGAGCGCTACCTATACAATTTCAAATGCGATTGGTCAAGGAGAAATACTAACTACGCCAATGCAATTGGCAAATATGACTGCTGCAATAGCTAATAAAGGCTATTTTCATACGCCTCATATTGTTAAAAAAATTAATAATAAAGCTATTATAGACACTCTTTATACCGCCAAAAGACACACTACTATAGCTCCAAAACACTTTCCAATTGCGATTCAAGCAATGCACGAAGTATTTACCAACGGAACCGCAAGAGGAAGCCAAGTAAAAGGCATTGAAATTTGTGGTAAAACAGGAACTTCCGAAAATAAAACAAAAATGGTCGATGGTAAAAAAGTACAAGCAAAAGACCATTCTATATTTATTGCATTTGCCCCAAAAGACGATCCTAAAATTGCCATTGCTATTTTTGTTGAAAATGGAGGATACGGTTCAACAATAGCAGCACCAATAACGAGTTTATTGATTGAAAAATACCTTAACGGAAAAATTTCAAGAAAATATGTAGAAGACCGTATGATAAAGATGAGTCTTCAAAAAGAATATGAAAAATTAATTAAAAAAAACGATAGCCTTGCGTCAGGAACGAAATAATATTTTTGAAAACATCGATTGGTTGCTAATTTTACTATACGTATTACTTGTTAGCTTCGGATGGATGAATATTTACGCCTCATCATCAACAGATACTACCCGACAATTTTTTGATTTTTCAACCAAATATGGAAAACAATTTATTTTTATAGGACTCAGTATTCCACTAATAATTTTGATTCTTTTTTTTAATTCAAAATTTTACGAACGATTCGCTAGTGTTCTATACGTGCTTTCGTTAGTGCTATTAGCAGGGGTTTTTATCTTCGGAAAAAAAATTAATGGCGCAACTTCTTGGTATAATTTTGGTGGAATTGGCTTACAACCTTCCGAATTTTCAAAAGCATTTACAGCTCTAGCATTAGCTAAATTAATTAGTGATAGAAAATATAATTTTAAACTACTTAAAAATCAATTAAAAGCTTTTGCAATTATTTTTTTACCTGCTATTCTAATTGCCTTTCAGCCCGATATGGGCTCTGTTTTAATTTACTTCTCTTTCTTTTTCGTTTTAAATAGAGAAGGCTTAACCTTAAATTATATTGTTTTTGGAACTGTTTCAATTATTTTATTTATTCTAACAATCTATTTCGGTGCAAATTGGATTCTTTTCAGCTGTTTACTACTTATTAGCTCAGGTATTGCTCGTGGATTTCATAAAGACAAGCGATTTTTAAGATTCAATGCAATTAAAATAATATCATTATACTTATTTACAACCTTATTTATTTACGGTATCGGTTACACCTATGAAAACGTATTAGAACCACATCAAAAAGACCGATTTGATATTTTATTAGGAAAAACTACCGACCTTAAAAACAAAGGATATAACACCTATCAATCAAAATTAACCATTAGTTCTGGGGGTTTAGTTGGTAAAGGATTTTTACAAGGCGACAGAACTCAAGGGAAATTTGTACCCGAACAAGAAACTGATTATATTTATAGCACTGTAGGCGAAGAATGGGGCTTTCTAGGCAGTTCCGCCGTAATTATAGTATTTATGTTATTACTTTATCGAATTATTTATTTAGCCGAAAATCAAACCAATAAATTTGGGCGGGTATATGGCTACGGCATCGCTTCTATTATCTTTTTTCATATTGTTGTAAACATTGGAATGGTCATCGGTTTATTACCTACTATTGGTATTCCGCTGCCCTTTTTTAGCTACGGAGGTTCATCTTTATGGGGTTTTACCGTACTATTATTTATTTTTATCCGCTTAGATGCGCACAAGAAATATGATTTTTAAAAACACTCTTTCTATTTATTAAACAAAAAAAACCTCCATCAAGTAAATGATGGAGGTTTTGTGGGGAGAGCAGGATTCGAACCTGCGAAGTCGTAAGACAACGGAGTTACAGTCCGTCCCAGTTGGCCGCTTTGGTATCTCCCCAAAGCTAGAAAAAAAATAAAAGCTTCCCTTATAAATATAAGAGAAGCTTTAGTGACCGGGCTGGGGCTCGAACCCAGGACCCTCTCCTTAAAAGGGAGATGCTCTACCAACTGAGCTACCAGGTCAATTATTGTTTTCTCCTTAGCGGTTGCAAATATAGAACCTATTTTCGGTTTTACAAAACTTTTTAGAGAAAAAAATCAATAAATTTAGTGCAAAAATCTGAATAAGCTCATTATCTGCATGTTAATTATCTATTATTTTTTACTATTTTTTTAAAAAAACAAAATAATCAAGAATATTCCGTTATAAAACTCAAAAAAATATTTGTGAATCTGTTTAAATTTCATCTAAAAAAGTTTTATTTCAGTTTTACAGCCTAATTTTTTCGTAGTTATTCCCTTTTTTTTAATGGCTCTTGTTAATTCGAGTCATTTTAATAACTAAAAGGAATTAAAATTGTATCGAGAATTTGATGCTAAAAAATTCTCGATATATTTTTTTTGAAGGAAAAAAACACTCGAACTGACAGTTTTTTTTAATCAATCCTTGTCATAAAATAATATGAAATAAAATTTAAACAAATACTTCAAAAATTAGTGCTCAAATAAAGAAACAATATCCTCTTGAAGATTGATTCCTTTATTTTTATTATACCAAACCTGCAAAGATTCTTTAAATTCAGCATCTAAACCGCCATGCTCGGCTTTGTAATCAGCCACCATTTTAGTAGCCTTACTAGGTCTTGGACCCCAAGTTCCTACTACTTCGTTGTTTTTATCTAAAGCAATTAATTTAGGAATAGCCTTACCGCCATTGGTTAAAAAAGCATTCATTAATGCTTCGTTTTCATCTCTTAAAACAATTTTTAAGTCAATAACATCATTTATTTGGGCTATTTTATTAATAACAGGCAAGTTTTGAGCAGCGTCACCACACCATCCCTCTGTTAAAACCAACCAGGTTTGCGGCGCTTTAACTGCTGTTAATTTAGCAATTGTTTCTTCCGATATCTTTATGGTTTTGTCCAGGCGTTTCATGCGTTTATCGTTTAATAAACTATACTTTAATAAATCGTCCGATTGGTTATTTCCTGTTGATTTTTTAGCCACTAACAACGTTTTTACAAGTGTTCTATATGTGGTGTATGAAATGGCTTTTTCTAAACTATTTTCTATAATTTCTTTCATTTTGCTAGTAAATCTGTGTAACACAAAGATATTTCATAATAACGCTATTTAAAGCAACAAAAGTTACACTACTTAAAAAATGTATCTGTATTTTTTTTTGGAGCTATTTCCCGCTTTCCGCACTCGCTCTTTTTTGAAAAAAATCAAAAAAGGAGCTCAAACAATTGCTACAATCGGGGCTAAACAACCCAACCAAATTTAAAGCATCAGTAATAAAAACCCATTTTATAAATTAGCCATTATTTTAACACAAAATTCTCTATTACGAGTTGCTATTTTGCTACTTTTATCGTTTTAATTTTATTTTGATGAAATACCCTTTATATCTTTTAGTTTTTTTAGTTTTAATTGCTTCTTCTTGTAAAAAAGAAGCACCTCAACAACGTGTTGCTGTTAAAAAAACAGGCATGGATGGCAGTGTGAAGCATTTAAAATATGCCACGCTACATAAAGATGCTGCTAAAAATATAGAAAATTGGAAAGAATATGCCCTTGTAGAAAATTTTTTACAACAATTTAAAAATAACACCCCAACAGCTGCTTTAAATAATGCTATCGAATTAAAAGAATTAACCAAACAACTAAAAGACAGTTTAAAAATAAAAACGCTTCAAAAACCTGCTTTTAAAGCACGTATAAATGTTTTTGAAAATGAAGTTTTAAGACTTGCCGACATGACTTATATACCGGCAATTACCTCTAGAGAAATAAATAGTCAAGTAGCTAAAATACACTTGCTTTTTGGAAGCATGAATACCAAAATAAATACCGTTTACACCAAACAACAATTCGATAAAGAAATAAACCTAGACAGTTTATTTAATTTTAAAGAGCGCTAAGCGCTTCGTAAATTAAATGAGGTTCAAAACCTCTGTATAGTACATAATCTAGAATTTTCTTTTTTCGTTTAAAAATATTTGTTTCGGTTACTAACTTGTTTTTCTTAGCTACTAAATTATAAAGTGTTGTAATATATTCTTCTTGATCAATTTCTTTTAAGGCTGTTTTTATATTATATGCCGATATATCTCTAAATTTTAATTCCCTTACAATTCTGTTTTTTCCCCATTTTTTAATGCGGAATTTTCCTCTTGCAAAACTTTTAGCAAAGCGTTCTTCATTTAAAAAATTATCTTGCATTAAGCTTAACAAAATTAATTCTCTAGCGTCAGCAACAGTATTATACTCTTTTAATTTTGCTTCTACTTCTTTATGGCAACGATCTTGATACACGCAATAGTGCTCTAGTTTTCGTTTTATTTCAGCTACCGTAAAAACACCTTTATTAGTATTATTTTTATCGTTCATAAGTTCAAAAATATAAAAAAGGGTTAAAAACAACCTGCCTTTAACCCTTTTTTATCTATCAAAAAAATATAAAAAATTTAGAAAACACGATGTAACCACATCTTTAATTTAGTTACTAAATAGAATAATATCGGCACTACAATTAATGTTAAAAAAGTTGCCACAAATAGCCCGTAAATAACCGTCCAAGCTAAAGGACCCCAAAAAATAACATTATCACCACCAACATATATATTTGCATCAAATTCTGTTACCAAGGTAAAGAAATTAATATTTAAACCCGTTGCTAAAGGAATCAATCCTAAAATTGTGGTAATTGCCGTTAATAAAACTGGGCGTAAACGTGCCTTTCCTCCCTTTACAATGGCTTCGTTTAATACCGAAACCTCTAAAAAGTCGTCTTTACCTAAATTATGTGCAGCTTTTTGTCTGTCTATTAATAACTGTGTATAATCTAACAATACTACACCGTTATTCACCACAATACCCGCTAAAGAAATAATCCCCATCATGGTCATCATAATTACAAATGATGATCCTGATGCTACAATTCCTCCAAATACCCCTATCAAACTTAAAAAGATAGCCAACATAATAATTGTAGGTTTTGAAATAGAATTGAATTGGAAAATTAGAATTAAGAAAATTAAGCCTAATCCAGAGAAAAATGCACCTATTAAAAAGGTCATTTGTTTGTTCTGCTCTTCAATTTGCCCTGTGTAATCAACATGTACTGTTTTAGGCAAACCTGTAAACGATTTCATTTCATTCTGAATTTCACTTACAATTGCAGCGGCATCAGTATAACCTGGCGCTAATGCCGAATATACCGTTGCTACACGCTTCACGTTTTTATGCTTAATGGCACTAAAACCTGATCTGTTACGCTGTTTTGCTACTGCCGAAACAGGAACAGATTTAACCTGTCCTGTTGACATATCTTTAAAAGTCATCGTTTGATTAAAAATAGCACTTGAATTGTAGCGGTTATCTTTATTAAAACGAACATAAATATCATAATCTTCACCAGCTTGTTTATAGACACCAGCTTTGCTTCCAAAGATAGAATTACGCAGTTGTTTTCCTACCTGAGAAGTACTCACTTTTAATTCACCTGCTTTTTTTCTATCAACCTCAACCAATGTGGTTGGTTTCGATTTGTTTACGTCTATTTTTAATTCAGCAATACCAGGAATTGATTTGGTATTGATAAAATCACGCATTTTTTCAGCAGTAATAATTAATTCATCGTAATCTTCACCTTCTAATTCAATATTAATAGGATATCCTGCCGGCGGACCTACGGGGTCTTTTTCAACAGAAATAGACAACCCAGGATAAATCCCTTGCAAAGCATCCGTTACTTTTTTCTTTAATACTTTACTATCTAAACCCTTACGGTATTTGTACTCACGCATAGAGGCTACTATTTTACCTCTATGTGGCATTTCGGCAGCCGAACCACCATCCGTTTGAGGATTTCCTGCACCCGCTCCTATTTGTGCTATAGAACTTTCTATCATGAAATTGCGGTCGCCATCCATATACATATCTTCATTTAAAACCTTGGTCACTCGAGCTTCTAAACTTTTCATGATGGTATTGGTTTTTTCAATATCTGTTCCCTGCGGATATTCTACATATACCACAATTTGATTGGGCGTATTATCAGGAAAAAATTCAATTTTTGTTCGCTTACTTTTTACAGAAGCTCCAAAACCGATAAACGCTACAAAAAGTAAAATAATCGTTACAATTGTTATTCCGTAAGGACGCCATCCTTTTAAAGAAGCACGAATCATTTTTTCATAAAGACGTTCCCAAAGTGGAAGTATTTTATTTTGAAAACCATTTGCCATTGGGCGTAATACATATCTGTAAAGCCAAAAATTTACCGCAGTAAAAACCATTAAAGTTCCTAGCGGGCTTACAGCACCACCGAAAAGTAAAATCAAAATACCAATAACACCAATACTCGCGGTGATGATAATTAATTTTTTTAAGGGGATATTTTTATCTTCAGTACTCATAAATTGAGAAACCATTACCGAATTAAAGAAAATAGCCACAAATAATGACGACCCTAATACAACCGATAAAGTAATTGGGAAATAAATCATGAACTGCCCCATAGTTCCTGGCCACATTCCTAAAGGAATAAACGCCGCTACCGTAGTTGCTGTTGATATAATAATAGGAAATGCAATTTCACCAATCCCCATTTTTGCCGCCTCTAAGCGGGTCATTCCTTCTTCATCCATTAAACGATACACATTTTCAACCACTACAATACCGTTATCTACTAGCATTCCTAGCCCCATAATTAACCCGAAAAGAATCATGGTATTCATGGTATAGCCCATTAAATGTAAAATCATTAACGACATAAACATTGACATCGGAATGGCAAAACCTACAAATAATGAATTTTTAAATCCTAAGAAAAACATTAAAACAAGTACCACTAACATCACTCCAAAAATGATATTATTTACCAAATCATCCACCTGTCCAATTGTTTTTGACGATTGATCGTTCGCAATTGTTACCGTTAAATTACTTGGGAATATATTGGCTTTGGTATCTTTTACAATTTGCTGAATTTTTTCAGCAGCGGTAACCATATTTTGCCCTGCACGTTTTTTAACATCAAGCATTACCACCGGATCACCAAATTGACGAGCATAAGTGGTTTTATCTTTATCTTTAAAAGTAATTTCAGCAATATCTTTTAAATAAATAGCATTGCCTTTTTCTGTTTTCACTACAAAATCTTGTAATTCTTGAGGAGTTTCAATTTCCCCTAAAATACGCAAGGTTCTACGCTGTCCGCTGGCAATAATATTTCCTGCCGACATGGTTACATTTCCGCCCTGAATAGCTCTTAAAATATCATCAAAGCTAACCTTTGCAGCCATCATTTTATAAATATCAACAGCCACCTCAACTTCCTTATCTTCAGCACCTCGAATATCTGCTTTTTTTATTTCAGATAAATCTTCTATTTTATCTTGTAAAACCTCTGCAAATTCTTTTAATTGATGCACAGTATAATCACCCGAAATATTAATATTTAAAATAGGTGTTTCTTCCGATATATTTAATTCAAAAACATTTGGTGCTACTTTAGCCCCATTAAAAGTAGGCCAATCTTCACTTGAAACCTGCTCATCTATTTCATCTTTTACCTTTTGCTTTGCTTGTTCAATAGGTATTTCATCATTAAATTCAACAGTAATAATTGACACATCTTCCTGCGAGGTTGATGTTATTTTGGTCATATTACTAACCGTTTTTAATTTATCTTCTAAAGGATCGGTAATTAGTTTTTCTATATCTTCTGCTGTATTACCAGGATAAATAGAACTTACATAAATTTTAGTATCCTTTATTTCAGGGAAATTTTCACGCGGCATATTAAAAAATGCCGAAATACCAGCATATAAAATAATTGCCATCATTACATAAATGGTGGTTTTATTATTAATAGCCCATGAAGACAACCCGAATTCTTTATCTACGTGCTTTTTTTGCTCGCTCATTATCTTTATTTTTTAGCGTTAACAGTAGTTCCCTCTTCCGAAGATAAAATTTCTACTTGCTGCCCATCTTTTACACTTCGAGCACCTTCTTTAATAATTTTATCACCTTTACTAAGCCCTGTTAAAACCTCTATAACATCGCCCTGCGTTTTTCCGGTGCTAATAATAATCTGTTTTGCTATTCCTTGAACCTTACTTCCTTGCTTTAAAATATCGTTTACCACAAAAATATACTGTTCTCCTTTGGCATTTTCTGAAATAATACTTTGCGGAATTAAAATAGCATCAGGGTTTGTATAATCGTTAATTTTTAACTTAGCCGTTAAATTCGGTTTAATACTTTTATCTTTATTATCAACCGCTATTTCAACTTTAAAAGTACGATTTGCAGGATTGATAAAATTACCCGCCTGACGAATTTTTGAAGTAATAGCCTTTCCTAAAATAGGAAACTCAACCAATACATTTTTACCTTTTTTAATTGATAAAATATAACTTTCAGGTACGGCTGTTTCAATATACATTTTAGAAAGATTTACAATTCTAAAAACTTCGGCACCAGCTCCTGGCGCTACCACCATTCCTTGCTCTTTAATAACATCATCAATAATACCCGAAAAAGGCGCTCTTATAACCGATTTCCCTAATTTTTTTCTTAATTGACTTACAGCATTTTTTTGAGCATCATACGTAGTTTTCGCTTGTAAAAACTGAATTTCTGAACCAATTTTCTGATTCCATAAACGCTCTTGACGCTCGTAAGTTGTTTTAGCTAAAACTGCCTGTACTTCTATTTGCGCTAACTGATCAGAAAGCCCTGCATCATCTATTTTAGCCAAAGCCTGTCCTTTTTTTACGTACTGTCCTTCTTTTACATAAATTTGAACCAATTGCCCTGGCATTTCAGGATATATCAAAACATTTTGTGCTGTTTTAACTGCTCCTTGCAATTCTAAATAATGCTTAAAATTTGTTTTATTAGCAGATACCACCGTAATTAAAGGCACTTTTTTTGAAGTATCTAAGATTGCAATTTTAGTATCTAAGGCTTTAATTCCTTCGGATAAAACCTGAATTTGACTATTTAACTTGGTTTTCTTAGCACGAATTTTTACCAAATCGTTAGAAGCAATTACCGCCTCAACGGAATGTTTTTTACTGCCTGAACAGGATGCTAAAAATACTGTTATTGCTAGTAGTGAATATATTTTTCTCATTGTCATTTTTTATTTTAAGGGTATATTTAATGCGTTTTCTAAGGCTGCCTTTTTACTAATAACGTTTAACATTGACTGCACGTAGTTATTTTGTTGGCTGTATAATTGATTTTGCGCTTGCGATAAATCAAAACTTGAAGAAATTCCTTCAAAAAATTTAATTTGCTGCTTTTTTTCAATGCGTTCTGCCAATTTCATGTTTTTCATAGCAGATTCATAATTTTCAATACTTAACTGATATTCACTTTTTGCCGATTGTGTTTGTAAATTTAATTGTTGCTTAATTTCTTCCAAACGAATATCAGCCGATTCTAATTCAATTTTTGCCTGTGCCGTTTTAGCAGATCTTCCTAAGCTACTAAATATTGGAATATTCAAATTAACACCAAACATCGAAGAGCCGAACCATTTTTGTTTTTCATCTAAAAAAGTAAAAGAATTAGAGTTTGCTGCAAGCCCATAATTTAAAAAAGCACTCAAACTAGGCAAACCTTTACTTTGCTCTAAACGCATTAATAGGCGCTTACTTTCTCTACTATTTTCAGCAATTCTAAAATCGATATGCCCATTTAAATTAAATGTTTTTGATAGCAATGCTAAACTACTACTGTTAAGCATCAAACTATCTAAACTATCGGTTAATGTTAATTTTGTATTGATATCATTTCCTAAAGAAAGATTTAACATTTGATAGGCAATTTCCTTTAATCTAACAGCGTTTCTTAAACTATTTTGAACATTTCCTAAGGTGATTTCTAATTGCTCCACCTGCTCTTGTTCATTTAATCCGTTCTCATTAATTTTCTTTGCATCCTTGTAATTTTTCTCTAAAACACCCGTGTTTTTTTCAAGAATTTCAATTAATCTTTCAGAAACAAGGATATTTCCATAAGCGTTTATAATTGCCTCTCTTGTGGCTAAAGCTGTTTTTTGCTTGGCTTGTTCTGATATTTTTAAATAGGTTTTTGCTGCCTGTAAACCTACCAAATACGAACCGTCAAAAATTAATTGGCTTAGCGTTGCCGTAGCATTCATGGTTTGTTTTTTACCAAAAATCAATTCTTCATCAATACCATCATTATTAAAATCTGTTAATAAAACGGCTTGTTTTAAATTATTTTGATACGCCACCTTTCCATCAATTTTAGGCAAACCGATAGTCGTTGTTTCCCATTTTCTTTTAATTGCTACCTTAATATCATTTTTAGCAATTTTATTGGCATAGCTATTTTTTATAGCATAATCAATAGCTTCTTGCATTGATAAATTAAGTTGTTTTTGCGCAAATAAAAAGCTTGTGCAAAAGCATATAAATACCGTGTATATGTATTTCCTCATTGTTTATTAAGTTTATAAATTTATAATTTGTAGTTGTTTCGATAATTCGTCTAATCCTTTTTGAGTGGCAATTGCTCTAATATGATATTCTAAAATTTCATATTCTACTTTCATTACCTCCTGCATTTCGCTACCGTACATTTCTGTTTCAAAAACGCCAAAAATTAAGGTAAAATAAAAATTCACCATCAAATCTATTTTTAAATTTTCACGATAAAACCCTTCTTTAATACCCTTTGTTAAATTGTCAATATTACAATCTCGAAATAAGCATATTTCACGATCCATTAATTTTGCATACGTTTCAGGGTAATATTTTTTAAGCTGAAACATAGGCGAAGTCTTGGCATTTTTAAACATTTCTTTAAAAACTGCCTTTACCGCAAACTCCTCTTCAATAGCATTATACTCTTTCTCTTTTATTTTTGTAATAGCATCGTTTATGGTGTTATGAACCGCCTCTGTACTAGCATCTACCAATTCTGTTTTCTTTGAAAAATATTTATACAGTGTTTTTTTTGAGATGCCTAATTCACCTGAAATATCATCCATCGTAATGCTTTTAAAACCAAAGTTTAAAAACATTTCTCCCGCTTTATTTAAAATTTTATCTCTCATAATTATTTGCAAATGTACACAAGGAAACTTTAAAAACAATAAAAGTTTCCTTCGTTTTATTGTTTTTTTAACATTACCTAACAATTAGAATTTTTGTTTATCTTATTTTTACAAAAAATTTAAGATTTGGACATACTACAATATCAGTCAGACTTTTTAGCTTACTTAGCTTCTAAAAAAACACTAAAAGAGCCTAAAAACCTTTATGAACCGATAGATTATATTCTTCAAATAGGCGGAAAAAGAATTCGCCCAATGCTAACACTTATGGCTTCCGATATTTTTTCTGGAGATTATAAAAAAGCCATGCCAGCCGCACTAGCCGTAGAAGTTTTTCATAATTTCACGCTAGTTCACGATGATATTATGGATGACGCACCTTTGCGCCGTGGACACGAAACGGTTCATGAAAAGTGGGATATTAACAGAGGGATTTTATCTGGCGATGCCATGTTAATTTTAGCCTATCAATATTTTGAAAACTACGAACCTATAATTTTTCAAAAATTAGCACAATTATTTAGTAAAACAGCCTTAGAAGTTTGCGACGGACAACAATTAGATGTTGATTTTGAAACCAGAAACGACGTTACTATTGATGAGTACATTAAAATGATTACGCTAAAAACATCGGTTTTAGTAGCAGCCGCCTTAAAAATGGGTGCTATTGTAGCCAATGCGAACGAAGAACAAGCCCAACATTTATATAACTACGGCTTACATTTAGGCGTTGCTTTTCAATTACAAGATGATTATTTAGACACTTATGGCGATCCTGAAACTTTCGGAAAGCAAGTTGGTGGCGATATCATCGAAAACAAGAAAACCTACCTCTATTTAAAAGCTTTTGAAGTAGCAAATACGGATGATAAAGAAAAATTAACTACGCTTTACAACAATAAACAAGAAAATAAACAAGAAAATATTCAAGCAAAAATAGCGACGGTTTCTGCGATTTTCACCAAAAACAACATCCCCGAATACACACATCAACTTATTGAATACTATACAAATAAGTCGTTTAAAAGCTTGGAACATTTAAACATTAGCGATACCGCAAAAAGTGGGCTTCGTTTGTTTGCTGAAAATTTAATGAGCAGAAAAGTTTAAAAAAGCTTTTTTATTTAAAAAAAGTTCTTATTTTTGCAACCCTAAAACGGTCTTATAGCTCAGTTGGTTAGAGCACCTGACTCATAATCAGGTGGTCCCAGGTTCGAGTCCTGGTGGGACCACAAAAACCATCCTTTTAAGGGTGGTTTTTTTATTAAACCCCCTTTAAATACTAGCTTTTTACTTTTTTTGATAAAAATAAATATCAATTAATATCAATGTTTTATATACTGGTTATCTACCCGTTTTGAATATTGTTATACCAAATTTTGTTTGTACGTTTGTGTAAATAGAGATACTTACAGCCATGAACAAAACGAGATTTACCACGATTTACAACCGAAAAAAACACCTAAATAAAAAAGGTACTGCATTAATTCAAATAGAATGTTATTTAAACGGTTCGCATAAATATTTTACTACAAAAATTTATATTGAACCTAAATTTTGGAACAAAAGAAGCCGAACTATTAAAACAGATTACCCAAACGCAATAAAATTAAATAAACAAATTTCTGAAACTTTGAGGGACTTGGAAAATTTCGAACTTGACAAAATAAACAAAGGAGAATCTTTTAATTTAAGTATGTTAAACGATTTCTTTACAAAGCCAACGGTAAAAAGTTTTACAGAGTTTATGGAAATAGAAATTGAAAACATAAACAGCACCAAAGGAACAAAGGCAAATCAATTAGCAACCTTAAAAAAATTAAAAGAATTTAAAAAAG
This sequence comes from Tenacibaculum finnmarkense genomovar ulcerans, assembly GCF_900239495.1. Classification (GTDB taxonomy): domain Bacteria; phylum Bacteroidota; class Bacteroidia; order Flavobacteriales; family Flavobacteriaceae; genus Polaribacter; species Polaribacter ulcerans. The sequence continues at coordinate 422,284 of NZ_OENE01000015.1, forward strand.
TAATTTCTTTTGAAGATATGACTTTCGAATTTTTATATGATTTTGATATTTTTCTAAAAAAATATACTATTAAGTATAAAAACATTCCTAGTAAAAAACTAGCTCAAGGTACTATTTCTAAGTATTTTAAGAATATCAAAAGATTTGTAAATTTAGCTATTAATAAAGATTTGATGGAATTACAAAAGTATCCGTTTAGGAAATTCAAAATAAAACAAACCGAGGGCAAAACCGTATATTTAACACCATCAGAAATAGAATGTTTTGAAAATGTAGCATTAACCAACGAAAATAAAAAATACGAAACTGTAAGAGATTTATATATTTTTTCTGTTTATACAGGTTTACGTTATGGTGATATTTTCAGCCTACAAAAAAAAGATATTGTTAGTATAAAGGGCAAAGATTGGATTATTAAAACAATGGAAAAAACAGGCAAAGAAATACGCATTCCTATACATTTGATGTTTAACGGTAAACCGAAAAAGATTTTAGATAAACACAATAATTTTAAAAGCGTTTTTTGTTTCAAACATTTAACAAATCAATATTGCAACCGCCAATTAAAAGAAATAGCTAAAATAGCACAAATACAAAATAAAAATATAACGTTTCACACGGCAAGGCACACCACCGCTACATATTTACTACATAAAAAAGTAGCAGTAACAACAGTACAAAAGATTTTAGGACACCAAAAACTAGCAACAACGCAAATTTACGCCCACGTAATGGATGAAACCCTAGAAGACGAAATGACAGCCGTTAATTTTTAAAATAAAAACCTAAACAATCTTTTAATTTACTACATAAAAAACCCTATCCAACTTTGGACAGGGTTTTTTTATTGGCTCTTTGTTTCCGTGTGCAAGATTTATTTGCCCACAGGTAAAACAAACGATTTAAGCAATTTTATAAATACAAGTATCTACTTATATAATTATGATTTATTAAACGCTTAAAAAATACTACTGCTACAAATTAAGCTATTAAACAGTAATATATAAAGCCTAAAATTTAACAAACAATTACTACTAAAAACCCCTATTTTATTTTAGTTATTTTTGCAGTATAGAAATACTCACTACATACCACAAAATGATTAAAAAAAGCAAAATAACCGTAAAGCATTATCTTAATACAAATTTAAAGCCGTACATAATTAACGATGTTAAACATTACAGCGTTTATTTAATGTTAGTTGCACACAGAAAAAACACAAAAGTAAAATCTATTGCATTTGATAATTATTATAGTGAAAGTGTATTTTCTGAAATAATAAATTCTAAAGATACTTATGACCAAGATTTAATAAGAAACGAAATAACAGCACTTACTTTAATATCTGAAATTACAATAAACGAACTAAAGGAATTTGATACTGCCTTTATAACTTCATATTTTAAATATAGTTCTAAAAACTTTATAGATTCATTAGCACAAGGCATAGATATATTAAACCAAAACTCCAAAAATCAAATATCTTGTTTTATTAATTGCCTTCATCTTAATAGTTGTTTTTTAGATTATACTTCTTTAGAATATATTAGTATTTTAGATTTTTTCGGATATAAAATACAGAACCTGCTAAAGAATTATTTTAAAAATGAATTAAATAGTAAAGATTGTATAAAAGATATAGAATTATTTAATAAACATATGTTTTACAGTAGTTTAAAGAGATTTGAAAAAACTATTATCAAAACAAAAAACTATTATTTAATAGAAAAATATTCAAATTCTTTTAATAAAATAAGTAATATTGAGTGTAGAAATAAGCAAAAATATTATGAAAGTAAAGACTACTTAGAAGATTTAAAGAATCTTGAAAAAAAAGAAAATAAAAAAAAATAAAAAAAAACTAAAATTAGTCAAACATTTATATACCTTTGTCAAAAAAAAACAAAGGTATTTTTTTATACAATTTGTTTGAGTAAAATTAGTCAATACATTTAAACTATGAATATATCAGAATTAAAAAAACAGCTACCAGCCCACGGAATTAACGAAATTTCTAAACTTTCAGGGCTTCATATTGCTACTGTTAATCGTTTTTTTTACGGTAGAAAGGTAAAAAGTGAAACCGAAATGAAATTAATTACAGCAACAACCGACTTTTTTAAATCAGAAAAAGAACGTAAAGCCAACGCTTTAAAGGAACTTAACGAGGTTGTAAATTCCTAAAAACAAACCGCCCCAGCGTAAAAAAATCCAACAAAATAAATACTTTCCTACACCTTTTTAAACTATAAACCAACAAAATAAAACTTCTCACAGTAATTTTTTAAACAATAGAGATACTTACAATTATGAAACATTTTACGGAATTTTTAGAACACCAAAACACTAATACAATTGAATTATCAAAAAGAGCATCAAAACTGTTTTTTGATATTGAAAAAGAGCAAATGGCGTTTGATTGTCTTCAAGATAAATTAACCTGTTTACACATTGAAATAGATAATGTTTTTGTTTTATCTGAGGAAGAATTGGAGGGATTTACAGGCGATCAATTCGATAAGATAATGATGCAAGGTCGAAAAATGGGCGACAATTGTTGTTTATTAAAAATTCTTATGGAAGAAAAAGAGGTTTTTATTTCTGATAAAAAAAAGGAACTTGTAATACTTCAAAATAAGATACTAGAACTTGTAAAAGCGACCCCTAGCAATGAATTTAAAGCAATTCAAGAAAGTAACGAACAAAACAGCATCTTTATAAGAAAAACCGCTAAACACTTAGCAAACTCTTATAATTATGATTTTAACAAATAGAGATACAAACAATTATGAGCGAAAAAAAAACAAGCCAAGCCGTTACAGAAGTAAACGTGCAAACCCTAAAAAATAATAGCTATCTTTTAGATGGTTTTACAGCAACAGAAAACAGTAACGGTAATCATCTTGCCGTAAATTTAGAGTTTTGGCACTATGAAAATTTAGGGCATAATATTGGCAGTTTGTTAAATGCTATTTCTACTCCAGATTTAGAAACCGAAAACAGATTAGATGCTAACGACATTCAAAATGTAGCTTTAATGACTAAACAATTAGTAGAAAAAATACCGTTTCAGTTTTTAGACGATTTACTAATAAAAAAAACCCATAATAAAGAAAATTTTAAAAATATTGAAAATCTGTAATTATGAAAAATATTTTTAAAGTTGAAAAAGTAAATATTGTTAGTAGCAATTTAGATTCTTTACAGGTTAAAATTAGAATATCAATCTTTAATAAAATTGTTTTCAGTTATTTTTTAGGTGCTGAAACATCATTTAAAAATCATTTAAAAACTCTTTAAATTATGGAAAATAATGTAGTATTTGTTTCAGTTCCATTGCAAGAATGGACGGACATAAAAAATATGGTTCAAGATATATCTAATTTTTTACAGCAAACAAAAGACAACGGTAAACCCGAAAATCTAACGGTAAAAGAAGCTTGTGAATTTTTAAGATGTAGTAGAAATACGTTTCAGAAATATATACACGATGGGGATTTAAGTGTAATAAAAGACCAAAACAAGAAGTACAGCAAAGTAACTGTAAAGCGTTCAGAATTGCACCGATTTGTAGCACAAAGAAGTTCTTTTTAATAGATTTAAAATATTTTTATTGATATGTATTACGAAATAACAACGGACGGAATTTCTAACGAAAATAACGAACCGTATTTTTTAAAATGTAAAAAAAGTCCTTTAGAAGCAATAATTAAGGATTTTAAAAGACTTCTTTTATTAAGAGGTTTAGAGATTCCAACGGATTTAATCGCTGAAAATAACGATACTGAAAGTAAAGAAACTGAAATAGTTTTAAAGTACTCGTTTTTAGATTCAGAAGATGCAAAGGAAAAAGTGAAACTTACTTTTAAAGTTTCAAAAAAATATGAATTTTAATAAAAAGTGTAAAAGCGAAAGTATTAAACAAAAAAAAACCGCCTAACCACAGGCGGTATTTTTATTTAATACTTACTTAAGGTATTAAATTTAGAGATACTCACACTATAAACAAAACCGCCAAGCAATGGTTAAAGTAGTAAGTTTTACAAAGATAGTAAAAGAAACCATTAATAAAAGAAAATTATAATGGATTTAATAACACTATCTAAAATAAATCTGATTGATTCAGAAAAAGAAAATATTATAAAAAAGGCAAAATTAAAAAAACGCTTTGATAAAAACAGCGGTAAAGTTTTTTTTGAAACTGGAACAGAACGGAATTTAAAAGGCGGTATGTATATCAAAATTGATTTACAAAACAGATTAACAATTAGAGGAAGTTTACACAAGTACTACTCTTATAATTTAACAGGTTACGCTACAAATTTCGGACGCTTCACAATGGAACAGGCTCGAATAACATTTTTTAGACTTCTTATAGATAAAGGAGTTGATTACAATAATTTAAAAATCAATGCTTTTGAAATTGGTATGAATTTAATTTTTTCTATTGATGTAATAAATTTTTTAGATTCTTTTATAGCAATTGGAACAGATAGGAATAAAAAAGAAATAATGATAGACCCAAATTATAGGGAAAAAAGATGTAAAACAACCGAAAGAAGTTCTAATATTAGAGTTATCCATAAAATGTATGATAAGGTTTTTGAGATGCTGGAAAAAAGACACAAAGCAATACCATCAGAAAAAAATATTTTGCGAATAGAAACGACAAAAAGAAAGATGAATAATGTTTTAGCAATTGATTTTTTTACGAAAAAAAATTTAAAAGAGGTACAAGACGACTTCTTTAAAATATGGGATTTATTAATATTTGAGCCTACAATAGTAGCACCTAAAGGAACGCATCAAAGTAAGATTAATCTTGTAACAGAAATATATAAGACCACGGCAAAAATAACTTTAAATAAGTATCAACAACTTTTTAAAGATGGCAAAATAACTGCTAAAATGTACCGTAAAACAAGGGAGTTTATTAACAATTGGCACGTACATAAAAAGGTTTATAAATTGGGGCAAAGTGAAATAATGACCTTTTGGGCAACGGCTTACAGTACTGAAAAACAAGAACTTAATAAAATCTACTTGTAAGGTTTGATACTTATTGATAAAAATATTGTACGTACTGGAAGCTTTAAGCAGTCAGTATATTTTTTTTAGCCTACTTGTCTTATACAGTCGATAGACTGCAAACCCCTAAAACATTGACTTCTTTACTAAAAAAAGAGCTGACTATTTAGGCATTACTTAAAAAACCCCTATTGATAAAAATATTTGTCAAAGATTATCAGTAAAAGTACAAAACCAATATTATTAATATAAAGCGTAAAAAAAGAGCGATACAAGAAAATTAATAAATTATTACAAGTATTTATATAAATTATATAAAGCGTTAAAAATGATAAAAAGAGTAATACAAGAAAAAAAGGATTTAAAAAAATTAGTACAATTATTACCAAAGTGCAAGATGTGGTTAATGATAAGTTACAAAACAGATAAAAAGATTTATACCGATACTTTGCACCAAAGCGAAATAAGAACCTCCAAAGATTGGATTAAATCAGTACAAAAAGTTTTAGTAACAGAACACCGAAAAAATGCACCGCCAATTATACTAAGCAGTTACCGTGCAAGATATTTATTAAATAAAATCAATTTAGAAAATGGCATATAATCAGAAAAATCTATATCGTAAAATTATAAGAGTTCAAACAATTGTGTTACAGAAACAATATGAAGATGAAGATATAACCTACAAGGAAATTTACTGGAAGTTTATACAACCAGAGTTTTTAATTTGTTACAGAACGTTTCACTCTTATTTAGGAACACCAGCAAAAAGAGAATTAAAGAAATTAGAAAATAATTTATCCGTAAAAAAAGAAACGCCTAATCTTTTTAGCAACTAAAAGAACCGCACCCCCTCCTTGTTCTTTAATAAAATATATAATTACCGTAAAAGCGTTTAAAATACTTTTAAACGCTAAAATGTTTATAATTCTAGTTACATTTTTAAATATCATTTAAAAGATATTTATTAGCATTTTAAAAGATTTTGTTTAAAATGCTTATTCACTTCATTAGTTTTTTAGCTTTTAAGATTGGTTTTAGTTTGTCAGCTTTCTCAAAAGATTAAAAAAAATAAAGAGTACCAAAACTAAAAAACAAGCCTTTAAAACGTGTTAATCATCATTTAGGGTTATTTGATGTTAATTTTAATTATCATTTTTAAAGCGTCCGCCTTTTGTTTCTGTAAAAGATGTTAATTTCTAAATAATGAAATGTTAATTTTTAAAAGTGAAATTAAAAAATATTACTCTTAAAAAAATGCACTTTTTTTGATTATGGTACTATCTGAACTACAACTTAATAACTTAAATAACTGATAAATAGACTACTTACAAATATGTTTTTTTTATTGGTAGATTTTAAGGTAATAAAAAGCGGTTTTTTGTCTGTTTTTTTATTTTTTGAGTTAATTATTTTTTTAAAGATTGTTTTTTTTGAACAGTCAAGATTTCTTTTACAGTTCGATTTTAGTATTTTTTTGTAAATACTCACTTTGCAAATGGAACAACCAGCACCAGCAGGAACTTAGTATTTGAACCTTTGGAATTAAGAATATTCAGCAACAAAACCAGCAGGAACTTAGTATTTGAGCCTTTGGAATTAAGAATATTCAGCAAATGGAACAACCAGCACCAGCAGGAACTTAGTATTTTGAACCTTTGGAATTAATGATATTCAGCAACAAAACCAGCACCAGCAGGAACTTAGTATTTTGAATCTTTGGAATTAAGAATATTCAGCAAATGGAACAA
>NZ_OENE01000016.1 GCF_900239495.1 Tenacibaculum finnmarkense genomovar ulcerans
TGAACTTTACTGAAATAGGTTGACTAAAAATTCATCAATTATTGATAGTCACTTATGAAATTACAAAAACAACCCTGGCGAAAAAAAACGTACGAAAAAGTAACCTTAGAACTCAAATTATTCATCGTTGACCAAATTCAAAATGGTCAGATCTCTACAAACTTTGCTTCCAAAAAATATGATGTTCCTAGAACTACTATTTCATATTGGATTAGAAAATATAGTACCTTAGCTCAACAAAATAATGGTATGAGTAAATTAGATGAAATTAAAAAACTAAAGGAACGAATTGAAGAACTGGAGTTTGTAAAAGACTTTCAGCAAGATATTATTGCCGATATGGAAATCATTACTGGAGTTGATATGTCAAAAAAGTCGTTGCCCGAAACATTAGCAAAAGAGATAGAAATAAAGAAGAAAAACATTTTAAAAGAAAATGGTTCTATCAGTGTTTTGGGATTAGTAAACAAGCCTTCTACAAAAGAGTTAAAAAACAAGAAAACAAACAGTTAATTGATAAAAAACTAATTAAAATGGTGCAACAATATCGTAAAACTGTAGGTTCGAAAACTGGAGGAATTAAACTATATACCGAATTGAAAAACGACATGCTTAATCAGAATATTAACATCGGTAGAGATAAGTTTTATCGATTTTTAAGGCTTCATAACTTACTTATTCCTAAAAGAAAAAACTATGTAACAACAACAAATTCTAAACATCTTTTTAGAAAATATAAAAACATTGTAAAACACCACGTTCCTACTAGACCAGAGCAACTTTGGGTAGCTGATATTACATACATCAAAACTGAAAATGGACACAACTACTTAGCAATCGTTACGGATGCCTACTCTAAGCAAATTATGGGGTATAAACTCGATAACCACATGAAGACATCACTTTGTACAGATGCGCTCGCTATGGCTATTAAAAATAGAGAATACCCTCATGAAAAACTTATCCATCATTCTGACAGAGGATTCCAATATTGTAATCCTAAATACACTGAGTTTGCTGAAAGTAATGGAATTATCATGAGTATGACGGAACAATATGATCCCTACGAAAATGCTATTGCTGAAAGAATCAACAGAACTTTAAAGTACGAATATGCTTTAAAAGAAATCATTAAAAATACAGCTATTGCTCAAGAAATCACAAAACAAGCGGTAGATATATACAATAATTTAAGAACACATTTTAGCCTGAATTTAAGAAAACCTGCAGAAGTACATTTAAACCCTAATATAAAATATAAATCATATCGAAAAAATAATGTAAATTTACCCGAACTAACTATTTAAAAACAAAGCTAGTTCAAATTATTTTTTGCATTATAAACGGCTAAAAAAATAGTTTGAACGATATAAATTAACCTAAAAAAAGGTCAACCTATATCAGTATAATACA
>NZ_OENE01000017.1 GCF_900239495.1 Tenacibaculum finnmarkense genomovar ulcerans
CAATTCCGATATTAAAGTAAACATTATTTAATCGACTATTTTTTCTGCAATTTTCAGACTGTATAATACAATTCTAATAAGTCAATTCTTAGGTTTTTCTATTAAGAATCAGTTTTATAAATCCCGCATATGTTATTTCAGTTTTAAGATTCTTCAAAATCCACGTTCCTATATTCAGATTTTACAATATCACGAGCTGTTTCCGCTTCTGAATTATCCACAAAAAAGCGCTTCTTATTTCTCTTTTTTGATCAATTTTTTCTTCAATTGTGGTTAACGTTTTAGCTATGGTTAGTGCGGAAATAGAAAGTATAAGACTTTCAGTTTAGCACTTAGCCAAAACTTTTTATTTTGTTTTATCTTTTCTGTTCTAAAACCAAATCAAAAGATTTGGCGGACTTAGTAAAAATACACTTTCCTTTTGATTTAACACTAAACCCCGTATTAATTATAGCTTTTGTGTGTGCCCAGCATGGGCATCTTTTGACTACCGAAAGGTAGTTTATTAATCTAGAGGGTGCAAGTCCCTTATGCGCAGGAGTAACGTTCTGAAGCATTAGTAAGTCGCAAGGGTGAAAATCGTGAGGTTTTATCTGAAGGAAGCGAGACTACAAAACTCGGTACTGACGAACAGAAATCGTATACAGAGGCATAATTACTCGGGTAAGCAAGCACATCATTGTAACGCCCCAAAGAACATCAAAAAGGGTAATTATGTAGATACGGCAGCGATTGAGTGAAAGAAGATGCCATTACCTGGGGAGGTCTCCAAAATCACGAGTTGGTTATGGAGAAGTCAGCAGAGGTCATAGTACCTACAGGAAACGAGTTGAGGAAAGACCTCAGGCAGTCTCACAAGTAGGGAAGGACTGAACGTAATTCTCTTCAAAATTCGCATAGGAGCACTCGATGTAGCCTATGCTTAAATTAGAAGATAGCGCCAAGGGTGAAAAGAGCTTTGGTTTGATGATTTACGAACCGCCGTATACGAGACCCGTACGTACGGTGGTGTGAGAGGCGCACTCCGACTATTTTAGTCGGAGCCGTCTACTCGATTAACCACAGTTCTTGTATTTTCTTTCCTTTTTTGTCCAGATTCGGCTCGATAAAAATTTCTGTTTTTTCAATCTTATTTATGAGGAAATCATATTCGAA
>NZ_OENE01000018.1 GCF_900239495.1 Tenacibaculum finnmarkense genomovar ulcerans
AGGGACTTGCACCCTCTAGATTAATAAACTACCTTTCGGTAGTCAAAAGATGCCCATGCTGGGCACACACAAAATATATAATTTATTGCTAGTGCTAACCTACTTACGAAAATCCTTAGGGGATTTTCTATTCCGTTTTTATTTACTAAATTTAGTGTTTCAAAAACGCAACAAACCATATATAAAAACGTTGGCTGTAATTAAAAAGAATGGCACAAATTATTAAACTAGAGAAATGATATCGAAAAATAGAATAATTAATATCAATACAATTGTAAAATTTATTCTTATCATTATATTTGGATTAGCAATAATTAATTTACCATATTCATATTATCAATTTATTAAAGTTTTTGGAATGTTTGGATTGTTATTTCTAGCATTCAATTCATTTAAAAGGAATTTTAAAACACTATCTGTGGCTTTTCTAGTCTTAGCAATAATTTTTAATCCTTTTCCTGCTTTCAAGATAAGCTTTTCAAAGGATATCTGGATAATTATGGACATAGTTGTAATTGCACTAATAATCGTAAGTTATATAATTAAATCAAAAAATAATGAGAAACCAGTTTAAAATTTTACTTGCCGTTTTTGTAATAATTATATCCTCTTGCTCTGGAATAGAGGAAAAGCCAGACGAAGAAATTTTACTCTACTATAATAATGGAGAAAAATTTTGTGAAGGACTTCACCGAGTTTATAAAAAAAGAAATAGTGAACGAAAGAACAGAAAAGGGATTTGGAAATTTTATCATTTGAACGGAAAACCTGAGGCAATTTATGAATATGATAAGTTTGGTGATTTAAAAAGCTACAAAAATTATGATGATAAGGGTAATCTTCTAATATCACAAATAAATTTAGAAACAACAATAACTTCTTTAAAGTTTTATAAAGATGGTAATATTAAGTATGAAAGTATAACAAAAATTGAGACTGAACAATATGAAGATGAAGAGTACGAAACTTACTATGAAACGATAAAAGAATATTATATAAATGGACAATTAAAATCTCAAAAAGAAACTATAGATGATGAACTTCAAGGAAAAGCTAGTCAATGGGATATAAACGGGGATTTGGTCATTGAATTTGAATACGATGATGGTTTAATTAATTTGAAGTAAAAGATGACAAATAATATCGAATCAACTACAGCCAATCGAGTAGACGGCTCCGACTAAAATAGTCGGAGTGCGCCTCTCACACCACCGTACGTACGGGTCTCGTATACGGCGGTTCGTAAATCATCA
>NZ_OENE01000019.1:0-97515 GCF_900239495.1 Tenacibaculum finnmarkense genomovar ulcerans
AAAAAAACACTCGAACTGACAGTTATTTTGATGATTCTTGTCAATTCGAGTGATTTTAATGACTGAAAAGAATTAAAATAGTATCGAGAATTTGAACAGGATTATTCAATTTTAGTTAAAAATAAAGTTTGATGTACTAAATTCCTAGCCCCGATTGAAGCTTTGTTTGAGGGCTGTTTTTGATTTTTCTTCAAAAAAAAGCGAGTGCGGAAAGTGGGAAATAGCTTCTAAAAAATCGTTATTTAAATAGTAGTTTATTTTATTAAAAAGATTGCCACAACCTGTTTGTCAATAAGTAAAAAAACTTCGTTGCTATTTTTTGGAGGAAGAATACTTACAATTGCCTGATTTTTTTCAAAAGAAATTTTTGGTTTTTGAGCATATTTTACACCTTTAAATCCACAATATATAGATTGGTTTTTAGCAATGTTTTCAAGGATAAAAGTAATGGGTGTATTTGTTTTTTTAGTAATGATACCAGTAGTTGGAGCTATTAATTTGTATTGTTTTTTAAGAAAATCAGTGGTGTATATTGGCTGCTGAAAATAGCTTTTTAAAGACATTCGTTTTACACGTAATTGCCATAAAATATCTTCAGGAAAATGGGTTAAGAAATATTTTTCTTTAGGAATATTAAAATAATAATCATTAAAATTACGTTGCCAACGTCCGTTTTTAACAGCTCCTGCTGCCCAAGTAGCATCTAAATACAGCCATTTATTGTTCAGTTTTACAGCATTCCAAGCGTGATTCGCTTGGTTATTTACCTTGCCAATATCGTTTGAAGAAATTCGAACATTACCTTTTATTACTTCGTTTTCAATATTTAAAAGCGTACAAATATTAGCAAATGTTTGTGCATAATCTTCACAAATTCCACTTCTTCTAGCCAATGTTTTTTTTACAAGAGCATCTTTTATAGCTTTAAGTTTCGCTTTTTTTTCAGCTTCGTTTCTATAGCTAAACTGTGTTTTTCTGGCACTAAGGTTATTAAATGCAATTAAATCGTATTGAATATTAAAAGCAAGCCAGCTAAATAAGGCTCTGACTTTTTCATTATCAGAAGTAAAATCTGTAGAAATTTTGTTAGCTAATTTTGTAGCGGTAATTCTTTTAGGGTAGGTTTTTATTTTGGCATCAACAATTGAAAAATCTTGAGCCGATAGGGTAGCGCTAGTAATAACGAGTACTAAAAATAAATAAAGTTGCTTCATATAAGAGTTTAAAACAACTTTATTTATCAAAAATTGTGCCTATAAATTATTGACAGTTTTTCTAATGGCTACTAAATTTGTTAATAGCTTTTCTAAATAATCAAGGTGTAACATATTAGCGCCGTCACTTTTTGCATTTGCAGGGTCAAAATGTGTTTCAATAAATAATCCATCGACATTATTAACAACTCCAGCTCTTGCGATTGTTTCAATCATATCGGGTCTTCCACCAGTAACACCGCTTGTTTGGTTGGGTTGTTGTAACGAATGAGTTACATCTAAAACCGTAGGCGCAAATTCACGCATTGTTGGGATTCCTCTAAAATCGACAATCATATCTTGGTAGCCAAACATAGTTCCTCGGTCGGTAATCCATGCTTGTTGATTTCCTGCATCGTGTACTTTTTTAACGGCGTGTTGCATTGCTTCAGGACTCATAAACTGCCCTTTTTTCAAATTAACAACTTTACCAGTTTTTGCGGCAGCTACCACTAAATCGGTTTGACGCACTAAAAAAGCAGGGATTTGTAAAACATCGACATATTCGGCAGCTTTGTAGGCATCTGAAACTTCGTGAATATCAGTAACGGTAGGAACATTGAAGGTTTCAGAAACTTTTCTTAGAATTTTTAACGCTTTTTCGTCACCAATTCCTGTAAAACTATCAATTCTACTTCGGTTTGCTTTTTTAAAACTTCCTTTAAAAATATAAGGAATTTGTAATTTATCGGTAATTGTAAGTACTTTTTCGGCAATTCGCATTGCCATTTCTTCACTTTCAATAGCACAAGGACCTGCTAAAAGGAAAAAATTGTTAGCATCAGTATGTTTTATATTTGGAATAAGATTTAAATCCATGATTTTAAGTTGTAGGTTTTCAACAAAATTAAGAAATTAATTTAGCTATTTTAGCGGTTTTAAATTAAATAAGAATCGACCCTAAAAATTACACCCAAATTATACTGAAATGAAAAACAATATTAAAAAAATAGTATACGTGTCAGCATTTATTCCGATGTTTTTATCGTCATGTAAAACAGTGAAAAATGATCAGAATAAAACGGCTAATTTTTCATCCGAAGTAATTACAAATACGGCTAAAAAGAGTGTAAAAAAGGCTTTTGTATTTGATTCATTATCGGTTAAAAAACATTTATACACCTTGGCTTCGGATGAAATGCAAGGGCGTAAACCCGGAACTCAAGGGATGGAAAAAGCCACGGTTTATATTGAAAACCAATTTAAGCGTATTGGGTTAAAAACCTATGGAAATTTGGCTACTTATCGCCAGAATTTTACGCATAAAGGCATTAAAATGAGTAATATTATTGGGGTTTTAGAAGGGAAAAGTAAAAAGGAAGAAATTGTAGTGATTTCTGCACATCATGATCATTTAGGCGTTAAAAAATCGGGAGAAGGAGATTTAATTTTTAACGGTGCAAATGATGATGCTTCAGGGGTTGTTGGGGTGTTAACATTAGCCGAATATTTTGCTCAAAAAGGTACGAATGAACGTACTATTTTATTTGTGTGTTTCACCGCAGAAGAAATGGGCTTAGTTGGTTCTGACTTTTTTGGAAAAGGAATCGACCCTACTAAATTTGTTGCAGGAATTAATTTAGAAATGATTGGTAAAACGCCAAGTTTTGGTAAAAATACGGCTTGGTTAACAGGGTTTGAACGTTCTGATTTTGGTAAAATCATCCAAAAGAATTTGGTAGGCACAGGGTATCAGTTATTTCCTGATCCGTATGAGAAATTTAATTTATTTTTTAGGTCAGACAATGCTTCTTTGGCACGTTTAGGAGTACCAAGCCATACGTTTTCTACTACGCCAATTGATGTTGATAAAGATTATCATAAGGTTTCTGATCAAGCAAAAACCTTAAATATGGGGGTAATTACTCAAACGATTAAAGCGGTAGCAAAAGGAACAGAGAGTATTATCAATGGAAAAGATACGCCTACAAGAGTTGTTTTAGAAGAGTAATTTCTGTTTGAAATTTATGGTATTTTAATAAAAACCTTCGATTATTCGAGGGTTTTGTTATATTCGTAACAATTTAACTAAAAATCCTTCAAAAATGAAAAAACAATTAGTAAGCTTGGCGATTGTTATTACAATGTTTTCATGTACTAACGATACCGTGCTAGAAATGCCTGTAAAGCAAAATGAAGTGCTTTCAAAACAGGAAATTAATAGGATTATTGAGAAATCATTAAAAACTACAGGAAATTTTAATTGGAATACACAAAGTGCCCATACAATTTGGAGCGCTGTAAAACATGGTCAAAATATTTTAACAATTGGTTATGGTAGCTCTAAAAATAGTTTTGCAAGAGGTTCTAAATCGAATGATGTAAAATCTGAAATTATTGAATTAGTACGTGGTTTTGAAAAAACAGCAGCTAGAGGCGCTAGTACTGAATTATATGCGGATCAAGTAATCAATGTTTTAGATATAAAAGTGACTAATAAACAGGTTATAGAGGCGCTTTTAAAAGACAGTCGCGTACGTTATATTGAACCGGGTGGTTATCAATTTGAAGAATCACCTAAAACAGCAGCACGTTTAACGGCAAAATCATCTTCGGAAAGTTCGGGGTGTGGCTATGGAACGGCTGTTTTAGAACAAAATGATTATAGAACGATTTCACCAGGTGCAAGAATTCCTTGGACTTTTGATGCACATAATATTCCAGCTGCTTGGGATTATAGTACAGGTAAAGGTATTACAGTTGCAATTATAGATTCAGGGTTATCACCAGAACAAAAATGGATGAACGAATATTTTAATGATGGATATTCATCAGGAAGAACCGTTGAAAAATATGGTACATTTATAGATTCGTGGTTAATTTGGTCAAAAAACTATGATGGTGTTGATGACCGTTGTGGTCATGGTACAAAGATGGCAGCGATAGCCACAGCGCCTAGAAATGATGATAATTTACCTGTAGGAGTAGCGTATAATGCAAATTTAGTTACTTATAGAGCTGTTGAAAATGTTGTTATAGATGATTATCATGAAAGAAAAGGTGTTGCAGATGCTTTAATTGCTTTAGCCGATAGAGCTGATGTAAAAGTAATTTCAATGTCTATTGGTTTTCCGTTTGGTATTGGTAAAATAGAAGATGCTATAAAGTATGCGTATAGTAAGGGTAAAATGATTTTAGCTGCCGGAGGAACTTCAACATCATACACAACTTGGTATGGGGTTATTTTTCCAGCAAGTATGCAGGAGACCGTTGCTGTAACAGGTATAATGGAAGGCGAAGAATATAATCAATGTGATATTTGTCATACAGGATCTCAAATTGATTTTACTGTTCAAATGCAGAGAAAAACGGGTGCGGGTAATTTTATAGCGGTATTAAGTTATTTTGACCAACAGGCAAATTATATAGGTGGTTCATCGGCAGCGACAGCAACAACAGCAGGTATTGCCGCTTTGGTATGGGCTAAAAACCCGTCTTGGAATAGAAATCAAGTACTACAAAAAATGAAAGAGTCAGCGTCTTTTTATCCGAATAAAAATTCAGCGTTTGGCTATGGAAATATTGATGCCTTAAAAGCTGTTCAATAAAATAAGTTAATTAAATTAAAAACCTTCGATTATTCGAGGGTTTTTACGTTTTAAAAGGTATGATTATTGTAGTGATTTTAATAAATTATATTATTATGAAACCATTAAAATTTCTTTTTTTACTATTTATACTAGGCTGTTCATCGACTAAAGTAGTGTACGATTACGATGGTCAGACTACTTTTGAAAATTATAAAACATTTCATTTTTTTGATGATGCAGGTAAAGGATTAAATGAGTTGGATGTTAAAAGAATTACCCGTGAATTAACATTGGGGCTTCAAGAAAAAGGGATGACTTTAGCCGAAAATCCTGATATGTATATTCATATTTTATCAAAACAAAGTACGGCTGTTAATAGAAACACAATTGGCGTTGGAATAGGCGGTGGAGGAGCTGTTAATTTGGGGCTTTCAGGAGGAATTCCTATTGGTAGTAAAAAAATAAATGAGCAATTAACGATTGATTTTGTTGCTAGTAAAAATAATGAATTACTATGGCAAGGAATAGCGAATACTAAAATAAACGAAAAAAGAACTCCGACAGAAAAAGTAGCGCATTATAAAAAAGTAATCGGGAAAATACTGGTAAATTATCCTCCAAATAAAAAGTAATATTCAAATTAGTACCAATGCCTAGCCCCGATTGAGGCATTTGTTTGAGCTCCTTTTTTTGATTTTTTTTCAAAAAAAGAGCGAGTACCGAAAGCGGGAAATTGCTTCTAATCATTTTTTTAATTTTGATAAAAAAGCGATATTCATAAACATAGAAAACCTCCAATATTTGGAGGTTTTCTATGTTTAAAAATTTAAAATGTTTAAAATTGGTAACGAATACCTAAACCAAAATCTGAATTAAAGCCTTCGTAAAAATCACCAAAACCAAGTTCGGGTCTATAATCTAAAGAAATAATTAACGGAATATCAAAATTATATTCGACACCAATAACACCAGCTCCGAATAAATAAGTTTCAGAATCTCCATTTACATTGACTCCTGAAATGGTTTTATCTTTTACTTTCCAAGTTCCTAATCCACCACCAAAACCAGCATACCAATTAAAGTCGTTTTCTAACTGCCAAACCCATTGATAAAGCCCTGTAGCCTTGATTCCGCTGTAATTGTTATTGCCTCTAATTCCTAAATCAATTTCTAATCTATTGGTATTACTTAGTTTTCTTTGATATGAAATTTCTGCTCCAAATCCGCTATTATCGCCAAAACGGACACCGATGGCATTTTCTGAAATGTCTTGTGCATTTACAGATACTGCTCCTAAGGTTAAAAAGCCAATGGCTAATAATAATTTTTTCATGATTTTTGTTTTTAAGGGTATTAAAAGTAATGACTCACAATTTAGATGCCAAACTATTTTATGATTAATCTTTCTCCTTTTGAATGACTACTAAATTCTGGTGCATACATATTTTGTATGGTTGTAATTCCGTTACTGAAATTACCAGCATTATTTACACGAACATCATATTCGAACACAAAAACACCTTTTGGTAAACGGTCGAAAAAGAAATTTGTTGAAGCGTCTTTTGTTGCTTCATAATAATATAAATTGTCTTGTGATTTATACCCTGAAAGCACATTTATAGGTTCAACTCCTGAAGCTCTCATATCTTTCATATGTACAAATTCCATGTTTCTATCGCATCGTAATTCGATTCTTACGGTAATTAAATCGCCAACTTTTAAGGTTGTTTTATCGGTTATTTTGATAAGTTCTTTACCTGTATCCGAAGTTATTTTTTTGAATAGATTTTTACGTAATTTCAACGGAGTTTC
Source organism: Tenacibaculum finnmarkense genomovar ulcerans (assembly GCF_900239495.1). Classification (GTDB taxonomy): domain Bacteria; phylum Bacteroidota; class Bacteroidia; order Flavobacteriales; family Flavobacteriaceae; genus Polaribacter; species Polaribacter ulcerans. Next base: position 6,596 of record NZ_OENE01000019.1, read on the forward strand.
TGCCGAAGTAATTTTATCTAAATCCTCAAAATATTGCCAATATAAACCTCCCCAAGCAATACCTTTTCCTTTTTTAGAAATGGTAACTTCGCTCATATTTGGTGTAATTTCATTGCCATTCCACGATGTTTTAAAATATCCTGTACCAGCTTCTACTTTTACATTTTCTAGTTTTGATGCTTCAATTTTATTATTTCCAATTTTCACATCCACCATATCGGTAATTGAAAGCCAGTCGCTTCCTTTTAAAAGTAAGGCGTAAACGGCTTCGGTAGTTGCTTTTGTTGTTTTCCAACGATTTGTTTGTTTGTTTTTAAGCAACCAGATTTTTAAGTTATCAACTGTTTTTGTATCATTTTCAATTTCAGAAAAAGCTTCAATTAATAAAGATTGCGTTTCAATTGGTGCTTGATAACTGTAATATCCTGCAACATTACTTTTCCAATACATTCCTAATTCATCCGAAGTAATACTATTTTCTTTTAATGATTTTAAAATTTTAGAGGCAAGTGTTTTGTTATTATTTCTAAATTGAATTAAAGCGATTTTCCCTTGTGCGTATAAATTGTAATCTTTCCAAAAAGTAGCAGATTGTTTTTTATAATACGAAATTGCTATTTTGGTTTTAGAAGCAATATTTATTTCAGGATAAAAACTACGCATATATAAATATTGAATAGTTGCATAACTTAAATGATTTTTCTTTAGATATTCTTCTGATGCACTTTGTCCTTTTTTGGCTTTTATTCTTGCCGCTTCTTTTAGTAAATCAGCGTATTGAATTGCTATTTCAGCATCTAAAAAACGAACTGCTTTTTCTAAAACTTGTGTTGTTTTAGTATCAAAATTAGATACGCCTAATTTTTTTAAATGTCCAAATCCGCTTGCAATATGCTGCGTAATATACGTATTTGCGTAGTCTCCACCTTTAAACCAAGGAAAACCTCCGTTACTCATTTGCATATTCTGAAGCTTATTGATTGCATTTTCTTGCTCATTTTTCATTTTATTCAAATCGAATAACAACCCAATACGTTTCTTTTGTTCGGTTTCCGATTGTGCATCACGAAGCCAAGGTGTTTCTTGAATTATCAATGATTTTAACTCTTGATTTTTTTCAAGATTTGATAATAATGCATCGCTCGATTTCCATTGATTAAATACTTCTTGAATCTTCGGATTTGAATTTGCGATAAAACTTGCCAAGGTATTTGCGTAATAACGTGCAAAAGTTTGCTCGCTACACTCATACGGATATTCCATTAAATACGGCAAAGCTTGCACTGCATACCACGCAGGATTTGAGGTTATTTCTAAAGTTAATTTATGATGTTTTAAACTTGTAGAAGTATTGTTTTTCAATTTATCTAAGGTAAAAGTTTTTGTTTGATTCGAACGCACCCACATCGGCAAGGTTTCGGTAACTAACATTCTATTTGATAAAACAGGTAACATATTTTGTTCTCCATCAGAAAAATTGCCAGCCTTTGCTACAATTTTATATTGAACAGCTTGAATATTATCAGGAATAGCTAAGTTCCAAGAAACGCTAGTATTTCCTTTTGAATTCACACTAAAACTTTGATTTTTTGTTGAGTTATCTAACAGATTAATTTCTTTTCCTGTAATGGCATCAGTTAAAATTAATTGAGAAATTCCTGCTAGTTTTTCTTCGGATAAATTCGAGATTTTAGCACTCAATGTTATGTTGTCACCTTCTCTTAAAAATCGTGGTGCATTTGGCGTAATCATTAACTCTTTTTGAGTTACGGTTGTAAGTGTTTTAGTCGCCGATAAAGCTTCTTTTGTGTGTGCTAATAATTGTAATTTCCATTTGGTTAATGCCTCAGGAGTTGTAAAACTAAAAGAGATGTTTCCTTTTTTATCCGTAGTTAAATGCGGGTAAAAGAAAGCAGTTTCTTGTAAGTTTTTACGGATTTTAATGCCTTTTAAAGAGGTGTTTTTTTGTTTATCATTTACATCAGATTTCTTTTTAGAAAAAGAACTATCTTCAACTTCTGTTAGTTCACTTTCATCAGTTTCTGTTGATTCAATAACAGTTTCTTCAACCTCTTCATATTCTTCTTCAACAACTTCAATTTTAGAAATATTCATGTTCATTCCTCGGCTACTACTTTTGCTCATCATTGTTCTACGACGATAATTTTCACCAAATCGGAATCCAAACAATTTTAGTTTATCATATTGTTGATTTGGATAACTATTATTCGAATAATATCTATTAAAAACTCGAAAATGTTCGTTTCCAAAACTATGATGTGCACTTGCCGAATTTCCACGAGAATAATAAGTCGCTGTTCTTATTGGGTTAAATGACCAATTATGAGATTTAAATTCATCTAAAGAAGCATCGTACATACTTGCTAAAACTTCGGCAGTTACTTTGTTTTTCTTATCATTTTTAATAGTGAAACTCCATTTTTCAGTAGTTCTAGGTTGTAATTTATCTCTAAAAGTATTGGTTTCAATACGGATGTTTTCTTGTTCGTTTTCTACAGAAATATTTAACAATCCAGTATCAAAAGAATTATAATTTACAAAATAATATTTGATAGCAAAACCTTTAATATCCTCTTTATGAACAGGGATTTCAATTGTTTTTATCTCATTATTTAGATGAATAAATTTAGTGTCAATCGTTTTATACTCTTTTTCAATTTCAACAATTACGGTCATATCTTTTGATGCCGAGCCAATTTGTACACAAACAGTTTCATCAATATTGTACGTTTTTTTATCTGTTTTGATAAAAAATAATTGATTATCAGCTACTTTTTCTTCGGATGTACTCGTAATATTAAAATGTGCTTTATCCGTTACTTTTTGATTAAATTTATCTGTAGTATTTAAAACAGCGATATATGCTCCTGAAGTCCAATTTTTAAGACTATTTAAAATAAGTGCTGTTGATTTTTGTGTATCAAAAGATTCTTCAAAAACAAGCGCACCTTTTTTCCAAGTAGTTTGATTTACTTCTTCTTTAGAATAGGCATCATGCGGAAATAAGGTATTGAATTCATTTTTAGAAATATCTTGATAATCAGGCGTATTCCAAGGTCTTTTACGCAACGGATTTTTAGGTGCTTGAAGTTTGTAAATTTTTACAGATCCTTTACTAGGTGTAAACTGCCCGTTTAAATTGTTGGTTGTAATGGTTATTTCCTGCTGTTTTTCGTCTTTATTAGCTTCCTTATTTATGGTCGAATTAATTTGTAACGAAGCCAATAAAGCATGATATCCAACATTTACAATAGTGGTTGTACTTCGTGTTTCGCCGTTTACATCGGTAATATCTGCGGTAATTTCGTAGTTAAAAACAGGTAAACTTTCTTTGTTTGTACTTAAATCGGGAATTGCTTTAAATTGAATAGAAAAATTACCTGATGCATCTGTAATGCTTTCTCCGTGTGTAATTTCTTGAGCTTCTACGGATGAATTAGCACCACGCCAATACCACCAACTCGGATACTGCACTTTTCTGTGCACACGATATACAACTTTGGCATCCGTAACATTTGCGCCAGAAAAAGCTTTTGCAAATCCGTTCACGGTAATATTGTCATTTACCTTAAAGGTTTGAGTAACGGGTTTAAAATCGGTTTCAAATTTTGGACGTTTGTATTCTTCAACTAAAATATTGTTGATATTATTTTCTCGTTCAAAGTAAAAAGGAATACCGTTTATAAGACTGTTTTTTTCTTTTGAACTTTTACGAATAGAAAAATTATATTCACCTGTTAAACCTGTATTTGGCAATATAATTTCACCAGATGCCGAACCAAATTCATTTAGTTTTAAATCTAAGGTTTTTACTTTTTGTCCGTTTACATCATTTAATGTTACTTCAATATATGAATCTGAAAAAGAGGTGTTTTTTTCGCCTTTCTTTTGAATTAAAATCGTTTTAAAATAAACCGTTTGCCCAGGTCGATAAATACTTCTATCAGTAAAAATAAATGGTTTTATTGTAATACTTTCTTTGTTCTTTTTTGCTGTATTTTTTTGATGTTTATATAAGTAGTAATTGCCAAAAATAGCAACATCATTTTTGGATGTAACTGTTATTGATACATTAGAATATCTATTATTACTTATATAGGTTGCAAAACCATTTTTATCTGTAATTAATTTTTGATATAGTTTTTTTACATTTCTATGTCCGTTATTTTGTAATACTAATTGGGCATTTTCAATTGGTTTTCCTGTATTTCTGTTTACAACTTGATACTTTGTTGTATTGTTATCAGTATTTTCAATTAACACTAAATTACTTACTTGAATATTTGCGGTAGCGTATAAATTATCACTGTTTAAAATGCTATTTTCATGAGCTACAATTAAATAATTATCTTGCGGAAGTTTCGGAACAATGATTTCTGTAGTGTGCTGTTTATAATCAAATTCATTTCTTAACTTATCATTCCAAGAAGTTACTTTGGTTAGTTTTTTAATAAAATTGATTCGCTCTTCTTCCTTATAAAGATTGTTTAATTCCGTTATTTTCTTTTTGTCAATTTTATAAGCAGTAAAATAAAGTTTATCAATATTATTATAGGTAATTAATAAGCGAGAAGCTGTATTTATAGGACTGAATTTTTCTGATAAAAGTGACAGTGATTTGTTTGTTATTTGTCCTTTTAAAGCCTTACATTTTTGGGATGCAACACTCTTCGGAAATTTCGTAATTACAGCATCACAAATAACTAATGCTTCTTTATTTTTAAAACGGAAATCTTCATTTTTATTAGGTTGATAACTATTTGCTTGTTGTCTATAAACTTCTGCAATTTGATGACTATACAATCCTGAAGTAGCATTTTTTTGCTGTTTTTCTTCGGATGATTTTAATGTTTGTAAAAATAAATCTTGTTTATCATTAAAAATAGCATGACTATTTACAAAATTTAAACGCTCTAAATCTACGGTAGCTAAGGCTTTTAAATTTTTGTTTTTTAGATGGAAATTAATTAATTCTTGATAAATTTTTAAGGCATTAAATTGAAGCGATGTTGCATCTTTTGTAACCAAGTTTAGTTGCGTGAATTTTTTTGCAGTTCCTATTAATTCCGAATTATCAATTTTAAACTGATAATTTGGTTTTGTAATAGTTGTTTCTGATGTTTTATAAAAATCAAGTGCGTTATGTGCTAAAAAATCAAATAAGCTAGGACGGTATTCTTTTGAACCTTGTACGATATATAAAATATCAGAAAATTCACGAATATCGGTTTGTTGTAATAATAATCCGTTTTCTAATGATTTTTGATAATGTGTATGAATTTCAGCAAATAACGTATCTAAATCCCAAGTTCTAAAATCGATAGTATCAACTTTTTTACTTGTTTTTGTTCTGTTATAAAACTTCCATTTATTTTGATTGAAATATTGCCAATACAAATTTGCCAATACATTTTCTAATACATTTTTAGTAGGAAATGAACTTTTATCAATATGTATTTTAAACTGATTGATAATTTTTAATTGCGCATTTTCTTCTAAAGTCAATGAAAATTTACTTTTATAAAAGAGCGTTTTAATAATTTGTGGCGAATTTTTAGCAACATCCGCTTTAGCGTAGATAGTTTCTACGACTTTTAAAGCTGATTTTGGTAAATTTTGTTGCTCAAGTTTGGCAACATCTTCCCAAAGACCGTTGTAATTTTCTTGCGCATTTAATGCACCGGAAAAAATGGTTATCATAAATAGCAGTGTTTTTATTTTTTTCATAGCAGCTGTTTTTTGGGTCGGTCAGGCGTTAGTAAGCGTGTGAATTAGAATTCTGATTTTTAAAAGAAGTTCTAAATCAAAAAGCGCGCCAATTATTGTTTTTTGATGCTAAATACGAACATCATATTGTTTACAATACTACATAATTTATTAATGATATTTTTTAAATATAATAATATATTTGTCCTTTATTTTTAGAAATATGGCTATAGAAAACATTCCTGAAGCATATTTAGATGCTACAATTACAAAACCTGAATTATTTGTTTATGATTTTAAAATGACAAATGATGTTATAAAAAGTAAGGTGAATTTAAGCATGAATATGTTTAGTTTTTTGCAAGTAGGTAAAAAACAGGTTCATTTTGCCGATACCGCTGTTTCTGTAAATAAAGAGCAGTCGTTACTTATAAAAAATGGTAATTGTTTGTGGACAGAATTATTAGATAATGAAGATATTTATTACTGTAAACTTCTTTTTTTTTCTGAAGATAAATTAAAGTGTTTTTTAGAAAAACATGCAACATTAACTAAAATTAAACCTGAAGAGATTTCTTATTTTGTTATTGAAAATGATGCGTATATTACTTGGTATTTAAATTCGCTAACAAGTATTACATTAACAAATACCGCTTTTAAAGATAAAATTATTTCGGTTAAATTTGAAGAGATAATGCTCTATTTATTAGGTAAATATGGCGAAAAATTTGAAATTTACTTACATTCCTTAATAGCTAAAGAAAGTTCATCTTTTAAAAAAACGGTAGAAAGTAATGTGTATTCTAACTTAAAATTAGAAGAAATCGCCTTTTTATGCAACATGAGTTTATCTACCTTTAAACGTCATTTCACCTCAGAATACAACGTAACACCAGGAAAATGGTTACAAGACAAGCGCTTACAAAAAGCAAAAGAAGCCTTAGAAAACGGTAGTTTAAAAGCTTCTGATATTTATTTAGAGTATGGGTATAACAATTTATCTAATTTTAGTATTGCCTTTAAGAATAAATTTGGTGTAAACCCTAGAGATATTTATTAGATAAAAACTCGATAAAACAAACTTGGACTTTTTTCATAAGTAGTTGAACCATATTAGTAATTCTTTTTTGAAAGCGTCGCAGTAGTTTTGCATCATAATTATAAAACAACATTACGATGGCAAAATTTATTGTACCAAAAGAAATACATCACGGACTAGGAAGTCTTGAAAACATAAAAAACTTAAAAGGAAACAAAGCCGTTATCGTTATCGGTGGTAGTTCTGTAAAGAAAAATGGTTCTTTAGAAAGAACTCAAAAATTTCTTTCAGAAGCTTCAATAGAATCTTCAATATTTGAAGGAGTAGAGCCAGATCCATCAATTGATACAGTACTTAAAGGTGCGGCTTTTTTCACACAAGAACAACCAGATATTATTATCGGTTTAGGAGGATGTTCGGCTATTGATGCAGCAAAAGCAATGTGGATTTATTATGAATATCCAGATTCAAAACTAGAAGAATTAGCGGCTCCTTTTGCTGTAAAACCTTTGCGTAATAAAGCAATTTTTGTAGCAATACCTTCAACAAGTGGAACAGGAACTGAGGTTACAGGACTTTCAGTAATTACTGATAGAGAAAAAGGAACAAAATACCCAATTGTATCGCATGAATTAACACCAGATGTTGCAATTATTGATGGTGAGCTTTGTGCAAGTATGCCAAAACATGTTACTGCAAACACAGGTTTAGACGTGTTAAGTCATGGGGTAGAGGCTTTTGCTTCAAATATTGCCGACAGGTATAATGACGCTTTAGCAAAAGAAGCTATTGATTTAGTATTTAAAACATTACCGACCGTTCTTGAGGAGCCACAAAATTTAGAAGCACGTCAAATAATGCATGATGCTTCTTGTATGGGAGGTATGGCGTTTACCAATGTTTGGTTAGGAATTGTACATTCAATGTCGCATCAATTAGGTGGTACTTTTGGTATTCCTCATGGATGTGCGAATGCTATTTTAATGCCAAATGTTGTTCGTTTCAACTCAAAAGTAACCGATAAATACGAAATTTTAGCTAAAATGTTAGGGAAATCTACTGCAGAAGATTTTGCACAAGATATTTCAACTTTACGTGAAACTGCTGGAGTTGTTGGTTCTTTAAAAGAATATGGAATTTCAAAAGAAGATTGGGAAGCTAAATTGGATACATTAACTGAAAATGCAATGAAAGATCCTTGTACGCTTTTTAATCCAAGAAAACCAAAATTCGAAGAAATTAAAGCCATTTATCAAGCATGTTATAATGGTGTAGCTGCTACGGTATAATAATAGTATTTTTAGTTTTTAGAGAAAAAAGGCTTCCAATTTTGGAAGCCTTTTTTTAGGTTTTTTATTTTATCCGAAGAAAAATATCTTTACCATTAATTTTTTATAAAAACCATAGGAAAGCATTTTTATAGTTTATTATCTTTACATAAAATTTAGAATATTTAAATGAGAGTACATTTTATAGCTATCGGCGGAAGTGCAATGCATAATTTAGCAATTGCCCTACATCAAAAAGGAGACATCGTAACAGGAAGTGATGATACAATTCATAATCCATCTAAAACTCGTTTAGAAAAACACGGATTATTACCGAACGAATTTGGTTGGTTCTCTGAAAAGATAACCACTGATTTAGAGGCTATAATTTTAGGAATGCACGCTAAAAAAGACAATCCAGAATTGTTAAAAGCACAAGAATTAGGTGTTAAAATATATTCATATCCTGAATTTTTATATGAGCAATCTAAAGATAAAACGCGTGTAGTTATTGGTGGTTCTCACGGAAAAACAACCATTACTTCAATGATTTTACATGTGATGAATTATCATGAAAGAGAGGTTGATTATATGGTAGGAGCTCAGTTAGATGGCTTTGAAACCATGGTGCATTTAACCAAAGAAAATGAATTTATTGTTTTAGAAGGCGATGAATATTTAAGTTCGCCAATAGATATGCGTCCTAAATTCCATTTATACAAACCAAATATAGCCTTGTTAAGCGGAATTTCTTGGGATCATATTAACGTATTTCCAACTATTGAAAACTATAATGAGCAGTTTAAAATTTTTACAGATTCGCTAATAAATGGCGGAATGATGGTGTATAATGAGCAAGATACGGTTGTAAAAGATATCGTTGAAAACTCAACAAATGCTATTAAAATTTATCCGTATAAAACCCCTGAATATTTTATTGATAATGGAATTACGTATTTAGATTCTCCTGACGGTGATTTGCCTTTAGAAATTTTTGGAGAACATAATTTACAAAATATAGCAGGTGCAAAGTGGATTTGTCAGCACATGGGAATTGATGAAGATGAATTTTATGAAGCAATTGCTAGTTTTAAAGGAGCAAGTAAACGTTTAGAAAAAATTGCGGAAAATAAAAATTCGGTAATTTTCAAAGATTTTGCACACAGCCCAAGTAAAGTAAAAGCAACTACAACAGCCGTAAAAAATCAATATAAAGAACGCAGTGTTTTAGCCTGTTTAGAATTACACACCTATTCTAGCTTAAATGCAGAATTTTTAAAAGAGTATAAAGGTGCGCTAGCTAAAGCAGATAAAGCCGTTGTATTTTATTCACCAGATGCGGTAAAAATTAAACAATTAGAAGCCGTTACTGAGCAACAAATAGCAACTGCTTTTGAGCGTGATGATTTAATTATTTATACAAACCCTACCGATTTCAAAGAATTTTTATTTAATCAAAATTTAGAAAACACCGCTTTACTATTAATGAGTTCAGGAAATTACGGCGGTTTAGATTTTGAAGCGGTTAAGGAGTTGATTTAGATAGTATTATTTTTTCACCCAACTTATATCGGTTAACCTGTTGAATAACCAAGTTCTTATTTCTTTATTAAAAAAAGATTGTTGAATAATACTTAACCTAGATTTTAGATATAATTTTCTAGCAGTTCTTTTTCTTTTTTTATTAGATTTTTTGATGTTGTTTATTGAAAATAAAAATTGATTAAGATGCTTGGTTGTATTTTGAGTGTTTTCAAAAGTTATAAATTTTGAATTAAGTACTTTTTTAGAGCAGGCTAAAAAATTATTTAAAGGATCAAATAATAAATTAAAATTATCAATCGCTTTTAAGGAGTCTGTTTTTATAGAAAGTAAAAAAACATCATAAGAATTTCTTAAAGAGATAGAGTTATAAAATTGACCATTATCATTAATTTGTGAAGCAATGATAGATAGCGCTAATTGGTTTTGGTAGCTCATTGTTTTTACATTATTAATGATTAATGTGTCTTTTTTTATAAGATTATAATTAAACTCACTTGAATATTTTTCAAGTAAAAGCTCTTTATGTACTTCTATTGCAGCAATTTTATTTTCCTTTTGTAAACGTGGGTAGTGCTTAAATGAAGGGAAATCATAGGTTGTTTTATGTACTTTAGAGTACTTATTGTTAAGTAGTATTTCGATAGCTTTATTATAGTCACTTTTAGAAAAAATAAAATCAACATCACCAACCATTCGTTCGGCAATATCTTGGTATAAACCATCTAATAAATTCCCTGTTCCTTTTAAGAAAATAGGCGTAATATTATGTGCTAATAATAGTGTGTTTATTTCTTTAGCTTCTTTAATTATTTGTTGATTTCGCTCTCGATTTAAATCTGTAATATGCTTCATATATTCAACCAAATCTTCAGGTAAATAATGCAGAAAATCAGCACGTTTTAAATTACAGTATAAAGCTGGAAATACATAATGTGCTGTTGTTATTTTAACTATATTATCCCAATTTACAGTACCTGTTTTTAATTGTTTTTCAACTAAAATACGATTGTCTTTTTCGTGGGTAATCGTTAAGCATTTCCCGATAAAAAATAAGGTTTCTTTATAATTCATTTTTTATAGCGTCTTATAATTTATCATTAAAAATTTTATGCACGGTGTCAATCATTTTTTTATTATCAGAATAGGTAAGTTGATAACAAGGTAATTTTTCAAACCAATCCATAAATTTATCGGCATTTTCAGCAATCGGCGACAACCAAGAATCAGGTACTAATTGTTCAAAAGCTTTTAATTTAGAAATTTTATCAACCTGTAAATCACTGTCTTTTTCATATTTGATAAAAATCAAGGCTTTACAAGGTAAATGTTGCTGATAATCGGTGTTATTAGGCACTAAATAGCGCACAATTTTACCTAATCGTTCAAAATTATATTCCGCCGAAGTTTCCAATTCAGGATATATAGGAAGTAGGGCGGGCAAGCTATTTTTTTTGATAGAAATTGCCGAAGGAAAACTATAAATATGTTTTTTTTGTGCATCAATCGGTACAAAATCGTCAGCTAAACAGGTAAAATCGTTTGCTTGTAATAAGGCTAAAGAAGTACTTTTTCCGTTACCAGAATCGCCTAAAAAAAGCATAGATTCTTTGCCGTTACTTATTGCTGATGCATGGAAAACTCCTAGCCATTCCGCTTCTTCTTTTCGATGTATATGTTCTACAATTTTCATAGAAAATTTCCCTTGAAAATAATGAACTTCGTTTAACTCCCAAGTATCAATAATGTTATTATCTATAGAAAAAGAAATGTGTTTTTCAGTACTATAAACTTTGTAATGATGCGTTTCGTTAAGTGTTTCTGAAGGTTTATCTATTTCTAAATGTGCAAATTTTGGATGCACTAAATATTTTTCATAATCTGACAAATAGCTTACTTTAATAATAATAGTATTCATTTTGTAGTAATAATGATACTCAAATTTTTGAGGAACATCCAAAATAATATTATTTTTAAGACTGTTATCGTCTTTATTTTCAGAAAGTATATTGTTGGCTATTTCTTGAATAAAACCAATAAGTTCTTGTTCAGGAACACTTATTTCATCTGCTAAAATACGAGCAATTTCTTTGTTTGAAACACTATTATTTAAAAGCGTTATTATTTGCGCAACAACAGGTTCAACAACGATATATTGATTTTTATTTTGAAGCCATAAAATGCTTTTACCTTCTACTTTTTTTTTTAGAATCATAGGTTATAAAAATACTAAAACCTCTAAACAATCGAGGTTTTATTATTCAATAATATGAAAAAATATTTAAAGAGCAATTAAGAGCCTGTTTAAAAATTAAATAAATTGTCAGTTGTCAGTTCGAGTGATTTTTTTTCTTTAAATTCCTTTTAGTCATTAAAACCCCTCGAATTGACAATAATCATCAAAAAAAGCTAAAAAACAGGTCAAATCAGGACGCGAAACTGAAGTAAATTCAGTTTGACGGATTCGATTTCTTATTTTTCTGTTGTAAAACTTTTTTAGATGAAATTTAAACAGGCTCTAAGAGCTTATTGATTTTTTATTTGTGCTATTATTACGAGTTTTTTGTTTTAAAAAATTAACGCAATGCTTCTTTTAAAATAGTAACAGGATGTTTGGCAATACGTTTTGTACCGTCAAAAATTTGATGACGACAACTTGTACCCGCTGCTACAATTTCGGTATCTGTAGTACAGTTTCTAATTTTAGGAAATAAGGTGTCTTCGCCAACTTGCATACTTACTTTATAATGTTCTTTTTCATACCCAAAAGAACCAGCCATTCCGCAACAACCTGTATTTAGAATAGTAACTTTATAGTTTTTAGGAATATTTAAAATTGAAAAACTAGCCTGAGTTGATGACAATGCTTTTTGATGACAATGTCCATGAATTTTAAGCGTTTTAGTATCTTTGGTAAATAACGCTGTATCTATATTTTCTTTTTGATTTTCAGCAGCTAAAAACTCTTCAAAAGTAAACACATTTTTAGCGATTTTTTTAGCCGAAATTTTATCATCAGCCAAACGAATATATTCATCTCTAAACGTTAAAATTGCCGAAGGTTCTATTCCTATTAATGGAGTTTCTTCGGATATTAACTCTTTAAAAATAGCTACATTTTTATTAGCAAGTATTTTTGCTTGGTTTAAAAAACCTTTAGAAATATGACTTCTTCCACTTTCTTCGTGTGCTATGTTTTTAACTTGATAGCCTAATTTTTCTAATAAAATAACAGCGTCTTTACCAATTTCAGCATCATAAAAATTAGTGAATTCATCGTTAAATAAATAGATTGTTTTTTGAGGTTTTTCGCCTGATTTATTTTTATTTATTGAGGCTGTATTTCTATTTTTAAGCCAAGCATTTACGGTTTGTTTAGCTAACTTTGGAACAGTTCGCTGAGTAGCAACGCCCATTATTTTTTTAGCAATAAGTGTATTTGTAAAAAAGTTGGTAATAGTAGGGATTTTACTTCCTAATTTATTAATTTTTGCGTTGTTTGCAAATAAAGTACTTCTAAATGAATAACCATTTGTTTCTTGATATTGATATAAAAATTCGGCTTTCATCGAAGCAATATCAACATTACTTGGGCATTCTGTAGCACAAGCTTTACAACTTAAACATAAATCTAAAACTTGCTTCAATTCTTTAGAATCGAATTTATTTTCAGCCGTATTATTGGTTAAAACTTCTCGCAACATATTTGCTCGTGCACGCGTTGTTTCTTTTTCGTTTCTGGTAGCTCTGTAACTCGGGCATAATGTTCCGCCTGCTTCTGGTGATTTTCTACAATCTCCTGAGCCATTGCATTTTTCCGCTAATTTTAAAATTCCTTCACTTTGCGAAAAATCTTGTAATGTTTTTATAACAGGTTCTTTTCTGTCAATTTCATAGCGTAAATTTTTATCCATCGGAAAAGCGTCGGTAATTTTTCCTTGGTTAAAAACATTCTGCGGATCAAAGGCTTTTTTTATCCTTCTTAATAAGTCATAATTTGCATTACCAATCATTAACGGAATAAATTCGGCACGAACAATTCCATCACCATGTTCGCCACTAAACGACCCTTTATATTTTTTTACTAATTCTGCCGTTTCTGTGGTTATTTTTCTAAATAAAACAACATCTTCTTTTTTCTTTAAGTTTAAAATCGGACGTAAATGCAATTCCCCAGCACCAGCATGCGCATAATAAACGGCATCTTGCTGATATTTATCCATAATTTGAGTAAACTCTTCAATATACTCGGGCAAATCTTCCAAAGCAACGGCAGTATCTTCAATACAAGCAACGGCTTTCATATCGCCAACAATATTCCCTAATAATCCTAAACCTGCTTTTCGCAAGTGATGCACTTTTGCAATATCATCGCCATAAACTTTAGGGTAATGATGCCCGAAATTATTCGCTTTTAAATCTTCAATTAATTTATCAGCTTGAATTTCGGCATCTTCTAAAGTATCCGAAGAAACCTCTAACATTAAAACTGCCTCAGGGTCGCCTTGTAAAAAGAATCGGTTTTTAGCTTGTTCTCGGTTGTTTTTGGTACAATCTAAAATAACTTTGTCCATTAATTCACAGGCATACAATTTATGTTTCATTGCGGTAACCGTAGCTTTTAAACTTTGGTTGATACTTGTAAAATGTGGGCAGACCATAATACTAAAAGTAGGAGGTAGGCTGTCTAATTGTATGGTGATTTCTGTAGAAAAAACCAAGGTTCCTTCGCTTCCTGATAAAAATTTTGCAGGATTTATAGTTGTTTCATTTCCTCCGAATAAATCAGATTTTAAAAATTCATCCACAGCATATCCTGTATTTCTTCTATGGATTTCTGGCTTTGGAAACTCCTTTATAATTTCTTTTTGAATTGCTTCTTGAGAAAGTTCGTTGTAAATAGTTTTATAAATAGCTCCTTCTAAAGTTTGAATTATTTTTTTCTGATGAAATTCTTGCGAGGTAATTTCTGAGAAAAGAACATCGCTACTATCGGCTAAAATTCCTTGTATAGCAATTACTTTATCGCGAGTAACTCCGTAGCGAATTGAGGTGCTTCCTGATGAATTATTCCCAACCATTCCACCAATCATACAGCGATTAGAAGTGGAAGTATTAGGTCCGAAAAATAATCCGTAGGGTTTTAAAAATCGATTTAAATCATCACGAATAATTCCAGGTTGTACGGTAATTGTTTTATTTTTTTCATCAAAAGATAATATATTGGTAAAATGCTTCGAAACATCGACCACAATTCCATCACCAACACATTGCCCTGCTAACGAAGTTCCTGCAGTTCTAGGAATTAATGTAACGTTATTTTTGGTAGCAAAATTAATTAGTATTTTAATATCTTTTGCATCTTTCGGATAAGCAACCGCTAATGGAATTTTTCGATATACAGAGGCATCCGTAGCATATAAGCTTTTATGTAAATCATCAAAAAATAAGGTTCCTTGTAAGCTTTTATCTAAATTTAATAATAGTTTTTTATCTGTCATCGCTGTCATTTTTTTCTTTTAATTACTCAATAGGAATATTTCTTTTAAAGCAGGTATCAAAGCAAATAAAAGTGTCAGTTCCTGCAACGCCGTTTATTAAATGTACGTTATCGTATAGTATTTTTTGCAAATGTTCATTGTCTTTGGCGTAAATTAAGATAAAAATGGCATAATTACCCGACACAAAATTACATTCGGTAATTTCAGGGATTTTTTCTAAAGCCTTCATAACCTCTTTTGCAAAACGTGCTTCTCGCAAGCGAATACCAGTGTATGATTTGGTTTTATAGCCTAATTTATTTTCTTCTAAAATAAATTCAGCATTTTTTATAACCCCTTCGGTAGTGAGTTTTTTTATCCGCTGATGAATTAAAGAATTCGAAACATTTAGTTCTTCAGCTATTTGCGAATAAGCTTTTCGAGCATCGGAACGTAATTTTAGTAGTATTTGTTTATCGATATAATCAAATTGATTATTCATTTTCTATTTTTTGATTGAGAGAATGTTATTTTGGTTTTTTAAAGCTGATAATTTTATTGTTTTACCATAAAATAACTAATTAAGGTGTAAAATTAATCATTTTAAGCTTTTATTAAAAGGAATATGATTTAATTTGTAGTAAAAATTATCAAAACATGACAACAGCACAAATATTTGACAAATTATGGAAAGAATACTCAGAGCGTACTCCTTCTGCACAAAAAATCAATGATTTATTTAAAGCAAAAGGTAATGAGATTTATAATGATCACGTTGCTTTTAGAACTTTTGATGATGAACGTGTAAATATTGAAGTATTAGCAGCACCATTTTTAGCCGCTGGTTATAAGGAATGTGGCGATTATACTTTTGAAGCAAAAAAATTATATGCCAAACATTACGAGCATACCACCGATAAAAATGCACCACGTGTATTTATTAGTCAGTTAAAAACAAAAGAGTTTTCGGCGGAATTACAAGCAACTGTAAAACGTTTAATCGATGGATTATCTGAAGAAGATTTAAACCCTGCCGAGTTAGTTTTTAAAGGTCGTTTATGGGAACAACCTTCTTTTGAAGTTTATGAAAAATTACAAGCAGAAACAGAATATGCTGCATGGTTATATGTAAACGGATTTTGTTCAAATCACTTTACAGTAGATGTAAATAAATTAGCGACTTTTAAATCATTGCAAGAAGTAAACGAATTTTTAAAAGAGAAAGGTTTTAAAATGAATACTTCTGGTGGCGAAATTAAAGGAACTCCAGCGGTATTTTTAGAGCAATCAAGTGTTTTAGCTGATAGAATTCCTGTAGCTTTTAAAGAAGTTACCAAAGAAATTACGTCTTGTTATTATGAGTTTGCTTTCCGTCATGCCATGGAAAACGGTGAATTATATTCTGGTTTTATTGCAGGTTCAGCCGATAAAATTTTTGAAAGTACCGATATGAAATTGTAATCCCCCTTTATTTAGAAATGTTATTTTAATAGCTTTTTTATATGTTAAAAAAAGTCGTGCATCGAGCTGTAATAGCTTGATATACGGTTTTTTTTTGTTTGATGATTAAAGTTTTTTTAATAATTGAATTCAGTATGACAGATAATCTGATTTAATTAAATGTAAGGTTTGTTTGTCTAATTGTAATGTTTATTTTACATTTGATAAACTTTAAATGATAATTATTATGAAATTAGATTATTTATTTCCTTATAAATTTAAAAAAACAGGATGGATTTTACTTGTTAGTTCTCTGATTATTGGCTTGGTTACCTTAATTTACGAGTATGAACCAAATTGTTTAACTTTTAAAGTTCCTGCTATTTTTATAGATGAAAATAATAAATTTGGAATGGTTAAAAATAATATTTTAAATGAAATTTTAGGAGTTCTAATTATTATCAGTTCTTTACTTGTTGCTTTTTCTAGAGAGAATATAGAAGATGAATATATTTCGAAAATAAGATTAGAGTCGTTAGTTTGGGCAGTATATGTTAACTATGGTATTCTTTTATTTTCTTTTTTATTTATTTATGATCTTTCCTTTTTATGGGTTATGATTTTTAATATGTTTACGGTTTTATTATTTTTTATAATAAGATTTAATTGGAAAATTTATAAACTTTAAAAGTCAGCTAATTATGAAGAATACTATAAAAGTTGAAAGAGCTAAAAAAAATATTACTCAAGCGGAGTTGGCTAAATTAGCTAAGGTTAGTAGGCAAACAATAAATGCTTTAGAGTTAGGGAAGTACGTTCCGTCAACAGTTTTAGCATTAAAATTAGCTCATGTTTTTGAGGTTGAAGTAGGTGTAATCTTTGCCTTAGAAGAATCTGATTGGGTTTAAGATAAAATTATTTTTCAGCAAAAAAAGCCTTAGATTTTATCTAAGGCTTTTGTAAAATAAACTAAAAATTTCAGTATTATTTAAAAGTAGAAGTGATGTTTATTGCTACATCATCCCAGGTTTTAGAAACCCCGTCATCTCCTTTATGTAAATCTTTACAAGCTTCATTTAAAGAGGCTAATGCTTTTGCTGCATTCCAATTTGTAATTTTTAAATTTCCTGTTATGCTAAAAACTTTTCCGTTAATTGTATAGGTAAACGCAAGTTTTTTAGTAACACCATTCATGGTAATATCAGCATAACCAGTAGTATCGTTTTCTAAAACTAATTTACCAGAAAGTAATTTAGTGTTGTCCATAATACCAAAGAAAAATTTCTTAATTTTAAAATCTCTACTTGATTCTTTTGTAAAAACACTACTTACAGGTATTGAAAATTCGGCATTATTAATTGCTTCTTTAACAGTATTTCCTTTTCCATTAGCAGTTATTGTAACTTTTTTGAAAATACCATTTACAGGTGCTTTTTTTGTTGTTTTGTAAGCTGTCCAATTAATAGCATTATTTGCATCTTGCAATACAAAAGCAAATTTTTCGGCAATTACTTCTTTTTTAATTACTTCCTTTTTAGTCGTTGTTTCCTTTTTAGCAGTCGAATTACAAGAAATTAAGCTACTAACAGCAATAAATACGAATAAAGAATAAATGATTTTTTTCATGATAATTATTTTATAATTGAATTGACTAAGTTGATGTATTCTTGTTTTGCTTGATTTTCATTCATGCCTCTTAATTGTATCCAGGCATTAAATTTAAAGCTATTTCTTAAATTGTCATTGTCATTTTCATTAAGGGCAAACATATCTCCTTTTACAGCTTGTTTGTAGTAACTGTAAAGCCTAAGCATAGTATCGGGAGGTAGCTTTTCTTTAATACTAGAAGCTTTTTCGTAAGCTTCTTTAAATTGTATGTCTAAAGTATTTAGCATAAAAAATAATCGGGTATAATTACAGTATATAATGTATGTATAAGTAAACGAACGGCGCAAGGAAAAACAAGCTATCGAGCCTGTCTAATAAACCTCCATGACCAGGCATAATTGTACCGCTGTCTTTAATGTTTGCTTGCCTTTTAAATTTAGATTCGACTAAATCGCCTAAAGAACCAAATACAGCAACAATAATGGCTATAAATATCCAATTTAATATTGAAAAAGAGCTAGGATATTCTCCGAATTTTCCAATTAAAACAGCCCCTAAAACAGCAAATAATACACCACCAATAAAACCTTCAATTGTTTTTTTAGGAGATACTGCTTCAAAGAGTTTGTGTTTTCCAAAATTTTTACCAACTAAAAAGGCAAAACTATCGTTTGTCCAAATTAATAAAATGATATAAATTATAATATTTGGATGATAATTACCTTGAATAAATGGTAGCTTTATTAAAAAATAAAATGGTAGTATTAAATAGATACTATGTAAAAATATTTTTTGTAGGGTAGTGGTCGTTTTTATTGGTTTTGTAGTAAGTAAATAATAAAGTAATCCTACTAAGCCAACTAATGAAAATCCGATTAAAAAACCACCAATATAAAGCGGTATTTTAATAGTAGCAACATAAATAATAGCCAGCAAAAGCACATAGGGTACTATATTTTTTAGCTGTAATATTCTTGAAAATTCAAAAACACAGATAGCTGAAAAAATAGCGATTAATACAATATATGATTCTGCAGAAAAAAGGATTGCTGCTATGAAAATTATAGCATAAACAAGTCCTGAAATACTTCTAGTTATTAGGTTGCGCATAGTTTATAAGTCTTCAAAGAGAAGTAAATATAAGTTTTTTGAGTTACTATTACCATAACTTAAAAAACTACCATCTTCAACTTCTATTTTATAATTTGTTGTTGAACAAATATTGGTAGGAATGTTTCCACTAAAATGTGTTTTTATACCTGTTAAACCTTCGCTCATATTTTTTACTAACTGACTTGTTGTAGCATAGACAATAAAGTTTTCAGAGTGAGAAGGTAATTTTTCACTTCCTAATTGATTTGAGGAAAATAAAATATCACCATTATTGGCAATTAAGTGTTCACAGGAAGTAAAAAAAGGAATTTCTTTAGAAGGTTTTTCTTGGGTATAAGTACCTGTTTTTTTAGTAATTTTTAGTAGATCAAAATCAGAACAGGTAAGCTGTTTCCAGTTATTTTCTTGTAAAATTTGAATTAAATTAACCGATACTTCATCAATAGAAGTACAGTATAAAAATTTACCACCTTTGCTGATAAAATTATGCACAAAGGAATCATCTAATGATAAATTAACTTCCTGTTCGTTAATTAATTTATCGTTAGATGATTTTTTATAGGATTTATATAATCTTTTTAAAAAGTTCATTGAAATAAAAACTATTCTTCAATTACTGGGGTTGTTTTTATTTCTTTTTTTTCAAAAGGTCTTTCACCAAATATTTTTTCTAAATCAACTTTAAACATCACTTCTTTTTCAAGTAATAATGCGGCAAGTTGACTAAGTTTATCTTCGTGTTTGGTTAATAAATTAATAGCTCTTTCGTATTGAGCTTCAATTATTTTAGAAATTTCTTCATCAATAATTTTAGCAGTATCATCACTATAAGGTTTTACGAAACCGTCATTTCCTGATGAGTCATAATAAGTAACATTACCTACTTTTTCGTTTAAACCATAAACAGTAACCATAGCACGAGCTTGTTTGGTTACTTTTTCTAAATCACTTAAAGCTCCTGTAGAAATTTTGTTGAAAATTAGTTTTTCAGCAGCTCTACCACCCATGGTAGCACACATTTCATCGAGCATTTGTTCTGTTTGAATAATTTTCCTATCCTCTGGAAGATACCAAGCAGCCCCTAATGATTGACCACGAGGAACGATAGTAACTTTTACTAACGGTGCGGCGTGTTCTAACATCCAACTTACTGTTGCATGACCAGCTTCATGAAAAGCAATTACTTCCTTTTCTTTTGGGGTAATTACCTTATTTTTCTTTTCTAAACCACCAACAATTCTATCAACAGCATCTAAAAAATCTTGTTGTTCAATTGCTTCTTTGTTGTTTCTTGCTGCAATTAAGGCAGCTTCATTACAAAGATTAGCTATATCAGCACCAGAAAAACCAGGTGTTTGTTGTGCTAAAAGTTCTAAATCAGTATTTTCAGCTAATTTTAATGGTTTTATGTGTACATCAAAAATTTCTCTACGTTCGTGTAAATCTGGTAAATCTACATAAATTTGACGGTCAAAACGTCCTGCACGCATTAAAGCACTATCTAACACATCAGCACGGTTTGTAGCAGCTAATACAATAACATTTGTATCAGTTCCAAAACCATCCATTTCTGTTAAAAGTTGATTTAACGTGTTTTCACGTTCATCATTTCCGCCAGTCATATTGTTTTTTCCTCTTGCACGACCAATGGCATCAATTTCATCAATAAATATAATTGAAGGCGATTTTTCTTGTGCTTTTTTAAATAAATCTCTTACACGAGAAGCACCTACACCTACAAACATTTCAACAAAATCAGATCCTGATAATGAAAAGAAAGGAACACCAGCTTCACCAGCTACGGCTTTTGCTAATAATGTTTTTCCTGTTCCAGGAGGTCCTACCAATAAGGCTCCTTTAGGTATTTTACCTCCTAATTTTGTGTATTTTTCAGGTGTTTTTAAGAAGTCAACAATTTCTTGAATTTCTTCTTTTGCACCTTCTAAACCAGCCACATCTTTAAAAGTTGTTTTAACTTTAGTGTCTTGATCAAAAAGTTTTGCTTTTGATTTACCAATGTTAAAAATTTGACCACCGCCACCGCCGCCGCCAGCACCACCAGACATTCTTTTCATAAAGAAAATCCAAATACCTATTAATATAATAAAAGGTAAAAATTCAATAATGCTTGTTACTAAGCTTGTTGGTTCTACATTTTTTCGATCAAAATCAAGATTGTTTTGCGCTTTCTCTTTTTTGATTTCGTTTTCGAAATTTTGTAAATCACCAAAATTATAAGTGTATAAAGGTGCTCCTTTTCTGTATAAAGGAGAATCCGTTATTTTTTTATGTGCCTCTTTTTTTTCAGCATCACTCTTTAAAAAAATTTGGGCTACATTATTGTTTTCAACAACAATTTTTTCAATATCATTTTCTAGTAAAATTTTATTGAACTCGTTTTTTGAAATATTACGAGATCCTAAATTACTGGAATTAAAAAAACTTAACCCTAACAGGATTACCAATATTGGAATATATATCCAAAACGAATTAAACGTAAATTTTGGAGCACTTTTTTTCTTATCACTCATAAAACAATGTGTCTAAATTAGTAGGAACTATAGTGTGTTAATTTCCGTGATTTTAGCATCACCCCAAAGACTTTCAATATCGTAATAACTACGGATTTCTTTTTGAAAAACATGTACAACAACGTGTACGTAGTCCATTAAAACCCATTCCGAATTTCCTTGCCCTTCAATATGCCAAGCCTTATCTTTAAGTTCTTTGCTTACCATTTTTTGTACCGAGTTAGAAATGGCACTTACTTGTGTGTTTGAGTTTCCTGAGCAGATTATAAAATAATCGCAAACAGTGTTTTCTATTTCTCGTAAATCTAGTAATTGGATGTCTTCTCCTTTTACCTCTTCAATCCCTTTTATAATCACAGCAATTAAATCGTCTGTGCTTGCTTGTTTTTTAGTCATCAAAAAAATTATATTTTTAGCAAAGTTATTATATTTTTGCGAGTAATTTGCCTAATATTAATACTTGTTTTATTCGCAAAGCTTATATGAAAATAATCAAACTTGATGCCATTGATTCTACCAATTCTTTTTTAAAGGATATGTCAGCAAAAGTTCCGCTAGATAATTTCACTGTTGTGGTGGCTAAAAATCAAACTTTAGGTAGGGGACAAATGAATGCGAATTGGAATTCAGAAAAAGGTAAGAACCTGACTTTTAGTGTTTTTTGGAAACCTGAAGCACTTTGTATTGCTGATTTTAAGTATTTGAATTATAGTATTTCTTTAGGTGTTTATGAAGTGCTTAGTTCGTTAAAATTACCTCGATTGGCTATTAAATGGCCTAACGACATTCTGTCAGAAAACAAAAAAATTGCCGGAATTTTAATTGAAAATACCTTAAATATAAAAAATATTAGTGCCTCAGTTATAGGAATAGGGCTTAATGTGAATCAAAATATTTTTTCAGAGGCGCTTCCAAACGCTTCTTCTGTTAAAAAAATTTTAAAAAAAGAGCAGGATATTGACCTCGATTTGTTGTTAAATAAGTTGCTATTAAGCTTAAAAGAAAAATTAGAGCGTTTAAATAAAAAACAATATGTGTCTTTAGAAAAAGAATATTTAAGTGTGTTGTATAAAAAAAATGTTCCGAGCATGTTTAAAACAAGTCAGAACATTTTATTTATGGGTAAAATTATTGGTGTTTCCGATATTGGAAAACTCCAAATTGAATTAGAAAACGAAACAATTCAAGAATTTGGTATTAAAGAAGTTTCGTTTGCCTAACTAATTTTAGTTTATAATTTTGAAATATTTTCAGTTAAGGTGTCAATAAATTTGGTTAATGGCTTTTTTACCATCATTGCCATCATTGGATTAAAATCACCATTAAAATTTAAAACAACTTCACTTTCATTTTCAGAAATTTCACAAATATCAGAAGATAAGGTAAATGGTAATTTGCTACTTGCTGCTCCTAAAGTAATGTTTGAAAATTCAGTTTTTTCTTTGATTACCAATCTTATTTCTGGCATGCCTTTTAAACCGAAAATAAAACTATCGCCATCTACTTCAAATTTTTGAGTGTTTTCTGGCATTAATTGTTCAAAGTTTTCTAATTTTAATAAAAAATTAAAAATTTCTTTGGTTGATTTTTGTACAATTACGTTGTTTCCTGCAATATTCATTGTTGATTATTTTAGTCTTATTTTTCGTTTTGTTTCCACTCGCTAGGGGCAATTCGCCATTGTTCTAACATTCTTAGTTCTTGACTAGTAATGTATTTGCTCTCAAGAGCTTGTTCAAGTAAATGTTCGTAATTGCTTAGTGTGGTAAGTTCAATATTATCTTTTTTGAAGTTATCGGAAGCAATTTGAAATCCGTAAGAAAAAATAGCAATCATTCCTTTTACAGTTGCGTTTGCTTCTTTTAAGGCTTTTACGGCATTTAAACTACTGGTTCCTGTGCTGATTAAATCTTCAATAACCACTACATTTTGCCCGCTTTCTAAATGACCTTCTATTTGGTTTTTACGCCCGTGCTTTTTAGCTTCAGGACGTACATATATAAAAGGAACACCTAATTCTTGCGCGACTAACATTCCAATTGCAATTGCTCCGGTGGCTACACCTGCAATGACATCTGGTTTACCGTGTTTTGCAATGACTAATTTTGCAATTTCTTCTTTTAAGAAGTTTCTAACAGGTACATAAGATAAGGTAACTCTGTTGTCACAATAAATTGGAGATTTCCAACCTGAAGCCCAAGTAAATGGTTCTTTAGGGCTTAGTTTAATTGCTTTAATTTGTAGCAGATGCGCTGCTGTTTTTTTTGCTGTGTCTTTGTTGAAGTCCATAACGCAAATGTATAAAGTTTTTGTTAATGATAAACCAATAATTAGTACAATTTCGGTTAAAACGATGTTGGTTTTAGTGGTTTTGTTTGCAAAATACAATTATTAAAGCAACTTAGCAGTACTCGCTTACTATTCTTATAAAATTAGGGTGTACAAATTTTTAGCCCCGATTGAAGCAATTGTTTGAGCTCTTTTTTTGATTTTTCTTCAAAAAAAAGCGAGTGCGGAAAGCGGGAAATAGCTCCAAAAAAAAAGAAATAGTGTCATTCTGTCATCTTTGGTAAAAAAAAACAGCTATTTTTATGCCAAAACAAAAGTAATTACCTGTTGGCACACAGTTTGACTATTACAACTTGTAAAATTGAATTAAAATTTAAGACATAGTATTATGAGTAAAATTATAGGAATTGATTTAGGAACCACAAATTCATGTGTTTCTGTAATGGAAGGAAATGAGCCAGTTGTTATCCCTAATGCAGAAGGAAAAAGAACTACGCCATCTATCGTAGCATTTATTGAAGGTGGAGAGCGTAAAGTTGGTGATCCTGCAAAAAGACAAGCGGTAACGAACCCTACAAAAACAGTTTATTCTATTAAACGTTTTATGGGTAATAAGTTCTCTGATTCTTCAAAAGAAGCTGCAAGAGTACCTTATAGCGTTGTAAAAGGTGATAATGATACTCCACGTGTAGATATTGACGGTCGTTTATATACGCCTCAAGAAATTTCTGCAATGGTTTTACAGAAAATGAAAAAAACAGCTGAAGACTACTTAGGAACTGATGTTTCTGAAGCAGTAATTACTGTACCTGCTTACTTTAACGATGCACAACGTCAGGCTACAAAAGAAGCTGGTGAAATTGCTGGTTTAACTGTTAGAAGAATTATTAACGAACCAACTGCAGCTGCTTTAGCGTATGGTTTAGATAAGGCAAGCGAAGATAAAAAAATCGTTGTTTTTGATTTTGGTGGAGGAACACATGATGTTTCTATCCTAGAATTAGGAGACGGTGTTTTCGAAGTATTAGCTACTGATGGTGATACTCACTTAGGTGGAGATGATGTTGATGAAAGAATTATCAACTGGTTAGCTGAAGAATTTAAAGCTGAGGAAGATATGGACTTACGTAAAGATCCAATGTCTTTACAACGTTTAAAAGAAGCTGCTGAAAAAGCGAAGATTGAATTATCTAGCACAACTTCATCAGAAATTAACTTACCTTATATTACTGCTACTGCTTCAGGACCTAAGCATTTAGTTAGAACGTTAACGAGAGCTAAATTTGAAGCTTTAATTGATGATTTAATCAAAAGAACTATTAAGCCTTGTCAAACAGCTTTAAAAAATGCTGATTTATCTATTGATGAAATTGATGAAGTAATTTTAGTAGGTGGTTCTACTCGTATTCCTGCTATTCAGGAAGCTGTTCAGAATTTCTTTAAAAAATCACCAAGTAAAGGAGTAAACCCTGATGAAGTTGTTTCTTTAGGAGCTGCTATTCAAGGTGGAGTTTTATCTGGAGATGTAAAAGACGTATTATTATTAGATGTTACGCCTTTATCTTTAGGAATTGAAACTATGGGTAACGTATTTACGAAGTTAATTGATGCAAATACTACGATTCCTACAAAGAAATCTCAAGTATTTTCTACTGCTGCTGATAACCAGCCTTCTGTAGATATTCACGTTTTACAAGGTGAAAGAGCAATGGCTGCTGATAACAATACTATCGGTCGTTTCTTATTAACTGATATTCCACCAGCACAAAGAGGTGTTCCTCAAATTGAAGTAACTTTCGATATTGATGCAAACGGAATTATCAAAGTTTCTGCTTCTGATAAAGCTACTGGTAAAACTCAGGACATTAAAATTGAAGCTTCTTCTGGATTATCTGAAGAAGAAATCAAGAAAATGAAAGCTGATGCTGAAGCAAATGCTGATGCTGATGCAAAAGCAAAAGAAACTGCTGAAAAAATCAACGAAGCTGATTCTATGATTTTTCAAACTGAAAAGCAATTAAAAGAATTTGGTGAAAAATTATCTGCGGATAAAAAAGCGCCAATCGAAGCTGGTTTAGTTGAATTAAAAGCTGCTCACGAAGCTGGAGATGTTGCAAGAATTGAAGGTGCTTTAACTATTGTTAATGACGCATGGAAAGCTGCTTCTGAAGAGATGTATGCTGATAAAGGTGCAGGAGCTCAGCAAGCTGAACAGCCTAAAGCTGATGACCAAGCTGATAACGTTGAAGATGTAGAATTCGAAGAAGTTAAGTAATTTTAACTTTTAAGTATATTTTATACTTTATAAATATTAAAACGCAATCATTTATTTGATTGCGTTTTTTTTGGTTATAGCTTTTTTGTAAAAACTTCTCCTAAGCTTTTATTACTAATATAATGTATAAAGTAATTTACCTAGAATCGTAGTTTCTTTTATTAAGCCATAACCTCTAGAATCTCTTGAGTGGTGTCTGAAATCACCCATAACAAAATAGTAATTGTTTTTAAAAGTGTATGGTTTGTTAATAACAGAAGCGTACTCTAGTGTAGTTTCATCCTCAATAATATGTTGGTATAAACTAAAATTATTATCTGTAATTACAATTGAATGATTTTTTTTAGGAATCCATAACGAACCAAGGTTATCCATTGTCCAATTACGACCATAAAATTTGAGAGCTTCAGTATTAATTAATTTTTTATATTTATTCTTATTTGTAAGTTTTGAGATTTCAATATTTGATATATCTTTTAACCTATAATTATTAATAGACGAATCAAAATACTTATACTGATGCATAATATGTGGAGATTCTTTTGCTTTTGTATCATTTATAAACACTGATGTATTCATAATTTTTAAAGTATCATTTGAAATGCCAACAATACGTTTAATCGTTTTATTAGCTGTATCTGAGTTATTATAAACAATAACATCATTGTGTTTATAGGAATTGGTAGTTTTATTTACGAAAACTATACTACCAATTGTCATAGTAGGTAACATTGATCTTGATGATACAATAAAATAGTCAATTAAAAGTAATTTTACAGTAACCATTAAAATTACTATTAATAGTAAGGACTCTTTATAATATTTTTTTATTAAGTTCATTTAATTTAATTTTATAATTTCACAAACGGTAGGTTTTCTATTATGATTTGCGGTACTAAAACTCCACTTTTTTTTATAAGTTGTTTTAACGGCAATACGGTTTTTATTAATACCATTAGCAACTAAATAAGTTATTGCTAACTTAATTTTCTTTTTATTTGCTTGCTTATAATATTTAATAACGTGAATATTTCTTACACTGTTTGGCATATTTCCACCATAATTATAAGCAAATAATTTTATTTTAAGTTTAGGGAATTTAAGCATAAGCTTACTGAGTAAGTACAACATTTTTCTAGAGGTTGGTCTTATTGCTATTACTCGCTTCCAAGTATCACGATCGTCTAAAGTGTATCGTATTTTAGTATCTAATGCACGTTTAATTTTTGTGTTAAAGAATAATTTTTCAAAATCTTTAACTTCTTCTGCTGTTACTATTCTCGATATACTATCAAGCGCTTCTTGTTTTAGCTTAAATTCTTTATTTTTTTTATCTTTATCGTATAAAATATTTTCACTTAAGTTTACAAAGTCATTGTAGTTAAGTATTCTAGTTTTATTTTTTTTTATCTTGGTTATTGGTTTTAGTACAGTCTTGTTTTTTAGTAAAGACTTTTTAGTAATAAGTTTACATATAATATCTACTCGTCTATTTTCTTTACGTTGCTTATTAGCACTACTCGTATTTTTTACGATATCTAATTCACCTTTATATTTTAAGTTAAAGGGTAAATTCTTACTAAAATATTCAAGACTAATTTTTTTGGTGTTAGTAGCTCTTTTTTTAGATAAAATTAGGTTGTAATTACTACTTGCATTATCATCACAATACCCTATAAAAGTGATGTGTTTAATTTTTTGTTTATTTGCTTCTATGAAGTTTAATAACTTTTTTTTCTCTGTAGTTTTAATTTCATCTGAATCAATATTAAAATATACCTTATGAGTAATGGTAGTTTTTTGTGCTACCAAAGTTATTGGGCATAGAAATAAAATTATTGTATATATAATTTGTTTATTCATTATTTAAAAAATTATAAACTTCGGGTACTTTAGTATCCGAAATATTAAAAAAATTGATTACTTCACTATTTACAAAATGTATTAAAAGGGGTTTTGATACACTTGTTTGATAATCATATATACTAGATTCATTGTCAAAAAGTTTCTTATGTTTTAAATTTTTTATTTGATGCTTAAATACAGATTCTTCTTCTAAACCGATTAAGATTACAGTTAGGTTAGTGGGTTTGGTTTTTGCAAGTATATTAAGATTTAGTTTTGTACTAAGGCAAGTATTACATTCATTTACAGGTAACACATAAAACATATTGTTTTTTAGGTCTGTTGTTTTTATGTTGTGAATATCAGTTAAATACCTAGTAAATTGTTTTGTATATTTATATTTTTTTTGAGGTGAAGTACAGGCTGTCATAAATAAACAGCTACTCCACAATAAAACTCCCTTCAAGAATATTATTTTTTTTATCAAATTCTTTTAATTTTCTTTTTGTTTTAATAACTAGTTTGTAATAATGTTTTCTCTTTTCTTTAGCAACAAAGCTTCCATATTGTTTATTCCAAGATTGGAATTTTTGAAAGTTTAAAGTTTCTCCACTTTTTAAGTCAAAAATAGATGTACGAGCAAAACTTACCAGTTTATCATCGATATAGAGAAAATAACCCCAATGTTTTTTATTTGCAGAAACATTTCCCTTATTACCAATAGTTACATAAGGTATAATTCGAGTACCAAGTTTTACAATAGAATCGATACCTATTAATTTGTGTATATATAAATCTGTTTTTTTTACTTTAGAGTTTATAACTACCTCGTCAAGAGTAATAGGCTTTAACTGTGCATTTGCCAACCCGAAGAATAATAATGCTATAATTAGTGATAATTTCATTGTTCTATTTTTAATTTGTATTTGCTTAACTTATTTTTGGTAGTTAAAATAAAACCATCTGAAGTACCAAGCATTTGTTTATAATTTTTAGGCATTCTATATTCGCCTACATAATTAAAATTTGCATCTAAAAAAATTAAATACTTTTTTCTATTAAAACTATTATTATAGAGTCCATTTTTTTTGAAAGGTTTTTGCTCATCAAAATAAACTCTTGAATATATCTTTAATTTTTTATGATAAAAAACTTTTCCATAATACGCTGTTGAATACATCAATTTTTTATTTATTTCAATATTATCAGCATCATGTAATTTTAAGGGATGTTTAATTTTTTTGGAATATTTACTTGTGAAATTTACATTTTTAATAAATATACTACGCAAATATACTTGTATTTTGTGGTTTACTGGATAGGAGACAATTACTGTATCTCCTTTAAAAAGCACCTCTTTATTCGACAATGTATTACTTCCGAAAGTGAAAGCACCTCTTGTACCGTAAACTCCTTTAGGAGAAGCATATTTAGCAACCCATCTACGTAATTTTACATCATATACCCCAATCCTTTTAGTTTTTTCAAACCCTTCTAACAAGTGAGAGTCATAAGGGGTTAAGCCTACATGAAACTGTTTTTTTACTTCATCGTATTTTAATGTATTAAAATCTATATTAAAATTAACATCATTAAAATTAATCATTAAATTAATCTTGTTGAAAAAAAAATTAGTTGTTTTAAAATTTATTTTTCCTAATGGGTATTCATAACGAGTATCTGCTTTAATATTAAAAATAATAAGTTTTTCTGGATTAGATTGTAAAATAGCTATTGAATCTTTATTAATTGGTACTATTGCATTTAAAAATCCATAAATAGAGTCTTTTATTTTTCTTATTTTATTTTTATTAAAATTGTAATAATATATTTTGTTTTTTTTAGCAAAATATAACAAACTGTCTTGATGAAAATACGTTGTATTTGACTTAAATAAATCAAGATTTGTGCTTATTGATGAACTATCTATAATTGTAACATTATTAGAGTTTGTATTAGCAGGCAAGACAGGGGTGTTTTCTTTTTTAAATGTTGAGTCTGTACAAGAATAAAATAAAAAAGAGATCACTACCAGCACTTGAAGTTTAAAAATATAAAGCAAGTTGATATTAATATCAACTTGCTTTCTGTGATAAAAAAGTTATCTCTCGGCATGTGCTTATCTTGTTCCTATACAAGTACTGTGCCACCATGAACCCCTACAATAACCTCTTTGAGTCTGATGATTCTCTATCCATTCACCTGTTCCTCTGTTAAAGTCCCATCCTGCAACTCCTGCATCAACTTTTTCAGGTTTCATGAAATAAGCGCAAACTACCAACACAGAAATGTATGTTGCTTTTTTAATTAAATTATTCATAGTATAAATTTTTTTCAAACATAAGTGTTTTTTTATATCAAAAGAAAAATCAGTTTTTAGTAGTATTTAAATAGTTGTAATTCAGTGTTTTTTAGTTTAAAAGAAGTTAAATAACTTATACTTTTAACACTTTTTATATTAAAACGCAATCATTAATTTGATTGCGTTTTTTTGTTTCTGATTTTATAAAAATCGAAACTCTTTACTTATTTTTGACAAATGAAATATCATAAATTTAATTTTTTTAAACATACCTATTGCGAATTCGAATCAAAAGAAATGACTTTTTTTGATGATAAAACGCCACATTATAAAAGTAAATCAGGCAGTTTGTATTTTTATGCCGATAACGGCGTGTATCGATATTCAAATCATTGGGGAAGAGTGGCAAATTGCCGATGGAAAATTCAAGGAATAGAAGTGTATAAAAGTCAAGATTATTATGTGGGTTTTGCTACTTGGAACGATTTTTATCCGTTAAATAATTCCGATAAAGTGTATTATTTACAGGTAAATTATACAAGTAAACAAGCTAATATTCAGCGTTTAAAAACCCAAGATAAAAGTGATTACTTTTTAATGACTTCTGAATTAGCACATCAGCGTTTAAAACAAATTCAAACTTTATTTAAAGAATATAAATGGGCGGCTTATTTTGAGCAAGATATTGATGTTTTAAGAAAGATAATGATCAATAAATTAATAACAAGCACTAAAACAATTCAAGAATTAAAAAGGGAGTTAAAAGCACTTTAAAATTTTTAAAATTATTTTTTTGCATAAATTTTATTAACCCCTAAATTAAAACCTAAGCGAAAATCATTGTCTGTTCCAAGCCTATGAATGGCAACTTTACCTAAAGGAATTTTACCAAATTCACTATAAGTAATAGGCTGATTGTTTAAATATAATTCGCCTTTAAATAATTTTTTAGTCGTATAAATATTCTTAGTTTTAATATTATTATTAGTGTATTGATAGGCATTTATAGACAAAATATGATTGCTATTGGTGTAGCTACAATAAATGCCGTGAATATCCCAAAAAAGATAGTGATTTGTTGTTTGTAACTCTCTTTCGGGCTTGCCTAAAATAGCAACTAAAGTGGTGTAATTTGTAGGAAAAGTAATAGGTGTTTCATTGATGGTAATAAAATCAATATCACATTTAATAATTATTTTTTCAGCTTTTTTCTTTTTAAAAAAGTTAAATTTCATAGGCCGTTTTTAGTTTAGCAAATATTTTTTAAGAAGTAAATGGCGAATTTAAAGAATAAAATTTAACTTTTAAGTAAGTTTGTGTGGCATCTAATCAAAGAAAATATTTTAACCGTATTAAATAAAAAAAATGAGTGTTACAAGAAATATTAAATGCCCAAAATGTGGGTTGTTTAATACCGATAAAGAGTATTGCGAAAACTGTAATACCTTAATTTCTGATAAAAAAAAGCGTGCCTTAAAAAAAGAAGCCTTAAAAAAAATACAGGTAGCAGAAGCGAAACAAAAAATAGCGAATCCGAACTTGGCAGAACGTTTAAAAAAGCATCCCTTTTTTTTATACAAAATACTCGGTTGGGTTTTGTATTCGGCTTTTTTATTAGTGAGTATTATAGGTGCAGGACTGGCTTGGTTTATAGCAATGCTTGCGGCTGGTTAACATGAAAAAAATTAGCTATATCTACGCTGTTTTTTCATTTTTTTTAGGAACAGCAATTTATATTGCTCAAAAAATGAGCTTTAAACTTCCTCGAATTGTTCAATTTTATGTGAATGATTTTTTAATTATGCCAATAGTATTAACCATTAGTTTGGTCGTTTTAAGATGGAGTAAAAACAACAAAAACTATCAAATTCCACTTTGGATTATTTTATATAGCTGTAGTTTTTACGCTTTTTTGTACGAATATATATTGCCGAATTTTTACCAAAGATATACCGCCGACTGTATAGATGTTCTTTTATATTTTATAGGCGGTTTTATCTTTTTTATCCTTCAGAAAATACCCGATAAAAAGTGGTTTTAATGAAGAACCTTATTTTTTTGTTTTTCAAATTGAATAATATTGTTTTTTACTTGCTGATAAACAATATCTTTTACCTCGGCGTATGATATATTATAGCTTCGTTTTATTGTGTTTATATTTGTAGGGAATTGCGCTAAAATAGCATCGTAATAGGCGTCAATTTTTTTCTTTTTAGGCAACTTGTATTTTAATTTTAACTGAAAACGTCTTAATAAAGCACTGTCAATAATAGCAATATGATTTGTTGCGGCAATAAGCATAGCGGTATCGGCTAAATTATCAATTTGCTGAATTAAAGTGTTTACCAAGCGCTTCATTTCGCCAGAATCTTTTGCGTCGTAATCTCTCATTTTACCGATAAAATCAAATTCATCGATAAATAAAATGGCATCTTCATAAGAGGCTTCCCTAAATATTTCAGAAATATTTTTACCTGTTTCTCCTAGTTTAGACGATACAAAACCACCTAAATTAAGGGTAATTACTTTTTTATTTAACGCCTTACCAATGGCATTTGCCGTAGCTGTTTTTCCGCAACCTGTATGCCCGTGTAAAATTATTTTATTATCAACAGGAATATTATATTTATCAAGCGCCTCCATATAGCTAAACTCCTCAATTAATTGATGTATGCTATTTTTTACTTTTTTACTTAAATGAAGTTCATCGAGCGATAAGACTTCTTTTTTAGCTTTTAAAGTTGTTTTATGGTAGGTCATTTTTACTTTTTGGTAAAGGTAAATATTAATTTATCAAAATCAAATTAACTTAAAAAAATGCGGTTTTATCCACCGAAAAAACTAGCTGAAAAACAAATTAAATTGCCGATTATAAAAATTGATGATTCTCTGTAAAAAAATGAATGCTAAAAGCATAATTTTTGTATTTTTAGCCTGTAATTAAGTAAGATAAAACACTATAAATTACAATACGTTTTTACGTAGGTAAACGATAAAATAGCACCGTTAAATAACGAATAATTTCCCAAAAACAAATGGAATTAAACCTAACAAGACCAATTATATTTTTTGATTTAGAAACCACCGGAATCAATATTGCAAAAGATAGAGTGGTAGAAATAGCCATCTTAAAAGTGTTTCCAAATGGAAACAAAGAAAGTAAAACATGGTTGGTAAATCCTGAAATGCCAATACCCGAAGCATCAACAGAAATTCATGGAATTACCAATGAAAAAGTAGCAAATGAGCCTACTTTTAAAGCGTTATCTGTAGGTATTAACCAAATGATTGAAGGATGTGATTTAGCAGGTTTTAATTCAAATAGGTTTGATATTCCTGTCTTAGCCGAAGAATTAATGCGTGCTGGCATTGATTTTGATATGACTGACCGTAAGGCAGTAGATGTGCAAGTAATTTTTCATAAAAAAGAACAACGTACTTTAAGTGCTGGGTATCAATTTTATTGTGGTCAAGAATTAGTTGGAGCGCATGGTGCCGAGGCTGATACTAATGCGACTTACGAAATTTTATTAGCCCAGTTAGACAAATATGACGATATTGAAAATACTGTAGATGCGTTAAGTGAATATTCAACACATGGTAAACGTGCCGATTTTGCTGGTTTTATTTTGGTAAATGATAAAGATCAAGAGATTTTTTCTTTCGGAAAATATAAAGGGCGTACTGTTGAAGAAGTTTTTAAAGAAAACCCAGGCTATAATTCATGGATTCAAAATGCTGATTTTCCATTGTACACCAAAAAAGTATTGCGTGAAATTAAAGCCCGTATGGTAGTGCCAAAAAAACCACTGAGCGACACCGAAAAATTACAAGCACTGCAACAAAAATTTAATTTAAGATAGTTTTAATAAGTATGCCTTTTTATTTAAGATAGAGTAAGATTAATAATCATTATAATGTCTGTTTTAGAAGGTATTAAAATCAAGAAAAAATGTTTACAGAATATAACAATTTACCAAGTAGTTCAAGAGTTTGGGTGTATCAGGCAGATAGAGAGTTTAACATTGAAGAAGTAGAATATATTTGTGCAAAAGCAATCCTTTTTATTGATAGTTGGACTCGTCATGGTGCTGATTTAAAAGGGTCATTTACCTTAAAGCACAATCAATTTTTTGTGTTAGGTGTTGATGAAAGTGTAAACAGTGTATCTGGTTGTTCTATTGATGCATCTGTTCGTTTTATCAAAGAGTTAGAAAAAGAATTAAGCATTGATTTAATGGATAAAATGAATGTTTCATTCAAAGATGAAGACCGTATTAATATTGTTAAATTACCAGAATTTCAGCAGTTAGCTAAGGCTAAAAAAATTACCTCACAAACCGTAGTATTTAACAATATGGTAAATACCAAAGAAGGTTTTGAAACAAATTGGGAGGTAACAGCTGATAAAAGCTGGCACAAACAATTTTTAGTATAATTTAGCTATTTTAATTCCTTAATTGATTTTTAAATTGATTTGAAATTGGCTTTAATTATTATAGATCATGATAATTAAAGTCAATAAACCTACGCAGAAAGATTATGAAAAAGATACTGATATTACTAACAATTGCACTTGTACAAACGCTAACAGCCCAACGATTAATACAAGCACCAACGGATCCGTTAGTGGCTAAAAATGTTGAACATCAAAAAATATGGGTAGATAGTATTTTACAAAATATGTCTATTGATCAAAAAATAGGGCAGTTGTTTATGATACAAGCCTATTCGAATAAAGGTAAAAAGCATCAAGATTTTATCAATAACATGATTCGTAAATATCATGTAGGAAATTTAATTTTTATGCAAGGAACTCCTGAAAAACAAGTCCGCTTAAATAATGAATATCAGGCAATATCAAAAGTGCCATTGCTAATCGGTTTTGATGGTGAATGGGGCTTAGATATGCGTTTAAAAAACACCTATCGATTTCCTTGGAACATGACTTTAGGTGCTATTGATAATGATGAATTGTTAACAGCAACAGGTAAAAGAATAGGGAAGCACTGTAAAAGAGTTGGTATTCATATTAATTTTGCGCCCGTAGTAGATATTAATACAAATCCAAAAAACCCGATTATTGGAAATCGTTCTTTTGGTGAAAATAAACAAAATGTTACTAGAAAAGCAATCGCTTTTACCAAAGGAATGCAAAGTGTTGGCGTATTGGCAAATGCCAAACATTTTCCTGGGCATGGCGATACCGCTACCGATTCGCATTTAACATTGCCAACGGTTAATTTTGATAAATTTCGTTTAGATTCGGTAGAGTTATATCCGTATAAAAAAATGTTTCGCCAAGGGCTGGCAAGTGTTATGACGGCACATTTAAGTATTCCAGCATTAGAGCCGAACGAAAAATTACCAACCTCATTATCAAAAAAAGTGGTGACTACTTTACTACAAGAAGAACTTGGTTTTAAAGGTTTGGTAATTACTGATGGTTTAAACATGAAAGGAGCTGCTAATTATGCAACAGCAGCCGACATTAATATAGCTGCAATTTTAGCGGGTAATGATATGTTACTGATTCCTCAAGATGTTCCTGGTACAATACGCTTGATAAAAGATGCCTTGGTAGCAGGAAATTTAAGCCAAGCACGTTTACATAAATCAGTTGAAAAAATATTAAAAGCCAAATATTTAGTAGGCTTACATAAATACAAATCTGTTGATACAGAAAATATTGCTTCAGATATAAATTCGCCTTACGATGAGGTTTTACACAGAAAATTGATTAAAAACGCCATTACTGTCGTAAAAAATAAGGAGGCTGTTTTACCTATTAAAAATTTAAAAGATAAAAAAATAGCTTATGTATCTTTAGGCGATGCTAAAGGAGATTCATTTGTATCAATGTTAAAAAATTATACAAATGTTGAGGTGGTTTCTGCAAAAAATATAACTGTTTTATTACAGAGATTACAAAAATATAACTTAGTTGTTGTTGGTTTTCATAAATCGAATA
This sequence comes from Tenacibaculum finnmarkense genomovar ulcerans, assembly GCF_900239495.1. GTDB lineage: Bacteria > Bacteroidota > Bacteroidia > Flavobacteriales > Flavobacteriaceae > Polaribacter > Polaribacter ulcerans. The sequence goes on from NZ_OENE01000019.1 coordinate 43,026, forward strand.
AAAACCCTTGGAAAGGCTATCAGTTTTCAAACAAAAACATGGTTTGGTTACAGGAAATAGCAAAAAATAAAAAAGTTATTTTAGATGTATTTACCAGTCCGTATAGTTTGCTAAAAATACCTTCTTTTGAAAATATAGAAGGCGTTGTAGTTTCGTATCAAAACAGTGTTTTGTCACAAGAATTATCGGCACAAGCATTGTTTGGTGCTTTTGATTTGAAAGGAAAATTACCGGTATCTATTAATGAACAGATTAAAGAAGGTACGGGTGTTTTTGTGAAAGGAATTAATGTTTTACAATACACAATACCTGAAGATGCAGGGGTTTCATCAGAAAAATTATCAATAATAGATAAAAGAATTGATACCATTTTAATGAAAAGAATGGCGCCAGGTGGTCAAATATTTGTAGCTAAAAATGGAAAAGTAATTTATAATAAAAGCTTCGGGCATCATACTTCTTTAAAAAGAATGCCCGTAAAAAGTTCAGATATTTACGATGTAGCTTCTTTAACAAAAATACTGGCTTCTTTACCAATGATAATGAAGGCTGAGGAAGAAAAAAAAATAAGTTTATATTCTAATTTAGGCGATGTTTTACCTCGGTACAAAAACTCGAATAAAGACACTGTTTTACTAAAAGAAATACTGTCGCATTATGGTCGTTTACGCTCTTGGATTCCGTTTTATTTACAAACAAAAGACAGCGAAACAGGTCAAAATTCAGTAAAGTATTACCGAAAAAAAAGAACAGCAGATTTTAATATTAAAGTAGCTAAAAATCTGTATTTAAAAAACACTTATAAAGATTCAATATATAAGCATATTGTAGAGGCAAAACAACGAAAAAAGCCAGGATATAAATATAGTGACCTAGGGTATTATATGTTTAAAGAAATTTTAGAATTAAAATACAAGCAACCTTTAAATAAACTGGTAGAAGAATTTTTTTACAGTCCATTAGGAGCCAATAGAACAACTTATTTGCCTCTTGAAAAGTTTAAAAAATCGGATATTGTACCAACAGAACGCGATAATTATTACCGAAATCAATTAGTGCATGGTTATGTGCACGATATGGGAGCAGCCATGATTGGCGGGGTAGGAGGTCATGCAGGTTTGTTTTCAAATGCTAATGATATTGGTAAAATAATGCAACTTTTTTTACAAGGTGGAAATTATGGCGATACCCAATATTTAGCATCAGAAACTATTGATAAGTTTAATAAACGTCATTATGAGAACAGAAAAGTACGTAGGGGCTTAGGTTTTGATAAGCCACAATTAAACCCTCGAGTAAAGGCAACTTGTGGTTGTGTTTCTGATAAAAGTTTTGGGCATAGCGGTTTTACAGGAACCTATACTTGGGTTGATCCGGCAACAGATGTTGTGTATGTTTTTTTATCAAACAGGGTATATCCTACCATGAGAAATAGGAAGTTAATTAAAAGTAATATCCGAACTAAAATTCAAAAAGATATTCAGGATGCTATTTTAATGGTAGAGTAAATTTTTTATAAAATAGGGCTATTTTTGATGCTTAAAATTAATGTTTAAAGGCATATTCTATGATATTGGCACCCATTTTTAAAGCTTTTATTCTTGTTTTTTCAGGATTATTATGAATTTCATAATTCTCCCAACCATCACTTAAATCTGTTTGATAGTCATAAAACGCAACCAATCTACCTTTGTAAAAAAGCCCAAACCCTTGTGCTGGTTTTTTATCATGCTCATGAATTTTAGGCAGTCCTTTATCAAAAGAAAAAGTTTGGTGATAAATAGGATGCTGGTTAGGAATTTCTTGAAAATCAAGTGTCGGAAACACTTTTTTGATCTCTCTTCGGATGTAGGTATCTAAACCATAATTGTCAGATATATGTAAAAATCCACCAGCGGTTAAGTAGTTTCTTAGTATAATTATTTCTTCTTCAGAAAAAAAAATGTTGCCATGCCCTGTTATAAAAACAATAGGGTAATTATTAATAGTATCATCATTAAGGGTAACGGTCTTAATTTTTTTATCAATAAAAGTATTGGCATTGGTATTGCTAAATTTTATTAAGTTGGGTAACGCCGTTGGGTTTGCATACCAATCACCACCACCTTTATATTTTAAAATAGCAAGTTGTTGGGCATTAATAAAACTGTAGTTAATAAATAGTATAAAAAATAATATGTTTTTCATCTAAAAAATCTTTATACAAAAGTAAACAAAGAATTAGGCAATAAAAAACACCAATATAGCGATTGGTGTTTTTAATAGAATACTCTTCTTTTTCATTATTAATAAACTTAATAATTTCGTAAAATGTTGTGTACAAGAGCTGTTTTTCTTGTGGGTTACAAATTTAAGTTTAAAAATATAGGTATGGTTCGAAATCATCCATTTTGGACGATTTCGAACTATTTTTACGTAATTTTAACTATTTTTTAATTAATCGATGCTTTTTTAAACTGAACAGGGGTATATCCCGATTGTTTTTTAAAAACAGTAAAAAAAGTTGATTTTGAATTAAAGCCCGATTCTAAGCCGATCGAGGTAATTGTATAGTTTGAATAATTAGGATCTAGTAAAAGTACTTTTGCTTGTTTTACCTTTTTTTCATTCAAATAATCGGTAAAAGATTTACCAGCAACTTTATTTATAATTAAAGAAAGTGTACTAGAACTTAGTTTTGTATCTTTTGAAAGATGTTGCAAAGTGTATTTAGGAACTAAAAATTTTTTATTATCAGTAATAAAAGTATCTATTTCTAAAAACTGTTCTTTGTATTTGTCAATATTGGTGTTTTCTATGTTTGGGCTTGTATTAGTCGTTGGTTTTTTATCAGTAGCTGTTTTAAAATCAGTATCTGAATCCGTTAATAATGTTCTTCTTATTTGCTTACGTTCTTTCGATATTCGCACCTGTCTTAGTCCTTGGTAGCCTAGCCAGTATATGAGTAATGTTGTATAAACCCTAAGCGGATAATAAGAAAAAATAAAACTGGTAAAGTTTAATTTTATTTTAATAGCGAGCGCAAATAACCACAATACATAGCCAATAGCAGTTAGTTTAAAAAAAGTATGCAACCATTTTAAGCTATCAAAAGCAAGAATTTTAGATTTAATTTTTTCTTTTCTATTAAGTACAAAAAAAGAATAAACAAAAATAATTAATGAAACCAACAAACTAAGCCCCTCTTCAAATGAACTGTATTGTTCGTATATACGGTTTAATTTTTCAGGCGAATCAGGAATATTGTAATTATACATAAAAGTAACCTGTGTGATTACGATTATTAAAAACATTGGGAGTATTATTTTTAATAAATTGTACGATTTTTCAGCTATTTTTAAATAGTGAATTAAAAACATATACAAAAAGGGCATCGCTAAAAAGTGCCAAGGAATTTGTAGGTAATTTAAGGAAAATTGATGCTGTATTAAATTTCGTTCTAATCCCCAGGATTGAATATTATTCAAAGAGATAACAAAAATTAATAAATTTAAATATCGCATACTTTTTTCTCTTCCGTTTTTAGAACAAAGCAGTATGATGTTAAACGCAAAACCATGTAAAGCGCTAACAATTAAAAAGAGATCAAATATATCTTTAATATTCACTATAAATTTTTGGTATCAAATATACAGTTACTGATGAATAAAAGCAATACTTTGTACTACATTTAAACCAGCGGTTTCGGTTCTTAACCTATTATCGCCTAACGAAATCGGCTTAAAATTATGATTTAAAGCGTAATCAATCTCTTTTGATGAGAAATCTCCTTCAGGCCCTATTAAAATTGTGTAGTTTTCATTTTTATCAGCAATGTTTTTTAATAATTTTTTTTCAATATTTTCTTCACAGTGTGCTATAAATAATTTAGAAGTAACATCTTTTTTTAAAAATTCTGATAATTTAATAGGATCGTTTAGTTTAGGCAAGGTAAATTGTAAGGATTGCTTCATTGCCGCTTGTACAATTTTATTTAATCGATCAATTTTAACAATTTTTCTTTCAGAATTATCACAAATAATAGGCGTAATTTCATCAATACCAATTTCGGTGGCCTTTTCTAAAAACCATTCTAACCGATCGTTATTTTTAGTTGGCGCAATGGCAACGTGTAGGTAATAATCTCTATTGTTTGGTTTTTCTTCATATTTTACAACAGTTGTAAGACATCTTTTATCATTAGCGATGGTTATTGATACCGAAAATAAAAAACCAGCACCGTTGGTTATTTGTAAAATATCGCCTTCTTTTTTTCTTAAAACACGTACAATATGCCTACTTTCTTCTTTGTCAAAAGTAATTTGTGTTGTTTCTGTGGTAATATCAGGATTAAAAAATAACTGCATTATTATAAATTAAGTTTATAAGTTCTTCTTCTTTTGTGAGTTGTCGGATTAAAATCTTTCCAAATTTGATGAATTGCTGTATTGTCTTCTAACTCGGGAGTTCTAATGCAATTTACAATGCCTTTTTTAGCAAAAGTTTCACAATATTGTTTAAAAATAATGGCAATAACACCTTTGTTTTGATACTCAGGAGCCACACCAATTAAGTAAAAAGTAACGTCTTTTGAATTTTTACGAGCATTTAGTAAATGAAATAATCCGAAGGGTAAAAGTTTACCCTTCGCTTTTTGAAGTGCTTCTGAAAAAGAGGGCATTACAATGGCAAAGGCAACTAATTTATCATTTTTATCAACTACGAATTTTATATATTCAGGATTGATAAAACTAATATATTTTTCTTTAAAATGTGTTATTTGTGCATCAGAAATAGGCACGTATGTTGATAATTTCGAATATGATTTGCTAAACAATTCAAACATTTCATCAACATAGGGCATTATTTTTTTTGTGGAAGTAAAATCTAGGGGTTTTAATCCGTATCTTCTTTGAATTAAGCTGCTTGCTTTACCATATTTTACTTCATCTACATTTTTGAAAAGGAATTTATTTTCTAAGTATTCTTTTTCTTTTTTAAAGCCTAATTGCTCAAAATGATGTGCATAATACGGATGATTATACCAAGTAATCATCGTTCCGATATGGTCAAAACCATCGACTAAAACACCTGTTTTATCTAAGTTATTAAAACCAACCGGTCCTTCAATAAATTCTAGGTTATTATCTCGCCCAACTTCTTTGACCTTGTTGAGCAAAGCTTGGGTAACTTTTATATTATCAATAGCGTCAAACCAACCGAAACGCATTTTTTTGATGCCTTGTTTTTCAATTTCATAGGTATTGATAATTGCTGCAACTCTTCCTACAATTTTATTGTTTTCTAGGGCGATAAAAAAATGTGCTTTTGCATATTCAAAAACAGGGTTTTTATCTTTGTCAAAATTATCAAGTTCGTCATTAATAATAGGAGGAACCCAGTTTTTATTGTCTTTATAAAGAGAAAAAGGAAACTTTACAAATTGTTTCATTTCCTTCTTAGAAAATACTTCTTTAATTTTAATCATAGGGCAAATGTACTATTTTTAATCGTCCTCTTTTTCTTCATTTTTTTCTTTATCCTTTTCTTCTTCTTTTAAGTCTTCTTCGAGTTCTTTTATTTCCTTTTCGAGTTTTAATCGCTCTTTTTCTTTCTTTTTAGCTTCTTTTTCGGCTTCTTTCTGAATGCTTTTTTCAATTTTTAAGCGTTCTTTTTCTTTACGTTCCGCCTCTTTATTACTATCTTTTTCAGCTTTTAAACGCTCTTTCTCTATGTTTTTAAGCTCTTTTTTCGCTTTCTTTTTCGCTTTTTTCGCTGCTTTCTTTGCTTCTTTTGTTGTTTTTTTCTTCTCTTTTTTATCCTCTTTCGTTATCATTTCAATTAATGATTTAGAACGAGTTCTTCTAGGTTTATCAATGGTTATTTTTTCTTCTTTTTCACCATTTTTAACGGTAATAGTTTGTTTGTTTTTATTTTTAAACAAGCCTTTAACTTTAGCGATTAAACGACCAAAAAAGCCTTTGTTTTCGTCATAACCTTCTTCTTCTTGTTCTTCAATTTTATTTCCAAACTCATCTACTTCTAAAAATTTATCGTGGTGTTTATTTAATCGGTAAGAAGCTCCTAAACCGGCATAGATTCCAAGTTCTTTTTGTTGTAAAGTTCCTCTAAGAGTTGCGTTAAATTGTAAGTTTTCACTATATAAATACGCTGCGCCAACGCCAATATTTGTTTTGTCTTGGTATTGATCAGAAGTTCCTTGTATTTCTGCAAAAGCAGACCAATAATCGTTTAAGTTTTTAGTAGCGGTAAGGATGTATGATATTTCTTTAAAATCACTACCAATATAATTATAAAAAACGTTTGTAATAACGTATAATTTGTCTGAAAGTTCATGTTGAAGTAAAATCCCTGCCTTTGCATTGATACCTCCTTTTTGATGATGTTCCATTAAAACACTTCCAAAATTAGCAGCTACATAAACACCAACATGCGGAATTAGTCTTTTATAATCAAAAGAATGTCTTTTTTTCCAACTTCTAATTTCTTTTTTTTTATCATCATACTTAGGCGCGTACACTAAATATTTAGCCGCTAAAGTAAGCTCACTTAATCCTGTTTTATTAGTAGATGATTCAAAGACATTTTTAAAGGTAATTTTATCTTTTTGAAGGCTTGTGTTTACATTAAATTCTAATTTTTCAGTAAAAAAACTTGTTCTAAACAAAAGATTCAATCCGAAGGCCTCTGGATTACTAAAGGTAGGCGTTGCTTTTGCTTTTCTAAAAAACACTCCTGTTTCAAATTGATAAACACCTAAGCCAACACTATAAGGGCTTTCAGAAAACCCTGGACGATTTGAGTTTATAACCGTTGTGTACTGAGCGTTTACAGCTAGGCAAGAGCAAAAAATAAAAAGCAAAAGGAGTTTCTTAATCATGTTATAACATCAATTTATACAATTACTACAAACATACATAAAATAGAAATTACTATTTAATATAAGTTTTGTAAAGTCTTAACGGTTTGTTTTGCTTCAAATTGTTATTTTTGATTAATTTTTTATTAAAAAGTGAATATGACACACATCAATGAAGCAGGAATAGCAGGTCTTTTTAAAATGATACTATACATTCTGGCGTTTTATTATATTTCTAAATTTCTAATGAAATTATTTGGTCCTTACTTATTAAAAAAGGCAGTAAATAAAGTTCAGAAAAAAGCGGAACAGCAGTTTAATAATCAGCAAAATCAGCATCAGAATAAACAACAAAACGATGTTGAAATAGGAAAAACTGTGGTTGATAAAAACCCAGCAACTAGTTCAAAAAACATCAATAAAACCAACGATTCAGTAGGAGAATATGTTGATTTTGAAGAAATAGATTAACTTTTATAGTAATTATGAATTATAAAAAATGGATTCCCTGTGCAATAACATTACTTGTTTTTGCCGTTATATCACTGCTGTATTTTAGCCCAGTTTTAAGTGGTAAACAGCTCAAACAAGGCGATATTACCCAGTTTATAGGGATGTCAAAAGAAGTAAAAGAGTATCGAATTGATAAAGGAGAAGAACCTTATTGGTTGTCAAATGCGTTTAGCGGAATGCCAGCATATCAGGTTAGCGCGTATTATCCGAACGATTTTGTGCGTTATATTGATAAAGCGATTCGTTTTTTACCACGCCCGGCCGATTATTTATTTTTATATTTCTTCGGATTTTTTATCTTATTAACGGCATTAAAAGTCGATTGGAAATTAGCCATTTTAGGAAGTTTATCCTTTGGTTTTTCTACCTATTTAATCATTATTTTTGGAGCAGGACACAATGCAAAAGCCCACGCAATCGGTTATATGCCCGTGGTAATTGCTGGAGTTTTATATGTTTTTAGAAAAAAATATTTACTAGGATTTGTGCTAACCGCCTTAGCGATGGCGTTGGAAGTTTACACAAATCACCCGCAGATGACCTATTATTTAGGTTTTTGTTTGTTGATTTTAGGAATTGTTGAATTTATCGATGCGATTAAAACCAAAAATTTATCGGTATTTGCAAAACAAGCAGCTATTTTAATTGCAGCGATGTTGATTGGTTTGGGTGTAAATTCAACTCGATTATTATCGATGAAACAATATGGCGATTTTAGTACCCGAGGAAAATCGGAACTTACCATAAATCCAGATGGTTCTCCAAAAGAAAAATCAACAGGTTTAGATAAATCGTATATCACAGAATATAGTTACGGAATTGCTGAAACTTTTAATTTGATAATTCCTCGTTTTATGGGTGGTGGAACTGTTGAAAAATTAGGCGAAAATTCTGAGTTTTATCAAACCTTAGAAAAAAATGCAGGTAGAAGCGTTGCTAAAGAATATTCGAAACAAGTTTTAACCTATTGGGGAACACAACCAATTGTAGAAGCACCCGCATATATTGGAGCAATTTTATTTTTCTTGTTCTTTCTAGGTATTTTCTTGGTAAAAGGACGTTTAAAATATTGGTTAGTATCGGCAACTATTTTTTCAATCGTACTGAGTTGGGGGAAAAATTTTGCAGGAATTACTAACTTTTTTATTGATTATATGCCACTTTATAATAAGTTTAGAGCAGTTTCATCGATTCAAGTAATCGCAGAATTATGTGTTCCGTTATTAGGAATTATTGCTTTACGTGATTTGTTTTGTTCAAAAGTGACATCCGAAGAAAAAGAAAATGCCTTAAAAAATGCTTTTTATGTTTTAGGAGGAATTACCTTATTATTTGCACTTTTTGGGTCAAGTTTATTTGCTTTTGAAGGATTAAGAGATGCGCAATATCAGCAATTACCAACGTTAGTAGATGCCTTGATTTCAGATAGAAAAGCGATGTTATTTAATGATAGTATCCGTTCTTTTTTATTGATTTTAGCTTCAGCTGTATTGTTGTGGTTTTATCTGAAAGGAAAATTAAAACAAGTGCCTGTTATACTAATTTTAGGAGCTTTAATTATTTTTGATTTAGTATCCGTGGATATTAAATACGTAAATAAAGAAGATTTTAAAACAGCTAGAAAAGTATTAAAACCATTTACGGCAACCAAAACCGATACCGAAATTTTAAAAGATAAGAGCTATTATCGTGTAGCAAATTTTAGCGTAAACCCAATGCAAGATGGAAGAACATCGTATTTTCATAATTCGATAGGAGGATATCATGCGGCTAAAATGAAGCGATATCAAGAATTGTTTGACTATCAGATTTCTAAAAATAATATGGAAGTATTAAACATGCTAAATGCAAAATACTTTATTGTTGGTGATGATAAATTACAAGAAAATACGGACGCAAACGGAAATGCATGGTTTGTAAATAATTTAAAAATTGTTACATCGGCAGATGAAGAAATACTTGCTTTAGATAGTTTAAATACTAAAACATCAGCGGTAATTAATGCGAAAAATTATACGAAAGCCAATCAATTTAAAAGAGATTCAACGGCAATAATTTCATTAATTAAAAATGATGTTACAACGCTCGTTTATAAAACTGATACGCAAGAAAATCAGTTTGCGGTGTTTTCAGAGATTTATTATAAAGATGGTTGGAATGCTTATTTAGATGATAAATTAGTGCCACATTATCAGGTGAATTATGTGCTTCGAGGTATGGAAATACCAAAAGGAAACCATGAAATTATCTTTAAATACGAGCCGAAAATAATAGAAACAGGAAATAAAATCACGTTATTTTCATATGTTTTATTATTACTAATTCCGATGGGATGGTTTTTTATCCGAAAGAAAAAAAATAAGAAATAGCGCTTAAAATAGTAATTATTGATATTACAAAATGATACTATCAAACGATACTATCAAATAAAATATAAACGAAGCGGATTCTTATAAAAACAAACGTAAAACAATCGTTTTAAATACTAAAAATGTACAAAAAACTGCCTAAAAAAAGATATCATCATACGTTAGAATTCTTAAAGAAAAATGTACCTGCACCCGCAGTTATTTTAGATTTAGGTGTTCGGAATCCTTTTTCTGAAATTATGGAGGCTAACGGTTATACCGTATATAATACCGAAGGTGACGATTTAGATTTGTTGCCAGAAATTGTTAAAAATTATAAAGTTGATGTTGTTACAGCTTTTGAAATTTTTGAACATTTAATAGCACCTTTTAATGTTTTAAGAGCTATTGAAACTACAAAAATTGTAACAACTGTACCTTTAAAGTTGTGGTTTGTTGATGCATACAGAAGTAAAACTGATATGTGGGACAGGCATTACCATGAGTTTGAAGATTGGCAATATGATTGGTTATTAGAAAAATCGGGCTGGAAAATTTTAGATACCAATAAATGGACAAGTCCTATAAATCAAATAGGAATTAGACCTATTTTAAGAAAATTTACGCCAAGATATTACGCTGTGTACGCAGAAAAAGAGTCGTAAAAACATGAAAGTAGGCATGGAAAAAGGTTTCAAAAAAGGCAAGAGGATAGGAATGATTTTAGACAAAACATTTCCGCCTGATCCTAGAGTTGAAAACGAAGCAATTGAGTTACTAAAACAAGGATATCAAGTGTTTTTGTTTTGCTTAACTTACGGAAATCAAAAAAAAAATGAGCGTATAAGTGGCATTGAAGTAGTCAGATATTCATCGAATAAAATAGAATACAAATTATCGGCTTTAGCCTATACGATTCCGCTGTATTCTTATTTGATGAAAAATAAAATTGCTGATTTTTTAGAGCTTTATAAAATCGATGTAATTCATGTACACGATATGGTTGTTGCTCAAGCTGTCTTTTTAGCGAATAAAAAGCAACTTCCTGTGGTTTTAGATTTGCACGAAAACCGTCCGCAGATAATGAAGTTTTATCCGCATTTAAAAAAGTTTCCTGCCAATGTTTTAATCTCCGTAAAAAAATGGCAACGTAAAGAATCTGAATTCATAAATAAAGCATCAAAACTGATTGTTGTAACCGAGGAAGCTAAAAAAGAAGTATTAACCAGAACTCAAATAAAAACTCAAAATATTGCCGTTGTTCCTAATACGGTTCGAAAATCTTTTTATCAGAATATTGAAACATCAGCTAAAAAAGATACAACTTTCAATTTATTATATATCGGTGATACAGGCGAAAGAAGAGGTTTAAAAACTGTTATAGAAAGTTTACCAGAATTACAAAAAAGTATTAAAAATATACGATTTGTAATTGTTGGAAAAGTAAGTTCAGAACTTGAAAATAGTGTAAATAAGTTAGCCTTAAATAAAGTAGTTATTTTTGAAGGCTGGCAAAACGAAAGTACTTTTCAAAATTATATTGTTAATAGCGATGTTTGTTTATCGCCTTTGCATAGAAATATTCATCACGATACAACCTACGCAAATAAATTATTTCAATATATGAGTTTAGCCAAACCTTTGTTGGTTAGTAATGCAACAGCTCAAGAAAATTTAGTAAAACATGTAAATTCTGGCTTGGTACATGAAGCCGAAAATGTAGCCGATTTTACAGCAAAAGTTTTAGAGCTACATAATAATACTTCTTTAAGAGAAACGTTAGCAATTAACGGAAAAGAGTTTGTAAACAATCGTTTTACTTGGGATAAAACATCAGAAGAATTAATTAATTTATACGCTAATTTATAATTTGAAAGTACTAATTATTACTTATTATTGGATTCCTGCAGGAGGTTCGGGCGTACAACGTTGGTTGAAATTTGTAAAATATTTACGAGATTTTAATATCGAACCCGTTGTATATACTGTGGATGATGCGAAATACCCAATTATGGACGTTTCTCTCGAAAATGATGTGCCAAAAAATATTGAAATTATTAAAAAATCAATTTATGAACCAAATGATTTTTTAGCAATATTTAAAAAGAAGGAAACTAAAACAAGTGCGGGTTTTTTAAATCCGAATCCAACTTTTTTTGGAAAAATATTACAATATATTAGAGCAAATTATTTTATTCCTGATGCTCGTAAATTTTGGATTAAACCATCCGTAAAATATTTAGAAAAATATCTTACAGAAAATAAAATTGATGCAATTATTACCACAGGACCTCCGCATAGTTTGCATTTAATCGGCTTGAAATTAAAGCAAAAATTAAACATAAAATGGATTGCTGATTTTCGTGACCCGTGGACGGATATTGATTATTTTCATCAGTTACCATTAACTAAAAAAGCCATTAAAAAACATCATCAATTAGAAAAAAAAGTTTTAGAAAATGCTGATGCAACGCTTGTAGTTGGAGAAACTATGAAAGAAAATTATAAAAAATTTTCAAAAAATATTCATGTGATTACTAACGGATATGATTCATCAGAAAATGAAAAAAATAAGGTTGTTTTAGATGATAAATTCTCGATAACGCATATCGGTTTGATGAATTCTGATAGAAATCCGATTATTTTATGGAAAGCTTTGTCTGAATTATCCGAAGAAAATAACACTTTTAAAAATGATTTAGAGATAAAATTAATCGGAAAATTATCGGATGATGTAATTGCTGATTTAGAAAAACATCAATTTAAAAATGTTGAAAAAATAAATTACGTTCCACACAAAGAAGTGCAAAAATATCAGCGTAATTCACAAGTTTTATTACTCGCTGTAAATAAAGTTCCTAGTGCTAAAGGAATTATAACAGGTAAAATTTTTGAATATTTACAAGCAAAACGCCCTATCTTAGCAATCGGTCCTGAAGATGGCGATTTAGCTGTGATTTTAAAAAATACAAATTCAGGAATTATTGTTGATTTTGATAATAAAGAAGCGATTAAAAAATCGGTTTTAAATTTGTATAAAAGCTACAAAGAAAATAGGTTGCAAGTTTCATCAAAAAATATTGAACAATATCACCGAAAGGAGTTAACCAAACAATTATCAGTAATACTTAAACAAGTAGTAAATCCTTGAAAAAAATAGTAACCATATTAGGAGCCAGGCCTCAGTTTGTAAAAGGTGCGGTGTTAAGCAGAGTCATAAAAAATCATCAAGAAATTGAAGAAATAATTGTGCATACAGGGCAGCATTTTGATGCCAATATGAGTGCAGTTTTTTTTGATGAAATGCAAATTCCGAAGCCAAAATATAATTTAAACATCAATGGTTTAAATCACGGCGCAATGACAGGGCAAATGCTGGAGAAAATTGAAGAAATTTTAATCGCTGAAAAACCCGATGCAATTGTGGTTTATGGCGATACAAATTCTACGGTTGCAGGCGCTTTATCAGCAAAGAAATTACATATAAAAGTAGTGCATATCGAGGCGGGATTACGTTCGTATAATATGCAAATGCCCGAAGAAATAAATCGTATTATAACTGATAGAATTGCCGATTTATTAAGTTGCCCAACACAAGTTGCTGTGGATAATTTAAAGAAAGAAGGTTTTGATAATTTAGCGATTAAAATTGAGCAACATGGCGATATTATGAAAGATGCTGTGGAGTTTTACGGCGCGTTTTCCCAAGAAAAATCAACCGTTATTGCCGATTTAAACTTGACAAAAAATGAGTTTGTATTAGCTACGATTCATCGTCAAGAAAATACGGACGATAAACAAAAATTGACCAATGTTTTTTTAGGATTAGAAGAAATCAATAAATCAAAAAAAGTGGTCATGCCGTTGCATCCTCGGACAAAAAAAATGTTGGATTTATATGGTTTAAAACCGAATATCACTTTTATAAATCCTGTTGGTTATTTTGATATGCTCGAACTTTTAAAAAATTGTGCCTTAGTGGTTACCGATAGTGGCGGACTTCAAAAAGAAGCATTTTTTAATAAAAAATATTGCATCATCGCTAGAGAAGAAACCGAATGGACAGAGCTTGTAAGCAACGGATATGCTAAAATTACAGCAACAAATCCGCAGAAAATAATGACTGCTTATACCGAATTTTTAAAGGCAACAAAAAACTTTAAAGAGGCGTTATATGGTAATAATGTTGGCGAAAAAATATATCAATCAATCATCAAATTAATAAATCAATAAATTGGGAATCGTATTAAGGCAATCAATTAAAAACACCATAATTATCTATTTAGGATTTTTAATTGGTGGGGTAAATACCATCGTTTTATATTCAAGATTTTTGAAAGCTGAATATTACGGTTTGGCAATGTATGTGTTTTCGGCATCTAATTTATTAATGCCTATTATGGCATTGGGAATTCAATTTACAATTATCAAATTTTTTGTAGCTTATAAAACAAAACAAGAAAAAGATAGTTTTTTAAGTTCCGTACTCTTTTTACCTTTATTAATAGCGTTACCTATCGGTTTTTGTTGGGATATTTTTCATAATTTAATTATGGGGTATATCGCAAAAAGTAATGTTGAAGGTAATTTAATTATCGAAAATTATACGATTTACATTTATATTATTGCGGTGTGTTGTGCTTATTTCGAGGTTTTTTATTCGTGGGCAAAAGTACAAATGCAGTCTGTTTTTGGTAATATTTTAAAAGAACTTTACAACAGAGTTGCCATTATGCTGTTATTATTTGCTGTAAATTTCGATTTTATAACCAAACAAGAATTTTTATATTATATGGCATTAGCCTATATAATACGAACTTTATTAATGTTGATTTATGCTTTTAAATTATACACTCCTAAATTAAGTTTTGGCTTACCTGCTAATTTTAAAGAAGTTTTACGATACACTTTTTACATTGTTTTAGCTGGTAGTGCAGGGGCTATTGTGTTGGATATTGATAAAGTAATGATACCTGGTAAAGATGGTTTTGCAACAGCTGCATATTACGGAGTTGCTTTATTTATTGGTAGTTTTATTGAAGCGCCAAGCAGGGCGATGGGGCAAATTTTACAGCCATTAACCTCAAAATCTATCAATGAAAATAATGATAAAGAAACTAATAGTTTATATCATAAAAGCGCTATTAATTTATTATTAGTTGGAGGTTTGTTTTTTATATTGGTGAACTGTAATGTTGATGAATTATTTAAAATAATGCCGAATAAAAACTATGCAGTAGGTGGCGGATTGGTTGTTTTATTAATTTCTGGAGCAAAATTATTTATGATGTCTTTAGGAAATAATGGTGCAATTATTCAAAATTCAAAATTTTATAGAATCACGATGCCTATTGGCGTTGGAATGGCATTTATGGTGTATTATTTGAATATATTTTTCTATAATGATGTCGGAATGGGAACAGAGGGTTTAGCTTTGGCAACTTTATTAACGGTTTTAATTTTTAATGCTTTTAAGCTTTGGTTTGTGCGTCATAAATTGAATATGTTTCCATATACCTTAAAAACCTTGCAAATGGTTTTTATAATTTTAGGAGTGTTTTTAGCCTTTTATTTCTGGAATTTTTCAGTGCCAGAATTCTCTGTAAAAAACTTTAGAATAGATCCGTTAATTAATATTATTTTAAAAAGTGTTATAATTATTCCTGCGTATTTATTTATAGTGATTAAGTTTTCAATTTCCGATCAGATAAATAATTTAGTACGTAGATTTATTAAAATATAATTTTTTTTGAAGCTATTTCCCGCTTTCCGCACTCGCTCTTTTTGTTTGAAAAAAACAAAAAGGAGCTCAAACAATTGCTTCAATCGGGGCTAGGGGTTTTACGATACATAATTGAAACCTCAAATCGTAGGGGCAGACCTATGTGTCTGCCTTATTTTTTAGGAAGTTTCAATCGAAATTCATTGTCATTAGGAATTGAATATTCAGTAGTTTGTTTTTTTATTTCATTATAATGCTTGCTTGTAATTTCAATCCAATAATCATCGCCTAAAAGTTTAAAAAAGTAGCGATTATCAATATATTTTTCAAAAAACTCCTGTATTTCTAAATGATATTTATAGTTAATTGTATTATTTGTGCTGTCTAAATATTGGGTTTTTATACTTTTTTCTTTTAGAGAACGCAGGTAGATACTGTCTTTATAAAAGAGGATATTTTTAGGCTCGGCACTTGCGCCGTTCCAATTAATATTTTTTTTTCGGATAAAAAATGAATAGCTAAAAGAGTGGGATGTTCCATAATTATGCTTTGTAAAAATACCGATGGAAGTTGTTTCTTTATTTGTTTTTTGAATGCTTAAAACGCTACCGTTAGCAAGCTGTTTTGTTGTTTTACCAATTGTTTTTTCGGTCTTATAATTACAAGAATTACATAAAATACTTAAAATAATAAGATAAAAATAAGTAATTAAGAACTGTTTTTTTTGCGCACTGATAATTTTGTAAGTCATTTATTTAGAGGGTAAAACTCTAACGAAATTACTGTTTTTTGTAAAATTAAAAGTAAAATATTATTTAATAAGTTTATTATTCAATTATTCTACATAAATTTGTTAATAACTTTAATTAAAATAAAATGTATAACTGTTTTGATATAGCTAAAAAATTCGTATATCTTTCTCAGAAAGAAGGAGTTTCGATGTCTGCAATGAAATTATTGAAACTTACTTATATAGCTCATGGATATTACTTAGCTTTTTCGGGAAAGCCTCTTTTTTCTAATCGTATTGAGGCTTGGAAGTATGGGCCTGTTATTCCCGATTTATATCATATAATTAAAAGAGTTGATTTTTCGAGTAACGATTTTAATTATATAGAAATGTATTCTCAAAATAATTTATCAAAAGATGATGATAAATTTATTGAAGCGGTTTGGAATGCATATAAAAAATTTGATGGAGGTCAATTATCATCAAAAACACACCAAGACGGAACACCTTGGGATAAAACATATAATGGTCAGGCATTTACTAAAATAAATGATGGATTGATAAAGGAATATTATCAAAAGAAAATCAATGGATAATATAGGAGAAAAAGCAACTGATTTTTTCGGTAAAAAGCCAATTGAAAATATTGATGCAAATGCAGATTCAAAATCAAGCAAGGAAGGTGTATTTCTATTTGAATTTACAGGGAAATTTGAAAGTTTTCAAGAATATATTCAACATGAAGAATTTGTTGTAAAGAAACTTGATAAACAATCAGAAAGGACTTTAAGGGAAAAAAACGCAAAATTAGCATTTAGATTTTCTTCAATTTGGGCAATATTTATAGGGCTTATAATTCTTTTAAAAGGTTTTGGTCTTTTGGGATTTAAACTTTCAGAAACAGCATTTTTATTTATTATAGGTGCTTTAACCACTTCGATTTTTACTTTTTATTTATTAGTTTTAAAATTTCTTTTTGATAAAGCTATTTCAAAATAAACTAGCAAATTTTTCATAAAAAACCTCTTTGTGTATGCAAAGAGGTTTAGAAAAAAATAGGGTTATTTAATTGAAAATTTACTCTATTACAACTTCTTTGTTTAGTAATAATTTTTCAATAACAGGTTTCATTTCTTCAAAACTAGTGTCCGATTTTACATCAGAATGATAACGTATTTTTATCATTGCTTTATCAAAAGAAGATAATGTTTTAGCCGTTGGTACGCCGCACATAACAGAAGAAGAGCAATATTTTTGGCTACTATGTCCTAAACCTAAAACGTGTCCTAATTCGTGAAATAATAGCGAGGTATTACTACCTGTTTCTACCCAAATTCTACCTTCATTAATAATTCTTTCACCAGCATAAGAACTCGAAGACCATGAGGTAGTTCCGTAACCAATAGCACCGCCTGTATAACTATAAATATCTGACCAAAAAGAAGCTAATTCATCTTTAGTAGAATTATATAAATGTACATTCGATTCTTTGGCACTTTTTACCAAGCTAATTTTTGTTCCATCAGAAAATAATGGATTATAAGTGTTTAAAACTTCTTTTACGATCTTTTTATATTCAGATGTAATGTTTCCATCTAAAAAGATTGAAATTTCTTTTGTCCATTTTAAATCATCAACAATAGCTTCATATTCTAATAAGAAATCTTGCTGTTCTGCGCTAAGATTTTTACTAGGGGTTTGTGTCTGTGTTTGAGTCTGGGTTTGCGTTTCAGTTTCGTTAAGTTCTGCAATAGTATCATTGTCTTTACTACATGATAAACTAACTAAACTGATTGTTAAAAGTAACAGTAATTTTTTCATAATTGGGGGATATTTGTATTGATTAAGGATGTAAAAACCTCTTTGCATACACAAAGAGGTTTTTTTAGTATTAAAAGCAACGGTGTTGCTTATTTAATAAGTTCGTAAGAACGCTTGATAAAGTTCGTTAAAGCCTCACCATGTAATAAGTTTTGAGATAATTTTGCTAAATCAAAAGCTTGTGTAATTAAATCTGCTTTTTTGGTTTCATCAGCATTTAAAATTTCAGAAACTAAAGGAGAATTTGTATTCACAACTAAGTTATACATTTCAGGTAAATTACCCATTCCCATCATTCCACCGCCACCACCAGAAGCTTGCATTTCTTTCATTCTACGCATAAACTCAGGTACGGTAATTATAAATGGAGACGAAGAAGAATCCATAGCTTCTAATTGAACCGTATAAGTTTGTGATGCAATTACACCTTCAATAACAGGTTTTAAAGTAGCAACTTCTTCATCAGTTAATTTAGAAATAACAGCGTCATCTTTCTTAATTAAGTTATCGATAAAATCAGAATCTACACGCACAAACTGTACTTTAGTATCTTCAGAAGTTTCTAATTTTTGCATTAAATGCGCTATAATTGGCGAATCTAAAACAACAACTTCGTATCCTTTAGCACTTGCTTCTTGAATATAACTGTGTTGCGCTTCTTTGTTAGAAGTATATAAAACGATGTGATTTCCGTCTTTATCAGTTTGATTATCTTTAGTTTTTTCAACTAATTCATCAAAAGTAAAGTATGTATCTGCAACAGTTGGATATAAAGCAAATTTCTTAGCTTTATCGATAAATTTATCTTCCGATAACATTCCGTATTCGATAATTACTTTGATGTCATTCCATTTTTGTTCAAAATCAGCTCTATCTTTTTTGAATAAAGAACTTAATTTATCAGCTACTTTTTTAGTAATATAACCAGAAATTTTCTTTACAGCTCCATCTGCTTGTAAACCAGAACGAGAAACATTTAAAGGAATATCAGGAGAATCAATAACACCTTTTAACATCTGTAAAAAGTCAGGAACAATTCCTTCAACATTATCAGTTACATATACTTGGTTTTGATACAATTGGATTTTATCCTTTTGCATATCTAAACTTTGCGTTAACTTAGGGAAGAATAAAATTCCTGTTAAGTTAAACGGATAATCTACATTTAAGTGAATGTGAAATAACGATTCTTCAAATTGCGTAGGATATAACTCTTTGTAAAAGTTGGTATAATCTTCATCATTTAAGTCAGCAGGCGCTTTTGTCCAAGCTGGGTTGGTATTATTGATGATATTATCAACTTCAATTTGTCTGTGAGGTTCAGTCGTTTCTTTACCGTCAGCATCCGTAGTAGTTGCAGGCGTAAATTCAGGATCGTTTATTTTGTTAGTTCCAAATTTAATTGGCACTTGATTAAAACGATTGTATTTGTTTAATAAACCACCAATTTTAGCTTCTTCTAAAAATTCTAAAGAATCATCAGCAACATGTAAAATAATTTCTGTCCCTCTGTCTGCTTTGTCATGCGCAACTAAGCTGTATTCAGGAGAACCGTCACATGACCAATGTGCAGCAGGTTCGTCTTTAAACGATTTTGTAATTAAATCTACTTTATGAGCGACCATAAAAGCAGAATAAAAACCTAAACCAAAGTGTCCGATAACACCAGTTTCGTTTTTATCATCTTTATATTTTTCTAAAAATTCTTCAGCTCCAGAAAAGGCAATTTGGTTGATGTATTTTTCAACTTCATCAGCGGTCATTCCTAAACCTTGATCTTTAATTGTAATGGTTTTAGCTTCTTTATCAATACTAATTTCAATTTTAGCATCTCCTAATTCGGTTTTAGCTTCACCAATAGAAATTAAGTGTTTTAATTTTGTAGTTGCATCTGTTCCGTTAGAAATTAACTCACGTAAAAAAATTTCGTGGTCAGAATACAAGAATTTTTTAATCAGTGGAAATATATTTTCTACCGACACATTAATACTTCCTTTGCTCATAATTATATATTTTGATTATTTTTTTGATAGCGATTGCTTTCTGATCATTAGGTAGTCAAAAAAAATACCAAAAGATGTTTTAAAGATAGTATCTGACAAAATGGCATTTTTAAGTCAGTTTTATATCCTAATGAAAATGCCTATTTTTGCAGCCTACAAACAAGAAAACAATAGAAATCAACCAAAATATATGTATAGTTCAAAAATAACAGGATTGGGTTATTATGTGCCAGAAAATGTGGTAACAAATAATGATTTAACAGCATTCATGGAAACTTCAGATGAATGGATTCAGGAAAGAACAGGAATTGAAGAGCGTCGTTGGATAGATCCAAAATCAGGCGATACTACTGCTGTAATGGGATTTAAGGCATCAAAAATAGCTATTGAGCGTTCGGGATTACAAAAAGAGGATATCGATTTTATTATTTTTGCAACCTTAAGCCCTGATATGTATTTTCCAGGAGGAGGTGTACAGGTGCAAGAAATGTTAGATTTACCAACAATCGGAGCGTTAGATATCCGTAATCAGTGTTCTGGTTTTATTTATGCCATGTCGGTTGCCGATCAGTTTATTAAAACAGGAATGTATAAAAATATTCTAGTGATTGGTGCCGAAAATCATTCAGGAGGTTTAGACAAATCAACAAGAGGAAGAAATGTTTCTGTAATTTTTGGAGATGGGGCAGGAGCAGCTGTTTTATCAAGAACTGAAGAGAAAGGTAAAGGGATTTTATCATCTCATTTACATTCGGAAGGGAAACATGCTAAAGAATTAATGTTAGAAGGACCATCTACAGGTCGATGGGTTCCTGAATTAATTAAAAATAACGATCCAGATGATATTTCATATTATCCATATATGAATGGGCAGTTTGTATTTAAGCACGCTGTAACACGTTTTTCGGAAGCGATTATAGAAGGTTTACAGGCAAATGATTTACAGAAAGAGGATATTGATATGTTAATTCCGCATCAAGCAAATTTACGTATCGCACAGTTTATTCAAAAGAAATTTAAATTGTCTGACGATAAAGTGTATAATAATATCATGAAATACGGAAATACTACGGCGGCATCTGTAATTATTGCTTTAACCGAAGCTTGGGAACAAGGGAAAATTAAAGACAATGATTTAGTGGTTTTAGCTGCTTTTGGTAGTGGATTTACTTGGGGTTCTGTTGTAATTCGTTGGTAGTTTTTTAGCCCCGATTGAAGCGATTGTTTGAGCTCCTTTTTTTGATTTTTTTCAAAAAAAGAGCGAGTGCGGAAAGCGGGAAATAGCTCCAAAAAAAATATATTAAAAAAATCCGAAGAACCTATCTTCGGATTTTTTTTGATGTTTAAATTAAACAGGCTACATAAAACCACCGCCTTGTTTTTCATTATTATCTCTATTTCTTCTTCGTTTAGCCTTGTTTTTTCCGCCACCAAATCGGTAATTAAAACCTAAATAAGCAGTCCTACTTTCCCAATTAAACTGCCCCGTTTGTGTATATGGATCGGTTGCATTAAAACGAAATTTCATACCTTTAAAAATATCATTTACTTTAAACGAAAGGCTTCCTTTTCCTTTTAAAATACTGTAACGAGCGCCTGTATTTATCATCCACATCGGGTCAATATTAAACTGCAAATTTTTATTAGCACCTCGATACATGGCGAATAACTGAAATTTTAATTTTTTAGAAGCCGAAAAACTATTACTTAATCGGGCATTAAAAGCAGTGTTTTTTACTTGTTTTTCAACATTACTAACAAGTCCTTTTAAGGTTTGAGAATAAAGGTCTAAACTCGCATTGGTACTCCACCATTTTGTAATGCGATAATTGCTAGACATTTCAAAACCATATCGGTTATTTCCATCAAAATTCTGATCTGATTTTAGTTGTTTTGTATTGGTATTATCCGAAGGATCTTTGTATAAAATAGTTGAAATTTCGTCGGTTACTTTTCTGTAAAATGTACCAAAGGTAAGCGAACCTCCTTTTATTTTTCGAGTATAATTTAATTCAAATGAATTGGTAAACTGCGGTTTCAAATTAGGGTTTCCAACAGAGGTAATTAAAGGCGTACTCCATTCTCTAATCGGGTTTACTTGGCTAATAGAAGGTCTGTCAACCCTACGGCTATAACTTAATTGATACTGATTTTTTTCTGATGGATTAAAGGTGAAAAAAGCAGAAGGATAAATACTAAAAATAGCATCAGTATAAGGTTTGGTTTCATTTTTATTGGTAAAACTTCCTTTTACGTCGTATTGTTCTAAACGAGCACCTAACTGCATGGTTAATTTGTTAAACTTATGCCCGTAGTTAATATACCCAGAAAAAATATCTCGATTATAAGTAAAAGCTGATTTTCCGATAGCCTCTATAATAGTTGCATCATTAATATCAAGCACTAAAGTACCATTAGTAGCTATTTTATAACCATCTTGATCTGTATTGTTGTTATTCTTAGTTTGGTTTGTTCTGTATTCTAAACCAAGTTCTAATTTACCATTTTTTGATATTGGCTTTGTATAATCAAGATTAATTAAGGTGTTATTTGCCTTGTTTTTAATGGTATTAAAATAATTTAAAAATTTATATTCAGGATCAGTTGCTCGTATAATAGTTTCGTTATTTGTAGCATCTTCATTATTTTCTGAATCAGAATAAGTTGCTTCAAATTCTAAATTATGCCCTTCTTTGTTAAAGTCGATTTTATAATTTATGTTATAACTTCCTGAATTATTGTTATTATCAGAAGTATTAGGGGCATTTTTACCAAGTGTATTTGCAAGGTCATATACTTTTACAGAACCGTTATTGAAAGCATTTGTGCTGTTTTGAGTAGTATAAAATGATAACGTATTTTTATCATTAATATAAATATCGGCGCCAAGTTTTACTAAAAATGATTCTCTGTCGTTATCAAAAATAAAATTTTGTGTTGATGCCTGTTTTCCTGTTCTTACAACGGTACCATAATTATGACCTTTACCGCCGTTGTAGCCTAAATTAGTATAAAAATTAACTTTCCCTGTTTTATAATTCATATTTAATGAAGCATTATATCGGGTGTTTTCTCCTTGTGTAATTCCTGTATTAATTGCCCCGTTAAAACCAATATTAGCGCCTTTATTTAAAATAATATTGATAATTCCACTCATTCCTTCAGGATTATATTTTGCTGATGGATTGGTAATTAATTCAATACTTTTAATAGAAGTTGCGGGTATCTGCTGTAATAATTGAGCCGTACTCATGTTGGTTGGTTTTCCGTCAACTAAAACACGTACATTTGAATTTCCACGAAGGCTTAATGCGCCCGATTGGCTATCGACACTTACCGATTGCACGTTGTTTAATAATTCGGATGCTGTTGCGCCTGCCGATGCCAAATCTTTACCTACATTAATTACTTTTCGGTCTATTTTTTGAGTTACAGTAGATGTTTCTGCACGAACAACTATTTCATCTAAAGCGGTATTATCTTCGGATAAATAAACAGTACCTAAAGATACTTTTTTGTTTTTATTACTAATCGTAATTAATTTAGATACCGTTTTGTATCCTATAAATTGAATTTCTAGGCGATGTTTTCCTTCGGATATATTTGTAATATTAAAAGTTCCATCATCATTTGTAATACCACCCGTTAAAATTTTATCAGAAGTATTTTTGATTATGATGTTTACATAAGGCAATGCTTCTTTTGACGCTTGGTCAAGTATTTTACCCGAAACAACACCAATTTTTAGAGGCTTGCCATACTGTTTTTGAGCAAATAAACTAACACTAAATACTGTAAAAAGGAATAGAAAGAACTTGTTCATTTTGTTGGTTTTTGGTTGGTTAATTTTCTTTTGTATAGTTAATAATTATAGATGTAACTAGGAGGTGATACTGCTTACAAGACTCATTATTAGTTGTTTTTGTTACATATATTAGTTATATTTAACAAATTATTAACATTTATGATAAAAAAACATTGGTTATAGGAGCCTCTTTAAATCCTACAAGATATTCAAATATTGCAATAAAAAGATTGGCTGACAAACAGGTTGAGGTAGTGGCTATCGGTTTAAGAAGCGGTAGTGTGTTAGGTGTGGTTGTAGGTACAGAAAAAACAACATTTACTGCTATTGATACCGTTACATTATATTTAAACCCTGAGCGTCAAAAAGCGTATTATGAGTATATAATTTCGTTAAAACCTAGGCGTGTAATTTTTAATCCAGGAACAGAAAATAAAGAATTTTATGCTCTTTTATTAGCCAATAAAATTGAATATGAAGTCGCCTGTACCTTGGTGTTATTATCTACCGATCAGTATTAATTTTTAATACTAAAAGGCGCTGTATTTGTACTGTGTTGATTTCCTGCTTCGGCTAGTTCAACATTTTCAAAAACAGTTTGAGCTTCTTCTTTAAAAGCCTCAATATTTGAATACCTGCTAGAATAATGCCCGATAATTAATTTTTTTACACTTGCTTGCTTTGCAATATTTCCGGCTTGTTCGGCAGTAGAATGCTTTGTTTTTTCGCACAAATCTTCCCTGTCTTTTAAAAAGGTAGCTTCATGATATAACAAATCTACATTTTTAATAATAGGAACAATATCGGGTTTGTAGGCGGTATCGCTACAAAAAGCATAGCTTTTTGCTGCTGCTGGAGCAATGGTTAATTCTGAATTAGGAACAATTTCGCCTGAAGATAAAACAACATCTTTCCCTGCTTTTATATTATGATAATCGGCTCTATTTATTTCGCCGTCGTACAATTCAATATTTCCGATGTGTAATTTTCGTGGTTTTTCTTTCTCTTTGAATAAAAAACCGTTGGTATAAACACGATGATCTAAAGGAATTGTATGTACGGTAACTTTATCGTCTTCAAAAATTAATTCACTTTCTGTGGATGTTAATTCATGAAAAAACAGCTTGTATTTAGTCCACGATTTGGCTAATTTTAATTGAAGAACGGTAATTTCTTTAATTCCTTTAGGCCCGTAAATATGTAGGTCTTTTTCACGGTTTAAAATACCAAAAGTAGAAACAAGCCCGATTAATCCAAAAAAATGATCGCCGTGTAAATGAGAAATAAAAATATGGTTTATTTTAGAAAAACCAATTTTATATTTGCGCATTTGTCGTTGGGTACCCTCGCCACAATCAATTAAAAAATGACTGTTATTAATTTCTAAATATTGAGATGTCGGGTGAGAATTTACTCTGGGAGTTGCTGAATGACAACCTAAAATACTTAACTGTAAACTCATTTATTTAATTACAAATCGTTTAGAAATAACTTCTTTATTACTTTGAATAGCGTAAATATACATACCTGATTTTAAATCGTTGCGTTCAAAAGGAATTTTATTACGCCCACTTTCTATTTTAATTTCTTTATAAAAAACAGTTTTTCCAAGGATATTTTTAACAGATAAAAATACGGTTTGGTTGTTTTTTGAATCGATAAAAATAGTGGTGTTATTCCTAAAAGGATTTGGAGAAGCAACGAGTTTATCTAACTCTTTTTCTTGCGAAAAACTAGCGACTGTTACCAATAAAAATAAAAAAAGTATTTTTTTTACCATATATCTTAATTTTAGGAATTAATGATTATAACTATTTAAAAGCCTAATTCACGCTGCATATTTTCCATCAATAATACATCTTGTGCCTCCTCTAAAGTTGGAACAATGTTAAATGTTTCTGGAAAATCATCAATATTTATATCTTTAACTATAGTTACAAAAGATGTGCCACTTTCTTGATGCTTATCAGCATATTCCAAAAATAGTGAAATATTTTCTTTTGAACTGGTAAAATCACCTAAAACTTCAATAATAATATGATTGTCAATGTACTTAAGGTGTTCTTTTTCAAAGTTTAAGAAAAAATCTTGAAAATTTTTTTCATCAGAAGTAATTAAAATATAATTATTTTTTTCTTTAGTTTTCATAGTAATAATTATCTTTTTATTTGCTGAGCTAGTAAATAAATAACTGCCATACGTACGGCAACACCATTTTCTACCTGATTTAAAATAATTGCTTGCTTGCTATCGGCAACATCACTTGTTAGTTCAACACCACGGTTTATTGGTCCTGGGTGCATAATAACGATGTCTTTATTAAGCCCATCTAAAATTTCTCTGTTAATACCAAAAAGCTGTGTATATTCTCTAGTTGAAGGGAAATATTTAATGTCCATTCGTTCGTGTTGTACACGTAAAACATTGGCAACATCACACCATTCTAGGGCTTTCTTTAGGTCAGTTTCTACTTGAACACCTAAGCTACCAATATATCGAGGAATTAATGTAGTTGGTCCACAAACTTTAACTTCAGCACCTTGTAATTGCAAAGCGAAAATATTAGAAAGTGCTACACGTGAGTGTAAAACATCACCAACAATAACAATTTTTTTACCTTTTAAATTACTATTTAAAGCCTCTCGCATTGAAAAACTATCTAACAGTGCCTGTGTAGGGTGTTCGTGGGTTCCATCACCAGCATTAATAATTTTAGCATCGACATGCCTTGATAAAAATATTCCTGCTCCAACGCTTGCATGACGCATCACCACAATATCAACCTTCATGGCTAAAATATTGTTTACCGTGTCAATTAAAGTTTCTCCTTTTTTTACGGATGATTGCCCTGCCGAAAAGTTAATAACATCTGCCGACAAACGTTTTTCAGCTAATTCGAATGATAATTTTGTACGAGTACTATTTTCAAAAAACAGATTAGCAATGGTAATATCTCGTAAAGAAGGAACTTTTTTAATGGGTCTGTTGATAACTTCTTTAAAATGAGAAGCAGTTTCAAAAATAAGCTCTAAATCAGTTTTGTTAAGGTATTTGATACCTAATAAATTTTCAACACTTAACTGCTTCATCGTCGTTTTGTTTTATAATTGCGAGTCTACCTTGGTAGGCTTAGTTTCTAAGTAAATGGTGTCTTTTTCATGAGTTTCTTGCCAGTTAACCACCACTTTTTCTTCATTAATGGCATCTACTTGTCGTCCTCTATAATTAGGTTGAATTGGTAAATGACGGCTAAAACGGCGGTCAATAAGTACCAGTAACTCAATATTATCTGGTCGCCCGTACGATTGAATTGCTGTTAAAGCACTTCGGACACTTCTTCCTGAATAAAGCACATCATCAATAATAACCACTTTTTTATTTTCGATTAAAAAGTCAATTTCTGTTGATGTAGCTTCTAAAGGAGCATCTCTTCGTCGAAAATCATCTCGATAAAAAGTAATGTCTAAAAGCCCTAATTGTAAATTTTTAATTTGATAATCATCCGTTAACAATTTTGCTAATCGTTTTGCCAAATAACTTCCTCTTGGTTGTAATCCTATTAAAACGGTATTAGAAAAATCGTTGTGATTTTCGATTAACTCACAGGCTAATCGATGCAGAATGATTTCAATTTCTTTTGAAGTAAGTAGTGTTTTCCTGCTCATGATTTGCTACCAAATTGGCTTGATAGTTGAGCGTCAAAAATAAAGTAAAAAATTAAGTGAACAAAATTAAAGTTAAGCAAAATTAAACTTAAACAAACATAAAACTATATGAATAAAATTATCTTTACATTTGCCATCTTTTAGAAAAAATTTAGCAAAACGGATATAATTATGATGAAATACCTTAAAAATAAGAAACTTAACATAAAAGACGATGCTTTAGCGGGTATTACGGTTTCTTTAGCAATGATTCCCGAAGTCGTTGCCTTTGCCTTTGTTGCTCAAATTAGCCCAATTGTGGCATTGTTTGGGGCTTTTGTAGTAGGAATAATTTCCGCTGTTTTTGGTGGACGCCCAGGGTTAATTTCAGGAGCAGCAGGAGCAGTAGCTGTTATTTTTGTGCACATGATTCAAGAAGGACACGCCAAAGGCTTATTATTTGAAAACCCTGTCGAAAACATGGGGTATTTTTATTTACTCGCCGCCGTGGTTTTAATGGGGATTATACAAATATTTGCGGGTGTTTTTAAGCTCGGTAAGTTTGTCCGGTTAATACCACACCCAGTAATGATGGGGTTTGTAAACGGACTTGCCATTGTTATTTTTATGGCGCAATTAGGAATGTTTACCGAAAATACCAAAGATTTTTTTGGGCAGAACAAGCGTAAAACAACATCTAAAGAACTGGTTTATAATGTAAACAATAATGAAGTAAAAGATGTTTTATCGGGTACTGTTTTATATACGATAAAAGATACGTCGGTTATAAATAATCAAACAAAATCAGCAGATTTTATTATTTCTGATGGGCAGGTTTTTAATCCGACAACCAAAAAAGTTATTTTCAATGTAAAAGAAGACGGTTTTTATTCGGTTAAAGATTCTGGTGTTGTAAAATCGGCAATGCAAGGCGAAAAGCTTTATATAATGATTGGTTTGGTTTTATTAACCATGTTTATTGTTTGGGGATTGCCAAAAATTACTACAAAAATTCCTGCGGCTTTAACTGCAATTTTAATTGTTACCTTAATTTCAATTTTTAGCGGATTAAGCGCTATAAACGTAGGTGATTTTATTAGAGATGGAGGCGGAGCAGGTTTAAATGGAATAGCAGAGCTATCAAAAAACTTAAACGTTTTAGAACTTTGGAGTAATTTACCCTTCAATTTAGAAACCTTAAAATTTATTGCACCGTATGCATTTTTAGCAGCATCGGTTGGTTTAATTGAAACCTTAATGACCATGAATTTAGTAGATGAATTAACAGAAACTAGAGGAAACGGAAATAAAGAATGTATCGCTCAAGGAGCAGGAAACATGGTTAGTGGTTTATTTGGTGGTACTGGAGGTTGCGGTATGATTGGGCAAACGGTAATTAATATTAACGCAGGCGGACGTGGGCGTTTATCGGGAGTAATGATGTCGTTAACCTTATTAACCTTTATTTTATTTGCTGATAAATACATTGAGCAAGTGCCAATTGCGGCATTAGTAGGGGTAATGTTTATGATGGTTATTGAAACTTTTGCATGGTCGAGTTTTCGAATTATGAAAAAAATACCTGCTTCGGATGCTTTTGTTTTAATTATTGTATCGGCGGTAACGGTATTTTTTGATTTGGCAATTGCCGTATTTGTAGGGGTTATTATTTCGGCATTATCATTTGCTTGGTCGAGCGCTAAGAAAATTAGAGCTAGAAAACGTTTAAAAGCCGATGGAACAAGAGTGTACGAAATTTGGGGACCTTTATTCTTCGGAAGTATTACCGAATTTAACGATAAGTTTGATATTAAAAATGATCCTGAAAATGTAGAAATTGATTTTGTAGAATCGCGAATTTCAGATCATTCGGCTTTAGAAGCCTTGTTTTTATTGGTTGAAAAATACCAAGCCGCAGGAAAAACAATCAAATTAAAACACTTAAGTGAAGATTGTAAAGTGTTAATGTATAAGGCTAGTGATACTTTTAAAAATGTAATTATTGAAGATGTTGATGACCCTCGTTATCATTTAGCAGAAAATCCAGAAGCATTTCCGAAGCCTTTATCGGAATATAAATTTTAATCTAGTATTTTAAACATAAAAATCCCGCAATTGTTTGCGGGATTTTTTTGATTATAATTTTACATCTTCTGAATTGGGCTAATTATCTGAACATCGTTAAAGGCAATTGCACCTCTTACCACGCTATCGATTGTTTTATTTAAGGCTTCAATTAATTGCATTTTAAGCTGCGATTTATGATAAATTAAACTCACTTCTCTTGCGGGTGGCGGTGTTTCAAATTCTCTTAAATTTTTGCTGTCTTTTTCATTCAAATCAAGGGTGTTTAAATAAGGCAATAAAGTCATCCCTAAGCCGTCTTTTGATAATTTAATTAGCGTATCGAAACTACCGCTTTGTAATTGAAAACCTTGTGCCGAATTCTTTTTATGGGTTCTACATAAATTGATTATGCTGTTTTTAAAACAATGCCCGTCTTCTAATAATAAAATATCATCAACATCTAAATCTTCTACTTTAATTTTCTTCTTTTTAAATAAGCGATGTTCGTCAGGAATCAATCCTACAAAAGGCTCGTAGTATAAAACACGCTCTTTTATAGCTTCGTTTTCAAGCGGTGTAGCGGCTAAAGCAGCATCAATATGCCCGTCGTTTAATTTTCTGATAATTTCTTCGGTGGTTAATTCTTCAATAATTAATTGAACTTTCGGGTACTTTTTACTGAATGTTTTTAAAAACATTGGCAATAATGTAGGCATAATCGTTGGGATAATCCCCAATTTAAATTCGCCACCTATAAAGCCTTTTTGCTGATGCACGATGTCTTTAATACGACTGCTTTCATCTACAATAATTTTCGCCTGTGCTATAATTTTTAAACCAACTTGTGTTAATTCAATGGGTTTTTTTGAACGATTAAATATTTTAGCATCTAATTCGTCTTCTAATTTTTGAATTTGCATACTTAAAGTAGGCTGAGTAACAAAACAGTGTTCAGCGGCGATGGTAAAATTTTTATATTCAGCTACAGCAAGGGTGTATTTTAATTGCGTGATGGTCATTGTATCAGTTTTTTTGATAAAGATATTAAAACTATCAATAACCTTTATAGTTTTTGACAATTATTTACCTGTACTTTTGAAGTATCAAAATAACAGATTAACAATAAGATATAAATAATAATACTAAAAAAAAATACGATGAGCACAACAGTTTTAGGTTTAGACAGTAAAAAATCAATACAATTAGTAACAGAATTAAATACATTATTGGCTAATTTTCAAGTGTATTATCAAAATGTAAGAGGTTTACATTGGAATATTAAAGGAAAAAGTTTTTTTGAGTTACATGTTAAATTTGAAGAATTATATACCGATGCACAAGAAAAGGTTGATTTAATTGCCGAAAGAATATTAACCTTACAAGGAACACCTTTACATACGTTTGATGATTATATAAAATTAGCAACAGTATCAATAGGAAAAGATATTTCAAATGATGAAAAAGCAGTGGCTTTAGTGGTTGATTCGTTGGCGGAATTATTAAAAATAGAGCGTGCTATTTTAGCCATTTCTGATGATGCAAATGATGAAGGAACAAATTCAATGATGAGTGATTTTATCGCAGAGCAAGAAAAAACAATGTGGATGTTAAACGCTTGGTTAGGATAGAATTCACTAAAACACAGTAAAAAACTTCTTAAAAATAAAAAAAGGCAATCGTAAATGATTGCCTTTTTTTATGAATATAATTTTAAAATTATTTTTTATCTTCAGAAATATGTACGGTATTTTCTGCTAATATTTTTTTCTGATAACGTCCTTGTACAACATCTACAATAATTAAAATTGCCAATACAAAATAGAAGGTTGTTTTACTCATCGGAACAATTTCGTTTCCAAACAACTTTAAATGCGCTAAATGTCCGCCTTCGGTAACTAGCATAATTCCTACGATAAAAAGAATAAATAAGCCTAAAACCTCGTACATACGGTTTTTAGCTAAAAATGTAGAGATTTTATCAGCCATAATAAGCATTAATAATCCGCTGATAACAATGGCAATTGCCATAACAATAAAGGCGGTGGTGCTGTTTTTAATTTCGCTAGTAAGCCCAATTGCAGCTAAAATAGAATCAAAAGAAAAGACTAAATTCATAATAACAATACTTGTAATAACGGCATTGGATGATTTTGCACTTTTTCCACCTTCAATATCATGAGCTAAATCGTTGCTTCCAATCATATGCCATATTTCTTTTATTGCTGTGTAAAGTATAAATCCACCACCAAGTAATACAATAATACTGTGTCCGTTAAATGCAAAATGTATGATGTCTTTAATTCCTCCTGTTAAAAATGAAAAAGGATCTTGAAAGAAATCAATAATAGAGACTAAAACAAATAGCAATACAATTCTTAAAACAATGGCGATTAAAATACCCACTTTTCGAACTCTTTTTCTATCCGCTTGCGGGGCTTTTTTAGATTCTAAAGAAATATATAATAAATTATCAAACCCTAAAACGGCTTGTAATAAAATTAGCATTAATAACGTAAAAAGAATTCCTAGCATAATGGTTTAAAATTAATTGATTTTATAGTGTCAAATATATCAATAAACAATTGAAGCTAAAAGTGTTTTAAAATAAGATATGTAATACTGAACAGCTGTGTTATTTATTTAGAACAAATCTAATTATTTAAGTTCTCTTAATAAAATTCATCTTTTAATGATGTGCTAATAAAACAGGAAGCCTATAACTTTTACAAACGCGCCTTTAATTTGTAACATCAAAAAAAAACTTAAAAAAAAGTATAATAATGAAAAATTTAAAATTGAGCATATTTGCTTTGTTAGTAATTTCAATTAGTTTTACAACGTTCACCTCGTGTGAAACACCTGTTGACGGAACCAACGGTATTGACGGAGTAAACGGAACGGACGGAACCAATGGTACAGATGGAACAAACGGAACTAACGGTACAGATGGTTCTGATGCTATAACGCCTTTAACAGCATCTAAAACGCCAAATTTTTTAAAAGTAACCAGTGATTTTGTTGGCTTAAAAATTACGCCAATATTATCATCAGAAGATGTAATTCCTAATTCGCCAAACTTCGTGTACGGTTCTATGGCAGATGGTTCTGGTTTATTACCTGAGGTAGATGGTACTTTTACTTTAATTAATAATATTGAAGCAGATTATGCGATTGCCAGAATTAAATTAAACAAAAATTTAAGACCATTTGCAGCTGAATATATTTTAAATGCAACGGCAACAGGCGAAACAGCACAATGTTCAGGGTCTATGATTACACCTGGAGAGCATGGTTTTGGTCCTTTATATTTATCAGGAGGTGAATGGGGGGGCGCATCAAAAGGTGTTTTTGTTACCGATCCTTATAAATCAGCATCCCAAGCAAGTACGGGTAAAATGCTAACGGCAATGGGGCAATGGTCTACTGAAAATGCGGTGGTTATTGGTAAAGATGCCTATGCTGATAAAACTGTTGCTTTTATTGGAGATGATAATGCAAATAACGAAATCCCTTCAGGGCAACTAGGAATGTATGTTGGTAATAGAGGTGATTTAGAAGGTGGAAAATTATATGGTTTAAAAGTAACTTCAGCTAATGTTTCTTATGAAGTAGATATGAAACAAGGAACTTCGTACGATGCAAAATTTGTGGAATTAGAAGAAAGAGAAATTGCTGCTTTAGATGCCGAGTGTAAAACCAAAGGTGTTATGGGGTTTTCTAGGTTAGAAGATATTGATTGGCGAAGAGGTTCAGCAGCAAATAACCGAGAAATTTATTTTGCAGTAACAGGGCGTAACAAACCAGGTTTAGTTGGTAAAGGTGCTATTTTAGGACGTGTGTATAAAGTGGTTTTAAATGAAAATGATCCAACAGGGGCTGCTAAAATTACCTGTGTTTTAGATGCTGATATTGTAGGAGGAAAAGCCGATGGTTTCCATTCTCCTGATAATATTGTAGTTACTGAAAACTACGCCTATATTCAAGAAGATCCTAACGGATATGCTGCTGTAAATTCGGCTATTGTTGGCTATTCTAAATTGTATCAATACAATTTAAACACAGGTGTTGTAAAAACAGTTTTAGAATGCGATCAAGAAAGAGCGGCAAGCTTAGGATATGGTAGAACTTCTAAATATTGGGAAATTACAGGAATGGTTGATGTTACCGATATTGTAAACAATGGAACGTCGTCATTTTTAGTAACAACTCAAAACCACGGATGGGAACCTGCCGATGGAACCTCGTTTACAGACCCCAAAGCAAATACCGATTTAGAAAACAGAAAAGAAGGTTCTGTTTTACATTTAATTACAGGTTTAGAAAGATAAAAAAAAGGATAAAAAGAATAAAAAAATGAAAGACTTATTGGGTCAAGCTAAGACATACCTTTGTGTATGTCTTTTGCTTTTAGTAGTAGCCTGCAATCAAAAATCAGAAAAATATTCTTCAATTACTGAATTTTCTGACACTGTTAAAAAATTATATTTGAGTCATCTTTCTAAAGCTATTGAAAATTTAGATAGCATGGAATTCAAATCAACAAAAGCACAACAAAAACACTATATTTTAGCTCGAAAATATTTTAAATTATCAGAACCAATTTTAGCTTTTTCTGATAAAGACAATTACAAGTCGTTAAATGCGCCAAATATTATTGGGGTTCATGGCGAGGCAAGTAATGATACTCGTATTGTAAATCCGATAGGTTTTCAGGTTATAGAAGAAGCTGTTTTTGATGAAAATAGCGAAGAAGAAGTTTTAAAAAGAGCTATCAATATTACAAGTGCGCGCTTAAAATTAATTCGAAAAAATGCAATACTAAAGTTAAAAGGATATCACGTAATGTGGTTGTTAAGAGATCAAATTACCAGAATAGCCACTACAGGTATTACAGGTTTTGATTCGCCTGTTTTAAATCAATCATTAGTAGAGAGTTCATATACTTATCAAACTTTGCTTGCTATTATTAAATTCAATGAAAACAGGTTTCAATCAAAAGCATTATTAAATAAATTTGAAGATGCTATAAAAAGTGCTCAAAAAGCTTTAAACCATGATTTTGATACTTTTGATAGGTTTAGTTTTATAAAAAATCACACCAATAATCAATTAAAAATACTCCTTGAAATTCAAAAAGATTGGAAGGTAAAATATCCTTTTGAAATGGCACTGTCTAACAATATGTCAACGCTTTTTTCTGATAAAACATTAAATATAAATTACTTTTCTGATCATTTAAGCGATACCACTAAAATTGCCGAAAAAATAGTTTTTGGTAAGCAATTATTTAACGATACATCGCTTTCTAAAAAGTACGATATGGCGTGTGCAACTTGTCATGTTAAAGAATTGGCTTTTACCGATGGTCGAAAAAAATTCAATAAAAATCAAACAAGAAATAGCCCAACTTTAACCTATGCTGCTTACCAAAGAAGTTTTTTTATGGATGCCAGAGCAGGTAGTTTAGAAGGGCAGGTTATTGGCGTTGTAAAAAATCATAATGAGTTTAATATGTCGATGGATTCGGTAGTACAGCGTGTTTTCAAAAATAAAAATTACAAAAACTCACTAGCGACTTTATACGGTAATAAAAGAATCGATTTTAATATACGTCATGCAATTGCATCTTATATAAGAACCTTGAATACGTTTAATTCTAAATTTGATAAAAATATTAGAAATGAAGAACAAACCTTAACTTCGGATGAAAAAAAAGGCTTTAATTTATTTATGGGAAAAGCATTGTGTGCGTCGTGTCATTTTCCACCTCTTTTTAATGGAACAGTGCCGCCTAACTACAAAGATACCGAGTTAGAATTTATAGGTGTTCCAGAATCTACGGATACTATAAATCCTAAAATATCTTCTGATTTAGGAAGATATAATTTGTATAAAACTGCTGAACGTAAACATTTCTTTAAAACACCAACTGTTAGAAATATAGGTAAAACAGCGCCATATATGCACAATGGCGTTTATAAAACTTTAGATGAGGTGATGGATTTTTATAATAAAGGCGGCGGTGCTGGTTTAGGTTTTGAGAGTGAATATCAAACCTTGCCTTTTGATAGTTTAAGTTTATCAAAAAAAGAAATTTCACAAGTAATTGATTTTATGAAAACTTTGACAGATCAGTAATATTTAAAAGAAATTAAAACAAATATTTTATTAAAATTCGAATACTTACAAAGGCAATCAGAATAGCGGTTGCCTTTTTTAATTGCATCGGATTTAGTAATTTATGACTACTTCGCTGCCCAATTTGTCCGCCAATAGCTACGCTAATTAATAAAAGACTTGTTAGATGCCAATCAATAGCAAAACGAGCATTTAACGACTGTCCAATTAGCCCGGCAATAGAATTTACTAAAATAAAAACACTTGCTGTTGCGGCAATTTTTTTAGGAGTATCCCAATGAGTTAAATGTAATAAAGGCGCTAAGAAAATACCGCCACCAATCCCTATCATCCCCGAAATAAAACCGATAACAGCTCCATAACTTGCATTTTTGTAGTTACTTGTTTTATACTGCTTTTTGTAGTTAGTAGTAGTGTTTGAAAACCACATAATAAGCGAAGCAATAAATAATGTAATTCCTAAAATAATGAAAAATACTGTTTGATTTATTTTGATAAAACCACCTAAAAAAGCCATCGGAACACTACAAAAAACCAAGGGGCTTATTTTTTTCCAATGTATTAACTTTTCTTTTTGAAAGAATACTACATTGCTAAATACTACCACAATATTACAAAGTAATGAGGTGGCTCTTATTTGTGAATAGGCAATGCCAGTAAGTACTAATACTGCTAAATAACTAGAACCACCTCCAAAACCAACAGAAGCGTATAGCATAGCAATCCCAAAAAAAAGCAACAGCAGCTGCCAGTTTAAAAAAAAAGTATCAAGGAGTAGTATCAATAGTTATATGCCGTTATTTTTGACAAAGATATCTTAAATTGTTGAGGTGTTAGTAGTTCGTTCTTTTTAAAAAGACGATTAAAATAGGTTACATTATTAAAACCTGCTTTATAAGCGATATCAGAAATATTTTGGTTAGGGCTTTTCTTAATCAGTTTTTTAGCAAATTTAATTTTTTCAGAATTGATATAATCAACAGGAGTAATACCTAAAGTGCTTTTAAATTTCTTGAAAAAATGAGATTTACTCATACAGGCTTTTTCAGCAACTTTGTCTAGCGTTAAATTACTTTTGGTTAAATTGTCTTGAATGTATTTAACAGCATAGCTTATACGGGCATCACTAAAATTATCGTTTACTTTTCTTAAAATAAGTTTGCGTGCTTTACTTTGTAGTAATCGAATAATCAATTCTTGAATCATCAGGTTTAATAAAGCATCTTTTGATTTTGTATCTTTAATAAAGGTATCTGTAATTTTTTTCACAAGAATATCTATTTCGATATTGTTCTTTAAATGTGCGGCTTTCTTTTTAAAATCCCAATTATTATTTTCTCTTTTAATAACAGTTGTTTCGTTAAAATTAGAAATAACATCATTTATTTTATTCGGGTCAATAACCAACCCTAAACATACTGTTGGATTAAGCTCTGAAGCTTCAGGAAAATCAATACGTACACTATTTTCTTCAGGAATTATTAATGTTTCTCCGTGGATAAAAGAGAATGGCATTGTTTTTTCAAAATACATAATTGCTTTACCTGTTATGATGCTAGCAATAATAGGAGCATCGAAATCTAAAAAAATATTTTTAGTAATTTTATCCGTTTTAAAAATAGTTAATTCGGCGTAGGGAGAAGTGTAGGTCGTTTTATTTTCAATAAACGAAATAAGTTCTCTTGTTTTAAGATGTTGAAGAAGGGATTTCATAGTGTTTTAAATATTTTTTTAAAGAAATCAATCTCTACAATGATCTAAATCATTATAGAGAGTAATATTGTTTAAATAATTAATGCAATCGTTCAATCTATAAGTACGATTGTTCAATAATTATTGTTGCTCTTTGAGTATCTTTAAACAATTAAATTATTGTGTATCATTGATTTCTTAGGTTAAATTAATTAGGGGGGGATTATTTTACGCTGTTAATTTTTCATTTTTTTTATTGGTATTTTAATAATACTAAAGTTAGCTTAATTAGTTTATCTTCTGTTTTTGTTATTGTTATCTTTTTAATTTTAAAATAAAGTTATTGTTAAGAAAT
Organism: Tenacibaculum finnmarkense genomovar ulcerans; assembly: GCF_900239495.1. Classification (GTDB taxonomy): domain Bacteria; phylum Bacteroidota; class Bacteroidia; order Flavobacteriales; family Flavobacteriaceae; genus Polaribacter; species Polaribacter ulcerans. The sequence goes on from NZ_OENE01000019.1 coordinate 80,723, forward strand.
TATTTTGAAAAGAAACTGCATACACAATTTCCTCTTTTTTTATCAAAACCAAAAAAAATAAAAGGCTTTTTAATGTATGTTTAATTCATTTTTAGAGTTTTCTAAAGTGTTGTTATGATAAAGTTATAAACATCTTTAAAAACGAGGTATAATTGCGTAATTTTATTTTTTTATCACTGTCAAGCTTTTTTAGAACAAATTTAATCAGCTGTAAAAAATAAAATATTCCGTAGCTTTTAAAAATGTTAGCTTTTTTTATCTAAAACGCTTATTTTTAACAAAAAAGAAGCAAGGCTATGAGTAGTTATCATATTAAAAATTTAGAAGAATATTTTCAAGTTTATAGAAAATCGGTACGAAACCCAGCATTATTTTGGGAGGAAATAGCCGAAGAGCATTTTGTATGGCGAAAAAAATGGAACACCGTTTTAACATATGATTTTTCAAAACCTGCAATAAAATGGTTTGAAGGTGCTAAATTAAATATTACAGAAAATTGTATCGACAGACATTTGCAAATAAGAGGCGATAAAACAGCCATATTATTTGAGCCGAATAATCCTGATGAAGTAGCAGAACATATTTCCTATAAAGAATTACATAAAAGAGTTTGTAAATTAGCCAATGTTTTAAAAGATAATGGCATTAAAAAAGGAGATAGAGTTTGTATCTACCTACCGATGATTCCTGAATTGGCAATTTCAGTATTAGCTTGTGCCAGAATAGGGGCGGTACATTCGGTAGTTTTTGCAGGGTTTTCAGCAACAGCTTTATCAACAAGAATAAATGATTGTGAAGCTAAATTGGTAATTACTTCGGATGGTTCTTTTCGGGGTACAAAAACAATCGATTTAAAAGAAATTGTAGATGAAGCATTAAACGATTGTGAATGTATACATACTGCTTTGGTCGTAAAAAGAACAAACGTAACTGTTGAAATGAAAGAAGGTCGTGATACATGGTTACAACCTTTATTAGACGAAGCTTCAGAAATTTGCGAACCTGAAATAATGGATGCAGAAGATCCGTTATTTATTTTATATACTTCAGGTTCAACAGGTAGTCCGAAAGGAATGTTACATACTACTGCGGGCTACATGATTTATACAGCTTATACTTTTAAAAATGTATTCAATTACAAAGAAAACGATGTGTATTGGTGTACCGCCGATATCGGTTGGATTACAGGACACAGTTATATTGTATATGGTCCGTTAGCAAATGGCGCAACTACCGTATTATTTGAAGGCGTACCAAGTTATCCTGATTTTGGTCGTTTTTGGGAAATTATAGAAAAACATAAAATCAATCAATTTTATACCGCTCCAACAGCGATTAGAGCTTTGGTAAAAGAAAAATTAGATTTTGTTGATGCTTATAATTTATCATCATTAAAAGTATTAGGAACCGTTGGAGAGCCTATTAATGAAGAAGCTTGGCATTGGTATAACGATAATGTAGGAAAGAAAAAAAGTCCTATTGTTGATACTTGGTGGCAAACAGAAACTGGTGGAATGATGATTTCACCATTACCATATATTACCCCAACAAAACCAACGTATGCAACTTTACCATTACCAGGAATTCAATTAGCTTTGATGGATGAAAAAGGCGAGGAAATAAAAGGAAATCAAGTTGATGGACGTTTATGTATAAAATATCCGTGGCCAAGTATGGCTAGAACTATTTGGGGAAATCATCAAAGATATAAAGAAACCTATTTTTCAGCTTTTAAAGATGTTTATTTTACAGGAGATGGCGCTTTGCGTGATGAGGTTGGATATTACAGAATTACAGGTAGAGTAGATGATGTAATTATTGTTTCGGGGCATAATTTAGGAACAGCACCAATTGAAGATGCCATAAATGAACATCCTGCGGTAGCAGAAAGTGCTATTGTTGGTTTTCCGCATAAAGTAAAAGGAAATGCGCTGTATGGCTATGTAATTTTAAAAGATGTTGGTGAAGGAAGAGATCATGATAATTTACGTAAAGAAATCAATCAGATTATAACCGAACACATAGGGCCTATTGCGAAGTTACAAAAAATTCAATTTACAATAGGATTACCAAAAACACGATCAGGTAAAATAATGCGTCGTATCTTGCGAAAAATTGCACATAACGAATTAGATAATTTAGGCGATGTTTCTACCTTATTAAATCCTGAAATTGTGCAAAGCATTATTGATAAAAGATTGTAGCTAAATATGAGTATTGTAAATATTAGAACCTATCTAGAAAAATCATTATTAATTAACGATAGTGATTGGCAATTTTTTACCTCTAGATTAACACTAAGAAAAGTAAAAAAACGCACAAAACTTTTAAAAGTTGGTGAAACAGAAAATTTTATTTCTTTTATTGATAAAGGGATTGTTCGTTTTTTTATTCCAAAGGAAAACACCAGTAAAGAAATTACTTTTGGTTTTTGTTTTAGTAATGAATTTGTAAGCGCTTACGATTCTTTTTTAACACAAGCGCCCTCGTTATATGAATTAGAAACCCTTACCGATGTTGAAATGTGGAGCATGTCGTATGCTGATTTGCAAAAGGTTTATCAACAAACCAGTATCGGAAATGCTTTAGGGCGAATTTCCTCGGAAAGACTTTATCTAATAAAATCAAAGCGAGAACAATCGTTATTAAACGAAACAGCCGAAGAGCGTTATTTGAAATTATTTGACGAACGTCCAGAGCTTATCAAAGCAATTCCATTAAAATATATAGCCTCTTATATTGGTGTTACAGCCCAAGCTTTAAGTCGTATTAGAAGGCGAATTACTTAACTTAGGTTCATTTTTTTTGTGCTATAAAAGTAGGTTCTTTGTGTCTTAAACGTACAAGAATGACAATAGTAATTTTTATAATTTTTTTATGGTATTCAGGGCTGTTTTTTCAAACCTTTTTTTTACATAGATATGCTGCACATCAGAGTTTTACGATGTCAAAATTTGCAGAAAAAGTATGTTTTGTACTTACCTGGGTTTTTCAAGGTTCAAACTATTTAAGTGCCTACGGTTACGGAGTAATGCACCGAATGCACCACGCCTATGCCGATACAGAAAAAGACCCACACTCGCCAAAATACGATTCGAATTTATTTAAAATGATGTGGCGCACTAAAAATGTATATCAAGATATTAATAACCAACGAATTGAAATTCAGGCTAAATTTACTAAAAACGTACCACAATGGAAAAGCTTTGATAATTTTGCAAGTTCTAAATTTTCAAGAGTAATTTGGGCGGCATTATACGTGGTCTTTTTTGCTTTTTTTGCAACCGCTTGGTGGCAGTGGTTATTATTACCTGTAGCTTTTTTAATGGCACCAATTCACGGAGTAATTATCAATTGGTTTGCACATATTTATGGCTACGTAAATTTTAAAGTAAGTGATACCTCTAAAAATTTATTGCCGTTTGATTTTTTAATGATGGGCGAGGGCTATCATAATAACCACCATGCCCACGGAAGTCGTGCTAATTTTGGTGGCGTAAGATGGCATGAAATTGATGTTACTTATTGTATTATGCTTGTTTTAAATAAGTTAAAATTGATTAAGATTAAAAATTAAATACTGCTAGAATAATCTGAACTAAATTCAATAAAAAAAACACCGCCTTTTTTTCTTAAAAAGGCGGTGTTTTTAGTTTAATTTTGAAAATTCGGCAGTTGCTAGTGCGCTAATTTGTTTAATATCTTGTTCGTCTTTTTTAGGGCAGATTAAAATAAGATCGTCTTTTTCGACTATAATAAAATCGCTTAATCCTTGAATGACTATTTTTTTACCGCTTTGAGTTCGAATCATATTTCCGCTAGCATCTTTAAACAGCGCATTGGCACCAACGACGGCATTTTGCTGGCTATCTTTTGCTAGTTTATTATATAACGAACCCCAAGTTCCTAGGTCGTTCCAACCGAAATTTACAGGCAATGTATGTACATTATTTGAAGGCTCCATTATACCGTAATCAATCGAAATGTTTTCACATTTCTCATAATTTTTTTTGATAAAATCAGCTTCTAAATCAGTATTATAAACTTTTTTATCGGTATTTAAAACCGCAAACATTTCAGGCAGATGCTCTTTGAAAGCTTTTAAAATACTTTTAGCCGACCAAATAAAAATTCCTGCATTCCATAAATAATCACCACTTTTTAAAAATTCTTTAGCGGTTTCTAAATTTGGTTTTTCAGTAAAGTTTTTCACTTTTTTAACACCTGAATCTTCTAAAGAATTTTCTTCAAACTTAATATAACCGTAGCCTGTATTTGGCGCATCGGGCTCAATACCAAGTGTCATTAAAATATCGTTTTTTTCAGATGCTTCAAAGCTTGTTTTTATGTTTTTTAAAAATTCAATTTCATCTTCAATCCAATGATCAGAAGGTGCAATTAATAACACCGCATCAGGGTTTTGAGCGTATATTTTTAAGGCTGCATATAAAATACACGGCGCCGTGTTTCGCATTGTAGGCTCTAATAATAATTGCTGTTTACTAGTTTTTGATAATTGTTTTAAAACCAATTCCTGGTAACATTCATTGGTTGAAATTAAGATGTTTTGGGCAGGAATTAATTGATTAATTCGATTAAAAGTACGTTGAATTAACGATTCGCCAGTACCTAACATATCATGAAATTGCTTCGGATATTCTTGCGTGCTTACAGGCCAAAACCGAGAGCCTACACCACCTGCCATAATTACTGCATAATAATTGTTATTCATAAGCTATTAATTTTTAATGTCAGATATTTACAACTTCTGCATTTTGATTAAAAAGATACACTTTTTTATTTGCTAAATTTAAACATTCGTAGCGCGTTCTTCGTTTATTTCCTCTTTTGTATATGGTGTTTTTAAATTGAAATAATTCACCGTTTGAAATTTCAAAAATAAAAACCTTTCCAGTGCTAGCAATTCCATTTTTTAAGGCTAACGATAAATGCACATCAGAATCGGTACTTGCTTTTGGGTTTTTAAGATAATTTGCCAAATACGGAAGTATTTTCTTCGGATAAATATCAGGGCGTAAAAAAGGAAGCATTAAATGTTGAAAAACCATTTTCCAATGTTTTCCGTGCGGCTGTACCCTTCCAAATTTTTGATGGGTAACATGATGTGCAATTTCATGAATTAAGGTTAATAAAAACTGCTGTTTATTCAAGTTATTATTAACCGTTATTTGTGTTTGTCCGTTTGAAAAGGTTCTAAAATCGCCGTGTTTTGTTTGTCGTTGATTTACAATTTTCAGGTTAATTTTATGCTCGTTAATTAAATATTCAACTAACGGAACCGCTTTTTCGGGAATATATTTAAGGAGTATAGCTTGCAAAATTAACTCGTTTTATAGTTTTTTTTATGGATTAGAACTAGAAACCTGTAATACTTGTCCGTTGTAATATTTATTTCCTGTTAATGAGAAATCAAAAATATAATCAGCCATTTCTTTTGCCGATAAAGGAGCAATATAACCAGGGAAAGCCTCTTCAAGCATTTCGGTTTGCACAGCTCCTAAAGCTAAAACATTAAAGGCTATTTGTTGTTCTTTATATTCTTCCGCTAATAATTCTGACAAGGTAATTACCGCACCTTTTGCCGAACTATAAGCTGCTAAACCTGCAAATTTTAAACTTCCTTGAACTCCGCCCATTGAGCTAACGGTAACAACATGACTTCCTTTTTGCATAAACGGAATCAGTTGTTTTGTTATTTCGGCAACCGCAAAAACATTCACTTTATAAACTTCTTCAAAATCGGAAGTTGTTAATTCTGTAAAAGGTTTGTTGATTAATTTACCAGCATTATTGATTAAAACATCAACAGTATTCCATTGTTTTTTAATAAAATCAGTGGCTTTTTTTAAATCATCATTATTTGATAAATCAACCGATAAAGCTGTGATGTTTTTATGATTTACAAGCTCTAAAGGTTTTGTGTTTCTTGATAATGCTAATACGTTGTGTCCTTGGTTTGCAAATTTTTGTGCTAATTCAAAACCAATCCCTCGGCTAGTTCCTGTAATTACTATGTTTTTACTCATCTTTTTTAAATGTTATGTGCTGATATGCGCCAATATCAGGAGTTGTTTTTCTCGAAATATTTAAAATATCGTTAAATATACTTGTTTTTTTCGCCTTATTAATAGCTTCAGAATTTTCGCCGATTCTAAAATCGTTTTGATCAACATCTTTAAAATGTGGGTTTCCATTTAAAAGGATATTTTTAAAATGATCTGTATCATTAAAGTTTAAAGCATTATTAGAAGCGCCACGAATTAATGAATTTTCAATACGATAGTTAAAAACACCATCTTCTTTTTTATCAAAGATAAGCTCGGTATTGTTATTTCCTTCAATAATACAATTGATAAAATTTGCCTTTACTAAATCTTCTGTGATGGTTTTTACTGTTTGATTATCATCCGTAAAAGAGTTATAATTACGTATAAAAACAGTTGGTTTTTGACGCATACTATTGTTCCAATAATTGGCAAATGTACTGTGTGTAAAATTATAATTTCCACCAGAAATACATGCCAAAGATGCTTTTCCTGCGTTACCAATAACTAAGTTTTCGGCTTCAATATGTGTGTTTCTCCCTAGAATTCCGTAGTAGGAATTATTATAAATTTCGGTGTTTTTAATTAGAAGGGTAGGGCTATTTTTTTGCCCAATATTATCGACTAAAACACCTACAGTTCCGTTTTTGATAATCGCATGATTTATGTTATTTCCAAAACTTCCTTTACGTATCCAAATACTGCCCCATTGTCCTGGAGTTTTACGGTAACGATGTGCTAGTTTATCGCCTTGAAAAGTTACTTTTTTATCAAACGTTCCATTAATTTTTAAGCGGGCTTTTTTATCAATAATTAAACCTGAATTTTTGTGGAAATAAATGTTTGTCCCTGCATTTATTGTAAGTGTTTTATCCGAAGGAACAGTCGCGTATCCATAAATTACATAAGGTTTTTTATCGGTGAAAGTTAACTCATCTTCAGTTAAAAAACGACAGGCTATTTTAGTGTTTTTACCATCGATAGTAAGTGTTTTAAAATCGCTATTATTTTTTGAAGGAAATATAAAATGAGCATCTTGAATTAAGGTAACTAAAGGTACTTTTTGCTGCTTATTTCCGTTATCAAAAAGTAATTTATCGGTATATAAAGGCGTTGAAATACTGTTATAATCAACCGTGTTTTCTACAAAAATATAGATACTATCGTTTGCTAAAATATCAATATCAGTAAAGTGTTTTCCTGATAATCCATCAACATTTAAACGGTATTTTGAAGTATTTCCGTTTTTTAGTTTAATTTCAGGAATTGTAATAGCTTTATTAGCTCGATTATACACCTTTAAAGTGTAGGTTGTAGAGCTGATATTCGAAAAAATGGTATCTAAAAAAACGGTGTCTTTTGAAAACTCTAATTCTCCAAAATTCGGAACAGTATTAAACTCTTTTCTGCAAGAACTAACAACAATTAAACTAATACTAGCTAAAATCAGCAATAAATATCTCATATATAAATGTTGTTAGTTTTTTAAGGTTTAAGAGCTTGTTTAAAATTAAATAAACGGTCAGTTCGAGTGGTTTTTTTCCTTCAAAAAATTGTATCGAGAACTTATTTAATATTAAAGTCAATTAGAATTTATCAACATAAAAGAATTCAAATTCTCGATACAATTTTAATTCCTTTTAGTCATTAAAATCACTCGAATTGACAAGAATCATCAAAAAAAAGCCAATAATTACGGCAAATCAGGATGCGAACCTGAAATAAATTCAGGTTGACGTATTCGATTTTTTAGTTATAAAACGTTTTTAAATGAACTTTAAACAGAGGCTAATAATAATTAAAACAGTAAAAATATTATTTTTTAATTAGTTCAATTTCAAATAATTTACCCCAATGTTTCCCGGTAACAAACAAGCGATTATTTTGAGCATCGTAAGCAATTCCGTTTAAAACATCGTCATTATCATCTAAAGTTTGCTCTTTTGCAACGATATCTCTTAACCCGTTTAAGTTAGCAACGCCATCAACAGCTCCTGTTTTAGGATTGATAATTAAAATAGAATTTTGTTGCCATTTGTTGGCGTAAATTTTTCCGTTGATTAATTCAATTTCATTCAAGTTATCAACCGCATATTTATTGGTATAAACCTGAATACTTCTTTTTTCTGTTTGATTATCGGCATTTAAAAACCATATTTTATTGGTTCCGTCTGTTTTAATCAACTCATTTTTGTTGTGCGTTAACCCCCAACCTTGATTACTATTTTTATAATCAAATTCGCCAAGTTGTTTAAACGTTTCTAAATCATAAATAAAACCCTTGCGAGCTTGCCATGTTAACCAATAAATTTTATTGTTAAAAATAGTCATTCCTTCACCAAAATATTTTTTATCTAAATCAATTTTTTGAAGAACTTCCCCAGTTTCTATAGCAGCTTTTCGTAAGGTAGATTCGCCTTTACGCCCTGTAGTTTCGTATAAAAAACCATCTTTAAACTCTAAACCTTGGGTATAGGCTTTTTTGTCGTGCGGATAGGTATTTATAACTTTATAGGTATAAACGTCAGGCGCATTTTTAGCTAAAATTTCAATAGTTCCTGTAATTTTTTTAGATTTCTTCGGATAAAAAGCCAAGGCGGTAACGGCAAATTTACCAACACCAAAATCGGCAGTATTAATAGTAACGCTTGTTTGAGTTTTATTTACACGTTTTTTTTGCACGAATAAATGAACAGAATCAATCTTTTTACCTTCAGTTTGTTCAAAATTAATAGTAGCTTTCTGCCCTAAAGTGGTTTTTTTAGAGGTATCTAACTTAAATTTGTAGTCTGATTGGCTACAAGAAGTAATACTAGCTATTGATAAAGCTAAGGCTAAGTAGGAGTAAATACGCATATTTTATGGTTTGATTTCTTGTTTATTCGATTATACTACAAATTAAAACAATTTATTGTTTGAAAATTAAAAAATATGGTTAAATTTGCAACCTCAAACAACTAAAATTAATTTTTAGTGTAAAACTTTACCATTTTTACAAGTTTGATAAAAAAATTAAACAATATTTAAAAGTCATTTAAGATGCGTAAAGGAATACATCCAGAAAATTATAGAATGGTAGCTTTTAAAGATATGTCTAACGGAGATGTATTTTTAACACGTTCAACTGCTAACACTAAAGAAACTTTAGACGTAGAAGGAACAGAGTATCCATTAATCAAATTAGAAATTTCAAGAACTTCTCACCCTTTCTATACAGGTAAATCTAAATTAATTGATACTGCCGGACGTATTGATAAGTTCAAAAATAAATATGCGAAATTCAAGAAATAATTTCAAATATCTAAAATATTTAAAAGCTCTAACAATCGTTAGGGCTTTTTTTATGCCAAAAAATTGGTAATTTAGCCGATAAATTCTACAAAAATGAGAGATACTATTTTAGCTGTTGTTATTATTATAAATGCTTTGTGCGGTATATTGGTTTATTTCATGCCTCAAATGGGAAATTATATTCTGTTAACCATTGCATCTTGCGTAAGTATATTGGCTTTTTACGATGCTTTTATTCAAAAAAAGCATTCGTTGATGCGTTCATTTCCTGTAATATCTCGTTTGCGTTGGGTTTTTGAAGAAGAGCGTGAAAAAATTCAACAATATTTTATTGAAGATGATTTAAACGGAACACCAATTAATCGTGAAAAACGTAGCCTTGTGTATCAGCGATCTAAAAAAGAAATTGAAACCGTGCCTTTTGGTACCCAACATAATTTATACGAAAAAGGCTATGAGTTTGTAAAACATTCGTTGTTTCCGAAAGACCATCATCATATTGCTGGCGAAAGAGTGGTTTTTGGTTCTGATAAATGTACCCAAAAATACGATGCCTCTATTATTAATATTTCGGCAATGTCGTTTGGTTCGTTGAGTAAAAATGCAATTATGGCGTTAAATCAGGGTGCTAAAATGGCTGATTTTGCTCATAATACTGGCGAAGGAGGAATATCACCACATCATTTACAAGGAGGCGATTTAATTTTTCAAGTAGGAACAGGCTATTTTGGAGCAGGAAAAAATGAAAATGGAAAGCGTGTTTTTGATGCTCAGGTTTTTAAAGAAAATGCCATCCGTCCTGAAGTAAAAATGATTGAAATTAAGTTTTCACAAGGTGCAAAACCAGGACATGGAGGAATTTTACCAGCTAAAAAAAATACCGAAGAAATTGCAAAAATCCGTGCCGTAGAACCTTTTACACGTGTAGATTCTCCTCCAGGGCATTCGGCTTTTTCTAATTTTGATGAAATGATTGTTTTTATTCAAAAAGTAAGAGATTTATCCGAAGGAAAACCTGTAGGAATTAAATTTTGTGTAGGCGATAATGATGAAATTGAAGCGATGATAAAAGCCTTTGCTGATGCTAATAATTATCCTGATTTTATTTCGGTTGATGGAGGTGAAGGAGGTACAGGTTCGGCACCGATAGAATTTTCTAATTACGTAGGAACACCCTTGTTAGATGGTTTGGCTTTTGTTACTAAAACATTAAGAAAATACAAACTAAAAGATCAAATAAAAATTATAGCAAGCGGTAAGGCAATTGATGCTTTTGATATTGTAAAATACAAAGCCTTGGGTGCCGATGCAATTGGTATGGCACGTAGTTTTATGCTAAGTTTAGGCTGTATTCAGGCGCGTGAATGTAATTTAGATAGCTGCCCTGTTGGTGTGGCTACCCAAGAGGAAGATTTGGTGGAAGCTTTAGTGGTTGCCGAGAAAAATATCCGAGTTAAAAATTATCATGATAAAACGATTGATGCCGTAAAAGAAGTGGTGGCAGCTATGGGAAAAAACTCAATTACCGATGTTAAAGCAAGCCATGTTTTTAGAAGAAATAAAGCGGGAGAAATTCAGTCTTTAGATGCTGTGTACGATTTACAATAAAAAATTAATTAATTAAATATCAGGTTCTAAATACGTGAAGAACTTATCAAAATAATGGAAACAAAATTACAGTTAAACGCTAAAAAATATCAATTAGAACGCTATCCTAAAACCGATGACAAATCGTTACGTGCTTGGAGCAATGCCGAGTTATTAACCCTTGATTATATTACCGATTTAGAAGTTCAAAATATTCATATATATAATGACCGATTTGGTATTTTTAATACCTTGTTAAATACCAAGAAATTAACTACTGTTTGGGCGTATGCAAGTCAGAAAAAAGCAATTACTCAAAATTTAAAATTAAATCATTTACCTACCGATATTGTTTATAAAACACCTTTAGATACTTTAGAGAAAGTAGATTTAGCCTTAATTAAGTTACCGAAATCAGTAGAATTGTTTGAGCTTTTTTTACAACAAATTTATAAATCAGCAGATGAAAACACCGTGGTTGTTTGTGGTTTTATGACTAAATATTTTTCTCGTGCCTATCTTAAAAAAGCCGAAAGATATTTTGAAGAAGTAGAGCAAACCAACGCTTGGAAAAAAGCACGGTTATTAGTGTTAAAAACACCTAAAAAAGAAGTTGAAGAAAGAGCGTTGCTAAATGAAATTAAATTTAAAGAACAAATTATAAAGCAGTATTACGGTGTTTTTTCTTCGGATAAAATCGATTACGGAACCCAGTTTTTCTTAGATAATTTAAAAGTACAAGAAAACGAATTAAAAGTATTAGACGTTGCCTCTGGTAACGGTGTTATCGCTTGGGACGTACTGCAACAAAACCCCGAAGCACAAGTTACTTTGGTTGATGATTTTAATGTAGCAATTGCATCTTCAAAATTAAATATAACAGCCGAAAATGCGGAATTTGTTTGTGCCGATACTTTAAACGATTTAGAAAAAGATACTTTTGACTTAGTAGTTTCTAATCCACCGTTTCATTTTGAGCATGAAAATAATATAGAAGTAACCATTGAACTTTTTAAAGGTGTCGCACGTTGTTTAAAACCAAGCGGACGTTTTGTATTAGTTGCAAATACGCATTTGAATTATAAAACGCATTTAGAAAAAGTTTTTACCAATATAAAAATAATAGGAAATACGAATAAGTTTCATATTATTGAATGTAAAAATGATTAATTTATTTTAAAGAATCTTTAAATAAATTTTATGTAAATACGTAAAATAGCTAACCGCTCTAAATTAAATTTAGAGCGGTTTTTTGTAGAAGAAAATAAGGTTTTAAAATATGAAAAAAATGAATATCAACGCTTTTTTGTTTGGGGGTTATGTGTGTTTTTTAGTGTTAAGTAAATGTTAATTTTTAATAAAAATAAATTAATTAAGGTAGTCTATATCTTTTTTTTTAAATACATTTGTTTGTGTTAAGTCTTTTTTTTGTTGATCTACAGTGTTTTGGGTTTATTTTGGGAAGGTCTGAAAAAAAAGTTAAATAAAAGTTAAAGAAAAATTTAATGAAAGTAGAATTATCTTGTAAATTAGATAGCTTATTTAAGCATAAATTATTGTTTTTATTAATCAAACGATATCACAGTACTATTTTTTAATGTAGTTTGTATTGTTGTGTTTAATTAATTTTTGTTAGCTATGAAAAGAAAAAATCTACATAAAATGTTATTGCTTAATTATTGCTTAATTAAGCGTTTCTTAATAAATTGTTTTAATTCATTTTTTATGAATCTATCTGTATATAAAAAGCAAGTGCTATTAGTTACTTGCTTAATGTTTTTGTTAAGTATAACAAATGTATTTGCGAATCCGTATGTAAAGAACGCCACTGCGTATAAAAGTGAAGTTCCATTTTTCATAGAAAAACTAAGTTTAAATAAAACGGAAGTTAGTTTAAGTTCAGCGGCTATTTATAATAAGAGTTATTATAAATTAGGCGCATCTAAAGCAATAAAAAAGAAAGAAACATCTTTTTTTGAGGGGATGCTAAACGCTGTTAAGGGGTTTGTTTTTAGTAGCAAAGTTACCGCAGCAGTATTTGTTGTTGGTGGTACTGGACCAGGAGACGATTTTGACGGCGATAGCGTTTTAAATAAAGATGATTTAGATGATGATAACGATGGTATTTTAGATACTGATGAATGTTCAGCGATACCTCTTGCTGAAGCAACCTTAGTGTTTGACGAAAATAACCCACCAAATCCTTCAAAAACGTATTCAAACGTACAAAGTAGTGGTTTAAATGCTACGGTTTCTTTTTCTGGCCCTGCAAATGTAGCTCCAGCAACTTTCTTAGCATCTGATGTTTTTACTTTATTTGCTAGTGGAGGTATCAATGGTACCGAAACCATAACATTTGATTTTTCAGATAACCCATTAAATGAGGTATGTTTTGATATTATTCATATTAATGGAGATGCTACTTTTGGTGGTGATGAAATAGAATTTTACGCAACTACGGAGTCAGGAATGCAGTTGACCAACCCAATACTTAAACCAGCAACCGCTACACCAGCATACAATTTACAAAACGGTACAGCAACTGGCTCTAGTACGCCTAATATGGCAGTAGCAACTGTTGGAGATGGTAGTGTAAATTCAAATTTAGGAGTGTCATTTACTTCGGGAGTTGATAAAATAAAGAGTATTACATTATTATGGCGTGATGTAGGTGGTAAAGTAGCTACTCATGGTATTGGTTTCAGAAATATTGATATGACGCGCAACGCTGCATTAAACTGTCCTAATACCGATGGTGATGCTTATACAGATAATTTTGATTTAGATTCTGACAACGATGGTTGTTCCGATGCTTACGAAGCAGGAGCTACTACCGATACAACTGCCGATTACCAATTCCCTGATGTAGATACAAATAACGACGGTCTTGTAGATGCAGTAGATGCTGGAAGCGATGGTGCAGTAGACTATACACCTACTTACGCACAGACTACAGACGGAACTTCTTCTTGTCCTGTACTTTGTACAGATCCTAATAAATATGGTGATACTTGTGATTTTGATGGCGATGGCGTTTTAAATAAAGATGATTTAGATGATGATAATGACGGTATTTTAGATACTGATGAAGGATTTTGTTCTGATGAATTAACTGGTACTTGGACTGGTTCAGGAGCTTCTTGGTCTTCTAGTGCTGGTGGAGTAACAGTTACTTGTAGTTCTACATTTATAAGCCCAGCAAGTCTTTATTCTTCTGGGAATGACACCTTCAATACAACAAATTATTGGTTACCAAATGTTGCAGGTGGAGCTTCTTTCATATATGATGTTAATTGGGACAGTGCTCCAGAGGGACCAACTACCGATATCGATCTTTTAACTGATGATCAAGGTTCTGGTACACTTACATTTACATTTAGTACCCCTGTTGTGAGTCCTGTGTTGCATATTGATAAGTTAGGAGGTTCTTCCAATGGTATGTCAAATTCATTGAATTTTACTTTAGTTACACCAAACATAACTCTGAAAAGGTTGAGTGGTACTGATGACTTTGAAGTTACGGGAACAACTATTCAAAAAACACCTAATTTAGTGTTAATAGATGTGAATTCAGAGGCTTTACCTGAAGTTAATAGAGGTACAGCTGCTGGTTCAGTTCGTTTGGATGGTGTTTTCACGTCAGTTACTTTTAATTGGAAAGGTGTTGGTTTTGAGGGTAATGGTGGTGATCTTATTGAGTTTGCTGTTGAAACCTGTGCATCTACAGACACCGACAGTGACGGAACACCAGATTATTTAGACTTAGACTCTGATAACGACGGCTGTTCTGACGCTTTAGAAGGTGCTCAAACAACACTAACATTAGCAAGTGTAGATGGAAAAGGAATTTTAACAGGCGCAGTAGATGCTAATGGAGTTCCAACAATTGTAAGTGGTGGTCAGGCAGATGTAAGTGGCGCAGACCCAGCAATAACAGGTGGTCAGTGTGATGATGATGGTGATGGTGTTCTAAATAAAGACGATATATGTAATGGCTTTGATGATAAAGCAGATAATGATGGCGATTTAGTTCCTGACGGTTGCGATTTAGATGATGATAACGATGGTATTTTAGATAGTGTAGAAAAGACATGTTCAGAAAATGGTTCAATAATTTGGGACTCAACAACCAAAGGTCTTTTATCAAATACATTTACAGCAAGTAGTAGTACAGCTACAATTATAGGAACTGTTGCTACATTAGCAACATCTTCAGCTTTGCAAGGACCAATATATGCTAATGGCTCTGGTAATGCCAACATAGATATTACATCAAGAGGGGGTTCTGGGGCTATTATAGGAAATGAAACTGTAATTAGTTTTCCTTCAGAAGTTACTTTTAGTGAATTTAATGTAAGAAGTATTGCGGCTGCAAATGGTAGTCCTACTATTGCACCAAATTATGATGAAACACAGATTATTGAGTTTTACAATGGAACAACTAGAGTTTATTTTGATGGAACTCTTTTTACAGAAGGTACAGGAACTATATATCATCATCCATATTATGATGGTATTGATGCAACTTATGCTAGTGGTGGTCCATATTATAATAAACTAACAGGTGTTGCCTATCCAGGTAATACAACTACCAACGTAGCAAGTCCTGCTTATGGTGGGGTAAGTGCATTAGAAGCAGGGTATAAATTTATTATTAATGAGCCTATTACTAAAATAATTATTAAACAAAGCCCTTTAGCAAAACAAGATAATATTGGAATTAGAATTTTAGACATCTGTTTAGGGTATCAAGATACCGACAGCGATGGAACCCCAGATTATTTAGACTTAGACTCTGATAACGACGGCTGTTCTGACGCTTTAGAAGGTGCTCAAACAACACTAACATTAGCAAGTGTAGATGGAAAAGGAATTTTAACAGGCGCAGTAGATGCTAATGGAGTTCCAACAATTGTAAATGGTGGTCAGGCAGATGTAAGTAGTACAGACCCAGCAATAACAGGTGGTCAGTGTGATGATGATGGCGATGGTGTTGTAAATAAAGATGATAAATGTAATGGCTTTGATGATGCTATAGATTCAGATACCGATGGAGTTCCAGACGGTTGCGATTTAGATAATGATAACGATGGTATTTTAGATAGTGTTGAATGTGGTGCTTTATTACCAGGTGCTGTTACTGGGATAGATACAAACACACTAACAGGTACTTTTACCTCTAGTGTTTTGAGTACGGACTTTACATTAACATCTCCTTCTCAAATTGAATTACCTTTAGGAAACAAAATACCTGTTGAATTTAAAAGTTACGCTGGTGTTACTGAAGGAATTTTAGCGTATTGGGACGAAGGAAATGTAATTCCAAATACGTTTGATATTAAATTCACCTTACAAGCGCCAGTAAATGGTGTGTTAAATGCTTTAAGAATAGCAAGTAATGCGCCAGGTTCTGCGTATGGAGCTCAAAATGCAAAGAAACAAATTACATTAACTTGGCCAGGAGGAACAAGTGCTGTTCTTAGTGACCCTTTAAATGAAATAGTAAACCTAACTGATGGTGCTGTAATTACATCTGGTACTATTTTGGAGTTAGATTCTGGTACCAATCAGATTCTAAACTCTCGATGGTATTTAGATATTGATTTAGCGGGAGTGTCATATCCTTTTTCTTTAGATTATCACACTGTTTCAAGTGTTTTAACAAGATATGAAGGTTTTTCTTTCCTTCCAAAAGGATGCTCAGATTTAGATGGAGATACACTTACGAATAATTTAGACCTCGATTCAGATGCTGACGGATGTAACGACGTTTTAGAATCAGGAGGAATAGATGCTGATAATGATGGTATTTTAGATGGTACTGGCTTTGATGCAGATGGAAAAGTAACA
>NZ_OENE01000019.1:97520-100748 GCF_900239495.1 Tenacibaculum finnmarkense genomovar ulcerans
GCTGAAGGAACAGCAACAAGTTTTACCTTAACATCGGCAACTGCAGAAACAACAATTTCTTATGATGCTAGTAATAACCCTGTTTATGGAACAACAGGAAACGCAAATATAGGTATTCAATATCAATGGTATCTTGGTGATCCTGCAACAGGAACAGCTTTAACTAATACAGGAGTTTATAGCACAGTAACAACAGCAACATTAAATATTAGTGATGTTAAAGGCTTAGGTGGTTCAGTATATTATTTAAAAGTTACCCATGCTGATAATGTGTGTATTGAAAGTGTA
Organism: Tenacibaculum finnmarkense genomovar ulcerans; assembly: GCF_900239495.1. GTDB lineage: Bacteria > Bacteroidota > Bacteroidia > Flavobacteriales > Flavobacteriaceae > Polaribacter > Polaribacter ulcerans. The sequence goes on from NZ_OENE01000019.1 coordinate 97,809, forward strand.
GGGAGTGCTACTTTATCAGTTTTTGATCCTTGTAAAATAGGAGCAATCTTAGGTACAGTAACCGCAAACGACCCTGATGCCGATGGTATTAATAATGTATGTGATTCAGATGATGATAACGATGGTATATCAGATACCGACGAAAATATAAATAATAAAAATCCAGATGCTGATGCTGATGTTGATGGTATTCCTTTATATTTAGATGATGATGATACTAATGCTGCTATAGGCGATGTAAATAATAGTATAGAAGCTGATTTTGATACTGATAACGATGGTATTCCAAATCATTTAGATTTAGATGCTGATAACGATGGTATTTACGATGTCGTAGAAGCTGGAGGAACAGATACTAATAATGATGGGAAAGCAGACCATTCTGGTGCCGATTATTCTGATACAGGTGGAATTCCAGATTCTGCTTTTTTTGGCTTTGGACTTACACCAACAAATACAAACACAATAACAGGTAATCCTGCGGATTTTTTAAATATAGATTCTGATGGTGATGGCTGTTCTGATGCTAATGAAGCATATAATAATGCTAATACTGATACAAATTCAGACGGTACTTACGGCGGAGTTATTACTTCAGCAGAGGTAAATGCGAATGGATTAGTAACAGGCGCAGCTTATGGCGCTCCTAATGCAAACTACACAATAGTAAGTTATATAAACTCGGTATGTTATATAGATATTTGTACAGAAGCAGCAGGAACTGATACCGATAATGATGATGTTAATGATATATGTGATGTAGATATTGACAACGATGGTATTTTAAACGAGAATGAAAATTGTAATAGCCCAGTATGGGGTACCGCACCACTTACTTGGATAGCAAAAGATGATTCAGGAACGATAAAATTAGCTGGCGGTATTGATATGTCTATTGATATAACAACGACAGCTACTGGTGATTTAGATGCTTTTGGAGGAACAGCTTTAAATTTATCAGCTACTGGTACTGGAACCTTTGGAACTTTAGATGATTTAGCCGTGCTTTTTGATCCTGCTGCTAATCAAGGAGCTTCTCCTGTTAAAATTCAAATAGATTTCACTAAAGAAATGTATAATCTGAATTTTAAAATTACAGATATAGATGCAGGTGGTTTTGGATTTAGAATGGATAAAGTTACAATTACTTCGGATGAAGGAAATCCAATACTTACAAAAGTAAGCGAAACCTCTTCATCTTTTACAGTAGTAAATAATCAAGCAACTGCAATTCGATATGCAACTTCTGATAAAGACAATAAAGGTACCATATTAGTACAAGTTCCTGATGGAGCAAAATCAATTACGATTATATACGAAGAAGTAGGAACAGTTAGCGACCCCGGTGTTAGAGGTATAGGTATTTTAGGTGATTTAAAATATTGTTTAGACACCGATAACGACGGAACACCAGATTCAAATGATTTAGATTCAGATAACGACGGATGTAACGACGTTTTAGAATCAGGAGGAATAGATGCTGATAATGATGGTATTTTAGATGGTACTGGCTTTGATGCAGATGGAAAAGTAACAGGAGGTGTTAATGGTTATGATGGCGCAACAGGAAACGAATATAAAGCAACGAAATTAACAGCTGACTTTACAGCATTAACAGACCAAACAGTAACCGAAGGAACAGGAACAAGTTTTACCTTAACATCAGCAATTGCAGACGAAGCAACAGCATATGTTGCAGGAGTTCCAACGTATGGAACACCAGGAAATGCAGATGCAGGTATTCAATATCAATGGTATCTTGGTGATCCTGCAACAGGAACAGCTTTAACTAATACAGGAGTTTATACAACTGTAACAACAGCAACATTAAATATTAGTGATGTTACAGGATTAGGTGGGAATAAGTATTATTTAAAAGTTACCCATGCTGATAATGTGTGTATTGAAAGTGTTGGGAGTGCTACTTTAACTGTGAATAATTTCCCCGTTGCAGACAACGATTCATCAACAGGAAATGTCCCAGGAGCAGATACCGTAGTAAATATAATTGACGGAGATGTTTTAGGAGATGGAACACAGGCAGATCCAACGGATGTAACAGTAGCATTAATTGCACCTAAAAGTGGAACTTTAAATGCGAATGGAACTGTAACAGTACCGGGCGAAGGAGTTTGGGCATATAATGATGCAACAGGCGAGTTGACCTTTAATCCAGATGCTGGATTTACAACCGACCCAACAGATATTACTTATACGATTACAGAAATAGCAACAACCTTAACATCAGCAGCAGCAATAGTACATGTTGAATATACTGAAGCAGATCCAATCGCGAATGACGATACCAATACAACTCCAGGAACTCCAGGAGTAGATGTTAGTATTGCATTATTACCAAATGATAAATTAAGTGATGGAAGCCAAGCAACGGTTTCTAATACAAGTATTAAATTAATAGCACCAAAAGGTGGAACTTTAAATGCCGATGGAACTGTAACAATACCAAACGAAGGAACTTGGACATTAGATCCTTTAACAGGAATTGTAACATTTAATCCAGATGCAGGCTTTACTCAAACGCCAACAGATATTAGTTATACCTTAACAGAAACAAGTACAGGTAAAACAAATGACGCAACAATAACAGCAGCATATACTGAAGTTGATCCAATCGCGAATGACGATACCAATACAACTCCAGGAACTCCAGGAGTAGATGTTAGTATTGCATTATTACCAAATGATAAATTAAGTGATGGAAGCCAAGCAACGGTTTCTAATACAAGTATTAAATTAATAGCACCAAAAGGTGGAACTTTAAATGCCGATGGAACTGTAACAATACCAAACGAAGGAACTTGGACATTAGATCCTTTAACAGGAATTGTAACATTCGATCCAGAACCAGGTTTTACCCAAGCACCAGCGACAATCGATTATCAATTAACAGAAACATCAACAGGCTTAACAGATAATGCA
>NZ_OENE01000020.1 GCF_900239495.1 Tenacibaculum finnmarkense genomovar ulcerans
CAGACAGATTCTTGCGTAATATTTATCAGAATCCTACTTTGCGAAAACGCTTTATTTTCCCAATTTTGCGCATTTTTTTGTTAATGAAAGCTAACGGTTTGTATAAGATTAGTTGCGTGTTTTAAGCACTAAAGTTAGTAAATGAAACACAGGTTTAAAGACTGCGAGAACTTTCTTAAATAAACTAAACTAGCAATTAATTTTATATGGTGTTGTGTAGAGTTACTTATTCTTCATCCACAAAATAATATTGATCAAACTCTTCTCTTTCTTTATTAGATAAATAAAAAGTATAATTGTGAGTGTCATTATATATCAAATCATCAAACACTTCAAAATTCTCAATCCATTTACTAATTCGATAACAATCGATTTGATTTGGAAATGCTTCAGAAATATCAGATCTAAAGCATTGTGCTTTTTGTGAGTCATATTTTTTTTGAAAAAACTCAATTCGTTTCTCATTTAAATTTATAATGTAATATGAACCTCTATAGTAATCGGCTCTTGATTTCTCCCCATTGTGGCTAGGTATTTTTCCGATTTTTAAATCATATTGAGAGTCAAGTTCATTTTCAAAACCTAGATGTAGATTGATTAGCTTACCTATCGAATGGCCAAGTGAAAGATTATCTCGAAAAAACTTATGATAAAATCGATAATATACACTTTCATAGTCTTTTGATTTTAGAATTTCTTCAATATCTTCCCAGAAAAGAACCTCAAATGAGAATGATTGTTCATTTGCTAACTCACTTGCAATTTCTCTTACATTAGCTTGTGTAACAGTATCTCTACTCAATGTTGTATAAAGGTAATATTCACATAATTTTGGATTAAAAACTTTAGCTTGATTAACCTCTAAAAGTAGAGCTTCTTTTGTGAATGATTTATTAGTAGAGCGCACTTTGCATTGAATTCCTATCCAATCAGATTCATCTTGTTTCTTAGCATAAACATCAACTCCATTTTGTTTTTGACCAGGCCTACCATTCACATTCACATTTCTATAAAGTCCATTCGCTTTTGTTAAAGCCTTGGTTAAATCTTCAAATATTTCATCATTCTCAATTTTCGGTATATCAACAAATCTTAAATCCATATATGTATTAAATTATTTCAAATAAATCTCTTTATGTCTCTATTTTGGGGATTTATAAAATTGTCTTTAACTATTACTGCTCTTTTTTTAATTCTACACAACGTTTTATATATGGTTTGTTGCATTTTTGAAGCACTAAATTAAGTAAATAAAAACGGAATAGAAAATCCCCTAAGGATTTTCGTAAGTAGGTTCGCACTAGCAATAAATTATATATTTTGTTAACCTGCGTTTTTTTTTAATTAAAATACCGATATAAAATCTCACATTTTCAGCGTTTTTATTCGGCGTTTAACTTGTATAAATTTTCATTCCTAATTGCATAAACAGGCTAAAAGTCCGCCGTTTTCATTTCAGAATTACAGACAGATTCTTGCGTAATATTTTTCAAAATCTGCTGCTTTACGATTCCGTTTCTATTTCGCAAACAGGCTAAAATTCTGCCGTTTCCACTTCAGAATTACAGACAGATTCTTGCGTAATTATTTGTCAGAATCTGCTGCGTTATAATTCCATTTCTGGTTGCGTAATATTTATCAGAATCCTACTTTTTTAAACCGCTTTTTTGCCAATATTGCGTGTAATTTTGCTTAATGTAGGTTAACGTTTTATATATGGTTTGTTGCATTTTTGAAGCACTAAATTAAGTAAATAAAAACGGAATAGAAAATCCCCTAAGGATTTTCGTAAGTAGGTT
>NZ_OENE01000021.1 GCF_900239495.1 Tenacibaculum finnmarkense genomovar ulcerans
ATACAATGAATAATCTACATTGTTTTGAGCAATACCCGTGTAAGCCAACGTGATTAATAGCACGAAGGTTAATTTTTTTAATAACATCATTTTTATTTAGTAATTTATATAAACCCAGCCTTTTAAAACCTTTTTTGTAGCGTTGTTTAGCTCTAAAATATAGACATAAGAACCCACCGGAAGTTTTGATTCTTTGTTTATCGTTATTTTTCCGTTAGAAGTACCATCCCAATCATTATTATAGGTAAGCGCCTTGTACACTAAATTTCCGTGTCTGTTGTAAATACGCATAATATTCTTTGGATATTTATTTGCCACATCTGGCAGTACTATCCAAGTATCATTCACACCATCACCATTTGGTGAAAATCCGTTTGCCACTTCTTGATTCCTTTTTATACGAATTGTAGCGGTTTTATTTTTTGTACACGGGCTTGTTGAAGTGATCGTATAAATATAGGTATTGCTGTTCTTTTTAACCCAAGAACCATCCGTATCAGGGAACCCCTCTAAGGCTGCAAATAAATCATCTTCCGTAGGTTCTGTTCCGTCTAACATTGATAAAACGCCATCTAATCCTGCACTTTTCACTTCAGATTCTTCATTAACAGTTACACTTGCTGATTTATTATTACACCCTAAACTTGTTGTTTGTGTATAAGTGTATATTAAACCATTTTCTGACCAAGTTCCACCCGTTTCAGGATTTCCTTTTAAAGCAGCGAATAATTGTTTTTCTGTTAAAGTTGTTCCTTTACAAATTGTTAAAGTCGCATCAGCCCCTGCACTTTTTGCTTCGGATTGCTCCATCACAACTACTCTTGAAAAATTAGGATTACAACCCAAACTAGCCACCTGTGTATAGGTATATACTAAGCCGTTTGATGTCCAAGTTCCACCAAGATCAGGAGAACCTTCTAAAGCATCAAACAATTGTTTTTCTGTTAAAACTGTTCCTTTACAAACAGTTAACATTCCGTTTTCACCAGCATTTTTTGCAGTATCTTCATCAACAGTTACACTTGCTGATTTCGGATTACAACCTAAATAAGTTGTTTGTGTATAAGTATATACCAAGCCGTTTTTTTTCCAAGTTCCACCCGCCTCAGGATTTCCTTCTAAAGCAGCGAATAAATCATCATTTGTAGGATTTACTCCTTTACAAACAGTTAATTTTCCATCTTTTCCTGCGCTTTTTGCATCATCTTGAATTGTAATTGTAACCTTTGCAGAATTTTCTTTACAACCTAAATCAGTTGTTTGTGTATAAGTATATACTA
>NZ_OENE01000023.1 GCF_900239495.1 Tenacibaculum finnmarkense genomovar ulcerans
AGTTCAAATTATTTTTTGCATTATAAACGGCTAAAAAAATAGTTTGAACGATATAAATTAACCTAAAAAAAGGTCAACCTATATCAGTATAATACAATGTCATTACTATTACTACAGTACTTTGGTTTTAACTATTTTTATTGAGTTCCCTAAATACATTAGCAATCTTTTTTGGAGGACTGCTAATTTAATACATTAATTTTTAATACTTTAATTGAAGTGTATCAAAAAAAGGAGAAAAATGTTAATCTACTACAAACTCTAAAATATCTGCTGGTTGGCAGTCTAATGCTTTACAAATAGCCTCTAAGGTTGAAAACCGAATTGCTTTTGCTTTTCCTGACTTTAAAATAGATAAATTTGCTGTAGTAATACCTACAATTTCTGCTAAATCTTTACTTTTCATCTTTCGTTTAGCAAGCATTACATCTAAATTTACAATTATTGACATATTTATATTGTTAAATCATTTTCAACTTTTAAATTCTTTGAAATATTAAAAACTTCACTTAAAACCATAAAAAAAAGCCCTAAACACAACCTAATTAGATTGTATCCTATATCTAATTCTATTTGAAATTTCCCATGAGAATATAACTGATGTAAAAATTCAAAAGCAATAAAGATTGCACTTGAAAGAACTAAAACTATACCTATTTGATTAAATAATTTTACGATACCTATTGTAAAAATATTTAACTGTTGAAATTCTTTAATTATTTTTTTAAACAAATACAAAACTGATAAATAAAAAAGATATTTTACAGTAGCCAAGAAAAAGTCAATGGTGCTTATTTTATAATAAGTATTTAAATCTATCGCTATAGTTCCTTTAAGAAACAACATATCAATAAATAACATAAATCCTAAAACTATAGAAAGAATCCACAGAGCATCTAAGATTTGTCTTAAAATATTTAATTTTTTCATTTTAATATTTTTAAATTTCTTCAAAAATACATTAAATTATCGAAAAACAATAATTAACTATCTTTTATTGATAATTAAAGTTTTCTTATTTTTGTAAGATGATTAAAAAATTAAAAATTGATGGAATTGATAAAATTATCATCAAACGATTGGTTTCTGATGCTCGTACGCCTATTTTAAGTATTGCTAGAGAAGTAGGAATTTCAGGAGCGGCAATTCATCAGCGATTACGAAAATTAGATGCTTCCGATTTAATAGACGGCTACAAAATGGTCTTAAATCCGAAGGCTTTAGGCTATAATACGACCGCTTTTGTGGGGGTATTTTTAGATTCTTCTAGCTTATATTCGTCGGCTATAAAAAGATTAAAAGAAATTCCTGAAGTGGTTGAAAGCCATTATACAACAGGTAATTATGCTATTTTCATCAAAATACTTTGTAAAAATAATGAAGATTTAATGCATTTGTTAAATAAAGATATTCAGAATATTAAAGGTGTTTCACGAACCGAAACCTTTATTTCTTTAGACCAACAAATAGACCGACAAATAAAAATTTAAACGTTTTATTTGTTAATTATGTATCATTTTAATTTTTTATTTTTCATTAATACTTACTCAAATCAATGAACGACTTTATTTTTTACTTTAAAATGGGCTTATTTCACGTGCTTGATATCAAAGCATACGACCATATTCTATTTTTAATCGTCTTGGCTATTGTCTATCAATTTAAGCAATGGAAAAAAGTGCTGTGGTTAATCACTTTATTTACCGTTGGGCACTCTATTACCTTAGCGTTATCGGCGTACGGAATATTAAAAGTAAATGCCGATTTGGTCGAATTTTTAATTCCGTTAAGCATTTTTATCACAGGTTTATTAAATGTATTAACGGCTAAAAAAGCATCCGTAGGAAAAGAAAATCAGAATTTATTTTTCGCTGTTTTCTTCGGATTAATTCACGGGCTTGGTTTTTCAAATTATTTTAAAATAATGATTGGTAAAACTTCCGATAAATTGATTCCGTTATTAGAATTTGCAGGCGGTGTAGAAATGGCTCAAATTATTATTGTTTTAGCAATTTTAGGCATCGGAATACTAACAAAATCAGTATTTAAGGTACAGCGTCGTGATTGGATTTTAGTCATTTCTTCCATTGTTATGGGGGTTGCTTTTCAAATGATGATTAACCGTATCTTTTGGTAACAAATTAAGAAAATATTTTTTTAAATCTAACTATCTTAGCTTCTTAAAAAAGCATATCACATAATTTATTATTTTGAATAAAAAACAATTAAAATACGACAAAGCCTATTTAAAGATGGCGCAAGAATGGGGTAAATTATCGCATTGTAAACGAAAGCAAGTAGGCGCTATTATGGTTAAAGATCGGATGATTATCTCTGACGGTTATAACGGAACACCCTCTGGTTTTGAAAATTATTGTGAAGATGAAGAGGGCTATACAAAATGGTATGTTTTACATGCCGAAGCAAATGCTATTTTAAAAGTTGCCGCTTCCACACAATCGTGTAAAGGCGCTACCTTATATATTACACTTTCTCCTTGCCAACAATGCAGTAAATTAATACATCAAGCAGGTATTAAACGCGTGGTTTATGCCGAAGATTATAAAGACACTTCTGGTGTTGATTTCTTAAAAAAAGCAGGCATTGAACTCTTACATTTACCTTATGAACAAGAATAATTTTCCTATTTATTTAGCAATTGCTGTAGTTTTAGGTATTTTTATCGGAACTTTTTTCAGCACAGGAAGTAGTCGTAATTTTATCGGAACAAATTCTGCTTCTCAAAAAAAGATAAAACGACTAATAGACTACATACAACAAGATTATGTAGATACTGTAAATACCGATGATTTATTAGACGGCGCTATTACCCAAATGCTTGGTAAATTAGACCCACATTCGGTGTATATCCCAAAGGAAAACCTGCAATTAGTTACCGAAAATATGCAAGGTAATTTCGTGGGAATCGGAGTGCAATATCGCATGATTTCCGATACAATTATGGTCGTTTCCCCTATAAAAGGAGGCCCTAGTATAAAAGCAGGTATTAAAGCGGGCGATCGAATTTTACAAGCAAATAAAGATACTTTATTCGGAAAAAAATTATCGACAAAAAAAATAATGAAATCCTTAAAAGGGAAACCAAATACCAACGTTGCTTTACAAATTTACCGAAAAACAACCGATAGTCTTTTCACGCTAAATATTAAAAGAGGCAAGGTAAATATTAAAAGTGTTGATATTGCTTATATGTTAAATGACAGCATTGGTTACATAAAACTAAACAGGTTTGCACGTAGTTCTTATAAAGAATTTAAAACTTCTTTAGACACACTTATAAAACAGAACATGACCGATTTAGTGCTTGACCTTCGTGGAAATGGTGGTGGTTTTGTTGACATTGCTAATAGTATTATTGATGAATTTTTAGAAGATGACAAACTGATGGTTTTTACCAAAAACAACAAAGGGAGCATTCATAAATCATTTGCTACCGAAAAAGGTAGTTTTGAAAAAGGCGGTTTATATGTTTTAATTGATGAAAATTCGGCTTCGGCTTCTGAAATTGTTGCGGGTGCTTTACAAGATAACGACAAAGGAATTATTATAGGTCGTCGTTCGTTTGGTAAAGGATTGGTACAACAAGAAATGGATTTAGGCGATGGTTCTGCGGTTCGTTTAACAACAGCTCGTTACTACACGCCAACAGGGCGATCTATTCAAAAACCGTATAACAAAAATAAGGGTGACAAAGCCTATAAGCACGATATAGAAAGTCGATATTCAACAGGTGAATTATTTACTAAAGACAGTATTAAAACTATTGATAGTTTAAAATTTACCACTCCAAAAGGCAAAGTTGTGTATGGCGGCGGCGGAATTATTCCTGATTATTTTGTAGGGGTAGATACAGCCACTTATATTCCTACTATCTTTTTTATGCCTTTAAATAATTTTGCATTTAATTACGTAGACCGTAATCGCAAAGAGTTACAAAACAGTAATGTAGATGACTTTATTAAAAATTTTGATACCGATAACAAAATTTTCAAAGATTTTTCATCAAAAATTAAGGGCTATAAGCTTTCATCAAAAATTAAAAAACAATTAAAAAGAAACCTAAAAACAATCATTGCTAGAGAGCTTTTTAGTGATCAAGGTTTATACAGAGTAAATCAAATTGATGATAAAATGCTTCAAAAAGTATTTGAACTAGAGGCTAAATAAATTATTTTCTTACATATATCTATATAAAAAACCAGCTATAATAGCTGGTTTTTTATATTTTACCTATTCAATTTATTTTTACAATAATTTTTATCAACTACAAAAACACTTATACCAATATAAGAAACGCTTAGCTCCTATTTTTAAGCACTAAGGGATTTTTAAAAAAATTACTTTGAATTACCTTTTATATTTGCAGCGGGTTAAAAATAAATAAGGGGTTTTTTAACTACAAAAAAGTGGTAATTAACATATATTCGAATTCTGGGGGGGGTGAAAATATTCTGTTTATTACTACTTTTTTTTATACTTTAAAATATCTAAATGATATTATAAAGAATGTATTAGCTTTTTTTTTACAAAAAATGAAATTTAAACAAGCTCATAATTTGTGTTTTTTTATCTAAAAACTTTATTATTTTTCAAAAACTGCTTCTTAAAACGATCACTAAATAATATTTTATGATTATTATTTAAAATCAATAAGTTATCTTCAAAATAAAGCGCTTGTATTTTTTTAAGATTGACCAAATAATTTCGATGAGTTTGAACAAAATAAGTATCGCCAAGCAATTCTTTTATTTTTGTTAACGATAATCGAATCATATACTCCTGATCTTGATCACAAACAAGTCGGCAGTATTTTTCTTTAACTTCTACATAAAAAATTGATTTTATATCAACCTTTACAATACCTTGGTTTTTTTTAACAAATAAAAAGGAAGGTGTAATAATCGCTTTTTCATCACTTAAACTGCTGTTATTTTCCTGTTCATAAAATTTTTCTAAAGCCAATTCTAAAGAATACAGTAATTCTAATTTATTAAATGGTTTTAATAAATAAGTATATGGTTTTGTAAGTTTTGCATCATTAAATACAACCCTACTTTGCATACTTGTTAAAAATAAAAAAGGCGTTTCAATCTGCTCTTTATTTAAGCGATGCGCTAACGAAATACCATCTGGCTGTCCGTTAATCATAATATCTAAAAGGATGATGTCAAAAAAACGGTTTTTTAGTTCTTTTTCAGCGTCTTTAGTATTTTTTACATGAATAACTTCATAATCATGTGCCTCTAATAAACTTATTGTTTCTGTCGCTTCTTCGTCTAAATCTTCTAATAGAAGCAGTCGTAAGTTATTCATTTTTATAGCTTTTTAACTAACGAAGATACTTATTTTATACGTTAAATCATGTTTAAAAATAAGTAAACAAACTAATTACTAGACCAATAACTACACTAAAGGCACTAAAACAACAGCCGTTGTATACCTTCCTAGCTCGCTTTCAAAAAATAAGGTTCCGTTATTTTTTTTAACCAATGTTTGACACAACAACAAGCCCAAACCAACTCCTTTTGAGTGGTCTATTTTAGTTACAGATACATCTTTTAACCCGTTAATTTCTTGGAGTTTTTCTGGTGAAATTCCAATTCCAGTATCTTTAATTTCAATGGATGCTTGATTTTTGGAATATATTTTCATTTTAATCGAAATACTTCCTGAATCTTTCATGTATTTCATCGAATTATCGATTAAGTTTCGCAGTACAATTTTTAAAGATTCTTTATCTATTAAAACAAATACCCCTGTTTCTAAATCGCTTGAAATAGAAATATCTTTAACACTTCCTAAATTTTCATAATCAAACAAAAGATGTTCTATTATTGGGCGTAGGGCATTTTTTTCGGGAGTAAAACTTAAAATATTACTTTGATCTAACGACCAATACAATATATTATCTAATAAACGACTCGTACTTTGCGTAACCGAAATAGCCACTTTAGTTGCTTGTTTAATTGCAGGTAAATCGTTATTTTCAATGTGTTTTTCTAGTTTTTTATGCTGTCTTTTTATCGTATTTATAGGCGATCGTAAATCGTGTGAAACCACCGAAAACAAATAATCTTTTGTTTTATTAGCCACACTTAAAGCCTCCTTTTGCGCTACAATTAATTTATTCTTGCTTCGTAGTTTTTTATAGACAAAACCCAAAACCCCTAAAAGAAATAACAATAAACTTCCGCCAAAAATCAATCCTTTTTGAACTATTTTTTGACGTTTTATTTCTTCATTTTTAATTCCAATTTCTTGCTGTTTATAAGCAACTGCAATTTTTTTATCTCTTTCGGTAATTTCCCAAATTTTCTCTTTATTCCAAATAGAATCTTTCCAGCGATTACTTTGTTTATAGTAAGCGACACTTTTTTTATAGCGTTTTCTATTTTCTTCTATCACCCCCATATTAAAAGCTGTGCTTTCCTTAAATTTCACATCACGATATAATAGCGACAAATCGTAGCATTCTTTAAATAAAGGAATTGCTTGACTATCCATATATTGTTCATAATATATATTAGCCATTCCTGTTTTTGCTAAAAGTATTGAAGAAGTATCTGTTTTCTTTATTAAAGAAAGCTGTTTCTCAAAAAAAAAAGTGGATTTTTTAAAATTATTTTTAGAGAAATAACATACTGCTAAATTATGATAGATTACTGATTTTTGCTCAATATCTTTCATTATCTCTTTAGATGATAAACACTTCTCTAAGCTTGAAATTGATTGATCGTATTTCTGCTGATTTAAGTAAATATAACCGAGTCTTAAATTTTTTAAAGAAGCAAAACGCCCTGTTTCTGATATTTTATGAAGACTAATAAGTGCTTTTTTAAAAAAACCTTTTTCCGTTGGGCTGATACTTTGTATGTAAGATATAATATCTTTTTGATCAGTGTTCCTAACTTCTAATAATGCTTTATTTGAATAAACATAACAAGAATCATATTGTTTTAATTTATAAAACTCAAGAACCTTACAAAATGATTTTATTTGAACTTTATTACAAATAGAATCTGTTTTATTTCTCAAATCGTCTAATGATTTTTGAGAAAAAACAGTTATTGATAAAAAAAATAAGAGAACAAATAAACCTTTACTATTCATTTTTTATAGCGATAATCATCGTGTTTTCAGCTGTTTTGAATCTTCAAAACAGCTGTATTAAGTTTTATAAATTCATTCAAATAATTTACACTAAAAAGTCTTTTAAAACATCGGCAATTTTTCGGTTGTCCGACAATTGTGGAATTTTATTTTGACCACCAAACTTTCCTATAGATTTCATATATTCATGAAAACCACCTTTTTTTACTTTTCTAATGATGAGTGGTTGTAATATTTTTCCTGCAATTAAATCGAAATAATATACATTTTGATGTTGCATAGAAGCATCTATTTTAATAGCTAATTCTGCTAAATTTTCAGGTTCATTTTCAAATTCGATAAACCATTCATGATATGGTAAACCACTTTCAGGATTCACTTGTGGCGCTACGGTAAACTCACTTATATTGGTTTTTGTGCCGATAATTGCATCGTTTAATGCTTTTTCAACTTCTTTCCCAATTACATGTTCGCCAAAGGCAGAAATAAAATGTTTGATGCGTCCTGTAACTTTTATTCTGTATGGTTTAAGCGATGTAAATTCAACAGTATCGCCAATATTATATCCCCAAAGCCCTGCCGAAGTATTTAAAATGATGACATAATTAACGCCTAATTTGACATCTTTTAAACAAATTCGGGTGGGATTTTCATCATAAAATTCAGCTGCGGGAATAAATTCATAAAAAATACCTGAATTTAATTGCAATAACATTCCTTTTTCGGTTTGCGTATCTTGATAGGCAATAAATCCTTCGGATGCAGGATATAATTCAATATAATCTACTTTCTTTCCTATTAAAGCTTCAAACTTATTTTTATACGGTTCAAAATTTACGCCTCCATACACGAAAAAATTAAAGTTTGGAAATGTTTCTGAAATCGGTTTTCCTGTTTTCGCGATTAATTTTTCAAAATACATTTGCACCCAAGACGGAATCCCACTAATTACAGACATATCTTGATTAATGGTTTCTTCTACTATTTTATCAACTTTGGTATCCCAGTCTTCAATACAATTGGTTTTCCAACTTGGCAGGCGATTTTTTAATAAATAATTCGGTACATAATGTGCTGCAATACCGCTTAAACGCCCTAATTTTATGCCGTTCATGTTTTCTAAAACAGGGCTTCCTTGTAAGAAAATCATTTTCCCATCTACAAAACTAGCATCCTTTGTTTCGGCAATATAAAATAACAAGGCATTACGTGCCGCTTTTATATGCGTTGGCATTGATTCTTTAGTAATCGGGATATATTTTGCGCCTGAAGTTGTTCCTGAAGTTTTTGCAAAATACAAGGGTTTACCTTTCCATAATACGTTTTGTTCGCCAGCAACCATCCTGTCAACATAGGTACGTAAACCTTCGTAATCGGTTACCGGAACACGTTTTTTAAAATCGGCATAGCTATTAATAGAAATAAAATCATGATCTTTTCCAAAAGCTGTTTTACAACCTTCACTAACCAAATACTGAAACATTTTTTCTTGCGTTTTATGGGGTTTATTTGCCCATCTATAAACGCTCTTTCGTACTTGCTTTGCAAAAGGTATTGCTAATTTTGATTTGATGCTCATCTTTAACTATTTTAACTATTGAAAATCGATATAATCGGTTGGGTTTACAGGAAATCCGCTATGCCATAATTCAAAATGTAAGTGCGGGCCTGTAGATAATTCGCCAGTTGCTCCAACGCTTGCAATTGCTTCTCCTGATTTTACTAAATCGCCTTGTTGCTTTAGTAATGTTCCGTTATGCTTATAAACGGAGATAAATTCATCGGCATGTTGTATGGTTATTACATACCCTGTTTCTGCCGTCCATTCTGCTAAAATTACCGTTCCGTCGGCAACTACTTTTACTGGTGTGCCTTTTTTGGCTACAATATCAATAGCATAGTGTTTGTCATTTCTGTTAAAAACTTGCGAAACACTACCAGTTAAAGGTGAAAAGAAAACAATTTTAGCCCGTCCTTCTGCTCCTTCGGATAAAGGAAAACGGTCTTTTTTTTCAATTTTCTCTCTAAATAACGAATCTTCTTTGGTAGCGGCTAAGTTTCGGGTGTCAAGAACAATATCTTGAACGGTTGTTTTTATAGAGTCTATTTTATCGGGGCTTATTTCGCCTGTTAAAACAGGTTGTAATGCTGTTGTAAAACGCTCAATAATTGCCAATCGGGTTTTTAAAGAGTCGGTTTGATATATTAATCGGGTGGCTTTTCTTTTTAAAGAGGTAGATGAATAGCCTGGAATATATTCTCGTAAACCTGTAAAAGCAATTAATACACTTGTAAAGGCAATTAATAGTATTGAAAAAACACCTCCAAAAACAAAGACATTTAAGCGGGATAATTTTAAAGAGAATTTTTCTTGAAATGTGTCTTCGTTTAAAATAACCAATCGGTATTTAGCAACTAGTTTTTGTTTTAGTTTTTGTCGTTTTTTATTTTTAGCCACGTTTTTGTTGTTTGGTTCAAAGATACAACGAAAATTTTATGAAACTATTTTAAGCAAATTAGACACACATACAATATAAGATATCTTTAACGTTTTGACAATTTTTTAAGCAAAATTAAAATAGCTTTGTAGTATTTTACTTGCTTATTGAAATCCCTAGCCCCGATTGAACGGCTTGTTTGAGCTCCTTTTTTTGATTTTTTTTCAAAAAAAGAGCGAGTAGTGAAAGCGGGAAATTGCTTCAAAAAATTTGTATTGTATTAAAATTACTATTTTTTATAGAAGTTCATATCATCAATATATTTCCAAACTTTTGCCGATACTAAGGGTTGAATATTTTTTCCGTCTTTAATACCATTGCGAATCATGGTCGATGAAATTTGTACTATCGGCGCTTCAACTCTGTGAATTTTAGCATTTTTTATAAATTGATTTTCTACAATTCCTTCGGATATTCGAGGATATACATACAAATTATAGTCGTCTAAAATTGCTTCATAGTTTTTCCATTTATGAAAGCTTTTTAAATTGTCTTCGCCCATAATTAAGCTAAAATTATAGCTCGGATGTTTTTCAGAAATATGGGTTAAGGTTGTAATGGTGTAGTTGGGTTGTGGTAAATTAAACTCAATATCGGAAGGTTTAATTTTCTCGTAATTTTCGGTCGCAAAATACACCATGTCTAGGCGGTGGTGGTTATTTAACAACGAATTTTTATTTTTAAATGGGTTATGTGGCGTTACCACCATCCATATTTCATCTAAATCAGAATTTTCAACCAGGTGATTGGCGATAATTAAATGACCCATATGAATAGGATTAAAAGTTCCAAAATACAGTCCTATATTTTTTTTGAAGTTTTTCATAACCCGCTTAAAAATACGTATTGCTACGCTTATATTATTTAACTTTTATTTATCTGTTCCTAAAAAATCAGCTACTAAATTTTCAGCATCTTTTAAAGCTACCTCTAATTCGTAATTTTTGATAATTTTATCAAATTGTGGTGCGGTTGCCAATTCAACAGATGCTTTGGCAATACGCATATTTATTTTGTCTTCGCTTTCTGTACTACGCTTTTTTAAGCGGATTTTAAGCTCATCAACACTTGGGGGTTTTACAAAAACAGATAAAGTTTTATCGGGATATTTCTTTTTGATACGCAATCCTCCTGCAACATCGATGTCAAAAATAACGTGTTTTTTTAATGCCCAAATTCGTTCAACTTCGGTTTTTAAGGTTCCGTAAAAGTTATCGCGATATACTTCTTCCCATTCTAAAAACTCGTCTGCTTTAATTTTGTTTTTAAAATCTTTGGTGGATATAAAATAATAATCTTGCCCGTCAACTTCTTCGCCTCTAGGTGCTCTTGATGCTGCTGAAATTGAAAAAGCTAAGTTAAGTTTTTCTTGTTTTAATAAGTGACGAACAATCGTTGTTTTACCTGATCCTGAAGGTGCTGAAAACACGAATAATTTTCCTTTAAAATCTTTTTTAGAATTTTCTGACATCTTATAAAACGTTTAAAATTTGTTCTTTTATTTTTTCTAACTCGTCTTTCATTTGGATTACTATTTTTTGCATTACCGCAAAATTAGCTTTCGAGCCCATTGTGTTTACTTCTCTCCCAATTTCTTGAACGATAAATCCTAATTTTTTTCCATTAGAATCATCGGTTGCTAATTGGTCTAAGAAATACAATAAGTGATTTTCTAAACGAACTTTTTCTTCGTTGATATCTAATTTTTCTAGGTAGTAAATTAATTCTTGCTCAAAACGATTTTCATCAACCTCAACCTTTAAATCGGTTAACGCTTTTTGCAAACGTTCTTTTACATTGGTAATTCTTTCAGCGTCTAATTTTTTAACCTCTTCTAATGCCGATTGAATATTTGAAATTCTTACTTGAAAATCATCTTCTAATGATTTTGCTTCATCGGTTCTATAAGCGATAATTTCTTTTAAAGCTTCATCAATATGTATATCAATTTGAGCCCATTCGTTTTCGTCTAATTCTTCACGTTCGGTTTTTAAAGCATCAGGCATTCTAACTGCCATCTTTAACAACTCAATCTCTTGATTTTCAGAAGACTCTAACGTATTTTTTAACTGCGCTACATAATTTTCAACCACTGCTTTATTTACAACTGTTGATGTTTGCTCGGCAGTCATTTCTACATAAATTGAGAAATCAATTTTTCCTCTGACTAAATTACTAGCTAATTTTTTACGAACTGCTAATTCTTTTTCTCTGTAATAAGATGGAATTCTTGTGTTTAAGTCTAAGTTTTTACTGTTAAGCGACTTAATTTCAATAGTTACTTTCTTAGAAGGTAAATGCAATACGGATTTACCATAACCCGTCATAGATTGTATCATATCATCAATTTAAATAAGACGCAAATATACAGTTATTTATTTTTAACTACTACTTCTGCTTGCTTGGTTACTAGAAAAACACCTAAAAAGATAAATAATGTGGCTACTATTTTTACAGTATTAAAACTATCGCTTCCTACCATTAACGCATAAATAGAGGCAATTACAGGTTGCAAATAAATAAAAACACTTACTGTTGTGGGTTTTAAGCGTGCTAGCGCAAATAAATTGCATAAATAAGTGATACAAGTGGTAAATAATACGACAAAACCTGCTTTTAAATAAATAGATATTGGCATTATTTGCCATTGTACTTCCATTAATTCTGATAATCCGAAGGGCAACACAAATAATAACCCAAATAAATACAGCCATTTTACAAAAACAATCGGATGGTATTTTGCGATTAACTTTTTAGCTTGTACTAAATACATTGCGTACGAAGCGGCGTTTACAAACACTAAAAAGTTACCCAACATAATATTTTTAGCTGCTGCATTAGCCGAACTTCCGTAGGCTATTAAAATAATTGCGCCTACTAAGCCTACAATTACGCCTATTATTTTGCGAGGCATTAAACGCTCTTTTAATAAAATACTGGCGAATATTAATACTAAAATCGGTGCAGTAACCATCATTACCGAAGCACTAATTGGCGTAGTGTAGCTTAATCCTTTAAAAAAAGTAAGCATGTTTAGCCCGACACCAAAAAAAGCGGTAATTAGAATTTTTTTATAGTCTGATTTTTCTATTGATTTTGCGTTTACAAAAAAACCTAAAGCCCAAAAAACAGTAGTAGCTCCTGCTACTCGAAGTACTATAAATGCAAAGGGTTTTATATACATTGGCATTACTTCTTTGGCTACTGTAAAAGTAACTCCGTAAATAAGCGTAGCTATTGATGCAGCTATTAATGCAAGGGTTCTTTGGTTCATTATTTTATGCTTTAAAAAATGCAAAGATGCAAATTATTGTTTAATTTTAGTCACAAAAAAAGCACTGCTACTGCAGTGCTTTTCTTAATTTTATTTGGTACTTTGATTACCTCACCTCTGTAATTAATCTACTAAAGCAGGTACTCTTAATACTTGCCCTGGGTAAATTTTATCAGGGTGCGATAACATTGGCTTGTTTGCTTCAAAAATTACGGTGTACTTCATTGGGTCACCATAAAATTCTTTTGCTATTTTACCTAAAGTATCTCCACTTCCTACAGTATGAAATTGCGCCATTATTTCTTCTACAACTTCAACCTGTTCTGCTACAACCTCAACAGGTGCAACGCTCATATTGTCTTCAACTGAACCAATTCCGTTAGTGTTTCCTACTACTAAAATTACTTTTTCTTTGGTTGCTAAATCGGCAGCTTCACCAGAAATAATTGCTTTGTCTTCTTCTATAGCAATTGCTAAATTTTCAACAGATAATTCTAATCCGTTTACTGCATCTATTAATTTGATAGATTTTTCGGCAGCTTCCTCTTCTGTTGTTTTTCCTACACCAAATACTTTAGCTCCAGCGTTTTTAATAAATGAAAAAATTCCCATTTTCTTTTAGATTTTTTTAGTTAATTAATAGTGTTACTTTCTGATTACTAATATACAATTTTTACGCCATTTTCGATTTTTTTTATAAAAATTTTTACATTTATAAACTATCATCAATGTTCATAAGATAAAACACTGATTAGCTATCTTTTAAAATCGATTATTTTTTGAAGTTAAAATAATCAATATTAGCACAAATGCCTAGCCCCGATTGACGCATTTGTTTGAGCTCCTTTTTATTTTTTCTTTTAAAAATAAAAAGAGCGAGTGCGGAAAGCGGGAAATTGCTTCAAATAATTATTTTTATATCATCCTTTAATAAAATGACTAAAAAAAACCACACTTTTAAAAAGTATGGTTTTTTGATATAATAATAAGTCTTGTATTTATTATCGAATTATTCTTGATCGCCTTGTTTAAAAGTATTCCACCCTTGTGCTTTTAATTCAATTTCTTGATTGGCACGGGTTACTAAATTCATTCCTTCACTTTGCGCAACAACATGCCCGATAATTGATAAATTCGGATTCGATTTTATTTTATCAAAATCGGCAAGCGGTACAGTAAATAACAATTCGTAATCTTCGCCACCACTTAAAGCAATCATGGTGCTGTCCATTTTAAATTCTTCGGATGTTGAAATTACTTGCGGATCTAGCGGTAATTTATCTTCATAAATTTTACATCCCGTTTTACTTTGGGTACAAATGTGCATTATTTCTGATGATAATCCGTCAGAAATATCAATCATAGATGTTGGTTTTACCTCTAAATCTTTTAATAAGGCAACAACATCTTTACGTGCTTCAGGCTTTAATTGACGTTCAATTAAATAGGTATAAGCATCTAAATCGGGCTGATTTTGTGGGTTTACTTGAAATACTTGTTTCTCTCTTTCTAAAACTTGTAATCCTAAATATGCCGCGCCTAAATCGCCTGAAACAACGATTAAATCGGTGTCTTTTGCGCCATCTCTATATACAATTTCTTCTTTTTCTGCCGTTCCTATTGCAGTTATCGAAAGTAACATTCCTTTGGTTGATGATGTGGTGTCACCGCCAATTAAATCAACTTTATACGTATCACAAGCAAGTTGAATTCCTGCGTATAATTCTTCTAAAGCTTCTAACGGAAAACGGTTTGAAACCGCTATGGAAACCGTAATTTGCTCGGCAACGCCATTCATTGCATACACGTCTGATAAATTTACCATAACGGCTTTATATCCTAAGTGTTTTAAAGGCATGTAGCTTAAATCAAAATGCACGCCTTCAACCAATAAATCGGTAGTTATTAAGCGTTCTTTTTCTGATGCGCTAATGACGGCAGCATCATCGCCAATTCCTTTTGCTGTTGATGAATTGTACAGCTTAAAATGCTCGGTTAAATGGTTTATTAATCCAAACTCTCCTAGTTCGGCTAATGATGTTCTCTCTTGATTTTTATCTTCTAACATCTGGCAAAGATAACAACAAGTATTTAATTATCTTTGATGCTCTTTTATTGATTTTTTTATTGATTTTTTTATTGATTTTTAAAACCTAAATAATATCCGAATGAAATATTTTTTTTATTTATTGTAAGTGCCGTATTTTTTTCTTGTAGTTCCGACGAAGACGAATTAATTAAACACGCTACTATCAAGCTTAATTTCACTCATAATTGGGATAAAACACCTATAATTGCTGATGATTTAAGCCGTACAAAATTCACCAATAAATTAGGAACAAAACTTACAATTGATAGTTTACGTTATGTAATTTCGAATGTTATTTTTACCGATGGCGCTGGAGATTCTAGCATTTTCAAAACACATTATTTAGTAAATTTAAAAGATTCAAAAAGTTTAACAACTGTTTTACCTGAAAAAATATCGGAAGGGATTTATAAAGTTTCTGTTACTTTTGGCTTAAATAAAGAAGAAAATTCTACTAAAAATTTAAAAGGTTTAGAAAATTTTAATGTGTCAGAAAAATTAGGAAAAGGTTATCATTTTATGAAAATGGACGGTACTTATTTAGATTCTACGACAGTTTATACTCCTTTTAAATACCATACCATTAGTCCTTTTAATAGCACTACTAACAAAATAGAAAACACGTCTTTTTTAGTTGATCTAGGTGTAATTCCTATTAAAAATGATGCAACTATCGAACTAAAAATGAATGTTGCCCAATGGTTTAAAGACCCTAAAAATTGGAACTTAAATGAACTAAACACTGATTTAACAAAAAACTATGACGCCCAAAAAAAGATGTTTGAAAATGGTAAAAAAGGCGTTTTTAGTTTAGGAAGTATTTTACAATAATTAATATCTAGTATTTTTTATTGATTTGATTTTTAACACAAAGACTAATAAATATTGAACCGTTTATTGGTTAAAAAACTGATAAAAATCATATTTTGTAAGTATCTTTGCAACCTATTTAGAGTTAAACCACTAAAATAATGATAAAAGTATCAGAAAAAGCGAAAAAAAAAGTTATCGAGTTAATGACTGATGACGGTTTTGACGCTTTAGTAGATTTTGTACGAGTTGGTGTAAAAAGTGGAGGTTGTTCAGGATTATCGTATGACTTAACTTTTGATAAAAACACCCAAGAAAACGACAAAATATTTGAAGAAAACAATATAAAAATTGTTGTTGATAAAAAAAGTTTTTTATACCTTGTAGGAACCACCTTAGAGTATTCTGGAGGTTTAAATGGTAAGGGCTTTGTTTTCAACAACCCAAATGCCAATCGCACCTGCGGTTGTGGCGAAAGTTTTTCTTTATAAAATTACAACTCACTTATGAGCAAGTACACCGAAGACGATTTAAGAGAAGAGTTAGAAACCAAAGAATATGAATATGGTTTTTATACTGATATAGAAAGTGAAACCTTTGCAAAAGGGTTAAATGAAGATGTAGTTCGTGCTATTTCTAAAAAGAAAAACGAGCCGCAATGGATGACTGATTGGCGTTTAGAAGCCTTTAGAGTCTGGAAAGAAATGGAAGAACCTGAATGGGCAAATGTTCATTACGAAAAACCAAAATTTCAAGACATTGCCTATTATTCAGCACCAAAAGAAAAGCCAAAATTAAACAGTTTAGATGAAGTTGACCCTGAATTATTGGACACTTTTAAACGTTTAGGAATTTCTTTAGATGAACAAAAAAAATTAGCTAATGTAGCTGTTGATATTGTAGTAGATTCTGTTTCTGTTGCAACAACTTTTAGAGAAACTTTAGGTAAAAAAGGTATTATTTTTATGCCTATTTCTGAAGCTATTCAAGAACATCCTGAATTAGTAAGAAAATATTTAGGAACTGTTGTTCCAACTACCGATAATTTTTACTCAGCGTTAAATTCAGCCGTTTTTTCTGATGGATCTTTCTGTTATATTCCAAAAGGTGTTCGTTGCCCAATGGAATTATCAACTTACTTCAGAATTAATGAAGGAGGAACAGGACAATTCGAAAGAACTTTAGTTGTTGCTGATAAAGGAAGTTATGTTTCTTACCTTGAAGGTTGTACCGCTCCTAGTAGAGATGAAAATCAGTTACATGCCGCAGTTGTTGAATTAATTGCCATGGATGATGCTGAAATTAAGTATTCTACTGTGCAAAACTGGTATCCTGGAAATAAAGAAGGAAAAGGTGGGGTTTACAATTTTGTAACTAAAAGAGCCATTTGTGAAACCAACGCCAAAGTTTCTTGGACACAGGTAGAAACAGGTTCGGCAGTTACTTGGAAATACCCTAGTTGTATTTTAAAAGGAGATAATTCTGTTGGAGAATTTTATTCAATAGCAGTTACCAATAATTATCAGCAAGCTGATACTGGTACTAAAATGATTCACTTAGGTAAAAATACCAAGTCAACCATTATATCAAAAGGAATATCCGCAGGAAAATCACAAAACTCTTATAGAGGATTAGTTCAAATTGGCCCTCGTGCCGATAATGCGCGTAACTTCTCGCAATGTGATTCTTTACTAATGGGTAATCAGTGTGGTGCACACACCTTTCCTTATATTGAAACAAAAAATAAATCGGCACAGATAGAACACGAAGCAACGACAAGTAAAATTGGTGAAGACCAATTATTTTACTGTAACCAACGTGGAATAGATACCGAAAAAGCAATTGCATTAATCGTAAATGGTTTTAGTAAAGAAGTACTAAATAAATTACCAATGGAATTTGCTGTAGAAGCACAAAAATTATTAGAAATCAGTTTAGAAGGAAGCGTTGGTTAATAGCCAATAACAAAGATATATTACCATGTTAAAAATAGAAAATTTACACGCTAACATAGAAGATAAATCAATCTTAAAGGGATTGAATTTAGAAATTAAAGCAGGAGAAGTTCATGCTATTATGGGTCCTAACGGAGCTGGTAAAAGTACCTTAGCTTCTGTAATTTCAGGAAAAGAAGAATACGAAGTAACCGACGGATTAATAACCTTAAATGGTGAAGATATTGGTGAATTAGCTCCTGAAGAAAGAGCACATAAAGGTATCTTTTTATCATTTCAATATCCTGTTGAAATCCCTGGAGTTTCTGTAACAAACTTTATAAAAACGGCAATTAACGAAAATCGTAAAGCCAAAGGTTTAGAAGACATGCCTGCAAAAGATATGTTAAAAATGATTCGTGAGAAATCAGAATTGTTAGAAATTGACCGTAAATTTTTATCACGTTCTTTAAACCAAGGGTTTTCTGGAGGAGAAAAGAAACGTAATGAAATTTTTCAAATGGCAATGCTTGAACCTAAATTAGCCATTTTAGATGAAACCGATTCTGGTTTAGATATTGATGCCTTGCGTATTGTAGCAAACGGAGTTAATAAATTAAAATCGAAAGATAATGCAGTAATTGTTATTACACATTACCAACGTTTATTAGATTATATCGTTCCTGATTTTGTTCACGTTTTATACAATGGTCAAATTGTAAAATCTGGCGATGCTTCTTTAGCCCTAGAGCTTGAAGAAAAAGGATATGATTGGATTAAAGATGAAGTTAATTCTTAAAAGATAGATGGAATTAAAAGACAAAATAACCGCCTCGTACGTTGCCTTTGAAAATGGCGAAGATATTAATTCTGATCTGCACGATATTAGAAGTAAAGCACTACAAAATTTTGAAGAATTAGGATTTCCTACTAAGAAATTAGAAGCTTGGAAATACACTTCTTTAAACTCAGTGTTAAAGCACGATTATAATATTTTTCCAAATTCGGAAGATGCTATAGAATTGGCAGATGTAAAGAAATATTTTATCCACGATATAGATACTTATAAAGTAGTTTTTATCAATGGAAAATACAGCTCTTTTTTATCAGAAACAACACACGACACTATTGATGTTTGCTTAATGTCATCAGCATTAACCAAGCCTAAATATAAAGCTATTATTGAAAAACACTTCAATAAAATAGCTAAGCAAGATAATTTAACAGCATTAAATACCGCCTTTGCAAACGAAGGAGCGTATATTTATATTCCTAAAAATGTAGAGGTTCAAAAGCCAATACAAATTATCTATTTTACAACCGGTAATCAAGAAGCTGTTATGACACAGCCTCGTAATTTAATTATTGCCGAGCAAAACGCACATGTTCAAATTATTGAGCGTCATCAAAGTTTAACTTCGAACCCTGTTTTAACAAATGCGGTTACCGAAGTTTATGCTGCTAAAGATGCTACGGTTGATATGTATAAAATTCAAAATGACCATGAAAATGCGTCATTGGTTGACAATGCTTATATAGAGCAGAAATCGAACAGTATTGTTTCGGTACATACTTTTTCTTTTGGAGGAAATATTACACGTAATAACTTAAACTTTTATCAAAGAGGCGAACATATCGATTCTATTTTAAAAGGAATTACGATTTCTGAAGGAAAACAACATATCGATCATCATACCTTGGTGCATCATATTGAACCAAATTGCGAATCGCATCAAGATTATAAAGGGATTTACGGCGGACGTTCTACAGCAGTTTTCAACGGTAAAGTAATTGTTGAAAAAGAAGCTCAAAAAACAAATGCGTATCAGCAAAACAACAATGTTTTAATTAGTGATAAAGCAACAATCAATGCAAAACCACAATTAGAAATTTTTGCTGATGATGTAAAATGTTCACACGGTTGTACTATTGGTCAATTAGACGAAGATGCATTATTTTACATGCAACAACGTGGGATTCCTAAAAAAGAAGGAAAAGCATTATTAATGTATGCCTTTGCCAACACGGTTTTAGAAAGTGTAAAAATACCAGAAGTTAAAAAGCGAATTAATAAATTAATAGCTACTAAATTAGGTGTTGATATTGGTTTTTAATTTGTAAAAATCATTCTAAACATATTATATAAAAAAGACCATTCAATTATTTTGAATGGTCTTTTTTGTATTTATTAGTTAGAGTTTGTTTAAATTTCAGATTCTAATTTACCACAGTCTTTTTTATAATTTCAATGAAAGCAACACCATTTTCAATTCTGAAAAAGAAAATTTATTTTCCGTTTTTTTTCTTAATTCGCTCAGACTTTTAAACTCAGTTTCTTCAATAGTTTGCACCAACTCTTTATACTTTTTTAAAGGTATAACATCTAATACATCAATATCTCCTGAACTAATATAACTCATTAAATGTGTTTCAATTGTATTTAAAGTTAGCCCTCTTTTAGTTGCTATTTCTTTTGCTGATAGTCCTTGTTTAAAAAAAGAATAGCTAATTTCTCTGGTAGGTATTTTTATTTCAGTTCTTTTTTTTACAGCTAATTTTCCTGTTTTTGAAACCGTTTTAACCGACTCTTTTAATTTATTTTTCTTACAATAAAGACTAACGGCGTCTAAAATTTGACCACCATATTTTTGCACCCTAACCTTTCCCATCCCTTCTACTTTTAACAACTCTTGAGCGGTTTTAGGAAGCATATCGCAAATTGCATACAATGTTTTTTGACTAAAAATTTGAAAAGGAGCCGTATTTTGTTTTTTAGAAATTTCATCCCTTAACATACGTAAACTTACCGCCAAAGCAGGATCTTTTGCTGAGACAAAGGCTTTTTTAACAGGCTTTTCGGTATTTAGTAAAACTGCATCGGCACGAATTTGCAAATAATCTTTTACCTTAAAAGTATCTTTTAATTTTAAGAAGCAATATAATTTAATCGATAGTAAATTTTTTAAGGTATAAATTTGAGTTTCTAAGTCTTTTTGAACTGCTTTATTATCGGTAGAAAAAGAAATTCCGCTTAATGGTTTTTTTATAAACTCTTGCGTTTGCGTTTTAAAATAAGTAATTGCCTTTGCAAATCTATCATTAATTACAGTGCTATTTTCAGCTAATTCTGTTTCTTTAGAAAGCACTTCTAGTTGATTTTTAAAACCATTTGCAATTTTTAATAATGGAATAATTCCGTCATCTTTAATAGTTTCTAAATGAGAAATCATAATACCGTTTAAACTGGTTTGATTTTTATAAAAAATATCAATAGCCCTTGTGGTTGGATATAAAAGCGGGCGGAAATCAAATAATTCGGCAATTAAATTAAGCTGATATTTTTTTTCTGAATCATCTAAAACAGTTTTATCAGGAATATTCTGGCTTACATTTTTATTAAAAGAATCTACGGTTCTATCGTTAATAATTGAACTACTTCCAATCCTTGTTTTCAAAACAATGCCTTCTAAACTCGTACATCTACTAAGAGCCACATAAGTTTGACCGTGTGCAAAAGAAGCTTCGGCATCAATAATTGCTTTTTCAAAAGTTAGCCCTTGACTTTTATGAATGGTAATTGCCCAAGCCAATCGCAACGGAATTTGCGTAAAAGAACCCGCAACATCTTCTTTTATTTCTTTAGTTTGATCATCGATTGAATAGCTGATATTCTCCCAAATTTCTTTCTTTGTTTCAATTTCAAAATCATCATTAGGGCATTTTACGTAAATAGTATCATCATCAATACTTTTTATTTCGCCAATTTTACCATTGAAGTATCTTTTTTCAGGTGAGCTATCATTTTTAATAAACATCACCTGAGCGCCTACTTTTAATTCTAAATCATCACTATTTGGATAGGAGTTTTCATTAAATTTACCAGATACTTCTGCTTTAAAAAAGAAACTTTTCTTCTTTATTTTTTCTAATTCTAGCGTATTAATTGCCTCTGCCCTTTTATTATGCGTGGTTAATGTAATATAACCATCTTGTTTTTTAGGCTGAAAATTAGGGTCATATCTTTCATTTAATATTTTTTCAGAATCATAAGACAAAGAGTCATTTCTGATTTCATTTAATATTTTTATAAAAGCATCATTCTTCTGTCTATAGATTTTCTTTAGTTCGATAGCTATTGTATTCGACTCTTGAAAAGCCTTGCTACTAAAAAAATAAACCGATTTATAATGCTCTTGTAAAATACTCCAATCATTTGGGCGTACCACAGGCGATAATTGCTGTAAATCGCCAATCATTAAAACCTGTGCACCGCCAAAAACTTTATGACGATTTTTATATTTTCTTAAAACTTGGTCAATTCCGTCTAATAAATCGGCTCGCACCATACTAATTTCATCGATTATTACTAAATCTAACGATCGGATAATATCTATTTTTGTTTTATTAAACTTTCGTTGCTGACTCGAGGTATTTTCAATTTGATTTGGTAAAATAGGACCAAAAGGCATCTGAAAAAAAGAATGAATCGTTGCCCCTTTTGCGTTAATTGCCGCAACACCAGTGGGCGCTACAATAACCATTCTTTTTAAAGATTCATTTTTTATTTTATGTAAAAAAGTAGTTTTTCCTGTTCCTGCTTTTCCTGTGATAAAAAGGTTTCTATCTGTTTTTTCTATAAACTGAACGGCAAGGTCTAATTCTTTATTTTCTATCATCACAAAATTATTCTACGCTATTTATTGGAGCTGTAAAAGTACTTTTTTTAAAATACTCTTTTATTTTAATTTGAATAGAATACTCACTAATAAAAAATCCTACACATTTTGCGTAGGATTTCATTTCGTATTCTATAATAGTATAGGCAACCACGTTTAAATTATCTAAAAACCCACGCTTTATAATTAGTAGAACGCTCTAATTCATCTTCAATATTATCTGGTAATTCAGGGAAAAAATCGATTCCTGTTTTTGCTTCTAAAGCATCAATAGAAACCACAAATTCATACAACGGTTTTTTACTTTTTTTATGAGGTATTAAAAAAGCAATCGCTTTTGCTTGGCTTGGATTTGTATAATCTACAATTATTTTATAAAACTCTTTAGGAATAGAAACTTTATCGCGTCCGATAGTTCTTAAATCATCTTGTAAAATACCACCTGTTACCACATATATATTTTGATATTTCTTAGCCCAATAACGCGTTTTTTCTTCTAATCGAAGCCAAATTCCTGCATTAAAACTATGTCTTTGTGGCGTAACATTAGAGGTATAAAAAGTTTCATTATACGCCTCTACCGAATATTTTTTATCGGCAGCAGGGCATAAATGACCTCTATCATACCCTGATTTTTTATAACTTTTATAATTTGCCGACCGTGTTTTTACCTTCGGATCATTAATAAAATAAGGACGCTTAATTTTAGTGGTCTTAATATCATTTTTACTTAAAGAATACGCCACCCATTCTGCCTGTTCATGTTTTTCGTTATACGATAATTGATACCCATCATGCTTTACAATAACGCCCGTTGTTGAAGTTGGTAAATAATTAAATCCACTAGGATTTCGTGTAACATCTGTGGTAGTATCGCCAGGAGTTTGTTTTAATAAACACCCAGTAATAAGGACAATAATTGCTACAATTAATTTTATTTTTTTAGATATACTCATTAAATATTATTTACTATTATTTTAAGATAATTTCTTGAAAATCGGCTGTTTTTTCTACTTTATTGAAAATTGTTTGAAATTTTTCAGACGGAACCGTTAATTTTCTTTTTACCAAATCTAACCAAGCTCCATAAACGGTAATTACTGCCGATAAATCGCCTTTTTCATTAAAAACTTCATGTTGAATTTTCCAACGCTCGCCTTTGTTTGATAATCCAATAATTTTAAGATTTACCGAAATATCAGTTCCCATGTGAACTTCACGTAAAAATTTGGTGTTTTCTTCAAATAAAATAGGACCTGTTTTTTCTTTAGTAAAATCTTGAATAAAAATATTGTGTTCTTTAAAAAAACGCAATCTAACTTCGGCAGCATAATCGTTGTATGCGGTATGACGCATATGAATATTGGCATCAAAATCGGCCCATCGTGTTTTAAATTGTACGCTAAAACTCATCTGTTCTTTTTTAATAACAAAAGTACATCATAATTTATAATATTGAAATTCAGTCAAACTGTTTTCAAAAATCATTTTTAATAATGGATTATCTACGTTTTTTATATAAATAAAAACGAATTCCTGTTATGTAAAGAATCAGTGGAATAAACCCTGTAATAAAAACTAAAATACGATGAAAAAAGCCGAATGATTCGCCAATATGAATTGGATACATTTGTGCTGTTATTCTCAAAGATAATGGATTTTTATAAAAAGAATTTATTTTAACTATTGTTAAATTTTTATCTGTAAAAATATCTGTTGATTTTCTAAGTCCACTTTCAATTTTAAGCGTGTTTATAAACCTAAATCGATAATATTCATCTTTTTTTGAAGGATAATATATTGACCAAAGTTTATCATCAGGAAATAACCTTTTTGTTTGCTTTTCAATATCGAAAAAACCGCCTATTTTGGTTTTATGAATACTAGAATTTTCTGCTATTTTATACGCTGGTAATGCCGATAATAATATTCTATATTCTTTATAAAAAGTAAAATATGCTCCTGAAAAAGAAAGCATTATTAATGGAATTATAAAATAAATTCCTGCTACTTTATGCAAATTATAATTAAATTTCTTTTTAGAAGAATACCAATTTATCGTAAACCCTTTTTTCCATCTTTTTTTATAGCTCCTACGCCACAATAAAAACCCTGAAATTAATATCAAAAAGCAAAAAATAAGAGATGACACTCCTATAATATAACTTCCATAAGGTTTAAAACATAAGTTTCTATGAAGTTGTAACAGTGTTTCAAAAAAGGAGTTTGTTTTTAAATTACTTCCTAAATAAACACCCTTTTCAGGATGATAATAAGAAGTTGTTCCGTTTAAAAAAGTTAAAATAATGTAATTATTTTTTCGATAAGGAAGTTGTATTTTTTTGATAGAATCACCATGTATTTCTGTTAGTTTAGCGACTGTCTGAATATTTTTTTGATAAGGTATCTTTGTTTTATTAAAAGTATCAATATTTAATTCTTTAGCTGTTAAATAAGCAGCAATTTCAGGTTGCCAAAGATATAAAGAGCCTGTTATTCCTGAAAAAGAAACAATAAGTCCAACAGTTAAACCAAGCCATAAATGAAGTATTTTAATTATTTTATAGGGTTTCATTTACTTCGTTACATATTAAAAAAAAGCGAATGAAAATCATTCGCTTTTTTTGATAAAATTATTTATTTAATTATTTTCTTCTAAAATTCATAAACCACTCCTAGTTTAGCATTTATTCCTTCACCTGCGCTAGTTTGACTTCTTAATGGGGCTGCCCATTGTGCTCTTGCAGGTAAAAAGAACTCATTTAATAAGTTATTTACCGCAACCGATAATTTTATATTATTTTTTACAGTATATGTACTTGAAAAATTAAGCATTGTGTATCCTTTTACAGGTACTTCTCTATAATTATAAGAATATATACCTTCTTTTTCCTTCGGATTAAATCGATTACGATTACCCGTATAAATTAAACGCACTGATGATGTTAAGTTTTTTATTGGTTGAATATTAATATATGCAGTCGTTTTAGGAGGAGAAACAACATCACCACCAATGTAGCTTAAGTCATTTGGATTTCCTGGAGTATGTTTTAATCCTTCAACAAAAGAATACGAACCACCAAATTGTAATTTATCATTTAAGAAAGTAAAATCAGTAGAAACTTCGGCTCCATATATTTTTTGAGGATTTTTAGATTGTTCAAACCGATTAATATCATCGTTAAAAATAAGCCCCAACCCGAAGTTTGAAGTACTATAAAAACCTACAGCTTCGAAACGTACGTGCTTAAATTTTGATAAAAATCCAAATTCGTAATTGTTTGTTTTGATCGCGTTAATATCTAAATGATTTACATTATCAGCCATTGCAGTTCTTAATGTTCTACCTAAATCAGGTAGAGAAAACCCTTGAGAATAACTTGCATAAGGTATAAATTCATCATTTTTAATATATCTAAGCCCTAAGTTTATCGCGGTATTTTTAAAATCTAAATCACCACCAATAACATTAACAGGATCTGTAAAATTATTATCTGACTTAGATGAGTAAGGTAATGTAGTAAAATTTTCAATTTTAAGATTCATCGCATCGTAACGTACACCTGCTTTAAAAACCCAATCTTGATTATATTTAAATTTAGCTTGCAAATATGGTGCGTAGCTAAATAAATTTAAATTAGGAACCCATAAGCGTCCATCTAATAACCCTTGGTTTGTTTTATCTTTTAAAATATCAACACCATAAGTAAAAGACGTATTTACGGGAGAATCGATGTTTAAAACAGTATGAAAATTAGGTCTAAAACCTATTTTTTCTGAATTTACAACAGACTGTCCACCACCAACAAACCTAGGAGAATAGAAAAATATATTTTTACTTTTTTGATAAAATACATCAGTATCTAAATTTGTTGTACCGTTAAAAATATCAGATAATTGATACTTTAATTGTGCATTTGTAGTGGTAACTCCTGTTTCACTACCTAGTATCGGATTTGTTGATGTTGGTAATATTCCTTTTCCTGGAGTTATTTTGTAATCTCCTTCTTTATTTAATACCGTTATTGAACCTAATGTAGCGACAAAAGGAGTGTTTTGACGAGTTTGATAATGATTCGCCATTAAACTTAATTTTTGATTGTCATTAAGTTGATAGCCTAATTTTAATAAACCACTAAATATTTTTGTGTTATCTAAACCATAAGTAGGTAGTAATACTTCGCCATTGGCATCATATTTATTACCAGTTTGCTCGTAACTTCCAGAGGCATAATATGAAAAGTCATTCATATTTCCTGATAAAGATTGGTATGCTCCCCAACCTAAAGCATCCTTAACTCTTTTTAAGTTTGCTGTTTGCCACAAATTCGTTTTACCGCTTAATTTTTTATATTTATTTGGCTTTTTTGTAATATAGTTTATAATACCACCATCTCCACCATTACCATAAATAGCAGTAGCTCCTTTTATAACTTCAACTCTAGCAATATCATTTGGATTTAAAGATTTTAAACCCACTTTAGCATTTCTAAGAGGTGTAGATTGCGGTATTCCATCTACCATTACTAGCAGTTGTCTACCACGAAGTGTTTGCCCCCAATTAGAATAAGTTCCTGTACTAGAAGCTAAACCAGGGACAGAAAACTCTAAAATATCATTAATATTCGTAGTCGTTGTACCTAATTTTTCCAACTCCCTTGTTCCTACAATTGTAATAGAAGCAGGTATTTCTGAAATTTTTTCTGAAGTTCTTCCTGCAGAAACAACAATTTCATCTAATTTACTAGAATCCTCTTCTAAGGTTATGTTTAGGATTGTAGTATTTTTATTGATAATGATATTTTTAACTTCTGTTTTGTATCCTAAAGATTGAAACGTTATTAAATACGTTGCTTTTTCTAAATTTTTAAGTTCGTATTTTCCTTCAATATTTGCTGTTGTTCCTTTTTCTATTTTTTTTATAAAAATAGCAGCCCCTACAATTCCCTCTCCATGCGTATCAGTAATAGTTCCTGTTAGTACATTTTGTGAATACGCACTAAATACCGAGAATAATGTTATTAATAAAATTTTATATATTTTCATTTTAGTTATTTTTGGATGCAAAAATACAACTTATTCTTATTTAGAGTAAATAAATATAAATGTATTTTAAACCCCAAAAAAACTACCCCTTTACATCCAAAGCATCACGAAGTGTATTTCCTATTAGCATAAAAGCCATTACCAAACTCATAATTGCCAACCCTGGGATTAAGGCTAAAAAAGGCTTTCCTAAAATGATGTAATTATAATGATTTTTAATCATCGCGCCCCACGATGGTGTTGGAGGTTGCGCACCGATTCCTAAAAAACTCAAGCCACTTTCAATTAAAATAGCTGCGGCAAAATTAGCAGCTGATATCACAATAATCGGCGCTAAAATATTGGGTAAAATGTGTTTGAAAATAATTCTAAAATCAGAAAAACCTAAAGCTTTTGCCGCCACCACATACTGTTGCTGTTTGGTGGTAATTACCTGCCCACGTACTACACGAGCAACTTCTACCCACATGGTTAAGCCTACGGCGATAAACACCTGCCAAAAACCTTTTCCTAAAGCTAAAGTAATAGCGATTACCAATAATAATGTAGGAATAGACCAAGTAATATTAATAATCCACATAATAAAAGCATCTGTTTTCCCACCAAAATAACCTGCAATTGCTCCAACAGGAATACCGATTAAAAGCGATATAAAAACAGCTATAAATCCGATGAAAAATGAAATTCGTGCTCCAATTAACAGCCTACTTAATAAATCGCGCCCATATTTATCTGTTCCAAACCAAAATGTTTTTTGTTGAATATATTTTTCAGGTTCATTTTTAAATAAAGACAGTGGATATGCTTTTGATAAACCATCCGAATATTTTACAATTTCTAATTGATGCCCTTTTATTACATACGATTTTATAGGAATTTCCGTAGCAACATTTTTTTTTCCATCGATAAAAACCGAAAACCACGATTGTTTTTCTTTTGATTTTGATGGAATACTAAGCATTTGTACTGAAAAACCTGGTGATTTTGAATGAATTTCTAAGTGCATCTGATTTGCAGAATTGCTATTATCAGGCGCAATTAGATAACAGAAAACAGCCATACATCCGCAGAAAACGATAAATAAGAAACTAAAAACCCCTGTTTTACTTTCGAGGAATTTTCGGGTAGCTAACTGCCATAAAGAACCGTTTTTTTTAAAATTTAGCATCAAAATAAATGATTATTGTTTAAGAGTTGAAATATCCGTTCCTGTAGGGCTTTCAAAAACTTCTAAATTAAAATACGATACACTTGCCAAAATATGGTCAAAAATATCTGCCATATCTCGTTCATAAGCAACCCACGATTTATTTTTACAAAACGCATATATTTCTAACGGAATACCATTTTGGGTAGGCTGTAATTGACGAGACATAAACAATAATTCTTGATTTATCTTCGGATGTTGTTTTAAATATTCGTCTAAATATTTACGAAACATCCCAAAATTAGTTAAGTTTCTACCGTTAATTAAAATCGATTTATCAATATTATTTGTAGTATTATAAGCTTGCACATCGCTATAAGCTTCGCTTACATAATCAGAAATTAGCGCTATTTTTTTATAATGAGCAACATCGGCATCTGTTAAAAATTCAATGCTATTTATTTTAATTAATACCGAGCGTTTTATTCTACGTCCGCCAGAATTATCCATGGCACGCCAGTTTTTAAACGATTCAGAAATCAACGAATACGTAGGAATACTCGTTACGGTATTGTCAAAATTTTGCACAATTACCGAGGCTAAATTAATTGCTGTTACATTTCCATCGGCATTGTATTTATCAATGGTAATCCAATCATTTAAACGCACCGTATCGTTTACCGTTATTTGAATACTTGCTACAAAACCTAAAATTGTATCCTTAAAAATAAGTAATAAAACAGCCGAAAAAGCTCCTAAAGCCGTTAAAAAACGAATCAATGGTTTTCCTGTTATTATCGAAAACGAAATAACAAAACCGATAATCCATAAAACAATCATAAAAATTTGAACATAACTCTCTAAAGGCTTGTCTTTAAAGGCGGTTAAAGTTCTTAAAAAATCTTTAATTGTTAATAAAATACTTCGAACAAACCAGATGATTGAAAGTAAAATAGCTAAATTAATAAAACGTTGTCCATAGTTTAAAACATTAGGAAAATCAATTAAAAGAGGAGCTAGTAAAGAATATAAGAATAAAAAAACTACAATTCGAGAAGCATTTAAAAACACCCGATTATTCAATAAAAAATCATCAAAATTAGTGCTTGTTTTTGATACTAGTTTTTTTACAAATCGCGTTCCATAATGACGGAATAATTTAAAAAAAATATAGCCTAAAATTCCAATAACAAGTAAGTTTGCTATCAAATTTAAGTTAATTGCTAATGCTTCTGAGGTTGAAAAATAATTTTTAATTAACCGATAAAAAGATTTACTTATCATAATTTTATTTGAGTATCAAAAGTAGGAATTTCTAGGGCAATTGTTACTTATTTTTTTCAAAACACTATAACTATTTATTTGGAGCTATTTCCCGCTTTTCGCACTCGCTCTTTTTTTAAAAGAAAAAAAAGGAGCTCAAACAATTGCTACAATCGGGGCTAGGTATTTGTGCATCATTTTATAAAACCGAACTTAATACATTAACTCATTAACGATAAATTTTTAAAATGTGTATGTTTGCATAGCATAACAAACAACAAATAAACAGATGAAAGCATATATTTTTCCAGGTCAAGGAGCACAATTTACAGGAATGGGATTAGATTTATATGAAAAATATCCTTTAGCCCAAGAGCTATTTGAAAGCGCAAACGATATATTAGGTTTTAGTATTACAGACGTAATGTTTGAAGGTACAGCCGAACAATTAAAACAAACAAAGGTAACTCAGCCAGCTATTTTTTTACATTCGGTAATTTTAGCAAAGGTTTTAGGCGATAATTTTAAACCAGAAATGGTTGCAGGACACTCCTTAGGAGAATTATCAGCATTGGTAGCAAACGGTGTTTTATCGTTTAAAGATGGCTTAACCTTAGTTTCAAAAAGAGCTTTGGCAATGCAAAAAGCCTGTGAAATAAAGCCATCAACCATGGCAGCTGTTTTAGGTTTAGAAGATAAAATTGTTGAAGATACTTGTGCCGAAATTGATGGAATTGTAGTGGCGGCAAATTATAACTGCCCTGGACAATTAGTAATTTCAGGAGAAGTAACAGCTATTGAAAAAGCCTGTGAAATATTAACAGAAAAAGGCGCACGTAGAGCTTTAGTTTTACCTGTTGGAGGTGCATTTCATTCTCCAATGATGGAACCTGCTCGTGAGGAATTAGCAAAAGCAATTCAAGAAACTACTTTTAGTGAGCCAACTTGCCCTGTATATCAGAATGTAGTGGCAAAAGCAGTAACTAGTCCTGAGGAAATTAAAGAAAATTTAATAGCCCAATTAACTGCTCCTGTAAAATGGACGCAGTGTATTCAGGCAATGGTTGCCGATGGAGGAACTGAGTTTATTGAAGTTGGTCCTGGTAAAGTGTTACAAGGATTAATGCGTAAAATAGATAAAAGCGTTGCCGCAAGCGCAGCTGTTTTACCTGTAGAGTCAACTGAAATTTAAGATTATTTTACACCTAATTATTCAATAAAAAACCTCCAACTATTTACTTAGCTGGAGGTTTTGTTTTGTGTTTAATACTATGTTTATTACTATTTAAAGAAAATAAATATTAGTTGTTTTCGTAAAAAGTAACCGTTCCGCTGTCTTCATTAGAAACCACTAATAAGGCTTTTCCTGTTGGGCTATCTGCTGCTGATATTGCCAATAAACCTTCAGGACCTTCATCGCCAGTATGAGATAAAATATCTAAAAATACAGGAGCCGTTGGGTTGGTTATATCATAGACCATAACTTGATCGTTTCTTTCTAAACCAACAAATAAAATATAACGCTCATTACCGATATTTAAAATTTCAACACTTTCAGGCTCTGCTCCTTTGTCATCGCTTCTTTTGTCATCGTCATTAAAACGGCTTTGTGTAGCTTTTAAAGTTTGGGTAGCAATACTGTTTGCGCTGTCGTATAAAAGCGAGCCATTATCGCCCGACCATACACTAAATGAACGAGCTCCGTAACTGTAAAGTGTTTCTACTTTTCCATCATTATTGACATCACCTAAAGTGGTAGTGGTTTTTAATCTTCCTAAATTTGCTTTGTCTAAATAATTTAATGAAGCATCGAAAACAGTTTCATCTAAGGTTAATTCATCCATTCTAACTTCTTCGCTAAAACCTTTATAATCTCTAGAATCTCCTTCGTTTGCAGAAAAAATATAATCAACGCCGCCAATATTTGCATATTTAATAGCATCTGGCTGATACATTCCTTTTACTGGCCAATTTTTTAATTCTTTTTTATCGTCTTTATCACTAGCATCAATGCTGTTTTTAGCAAGGTTGTAGTCTTTAAAACCTAAAGGATAAATTGCTTCAATTGTTTTGGTAGCTAAGTTTACTTTTGCGATTCCATTGTTTTCTTGTAAAGAAATCCAAGCAGTTTTAGAATCATCAGAAATAGCAACATATTCAGGTTCTACATCTTGCGATAAAGAAGCATTTGGTCCAAAAACTCGAAATCCATTTTTTTCTAACGCACTTTCATCTGAATTAAAAGCATCAAAATTTAAAGTAGTAACCTCTTTATTTTCGATATTAATAATACTTATAGTTCCTTTTGGGTCGTTTGTATAATCATCGTTTGGCTCGCCTTCGTTAGCAGAAACAATTGTTTTTCCATCGGGTGAAAATGCCAGCATATCGGGCAATGCGCCTACAGTAAATTGACTTATTAGTTTATTATCGGCAGTATTGTATAGTAAAATTTTCCCTGCATTTTGTTTGATTGTTGCTTCTACGGCAACGGCTAATTTTCCATCAAGAACGGCAACACTGTTTGGCGAACCGTAAGCAGTTAAATTTATTTTTTCTTTTTTAGGATTATTTAAATCAGAAATATCATTTATAGAAATTTCTTGAGATTCCACATTAACCGTAAATAATTTTTTCGATATCTTATCGAATGCCGAAATTTCTGAAGCGCCTTCACCACCAATTTTGATACTTGTTTTATAACTAAAATTTACGTTTGTATTTATTATTTTTTTTACAGGTTCATCTTCATTTTGACAACCGATTGCTAAAACACTTAAAGTGCTTAAAATAATTTTTTGAAATGTTTTCATTAGATGTTTTTGTTAATTTTTGTTGCTACAAAACTGAGCTATTTCTTTGATGTTAATGTTAGTAAAAAGATAAGGAATAATTAAAACACTGCCTTATTTCGGCTTAAATATGTTTAAAATGAATGATTTATGTTAGCAGTAGTTTGTTTTTAGTCTGTTAACCTAAAAGCTGCTTTAAATTTTATTTTTTAAAAAAATATGACAGAAAAATAAGGAATAGCATCTGTCAACCTGAATTTATTTCAGGTTCGCATCCTGATTTTCCGTCGTTATTCTCTTTTTTTTGATGATTCTTGTCAATTCTTGTCAATTCGAGTGATTTTAATGACTAAAAGGAATTAAAATTGTATCGAGAATTTGAATTCTTTTATCTTCATTTATTTTGATGATAAAAAAGTTCTCAATAGCATTTTTTTGAAGGAAAAAATCACTCGAACTGACTCTAAAAATTTAAAACAGTGTACAAATGCCTAGCCCCGATTGAAGCTTTGTTTGAGCTCTTTTTTGTTTTTCTTTTAAAAAACAAAAAAAGCGAGTGCGGAAAGCGGGAAATTGCTTCTAATAAAAAAAACAGAACTCAATAAAAAATATTGAATCCTGTTTTTAATTGTTATAAAAAAATAAATTATATTACTGTTTTTTTTGCCATTTCCAAGAAGATAATAACGCATCTTCTAAGGTTTTTTCAGTTTTCCAATTCAACTCTTTATTGGCAATTGTAGTGTCGGCATATGCGGCGGTAATATCACCTGCTCGTTTCGCCACAATTTTATAATTTAGTTTTTTATGAGTAACTTTTTCAAAAGTATTAATCACTTCTAAAACAGAACTTCCTGTTCCTGTACCTACATTGAAAAATTCAAAATTAGTTTTATTTTTCTTTTCTAATAAACGATTTAACGCCGCAATATGTGCTTTTGCTAAATCGACTACGTGAATATAATCACGAATTGCTGTTCCGTCAGGTGTATTGTAATCATCACCAAAAACAGCTAATTCTTTTCTAATCCCTGCGGCTGTTTGTGTTACATACGGAATTAAATTTTGAGGAACACCTAAAGGTAATTCACCAATTTTAAGACTGTCGTGCGCGCCTGTCGGATTAAAATAACGCAGTGCAATGGCATTTATATTATAAGCCTTACAGCTATCCTTTATAATTTCTTCACCAATTTGCTTGGTGTTTCCATAAGGAGATTCAGCAGGTTTTGTAGGCGCATTTTCGGTAATTGGCAATTCATCGGCTTGCCCGTAAACGGTACAAGATGAACTGAAAATAAAATTATCTAGTTTTCTGTTTCTAATTTCTTGCAATAAATACACTAAACTCCCGATATTATTTTCGTAATAATCTAACGGATTTTCAACGCTTTCACCAACAGCTTTAAAGGCTGCAAAATGAATAATTCCATCAACAGTATTATTGTTGAAAAAATTAGTAACGTTTTGTTTAATACGCAAATCTAATTGATGAAAATCGGGTTTTACGCCTGTTATTTCGGTAATTTTATCTAGAACAGTTATTTTAGAGTTTGATAAATCATCAATAATAACTACTTCAAAACCTTTGTTTTGTAATTCTACAACGGTGTGTGATCCTATAAAACCTAATCCGCCAGTTACTAATATCTTTTTCATGATTTTTTTATTGATAATTTAATTTACAGCTTTATTCGCCTACAAATTCTAAAATAGTTTTGGTGATAAATACCAACTGCTCTTGATCTAATTCAGTGTGCATTGGCAATGAAATTACTTGTTCAATTAGTTGATTTGTAACTTTAAAATCAGCCTCATTATAGCGTTCGTCTTTGTAAGCTTTTTGAGCGTGTAATGGCACAGGGTAATAAATCGCATTTGGAATATTATTATCTAATAAATGCTGGTGTAATTCGTTGCGTTTTCCGTTGGTAATTTTTAAAGTATACTGATGAAAAACATGTGTTGAAAAATCGCTAATTGTTGGCGTAATAATATTCGGATTGCTAGCAAAAGCATTCGAATAGTAAGTAGCTGCTTTTCTACGAGCATCACAAAAACCGTCTAATAAAGGAAGTTTTATTTCTAAAACAGCGGCTTGCAAACTGTCTAAACGAGAATTTACACCTACAACATCGTGGTAATAACGTTTGTACATTCCGTGGTTTACAATTCCTCTAATAGTATGTGCTAAGTCGTCATCATTGGTGAAAATAGCACCACCATCGCCATAACATCCTAAGTTTTTAGAAGGAAAAAATGAGGTTGTTCCTACGTTTCCGATAGTTCCGGATTTCTTCTTTGTTCCGTCGGTAAAGGTGTAATCGGCACCAATTGCTTGGGCGTTGTCTTCAATTACAAATAAATTGTGTTCTTTGGCAACTTGCATTACCGCTTCCATATTGGCACATTGCCCAAATAAATGAACAGGTACAATGGCTTTTGTTTTTGGCGTAATTGCCTTTTTTAAAGCCTCAATATCCATGTTAAAAGTAGCTGCATCAACATCAACTAAAACAGGGGTTAATTTTAATAAAGCAATAACCTCAACAGTTGCAGCAAAGGTGAAATCGGCAGTAATTACCTCATCTCCTTGCTCTAAGCCTAAGCCCATCATCGCTATTTGTAAAGCATCGGTTCCGTTGGCACATGGAATTACATGTTTTACGTTTAAGTATTTTTCTAAATCAGAAGCAAACCCTTTAACTTCAGGACCTCCAATATAATAGGCGGTGTCTAAAACGTTTTCAAAAGCTTTGGTTACTTGTGGTTTTATTTTTGCATATTGACCTTGTAGGTCAACCATTTGAATTTTTTTCATCAGGAAAATGAATTTGTTGAGCTTCAAAAATACGAATTAAATTTCTGTTATCTTTCATCAAATTAACTCATAAATTAAGCGAAGGGAGTTCGTTTTTATACTCCTGTTAAAAACTTTTTTTAACAGGCATCATTTTAAGATGTTAACACTGCTTAATTGCTTTAAAACAATAGAAATATTGAAAGTTATTTATAGGTTTAAAGCTAATTTTATTTAATTTTGAGTCTTCTTTATTTTAAAGTGTTTTTTTATTTCTTTATGTTTTAAACTGCAAAAATTTTCAAATGAAATTA
Organism: Tenacibaculum finnmarkense genomovar ulcerans; assembly: GCF_900239495.1. Lineage (GTDB taxonomy): Bacteria > Bacteroidota > Bacteroidia > Flavobacteriales > Flavobacteriaceae > Polaribacter > Polaribacter ulcerans. The sequence continues at coordinate 35,775 of NZ_OENE01000023.1, forward strand.
GATACAATTGATAAAAAACTTTTAGTATTACTCCAAAAAGATAGCAAACAAACTACCAAACAGCTGTCTTTGCATTTAGGTTTATCGGTAACCGCGGTTTATGAACGAATTAAAAAACTAGAAAGAGAAGGCGTAATAACCCAGTATGTTGCCTTGCTAAATAAAAATAAAATTGAAAAGGATTTTTTAGTTTTTTGTCATATAAAATTAGAGAAACACACCAAGGAATATATTCTAGTTTTTGAACGAGAAATTAATAAATTACAGGAAGTAACCGAGTGTTTTCATGTAAGTGGCGATTATGATTATATTCTTAAAATTTATGTGAAAGATATGGATGAATATCGTGAATTTATGGTACACAAATTAACTGCTTTAAAGCATATTGGTAGTACTCACAGTACTTTTACTATTGGGCAGGTTAAAAATTCAAACACTATTGTTTTGTAATGTTTTTTGTTGATACCGCTAAAAAAGCCTCACTATTTAAAGTAAGGCTTTGGTGTTTATCTAACTATTTTTGATGATTTATGTTATTTTTTACTACCTTCTTTTGATGGTTTTGCAAGTTCTCTAATTTTTATTCTGAAAGCTGCAAATAATAAGGTCATAAATGGGCTTAACCAGTTAAACATGGCAAAGAAAGCGTAATCAACTACTGGTACGCCTAACACACCTGAATGATACGCTCCACAAGTATTCCAAGGTATTAAAACCGAGGTTACTGTTCCTGAATCTTCTAAAGTTCTACTTAAATTTTCAGGGGCTAATCCTTTATTTTTATAGGCTTTTGCATACATTTTTCCTGGTACCACAATGGCTAAATACTGATCCGAAGCTGTAAAATTTAAACCGATACAGGTTGCAACTGTACTGGCAAATAATCCAAAAACAGAATCAAATAAACCAAGCATAAAACTGCTTATTCTTGCCAATGCGCCAATGGCATCCATAATACCTCCGAAAACCATCGCTAATAAAATTAACCAAACCGTTCCTAGCATTTTTTTCATCCCGCCTGCGGTAAATAAATCTTTTAAAACCTCGTTATCGGTAGCTACTGAAGTTTCTACGGTAATTGCCTGCATCACACCTTTATATGCCGATTTAAAATCTAAACTTTTTACCCCTGCAATTTGCGCCACCACATCTGGTTGAAATATTAAAGCAAAAATTCCGCCTAAAAGTGTTCCTCCTAATAAAGCAATTAAAGGTGGTGTTTTTTTGGTTATTAAAACAATTACAAATACGGGTACTAAAAATAACCAAGGTGTAATATTAAACGCTTTGTCAATATCAGCAAGCATTCCTTGTGTGTCAGCTTCGCCTGTAGCTGTTTGAGTAAATCCTAAAATGATAAAAAAGATCATCGTTATTATAAAAGTCGGAATGGTCGTGTAGGTCATATAGCGGATATGGGTAAACAAATCGGTTCCTGCCATTGCGGGCGCTAAATTTGTAGTGTCGGACATTGGCGACATTTTATCACCAAAATAAGCACCCGATAAAACAGCTCCTGCGGTCATTCCTAATGAAATTCCTAAGGCATCACCAATCCCTACCAATGCGATACCAACGGTTGCCGATGTTGTCCATGAGCTACCTGTCGCTATTGATATTACAGCACTAATTATTAAACATGCTACTAAAAATATGGTGGGGTTTAAAATTTGTAATCCGTAGTAAATCATCGAAGGAATTATCCCGCTAATTAGCCAAGTTCCTGCCAATGAACCTACCATCAGCAAAATTAAAATAGCTCCTGCGGTTGATTTGATGTTTTCGGCGACTTCTTCCATCATTCTTTTATAAGAAACCTGGTTCTTAAAACCTACAATTGCGGCTACAGCGCCTCCTAATAATAAAATAAATTGATTACTTCCACCCAAAGCATCATCTCCATAAACAAAAACATTATACGCCAACATTGCTATTAAAGCAAACACGGGAATTAAAGCTTCCCAGATATTTAACTCTTTATTTTCAATTATTTTTTGGTCGCCTGTTTTAATCTCAGAGATGTTTTTACCGTCTTGCATTTATAGTTTTTTTAGATATGTAATGTTACGATATTACTAAGAAGTACGCAAATAGAATCAGTTTGTAACATAATTAGTAGTTAAATTACACTAATTTGCTTAAATTGATTAATTTTACTAGAAAATTATCAGATAAAATCACTTTTAAAAAACGTTATTTTATTAAATAAACCAATTCCAAACCACACCAAAACGAATGGTAAAATCTCGATATGGGGTATTTGGTGCCGATAAATAATTTTTATCTAACACAAAAGAACTGATGTTGTCTGCCTTAAAATAAATACGAGTTCGGCGCACTCTTGCATTGAAAAATAAATCAACTGTTGGATATCCTATTTCGGTATCATTTTGCAAGGTAAATTCAGCCAATAACGGATTATAAGCATTCATTTTATACTTAGAAAAGTATTTAAAGGTTGCGCCTATTTGCACAAATAATGGTTTTCCTTTAAACCAACTATCGGAATAATAAAAGGTGTTTCGTGTTACCAATTCGGGCACTCTAAAAACTTGATTTCCGCTGGCAACTTTTTGATACATCAGTGTGTTGTCTAAAGCAAATTTACCTAGGGTAAATTCTTTGGAAACTTTCGCTTTTAAATAATTAACACTTCCTGAAAATTGTTTTGGCAAATTATTTTGATCAAAATAGGTGTAGTTGTCAATATTGGTAATATCTAAAGATCCGTTTATCCATTTTGAAGATAAAACACCTCCTAAATTTCTAGTCCCTACCAATTCAAAATTATGTTCCCAATTATAATCGTTATAAGTACTTTGATGTAGTAAAAAATTAAAATTTGGGCGTTTATTGCTAATTTCTAAATGCGCTTTTAAAGTAATAATACTGTCTTTTTTGTAAAAAGCTTCGGCTTTTAAGTTGTTCCCTGAAAGCCTAGCATTGCCTGGTGTTATATTTGCAAGGGCGTTTACATGAAAGTTTTTAATTTTTCCGTTCCAACTTGCACCAAAAGAAACCGCTTTTCCTATTAATTTATTTTTAGTGATGCCTACCACATTATTTTGCAAATTATCGTAGCCATATTTATAGGTTGTATAGCCTGTTTTTACACTGAATTTCCCTAAAATATATTTTGAATTAAAATCTAAAAAAACCGAATTATTATAACGTAAATAAGAGGTTTTATCGTTAATATTATTTGCTAAAATTGTTTTTCCAAAAATAAGGGGCGTTGCTGTAATTTGATTAAAAGTATAATGTTTTGAACTTCTAGTAAATGAATGTCCTATTTTTAAATTTGAAAAATCTTTTTGATGCAAACTATCTTTAGAGGCTAATAATTTAAAGGTATGTTCAAAATACAAGCGTTTTGCATCTAGCTTATTTTGAGCATCGATTAATTTGGTATCTAACCTACCTCTATCTTTACTAAAATTAGGATCATCATTAAAAAAAGCAGTTAATGAATCGTCTGTTAAACCGCCATTTTCTTGGTTTAAAATATCTTGATTTACCGCATGACCTCGAATCGCATACTGCTGTTTTGGGCTTTCATAGCTAAAACTAACCCTAAAATTACCCGAACTCACCAACGAACGCCTGTAAGCGCCTAACGATCGAAGCCCTTTGTAGGCAACCCCTACGTTAAATCGCTTTGAAAAATTACTTGTAAATAAAATATCTAACACCTGCCCTTGTTGCAAACCTGTTTTGTACATTGCCTCTGTAGTGGGCGTTGGTACGTGGTAATAATTTACATCTTCCTTTTCAAAAAAATTAAATTGTTTGGCACGAAAACCAATGTCAGGAAATGATGAAATATCGGTAAAATCATAGCCTAAATTGGTAAACGTTTGCCCCTGATTATGAAAACCTAATAACTCAAAATTATCTTTTCTTAAAAAATTGAATTTATAATGTTTTTGAATGGTTAAAGTGGTGTCAACAATGGTGGTATCGTTTTTAAATGATATAATTTTATAATCGGTATATTTGGTTTTCCCACTAAGTTTTACGTTAATTTCAGTATCAGAAATTGAATCTAAGTTTTGATTCAAACCACCGCCATTAAAATTAGCCATCCCACCATCTAACTGCCTTATTTGAGCATAAAACAACTGAACACTTAGTAAACAAAAAAACACTATAAAAATTCTCTTCATAAGCACAAAAGTAAAATAATTAAACGACAAAAAATGTGAATAATTTCTTTGAAAACTGTTAATTTGTAGCATGCTGAAATTAAATTATAGTCAATACACATTAGAAACAGGAACAGACGAAGCTGGTAGAGGCTGCTTAAGCGGCCCTGTAGTCGCTGCTGCTGTTATTTTACCTGAAAACTTTAAACATGAATTATTAAACGATTCCAAACAACTTTCAGAAAAAAAACGCCAAGAATTACGCCCATATATTGAAAAACATGCCCTAGCGTATGCCGTGGCATTTGTAAGCCATCAAGAAGTTGATCAAATTAATGTTTTACAAGCATCAATAACAGCAATGCAACGCGCTATTGCCAAGCTTTCGCCACAACCCGAATTTATAATTGTCGATGGAAATAAATTTAAACCTTATAAAGATATTCCGCACCAAACCATTGTAAAAGGCGATGCCAAATTTATGAGTATTGCTGCCGCCTCTATTTTGGCAAAAACCTATCGAGACGATTATATGGAAAAAATCGATAAAGAATATCCGCAGTATAAGTGGAAAAAAAACAAAGGCTACCCAACAAAAGAACATCGAAATGCAATTCGTGAGTTTGGGATTACCCCTTATCATCGCAAGACTTTTAAATTACTACCCGAACAACTAAAATTAACCCTTTAGTTTTTCTATTTTTGTCATCCAAATAACTTACAATAACTTAAGAAAATGATTAAAAGAACACGCGCAGAAATTAGCAAATGTATTATTCATAAAGTAGCGAATAAATATAATAGTGGGAAAAATGAATTCTCAGAAAGTTTAGTTCGTTTTGATGAAGAAAGCTATGAATTATTAATGCCTTTTTTATTAAAAAACTTTGGAACAGTAACCCAAAGTTACCGTTTTAACCATCATGCAGACGTTCGTTTAAACGAAATTAACAAATACACTTCTGATATTTTTGATGACAATGCTACCTTTATTGAGCATTCAAAAAATATTGTAAACCACTTATATGAGCAGTCCAATTCGGCAAATATAAAAACGGGCGATGTGCTAGTAGTTTACTTTGAAAACATTGAATATAAAGATATTTTAACCAATGCCGTTGGAATTTTTAAAATTGAAAGTAAGGTTGATTTTTTACAAACCTATTTAGATGATGAAAGTTTTGATGTCGTAGTTCAAAAAGGAATTTCAACCAAAAAACTAGACAAAGGCTGTTTAATTGTAAACTCTACCGATGCCGAAGGAACCGTAATTTTATCTGTTGATAATAATAATTACGATGCCCAATATTGGATTAAGAATTTCTTAAACGCAAAATTTGCAGATGATAGAAATTTACATACTCAAAATTATTTAGAGATGTGTAAAGATTTTTCTGAAGAAATTATAAAGCCTGAATTTGGTAAAAAAGAACAAAGTAATTTCTTAGCAAGCACGGTTGATTATTTCAAAGAAAATGAAAATGTAGATTACCACGGTTTTAAAGAAGAAGTTTTTGAAGATGAAAAACATCAAGGAATGTTTGAAGACTACAAAAAACATTTTGAAAAGCTGAACGACGTTTTAATCCGTAATAATTTTGAAGTTTCAGACGTTGTTTTAAAGAAAGAAAAAAGCAAGTTTAAAACCGAAATTAAGTTAGACACCAACATCCAAATTAAAATTGATATTGATGCGCCCGATGCTTCTTCTGATTATTTAGAACAAGGCTACGATGAAGACAAAAAAATGAAATATTACAAGGTTTTTTACAATACTGAAAAGTAAAAAAATAGTTATATAAACAAAAAAGCTGAAGATTAAATCTTCAGCTTTTTTTATATTTTAAAAAGTAAAACACCTTAAAAAAGAATAAAAACTACTCTTTTTCAGCCATTTTCTTTACATAATCGGTAATAATTACAATCTGCGTAGGACCAACTTTTCCTTCAATAAAATTAGCATTTTCATGATCTAAAGAAATTCTACGAACCGCAGTTCCTTGTTTAGCCACCATGCTAGATCCCTTTACTTTTAAATCTTTAATTAAAACAACAGAATCACCCGCTTGTAAAATAGCACCGTTTGCATCTCTGTGAATAATTTTTTCACTTTCCTCTAAATGATCACCACTTTCTTTAGCAAAACGTAAATCAGCATCTTCTAAATACAACATATCTAGTAAATCTTGAGGCCAACCTTCGTTACGAAGTCTTGATAACATTCTCCAAGCAACCACCTTTACAGCTCTATACTCACTCCACATACTATCATTTAAACAACGCCAATGATTAGCTACGGTATTTTCAGGATTATCAATTTGGTCAACACAAGTATTACACGCTAATAAACTTCCGTCAACACCACCAGTTTGCATTGGTTTTACTTCATAAATTGATAAATTATCTTTTGAAGCACACAGTTCGCATTGCTTTGCACTTCTATCTTCTAACTCTTGTAATAAACTCATTTTTTTTACTATAAATTATGGACTGTAAAAGTACATTATTATTTTATCAGAAATGAATCTAAAATGAATTTAAAATAGGTTACAGATAAATTATTTGAAGCTGTTTCCCGCTTTTCGCACTCGCTTTTTTTGAAGAAAAATCAAAAAAGAGCTCAAACAATTGCTACAATCGGGGCTAGGAATTTGTGCTAATTTCATAGTAGTGCATCAGAAAAAATTACCAGTAGTTTATCAAAAAAAAGCTCGTTTATTAAAATATAATTCAACTATTACTAAAATAACAACAAGCTAATAATCAATATGTTGATAAAATTTCAAGCTATATTTTTATCAAAAACAAATTAATAAAGTGTTATAAGTAGGTTTTAAAGCCAAATAATCGATAATAAACCTAAAATTTGTTCCAAATCATCCATTTTGCATGATTTAGGACTCTATATATTAGTAATACAGATATATTGCAAGTGTAAGAAATCCCCCGAAAAAACAAAAACCTTGATACGTAAGCATCAAGGTTTTTATTTTTAAAAAATAGGTCTTATTTAACTATATTATAAAAACTCATAAATAAAGAAACATCACTTTATTTTATTCAAAATAAATATCAATCAATCCTTTAGGAGTTTCTACTTCAATAACTTTATTAGCTCTATCTACTTTCTTAATAAAATCATCAATCATAGGAATAAAAATTTCTCTATCACCATTTTCGATTTCAAAAAGCGGTTGCGCAGCTTTATCATTTATGTATGCTAAAGTACCTACTTCACCAAAGTTTTTATCAACAATAGTAAAACCGATCACCTCATGATAATAAAACTTGTTCCCTGAAAGTTTTGGCAATAAATTTAAAGGCAAATAAATTCCTGCTCGCATAATGGCATCTGCATCTGCTTCAGTATCTACATCTTCAAATTTTACGCGAAACATAGTACTTCTAGTTAAAGAAGATTTTTCAATAAAAAAAGGAACCAGATTATTGCCTAAATCGACAAAAACTGATTCCAAATTTTCGTAAAGATCGGGTTCATCAGTATCTAACTTGATTACTACCTCTCCCTTAAAACTATGTTTTTTAACGATTTTGCCAAGATAAAAGCAATCTTCTTTTTGCATCATCATTATAGTACCGTTTTTTTATTCTTCGCTATCTGCATTTTCAGCAACAACTTCTTCAGTATCTGCAACAGGAGTGTTAGCAGCGATACGTGCAGCGTTTACTGCTTTTTCAGCTTCTAAAGCTTTTGCTTTTGCATCTGCTTCAGCTTTTGCTAAACCATCAACTTTACTAGCAACAATACCAGTTTTTTCTTCTAACCAAGCTGCAAATTTAGCATCTGCTTGTTCTTGTGTTAAAGCGCCTTTTTTAACTCCACCAGCTAAATGCTTTTTTAATAAAACTCCTTTATCAGATAAAATAGTTCTAGCAGTATCAGTTGGTTGTGCTCCTTTTTCTAACCATGATACAGCTACATCAACGTTTAAGTCAGTAGTTGCAGGATTAGTGTTAGGGTTATAAGTTCCAATTTTTTCTAAGAAACGTCCATCTCTTTTAGCTCTTGAATCAGCAGCTACTACCCAATAAAAAGGTTTTCCTTTCTTTCCGTGTCTTTGTAATCTAATTTTTACAGGCATAATTTTAATTTTTAAGGTTCTCGACCTTTAGTATTAATAAATCTTATCATCTCGTGATAAGCGGCTGCAAAGGTATCATTATTTTTTTACTAAAAAATAAAAATTTAACTTTATTGCAACAAAAAAGAGCCTGATAAACAAGCTCTTAAGAAAATAAGTAACGGTTAAATATTATAAAACTCTAACATCAACAGCGTTTAAACCTTTTTTTCCTTCTTTAAGATCAAACTCTACAGTATCACCTTCTCTAACCTCATCGATTAAACCTGATACGTGTACAAAATATTCTGTGTTTGTTCCTGTTTCAGTAACAAATCCAAAACCTTTAGATTCGTTAAAGAACTTAATTGTTCCTTCTTTCATTGTAAAAAATATTATATTAAATATGAAACAAATATACCTTTAATAATTTACTATAAATTGATTTTTCTATCAAAAAAACAAAAATTAACACCTACATAACAATTAATTATCAATTAGTTATCAATTAGTTATCATTTTAATTCCTTTGGTAAAATAGCTTGTATCGTAAAAGCAGGTTAATAACTTGTGTGGTAAACACCGCAAATTCTTTGTATTTTTACATTTTACTTTTATCTAAACACCTCACACCACTCTCGATGTATTTAATTTTTGATACTGAAACTACCGGATTACCAAAAAACTGGAACGCACCTTTTACAGATACTGATAATTGGCCAAGAGCAACCCAAATTGCATGGCAATTGCATGATGAATTAGGAAACTTAATTGAACATCATGATTTCCTTATCAAACCTGAAGGATTTAATATTCCTTATGATGCGGAGCAAATTCATGGTATTTCTACTGATTTAGCCCAAGAACAAGGAATTGAACTTCCTGAAGGTTTGGCTTTATTTAACGAAGCATTAAGTAAAACCAAATTTGTGGTAGGTCAGAATGTAGGTTTTGATTTAAATATTATGGGTTGTGAATTTCATCGTTTAGGTGTCGATACCATTTTAAATGACCTCCCTATTTTAGATACTTGTACAGAGCAAACCGCTAAAATGTGTCAAATTCCTGGTGGTCGTGGCGGTAAATTTAAATTACCTACGCTAACAGAATTACACAAACATTTATTTGGTTTTGGTTTTGGTGATGCTCACAACGCAACTGCCGATGTAGAAGCAACAACACGTTGTTTTTTAGAATTGGTTCGTTTGCGTCAATTTACCAAAGAACAATTAGATGTTTCTGATGATTTCTTTGATAATTTCAACAAGACCAACCCTACTCCTATTCAAGTAATCGGATTAAATCACTTAAACTTAAAGAAAGAAAGTGAAAAAATTCGTGCAAGAATTGAAAAAGCAAAAGGTGTTACAAAAACCATCAGTACTAATGAAGGTTTAGCAAAATTAGAAAACGCCAGCTTTGCACACTTACACAATCATACACAATATTCTGTTTTACAATCGACTATTCAAATAGGAAACCTTGTAAAAGCAGCTGCTAAAGATAATATGTCGGCAGTAGCAATGACCGATACTGGTAATATGATGGCGGCTTTTCATTTTGTACAAGCGGTTTTAAATCATAATAAATCCGTAGAAACAGCAAATATTGAAGCCATTGAAAAAGGAGAAACGCCAACGCAAAAACCGTTGAAACCTATTGTTGGTTGTGAATTTAATATTTGTGGAGATCATACCAATAAAAGTCAAAAAGACAACGGTTATCAAGTTGTTTTATTAGCAAAAAATAAAAAAGGATATCACAATTTAGCAAAAATGTCATCTATCGCTTTTGTCGATGGATTTTATTATATCCCAAGAATCGACAGAAAAGTAGTTGAACAATATAAAGAAGACATCATTGTGCTTACAGGTAGTATCTATGGTGAAGTTCCTAGTAAAATATTAAATGTTGGTGAGGCACAAGCCGAAGAAGCACTTCTTTGGTGGAAAGCACAATTTGGTGATGATTTATACATCGAATTAATGCGTCATAATCAAGACGATGAAAGAGTTGTTAACGAAACACTTTTAAAATTTTCAAAAAAACACAATGTAAAAACAGTTGCCTCTAACAATACTTTTTATTTAGATAAAAAAGATGCCAATGCTCATGATATTTTATTGTGTGTAAAAGACGGAGAAAAACAAGCTACTCCAAAAGGACGAGGACGAGGTTATCGCTACGGTTTACCAAACGATGAATATTACTTCAAATCATCCGAAGAAATGAAAAAATTGTTTGCAGATCTTCCTGAAGCAATTATAAATATTCAAGAAATTGTTGATAAAATAACGCCCTACACCCTAGCTCGTGACGTTTTATTACCTGCCTTCGATATTCCTGATGAATTTAAAGATGAAAAAGATAATGAAGACAAAGGAAAACGTGGTGAAAATAATTTTTTACGTCATTTAACCTATGTAGGTGCAAAAAAACGATACGGAGAAATTACAGAAAGTATTCGTGAACGTTTAGATTTTGAATTGGAAGTAATTGAAAAAACAGGGTATCCAGGATACTTTTTAATTGTTGAAGATTTTATTCGAGAAGCAAGAAATATGGATGTTGCTGTAGGTCCTGGGCGTGGTTCTGCGGCAGGTTCGGTAGTTGCTTTTTGCTTATGGATTACAAATATTGACCCAATTAAATACGATTTACTTTTTGAGCGTTTCTTAAATCCTGAACGTGTATCAATGCCCGATATTGATATTGATTTTGATGATGAAGGACGTGGACGTGTAATGGATTATGTAATTGATAAATATGGTGCAAATCAGGTAGCGCAAATTATTACTTACGGAACTATGGCGGCAAAATCTTCTATTAGAGATACCGCTCGTGTTTTAGATTTACCGCTTTTTGAAGCAGATAGAATTGCCAAGTTAATTCCGGGAATGAAGCTGAAGAAAATATTTTCTTTAGATGATAAACAACTAAGTGAAAAACTTAGAACCGAAGAAATTGAATTAGTAAACGAACTAAAAAGACTTTCTAATGGTTCTGATTTAATGTCGGAAACCATTAATAAAGCGCGAATTTTAGAAGGTTCTGTTCGAAATACAGGAATCCATGCCTGTGGTGTTATTATTACGCCTGACGATATTACAAAATTCGTACCTGTTGCCTTGGCAAAAGATTCCGACATGTATGTAACCCAGTTTGATAACTCGGTTGTAGAAGATGCTGGTTTATTAAAAATGGATTTCTTGGGATTAAAAACGCTAACCTTAATTAAGGATACCGTTAAAATTGTAAAAGCACGTCACGATGTACTTTTAGACCCCGAAACTTTTCCTTTAGATGATGTAAAAACCTACGAACTTTTCCAAAGAGGAGAAACTGTTGGTATTTTTCAATATGAATCTCCAGGAATGCAAAAACATATGCGTTCTTTAAAGCCGACTGTTTTTGAAGATTTAATTGCCATGAATGCCTTGTATCGTCCAGGTCCGATGGAATATATTCCTTCTTTTATCCGAAGAAAACACGGAGATGAAGAAATCGAATATGATTTACCAGCAATGGAAGAATATTTATCGGAAACCTACGGAATTACGGTTTATCAAGAGCAAGTAATGTTATTATCACAAAAATTAGCCGATTTTACAAAAGGTGAAGCCGATGTTTTACGTAAGGCAATGGGTAAAAAACAAATTGCGGTACTCGATAAAATGAAACCTAAATTTGTAAAACAATCCATAGCAAACGGGCATGATGCTAAAAAATTAGAAAAAATTTGGACGGATTGGGAAGCCTTCGCATCGTATGCCTTTAACAAATCACACTCTACTTGTTATGCTTGGATTGCGTATCAAACAGCTTATTTAAAAGCACATTATCCTGCCGAATATATGGCAGCAGTGCTTTCAAATAACATGAATGATATTAAATCTGTTTCATTTTTTATGGAGGAATGTAAACGTGCAGGAATTACCGTTTTAGGGCCTGATGTTAATGAATCATTTTCTAAATTTTCAGTAAATAAAGAAGGTGCTATTCGTTTTGGAATGGCAGCTATTAAAGGTGTTGGAGGACTTGCAGTAAAAGCAATTATTAACGAACGAGAAGAAAATGGTACTTTTAATTCTGTTTTTGATGTTGCTAAACGAGTAGATTTACGTGTAGCAAATAAAAAAGCATTTGAAGGTTTAATTTTAGCGGGTGGTTTTGATTCTTTTGGAACTGCACACAGAGCACAATATTTTGTAGAAGATGAAAAAAATCAAAAATTTATAGAGAAAATATTGCGTTTTGGAAACAAGCATCAAGAAAATTTAAACTCGGCGCAGGTATCATTATTTGGAGGTGGTTCTGAGGAAGAAATGCCAGAACCAATTATTCCACTTTGTGATACTTGGGGAACTATGGAACTATTAGGAAGAGAAAAAGAAGTCGTTGGTATTTATATTTCTGCGCATCCGCTAGATGATTTTAAAAATGAAATGAAGTTTTGTAACGCCAAGCTTTCTTACTACAATGATTTGCCTAAATATGAAGGAATGGCATTGACTTTTGGCGGAATTGTTACCGATGTACAACATCGAATTTCGAAAGCAGGAAAAGGATGGGCAACATTTTTTATTGAAGATTATACTGAAAATTATGAATTCAGAATTTTTGGCGAAGAGTATTTAAAATTCAAACACTTTTTAGATATTAATTCATTTTTATTTGTAAAGACGATGGTAAAACCAGGTTGGACAAATAGAGAAGGCATAAAAGGAGAACCAAGAATTAGCTTTACTGATTTTTCTATTTTACACGATATTATGGATAAACTCTGTAAAAAAGTAACCATAAGGATGCCTTTAAAAGAAGTGACTGAAAACCGAATTAAAAATTTACAGCATTTATGTACCACCAATAAAGGTTCTCAGAACCTGCACTTTACTATTTGGGATGAAGAAGAAAAAATAAAATTAGAAGCACCTAGTAGAAATACCAAAGTTAAAATAACCAACGAGTTTTTAAATACTTTAGATCAACAACATATTAATTATAAATTGAATTAAAAAATGCTACCAACTTATAACAATAGCACTGATTTACTCGTAAATGTAACTAAAAATAATCTTTATAGTAAGCTGATTATACAGCTTACTAAAGATTTTAGTTTGGCAAATTCTACTTTTGAAATACCAGAAAATACCACGCCTGATGTTTTAACAAAAACACTAAATAACACCCTAAAAAACTTAATTTTAACCGATTCAAAAACCTTTCAAAGTCTTTTATATATTGTTGATGTTCCTGAAAATATGCTTTATAAAATTGACACTTCAAATATTGATAACTATACCGAAACTGTTGTTTTTTTAATCTTAAAAAGAGTTTGGAAAAAAATCTGGTTTAGCGCCAATTATTCCCGTTAATTAGATTTTTATTATTTAATCTTCTTTAATTATTGATGGAAAAATCATCGGGGCAATTTTTTTAACAGGGCTGTATAAAATAGATTCTGCTAAGTTTTCTTTGGTTACAAAAGGAATGGTATCGTTCATTTTTCCGAAGAAAATAAAAGCGACACTTAGTATTAATCCAATTTTTAAAGCACCAAAAACACCGCCCAATATTTTGTTTAAAATTCCTAAAGAAGCAAAATCAGCAACTTTAGTTAGCACTTTTCCCAGTAAAGATATTACGATAATAATAACAATAAATGTTCCTGCAAAAGCGGTTAAAGAAATGTATTTTTCATCCCAAGAAACACTGCTTGCTAACCAATCTGAAATAAAATAAGAAAAATGCATCGCACCATAAACTCCTGCAATTAAAGCGACCAAAGAGGCTACCTCAACAAATAATCCTTTGAGAATTCCTCGTACAAAACCAAAAATTAAAAGAACAGCTATTATAATATCAAAAATATTCATAAGTATAAAAATAAGGGTTATAAAATATCGTTTAAAAAATAGCATCTCAATTAAAATGTTATGCCTTTAAATTGTACACCAAATATACATAACTCAGTTGTATCTTTGTCTATTCAAAAAACACAGATGTCAAAAGAAGTTAACTTAAAAGAAAAATGGGATTTTCTGATAAAAAATTTATCAGAACAATTTGCCGATGGTGATACCTTAAATGTCGATGCTGTTATCTATTTAATTGGGGTGCAAGAGCTTGGACAAGGACAACGACCGTTTAAAAAAGATGAAAAGGTAAACTTAATGCACATTGCTATTTGTAAACTTTTAGAGCCTTACGGATATTATGAATTTGATTTCTTTGATCCTGACGGTTGGCCACACTATAAAACCATCACCGAATTACCGAGTTTAAAACCAGGAGAACAAGCGGTTTTAATAAAGGAAGCTATTATTCATTATTTTGAACTAGTAGACTTTTTTAAATAAAAACACTGTTAAATGTTTATTTAAAAGCATAAATAGCACTATTATTTTAATAAAATGATAAAAAAATAAAAGTGGTACACTTCTTGGAAAGAAGTTCGTAAATGACTAGTTTTAAATATTAATTCAACTCTTATAAAATATACTAATGAAAAAATTACTGTCGCTATTAATACTTGCTACTTCAATGGTTAGCGCCCAATATACAATTAAAGGAACAATGACGCCTCCTGAAAAAAGTGACTGGGTTTACCTGCATAAATTACAAGGAGCTAAGCCGAAATTTATCAGCAATACAACTATAAAATCGAACACCATTGTTGTTGGTGGAGAAAAGCAAACCTTAGGTAAATTTGAATTTACCCTACCTGAAGATGCACCTGTTGGAGCCTACAGAGCTACCTACCGAAATAAAGGTGCCGGGTTTGTAGATTTCTATTTCAATAAAGAAAATATTGAATTTATATTCAATCCTAAATACCCTGGGCAATCTGTTGTTTTTACAGCATCTAGAGAAAATAAACTATATACCGAATATTTACAATCTTATGCTTTAATCCAAAATAAAATTGACGAAAATCAGGTTGATTATATTAAAAATGGAAATAAAGAGACTAAAAAAGCATATAAAGTAGCCGTAAAAGAATTAGAAGATGTGCAAGATATTTATGAAAATAAATCAGACGGTATGTTGGTGCATAATTTTATTGAAGCCTCACAGCGTTATAACCCGTCTAGTCCTATTGATAATATGGACGAATATCTTTCTTCTACAGTTAATCATTTTTTCAAATATATTGACTTTAATAATGAAGCCTTATACAACTCTTCTTTTTTAGTAGATCGTATTGCTGATTATGTTTTTTACTTAAATTATTCTGATAATAAAGAATTACAACAAAAACTACTTAAAGAATCTATTACAAAGGTAATGGACAAACTTTCTGGTGTTCAGTTAAAAAAATCAGTAACCGTATTTTTAATTACTTCTTTAGCTGAAAAACGCAACGGTCCAATAGTAGATTGGATGTTTGAAAACTACTATGACGAGTTACCTGAAGAAGAAATTGATCCTGTCTTTAGAAAAGAAACCTTACAGTTTTTAAATGCTACCGTTGGTAGAATAGCACCTGATTTTTCATGGAAAGAAGCAGGTAAAGAACTTAGATTATCAACCTTAGCTGATGGTGAAAAATATTTATTAATTTTTTGGAGTACCTCTTGCCCACACTGTACTAGAGACATTCCTGAATTACATACCGAAATGCAAAAATACAATGAAGTATCGGTTGTATCATTTGCTGTTGAAAACTACAAATCAACAGATTGGAATGAATTTCAAAAAAACCTACCTTATTGGCACAATGCTATGGGAACGCATCCTACCTATAAATTTGACAACGAAACCATCGTTAAATACAATTTAACAGGAACGCCTTCTTATTTTGTTTTAGATAAAGACAAAAAAATAATTGCGATACCAAACGACTTAGAAGATGTTAAAAAGTATTTCGCAAAACAATCAGAATAACACATTTATTTTATAAATACGTTGATTAAAATAACAAACCCAACAATTATATGTTGGGTTTGCTGTTTTAAAAATGTAAAAAAGCATCTGTTAAATGCTGTATATCATACTGTTCTTTATTTTTTACAATAGCAATAATATCAAAGCGTACCTCGAGGTCTAAATCTTTTTGATTCACATAATTATTAATCGCAAAAACCAATAATTTTATTTTCTTCGGATTTACAAAATCTTGTGGATTTCCAAAATAAGTACTCGACCGTGTTTTTACCTCAACAACTACTAAAAAGCCGTCTTTTTGAGCAATAATATCTACCTCTGCTTTTTTATATCGATAGTTTTTTTCAAGGATTTTATAGCCGTTTCCCTCTAAATATTCAATAGCTAATTGCTCACCTTTTTCACCAAGTTCGTTATGCTCTGCCATTATTCAAATTTTAAGCTTACTATTCTATTTTGAGTAGTTATCATAATCTTTCTTCCCATTATTAAAGCCCTGTTATCAGGTTCATGCCCTGCCGGGAAATTAAATATCACAGGAATACTTTCAGGAATTACCTCTAAAATTAATTGCTCGATAGCGCTTCCCCAAGGTGTTGAGTTTTTTTTAATTTTGGTCATATCACCAACAATAACGGCATTTACTTTTGTAAAATAATTGGCACGTTTTAAGCTTTGTAACATTCTGTCAATCGAATATTTGTATTCGCCTATTTCTTCAATAAATAAAATTTTATTTTCTGTTGATAGTTGACTTTCCGAGCCTAACATCGATGTTAAAATAGCAATATTCCCGCCGATTAATTCCCCTGAAAATTTTTGATTATTTTTAGTACTTCTATTATATTTTGATGCTGTAATTTGATATGATAATTTTTCACCAAACAGTACTTTTTTAAGCGATGCAATACTTTTTGCAATCACTTCGGGTTTATCTTGCATGCTTGTTCCCATAATTCCGTGAATCGTTTCTACGCCCAAATTATGAATATGATTATGAAACGCGGTAATATCAGAATAACCAATTACCCATTTAGGATTTTTTATAAATTTCGAAAAATCTAATTTATCTAATATTCTAACAGAACCATACCCGCCACGAGCCGACCAAATAGCTTTAATATTTTTATTATCTAAAGCATCTTGAAAATCTTGACAACGCTGCTGATCGGTTCCTGCAAAATGATCAGATTGATTAAACATATGTTTTCCATACACCACTTTTAAACCCCAACTTTGGGCAAGTTTTTTGGCTTTATCAATAATATGTTTTCTGTTTTTTAAAATTCCAGCAGGCGCTAGAATTACAATAGTATCGCCTTTTTGTAAAGATGGCGGCGTTATTAAATTCATAAAATTATTTTGAGCGTTCATTGATTCTGACAACAATATTGACAATAATAGCGATAATAACAATGAAAAAACAAGCTTTTTTTGTTTCGTAAATCTCATAAATAATGATGCTTTAAGTTAATTTACGCTCAAAATAATAAAACGAATAGTATGCAACTAGTTTTTAACTTTTTTTTTACTACATAAATTATTCAATGTTTAAATTACTAATTACTTTTATGCGTGTGGTATTGTATTTTTGACCTTTATAAACACCATTTTCTTGCTTTTTTAATTGATAAATAGCCTGATATGTTCCTTTTTTATAAGGTATAAAATAGAACATTCCATTTTTATCTGTTTTTTTAATAGATGTCCAACCATCGGGGCTATATACTTTTATTTCTTTATCAGTAGCAATTTCCCCATCAATATAAAACCGTGCATATACTTTTTCTTTTACCCGCCAAGTTGCTTTATGACTGTTGTAACTTCCGTAGCCATTTTTAGCAGGAAAAGGAACAATATCATATTTCATCATCGGCTTTAAATTAGGCATTCCTTCTTGTTTTACCCGCCATGAAGTAGCTTCAAAAGTGGTACGTAAATAAGCGGCATCTTTTAATAAACCCAAGCCATGTTTGGTATAATCTTTAATACTACCGGTTTCATTAAAGGCTACTATTTGATAAATTCCTGGTGTTTTTGGGGTAAAAGTTCCTGATACCGATACTTCAGACGGCGTTAAAACCAATGCTTCTTTCTTATCAGAATTAGGCAGTTTTACATAGCCTTTAAATTCTTTAAAAATTTCACCATCGTACCATTTTAAGCCTTTTTCTATAACATTTTCTCTGATTTCACCAAAGTATAAATTTACCTTAGCCTTATCGCCTACTTTTCCTTTATTTTTTATTTGCATCCAAACACTATGTGACATGAATATTGGCAATATTATTAAAATTAGTAAAAAATTTATTTTTTTCATGATCTATTTTTTTTAAACCGATACAATGTTTAAAACTGTAAAATTGTATCGGTTTATCTAGGGGGATTAAAATCTGTATCGTGTTGTTACACTAAATTGTGTTGGGTCTATCGGATTTACACTACCATATCGATAGGCAAAAAAGGTAAATTCATCTAAAATATTGGTTACTTTTAAATTTACATCAAAGTTTTTTTGCTGATAACCAATACCCGCATTTAACAAGGTATATGCCTTTTGGATATATGGATTATTTCCTCTATAAAAATCATTTCCAAGACGTTCACCTGTATATTGACCGCCAAAATTAAGTGAGAAATTTTTTAAAGCACCACTATTAAATTTATAATCAGCCCAAAATGCTAACTGATGTTCTGGGGTTTGCTGTGGTCTGGTTCCTGCTTTAAAAAACCCGCCTTCGCCATATTCGGCAGCTATATAAGAATAATTTGCACTTAAAGTTACTCCTTCTAAAGGTTTTGCAGAAAGGTCAAATTCTAGTCCTTTATATTTTGTTCCTGAAGCAATAGCATGTCTTTCTGGTCTGTTAGGGCTTGTTACATAACCATCGCTATTAATCATATAATAGGTCGCATTTACATTAAATTTTCCGTCGTAAAAACTATTTTTTGTTCCTAATTCAAATTGATTTGTGTAAAATGATGGTAAAATTTCATCATCATCATTTAATCTGAATCTGTTATTAGGATTAAAAGTATTTGTAAAACTTGCAAAAATTGAATTGTTTTGGCTAAGTTTATACGTTAAACCGATACTCGGTGTAAAAGCGACATCATCATATTCTTTGAATACAATATCTCCTGGTTTATTACCGCTGTAATCGATTAAATAAACATTTTCTGAACTACCATCAACAACATCCATTCTTACAGATGCTAACACGTTTAAATAATCAGTAATACTTAATAAATTTTGAAACGAAATACCTACACCTGCAAATTTAGTATCGCCTAAATAAGATTTATCCATTGCTACGGCAGCTTTTTGAGTTGTGTTTTTATTGAATAAATAAACATCGTCAAAACCTCTTATCGAATTGTAGTTTACTGTTTTTTGATTTCTATTATCGTAATCAATACTAAAACTAGTACGATTTTTCATTCCTAAAACAGCATATTTACCTGTTAAATTAATTTGTGCCCCAAAACCATTTTCAATCCAAGATTGCTTTTCTAAAGTTCTACTAATTCTAAGATCATTTCCTTCTAAAAAATACTGATTCGAAAAACCACTTCCTGTTCTAATATAATCATAATCAGAAATTGATGTTCCTAAGGCAATGCTTAAATTCCATTGCTCATCTAATTGAGAATCTAATTTTAAATTAGCATTAAATTGATTTGAATTTCTGTTATTAAAAGGGCTTCCAATAAACCTTTTTCTTAGATCTTTTGTTACTTTAGAATACAAACGTTGCTGTCCTTTTTGCTGCAGATAAACAGGTTTTTTAGCTCCCTTAGCATCGGTGGTATATCCTGTGATAATTTTATCTTCAAAAATTGGCAATCCGAAATCAAACGGACGCTTGTCCTGTAAGTATTCTAGGTTCAAATCAATGGTAGTATTCTCTGATGCTAAATACCTAAAAGCTCCATAATTAAAATGACGACTGGTTTTTACAGTTTCTCTAAAACTGTTTGCCATATCGGTTGTTGAAACAAATCGGAAGGCTAATTTTTCTGATAATTTAAAATTATAATCTAAGGTTGGCTTGATAAAATCGTAGCTTCCATATCTAAAAGAAATACTTCCTTTATTTTCAAAAAACGGCTTTTTAGTTACATAATTTATGGTTGCCCCTGGCGAAACATATCCAAAATTAATAGCCGCTCCACCTTTTAAAACCTCCACTTTTTCAAATGATTCTAATTCAGGAGTTGCTAAATATTGATTGGTTCCAAAACGAGTTCCATCTCTAAACATAAAACCTAAATAACGCGAACTTAAACCTCTTGCTCCAAAGGTTTCTGAAACTCCTCCGTATCCTTTATTAAATTGAAAAACCCCCGAAACATTGGTCATTACCTCTCCTAAAGTTAAGGCTTGTTGTTGCTCAATTAATGATTTACTTACAACATCAGACGAGTTAGGCATGTCAATCGCTTTTGCCCCTAACCTATTGGTCGATACTTTCGATTTATTTATTTTATCTAAACTACAGTTTACAATAACCTCTTTTAACGCCTCCATTTTAGACGACATTACCAGGCTTACAAAATTATTTTCAGCCGATAAAGTCATGTTTTTTGTAATACTTCCATAGCCCATTTTTGAAATTTTCAAACATATTTTATTCGACTTTATCTTATCTAAAATAAACGCTCCTTTACTGTTAGAATACACCCCTTTATTAATATCAGATACTATGATTGTTACATTTTCAATTGGAGTTCCATTTTTATCTGTGATTTTCCCTTGTATTGTTTTTAAATCTTGAGAAAAAATGACGGATGTTACAAACATCATTAGTAGTAATAGTCCTTTATTATTCATCTTATTTATATGTTTTATTTATATTTTTTTTAAACGAAGGCAAAAATACATTACTATTCTTATTTAGACAAAATAAAAATAACTATTTTAAAAGATATTTTCTAAATTTTAAAAAGCTGTTTAAACTTCCTCTAAAAAAATTTTGTAACTAAAAAATAAGAAATCGAATATATCAAAGGGAATTTAGTTCAGGTTCGCATCCTAATTCCCCCTAATTTTCAGCTTTTTTTTTGATGATTTTTATCAATTCAAATCACTTTAAAGACTAAAAGAAATTAAAACTGTATCGAAAATTTGAATTCTTTTAGCTTGATGAATTTTATGCTAAAAAGTTCTGGACACCATTTTTTTAAAGGAAAAAAATCACTCGAACGGACAGTTTATTTAATTTTTAAACAGGCTCTAAAAAGCAATTTAATTTTAAGTATTTTTGCCTATCAAAATTGATTCTTAAAATGACTACACCAAAAAGATATACCATTACAGCAGCATTACCTTACACAAACGGTCCTATACACATTGGGCATTTAGCAGGTGTTTATGTTCCTGGAGATATTTACGCACGTTTTTTACGTGGAAAAGCAAAAGATGTTGCTTTTATTTGCGGATCTGATGAGCACGGTGTAGCAATACCAATGCGTGCAAAAAAAGAAGGCGTTACCCCGCAGCATATTATTGATAAATACCACGGAATTATTAAAAAATCATTTGTTGATTTTGGTATTTCTTTTGATAATTATTCTCGTACCTCTTCTAAGATTCATCATGAAACAGCTTCGGAATTTTTCGTTAAAATGTATAATGATGGCGAATTTATTGAAGAAGTTACTGAGCAATTATACGATGCAGAAGCAAATCAATATTTAGCAGATCGTTTTGTAGTTGGAACTTGCCCAAAATGTGGTAACGAAGAAAGCTACGGAGATCAATGTGAAAAATGTGGAACAAGCCATAACGCTACAGATTTAATCAATCCGAAATCGGCAATTACAGGAAATGTTCCTTCTTTAAAAGAAACGAAACACTGGTTTTTACCTTTAGATAAACACGAAGATTTTTTACGTAAATGGATTTTAGAAGGCCATAAAAGCGATTGGAAACCAAACGTTTTAGGACAATGTAAATCTTGGATTGATGACGGATTACGTCCTAGAGCAGTAACTCGTGATTTAGACTGGGGAATTCCTGTGCCTGTAAAAGGAGGCGAAGGAAAAGTATTATATGTTTGGTTTGATGCGCCTATCGGATATATTTCATCAACCAAAGAATGGGCTGCTCGTGAAGGTAAAAATTGGGAAGATTATTGGAAAAAAGACGATACTAAATTAGTACATTTTATCGGAAAAGATAATATTGTATTTCACTGTCTTATTTTTCCATCGATGTTAAAAGCGCATGGAGATTATATTTTACCAGAAAATGTACCAGCAAACGAATTTTTAAATTTAGAAGGAAATAAATTATCAACCTCTAAAAACTGGGCAGTTTGGTTGCACGAATATTTAGAAGATTTTCCTAATCAGCAAGATGTTTTACGTTACACTTTAACGGCAAACGCTCCTGAAAGTAAAGACAACGATTTTACTTGGAAAGATTTTCAAGCAAAAAACAATAATGAGTTAGTAGCAATTTTCGGAAACTTTATAAACCGTGTCGTTGTTTTAACCAATAAATATTACGACGGAAAAGTACCTGTTGCTGGTGATTTTTCTGAAGTTGATGAAGATACTTTAGCTACTTTAAAAGAGTTTCCTAATGTAATTGCGAAATCAATTGAGCGTTACCGTTTTAGAGAAGCGTCTCAAGAATTAATGAATTTAGCGCGTTTAGGTAATAAATATTTAGCTGATGAAGAGCCTTGGAAAATGATTAAGGTTGATGCAGAACGCACCAAAACAATTATGAATGTAGCGTTACAAATTGCTGCTGGGTTGGCTATTTTATCAGAACCTTTTTTACCTTTTACATCTACTAAATTAAAAGGAATTTTAAATATTGATACCGCTTTAACTTGGAATGATGTATCCGAAAAAGACATTTTAATTTCAGATAATCATCAAATTAATGAAGCAGAATTATTGTTTTCTAAAATTGAAGATGTTGAAATTGAAAAACAATTAGCAAAATTAGAAGCTACTAAAAAAGCAAACGAAGCTGAGAACAGAGTTCTTGAGCCTCAAAAAGAAACCATTGAATTTGATGATTTCACAAAAATAGATATCCGTGTAGGAACTATTACAGCAGCGGAAAAAGTAGCAAAAACTAAAAAATTATTAAAACTTACTGTTGATGTTGGGCTTGATACTAGAACAATTGTTTCGGGTATTGCTGAAAGTTTTAAACCTGAAGATATTATCGGGCAACAAGTTTCTGTAGTTTGTAATTTAGCTCCACGTAAATTAAAAGGAATCGAAAGTCAAGGAATGATTTTAATGATTGATACTCCTGATGGTAAATTAGCCTTTGCACAACCTTCTGAAAAGGTAACAAACGGAGAGTTTATATCTTAAATAAAAATAACATTTTAGTATATTCGTAGCCTCACTTTAAAAAGTGAGGTTTTTTTATCTCAAATAACTACGCTATGCAACTCATCAATTATATAATTTCTCGCTGTCAAATTTCTTTAAAATCGATTCAAAGTACTATTGAATTATTAAATGAAGATTGTACTATTCCTTTTATTGCTCGTTACAGAAAAGAAAAAACTGGTAATTTAGATGAAATTGAAATCGGTTTAATAGTCGAATTAAAAGAGCAATTTGAAATCCTTGAAAAAAGAAAAAAAACAATCATCAAAGCCATTGAAGAACAAGATGCTTTAACTGATGAACTAAAAAATAAGATTGATAAAACAGAAAATATTACTGCTTTAGAAGACATTTATCTTCCTTATAAAAAGAAACGAAAGACAAAAGCCGAAACTGCTCGTAAAAATGGATTAGAACCTTTGGCAAAAATGATACTAAGTCAACGTATAAATGACTTAGAATTTACAGCATCAAAATATAAAAACAAAGAAGTTTCATCCGAAGAAAAAGCCTTAGAAGGCGCACGACATATTATTTCTGAATGGATAAATGAACGCACGGATGTTCGAAATAATATTCGTAAAGAATTAGCAGGTTTTTCTGTCATCAATACTAAAGTTGTAAAAACAAAAAAAGAAGAAGAAAACGCTCAAAAATTTAAAGATTACTTTGATTGGAATGAAAGTTTTAATAGAATTCCTTCTCATAGATTTTTAGCTATTCTTCGCGCCGAAAAGGAAGGTTTTATCAGAATAAAAATTGATATAGATAACGAAAGAGCTATTCAGAAAATAGAAAACAGTATTATTCGTTCTCAAAATAATTGTAGTGAACAGATTGAATTAGCTATTGCCGATGCTTATAAACGTTTATTATTACCCGCTTTAACAAATGAAGCAATGGTAATTGCTAAAGAAAAAGCTGATGAAAATGCCATAACAGTATTTACAAAAAACTTACAACAACTATTATTAAGTGCTCCGTTAGGCGAAAAACGAATTTTAGCAATTGACCCAGGTTTTCGCTCGGGTTGTAAAATAGTTTGTTTAAATAAACAAGGCGATTTATTACAAAACGATACTATTTATCCACATGCACCGCAACATAAATCTGACGAAGCAATACAAAAAATAAGTGCTTTAGCTGAAAAACATAATATTGAAGCCATTGCAATTGGTAACGGAACTGCATCGAGAGAAACGAAACAGTTTATCAAAAAAATATCTTTTAAAAATAATATTTCAGTTTTTGTTATTAGTGAAGCTGGAGCATCAATTTATTCGGCTTCAAAAATTGCTAGAGATGAATTTCCTGATTACGATGTTACCGTTCGTGGTGCAATTTCTATTGGTCGCAGATTGGCTGATCCGCTTGCCGAATTGGTTAAAATTGATGCAAAATCGATTGGCGTTGGGCAATATCAGCACGATGTTGACCAAAATAAACTAAAAAAATCATTAGATACTGTTGTTGAACATTGTGTAAATAAAGTGGGCGTAAATATAAATACGGCTAGTGTTTCGTTGTTAAGTGCTGTTTCGGGAATTGGAATAAAACTAGCCGAAAATATTGTAAATTATCGAAATGAAAATGGCGCTTTTAAAAACAGAACTGCCATAAAAAAAGTTCCTCGTTTAGGTGGAAAAGCTTTTGAACAATCCGCAGGTTTTTTACGTATTAAAAATGGCGATAATCCTTTAGATAATTCTGCTGTTCATCCTGAGCGTTATGCTTTGGTCAAACAAATGGCTAAAGATTCTGGCAATAAAATTATCGATTTAATAGGAAATAACTCGGTTTTAAAACAATTGAAATTACAGCAATATATTACCGATTCTTACGGATTACCAACGCTTCAAGATATTGTAAAAGAATTAGAAAAACCTGGATTAGATCCTCGAGAAAAAGCGAAAGAATTTAGTTTTAACGAACATGTTAAAAAAATTGATGATTTAAAAACAGGCATGATTCTTCCAGGAATTATCAATAATATTACCAATTTCGGCTGTTTTGTCGATATTGGCGTAAAAGAAAGTGGTTTAGTGCATGTTTCTAATCTTTCAAATATTTTTGTGAAAGATATAAATGAACATGTTACCTTAAATCAGCACGTACAAGTAAAGGTTTTAGAGGTCGATATAACAAGAAAACGCATTCAACTTTCTATGAATTTTAAGTAATTTTTTAAAGATAAAACAACTAATTATTAGAAGCAATTTCCCGCTTTCCGCACTCGCTTTTTTTTGAAGAAAAATCAAAAAAAGAGCTCAAACAAATGCTACAATCGGGGCTAGAAATTTGTACATATTTTTTAATTATTAGATAATTTTAAAATTATAAGTTATCAAATAGAAACACCACAGAAAAAGAAGAAACTGTATCTGTCAACGCGAATTTAGTTCCGCATAACGTTTATTTAATCTTCTCGAAATAACAAAACAGACCTCGCAGGTTTTAAAAACCTGTGAGGTCTAATTCTAAATATTTTACTTAACTGCATTTGAAGAACCTAATAATTCGGTTGCTTCTAAAACAATCATATAAGCTTCTGGATCATGCTTTTCAACCAAATTTTTAAGGGTCATAATCCTATTTTTATTGATTGATAAAAAAATGATGTTTCGCTGATTGCTTTGAGACAAATTATTTCCTTGTATCAATGTTCCTGAAACCCCCATTTTCGAAGCGATTATCTTTTTAAGTGCTTCTAAATCTTCCGAAGCAATATGTACAATTTTATTTTGCTTACGTCCTGTAACTACTAAATCTATAAATTTACTTGCTACAAAAATACTTAGCATCGCCCACAAAGCAAGTTCTAAATCTTTAAAAACAAGAGCTGATAAAATAATTATTAAAATATCTAAAGTTAAAATTACCGTTCCTGGTTTAAAATTGTATTTATCTTTTAAAATACGTGCTATAATAGCACCACCACCTGCCGATGCATCTCCTTTAAAAATAACTCCAATTCCTAAGCCTACACAAACACCACCATAAATAGTCGATAACAATGTATTGTCGCTTAATGCAGGAAATTTAAAAACCTCTCTAAATAAATCAATATATAAAGCCAAGGAAACAATAGAGATCATGGTTCTAAAAGCAAAACGTTTTCCGATGTATTTTACACTTATTAATAATAGAGGAGCGTTTGTAATTAACAACAACATCCCTATCGGGATATTGGAAATATAATTCAATACAATCGATAAACCTGAAGTACCCCCTGTTGCAATTTTATTTGGTGCTAAAAACCCAACAACACCAATCGCTAAAATTAAACTACCACTGAGTATAAAAAAATAATTTTTTAACTCATTTTTTAATTTTATAATATTCATTTTTTATTATTTTATTTTTTTAGGGGGCAAAAATACCTCTAATATTAAAAAGTAAGAGTGTTTTTAATGTTATTTATTTGAGTAAAATTAACCGAAAATTAAGTTTAACGCACCGTTTATTTACATTTCATATTTTTATTGTTTCTATTTCAAAATATAGTTACTTTTTAGCCCCCAACATTAAAAATTCAGTTACAGTTATTTCAGTTACATATCGTTTTTCACCTTCCGAAGTTTCATAAGAACGATAGGTTAATTTACCTTCAACCATTACTTCTTTGCCTTTTTTTAGGTATTTTTCAATAAGCTCAGTAATTTTACCCCAGGCTATTAAATTATGCCATTGTGTATCTGTTACTTTTTCACCTGCCGAATTTTTATAGGTTTCGTTAGTTGCTAATGAAAATTTCGCTAACTTTTTACCACTTTCTAATGTAATTATTTCTGGATCATTTCCTAAATTTCCTACTAACTGTACTTTGTTTTTTAATGCGTTCATCGTGTTTGTTTTTATAGTTAAATAATTTTAAATTGCCTTTCAAATAAATTGACACTGCAAAGATGAAACAGTATTGAACCTCTAATCGGTTAGTAATCGTTTGTTTTCGTTTGTAAATGAATGTAAACGTTTAATTGTTTTTTAATTATTTGTGTTTTATCAGAAAGTTGGCTACAATTCCCCCTTTTTTCGGGAAATAAAATAATTACTTTATGCTAACGTTTAGTTAGAATATAAGAGCAACGATGGGAATATTAAACTAAAAAGGAAATACTGAACAACGAAACATTATAAATTTTTTTAAGCAATGGAATGATAAACCTTTTTACAATTAATATTTGAATAAACAAGAATTTGTAGTTGCATACTTAATATAAAAAAGAATTATGTCATATATTTTGATAGTATTTTATTTTCTAATACTTTTAATACAATTAGTACTACATAAATATAAAGGAAATAAAATGACAAATGGGTTCATATTGTTTTTAAGTTTATTGTTTTATTTTGTGTTTTTCCAAATTATTTTTGAAATGAACAAACCCGAACCTATCGCAGATTCTGAAGGAAGAATTAGATATCCAAGGAATTGTTTGTTGCCTACACCTATGGTTGCCATTATTTTTTGTTTTCCTGGGTGGTTTACCTCAATATTAACATATGTAGGCTGGATTATTTATACAAAGTACAATCAGAAAGTAAAGAATAGTTGACATACAAATAACTTTTATGAATATAAATTAGTGTTTTAGAGTAAATTAATGCCGAAAAACGAAGGCTAAAAACAAAACACTGATAGCTAGTACAGTATAAGATTAATTGCTGATTTTAGCCAATTTACGAAAGTCCTTGCAGACTTTCTATCCGTGATTTATTTACTAACTTTATTGCTTAAAACACGCAACTAATCTTATATATAAACGCTATAACTAATGTAAAATGAATATAAAAATAGTTTTTACTTTAATTTTATTTAGTTGTTTAAGAAATCTTTCTGCTCAAGAGAAAGTAGTTGCTGTTTCTGGAAAATTTATGGAACAAAACAGTACTTTATATATTAGTAAAGAAGTTCAAAGAGTATTATTTATAAAGACAAAAGGACATTTTGTTTTGCCTGAATATGGGTTTATTTTAATGCTTACAGAAGAAGATGCAATAAAATACGAGAGAAAATATTTAGTAATAATTCCCTCAAAACATGGGTATGAATTTAATGATAGCAAAGGCAAAATTCTTAATCTAAAAGTATGCCAACTCACTCCTGATAATCCGTTTGTTTACTGCATTAAAAACGATATAATTTCAAACGATATAAACAAGGAGTTTTTTAAAATCACAACAATCAAAGATACCATTGAATACAGGCAGGTAAAAGGCAATCAGCATAAACTAACCTACACCAAAGAATGGATCGAAAATATTGATAACCCAAAAGAAGTCGTCATTAAAACTAGCTCTAGGAATTGTGGGATAACAGGTAAATATCTAAGAGAATTTGAATCAAAATCTGTTTTTTATAAAAAATCAATTTCCCATTTAGCAAAGCAACAATTACATTATGTCGCAAATTTATTTAGGGAAATCGATAGAGATAATTGGACTAAAAAACAGTGGCAAGAATGGTTTGAAAACACCATAAATACCGAACTTAAAACACTGAAAGACTGCAACTCAAAAAACTGGAATAAACCTTCATATTTCAATAACAACTTTAGAGACCCAGCAAAATTTAATCTTAATTCAAGTAATAATCAAATTTTACGAATAGAAGTAAATCCTAACTACAAAAAGTATCAAAACAAACAAATTTTAGCTTTTGACCTTGAGCAAGGAAAAGAGTTTAAAAGAAAATTTAATCCCAAAAATATCCCTAATGGCATTAAAGCAATTGAAAGTAATAATGATCACTTATATTTAATAAATAAGCATTTCAAATGGTTTCATTATAAACTAAATACAGCAACTGATAACTATGATTTGGTTTCTAAAAAGGATATTCTTCCTCCTAAATTCACTAAAAACAAAAAAAGACCTCCTATTGACCAAACTTATACAAATCTTACTAATATGTTTTTTACGTTTCAAACAGAAGATACAAAAGAAATTTACATCGTAAGTCTAAAGACTAAAAACGGAGAAACCACAGCGATAAAAAGTATTACCGAGCTTACAAAAAGAGTTGATATTAAATATGATAAAAAAAACAGTTCAATTGCTAGATTAAACTACGGAAGTAATACTAGTCAATATTTTATTACCGCCTTTGGAAGTCATACTAATTATTATATTATAAAAATGAATAGCGATTTAAATAATATAAGTCTAAGTAAAGTTTCATCAAAAATTCAAGATAAATTTACGGCTATTCAATCTTCTAATTTAATTCAGTTTATTAACCAAGATGACGACTATTATAATAGTGGTAAAAATCCAAAAATTAATATATGGACATACAGTCTTGATTTAAAAAAAGTAAACGAACAATTTATCCCAGTAAATCACCATTACAATAAATATTCTTCAATCATAGTCAAAAATAAAAATGGCTTTGGTATCGTAAGTACTCATAGAACAACTTATTTATACCAAATAACGTATCGAGAATTTGACAATAACAAAAAACTTATTAATGAAAAATGCGTGTATTCAAATTTACCAATAGAAGAAATAGATAGTACTAATAATTTACAATTAGAATATTTAAAAAAAATTAATAGCAAAATGTATCTTTTTTTTAACGATGGTAAAGCATTACGATTTTCAGAATTTTAAAAGGATATTCTTTTATTTAAAAATTATTTTGAGAAGTTCTAATGTTGTAATACTTCTAAGAATACACTATTTTGTAACATCAACTTATAAATATACGAGACCTTATGGAATATAAAAAATGCTTAGAATGTGAAAACAAGGTTATCGGTCGAATTGATAAAAAATTCTGTTCTGATTATTGTAGAAATGCCTATAATAACAAGGTTAATAAACAGAGTAAAAACCTGATTAGAAACACGAATAATCGCTTGCGAAAAAACTATAAAACACTAAGTGAACTAAATATTTCAGGGAAAACAAAAGTGAGCAGGCGCACATTATTTGACAAAGGATTTGACTTTAAATTTATTACATCAATATATACTACAAAAACAGGAAATACCTATTTTTATGTATATGACCAAGGATATTTAGTACTCGAAAACGAACTTTATTTATTAGTTAAACAAGATTAAAAAAAGCGTTTTACTTTAGTAGTAAAACGCTTTTTTAATACTATTATTAAAAAACTATGCTATTTGAGATACACGCAAAGTATTTACCATTCCTTTTGCTTGTACAGGCATTGACGATAAATTAATCATAAAATCGCCTGGTTTTACAAAACCTTTTGTTTTGGCTATTTCATTGATATCCTCTAAGGTATCATCAGTACTTAAATCTCTATCGTAATAAAAAGCACGAACACCCCATAATAAATTTAATTTACCAAGGATTCTTTTTTCTGATGAAAAAGCTAATACATGCGATTTTGGTCGCCATGCAGAAACCTGAAAAGCGGTATAACCACTATTTGTTAAGGTTGTAATTGCTGATGCTTTCATATCGTCTGCCATTAAAGCAGCGTGATGACATACTGATTTTGTAATAAATCTATTGGTACGAATATGTGGTGCTTCTTGTGGTACTTCTATTAGGTTTGAAAACTCGACACTTCCAATAATTTCCGTCATCTTTTTGATCACTTTTAATGGGTGTTTTCCTACAGATGTTTCACCAGAAAGCATTACAGCATCTGCTCCATCCATAATTGAATTTGCAACATCGTTTACCTCTGCCCTTGTTGGAACCGCATTTTCAATCATGGTTTCCATCATTTGGGTAGCAATAATTACAGGAATTCTTGCTTGCTTAGCTCTTCGAACCAACATTTTTTGAATTAATGGAACATCTTGCATTGGCACTTCTACACCTAAATCACCACGCGCTACCATTAATCCATCACAATAAGGAATTAAAGCATCGATATTTTCAACAGCTTCTGGTTTTTCAATTTTAGCTATTACAGGAACTCTATACGTAGAATTTTGAGCTATTAAATCGCGTAACATTCTTAAATCTTCAGGATTTCTAACAAATGATAACGCAATCCAATCTACCTCTTGTTGTAAAGCGAAAATTGCATCTTTTTTATCTTTTTCTGTTAAGGCCGGTAATGAAATGTTCGTATTTGGTAAATTAACTCCTTTTTTTGAACTTAAAACACCGCCTACAAGTACTTTGGTAACTACTTCTTTGTCTTTATCTGTAGAAACTACTTCAAATAATAATTTTCCATCATCTACTAAAATATGTTCTCCTGCTTTTACATCTTTAGGAAAACGTTGATAGGTCATAAATGCTTTTTCGTTTGTACCAATACATTCTTGGGTTGTAAAGGTAAA
Source organism: Tenacibaculum finnmarkense genomovar ulcerans (assembly GCF_900239495.1). GTDB lineage: Bacteria > Bacteroidota > Bacteroidia > Flavobacteriales > Flavobacteriaceae > Polaribacter > Polaribacter ulcerans. The sequence goes on from NZ_OENE01000023.1 coordinate 67,533, forward strand.
AGCAGCACCTTCTTTTAACTCAATATGGTCATTCATAACACCTACGCGTAATTTAGGACCTTGTAAATCGGCTAAAATTGCCAGGTTATAACCTTTTTCTTCGTTAATTTCTCTGATTTCACGAATACGATCTTTTACGTTATCATAATCGGCATGTGAAAAATTAACTCTAAAAACATTCACTCCAGCAGCTGCCATTTCAGCTAAAATTTCTTTCGTATTAATTGCAGGCCCTAAGGTTGCTACAATTTTTGTTTTTTTGTTGTGTGGCATAATTTAAAATATTAAAAAATCTTTCGACTTTAAGGATTCAACCTCTACTTCGTATGAGGTTATAATTTGAGGTATTTTATTTATTTTTTCAATTGTTTTCACAATCTGTTCAGTATCAAAACCACTTTCTATTTTTAAAAAATAATCTATTCTTTTTTTTTCTGGAACAAGATATTTAACAACGTTATTTTTATTAAAAATAGTTGTTATTTCTGTTTTATCAGTAGGCCTGTAAGTGTTGGTTATTAAAAACCAATCATAGCCTAATGCTGTATCTTTATATTCATATACAGCATAAAGAAATGTATGATTTTTTTCTGTGAAGTCTAAATTATAAACTGCTTTACTAAACTTTGTACCTAAGTTTTTATTTAGTAAGTAGGCTAGTTTATATTCATCTAGTACTGTTTGAACACCTATTAATGTATAGTCATTAATAGATAATTCATTAATATTTAATGTATAAGTAACCATAAAACAATTATTTGCTTATGGCTAAATTACTGAATGTATCTAAATATAATGTGAATTTCAAGAAAACCTTTACCTGGTTATGTTAAGATTTTTCCATTTGTGTTTGCAGTGCAAAATAAGCTCTTTTTGCGGCTATTTCTTCCGCTTTCTTTTTTGAAGTAGCCCTTCCTTTTCCAGTAACTTTATCGTTAATATGAAGTGTTACACTAAAGTGTTTTTTCGCTTGGTTTCCTGAATCTTCAAAAGATTCAAATTTATACTTTTTCTTGTTTTTTTGACACCACTCAATAACATATCCTTTGTAACTAGATATTTTGCCCTCTAATCGTTCAAGATTAACATAGGGCAATACCACTTCTTTATAAATAAACTCAAGGCAATAATTATAGCCTCTATCTAAATAAATAGCGCCAATTAAAGCTTCAAAAATATTACCATAAAGGTTATTGCTTATATGTTCTGGCGCAACATTACTTTTTACAAAACGGATTAAATTTAAGTCTTTCCCTAAAGTATTCAAATGCTCTCTACTCACAACTTTAGAGCGCATTTGTGTTAAATAACCTTCATCGCCTTCAGGTGCTTTTTTGTATAAATAAGATGCCATTACAGATCCTAAAATTGCATCACCCAAAAACTCTAAACGTTCATAATTAATAGGACGTCCTTTTTTATCTACTAATTTTAAAGACCTGTGTGTAAAGGCTTTTTTATAATGAGAAAGCTTTACTGGCTTAAAATTAAGCAGTTTTTTTAACTCGTAGTAAAAAATTTCATCCTCTTTATTTTGGGGCTTAACTATTCTACGAAGAAAATTCATATATTATTAATCTAATTTTCTAAAAACGACACAAGCGTTATGACCTCCAAAACCAAACGTATTACTCATGGCAACTTTTACGTCTCTTTTTTGAGGTTTATTTAGCGTTAAATTTAATTCAGGATTAATATTTTCATCAACATTAACATGGTTAATTGTTGGCGGGATAATGCCGTGTTCCATTGCTAATATAGCCGCAATAGATTCAATAGCACCAGCTGCACCTAACAAATGCCCTGTCATTGATTTTGTTGAATTAATATTGATATTCTTAGCATGCTCACCAAAAACCTTAGAAATAGCCTTTAATTCGGCAACATCTCCTAATGGCGTAGAAGTACCATGTGTATTAATATGGTCAACATCTTCTGGTTTTAAACCGGCATTTTCTAAACAGTTTTTCATTACAGCAATAACACCAATTCCTTCAGGATGTGGTGCAGTCATGTGGTAAGCGTCTGACGACATACCTCCACCTAAAACTTCTGCGTAAATTTTAGCTCCACGAGCTTTTGCGTGTTCGTACTCTTCTAAAACAATTGCGCCTGCTCCTTCACCTAAAACAAAACCGTCACGTTGGCTATCAAAAGGTTTTGATGCCGATGTTGCGTTTTCATTGTTTGTTGAAAGTGCATGCATTGCGTTAAAACCTCCAACACCTGCGTATGTAATTGCAGCTTCACTACCACCTGTTACAATAACGTCACAGTGTCCTAATCGGATATAGTTTAAGGCGTCGATCATTGCATTTGCCGATGATGCACAAGCAGATACCGTTGTATAATTAGGTCCCATAAATCCATTTTTAATAGAAATATGCCCTGGTGCGATATCAGCAATCATTTTAGGGATAAAAAATGGATTAAACCTTGGTGTACCGTCTCCAGCACCAAAATTCATCGCTTCGTTTTGAAAGGTTTCTAAACCTCCAATACCAGCTCCCCAAATTACACCTACTCTAAACTTATTAATTTGGTCTAGGTTTAATTTTGAATCGGTAATAGCTTCATCAGAAGCAACCATTGCATATTGGGTAAAGCGATCCATTTTACGGGCATCTTTCCTGTTAATGAAATCTGTTACCGTAAAGTTTTTTAACTCACATGCAAAACGAGTTTTGAACTTGGCAGCATCGAAATACGTTATAGGCGCTGCTCCGCTAACTCCGTTAACTAAGCTATTCCAATATTCTTCTTTATTATTTCCTATTGGCGTTAATGCGCCAAGTCCAGTTACTACAACTCGTTTTAATTGCATATGAATTTTATATAAAATTATTTTTTAGCTTCTTCAATATAGCTAACTGCTTGTCCAACAGTTCCAATGTTTTCTGCTTGATCGTCTGGAATTTGGATATCAAATTCTTTTTCGAATTCCATGATTAATTCAACAGTATCTAATGAATCTGCTCCTAAATCATTTGTGAAGCTTGCTTCGTTAGCTACTTCGTTATCGTCTACTCCTAATTTATCTACGATAATTGCTTTTACTCTTGATGCTATGTCTGACATAATTTGTTTGTTTTTAAATTTAAAGTCGAGGCAAAAATACAAATCTTAACTATTAATACTAACTTTTGCACAAAAATGTGATGTTTTATATAAAAATAATTCTAAATCTTTTGCTACAAACACCGTCGTTGTTAATAATTATTCTTTTTTTTGTAGTAACAAAATAATCAAATTTAACATGAAACGTATTGTAATTTTTGCTTCAGGTTCGGGTAGTAATGCCGAAAATATTATTAAATACTTTCAAAAAAGTACAACCGCCACCGTTACTCATGTACTATCTAACAATGAACATGCCAAAGTTTTTGACAGGTGTGAACGCCTACAAATTGACGCGTCATTGTTTGATAAAGAGAGTTTTACAGAAGATGACACTGTTTTATCTTTTTTACAAGCAGAAGCTGACATAATTGTACTTGCCGGTTTTTTATGGCGTATTCCTGCTAAAATAGTTGCTGCTTTTCCTAATAAAATCATCAATATTCACCCTGCTTTACTGCCAAAATACGGTGGAAAAGGCATGTATGGGAATAATGTTCATAAGGCAGTTAAAGAAAATAAGGAGGCTGAAACAGGTATTACCATTCATTATGTAAATGAAAATTACGATGAAGGGGCTATTATTTTTCAGGCAAAAACAGCTTTAATTCCTTCGGATTCTTCGGATGATATAGCCGCTAAAATTCATATTTTAGAGCAGGATAATTTTCCTCAAGTTATTGAACAGGTCATTGAAAAAATTATTGAAGAAGACTTGAAGAAGTAATATCAAAAAATGGCTAAAAAAAAATATTACGTCGTTTGGAAAGGTCAAAAAACAGGAGTTTTTACTTCCTGGAATGTTTGTAAAAAGCACATCACCAATTTTCAAGGAGCCCAATACAAGGCTTTTATCGATCAAAAACAAGCCGAAATCGCTTTTACCAAAAGTTACGATGACTATAAAGGAAAAGACACCAAAAAAGTTATTTTATCTGATAAAGAAAAAGCAAGCTACGGAATACCAAATTTAGAAAGTATTTCAGTAGATGCAGCTTGTTCAGGAAACCCCGGTGCAATGGAATACAGGGGTGTTTTAACAAAAAGCAAAAAAGAAATTTTTAGGTTAGGTCCTTTTAAAAAAGGCACCAATAATATTGGTGAATTTTTAGCTTTAGTACACGGAATTGCTCTTTTAAAGAATAAAAAAATGGACACCTACCCTATTTATTCTGATTCTAGAACAGCGATGAGTTGGGTTCAAAAAAAACAATGCAGAACCAATATTGTTTTTGACCCTAGCAATAATGATGTGCTAGCTTTAATAAAACGCGCCGAAAAATGGCTCAAAGAAAATACCTATAACAACCCAATATTAAAATGGGAAACCAAGGCTTGGGGTGAAATACCTGCCGATTTTGGCAGGAAATAAAATAACAAAAAAATAACCAAGTACAAATTTGTACTTGGTTATTTCCAATTTATTAACAATAAGAAATTATTGTTAACACACTATAGCTATTGAAAACTATTTAATAGCCATTTTTGTTTCCTCTTTCCAGGTTTGAACACTTGCAATAACATTATTATTGTAGTCAATTTCTTTTAAACCATCTTCTTTCCACATAAACCATTTCCCTACTTTTTTTCCTGCTTCATAATGTGCAATCGTAGTTTTAATGCCTTTTTCATTAAAAGAAATCCAAGTTCCTGTTAATTTTTTATCTTTAAAAAAGCCTTGTTCTTTTACTTGACCATTTTCATGAAAGTAAGTAGCTTTTACTAAATCATTTTCTTTTTCAAACGTTGTTTCTGTACCCTGAGCTTGCAATAATGATATAGATAATATGCAAACAACTAATATAAATTTTTTCATGTATGTTTTTTTTAAATTAATATTCTCTTTCGATATTACAAATATACAAAAAAATTTACATAAAACAACCATTTACGTAACATTAATTTAACATTGGGGTTTTCTGTCGTATTATTTAATTCTTAAATTTATTTTATAATCACTATATTCACAGCGTATTAACTATTTTAAACAAAAATAATATGGCAGTTATGAAAGTTATTGAGGTTTTATCTAATTCTGATAAAAGCTGGGAAGAAGCAACAAGAAAAGCAGTAAAACAAGCTTCTAAATCGGTAAAAAATATTAAATCGGTATTTGTACAATCGCAAAGTGCAGTGGTTGATGGAGATGATGTTACCGAATTTAGAGTCAACTTAAAGATTACTTTTGAAGTAAAGTAATTTTATAAACATTTACTATTATAAAAGCGGTTTTGTGAAAGCAAAACTGCTTTTTTTTAGCAAAAAAACAAACACATAGAATCAAAATAGCTTCAAGAAAACACTCAAATTGACAAGAATCATCAAAAAAAAGCTAAAAACTTACGGAAAATAAGGATGTGAACCTGAATACAATTGCGCCTCTTTTTTAAAAGAAGATACAAGCTATTTTGTAAAATAGTTGACGATTAGTAACAATGCCTAGCCCCGATTGAAGCATTTGTTTGAGCTCTTTTTTATTTTTCTTTTTGAAAAAATAAAAAAAGCGAGTGCGGAAAGCGGGAAATTGCTTCAAAATAAAACAACAAAACAAAACTCTAAATACCTTTATATAGTTCCTATTTTTAGAGTTTTAGTGTCGTATATTTATTTTTTCATTTAAATAAATTTTACAGATATTTTTAAATTTATACTTTACTTTTACACTCTAATTTAAAAAATCATAAAATGGAACAAAACATCCTAAAATTAAAAGACCTTTTATTTGAATTTGGCCCAAAAGTAATTTCGGCATTAATTCTTTTATTTGTAGGGCTTTGGGTTATTAAAATTGTAACAAAAGCAGTAAATCAATTAATGCTAAAACGTAATTTAGACGCCTCTTTACAAGGTTTTTTAGCTAGTTTAATTGGCTGGGGTTTAAAAATATTTTTATTCGTTACTGTTGCAGGTCAATTAGGGATAGAAACAACCTCTTTTGCAGCAATTATCGCCGCTTTAGGTTTGGCTATTGGTATGGCATTACAAGGTGCTTTATCTAACTTTGCAGGTGGTGCATTAATTATGGTTTTTAAGCCTTTTAAAATTGGTGACTATATTGAAGCCCAAGGTGAACAAGGTACTGTTAAAGAGATTCAAATTTTTACAACAAAATTAAATACTGTTGATAATAAAGAAGTAATTGTTCCTAACGGGATATTATCTAACGGAAATATTGTTAATTATTCTTCGGAAGAAAACAGGCGTGTTGATTTGGTTTTTGGCGTTTCTTATGATGCTGATATCAAACAAACAAAAGAGGTATTGTTAAGTGTTTTAAACAATACTCCTTATGCTTTGAAAAATCCTGAACCTGCTGTTATGGTTAGTGAATTAGCAGATAGTTCTGTTAATTTTACCACAAGAACTTGGGTGAAATCTGCCGATTATTGGACGGCTCATTTTTATATTATTGAAAATATGAAAATAGCATTAGACAAGGCTGGAATTGAAATTCCTTATCCACATGCTGTTGAAATTCAAAAAGAAGCTTAAACTTTCTTTTTTTCAACACCAGCAACAAAATCTTTTAAATAAAAAGGTTCAAAATAAGCGACATCTTCGATGTCGTTTTTTTTGTATTTAGCCTCACTTAATACTGCCATTTGTGTTGCCGACGGAAATTTATCTTCAATAAAAATAGCGTTATCATGCTGTAATACTTCTTTACATTTGGCTGCTCCATCGCCTAAGAAATAAACGTTTCCTTGTGCTAATTCTTCTTTAAAAGAGTTTTCATCAATAATTTGAGCTTGAATTTCACGTACATCTTCATATTTTGAGTTGTAAACTGCTGAATATACTTCCATTCTTCGAGCGTCTAACATCGGTACAATTAAACCCTGATCTACAGAAATACTATGTGCTAATGAATTTAATGTTTCAATAGAAATCAACGGTTTATCTATGGCAAAACAAATTCCTTTTGCTGCCGAAACACCAATGCGAAGCCCTGTGTATGAACCTGGTCCTTTACTAACCGCTACGGCATCAATATTAGGAGCTGTTATCTTTGCTTGGGTTAAAAGTTCTTGAATAAATGGATGTAATTTTTCTGCATGAGAGTAATTACCGTCGTTTAATTCTCTAATAGCGATAATTTCGCCATTTTCTGCTAAGCATACCGAACAATTTTTGGTTGCTGTTTCTATATTTAAAATTATTGCCAATTGAAATCTATTTATTTATTACAAATTTTTTGCAAAGATACATTATAAACAAAAAATGGCGTTAGTTTTTACATAACGCCGTTTTTTAGTATAAAATAATGTGATTATTAATCAACAATAGCTTCTCCAAAATAGAATTTTAAGACTTTTGTTTTAAACACATAATCGTATTTAGAGCGAATCATTACGCCTTGAGCTGTTACCAACCTATTGCGTACTTGGTCAAAATCAAATTGTGTTATTGATCCGTAATTATAACCTACTTGTGCATTTTTAAAGGCTTCTTGTTGTGCTTCTAATGATATTTTTGCTACTTCAAATGTTTTTGCTGCTGCTTTGGCTTCTAAAAATGACGTTGTTATTTCTTGTTCTAATTGTAATTGTTTGCTTTGTAAATTAAAAGTACTTTGTTCTTTGTTAATTGCAGCTTTTGCAACCCTATTTTTAGTTTGAAAACGATTGAATAAAGGCACATTTAATGAAAGTCCAATACCATAGCCTAAATTATCTTTTAATTGTTTAAAAAAGTAAGTGTTGGGTTTTTGCCCTGGAAGTAAATCAAAACTATGCCCAAAATTTGTGGCGGCATTTGCTGAGGCTGTTAGTGTTGGTAAATATGCTCCTTTTGCCATTTCAATGCTTAAATCTGCATTTTTAATATTCAATTTAGCATTGGCTATTTCAGGTCTGTTTGTAAGCGCTTTGCTGTAAACAATTTGCGCCGAATCATACAATAAAGCAGCAGATGGTGCGTCAATTTTTATAGCTGCTACATCAAAATTAGGGCTAGAAACTTGCAATACTTGCTTTAAATTTAACAAGGCTAAGTTTAAGGTGTTTTCTTGTAGCACTAACTTTTGTTGGTCATTAGCAGCAGTTGCTTTTGCATTTAATAAGTCAGTTTTTGGTATTGCACCTGCCTCAAATTTTATAGTTGCTTGTGCTGTTTGATTTTTACTAATTTCAGATTGCACCTTAGCGACCTTTAAGTTTTCTTTTGCAAACAGTACATTTAAATAGTAATTTACAACGTTTAAAGAAATATCATTGGTTATTTTGGCTACCTCTAATTTACGTGCTTGAACACCTAATTTCGCTTGTTTTAAAGTGTTTAAATTTCTAAAACCATTAAAAATTGTTACCCCTGTATTTAAACTATATGAGTTTCCAAAGGTATTTTGTGACACTAAATTTCTTGTAACAGGATGTAAAGTAGAACCAAAACCTAAGTTGGTACTTGCAGAACCGTTTAGGTTGGGTAAAAAATTACCTTTTGCTATTTCTGTATCTTTTTCAGCTAATTTAATTTGTAGCTTATTTTGTTTAATAGTAATATTATTTTCTAATGCGTGATTAACACATTGTTTTAGTGTCCATTGTTTTTGAGAAAAACCAGCTATCGAAGTAAATAAAGCGGCGAGTATTACAATTTTTGTTTTCAAGACGAATGTTTTTAATATATAGTTAGCTAATTCAAAGAAATCATCAATAAAATGAAATTACTAAGTTATTGATTACTAAACGATGCGTTTTTAAACAGGCTTCTTTTTTATTTTTAAGTATAATGAAAAAACCAGTGTTTTCTTTTTTTATAAGACGACTAAAATGGATATATGTTACAAAAAAAAACACTCTTATTTAGAGTGTTCATTTTTTAATACTTTTTTGATGATTTTTTATGTTTATAGATAAAGTAAAATAATACTCCTACTAAAATATAAGGAAATATCATTAAATAGGTAATTCCGTTATTAACGCCCTCGGCAATGGTTTCATTTCCGCCTTCTACAACTGCTTTACACATGGCGCATTGGGCATTTACATCCGCAGAAATAATTAATACTAAAATTATTAAAAGTTTTTTATACATAATATGGAGATATCATTAAATACACAATTACACCTGTTACAGCAACATATAGCCATAAAGGAAACGTAATTTTTGCTATTTTTTTATGTTCAGGAAAATCACCTAAGCGAGCTCTCATAAAGGTAATCAATACAAAAGGAATTACAATTATTGATAATATAATATGTGTTATCAGAATAAATAAATAGATATATTTCACAATTCCTTGCCCTCCAAATGAGGTAGAATCTGAAGTCATATGATATGCCACATACAGTACTAAAAACAGTGCCGAACAAGCAATTGCTGTAGTATTTAGCTGTTCGTGTAATTTTTTATTTCCTTTTTTAATCGCAATTACTGATGCTATTAATAATACAGCGGTTAGTCCGTTTATACTCGCATATATTGGTGGTAAAAACGATAATGGCTCAACATTAGGAATTTTAATTCCAAACAATGCCGCCACAGCTATTGGAATTACAATAGATACAATGCTGATTAATTTTTTATATTTTTGTTCTTTTGTATTCATAATACTTGTTTAAATTATTCCTTTAATAATAACTTAATATCTTGTTTTAATTCTTTAATTTGATTTCCAAAACCGTGTTCATCTAAGGCTCGATAATACATAATAGGATTTGCGTGTTCGTCATAACGAGAGCGGATATTTCCGTTTTTATCGACCAAAGCAAACAAGCCTGAATGTTCAAAACCTCCGTGCGAAACTTCTCCTTTTCCTACAAATAGTTTAAATCCTTTATTCGATAAATCATACACAACATCTTCAGATTTACCTGTTAATAAATGCCAGTTTTTATGATTAATGCCATTTTGAAGTGCATATTGTTTTAATTGCCTTGGGCTATCAATTTCGGGAGTAATCGAAAAAGAAGCAATTCCGAAGTTAGGATTCCCTATAAATTCATTTTGAATCGTAACCATTTGAGCATTCATTATAGGGCAAATACTTGGGCAACTAGCAAAGAAAAACTCTACAACATATACTTTATTTTCAAAATCTTTGTTGCTAATTGTTTTACCATTTTGATTGATAAACTCAAAACTTGGTACTTTATTAAAAGTATGTAAATCGGAAGTTTGAAAATGTTTTACAATTTTTGGTACCGAATAAATACCAAATAATAAAATTATAAACGAAATTCCAACGTATGAATAGTTATTTTTTTTCATTTGAAATACTGTTTTTTCTTCGGTCGTCACTACTATTATTCTTTTTCAATGCCATTTTATATTCGACTAAAACAACGCTGATATCATCAATCATATCATTTTTAAGTTCGGCTACAGAACTCATCGTATAACCAAATAAATTTTCGTTTTCTAAACTCTTAATGGTTGATTTACCTCTTCTTAAATTAAGTTCTTTATCAATAATATAGGCTTTTGGTGAATGAATATTTTTATCTAAAAGATTTGGAGTCTTAAAGCTTTCGTGTAAGGCTTGCATTTCTTCGGATGAAGCAAAAATAAAATCCCACCTGCTTAAATCAGTATTAACACTTAGCATTTTTTTCAGAGCTTCTATTTCTTCTTTCTGGCTTTTATCAACCAAAGAAATCATTTGAAAACTTACATAATTAGAAAACTTATTGTAAATTTTTTCCTTTAAGTTATACACTTCTCCTTTTGCCAAGGCGATGTCGTTTCCTAAAAAAGTAACTACCGATACTCTTCTGTCAAAAGAAATACTTTTATCAATTAGCGAAATATCGATAACACTTTTAGATACGATTGGTAACTTTCCAAAATTATGCGTTCCTAATTGTAGTAATATATAAAACAATAATGGCACTATAAATAGTGCAAATAATACCGTAAATTTTTTAAAATTTTTCATTTTAAATCTAATTCAGTTCTAATTAAAGTCAAAAAAAGGTGGTTAAAACCACCTTTTTTCTAAAAATTTTATTTGATTACCATTTTACTAATGGCGCTAATGTTTCATGTAAATAATTACCTTCTATTAAAATAATAAATAGTAAATAAGAAACTAAAAATACCGCTGTCCAAACAATTGATCTTCTAAACCATGTTTTTTCGCCTTCTAAGTGCATAAATGCCCAAGCAATATAATATGCTTTAACAAGGGTTAAAATGATGAAAATCCAGTTTAACCAACTAGTACCTACTCCGTTTAAATGTAATGAATCTGGCTTAATAATACCTAGTATTACTTCTACAGTTGTCAGCATTGTTAAAATTGCTAAAACAATCCAGATTCTTTTTTTATTTGATTCGTGTGCGTGACCCATTTTAATATCGTTTTTTAATTATACTAAATAGAAAAAGGTGAATACAAATACCCAAACTAAATCTACAAAGTGCCAATATAAACCTACTTTTTCAACCATTTCATAGTGTCCTCTACGTTCGTAAGTACCTAAAACTACATTGAAAAATATAATAATATTTAAGATAATTCCTGATAATACGTGAAAACCGTGGAAACCTGTAATAAAGAAAAAGAAATCTGCAAAAATAGGATTCCCATATTCATTTTCATGTAAATTAGCTCCTTCAACAACCTTGGTTATTAAAGGTAATTTAGCTAAACTTTCAGCTCTTGATAAAACTATTTTTTGCTTTGTAGCAAGGTCTAATTTTTCCGTTCTTATTAATAAAGAAGGATCTGCTTTAAAAGCTTCTTGAATTTGTGCTACTGAATACTCAGAAACTGTTGCTTCTTTTTCAAACCACAACCCGTTTTCACGTGTGTGCTGAATTCTATCATCTTTTCTTTGCGCGTGTACAAAATCAGCTAAAGCTATTTGATGATATTTAGGATTTCCTTCAGCATCAACACCATCTTGTTTTGCAAATTGCAAAATATGATTGTTAGTCGTTTTAACAGCTCCATAAGAACCGTTGATAAAGTTTTTCCACTCCCATGCTTGTGATCCTACGAAAATAATTCCGAAAATGATCGTTGCAAACATATACCAAGCAACTTTATTTTTTTTCTTTTGATGACCCGCATCAACCGCTAACACCATTGTTACTGATGATATGATTAAAATAAATGTCATTAAGGCTACATAATACATCGGTGCATGCACACCATGTAAGCCCGGAAAGTGAGTAAACACTTCATCGGCGATTGGCCATGAATCAATAAATTTAAAACGAGTTAATCCATAAGCGGCTAAAAAACCTGAAAAGGTTAACGCATCTGAAACGATGAAAAACCACATCATCATTTTACCATAAGTAGCACCAAATGGTTTTTCACCACCGCCGCCCCAGGCTTCTTTCTTGTCAGAATTTACAGCAATATTTGCTTCCATAAATCTTTTTTTGTTAATTTTTGTTAAAACAGTGTGCCAAAATTACGCAATTTTCATCATCTTATGAAATAGAAAAAGAAAAATAGATAAATCCATAAAATATCTACAAAATGCCAGAAGATTCCACCTAACTCAAAGCCAAGCGTATCAGCTGATGAATATTTCTTTTTAAAATGATTATAAATAACGACTAACAGTACAATTATACCCGCTAAAAGGTGTAAAATATGCATGAATGTTATCCCTAAAACAAACGAGGTAGAAACGGTACTTTCAGGTCCTGTAAAAAATAAACCTACAGCTCTTAATTCATTAAAACCTACATATTGGAACCATACAAAACCAATTCCTAAGACTAAAGTTGCCAACAAAAAGAGCAACGATGCTTTTAAATTATCTTTTTTTAATAATAATTGCGATATTATTAAGGTAATACTACTTAGTATAATTAAAACGGTACTGATGTAAAATGCTTGTGGCAAATCAAAAGTAACCCAATCATCTCGTTTCTGACTTACCACGTAAGCACTTGTCAGCCCGGCAAAAAACATAGCCATACTAATCATCGAAATCCATAACATTGGTTTAGCTGATTTTCTTTTACCAGCCCTTAATTCTTCTTGTAAAGTTTGTGCGCTCATTTTTATTAGTGTAAAAATTTATCGACCACATAAATTATAGGTACGATTGTTATATAAAAAACACTGGCTAACATTAATTTTCGTGCGTCAGTATTTTTTTCTGATTTATATAATTGAAAAGCATAATACAACATTAACACTCCTAATAATGATACTATTACAGCGGTTAATGGATAAATATAAAAGTTACCTGTTACTTTTAACACCGGTGCTACCGACATTAAAATCATAATACAGGTATAAAAAATTATTTGGATAACTGCTCCTTTGTCTTTTTTATCCATAGGAAGCATGTGTAAGCCTGCTTTATTATACTCTTCAAATTGCAACCAACCAATTGCCCAAAAATGAGGAAATTGCCAGAAAAACTGAATCATAAATAAAAATCCTGCTTCAATACCAAAATGACCTGTTGCAGCAACCCAACCTAACATAAAAGGAATCGCTCCAGGAATCGCACCTACAAATACAGCCAAAGGTGTTACGGCTTTTAAAGGCGTGTAAGCACTGGTGTATAAAAAAATAGAGACCGCTCCAAACAAAGCGCATTTAGGATCAATGGCGTATAAAACACCAATACCGACTATGGTAAAAATAATCGCAATAGTTAATGCTACAGTTGTACTCATTCTGCCTGCTGGTAAAGGACGATCTTTAGTACGCTGCATTAAAGCATCAATATCTTTTTCAATTACTTGATTAAAAGCATTTGACGCTCCTACCATTAAATAACCTCCAAAGGCTAGTAAAAGTACAATGGTATAATCGATTGTTTCAGCCCCTAATAAGTACCCAGTAATAGAAGTAAAAACAACACTTATAGACAAACCTACTTTGGTTAATTGTTTAAAATCATTGAACAATGATTTTAAAGATACTTTATTATGTACGGGTGATTTTGAATTCAATGCGATGGTTATTTTATTTTTGCAAAGATATTTCTTTCTTACTTAACGACCATAAAAAAGGGGGCTAATTGAAATATTTTAAAAAAAAATGAAAAAAGTTTTTTTTATCTAATAAAAGGTTGTAGATTTGCACCCGCATTGCAACACATGCAAACGATCTTTAAAATAATTTTTGACTACGCGAAAGTAGCTCAGGGGTAGAGCATCACCTTGCCAAGGTGGGGGTCGCGGGTTCAAATCCCGTCTTTCGCTCTGAGACTTTCTTAAAAAATATTCCAATTTGATTGATTACAATCAAACACGCTGAAGTGGTGGAATTGGTAGACACGTTGGACTTAAAATCCAATGGCCTTTGGGCCGTGCGGGTTCAAGTCCCGCCTTCAGTACTAAGCCTCGCTTTTATTAGCGAGGTTTATTTTAAGAAAGAGTCAAAAAATTAAATATAAAAATCCACTTGCTGAAGTGGTGGAATTGGTAGACACGTTGGACTTAAAATCCAATGACCCTTGGGTCGTGCGGGTTCAAGTCCCGCCTTCAGTACTAAGCCTTAACATTTATTTGTTAAGGCTTTTTTATTGTCTTTTATTTAAATGATTGAAAGTTGAAAGTTTATCAATTTAATTACCAATAAATTTCAAACAGCTTCTTACATCTCACGTTTTTTTTAACAAAAAAATATCAAAAAGTAACCGTAAATTTGTTTTCTTAAATCATCAAAAATGAAAAAACAACACTTACAAGAAACCACTACATATTTAATCGATAACGGAATTACAAACCCCGAAATAGGAATTGTTTTAGGAACAGGACTTGGGAAATTAATCAACGAAATTGATATTGAAAAAGAAATTTTATATGCCGATATTCCTCATTTTCCACAAGCAACAGTTGAATCTCATTCAGGGAAATTAATTTATGGAACTTTATCAGGAAAAAAAGTACTTGTAATGGCGGGGCGTTTTCATGTTTATGAAGGTTATAATTTATGGGAAGTTACCTACGGAATTAGAACAATGCACAGCTTAGGAATTAAAAACTTACTAATTTCAAACGCCGCTGGAGCAATTAATTTAACCTATAAAAAAGGCGATTTAATGCTTTTAGAAGACCATTTAAACTTACAAGGCGGTTCTCCCCTAGCTTTTAAAGGTGCTAAAAATTTCGGTAATATTTTTGCAGATATGCTTGAACCATATTCTAAAAAAATCAATAATTTATTAAAAGAAATTGCAAGTAATAATAGCATAGAATTACATGAAGGAATGTATGCAAGTGTTGTAGGTCCGCAATTAGAAACTAGAGCAGAATACCGAATGTTACAAATTTTAGAAGCAGATGCTGTAGGGATGAGTACCGTTCCTGAAGTGATTGTAGCAAAGCAATTAAACCTTCCTTGTGCTGCTATTTCTGTTTTAACCGATGAGTGTGATCCTAAAAATTTACAGCCTGTAAATATTGCTGATATTATTGCTGTGGCGGGTAAAGCAGAACCAAAAATGATTGTATTATTTAAAGAATTAATCGCTAAATTATAATCTTATTTATAAATAAGCGCTATTAAATGAATAGTAGCTAGCATTAAAAGTATTGATAAAAAAAATAGCCTTGAAATAAATCAAGGCTATTTTTATAATTAAAAGATATTTTACTTTGATAATTCGGTGAAATACTCATAAAAATAAGGAATTGTTTCAATTCCTTTTAGGTAATTCCAAACACCAAAATGTTCGTTTGGCGAATGAATGGCATCCGAATTTAATCCGAAGCCCATTAAAATACTTTTACTATTTAATTCTTCTTCAAACAAAGAAACAATAGGAATACTTCCTCCACTACGTTGCGGAATTGGCGCTTTCCCAAAGGTTTTTGTATAAGCTTTACTTGCCGATTTATAACCAATATTGTCAATTGGCGTAACATAACCATGCCCTCCGTGATGCGGAGTTACTTTTACTGTAACCGAATCTGGAGCTAAACTTTTAAAGTACGTAGTAAACTTCTCTGTAATTTCATCAGGAGTTTGGTGTGGTACCAAACGCATAGAAATTTTGGCATAAGCTTTTGACGCAATTACCGTTTTTGCACCTTCGCCAGTATAGCCTCCCCAAATTCCATTTACATCTAAAGTTGGGCGGATTGAGTTACGTTCGTTTGTCGTATAGCCTTGTTCACCATGTACTTCTTTAATATCTAAAGCTTCTTTGTAAGCTTCTATCGAAAAAGGAGCTTTCGCCATTTCTGCACGCTCTTCCAAACTTAATTCTTCTACATTATCGTAAAAACCAGGAATCGTAATTTGGTTTTTATCGTCTTGTAAAGAAGCGATCATTTTTGTTAATATATTTATAGGATTTGCCACAGCTCCACCATATAAACCTGAATGTAAATCTCTATTAGGACCTGTAACCTCAACCTCTACGTAACTCAATCCTCGTAAACCTGTAGTAATAGAAGGTACATCTTTGGCTATCATTCCTGTATCAGAAATTAAAATAACATCGTTGGCTAATTTTTCTTTATTTCTAGGAACAAACCAAGCTAAACTCTCTGAACCAACTTCCTCTTCACCTTCAATCATAAATTTAACATTACAAGGTAAATTCCCTGTATTTGTCATGTATTCTAGCGCTTTTACGTGCATATACATCTGTCCTTTATCATCACAAGCACCACGAGCAAAAATTGCTCCTTCAGGATGAATATCTGTTTTTTTAATAACAGGCTCAAACGGTGGCGAAGTCCATAATTCGATAGGATCGGCTGGTTGTACATCATAATGACCATACACCAAAATAGTTGGTAAGCTAGAATCGATTATTTTTTCACCATAAATAATAGGATATCCTGGAGTTTCACAAATTTCTACTTTATCGCAACCTGCTTTTTCCAAGCTTTCTTTTACAAAGTCAGCAGTATTTAACACGTCCTTTTTGTAGGCAGGATCGGCACTTACTGAAGGTATTTTTAATAAATCGATAAGTTCATTTATAAACCTATCTTTATGTTGCTCAATGTATTTTTGTACGTTTTCCATCTGTTGTTATTTAATATCTCACAAAAATAATAAATTTTTGGTGCTTCTGCTTTGTAGTTTCGAAGTATTGTTTATATTTGCACCCACAATTACCTAGGTACGCGGGCGTGGTGGAATTGGTAGACACGCTAGACTTAGGATCTAGTGCCGCAAGGTGTGAGAGTTCGAGTCTCTCTGCCCGTACTTCAATTAAAAAACCCTTAATTCTTTCGAATTAAGGGTTTTTTGTTGGTTGAAATAGTTTTTTTAACCCGAGAATATAATCAAATTATCTGCGATTAAATTATTATTGAATAAAACTTAAAAAGGCATTATTTTTAAAGAATTTGTAATTTTAAGCAAAAAAACAATATATATATATTCGTGAAAAACTTAAAAGATATGAGGGTTAGGATTAAAAACACGGTAAACTTATTAAAATTAGGGCTTCTTTTATTTGGATGTTCCTTGTTATGGAATTGTAATGATGAAATTAATATTTCACAAGAAAAAGATACAGAACAAGTAAACAAAGCAAAAATAGAAATAGTTTCTTTTGATGCTTTTCCTAAAGAACTTAAAAATAAAATATTTTCACTATCTAAAACAGCATATAGAGGAAAAGGTGCTACTTTAAAAAAGGAAGCCTTAAATCGTTTTTTTAAACCTGAAGCAACTATTGTTACCAGTAGAAATGGAATTAAAACATATTCATTACACTTAAAAAAGGAGACGAATATTAACGTTTTTTTAAAACAAGAATTTTCAAATGAATTAAGAGGTTTTTGTAAATACTAAAAATAGAATTGGAGCATACAAGACTCCTAAACCAGGAGTTATTATTGCTAATATGGATAATGGAGATTACATCATTTATAGAACCTTTTCTGCTTCTGGCTTTCCAGCAACATTAGAGTTTAATTTTTCTAAATTGTTAATTAATAAAAGACCTGCAATTATTAAATTCACTAAATAGAATGGAAAATATAAATATTTTTGAAGAAAAATACTCTTTTGCTGTTACATCTGAAATTGTCGAATATTTACCTCATTTATTCTACATAGAAGACCATGAAGATCAATCTATATTAAAAAATAGAACTCTTCATATTTTGAAAAAAGTATTAGACCTAGATATTCTAGAAGTAATTGAATGGATAGCAAAACCTGAATTGGAAAACAAAAATTTAACAACAGATGAAATCATCAAACATATTGATGAAATTTGGTTTGAAGGTGCTGAATTTCCAGATTTCTATGCAATGGTTGAATTTGGATCAACAAAATGGTATAAATCAAAATTAAACGAATTAGGTTTAACACATGATATAACTGATTGGGATTTGTTTGTTAGAAATAAAATTGGAGATTTAGAAAAATGGATAAAAGAAAACAGGCCTAAATAAAATATAAATTATAACCACACATATAAAAAACAGCAGTTAAATCTAAATTATGACGTTTACTTTAATTGCTGTTTATAAAAGACTAGAAATTATTTATTTGAAATTTTAAATTCAGAGCAATACAATTGATAATATTAAGAATGATGCTATTTTAGAACGAAATTCAGAGGTTCTTGAAAAAAATATCAAAAATCATTTGGTACAATTATGGATTGCATTTTTAAAAAAGATATAACAGATAATAATATTATTTTAATGAAATTAAAATTAAATAGCACTATTCAATTATAAATTTAAAATTCGATTTAGAACAGAATGACATTATGATTAAGGGAAATTTAAAGCTAAGTGATAAGTTTTTGATAAGACTATATAAATAGAATTTTGAAAAGAAAAGAAGTACCTTTAAAAGAACCTATAAACGATTAAAAATTGGTTTTCATAATTATTTAAAGCATTGATTATTAATGGCTTTTTGCGTGTGTTTCTAAGGTTTTTAAACTTAGGATCTGGTGCCGCAAGCTGTGAGAGTTCGAGTCTCTCTGCCCATACTTTAATTATAAAACCCTTAATTCTTTCGAATTAAGGGTTTTTTGTTGGTTTAAAATTACTTTAAAATCATTATTTTCAAGCATTAAACAAAATAATAACGTTTTTTCACTCCTTGGTCAACTCTCTAAATAAACTCTCTAAATTTTTATTTTCGGTATTTAAACCTAGTATTTTCAAGCCATTTTCTTGAGCGAAATCAAAAATTACAGGACGCATATCTTCGGATGTTTCAAAAGTCAGTATCCAGTTGTTTTCAACCGTATTTTTATAATGTACAATATTTGGTAAACGCTGAATAAACTGCTCTTCTAGCTTATAATCAAAGGTTACTTTTATAATTTGTTCTTTGCTTGTTTTAAGTTCGGCAATAGGTTTATCAATAACTATTTTACCTTTATTAATAATAATTACTCGGGCACAAACCGCCTCTACTTCTTGCATAATATGCGTAGAAATTAAAACTGTTTTATCTTTACCAAGTTCTTTAATTAATTCACGGATTTCAACCAACTGATTTGGGTCTAAACCTGTGGTTGGTTCATCTAAAATTAACACTTCAGGGTCGTGTAAAATAGCCGCTGCCAAGCCTACTCTTTGACGATATCCTTTTGATAATTGCCCTATTTTTTTATGGGCTTCAGAAGTTAATCCAACCTTTTCAATTACCTCGGCTATTTTGGTTTTTGAAACCTTGTAAATACCTGCTTGAAATTGCAAATATTCCCGAACATACATCTCTAAATACAACGGATTATGCTCTGGCAAATAACCAATTTTTTTTTGCGCTTCAATAGGATTTTTAAGCACATCGATGCCACTTACAAAAACAGTTCCTTCACTTGGGAGAATAAAACCTGTTAAAATTTTCATACTCGTTGATTTCCCAGCACCATTTGGTCCTAAAAAACCAACGATTTCTCCTTTTTGAGCATCAAAAGAAATATTATTTACGGCTTTTTGACTGCCATAAAATTTAGAAATTTCGGTAAGTTGTATTGACATTTTATCGCTATATTTTTATCAAAAAAATTAAACCAATCTATTATTTTTTCTTTAGATAAGAAACGAAACTATAATCATATTTGTTTTTTTCATCCGCTTTAAAATCTTCTCTAGCGGTTTGTTTCCAAATATTCAAATCAATTTCAGGGAAAAAAACATCTGCTTCAAACTCTTGATGTACCAAACAAATATCTAGCTTATCTACTAAATTATTTTCAAGTGCTTGCTTGTAAATTTGTGCACCTCCAATAATAAAAATATCGGTTTCATCTTTTGATAAATCAATAGCTTTCTCAATAGAATCAGCAATTAAACAGCCTTCTTTAACGTAATTTTTATTTCTGCTGATAATAACAGAAGTACGGTTTGGCAAAGGCTTCCCGATGCTTTCAAAGGTATTTCGTCCCATTAAAATATGATGCCCCGAAGTTACTTTTTTAAAGCGTTTTAAATCGGCAGGTAAATGCCAGATTAAATCGTTTCCTTTCCCTAAAGCATTGTTCTTTGCTATTGCTGCAATTATTGTAATCATAGATTTTAATTTAATAAACGGCTATTTTCTTACGCTTTTATGCCGCTTTATTTTTTCTTTTCCGAAGATATAAAAAATTACACCGCCACCACACCTTTTATGTGCGGATGCGAATCATAACCAACTAATTCAAAATCTTCAAAGGTAAAATCTTCAATATTTTTAATTGCCGGGTTTATTTTCATCGTCGGAAGTGGTTTTGGGGTGCGAGAAACCTGCAAAGCTAATTGCTCTTGATGATTATTATAAATATGTGCATCACCAAAAGTATGGATAAACTCCCCTGCTTGATAGCCACAAACCTGTGCAATCATCATAGTAAATAAAGCGTAAGAAGCAATATTAAAAGGAACTCCTAAAAATATATCGGCACTTCGTTGGTATAATTGACATGATAATTTTCCATCAGCTACATAAAACTGAAAAAACGCATGACAGGGCGGTAAAGCGGCTTTTCCGTTGGCTACATTTTCTGAAAATGATTTTGAAGTATCGGTCATTACAGAAGGATTCCAAGCAGAAACCAACATTCTACGGCTATTCGGATTGTTCTTTAATGTATCAATTACCTCTTTTAACTGATCAATTTCATCGCTATTCCAGTTGCGCCATTGATGCCCATAAACAGGCCCTAAATCGCCATTTTCATCTGCCCAAGAATTCCAGATTTTAACACCATTTTCTTGTAAATATTTAATATTTGTATCGCCTTTTATAAACCAAAGTAATTCATAAATAATCGATTTTAAGTGCAACTTTTTAGTGGTTACCATCGGGAAACCTTTACTTAAATCAAATCGCATCTGATGCCCAAAAACACTTTTTGTACCTGTTCCTGTTCTATCTCCTTTTTCGTTTCCGTTGTCTAAAACCTGTTGTACTAAGTCTAAATATTGCTTCATTTGTTGTTGTTCTAAATACCCTGCTGATAAAATAAAAAGCTTCAATTTTTAGTATTGAAACTTTTTAAATGATATACTATTATTTAACTTAGCTATTACCCAATAATCATACCAGCAATCGTTGCTGACATTAAAGAAGCAATTGTTCCACCGATTAAGGCTTTTATCCCAAATTCTGATAATGTTTTACGTTGCCCTGGCGCTAACGAGCCAATTCCACCAATTTGAATACCAATAGAGGCGAAATTTGCGAAACCACATAACATATAAGTAGCCATAATAATTGATTTATTATAGGTTAAATGCGTTAAGTTTGCTGCATTTTTAAGTTCTGATAATTGAATATATCCTACAAATTCACTCGCTGCTAATTTAATTCCTAAAAGCTGTCCCATTAAAGCCATATCTTGTTTTGCAACACCGATTAACCACATTAAAGGTGCAAAAACATAGCCTAAAATAAACTCTAAACAAAGTGCTTTAAAAGGAGTTGAACTTGCTATTATGGTATTTAGAGAAGTAAATTCCCAACCTAAATAATTGATTCCATCAAAGCCTCCAAAAGTTCCTAAAACACCATTTATCATAGCGATAAAAGCAACAAAAACCAATAACATTGCACCTACATTCATTGCCAATTGTAAGCCCTCGGTAGTTCCGTTTGCAATAGCATCTAATATATTTGAACCTATTTTGTCTTGCGATACTTTTATATCGGTAACAATTTCTTCGGTTTGCGGATATAAAATTTTAGAAATAACAATTGCTCCAGGCGCTGCCATTACTGAGGCTGCTAATAAATGCTTTGCATAAAACAATTTTAACGTTTCATCATCGCCACCTAAAAACCCTATATAAGCTGCTAAAACTGCTCCAGCAACAGTTGCCATACCGCCAATCATTACCAATAAGACTTCCGACTTATTCATTTTTTCTAAATATGCCTTGATCAATAAAGGCGCTTCGGTTTGTCCTAAAAAGATGTTTCCTGCTACCGATAAACTTTCTGCACCTGATATTTTTAACACCTTACTTAATGACCACGCCAAGCCTTTTACCACTTTTTGTATCACTCCTAAATAAAATAATAAAGATGTTAATGCCGAAAAGAAAATAATTGTTGGTAATATTTGAAAGGCAAAAATAAATCCGAAAGTATCCATGTCAGAAATTAACCCTTGAAATAAAAATTCACTTCCTGCTCGGGTAAACCCTAAAATACTAACAAACCCTTTTCCTATAAATTCAAAAATTGATTGTACAAAAGGTACTTTTAAAACACCAATTGCGATTACCAATTGAAAAACAAGCCCTAGCCCAACTATTTTCCAATCAATTCCTTTTCTGTTAGCGCTACATAAAAATGCAATTAACAATAATGAAAACATCCCTAAAACACCACGCCATAAACTTTGTATAGAAAACCCTTGACTTGGAATTATTTCACTGCTACTATTTTTTTCTTCGGATGCCTTTAAAACCGCAACTTCCGATATCACTTTTTGAGAATTTGAGCTAAAATTATATAGCACATTATTTTCAGAAAAAGTTAATAAACTGTCTGATAATTGGGTAATATTATAATAACGAACCGTGTCTTTTGGCTGTTTATAATTAAAAATTAATAAATTGTTTTGATGTATGTAACTTCCTGAAAAGTGTAAACTATCTTTAGCAAATACCGAATAGTTAAATTCACCTTTTGATAAATTTAAAACATCTTTAGCGTCTGTTGGTGATACTAAAGATGTTCCTTTTATTGTTGTAATTGATGAGAAATTCCAATTTTTCTCTATGTTTTGCCCAAAAGTAATTACAGATGCAAAAAGCATCAGGAGGCTAAATAATTTATTCATTGTATGTGGTTTATTAAGAACGTTTGCTAATTTCGTCGCGAATTTCCGCAGCTAATTCATAATTTTCATTCGCTACAGCCTCATTAAGCTGCTCGTTTAATTCCTGTAAAGACAGGTTTGAATATCCTTGTTCATCATTATCGTCATCATCATATTCATCTTCTAAAGAAAACGCTATTTCATCCGATTCTAAATCTTCTTCAATAATTAATTCTTCATCCATTTTTAAAAATACACCTGCTTTGTCTAATATATTTTCGTAGGTAAAAATAGGAGCATCAAAACGAACGGCTAACGCAATTGCATCCGAAGTTCGGGCATCAATAACCTCTTCAAATCCATCTCGCTCACAAATTAAGCTCGAATAAAAAACGCCGTCTACCAATTTATGAATAATAACTTGGGTTATTTTGATCGAAAATCTATCAGAAAATGTTTTAAATAAATCGTGGGTAAGTGGTCGTGGGGGACGAATTTCTTTCTCTAAAGCAATCGCTATAGATTGGGCTTCAAAAGCACCAATAATTATAGGCAGAGTTCTCTCTCCGCCTGTTTCACTTAGCACTAACGCATACGCACCACTTTGAGTTTGGCTATACGAAATTCCTTTAATATTCAGTTTAATTAAACTCATGTATGATTGTAATAAATAAAAAGAAGGCTGTCTAAATTTTTGGCGATATGCTTCAAATTTTAGACAGCCATTTTAAACGGGTGCAATTTACTAAAAATTATGAATTGATTTCTAATTTCTATAAAAAGAAAATTTTTCTCTTAAAATTATGCTTGTTTAAATGCTTTTAATTTTTCTATTAATTGTGGTACTACCTCAAAGGCATCACCAACAATTCCGTAATCTGCTGCTTTAAAGAAAGGTGCATCAGGATCGGTATTAATAACCACTTTTACTTTTGATGCGTTAATTCCTGCTAAATGCTGAATTGCTCCAGAAATACCAATCGCAATATATAAATTAGAGGCTACCGGCTTTCCTGTTTGCCCTACGTGTTCACTATGAGGACGCCATCCTAAATCAGAAACTGGCTTAGAACAAGCGGTTGCCGCTCCTAAAACAGCTGATAACTCTTCAATCATTCCCCAATTTTCAGGACCTTTTAATCCTCTACCTGCTGAAACTACAATATCAGCATCGGCAATGGTTACTGTTCCGCTAGCTTTGTTAATGCTTTCTGATTTTACAGTTAATTCGGGTACAACAGCATCAAAACTTTCGGTAGCTCCGCTTACTGGATTTTCGTGTGCTCCGTAAGAATTTTTAGCAACACCAACTACTTTTTTATCCGTAGAAATTTCAGTATTATTAAATCCTTTGTTCGAAAAAGCGATTCTTTTTACTGTAAACGGACTTGTGCTACTTGGTAAAGCAACTACATTTGAAGCATATCCTGCTTCTAAGGCTACCGCTACTAAAGGCGCTACGGTAAAACCGTCAATACTTGAATCTATAATTACCGTATCGGCATTTTTTGCTTGGGCAACCTGTGTTATTATTGATGCGTATGCTTTGGCATTGAATGATGCTACATCATTTTTTACCTCTACAACTTTTTCAGCTCCATAGGTATATAATTCAGAAGCATCGCCTGCATTTATTGTTAAAACAACCAAATCACTAGCTAATTGTTCGGCTACTTTTTTTCCGTATGAAACTACTTCAAAAGCAGTTTTTTTAAATTTCCCTTCCGATGAATCGGCAAAAACTAATACAGACATATTTTTATGTTTTTTAAATTATCACAAAAAATAATTTTGCAACAATATGGTTTTAAATCTTGATTTTTAAAATGACTCTTTACTTCAAATAGATATTTAAATTGCCTTTGCTTCGTTGTGTAATAAATCAATTAAAGCATCTACAGTATCTACTAATTTTACAGCGCCTTTTGCTTCAGGTTTTTCAAAGTTTTTGGTTACTGTACTTGCCACAGCTCCTGTTGCTTCTACGACTGTTAATGGTTTTTTACGAGCCATCATAATTCCACGCATATTAGGAATACGTAAGTCTTTTTCTTCGACCATTTTTTGACCAGCAATTACCATTGGTAATACTGAAGAAACTTTTTCTTCTCCTCCGTCGATTTCTCTATTTAAAGTTACGTTTGTTCCTTCAATTTCAACACCTACACAAGAATTTACGAAATTAAAATCAAGCAAAGCCGCTAACATTCCCGGTACCATTTGCCCATTATAATCAGCAGATTCTTTTCCTGCTAAAACCAAGTCATAGGCTCCATTTTTAACCACTTCGGCTAATTCTTTAGCAACCATAAAACCATCGGTTGGCACTGCGTTTACACGAATTGCATTATCGGCACCAATTGCCAATGCTTTACGTAAGGTTGGCTCGCTTGAAGCTTCTCCAACGTTTACAACCGTTACACTTGCGCCTTGTTTTTCTTTAAACCACATGGCACGAGTTAAACTAAATTCATCGTAAGGATTTATAACATATTGAACGCCGTTTGTATCAAACTTTGTATCGTTATCAGTAAAGTTAATTTTCGAGGTAGTATCAGGTACATGGCTAATACAAACTAATATTTTCATATATCGTTGTTTTTAAGAAACTTAATTTTGAGCTGACAAGTTACACTTTTTTTTTAAAAATTTACTATGCGTGCATAATAAATTTTTAAGTTGATTTCTATCTTAGTTTAAAAAATTTTAGATAAATGTCGGTATAATAATGGCAATTATTAGCTAAAAAGTAGCGGAGTAAAAAAACACTGAATTTAAAATAGCAGTTAAGAACTATGTTTTGTGCTTAACTGCTGTTATTTTTTATATACGTGATTGTGTTTATTCTATCTCTTGTATAATATCTACTTGAATGTATTCCTTTTCTTTTTTTAGAAAAACTAAATATTTCCCAAGATAATTTGCTAATACTTCATTTCTTATTTTATTTCTTTTATAATATGAATTAGAGTTTTTTAAAATATTTTTGAAACATAAAACTTTTTTGGGCTTTAAGTTTGTATATCTTTTTACTTCTTCAAAGTATGTTAAATCAGCTTGATTTTCAGTTCCTTTTATTATATAAAAGAAGTTTTTTTCGATAGAGTCGTATTCTCTGCTTAATAGAGAACTATCATATTTAATAAATAATGTATCTCTTTCTTGTTTTTTTTGAGAAAAAGAATAAAAAGTTGAAAAAATCATTAGGATATATAAAATATTTTTCATAATTAATTAGGACATTTTTTTGTTAGTAAACCTATTTTATTTGCTTCGTTATTAAGTGATATTTTTTTAAGATCAGATAAGTTATTGTAAGCCTCTACGTTATCGTCTTTTAATCCTTGCCAAGCTAAGGATTCGTAAAAAGTATCAGAAGGTGAGCTTCCAAAATAATTAACAAATTTATTGTAATCGTCAGTTAATACATTTTTATGAAAACTTTTTAAAGCATCTCTAATTGAATTTACATATAAATCAGCCATTGTATTGTGTTGTGGACTAGCTTCAAATTCACTTTGCTTATATTCTTCATAAGTAGTTTTAAAATCTAAATCACCATCATAATTTGTCGTATTTATTTTTCTAAACATATCTGCGTGAATATATTCATGAATTAGTGTTCTTGCTGAGGCTAAAGCTGACATACCAGATAATTTATTTGTGCTAATTTTAATGTTAATTAAAGAAGAGCCTTTTGTATATGTTGTTTTCCCATTAAGCTCTATAGTTGTATTCTTTCTAAATATTTTATCTACTGATTTAATGTTTATGTCAAATTTAGAAACTCCTTGAAATTTTTTAAGAATATTTTTAATAAATGTACTTCCATTTTCAGTTAGCTTGCCATTAAAACAATCCGCCTTACCAGTAAGTTGAGTTGCATCAATATCATCCTCTATCGGTACACAAATACTCATACCTCTAGGACCTAAATCTTTATCAAAATATCTTTCATAACCATCGCCACATTCTAATAATTCTGGACGTATTGCTGAGGTAATCGATTTGCCACCACTTCCACCTCCTCCAATAGAAGGAGAATTTTGATTTGTTGATGAATAACCATAACTAGAAGAACTTCCACCACCAGAACATAATGATTCTGTTGAAATATCAGGACCTGAACCATTATGTTTACACCTACTGTTATCATATTGAGCTTCACCATGATTTTTACAATATGTGTCTGTAATAGTTGTAATTATTATACAAGCTTCGGGGACACGAGCATGTTTATTACCTAAAAAAGGAATATTTTTAAGTTTATCAATTGTTAGTTTTACAGAAGAAAAATCATTTAGATTACTTTTTGGTAATTCATATTTTACTATAAAAGCTTCAGTTTTATTATTATGTTTTTGAATAATTAAATTTTACACGAATATATATATCATCATATTCAGATAAAAAATTACAAATAGTATATTTCAAATAACAAGTTAAAGATAGAACAATGATTTGTTTATCCTTAAAAACCTATTTGTTATTTCTATTTTTGTTATTTTTGCTATATTGATAAACAACTACGAATATAAGGTATGAAAACTATACAATTTAGAGAGGCTATTTGTGAGGCCATGAGTGAAGAAATGCGAAGAGATGAAAGCATTTACTTAATGGGTGAAGAAGTAGCTGAATATAACGGAGCCTACAAGGCTTCTAAAGGAATGCTAGATGAATTTGGTGCAAAAAGAGTTATTGATACTCCTATTGCTGAGTTAGGTTTTGGAGGTATTGCAGTTGGATCGGCAATGAATGGAAACCGCCCAATTGTTGAATACATGACTTTCAATTTCTCTTTAGTTGGTATTGATCAAATTATCAATAACGCAGCTAAAATTCGTCAAATGTCAGGTGGTCAATTTAATTGTCCTATCGTTTTTCGTGGACCAACAGGTGCTGCGGGTCAATTAGGAGCAACACATTCACAAGCTTTTGAAAACTGGTTTGCAAACACTCCTGGTTTAAAAGTAATTGTTCCTTCGAATCCTTACGATGCAAAAGGTTTATTAAAAGCAGCAATTCGTGATGACGATCCTGTAATTTTTATGGAATCAGAACAAATGTATGGTGATAAAATGGAAGTTCCTGAAGGAGAATACATTATTCCTATTGGTGTTGCTGATGTTAAAAGAGTAGGTACTGATGTTACTGTAGTTTCTTTTGGAAAAATCATTAAAGAAGCATATAAAGCTGCTGATGAATTAGCAAAAGAAGGTATTTCTGTTGAAGTTATTGATTTACGTACCGTTCGTCCGATGGATCATAAAACGATTTTAGAATCGGTAAAGAAAACTAACAGATTGGTTATTTTAGAAGAAGCATGGCCTTTTGGAAGTATTTCTTCAGAAATTACCTTTAGAATACAAGATGAAGCATTTGATTATTTAGATGCGCCTATCAAAAGAATTACCACTGCTGATACTCCAGCGCCATATTCTCCTGTTTTATTAGCGGAATGGATGCCAAATGCTAACGATGTTATTAAAGCGGTAAAAGATGTATTATATATTAACAAATAATTGTTGATAAATTCAATACCTTTTTAGGTATATTTGAATAATAAATAAATCCTTTTGGCTGCTGTCAAAAGGATTTTTTAGTAAAGAAAAAGATGAAAAAAAAGCTATTACTACTACTGCTACTCGCAACCAATATTTTACACGCACAACTTACATTACAAGGTACAGTTATTGATGAATTTAACAATCCGATGCCTTTTGTTAGTGTTTATTTAAAAAACACTGTTCAAGGAACTACAACCAATAATAACGGTGAATTTTATCTGAAAACAAAAAAGAAAAAAGGCGTATTAGAAATTTCTTTTGTTGGGTTTCAAACCCAAACCTTACCAGTCAATCAGCAAACAAAAAACTTAAAAATTATCATCAAAGAAGACGCTAACGAACTTGATGAGGTCATTATTGTTACCAAACCTAAAAAACGCTTAAAGAAAAAAGAAAATCCTGCATATAAAATTTTAAAAGAAATTTGGAAACGAAAACGAAAAAACGGGCTTGATTTAGTCGATTATTATCAATATAAAAAACACAGTACCACCGAAATTGGACTGAATAATTTAGATACCACCTTTTTAAAAAGAATCTTTAAAAAACAATATAAAGAAACGCTAAATAAGGTAAAATATGATAGTGATGGTGTTAATTACTACATTCCTATTTATATCAAAGAACAAGTTTCAAAGGTTTATGGAAACAATAAAAACAAAACACTTAGAGAAGATATTGAAGCCGAAAAAATAGAAGGCTTAGGCGCAGAAGGCTTTGTTTTTAATCGAATTGCCAATACTTTTGAAGAAATTGACATCTTTAAAAATAACATCACTCTGTTAGATAAATCATTTGTTAGCCCTTTGTCTAGCGATGGTTTTGCTACCTACGATTACGTTTTATACGACAGTATTGTTAAAAACAATAAAAAATTATACAATATTTATTTCTTTCCTATTAGAGATGGTGATTTGGCTTTTCAAGGAAATTTTTGGGTTACCGATACCGCTTTTTCTATCAACAAAATAAAAATGAAAGTCCACGAAAGTATCAATCTTAATTTTGTGCGAAGTTTATCTTTTGAAAAAGAATTTAAAGTAAAAAATGATAGTATTTATATTTCCACTAAAAATGGATACGAAGGTGATTTTACGGTCATCGATAAAAGTGATAAAAATAAAGGATTAACGGTTAAAAAAAACACTATCCTAAATAAACACGTATTAAATAAACCGTTAGCGGAAAGTTTTTACCTACAAAAACGCCTAAAAATAAAGCCAAATCAATATAAAAAGGAAGCTAGTTACTGGAATTCAAAACAAAATGATGATAAAAAATCAACCTATAAACTAATTCAAGAGGTTAAAGAAATAAAGCAAATAAAAAATATTACAGGGCTTATTAACATGCTTGCAAGTGGCTATGTTGATACTAAATATGGTATTCAGTTCGGTTCGTTATGGAACATTCTAGGAAACAATCAGGTGGAAGGATATCGAGTAAAATTTGGCTTTAGAACCTATAAATCAAGAGAAGATAGGTTTCGTTTAAAAGCACACTTAGCTTATGGTTTTAAAGATAAAAAAATAAAATACGGCGCAGAAGCACGCTATCTTTTGTCATACACACCACGAATTTCGGTAGGAGTGGCATATCAAAAAGATATTGAGCAATTAGGAAGCGTTTTACTAAATACTTCGCAACTCTTAGGAGGAAGTATCGGGACGGGTGGATTGCTTTCAAGAGGTGATAATTTCTTTTTATCTAAAGTTGAAAAAATAGCCACTAATTTTGATTATCAGCTACAAAAAAACCTGCATATCGGTATTAATTTTGCCCACTCGAAAATACAATCGGCTTCTCCTGTTGATTTTTCAATCAATTATAAGGATGAAAATAACATCATACAGTCTCAAATAACCGACGTAACCTCAAGCCCTTATATTTCATTTACACCCGGAAGATATGTGTACGGACTAGGTGTTCAAAGGAGTTTTGGAGGAAGTATCTACCCTACTTTTATTCTAAATTATCGCCGAGGATATAAAGGTTTTTTTAACGGATCTCATAATTATGACAAGCTGCAATTCAAATACAATCAGCCTGTATTGTTAGGTAAATTCGGTATTTTTAACGCTACTTTTGAAGCTGGAAAAACATTCGGAACTGTGCCAATCGCCTTGCTAAATGTTATTCCGGCAAATCAAACTTTTACCTTGGTTGAAAATACCTTTGCTTTGTTAAATTACTACGATTTTGTGACAGATAAATATGTAGCATCGCATTTTGAACACAATTTTAACGGTTTTATTTTAAATAGAATTCCGTTATTAAATAAATTAAAACTTCGAAGTTTACTTACTTTTAGAGCCGCTTACGGAACTATTTCTGATAAAAATATTGCCGCTAACAAATCGAATATTAATTACAACGCTCCTAATAAAGTGTATTATGAATATGGCGTTGGATTAGACAATATTGGGTACGGAAACTTACGTTTTTTACGAATCGATGCTATTTGGAGAAGCAATTACACGCCACCAGCGGGTTCAATAATAGCCCCAACACCAAAATTTTCAATACGTTTGGCAATAAAACCAAGCCTTTAAAAACATACAGTAATACCTTTTATAAATCGATTTAATAATAAGATAACGTTATTTTTTATTTAAAATGACAATAAATTATTACTTTTGCAATCCGATTTTTAGAAACGAAGAAAAGATATATATATGACTTCAAAAGAGAAAAAGACAGTTGATGTTTTAATAGAAATACCTAAAGGAAGTAGAAATAAATACGAATACGATTTTGATTTAGGAAAAATCCGTTTCGATAGAATGTTGTTTTCATCAATGATGTACCCTGGTGATTACGGTTTCATTCCTGAAACTTTAGCCTTAGATAATGATCCTTTAGACGTGTTAGTTTTAAGTGCAGAACCAACATTTCCAATGTGTGTTATGGAAGTAAAACCAATTGGTGTTTTCCATATGTCGGATGAAAAAGGACCAGATGAAAAAATTATTTGTGTACCTGTTTCAGATCCTATTTGGAATAAATACAATGATTTATCGGACTTAAACGCTCATTTACAAGACGAAATTACGCATTTCTTTAAAGTTTATAAAGACTTAGAAAAGAAAGAAGTAATTATTGGAGATTGGGGAAATGCTGATCAAGCATACCAAATTTTAGATACTTGTATCAAACGTTATGAAGATAGCGAGCACAAAGCAAAAGGAGATTTTAAAATATAATTAAACTTAATTTTAAGTTTTAATTTAAAAAATTCTTATCAAAAAAAGCCATTTAGTATATGCTAAAATGGCTTTTTTCATTTTTAAAACCCGTACAAATACCTGTATTTATATTCGTATTTATATTGGGTTTCTTATTTTTGTAAAATGTTTAAAAGAACCAAACGTAATTTTAAAATAGACGATTCAACAAGCTTTAAGCAAAAATTATTTGCTTGGGCAAAACAGTTTGAAACCGCTATTTGGCTAGATTCTAATAATTACGAACAAGCCTATTCTTGTTTTGATGCCTGCTTGGCTGTCGAAGAATTTACGGCAATAAAAACAGATTATCAAAATGCTTTTGAAAAGCTAAAAGAATATCAATCTTACACCAAAGATTATATTTTTGGCTATATTTCTTATGATGTAAAAAATGACGTTGAAAAGCTCACTTCTACTAATTTTGATGGTTTAAACTTTCCTGATTTGTACTTTTTTCAGCCTCAAAAATTAATTTTCATCAAAGGAAATACCATTGAATTTGAGTATTTGCAAATGATTGATGATGAAATTGAAGAAGATTTTGAAGATATTATCAGTAATATTAATAATTCCACTACTCTTTCTGATGCTCTAAAAAAAGAAGCGGAAAAAACATCCGAAGAAATAAAAGAAGATAACATTAAAATAAAACTTCGAATTCACAAGGAAGAATATCACCAAAAAGTAACAAAAGTTTTAGAACATATTCATAGAGGCGATATTTATGAAGCTAATTTTTGTCAAGAATTTTATGCCGAAAATACACGCATCAATCCGTATAAAATATATTCGCATTTAAACGATATATCAACACCTCCATTTGCTACTTTTTTCAGACATGAAAATTTATATCTATTATCGGCAACACCTGAAAGATATTTAAAAAAAGAAGGTGATAAAATAATTTCGCAACCCATAAAAGGAACTGCAAAACGCTTAATTGATCCTATTGAAGATCAAAAAATTGCCTTCGATTTAGCTAGAGATGAAAAAGAACGCGCCGAAAACATTATGATTGTCGATTTGGTACGCAATGATTTATCAAAAACGGCTAAAAAAGGAAGTGTTCAGGTAGCGGAACTTTGTAAAATCCATTCTTTTAAACAGGTACATCAAATGATTTCGACCATTGTATCGGAAATTACACCAAATACACATCCTGTTGATGTTATAAAAGATACCTTTCCAATGGGCAGTATGACGGGCGCTCCTAAGGTATCGGCAATGAAAATAATGGAAAATTTAGAGCAAACAAAACGGGGTTTATATTCAGGAACTGTAGGGTATTTTACACCGAACGGCGATTTTGACTTTAATGTAATTATCCGAAGTATTTTATACAATTCAGACAGTAAATATGTGTCTTTTTCGGTGGGTGGCGCAATTACTGCAAAATCAATTCCTGAAAAAGAATATGAAGAATGTTTGCTAAAAGCAAAAGCAATGAAATATGTGTTACTTCATTCAAAATAGTTGCTTATATTTCAATAAATCAAGAACAAAACGCTTACAAAAACATACCTAAAACAATAGAATTAATGATTATCGACCAAGAAGAAAAATTTAAAGCAGTACTTCCAACTATAGAAGGAAACGTGAATGAACAAAGCTTTTTTAATGCTTTTTTAGACTTATATCCTGAGGCTTGGAAACAACATAAAATTACCTTTTCTAAATTTAAAAGAAGTAAACAATTTGGAAAAACAATACCTTTACCAAAACCTGAAGTTTCTTTACGTAAAGATATCAGACAGTGGTTGCAAAAACAATAAAATAATCAAAAATGACACATCAAGAGTTCCATTTTAAGTATCATAATACGAATTTTTTCGGGCAGTTTTGGCAACCTAAAAACCCAAATTCAGTGAAAGCTGTCGTGATTATTGTTCACGGAATGGGAGAACATTCGGGGCGCTATCAATCGGTTGCAAAAAATTTAACGGATGCTAATTTTGGTGTGATTGCTTTTGATCATTTCGGTCACGGAAAAACCACAGGAAAAAGAGGGCATAATCCTGGTTTTGATACCGTTTTAACAAGTATTTCTCAATTAATTGAAAAAGCATCCGCAGTTTTTGGCGATAAACCGCAGTTTTTATACGGACATTCTATGGGTGGAAATGCGGTTGTTAATTATGCGCTGCGCAAAAAAAATATGCAAAAAAACAAGCAGCTAATAGGTGTTATTGCCACAAGCCCAATGCTAAAATTAGCTTTTAATCCACCTGCTTGGAAACTTAAATTGGGTAAAATTATGCAAAAAATTGCGCCGTCAATTACCTTGAGTAATGAACTAGATATCGCCGATATTTCTAGAGATGAAGTTGAAGTTCAAAAATATTTAAACGATCCTCTAGTTCACGATAAAATTAGCCCTAATTTTTCTTTATCGTTTATAGATGCTGGAAAATGGGCGATTGATAATGCAAAATCCTTAGAAATTCCAATGTTCATTTTACACGGAACTGCCGATAAAATTATTGATTACAAAGGTTCACAAGAATTTGCAAACGCAACAAAAAACGCAAATTTAAAGCTTTACAAAGGTGCTTATCATGAATTGCAACATGATTTATGCAAAGATGAAATGCTAAAAGATGTGATTCATTGGTTAGAAAATCAACTAAAAAAAGCACAGAAATAAAAATGCTACAACAATTAGCAAAACATATAGACCGTAATTTTTTATTTTTAAAAGATAAAAAACTCTTAATTGCTATTTCTGGCGGTGTCGATAGTGTGGTTTTAACACATTTATTGCATCAATTAAAATACGATATTTCATTAGCGCATTGTAATTTTCAATTAAGAAGTGATCAAAGTGATTTAGATGAAAAATCTGTTAAAAATTTAGGTAAAGAATTAGAAATTCCTGTTTTTTCAACACGTTTTGAAACGAGTAAATATGCTAACCAAAATAAATTATCAACGCAATTAGCTGCACGAAAATTACGCTATAATTGGTTTGATGAATTGCTTAAAAAACATCATTTTGATTATGTTTTAACAGGGCATCATGCCGATGACAACTTAGAAACCGTGTTAATTAACCTCACAAGAGGAACTGGTTTGGACGGTTTAACAGGAATTCCTGCTATAAACGGAACTATTGTGCGTCCGTTGTTAATTTTTTCAAGAGAAAAAATTGAAAATTTTGCCCTAGAAAATAATATAAAATGGCGAGAAGATGCTAGCAATGCCGAAACAAAATATCTTCGAAATAAAATAAGGCACCAAGTAATTCCTATTTTAAAAGAATTAAACCCTAGTTTATTAAAAGCACATCTAAAAACAACCGATTTTTTAAAGCAATCACAACAAATCATTACTGACAAAGTCGATGAAATCGCTTTAAAAACCGTTTGTAAGCAAGGGGATTTACTTAAAATAGACATTTCAGAAGTCTTAAAATTATCAAACCCAAAAGCTTATTTATACCAACTTTTAAAAGACTATCAATTTACAGAATGGGACGATGTTTACCAGTTAATATATGGACAATCAGGTAAAAAAATTAGCAGTAATTCACATGTTTTATTAAAAAATAGGGGTTTTTTATTGCTACAAAACATAGATAAAACCGAAATTCTAGAAAAGGAACAATTTAGCATAGATAAAGAAAATAACAAAATAACAAGCCCTATCAATCTGCAACTTACACAAGTTAGTAAAAAAACAAGTTTTGATAAAAACACTATTTTTGTTGATAAAATTTTATTAAATTACCCCCTTACTATCAGAAGATGGGAAACTGGCGATTATTTTTACCCAACAGGTATGCTAGGTAAGAAAAAAGTTAGTAAATATTTTAAAGATGAAAAGCTTTCTCTTTTTGATAAAAAAAACATTTGGTTGCTTTGTACAAATGATAATAAAATTATATGGATTATTGGAAAGCGTCAAGACAGGCGTTTTTTACCAAGCAATGAAGCAACAGAATTATTAAGAATAATTAATTAAAAACAACCCTTTATAAACTAAATCGAATGAAAAAATTATTTACGCTATTTTTATTATTCTTAAGTTTAATGGTCTTCTCTCAATCTGATGACAATCCTATTGTTATAACACCTACCGTTGAAAAAATTTCGGAGACAGAATACGACTTAATTTTCAATATTGAAATTGCAGAAGACTGGCATTTATATTCGCAATATAATCCTGAAGACGCTTCTTTACCAATGACTATATCTCCTGCTGAAGGACAAAGTGGTTATGCGCTTAAAGGAAAAGCCAAAGAAGGAGAAACC
This sequence comes from Tenacibaculum finnmarkense genomovar ulcerans, assembly GCF_900239495.1. Lineage (GTDB taxonomy): Bacteria > Bacteroidota > Bacteroidia > Flavobacteriales > Flavobacteriaceae > Polaribacter > Polaribacter ulcerans. The sequence continues at coordinate 103,814 of NZ_OENE01000023.1, forward strand.
CATACTGAATTTAGTGAAATTTGGGGAAAAGATGAAGTTTTCTTTGCTGAAGAAGGTCTTTTAACCCAAAGAATTACTGTTTCAAACACTGGTTTAACACAAATAACCTTAAACCTAGACGCGCAAGTTTGTAAAGAATACTGTTTACCTTTCGATGAAGACTTCACCTTTTCATTAACTGGTGAAAAAGTATCACAAACCGTTACCGAAGTTGATGATAAAAGTCAAGCAATGTCACAATCATTAAACTTAAACTTAAAAAACACAGTTCTATTAAAAAATACCGCAAAAAAAGCAGATAACCAAGAAGAAGACAGCTCTTTATTAAGTATATTTTTACTTGGGTTTGTTGGTGGTTTATTAGCTTTTTTAACACCTTGTGTATTTCCAATGGTGCCTTTAACAGTATCTTTTTTCACAAAACATACCGAAAAAAAAGGTAAAGGAATTGGAAGTGCTATATTATATGGTTCTTTTATCATTTTAATTTACGGTTTATTAAGTTTACCTTTTCATTATTTAGACACCTTAGATCCAGAAATTTTAAATAGTATTTCTACCAACATGTGGTTGAACTTATTTTTCTTTACCATTTTGGTTTTCTTTGCAGGGTCTTTCTTCGGATTTTACGAATTAACCCTACCTAGTTCTTGGGGTAACAAAGCAGATACCGCATCGAATATTGGTGGTATTATTGGGATATTTTTTATGGCGTTAACCTTAGCAATTGTATCTTTTTCATGTACAGGTCCTATTTTAGGTTCTTTACTTGCAGGATCATTAGGAGCTAATGGTGGAGCTATGCAATTATCGGCAGGTATGATTGGTTTTGGGCTTGCTTTAGCTATGCCTTTTGCCTTATTTGCTATGTTTCCTGGCTGGTTAACTACTTTACCAAAATCTGGTGGATGGTTAAATACCGTTAAAGTTGTTTTAGGATTCTTAGAATTAGCATTCGCTTTTAAATTTTTATCAAATGCTGATTTAGTTGGGCATTGGGGCTTTTTCAAAAGAGAAATTTTTATCGGAATATGGTCAGTAATAGCCTTATTGATGTCATTATATTTACTAGGACTGATGGGTAAAAAATATGGTAAAATATCTTTTTTTAGAGTTTTACTAGGAGGAAGTTGTTTAGCTTTATCAATCTATTTAGCACCAGGGGTTTTAAAAAACCCTACATGGAATCAAAATAATTTATTGAGTGGTTTTGCACCGCCTAAATTTCATAGTATTTACGTAAAAGACAATCAATGTCCGTTAGGCTTAAATTGTTTTAAAGACTTTGAAGAAGGTATTGCGCATGCAAAATCAGTAAACAAACCTGTTTTATTAGACTTTACAGGTTGGGCATGTGTAAACTGTCGTAAAATGGAAGAAAACATTTGGGTTAAACCAGAAATTTACAATATGATTAATAATGATTATGTATTAATTTCATTATATGTTGATGATCATCAAAGACAATTGCCTGAAGAAGAACAGTTCGATTTTATTAAACCAAACGGTAAAGTAAAAAGAATTAGAACCTATGGTGATAAATGGGTTACACTACAAGTTGCAAACTTTAAAACAGCTTCTCAGCCATTTTATGTATTAATGAGCCCTAATTTAGAATTACTAAATTCACCTCAACAATATAGCAGTCATTCAGAATATTCTAATTGGTTAAAAACAGGATTAGATAATTTTAATAAAAAATAAACAAGCATACCCTATTAAAAAAAGCCTCTTTTATAAAGAGGCTTTTTTTTGGTTTTAACTTAAAAGAAAACGCCAACTATTTTTCAGCTAATTTATAATTAGCTGTTTTTTTTAGCTATCTTTAACACAAAGAGAAAGTTATGTTGATAAAAACGTATGGATCTGCTGTTTTTGGCATTGATGCAACTACAATTACCGTAGAGGTAAATATAGATAAAGGAATTGGTTATCATTTGGTAGGTTTACCTGATAATGCGGTTCGAGAAAGTTCCTATCGAATTTCTGCCGCCCTTAATAATAACGGCTACAAACTTCCTGGTAAAAAAATAATTATAAACATGGCACCTGCTGACATTCGTAAAGAAGGTGCTTCTTATGATTTAACCATTGCTGTTGGGATTTTATCGGCATCTAAACAAATTGACGCTAAAAATATTGAAGAATATGTAATTATGGGCGAACTTTCATTAGACGGAAGTCTGCAACCCATTAAAGGTGCTTTGCTAATTGCCATTAAAGCCCGCGAAGAAGGCTATAAAAATTTTATATTACCTAAAGAAAATGCCAAAGAAGCCGCAATTGTTAACGACCTAAATATATTGGCGGTCAATAATATTATGGACGTTATTAATCATTTAGAAGGTAAAAAAATAATTGAACCTACTATTGTAGATACCCGAGCAGAATTTTATAAACATATAGATTTTCCTGAATTTGATTTTTCTGATGTAAAAGGACAAGAAAGCATTAAACGCTGCATGGAAATTGCCGCCGCTGGTGGTCATAATATTATTTTAATTGGTCCTCCTGGAGCTGGAAAAACAATGCTAGCAAAAAGACTCCCCTCTATTTTACCTCCAATGACCTTAGAAGAAGCACTTGAAACCACCAAAATACATTCGGTTGTTGGTAAAGTAAAAAATACAGGGCTACAATATTCTCGTCCTTTTCGAGCACCACATCATAGTTGTTCAGACATCGCACTTATTGGTGGCGGAAATAGTTTACCACAGCCTGGTGAAATTTCGTTAGCCCATAATGGCGTACTTTTTTTAGATGAATTACCCGAATTTAAACGCGGGGTTTTAGAAGTAATGCGACAGCCTTTAGAAGATAGAGAAGTAACAATTTCAAGAGCAAAATTCACCGTAAATTACCCGAGTAGCTTTATGTTAGTAGCAAGTATGAACCCTAGTCCGTCAGGTTTTTTTAATGATCCTGACTCACCAATGACCTCATCACCTGCTGAAATGCAACGCTATTTAAGTAAAGTTTCAGGGCCATTATTAGATAGAATTGATATTCATATTGAAGTAACTCCTGTTCCTTTTGATAAATTATCCGAAGAAAGAAAAGGAGAATCAAGTGTTGAAATTAGAAAACGTGTTACCAAAGCTCGTGAAATTCAAACCGCTCGTTTTAGCAACTCCGAAACAGTTCATTATAACGCACAAATGAATGTAAAACAACAACGTAAATACTGTAAACTTTCAGAACAAAGCTATGCCCTACTCAAAATTGCCATGGAAAAACTAAACCTGTCGGCAAGAGCCTATGATCGAATTTTAAAAGTTTCAAGAACTATTGCCGATTTAGCATCCGAAGAAAATATAAAATCGGAACACTTAACAGAAGCAATACAATACCGAAGCTTAGACAGAGATGGATGGCTAGGATAAAAAAAAACAGTAATTTAGTAAATTATTAATTTTACCAAAAAATAATCAAAACAATCAAAATGAAAAAAATAATTTACTTAATGGCAATTGCCATTACCATGATTTCTTGTAAAAAAGAACCGAATAATTTTGTTACTTTTTCAGGAAAAATAGACAATAAAAATGCCGAATCAATTACGCTCTCTAATCCACAATTCAATTTTAAAAAAATCATTCAACTTGACCAAAATGGTGCTTTTAGCGATACAATGAATGTTAAAAGTGATTTTTACCGCCTTTCTAACGGACAAAAAATAACAACCTTATACCTAAAAAATGGCGACGATATTATCTTAAATATCGATGCTAACGATTTTTTAAAGACGGCTAAATTTACAGGAGAAGGTGCTAATGAAAATAATTTTTTAGCAAAAGTAATTTTATTACAAGAGGATTTTTTTAAAGATAAAAACTTATATAACTTATCTAAAGAAAAATTTGATACCAAAGTAAATAATTTTGTCAATGATTTTAACGCTAACATGAAAAGTACAACTTTAGATAGCGCATTTGTTTCTTTTCAAGAAAAAAATATTACAGGATTAACAAAGTATTTAAACAAAACCTATGCTGATAAATCATATTCGGCAACAAAATTAGCAAAAGGAGCAGTATCGCCTAAGTTTGTTACATATGAAAATCATAAAGGTGGAAATATATCTTTAGATGATTTAAAAGGAAAATATGTCTATATTGATATGTGGGCAACTTGGTGTAATCCTTGTAAACAAGAAATTCCTTTTTTACAAAAAGTTGAGAAAAAATATCATGGTAAAAAAATTGAGTTTGTAAGTATTTCTGTAGATGATCAAAGAGATTATGAAAAGTGGAAAAAAATGGTTAGTGATAAAAATTTAAGCGGAATTCAATTGTATGCAAAAGGTGATAAAACTTTTTCAGTAGCTTATAAAGTAAACAGTATTCCTCGTTTTATTTTAATTGATCCACAAGGAAATATTGTAGATGCAAATGCACCAAGACCTTCTAACCCTAAATTAATTACCTTATTCGATTCTTTGAAAATTTAATTTTTTTCATCTAAAAAAAATATTATTTACCGCTAAAATCCTGTAACTAAGTTGCAGGATTTTTTGGTTAAATTTCATAAAAACAAACTATTTTTCTTTAGATTGATTAAAAATAAGTATCTTTGCAGCGTGAATTGTACCATTAAACATACCTCCTCTCAAATTTTAGTATCTAAAGCTAGGAATAGCTATCGGTTAAACTTGGGCTATAAAGTAATTGATTTTACTTTTTGTCAACTATTAGCCTTTCGAAAAAAAATACTAGACAATTCTTCTTGCCTAGCACTAGAAAACATCATAGCAACAGATAATTTTATACTAATTTTTGTTGCAGATAACAACCATGTATTATTACTTGATGTTCCTCAAATATTAGCACTAAAAGAGGCTTTATTATCTACCTTTAAATAAGCTTTAACAGTTTACTAAGATTGTTTTTAAATTACAACCTCAATGCTTTTGAATCGCTTTATTGAGTATCTTTATAGTACCTAATAAATAAAAAAAACCACTATGGAAATTTCAGTAAGAAGAGATATAATTTTGAATCTAGAAGTTGTCGATTTACTAAATAATCAAGTAATGATGGAGCAACAAGCTTCTTCAAAATATTTAGCTATGGCATCATGGTGCGATCAAAGAGAACTTAGAAATAGTGCTACTTATTTTTACAATCAGGCAGAAGAAGAAAGAACTCATATGATGAAAATATTTAAGTTTATTAATGATAACGGAGGAAACGCACAGTCTCCTACGGTATCAGAAATTACTCATGAATATGAAAGTTTACAAGCTGTTTTTGAAGCTTCTTTAGATGCTGAAATTGAAGTAACTAACGCTATTCATCACACATTTAAAACCGCTAGAAAAGTCAGCGATTTTACTTCAGAAATATTTTTACAATGGTTTATTACCGAACAAGCTGAAGAAGAAGAAAAAGTAAGAGATATTTTAGACATGATTAGTTTAATGGGTGATATGCCTTTAAAAATGATTGACGAGCGTATTCCTACTGCTTAAAAATAGTTTTATAATATATACATAAAAAAGGTTGCTATTTTCATAGCAACCTTTTCTGTTTTTAAAACTATTAAATACTATTTATTAGTATCTGTAGTGCTCTGGCTTAAATGGCCCTTGAACAGTTACACCAATATAAGAAGCTTGGTCTTCACGTAATTCAGTAAGCTCTACGCCTATTTTAGCTAAGTGTAAGTTTGCTACTTTTTCATCTAAATGTTTTGGTAACATATAAACTTCGTTTTGGTAAGCCTTTTTGTTTGTCCAAAGTTCGATTTGTGCTAACGTTTGGTTTGTAAATGAATTACTCATTACAAAACTTGGGTGACCTGTTGCACATCCTAAGTTTACTAAACGTCCTTCTGCTAAAACAATAATATCTTTCCCGTCGATCATATATTTATCAACCTGAGGCTTAATAGTATCTTTTGTATTTCCGTGGTTTTTATTTAACCAAGCCATGTCAATTTCGTTGTCGAAATGACCAATATTACATACAATAACTTTATCTTTCATTGCCTCAAAATGACGCCCTTGAATAATATCTTTGTTTCCAGTAGTGGTAATAATAATATCAGAATTACCAACAACAGTTTCTAAACGCTTAACTTCAAAACCGTCCATTGCTGCTTGTAACGCACAAATTGGGTCAATTTCAGTAACCGTAACGATAGAACCTGCACCTTTAAAAGAAGCCGCTGTACCTTTACCTACATCACCATAACCACAAACAGTTACACGTTTTCCTGCTAACATAATATCGGTTGCACGACGAATTGCATCAACTGCCGATTCTTTACATCCGTATTTGTTATCAAATTTCGATTTTGTTACAGAATCGTTTACGTTAATTGCTGGCATTGGTAACGTTCCTGCTTTTACTCTATCGTATAAACGGTGAACTCCTGTAGTAGTTTCTTCAGATAAACCATTGATTCCAGCAGCTAATTCAGGGTAACGATCTAAAACCATGTTGGTTAAATCACCACCATCATCTAAAATTAAGTTTAATGGTTTTTTATCTTCACCAAAAAATAATGTTTGCTCAATACACCAGTCGAATTCTTCTTCTGTCATATCTTTCCAAGCATACACAGGAGTTCCAGCAGCAGCAATTGCAGCAGCAGCCTGATCTTGTGTAGAAAAAATATTACAAGAACTCCAAGTAACCTCCGCACCTAAAGCTTGTAAAGTTTCAATTAAAACCGCAGTTTGAATGGTCATGTGTAAACATCCTGCAATTCTTGCGCCTTTTAATGGTTGTTCGTTTTTATACTCTTCACGTAAACTCATTAATCCTGGCATTTCAGCTTCTGCCAATCTAATTTCTTTTCTTCCCCAATCGGCTAAAGAAATATCTTTTACCTTAAAAGGAACGTATGCAGCGGTTTTTGTGCTCATATTTATGTATATTTATGTATCTAAATTTTTATCTAGCAAAATTACGAAATAACTTTTTAACTTATGCCTGTTCACAAAACAATAACAATAAATTCAAACACTAACGTATTGATTTGGAAGATTGAAGAATCTTTTGATGAATTATCTGAAAATATTACCCTTAATAAACGAAGTATTAACAGGCTTAAGAGTATGAAATCAGACTTACATCGTAAAGGTTTTTTAAGTGTTCGTCAGTTATTAAAACAGGCTAATTATACTGATGATGATTTAATTTATGATGAATTTGGAAAGCCACATTTAAAAGATGGAAAATTTATTTCAATTACACATTCCTTTATTTTTTCGGCTATTATTATTTCTGATGATAAACCTGTTGGAATTGATATTGAAAAACAGCGTGATAAAATTGTAAAAATAGCCCCTAAATTTACGCCGATTGAAGCCTATAAATCTATAGCAAATCATAGTGCTTTGGTTAGTAAATTAACCATTGTTTGGGGGGCAAAAGAAAGTTTATATAAAATTTACGGAAAAAAGAAATTACACTTTTTAAAAAATATTTATATTGATGATTTCTCGTTTGAAAGCAACGAAACTAACAAAACCACAGGGAAAATTTTATACGAGGGAATTACTGATGAATATCAAATTCACTTTTTAGAAACCGAAGGTTTTACCTGTGTCTATGCTATTTAAAGTATCTTTGTTTTTTTAAATTTTTATTATAAAGTATATCAAAAACACAGAAAAACATCAAAAAACACATGAAAATATCAGTAGAACTTACCTTAATGCCACTTCAAAATGAATTTGAAGCACCGATTATAAATTTTATAAAAAAACTAAGAACTTCAGGTTTAACAGTTCTTGAAAACCCATTAAGCACACAAGTTTATGGCGATTATGATACTGTAATGCAATTATTAACTTCGGAAATAAAAGATACTTTTGAATTAATAGACAGCGGAATAATTTTGTTGAAAATTGTAAAATCTGACCGTAGCAAGTATGAGCCTAGTTTTTAATTCTAATACTGTTTTTGATTTTCTTTTTAGCCAATACAGCAGTTATGATTCTTTAGATATTTGGCTTGAAATTATTGCTGTTATTTTCGGTTTTTTATCTGTTTGGTATTCTAAAAAGAATAAAATTTGGGTGTTTCCAACAGGGATGATTAGCACGCTTATTTTTGTCTATTTACTTTTAAAATGGCAATTATTAGGCGATATGATGATTAACGCCTACTATTTTATAATGAGTATTTACGGCTGGTATCTTTGGACAAGAACTGTAGATAATTCAGTAGTAAACCCGATTTCAAAAACGACTAAAAAAGAGCAGAAAACCAGTATTTTCATCTTTTTAGCAACATTAATTTTCGTGTATGCAGTTTATACTTATTTTGATAAATGGAACAATTGGACTGCTTACGTTGATACTTTTACGACCGCAATTTTCTTTGTAGGAATGTGGCTTATGGCAAAGCGAAAAATCGAGAATTGGATTTATTGGATTATTGGCGATATTATTTCCGTTCCCCTTTATTTTTACAAAGGATTTACATTTACAAGTTTTCAATATTTAATATTTACTTTTATTGCCGTTAGCGGTTATTTAGCATGGAAAAAAGACTTAAACAACAAAAAAGCAATCTTGTAAAAGTTGTTTTATTTGGGCCTGAATCAACTGGAAAAACTACTCTTTCTGGTCAATTAGCACGACATTACAATACCGTTTGGACACCTGAATTTGCCCGTGAATATTTACAAGATAAATGGAATAACGAGCGTAAAATTTGCGAACAAAAAGACATTATTCCCATTGCCGAAGGACAGATAAAACTAGAAAATGAATTATCAAAAAAAGCCGATAAAATATTAATTTGCGATACCGATTTACTTGAAACAAAAGTATATTCCGAAGAATATTACGGTGGTTTTGTAGATGCTAATTTAGATGAAGCAGCCATTAAAAACACCTACGACATCTATTTTTTAACCTATATTGATACACCTTGGGAAGCCGATGATTTGCGTGATAAACCTGGTGAACGCTTAGAAATGTTTACCGCTTTTGAAAATACGTTGATAAAATACAAACGTCCGTATGTTTTATTAAAAGGCGATAAAGAAACACGTCTTAAAAAAGCCGTTGAAATAATTGATAAATTACTTGCTAATAAAAAAGATTTATATTCTTTTTCTACTCTTTTAAACGATGAATATCCCCGAAATAATTAAAGAATTACATTTTAAAGCCACTAGAAGTTCTGGTGCAGGCGGGCAACATGTAAATAAAGTATCTTCTAAAATTGAACTTTCTTTTGATGTTTTAAATTCAAAGGAATTATCAGAAAATCAAAAAGAAATACTTTGTACAAAACTCGCTTCTCGCCTAACAAAAGAACAGGTTTTAATACTTTTTTCTGATGAAACTCGCTCACAACACAGAAATAAAGAATTAGCGATCAAACGTTTTTTAGCACTTATCAAAGACGGTTTAAAAAGACCTAAAATAAGACGTGCAACCAAACCTAGTCGAAATTCGGTACTAAGAAAACATGAAAATAAAAAACGACAAAAGTTAAAAAAATCGCTCCGAAAAAAACCGAACTTAGACTAATTTTATCGTAAAAAAATAAAACCTTATTCTTACGCAAACAACGTTGCAAAAGCTTCTTCAATTTTACCGACTAAAAGCAATTTTATAGAGTGATTTTTTGAAGATATTTTGTTATATTTTGATGCTACTAAAGTTTTATATCCTAATTTTTCGGCTTATTTTCTGAGTTATTTTTTCCATAAAAATTCTTTTTTCCAATTATTTGGAAAACCCATTTCACTCAAAATAATAAAATTATTCTCCTCTAATAAATTTATTATTTTATTCTTTAGACTATGCTCTGGTGAAACCTTATTCAATACATACAACAAACAAGAAATTAAATAATACATTGATTGTTTATCTTCTGGTTCACTTATAAAATCTGATTTTGGATTTCCTAAAATTTTTGGAGAAAAATGAAGTTTTCTATTCCATAACCGACCATGATGAGCTATAATATTTCTTATTGTATTAAAAGATTGTAACCAACTTTTTAAAAAACTAGAATTAGGTAAATCAAATTCAGTTGCAATTCTATTTTTAGATTTTATATTATTATTTAGATTACTATATAATTTTGATAAACATCCAAAAGATACTATTTCTAATGTTTTATACGCTGGTGGTTTATGTCTGTTTCCATAGTTTTGATAATGCTTTTGAATAAAAAACTCTTTAGTCCTTCCTAGTTCTTTTTCAATTTCACTGATTGAATTATTAAAATAATCTACATTGAAAAAATTATTTTGATCTTCAAACCACCATTGATTTAATTCTAAAGAAGGGTAATAAACCATTTTGGTTCTTAAAGCAATCTCTACACGTTCTATTGCATCGAAGAGAAGTAAACGTAATTTTCTATCAAAAGTATAAAGATTAATTATATCATTAAAATTTGTTCCTTCTTTAAATGTATGATTTTGTTTATCAATTTGAAATTCCCACCAATAGCCTTGAAGTCTAAAATAACTAATATTCTTAAGATAGCCTTTAGCGATATCATCATCATCAATTACTAAGCCTCTTTCTTTTAGCTGTATAATTTGATTATCTAAAGTCAATATTTTTTTAGGGTAGCCTTCTCTATTCACTTTGTAAAAAAAAAGACCCGCCTGGGTGCGCTAAAGAAGCGTGGCGAGTTCTATTGCTACAAATATACAAAAAAATAATATCAAATTTGATATTATTTTAAATAAAATCATTCATGAAATCTTTTCTCAATATTTAAGACAGGTAAATAAACCTGATACCTTGCTAGTTACAATCCTAAATTAAAAGTATGTTACCAAACCTCTACGCAAACAACGTAGCAAAAGCTTCTTCAATTTTACCGACTAAAAGCAATTTTATAGAGTGATTTTTTGAAGATATTTTGTTATATTTTGATGCTACTAAAGTTTTATATCCTAATTTTTCGGCTTCTAAAATACGTTGGTCGATTCTTGAAACAGGTCTTATTTCTCCTGATAAACCAACTTCGGCAGCAAAACACACATTCGGGTTTATTGCCATGTCTTGATTGGAAGAAATAATTGCGGCAACAACGGCTAAATCAATTGCGGGATCATCGACACGGATTCCTCCGGTAACATTTAAAAACACATCTTTTGCGCCTAATTTAAAACCTGCTCGTTTTTCTAAAACAGCCAAAATCATGTGTAATCTTTTTAAATTATATCCTGTGGTAGAACGCTGTGGAACTCCATAAACTGCGGTGCTTACCAAAGCTTGAATTTCAATCATTAACGGGCGGATTCCCTCTAGGGTTGAAGCAATTGCGGTTCCGCTTAAATCGGCATCTTTTTTAGATATTAATATTTCTGATGGATTTGATACTTCTCGCAATCCTGTAGATAACATTTCGTAAATTCCTAACTCGGCAGTGGAACCAAATCGGTTTTTTTGAGAGCGTAAAATTCTGTACGTATGATTTCTATCGCCTTCAAATTGTAAAACAACATCGACCATGTGTTCTAAAATTTTGGGTCCTGCGATATGCCCGTCTTTATTAATATGCCCAATTAATAAAACTGGTGTTCCTGTTTCTTTGGCGAATTTTATCAGCTCGGCGGAGGTTTCTCGAATTTGAGAAACACTTCCTGGTGATGCTTCAATAGTATCGGTATGTAGGGTTTGAATAGAATCTATAACCAATACATCGGGTACTACTTCGGCAATATTTTTGAATATTTTTTGAGTGTTGGTTTCTGTTAAAATTAAACAGTTTGAATTGCTTGCTTCTAAGCGTTCGGCACGCATTTTTATTTGCGATTGACTTTCTTCTCCTGAAACATACAGTACTTTTTGAGGAATATTCAACGCTATTTGTAGCAATAATGTTGATTTTCCTATTCCTGGTTCTCCTCCTAATAAAACAACGGCTCCTTTTACAATTCCTCCGCCTAAAACGGTGTCTAATTCGGTGTTTTTAGTAGCAATACGCTCCTCAGAATTTAACTCAATATCTTGTACTTTTAAGGGTTTCGAAACTGTTTTCCCTATATTTTCAGGGGTTTTCCAGCTTCTTTTTTCTTCTTTTTGAATTACTTCTTCAACAATGGTATTCCATTCTTTACAGGTATTGCATTGCCCAGCCCATTTTGAATGTTGTGCGCCACAGCTTTGACAGGAAAACGTCGTTTTTATTTTTGCCATTGGAAGTAATTTGAAGTTTTTTAAAAATCTTATTCGTACTATTATAAGTAAGATTCAAAGTTACAAACTAATCGTTAAATATGAAGCGTTGTTTTTTAAAAGCTTGTTTAATTTTAATGTAAAAATTTTACTCGAAAACTGCGTTAGCGATTGAATGGCATGTTTGAGCTCTTTTTTATTTTTTCTTTTTAAAAAAATAAAAAAAGCGAGTAATGAAAGCGCGACCTGCAAGGGAACGCCCAAAAAATTATTGTTATTTCTTGCTTTTATTATAAAGTGGTAAAAATAGAAATGCCAAGCCTCCGAAAATGATAATCATAGCGGTTTGTGACGTCCACATAATCCAACCGAAAGCGGTTGCGGGTTCTGCCGATACTCCAAATAAAGCCATTGCTCCTGCTACGGCAATTGGGTATAAACCGATGCCTCCATTGGTGGCTGCGATGCTAAATGCGCCTGCTATAAAACCGATTAAAACGCCGCCTAACGGAACTTCTAAGCCGTTTATTGAAGGGATTGTTGCCCAAAACATACACACGTACATTGCCCAAATAAACACGGTGTGGAATATAAATGTCCACTTGTGTTTCATTTTAAAAATGCTTGTTACGCCTTCGACTAAGCCTGAAATAAAGCTTTTAATTTTTAAACCAATTCCTGATTGTGCTTTTTTTACATAACGGGTTATGGCGTAAAAAACAAGGGCTAAAACACTTAAAATAATGACGATTCTTAGCGGGTCAAAATTTTTGGTAAGCAGGTTATAAATAAAATCGAACTGTAAAAAAAGGGTGATTGCGATGATGCTTAACATCATAATTACATCGGCAATTCTTTCGGCTACAATAGTTCCGAATCCTTTTTCAAAAGGAATATCTTCGTAGTTTGCCAGTACAGCGGCTCGTGAAACTTCGCCTGCTCTTGGTAGTGCTAAATTAACTAAATAACCGACCAAAACAGCTAATGTACTATTGCCAAAATCGGGTTTATAACCCATTGGTTCTAACAGAAATTTCCATCTATAGGCTCTTGATAAATGGCTTAAAATTCCAAAAAATAAGCCCAAGGCTATCCAACTGTAATTGGCGTCTTTAAAATATTGAACTAAAACATCTAACGAAATTTTAGAAACAGAATACCAAACTAAAAAACCGCCCAAAATGAGCGGTAATATAATTTTTAAAGCTTTTTTTAAATTCAAAATGTAAGAATCTAGGTAAGTGTATTGTCGGCTTCGTTAGGAAAAACTAAAGAAGGTGTAAATTTCTTTGCTTCTTCTAATTCCATAAACGCATACACGATTAAAATTAACACATCGCCTTTGGCTACTTTTCTGGCTGCAGCACCATTTAAAGTGATTTCACCGCTTCCTCTTGGTCCTGGAATAGCGTATGTTTCTAAACGTTCGCCATTATTGTTATTCACAATTTGAACACGTTCGCCTTCGATAATTCCTGCTGCATCCATTAAATCTTCATCAATGGTAATGCTTCCTATATAATTTAAATCGGCACCCGTAACTTTTACGCGGTGGATTTTAGATTTTACTACTTGTACTAACATATTACAAAAATAGTTTTTTAATGATTAATGTATTGTTTTTTGTTGATTTTTATTTTAATCGAATATTATCTATCAATCGAATATCGCCTGCAAAAACGGCAATAAAGGCACGATATTTTTCGTTTTCGGCTTTTATTTTAACAGTTTTTAGGGTTTCTTCGGATGCAATAGTAAAATATTCTAAGCGTAATAACGGATGTTTTTTAAACTTTTTAACTACCCATTTTGTTACTTTATCTGCACTTTTTATGCCAAATTTTTTCTTGGCTTTTTTTAGTGTTCTATAAATAAAAGGTGCAACTTCTCTGTATTCTTCTGATAAACGGCTATTGCGAGAACTCATTGCCAAACCATCTTCTTCCCTAAAAATAGCACAGCCTTTTACTTTTACAGGAATTTGGTGTTTTTTAACCAGTTTTTTGATGATTTGTAATTGCTGGAAGTCTTTTTTACCAAAATAAGCCGTATTTGGCGTTACTATTTCAAATAATGATTTTACAATAGTTCCTACACCATCAAAATGTCCGTCACGAAATTCCCCTTCCATTTGATGCTCTAATCCATCAAAATTAAAGGTATCAGCAGTTATATTATTGTCATAAATTTCGGCTACTGATGGCAAAAATAATACCTCACAATTTACACTTTCTAAAAGGGCGATATCTTGGTCAATCGTTTTTGGATAATTTACCAAATCTTCTTGATTATCAAACTGCGTAGGGTTTACAAAAATACTCACTACCGTAATAGCATTGTGCTGTTTTGCTTTTTTTATCAGCGATAAATGCCCTTGATGCAAAGCGCCCATCGTAGGCACAAATCCTATTGATTTATCAGCCTTTTTAAGAGTAGCTAAATATTCTTTTAATGCTGATTTGGTTTTATAAATTTTCATGGTCTTATAGTTGGAAAAGGTGCAAAATTAGCAATTTAACACCATTATAGCATAAATTTTCGTATTTTTGCTTCTTTAATAAAAGAGACAGATTTAATGAAGGATAAGAGAATATTATACGTTTCATCAGAGGTAATACCTTATTTACCTGAAACAGAATTATCGTCTACTGCATTCAATGTTGCTAAAAATGCACATTCTAAAGGAGTTCAAACCCGTATTTTCATGCCTCGTTTTGGCGTAATTAACGAACGAAGGCATCAATTACATGAAGTTATTCGTTTGTCTGGAATGAATTTAATAATTAACGACATGGATATGCCGCTAATTATCAAAGTTGCTTCAATCCCTAAGGAAAGAATGCAGGTGTATTTCATTGACAATGAAGAGTATTTTAAGCGTAAAGCAGTATATTCTGATGAAGATGACAAGATGTTTACTGATAACGACGAGCGTATGATTTTCTTTGCAAAAGGAGTCGTAGAAACAGTAAAAAAATTAAACTGGGCACCTGATGTTATTCATATTCATGGGTGGATGGCATCTTTACTTCCATTATATTTAAGAGAATTTTATAAAGAAGAACCATTATTTACAGAAAGTAAAATTGTAACTTCGATTTATGAAAATAATTTTGAAGGTGAATTAAATACTGAATTGGCAAATAAAGTTCGTTTTGATAAAATTGAGGAAGCTAAAATTGCAACAATTGCAACTCCTAATCAAATCAATATTTTAAAAAGTGCTATTGAAAATTCAGATGCTATTGTAAAAGGTAGTGAGGTTTTACCTGATGAAATTAATGCTTTTATTGCTGAAAAAAGCACCAAGGTTTTAGAATTTCAATCAGAAGAAACTTTAGCCGAAGCATATTTAGATTTCTATAAAGAAAATGTTTTAGAATTAAGCGAATAAACAATACAAATGATTAAAAAAATTGGTGGTTTAGGTATTAGCTTGCTATGTTTAGCAGCTATGGTGTCGTGTGAAAAAGATTTTAGCGACCTAGGAGGTCATGTGGTTGCTAACACAAAGTTTGAAACTGGTGAACTATTATTAGACGTTGAAATTGAAAAAATTGACATCGCAAATACTAATACAAACGATGCTTATAAAGCCGTTAGGGCAGATAATATTAGTCTTGGTTCTTTAGGTGAATATTGGCTAGGTGTTTCTAAAAATAATGAAAATTATAAAGGGATTCAAGCCTCTGTTATTAGTCAATTAGCGTATGTGTCAGGGCTAAAAAACAAAGCTATTTCTGGTACTGATACCATTTATAACTTAGATAAGGTTATTTTAAAAATACCTTATAAGACAACTGCTACAACAACATCTAAACAAGAAACAAGTTTTGAACTTGATTCGTTTTTAGGGAACTTAACGGAGCCTACTGCTTTAAAAGTGTTTCAAAATGAAACGTTTTTAAAAAATGACAATCCTACGCCAAATAATCCTGGTAAAAGGAATACCTATTTATCGAATGCTGAATATTTAGGGGATAATTTATTAAATGAAGACCCTGATTTCACCTTTATTGTCGATACAAAAAAAGATACTGTTTTTAACTATCAAAGAATAGATAGAATGGACACTTCTAAAACATATTTAGAAGCTGTTAAAGTTAAAAAATCGAGCACAACTGCTGCAGTACCTTTTTTAGCAATTCCTTTAGATCTTGCTAAAATGAAAACCTTATTTTGGGATAAATTTGAGGGTGCTAATTTTGCATCTAAACAAGCTTTTGATGTTTATTTTAAAGGATTAAAAATTATGGCTTCTGGTGAAAAGGGCGCTTTGATTCCTTTAAATTTAACCAATGATGCTTCTTTGGTATTTCAGTATTCGAAAGCTATTTCAAAAGCAGGTAAAGTTGCAAGTAGCGAAAATGAAGAATATTCTTTTGCTTTATCAGGTATTAAAAATAGTAAATATGTAATGTCTGAAGCAAAAACACCTGTACCTTCTAACAACTTTGTAATTCAAGGAACCGCAGGTTCAATGGCTAAAATCACGCTATTAAATACAACAAAACTTGAGGAGTTAAGAGCTAATAATTTATTAATCAATGATGCTTCGTTAACTTTTCATGTAAATCAGAATATTAATACCGATAAAAAAATAATTCCTCAAAAATTATTTATTTATCAAAATATAGACAAAGCAATAGAAGGTATTCAAGCTACACAATTAACGGATGCTTACAAAGAAGCGGCTGTTTTTGGTGGTAATCTTGAAGTGTCGGAAGATGATAAACCTGAAAAATATTCTTTCAAAATAACAGATTACATCACTAATTTATTAGAAGGTAACGGTAGTATTGACCCTTTAGTTTTAAAGGTTTACAACAACCCTACAGACAACGCTTTTAAAAATAAAGTACCTGATGTAAATGTTAAAACTTATAATTGGAACCCAAGAGGGGTTACTTTATTAAACGGAAATAAAACAGCTAACGGAATAAAAAGAGCTGTATTAAAAATATCATATTCAAAAGAAAAATAAAACATTGCTATGTGTGGAATTACAGGATATATAGGGCATAGAGAAGCTTACCCAATTGTTATTAACGGATTAAAACGCCTTGAATACAGAGGGTACGATAGTGCTGGAATTATGATGTACGATGGTGAAACAATTCATCTGACAAAAACAAAAGGAAAAGTTGCTGACCTAGAAATCATTACCAATAAAGACGAAAAAAGAAAGAAAGGATCTATAGGTATTGGGCATACACGTTGGGCTACTCATGGAGTACCAAACGATGTAAACTCACATCCTCATATTTCACAATCTGGAAATTTAGTGATTGTTCATAATGGAATTATTGAAAATTATGACACCATAAAAAAAGAATTAATCTCTAGAGGTTACACCTTTAAAAGCGATACCGATACAGAGGTATTAATTAACCTTATTGAAGAGGTTAAAAAGAACGAAAAGTGTAAATTAGGAAAGGCAGTTCAATTAGCGCTTACAAATGTTATTGGTGCATATGCAATTGCTGTTTTTGATAAAAACAAACCAAACGAACTAATTGTAGCGCGTTTAGGAAGTCCAATTGCTATTGGTGTTGGAAAAAACAACGAAGAGTTTTTTATAGCTTCGGATGCTTCTCCTTTTATCGAATATACCAAAGATGCTATTTATTTAGAAGATGGTGAATTAGCGATCATCAAAAAAGATAAAGGAATTAAAGTTCGTCAAATTGAAAATGATAAAGAAATTGACGCTACCGTTCAAGAACTTCAGTTAAGCTTAGAGCAAATTGAAAAAGGTGGTTATGAGCATTTCATGTTAAAAGAAATTTACGAACAACCAAAAGCTATTATTGATACTTACAGAGGACGAATGTTAGCCGATCAAGGTATTATTCGTATGGCAGGTATTGATGATAATTTATCAAAATTCACCAACGCTAGCCGAATTATTATCGTGGCTTGTGGTACTTCTTGGCATGCTGGTTTGGTAGGAGAATATCTTTTAGAAGATATGGCACGTATTCCTGTTGAAGTAGAATATGCTTCTGAATTTAGATACCGTAACCCAATTATTAACGAAAACGATGTGGTAATCGCTATTTCTCAATCAGGAGAAACTGCCGATACTTTAGCAGCTATTAAATTAGCAAAATCAAAAGGAGCCTTTGTTTTTGGTATTTGTAATGTAGTCGGTTCTTCTATTGCTAGAGAAACTCATGCTGGTGCTTATACGCATGCAGGTCCTGAGATTGGCGTTGCATCAACAAAAGCATTTACTACGCAAATAACCGTTTTATCATTAATTGCGTTAAAATTAGCACAAGCAAAAGGAACGTTATCTAAACCTGCTGTAAATAGTTATTTACAAACCTTACAACAAATTCCTGCGCAAATAGAAACCTTGTTAAAGGCAGATGCGCAAATTAAAGAAATTGCAAAGGTTTATAAAGATGCTAAAAACTGCTTGTATTTAGGTAGAGGATTTAATTTTCCTGTGGCTTTAGAAGGTGCTTTAAAACTTAAAGAGATTTCATATATTCATGCAGAAGGATATCCTGCTGCCGAAATGAAGCATGGTCCTATTGCTTTAATCGATGAAGATATGCCTCTTTTTGTAATTGCGACCAATAAAGGGCATTACGAAAAAGTAGTAAGTAATATTCAAGAAATAAAATCTAGAAGTGGTAAAATTATCGCTATTGTAACACAGGGCGATACTACGGTAAAAGAAATTGCAGATCATGTGATTGAAATTCCTGATACTGACGAAGCTTTTACGCCGTTATTAACCACAATTCCTTTTCAATTATTATCGTATCATATTGCGGTTTTATTAGAAAAAAATGTAGATCAGCCAAGAAATTTAGCGAAATCTGTAACGGTAGAATAATAGAATAAGTATTTTTTTATAAAATTTAAAAACTCCTGAGATTGTATCTCGGGAGTTTTTTTGCTTTATTATTTTTATTTACAGCAATAAATTAGCGAAAATCCGTGAAATTAGCGTCTAAATTTCAGGATACTTTATTCTTTCGAAAGGTAACATATACAGGAAAATGATCTGAAAAACCACCCTGATACCAAGGACCAATATAGGTTCGAAATGGGCTGTTTTTAAATTTTCCTTTAGCAAACTGTAGCCATTGTTTCTTAAAAATACCTGCTTTTAAAAACGTATGCACACTTTTCTTGGGATGAAAAAAATCTTTAGAAAAAATAATTTGATCAAATAAATGCCATTTTTTATAATAGGTTAACGTGCCCTGCCCTTTTTTGAATAAAGGCTTCATCGGATTGTAAAATTCATCGGTAACTAAAAATTCGTTGACACTTTTACTTGTTGGATCGTCATTAAAATCGCCCATAATAATAAACTTTGGGTTTTCTTCTTTTGCTTTTATAGCATCTAACACTTTATGTACGTGTTTTGCTGCGGCTATACGTTTTTCGGTGGTTTGTTCTTCGCCATCTCTTCTTGAGGGCCAATGATTGACTAAAATGTGTATTACTTGTTCATTTAAGATTCCTTTTACCACCAATAAATCACGGGTATAATCAACCTCACCTTTGTTATCTGTTAAATATAACGGGAATTTATCCGAAGAAAGAACCTTAAAAAAAGTAGGGTTATAAAGTAATGCCACGTCAATGCCTCGTTCGTCAGGCGAATCAAAATGAACATAGCGATACGCGTACTTTGAAATATTTTTATGATGTGTTAAATCTTTAATTACTTTGGCATTTTCAACCTCCACCAAGCCAATTAACACAGGAGGAATTGCCGATTGATTGCTTCCTATTTGTTTTATGACATCCGTTATTTGTTTTATTTTCTGTTGATATTTTCTAGCATTCCATTTCCGCCTACTCGATGGTGTAAAATCATTATCGGCTGTTTTTGGGTTGTCAACAGTATCAAATAAATTTTCAACATTATAAAAAGCAACGGTAATTATATTTTTTCTTTTAGATGTAGGCATTTCATGAAATTTTACACTAAAATACGCAATAAAAATAGCTTAGAGTTTTATAGGTATTATTGTAAGACGCTAATTTCACGGATTTTCACGAATTATTTTTTGAGGATGATCTTGTTTTGTTGAGACGCTAATTTCACGGATTTTCACGAATTATTTTTGAGGAGATCTTGTTTTGTTGAAGCGCTAATTTCACGAATTTTCACGGATTATTTTTTGAGGATGATCTTGTTTTGTTGAAGCGCTGATTTCATGGGTTTTAACGGATTCTTTTTGAGGAGATCTTGTTTTGTT
>NZ_OENE01000024.1 GCF_900239495.1 Tenacibaculum finnmarkense genomovar ulcerans
GATGATTTACGAACCGCCGTATACGAGACCCGTACGTACGGTGGTGTGAGAGGCGCACTCCGACTATTTTAGTCGGAGCCGTCTACTCGATTGGCAGTAGGCTTTATTTTTTGTCAGTTATCTTTTTAACTTCTTCCATTTCGAATAAAGAATTCATTTCACAGATTGCTTTATTTGTATTGTATTTATCAAATTTTAGGTTTTTAGAATTTACTTTTGCATCACTTAATTTATGTTTGAGTTTTAAGTAAATATCATTATCCTGTTTTGTGAAATATTTTCTTGTTTTTTGGTAATCAGCTAAGTGTTTTTTTAGTTGCTTTTCAGCTGATTTACAGTCTGTAAATAGTTTGTTAGTTCTTTCAAAATGTAATAAAAACCAAAATTCGATACAGGGATTATTTACAACGACAATAACATTATTAAACTTTTCAGCTTTTTCTTTTAGTTTAATAAATAACTGTTCGCTTGTTTCAGCACTTTTTTTGGTTTCACGTGTTTCTTTTGCAATCACATCATAATCTACAATCCAAAAAACTTTAGTGTAGTCTTCAGCTAAATCCTCAACCATTCTAAATTGTTCAGGAATACTTTTTTTACTTGGAAGTTTTGGCTCTATGTTTATGTTTAGCTCTCTTTCGTTACGCTTAAACATTTGTAAGTACCAAACCTCGGTATCTCCATCAACAACAAATGCAAATGCCTTGGAACCTTTTATTTTTATTTTTGATCTTTGTCTCATATGCGTTAGTCAAGATCAATGTAGTAATCACCTAAATTAGGTTTTCCTTTTAATTTTCCACTCTTGTATGCATTTAGTACGTTTGTAGTGTCCCTTACGACAGAAGTATCAAAATCAGCTAAAGAGTAAAGTTCTGTTGAACAGTAGTCTTCTGATTTATTTGTGAACCAAATTGCATCATTTCTAAAAACATCTTTATTATCTAATATTTCTCTATTATGTGTAGTCGCTAATATTTGAGAATTTTCAGAGTTAACAAGAAATGATAATAAAAATTGAATATACAAATCTGGATGAAGAGAAGCTTCTAGTTCATCTATTGGAATAATGTGATTTTTTTTAATTAACAAAGCGAGTAAACCAGCAAAACCATAATATCTTCTAGTACCTTGAGATTCTAGGTCTATTGGTAGATTATACTTGTTACCATTTACTGTATGCTCAAAATCAATATTTACTGAAGTTATTTTACCTTCTTCTTTAAGCTTTTTAACTCTGTCATTAGAGGCTTTAAGTTGTTTCTCTACAAACTCAATAAAACCATCAGGTAATTCTTTATCTTCTTCTTGAATATGTATGTCAGAAATATGAAAATCTGCTTTTTTTAAGATATTTATTACATCTTTTTTTAAAATTTCACTATTATCAATTTTTGATGTTATATATCCTTCTAGTTCAGTTCTTGTATATACTAGTGGCTTTAAGTATGTTTTGAACCAATCTATGGTTTCGTTCAATTCAATAGAATCGATATTTGTTTTTAGAAACCCGCCTAAAACGCTATTATTCCATAGAGTGTTAGATTCAAGAGTTTTAATAAATGTTTTGTCTTTTTTTATTTTACTGCCAAATTTTATCTCTGTAAACTGATGTTTTAAATCAGTTTTTCTTTTAAAAACATTAGCTTTTTTTGGATTATAGTTGTCAAGTTTTTCACTAATGATTGCTTTTTCTGTAAATTCTATTTCATAGTCATATCGTATTCCATTTTGTAAAAAATCGATAGATAGTGTTGAAGTCTGATTAGGCGTCTCTTTATCGAAAAGAAAAGGTTTGAATTCCAATGAATTAGTTTTTTTTTCTTCGGGTTCTAGAATTAAATCCCTTAAAAATTCCAAACCTTTAAGTATTGTAGTTTTTCCTGATGCATTAGCACCATAGATAAGAGCTAGTTTAAGTAATCTAAAACCACTTACATTCATTATGTAATAATCATTAAGGTGTTCAGATTTGTCTGCTTCAAAAGTCAACGTCTGTTTTTCTTTTACAGAACCAAAATTTTGTAAACTAAAATTGATTATCATTTTTTAATCTCTATTTTGTAAGTTTTTTACAAATTAACGGTAAAAAAATGATTTGTTTTAAGTTTTTGTGTTTAAATTTTGTTAATTAGTTACATTGCTCAGCTTACTGCCAACGATTTATATATGGTTTGTTGCGTTTTTGAAGCACTAAATTAAGTAAATAAAAACGGAATAGAAAATCCCCTAAGGATTTTCGTAAGTAGGTTCGCACTAGCAATAAATTATATATTTT
>NZ_OENE01000025.1 GCF_900239495.1 Tenacibaculum finnmarkense genomovar ulcerans
CTTATTTAGTTACAGATGAGATTTTACTCTTATCATTTTTTGTAGAAATGTTAGAATTGAACTAACTGATTTTTATCTTAAAAATCATTCCGAAATCTCTTAATTGTTTTGCTTTAGTGTATTTCTTAAAGCGGTTGCAAATATACATCTTTTAATTTGTTTTAAACAAGTTAAAATTAACTTATTTTTTACATCTTATTAAAATGTTTTCTGCGGATTTTTTAATGATCTTTTGTTAACTTTTAAACTTGCGTTTTGTTGTTAGCGGTTGCAAATCTACGTCCTTTTATTGGACTGACAAGGGCTTTTATTTGTTTATTTTTGAAGTATTTTTTTAAGTGCTGTTTTTTAAGGGGTTGTCTTGTGTGTTTTTTGTTTTTTATACTGTTTCGCTTTTAAAAAGTAGTCTTCTACTAAAATTAACACGTATTAATATCTGAAATTATGGTTTTTTGGAGTGTTAAAAGGGATTAAAAACAGCTTCGAATGTTTTGTATTGCTATTTTAGTAATAGATTTTTATTTGTTTTTTTGATTTTAAGACTGATAAAGTTCTCGATACTATTTTTTTGAAGGAAAAAAATCACTCGAACTGATAGTTGTTGTTCGTGAATAGGAATTTAGTTTTGAATTCTTCAAACAAGAACAAACCTCACAGGTTTTAAAAACCTGTGAGGTTTAAGTTTTACTGCTCGAAATGATAGTGTGAACTTTGCCTAAATTATAGTTGATTTCTCGAATTATCGAAATTAGTACAAATGCCTAGCCCCGATTGACGCTTTGTTTGAGCTCTTTTTTGTTTTTTTTCTTCAAAAAAACAAAAAAAGCGAGTGCGGAAAGCGGGAAATTGCTTCTAAAAAATCGCTCCTTTAATATATAGGTTGGTTTTAATGAAATTCTTGCGTTTTTCTTGTCATTATATATAAGGTGTCAAATTTTCTAATTATTTTACTGCTTCTCCCCTCTTTATTTATGTTGTTCAGATTTGTTTTATAAAAAAATAACAAAATAAGTCTATTTGTTTGAAATAAAACTTTAAGCTGTTTTATTGTTCTTAATTTAGGTTAAAACACTTACCCAAACAGGTATTTACCGCTGGTAATAATAACACTAAAGCACTAACCTACAACACTTAAGTATTAATAACACTAAATAAAACATCGCTTATTTTAGTCAACTTTTCTTTTTTAAAAAAAATATAGCAACAAGTTTTTTTATCTGAGATTAATCTTTAGATTTGTCTTTGTACAACAAATACAAAAATGACGTTACAAAACATCTGGCAAGGTTTCTATTTTTACTTTTATTTTTTTAATAAGGGCTGAGACTTTGTATCGTATTGTTAACTAACAAATATAACTTATAAAGTCTCGATATATCGAGGCTTTTTTTTTGATTTAAAATGAAAAAAATAATAGCAATTCAAGGAGCAGAAGGCTCTAATCATCATAAAATAGCTCGTGATTTTTATGGTACTGGAATTCAATTAAAAGAATGTATGTCTTTTGATATTTTAGTAGATAACTTACTTGATAAAACAGCAGATATTGGTATTATGGCACTCGAAAACACGATTGCGGGGTCTATTATTCCTAATTATGCTTTAATTGATCAGCATAATTTACATATTATTGGAGAGGAATATTTGAATATTCATCATCATTTAATGGCGCTTCCGAATCAGAAAATAGAGGATATTACCGAGGTTTGTTCACATCCGATGGCGCTTTTACAGTGTAAGGAGTTTTTTAAGAGATATCCGAAAATAAAGTTAATTGAAGATGTTGATACTGCTCAAGTTGCTAAAAGAATTGCTAAAAATAAGCTAAAAGGTGTGGCGGCTATTGCGCCGAAAATTGCGGCAGAAATTTTTAATTTACAGGTAATTGAAGATGGTATTCAAACCATGAAAGAGAATGCTACTCGTTTTGTTATTGTGCAAACAAAGCCAGTAAATAATGACACTCAGAACATAAATAAAGCGTCTTTAAAATTTGAGCTAGATCATAAAAGAGGTAGTTTGGCGACTATTTTAAATGTATTGAGCGATTGTAAAATGAATTTAACAAAAATTCAGTCGTTACCAGTAATTGAAGCGCCTTGGAAATATTCTTTTTTTGTAGATGTTACTTTTGATAATTATCAACTTTATGAAAAAGCAATTGCTATTCTTAAAATAATGGCGGAAGATTTTAAAATATTAGGGGCTTATAAAAATGGAAGAAAATGATTGAAGCAGCAAAAAGATTAGATACCGTACAAGAATACTACTTCTCTAAAAAATTAAGAGAAGTTAGAGAGTTAGCATCCGCAGGAAAACCAATTATCAATATGGGAATTGGTAGCCCTGATTTATTACCTCCTACTAATGTAATTAACGCAATTCAAGAAAGTTTTGCTGATGCAACTGCTCATAAATATCAAAGTTATCAAGGATTACCTGAGTTAAGAAACGCAATTTCTAAGTTCTATAATGAAAAATTTGGAGTAGCCTCTAATCCTGAAAATGAAATATTGCCTTTAATGGGTAGTAAAGAAGGAATTATGCATATTTCTATGGCTTTTTTAAATGAAGGCGATAAAGTATTAATTCCGAATCCTGGGTATCCGACTTATACTTCTGTGACTAAATTAGTGGGTGCAAATCCGATTTTTTACAACTTAAATGATGCTACAGATTGGCAGCCTAATTTTGAGGAATTAGAAGCCTTAGATTTAAGCAATGTTAAAATTATGTGGGTGAATTATCCGCACATGCCAACGGGAACAAATGCGACTTTTCAAACCTTTGAAAAGTTAGTGGCTTTTGGTAAAAAACATCATATTTTAATTGTTAATGATAATCCGTATAGTTTTATTTTAAATGATAATCCTATCAGTATTTTACAGGTTGATGGCGCTAAAGATATTGCCCTAGAACTAAATTCGTTAAGTAAAACCTTTAATATGGCAGGCTGGCGTGTTGGAATGGTTTTAGGAAATCCGAATTTTATCAACCAGATATTAAAAGTTAAAAGTAATATGGATTCTGGTATGTTTTACGGAATTCAAAAAGGCGCTATTGAAGCTTTACATTTATCTGATGATTGGTTTATTGCGCAGAATAAAATATACGAAGAACGTAGAAATTTAATTTTTCAACTTGCCGATACATTAAATTGTACTTATAATAAAAATTCAACAGGTTTGTTTGTTTGGGCAAAAATTCCTGCGGGAAAATCATCCGAAGAAATGGCGGATGAAATTTTATACGGAAAAGATATATTTATTACTCCTGGAACTGTTTTTGGTTCGCAAGGAGAAGGATATATTCGATTTTCATTGTGTATTACAAAAGAAGTTATCAAAGAGGCTATTAATAGGTTTGCCTAAAAATAGGTGAAAATAAAATATCATTTCAAGCGAAAAAAAGCAATGAAATGATGCAAAAAAATAATATGAACGTATTTGTAATTGGTGTTGGTTTAATTGGTGGAAGTATGGTTTTAGATATTCAACGAGAATATCCGAAGGCTGTTATTTATGGGATTGATGCCAACGAAAACCACTTAGAAGAGGCGCTGAAAATTGGCGTAATTAAGCATAAAGCGAACTTTAACGACTTGGATAAAGCCGATATTGTTATTGTTTCAATTCCGGTGGATGTTCAAATAGCAATAGTTCCTAAAATATTGGATATTATTACCGATGATTGCCTGGTGTTAGATGTTGGATCGACTAAAGAGAAAATTTGTAAAACCATTGAAAATCATCCGAAGCGAAGAAATTTTTTAGCAACTCATCCTATTGCAGGAACGGAATTTTCAGGACCAACAGCAGCGCATGAAAATTTATTTCATCAGAAGACAAATATTATTTGTGAAGTAGAAAAAACAGCGTTCAAATTGCAAGAGAAAGCCTTGGGGATTTTTTCGAAACTAGGAATGCGTATTCGTTATATGGATGCAAAATCGCACGATAAACATATTGCTTACGTGTCGCATTTATCGCATATTAGTTCTTTTATGTTGGGAAAAACGGTGATCGAAAAGGAAAGAAATGAGCGTGATATTTTTGATATGGCAGGTTCAGGTTTTGCATCAACAGTTCGATTGGCAAAAAGTTCGCCCGCAATGTGGACGGCTATTTTTAAGCAAAACAAAGACAATGTTATCGAAACATTAGACGAATATATTACTAATTTACAGCAGTTTAAAGACGCAATATTGAAAGATGATTTTACTAAAATCCATAACGAAATGGAAAGTACAAATCATATAAAACAAATATTAAACGGCATAAAATAAACGCCACAATAATAATCAAAATGAAAAATACAAAAGAATTAAGAACATGGTTGGATGATATGAGTTTAGCACATCCACTAGTAATAGCAGGGCCTTGTAGTGCAGAAACCGAAGAACAGGTTTTAAAAATAGCACACGAATTAAAAGATTCTGATGTAAATTATTTTAGAGCAGGAATTTGGAAACCAAGAACAAGACCTGGGAATTTTGAAGGTGTAGGTGCTTTAGGTTTAAAGTGGTTGCAAAAAGTAAAAGCGGAAACAGGGATGAAAACTTGTACCGAAGTGGCAAATGCCGCTCACGTAAAATTAGCGTTAGAACACGATATCGATTTATTATGGATTGGCGCTCGCTCTACAGTATCGCCATTTATTATGCAAGAAATTGCGGATGCTTTACAAGGAACGGATAAAATTGTATTGGTTAAAAACCCTGTAAACCCTGATTTAGCTTTATGGTTAGGTGGAATTGAGCGTTTATATACGGCGGGAATTAAAAATTTAGGCGCAATTCATAGAGGTTTTTCTACCTATGAAAAATCGAAATATAGAAATATCCCAGAATGGCAAATTGCTATTGAATTTCAAAACAGATTCCCTGATTTACCTTTAATTTGTGATCCTTCACATATTACAGGAAACAGAGAAATGATTTTCGATGTTTGTCAAACTGCTTTAGATTTAAATTTTGATGGGTTAATGGTTGAAACTCATTTTGATCCTGAAAAAGCTTGGAGTGATGCTGCTCAACAGGTTACGCCTACAAAATTAAAGCAAATAATGGAAGATTTGAAGATTAGAAAAGCCACTGAAACTGATTCTGGCTATAGAGAATCTTTAGACAATTTACGAGCTCAAATTAACGTAATTGATGGGCAGTTGATAGAAACAATGGCTAAAAGAATGAAAATAGCCGATAAAATTGGTGCTTTAAAGAAGGAGAAAAATGTTGCTGTTTTACAGTCTAGACGTTGGAATGAAATTCTTGGAAACATGATTTTAGAAGGTGAAAGCAAAGGCTTAAGCGAAGAATTTGTTTTAAAAATGTTTAAAGCAATTCATCAAGAATCTATCAATCATCAAGAAAAAATTATTAAAGGATAAAATAATAACAGTTGTTTTTTGGGCGTTACCACAAGGGTCAGGCTTTCGTTACTCGCTTTTTTTGTTTAAAAAAAACAAAAAAGAGCTCAAACAAACCACTCAATCCTTAACGCAACTTAGCAACCTTATTATTGCCTTTTTTAAACTATTAAAAACCTCATAAAATTAAAAAGTTATGAGGTTTTTCTTTTTAACTTCTTTAGAACCTGTTTAAGTTTCACATCCTGATTTGCTAGATTTTTGTCAATTCGAGTGATTTTAATGACTAAAAGAAATTAAAATTGTATCGAGAATTTTATTTTGATTGATTTAGATATTAAAAAGTTCTCGATACAATTTTTTTGAAGGAAAAAAATCACTCGAACTGACAGGTTATTTGTGAATTTTTGTAATAAAATTTTATTGACTAAAATTTAAACGGAATCTTACTAAAAAAAAGAACTAAAAATATAAATCAAAACTTATTATTCCTAGCCCCGATTGAAGCATTTGTTTGAGCTCCTTTTTTTTTCCTTCAAAAAAAAGAGCGAGTGCGCAAAGCGGGAAATAGCTTCAAATTATTCGTTATTTCAACTATTTACTACTAAAACTAAAAACACCGCAACTCACACTTTAATTTTTACATAAATTTCTGCATCTTTGTGGCATGACAGGAATTGTATATAAATCTACAGGGAGTTGGTATTTGGTAAAGTGTGAACAGGTTTTATACAAATGCCGTATTAAAGGAAAATTCAGATTAAAAGGTATCAAAAGTACCAATCCGATTGCCGTTGGTGATCTGGTTGATTTTGACTTAGAAACCAATAACAATGAAGAAACGGGGGTAATTACCAATATTCATGAACGTGATAATTTTATTGTACGTAAGTCGGTAAATTTATCGAAACAAATACATATTATTGCGGCTAATATTGACCAGGTTTTTTTACTGGTTACTATCAATAACCCGCCGACGTTTACCACTTTTATTGATCGTTTTTTGGTTTCCGCAAGGGCGTACAGAATTGATACTATTTTAGTTTTTAACAAAATAGATTCATATAAAGTTGAGGAACGTGGCGAAATTTTATATTTAAAAGATATTTACCAAACTATCGGTTACCGATGTATTGAGGTTTCTGCAAAAGAAAATACGAATGTTGATACTATCAAGAAAATGATGCTTGGTAAAACCTCGATGTTTGTAGGACATTCTGGTGTTGGAAAAACTACTTTGGTAAACACAATTGATAAGGCGTTAAATTTAAAAACTAAAGAAATTTCTGATCAGCATAATCAAGGTAAACATACCACTACTTTTGCTGAAATGTTCGATTTGAATTTAGAAAATCCTCAAGATGCTCGAATTATTGATACGCCTGGAATTAAAGGTTTTGGTGTTGTTGATATTGATAAAGAAGAGTTAGGAGATTATTTTCCTGAATTTTTTGCGTTAAAACAAGATTGTAAATTTAATAACTGTATTCATGTAAATGAGCCAAAATGTGCGGTAAAAGATGCGCTAGAAGCGGACACTGTTTCATGGGAACGCTACAAAAGTTATTTGCAAATTTTAGAGGGCGAAGAAGAACATTACCGAACTGATATTTGGGAAAAAGATAAAGAATAAACAAAGAATAAGCCAAGAATAAATGAAAGCCGTAATTCAAAGAGTAAGCAATGCTAGTGTAACTATTCAAAGTAAAAAAGTTGCTGATATTAATTATGGCTTGCTCGTTTTTGTAGGCATTACTAATGATGATACTCAAGAAGATATTAATTGGTTAGCTAAAAAAATTGTAAATCTTCGGATTTTTAATGATGAAAATCAGGTGATGAATAATTCGTTAATTGATACTCAAGCAGAGGCAATTATCGTTAGTCAGTTTACATTGCAGGCATCTACAAAAAAAGGAAACCGCCCTAGTTATATGAATGCGGCAAAACCTGAAACTGCGATTCCTTTATATGAAGCTTTTATTGAAGAATTTGAAAAGAATTTAGGTAAAAAAGTGCAAACAGGCGAGTTTGGTGCCGACATGAAAATCGAACTTTTAAACGATGGTCCTGTTACGATTATTATGGATAGTAAAAATAAAGTGTAATACTGCTTTATAATTAGCAGTAATTCAAAAAAGAGAGATTCACTTTGAAAACAGCAATGAAAACCCCAAGAATAACATGCTACAAATGCATGATGCCTTCATCATCATGTATTTGTAAACACACAAATAATTTACAAACCAAAACTCGTTTTATTATTCTTATGCACCCGAAAGAATACAAAAAAGAAAAAAATGGAACGGGGCGTATGACGAATCTTCAACTTGAAAATTCAGAAATAATAGTTGGTGTAGATTTCACAAATAATAAACGTGTAAATGAAATACTAACTGAAGAAAAAAATGGGGCTTTTTTACTTTATCCGGGGGAAGATAGCTTGAACTTATCAGTAAATAAAAGTTCAGAAATAAATTCATTTATGGGCGATAATCCTCATATTTTTATTCTTGATGGAACATGGCCTTGCGCTCGTAAAATGCTTAAATTGAGTGAAAACTTACAGCAACTAAAAAGAGTAAGTTTTGATAATAAAATAAAATCAAAATTTAGTATTAAGCAACAGCCTGCACCGCTTTGCCTTAGTACTATTGAATCTGTTTACACCGTTTTAAATTTACTTAATCAAAGTAATTTAGAACAATGTGATACCAAAAATTTTCTTGTTCCTTTTGAAAAAATGATTGACCATCAAATTAAATGTATGCTAAACACAAATAATAAAGAGCTTATCCCTAAAAATGTTTATAAAAAAAATATGGAAAGAAGTATTATTTTTGAACAAGAAAATTAGTTATCTTTTTTGTGAAATTTATAAATATTCATACGCATACTAATTCTGATGAAAATTTTAGTATTTTAAATTGTTATCCTAATTCAACCGATTTTAATACGCCGTTTTCTATCGGGATTCATCCTTGGTTTATCAACAAAAATACTATTGAAGATGAACTTATCTTTATCAAAAAAAAACTACTTTATAAAAATTGTTATGCCATTGGCGAATGTGGTTTAGATCGATTATCCGAAGTAAATTATACACTTCAAATTGCAGTTTTTAAAGAACAGATTAACTTATCAGAAGAATTTAAAAAACCATTAATTATACATTGTGTAAGATCTTTTCAGGAGATAATTCAAATTAAAAAAGAGCTGAAACCTAGACAAAAATGGCTAATTCACGGTTTTCATAAAAATAGTCAAATTGCTACTGATTTAATTAAAAATGGTTGTTTTTTATCCTTCGGAAAAGCCCTTTTATATTCCGAAAAATTACAAGAAGTATTTTTTACTATTCCTTTGGATAAAATTTTCTTAGAAACAGATGATGCAAAAATTGATATCGCCACTGTTTATGAAAAAGCAAGTCGCATCAAAAATACTAGCGTGAAAAAAATACAAGAAAATATACATCAAAATTTTAATACATTATTTATAAAATGAGTTGGTTAGAAAGAACGGAATTATTGGTTCAGAAAGAAGGAATGGAAAAACTTCAAAAAGCAAATGTTTTAATTGTTGGCTTGGGTGGCGTTGGTTCGTTTGCTGCCGAATTTATAGCAAGAGCTGGTATCGGAAAAATGACAATTGTTGATGGTGATGCTTTTGATCAAACTAATAAAAACAGGCAATTACCTGCATTAGATAGCACTATTGGAAAAACAAAAGTAAGCGTAATTGCCGATAGAATTAAAGATATAAACCCTGAAATAGAACTAACAGCAATAGAAGAATTTTTATCGCCAGAAAGAGCTTTTGAAATTGTAAGCCCCCAATATGATTACGTAATGGATTGTATTGATAGCATTACGCCAAAAGTTAATTTAATTGTTGCTGCCAAAAGAAAAAAAGTGAAATTAATCAGTGCGATGGGTGCTGGAGGAAAACTAGATGCCAGTAAAGTAGTGGTGAAAGACATCAGCAAAACAAAGAATTGTAAAATGGCACGCGCCATAAAAAAACGGCTAAAAGAACGAAAAGTAAACAAAGGTATTACTGCTGTTTACTCTGAAGAAATTCAAATTTCCGAAAGTTTACAAATGACTGACGGAAGTAATTTTAAGAAATCTTTTTACGGAACTATCAGTTATATGCCTGCTGCTTTTGGCTTACAGGCTAGTTCTTACGTAATTAACAAAATCTTAACGAAAAAATAATTTCCGTGGAAACTATTTTTAAAGTATCTTTACGCTACTTTATTTAAGTTTATTAATAATCAATTATAAAAAATCAATTAAAATGAAAAAATCAATTCTAGCAATTGCTCTTATCGCAATTACGGCTGTTTCTTGTAAATCAGAAAAAAATAAAGTTACTGCTAACCAAGAGGTTAAAGATATTAAAAAAGTAGAAAATGTAATTAATTCTTACAAAGCAAATATTGCAGAATCTACCGTTACCTGGAAAGGAAACAAACCTACAGGTTCTCATAATGGTACTGTTAGCATTACTAAAGGATTGTTTGAAATTGAAAATAACCTACTTAAATCTGGGGAATTTGTTATTGATATGAATTCAATTTTATGTGCCGATTTAGAAGTTGCTGATGGTAAAGAAAAATTAGAAAATCATTTAAAAGGTGCTGACTTTTTTGATGTTGAAAAGTTTCCTACTGCTAAATTTGAAGTTTCAAGTTCTGAGCTTAAAGGTGGGAAATTACAGGTAACAGGTAATTTAACACTTAGAGGAACTACAAAAAGTATTACAATTCCTGCAACGGTTACTCAAAACAAAGGTATGGCTACTTTTAAAAGTGCTATTTTTAGTATTGATAGAACTGATTTTGGAGTTACTTACAAATCTAAAAAAATTGATGCTGCTTTAAAAGATAAATTTATTAACGATTTATTAGAGATTTCTTTTGATATTAAAGCTAAAAAATAATTTTAGCTACATAAAAAAAGGGTTGACACATTAAAATGTCAACCCTTTTTTTTATGTTTAAATTTTATGCTTCTATATAAGCTTCTACTTCAAAAAGTGTTTTAAAGTGTTTTAATATTTTTTGTTTTACGGCAGCTTCTGAAACTTCATAACCTAATTCAGCCTGCATAGAAGTAACTGCTTTTCCTCTAATTCCGCAAGGAATAATATTGTCAAAATAACCTAAATTTACATTTACATTTAAAGCAAAACCGTGCATGGTTACCCACCTACTTGCACGAATTCCCATGGCGCAAATTTTTCGAGCAAACGGTGTTCCTACTCCTAGCCAAACACCTGTTTCGCCATCGCTACGCCCTGCTTCTAAGCCGTATTCGGCAATTGTTAATATAATTGCCTCTTCTAAGAAACGTAAGTATTTATGGATGTCTGTAAAAAAATTTTCTAAATCAAGTATCGGATAGCCGACTATTTGCCCTGGACCATGATAGGTAATGTCTCCTCCTCTATTTATTTTATAAAAAGTAGCTCCTTTTTCTTTTAATTGTGCTTCATTTAACAATAAATTACTTAAATCTCCTGATTTACCAAGGGTGTAAACATGCGGATGTTCAACAAATAGAAAATGATTGGGCGTGCTAATTTTCAGGGATTTATTTCTGTTTTCTCGTTTTAAAGAAACGATTTCTTCTAATAATTTAGCTTGATAATCCCAAGTGTGTTTATAATCTTTTTGACCTAAATCACTAACTGTTATATTTTTATTCATAAATTTGTATCCTAAAACAATCCCCCAAAGGTAGTAAAATTAACACCAAGCTGTTATAACAATGCCTATTAACAACATTTAATTATGATAAAAAAAAATCCTTCAATACTCTTTTTCTTTTTTATTTTTTTAGCAACAAATTCCTTCTCTCAAAATTTTTGGAATACAGCTGTAAAAAAAGAGACTTCTAGTCAACAAGTTAAACCTTTAAGCAGAAAAAATACGCCTGAAAAATACCGTTTAGCAACGCTAAATTTAAATGGTTTTCAAAATCATTTAACAGGTTTTAAATCAAAAAGAAGTCAAAATATTATAACATTACCTAACCCTGAAGGTAAATTACAGCGATTTATAATAAAAGAAACTTCTTATTTAGCGCCTGAATTAGCAGCTAAATTTCCGATGATTAAGTCTTATTCTGGGCAAGGAATTGATGACCCTACCGCAATTGCTAAAATTAGTTTAGGTGCCAATGGTGTACATGCGCTTATCTATTCGGCTAATAAAAGCATTGTATATATAGACCCTTATACGGTTGATAAAAAACAATATATCATCTATAAAAAATCAGCTTTAAAAACTAAAGAGAATGATTTTAGATGTCAAGTTGAAAGCACGGCTAAAAAAACAATGACTTCATCAATTCAAAAAAGAAATGCCAATGATGGTATTCTAAGAACTTTTAGAGTTGCTATTGCTTGTACTGGTGAATATTCTCAATTTCATTTAAACAGACAAAATATTGCCAGCTCAGCTACCGATGCTGTCAAAAAAGCAGTTGTTTTATCGGCAATTAATACGACAATGACTCGTGTAAACGAAGTTTATGAAAGAGATTTAGCCGTTAGAATGGTACTTGTAAATAATAACGACAAATTAATATTTTTAGATGCTGCTACTGATGATTTAACCGATAATGATGCAGATGCTTTAATTGATGAAAGTCAGGCAAAGTGTGATGCAATTATTGGGGATGCAAATTACGATATAGGTCACACATTTAGTACCGGTGGTGGTGGTTTAGCACAAGTTCGTTCGGTATGTGTTACCGGCTATAAAGGTAGTGGTATAACAGGTAGTTATCAACCGATTAATGATCCTTATGATATTGATTATGTATGTCATGAAATAGGGCATCAATTTGGAGGAACTCACACACAAAATAACGATTGTAACAAATCATCAACTTCTGCCGAACCAGGAAGTGGTTCGACAATTATGGGGTATGCAGGTATTTGTTCGCCTAATGTTCAAGGAAATAGTGATCCGTATTTTCATGCAGTAAGTATTGCTCAAATGTGGGCGCATATGCAAAATAGTGGAAGTTGTGCGGTACAATCAAGCACTAATAACGATGCTCCTACAGCTAATGCAGGTAAAAATGTAAGTATTCCTAAAGGAACTCCTTTTGTTTTAGAAGGAATAGCTACCGATGCGCAAGGACTTAACAGTCTTACCTATAACTGGGAGCAAATTGATACTCAAAAAGCAACAATGCCTCCTGTTTCAACAAGTACAGCAGGTCCTACTTTTAGGTCTTTAAATCCTACAAAATCACCTAAAAGATATTTCCCTATTTTTGAAGATGTTATAAACGGAACTTCTAACCAATGGATTGTTCTTCCTACGGTAGCTAGAGAATTAAATTTTTCATTAACCGTTAGAGACAACAATGCAGGTGGTGGAAATTCGGCAAGAGATGACATGAAAATTACAGTAACCGATGCAGCGCCTTTTACTGTAACAGTACCCAACACAAATGTTACTTGGATTACAGGAGCTTCACAAAAAATTTCATGGAATAAAGGAACAACAGACAGCGCACCAATAAACTGTACAAAAGTAACTATTAAACTTTCTGTTGATGGTGGTATTACCTTTCCAATTATTTTAAAAGAGAATACCCCTAATGATGGAACCGAAGAAGTTACCATACCAAATAATACCACAACACAGGCTAGAATACTTGTAGAGGCTGCCGATAACATTTTTTATAATGTGAACCCAACCAATTTCACTATTAATTCAACAGATCCTACTTTTTTAATAGCCAATAAAACAGCCAAACAAGCAGCTTGTAAATCAGGAACTAATACCTTAAATTATACTGTTAATTTTAGTTTTTTAAATGGTTTTAAAGAAACAGTAACTTTAAGCGCTACTGATTTACCTACCGGTGTTACCGCTAGCTTTACTCCAGCAACTATAAGTGCCAATGGCGATGTTACCCTAAGTCTTAAAAATTTCAGCAACAGTATAGCTCAAGATTACACCTTTAATATTCAAGGAAAATCAGCAAGTGTTACCCAAACAACTCAAGGAGAATTACAAGTAATTGAAGATGTTTTAACAACTGTTAATCCTACTTTTCCAATAGATGCCGATACAGATACTAGCATAGCTCCCGAATTTAAGTGGACCCAAGACGATAATGCTACTGCATATCAAATAGAGGTTGCTACTGATGCTAATTTTTCAACTATTGTAATTGACCAACAAGCGAACACAAACGCATATACCTCAACTATTCCATTCGTTGGTAGTACTAGCTATTACTGGCGTGTAAAGCCTAAGAACTCATGTGCTGAAGGAGCTTTTTCTAAGGTTTATAAATTTACAACCCAAGTGCCTTCTTATTGTGCTTCGACATTTACTGATGAAGCTGGAGGTGCCAACCACATTAGCAATGTAACTTTTAATAGCATCAACAATAATTCAGGGAACGATAAGGTAGATGGTTATGAAGATTTTACTTCAAAAAGCACCACTGTAAAAAGAACAGAATCTCATCAAATAAGCGTTACTTTAAATACCGATGGATACCAAGATCATTGTTATGTATTTATCGACTGGAATCAAGATTTTATATTTAATACTACTGATGAAAGATATGATTTAGGTACTAAATCAGGAGCTAATGTAAATTCAACACATACTATTAACATTCCTGAAAATGCCGTTTTAGGAAGTACTCGAATTAGAGTAGTTTCAGAATATGCTGACCCTACTAATGGCTATGGTGATGGCGCTTGCGATTCAAGCCACAAAGAAGAATGGGGTGAAACAGAAGATTATACCTTAATTGTAACAGAAAAACCTAAGCCAGATTTTACATTAACAAATACTTCAGGTAATTTTTCTATTTGTAATAAAGCGACCGATCAGCAAGTTTTTACCATAGCTTATAAAGCATTGGTTAAGTTCAACGAAAACATTGTTTTTTCAGTTAAAGGACTTCCTGCAAATGCTACGGCTACCTTTTCACCGAATCCTTTTAAAGAAAATGACACCGTAAAATTAACCGTTTCTAACTTAAAAAATGCAGCTATTGGCGATTACCAAATAGTGGTTACCGCTACAGCATCTTCTATTAAAAAATCAGTAAATATTCCTTTTAATATAAACAACACGCTTTGTAAATCAGCAGGGAGTATGAGTTCTCAAATTAGCACAACGCTTGTTCGTTTTGGAAGTATTGATAATACTTCTACAAAAACAACAGGATATACCAACTACGCAGCAATAGCTACTCAGGTTATAAAAGGTGAAGCGTATCCGTTAGTGGTTAATGCAAATTCGGCAGGAAATCAAACGGTACAAACATTTGCTTGGGTTGACTGGAATCAAAATTGTTTGTTTGATGCTAATGAAAAATATGATTTAGGAACAACAAGCAACGCAAATACAGCAACTAAAAATAGTGGATTAAAAATTACTATTCCTTCGGATGCTTTATTAGGAACAACCATTTTAAGAATTGTAACTCAAAAAGAAGGTTCTCAAAATTCAAACGAATGTCAATTAGGTTTTAATGGTGAAGTAGAAGATTATACCATTAAAATTACACCCGATTTTACATTAAAAAGCCAAAAACCAGCAATATCTATTTGTAATAAAGCAGTGAATAAAGTAGCTTATATAGTTGATTTTAAATCATTAAATGACTTTAATGAAAACGTTACTTTCTTAGCAGAAAACGCCCCTAAAAATGCTGTTGTAACTTTTAATCCTACAACAATCAACAAAACAGGGGCCTTTACAGTACATATTGATAATTTAAACAATGCTCCTATTGGAGATTATACCATTAAAATAATAGCAACTGCTGGTTTACTAAAAAAATCAATTAACTTAACACTTGTTGTTAACGACCGTTATTGTAAATCAAAAGGAAATAGCACTTCAAAAATAAGCCTAACCAATGTTCGTTTTGCAGGGATTGACAATAGTTCAACAAAAACAACTGGTTATTCTAATTTTACTTCGGTTACAACACCTGTTGTTAGAGGTGAGCAATATGATTTAAATATTGAAGTTGATAGCGATGGAAATAACGCACTAAAAACCTTCGGATGGATTGATTGGAATCAAAATTTGATATTTGAAGAAAGTGAATCATTTAATTTAACAACAAATAACACTACGATAACCATTCCTGAGGATGCAAAACTAGGTGCAACAATCTTACGTATTTTAACCAGAAAAGAAACTACCGACAAAGAAAATTCTTGTGAGTTTAATTTTGATGGTGAAGTAGAAGATTATACTATTAATGTTGATGAAAGTTTTGCTACCTACACCAATTTATTTAGCGATTTAAAAATATACCCTGTACCTTCATACGGAACACTAACGGTAAACTTTAAAGTAAAAGAAAAAAACCTAACCATCGTTAAATTAATTGATGCGAGAGGTCAATTATTAGAAACACAAACATTTTCAACAATATCTAGTAATTTTAATAAAGAAATTCAATTTAAAAAAGTAAGCCGCGGAATTTACTTTATACAAATTCAAAATGACGGAAAAATAAGTACCCGTAAAATAATGATGAAATAAAAAACAAACAATTTACATCAAAAAAAAAGCGAGCTTAACGGCTCGTTTTTTTTTACAGCAACTTTAAATAACAACTTCAAACAACACGCTAAGAACACTCTAAGTACAACTAGCTATCTGTATAAATTGATTCATTAAATTTTAGCTAGCAATACTTTTTTTATGTAATTTTACCGTATTGAAATTCAAAACATATGCATATAGCAATTGCCGGAAATATAGGCGCAGGAAAAACCACATTAACCAACCTATTAGCCAAACATTATGATTGGGACCCTCATTATGAATCAGTAGATGAGAATCCTTACTTAGATGATTTTTATGGTGAAATGGAGCGTTGGTCTTTTAATTTGCAGGTCTACTTTTTAAACAGTCGTTTTCGTCAGGTTTTAGAGTTAAGAGAGTCTGGCAAAAAAATAATTCAAGACAGAACTATTTATGAAGATGCTCATATTTTTGCACCCAACCTACACGCTATGGGGCTAATGACCGATCGTGATTTTAATAACTATTCATCGCTATTTGAATTGATGGAAAACTTAGTAACACCACCTGATTTATTAATTTATTTACGTGCAGATACCGCTACCCTTCTTGGGCAAATTCACAAACGTGGTAGAGAGTATGAAAATGCTATTAGCGTTGAGTATTTAACCAGATTAAACGAACGTTACGAAGCTTGGGTTAGCGAGTACACTAAAGGAAAATTACTTATTATTGATGTTGACAATTTAGATTTTATCAATAATAAACAAGATTTGAAATTTATTATTGATAAAATAGATGCTCAAATTAAGGAGTTAAACTAAACTTCTTTTAAATTCACTTAATAAAATAGCAGTTGCTGTAGCTACATTTAAACTTTCTGTTTTTTGAATATCACCAAATCTAGGAATCGTTAATTTATGTTTTACAATAGCTGCTATTTCATTTGAAATTCCGTTTGCCTCATTTCCCATTACTAAAACCGCTTTTTCAGGAAGGCTAGCCTTGTAAATATTTTCGCCATCCATATCGGCAGTATAAACCGCTAGTGGTGTTTCTTTCAAATAACTTGGCAAATCAACATACGAAATATGTACTCTTGTTAAAGATCCCATGCTTGACTGCACTACCTTTTGATTGTAACAATCTACCGTGTTTTTAGAACAAACCAACTCGGTAATACCAAACCAATCACACAAACGAATAATAGTTCCTAAATTACCCGGATCATTTACCTCATCTAAAGCAAGCGTAAAATTAGCGCTATTTCGCGCTGTTTCTGTAGGGATTTTAAACAAGCCTAAAACTTTATTCGGGTTTTTTAAGGTACTTATTTTCTTTAATTCAACTTCTGAAATAAGCGTACTTTGAACATTATTAGCAATTTCGAAAGAAGCATCTACCGTAAATATATGCGCTACCTCTACTGATGATTTTAATAATTCGGCAACAACCTTTACCCCTTCAGCAACAAATAATTGATGTTTTTGTCGGTACTTTTTTTGCTGTAAACTCGTTATTAACTTTAAATTGCTTTTAGATAAACTCATTATTATTTTTTTAACATATTATAATCACTAAAAAACAGTATTTTTGATACTTAAATACCAGCCGTAAAGTTAATGAAAAAACTTTCTTTCCTCTTTTTATTAGTCATCTTATTCAGCGCCTGCAGTACCATAAAATTTGTTAAAGAAAATGAGTTATTACTAGCAAAAAATACGGTGTATATTGACGGTGTAAAAAACACCAATCAAAACATTACCGAATTACTTATGCAACGACCTAACGCAAAAGCTTTAGGAGTGCCGTTGTCATTATATTTTTACAATTTAGGAAATCCGAAGGGAGCTAAAACACCTTCAAAATGGGGGATTAAAAACCCTAAAACATATTCGTTTTTTAAAAAAGGATTTTCTGAAAAACAAAGTATATCAGTAGCTAAAGCTCTTATAGGGCTTAATCACTGGTTTTTAAATAGTGGAGAATCTCCTATTATTATTGATGATAAAAAAACAAAAAAAACAGCCGATAACTTAAATGCCTACTTTCAGACAGAAGGCTATTTTAGATCAAAAGTTTCGTTTCAAAAAGATACTATTGGCAACAAAAAAGGAAGTATTTCTTATAAAGTAACAAAAGGAAAACCTTCTTTTTTAAACCTAATTAAAACCCAAATAGCCGCCCCTACCCTTGATTCTTTATATAAAAAATCAAAGGAAGATAGTTTTCTTCAAGCAGGAAATCAATATAAAGATGCACATTTTATTAAAGAAGCAAATAGGCTAGTTACTTTTTTTAGAGATAAAGGAATTTATCATTTTAATGAAAATTATATTTCGTTTGAAAATGATACACTTCAAAATTATCAGAAAACCAAAGTAAACATTAATATTTCTGATAGAGTTATTCCTTTTAAGGTTCAAAAAATAAAAAAAATCAATGTATATACCGATTATACCTACAATAAACGAAACAGCGTTTACAAAGACACTGTTCTATACAAAGGAATTGCTTTTTATGCACATAAAAAATTAAAATACAATCCTAAAATACTTGCCCAATCATTATTTATAAAACCCAATACAGTTTATAGTGATTTTGATAAAAACCTAACTAGAAAACACCTAAGAGGCTTAAAAAACTTTAAAACAACCTCTATTCGATATGATGAATTAAATAACACCGAATTAAACGCAAACATTTTTTTAACACCTATTGAAAAATACACGCTAGGTTTTGATGCTGAATTGTCTCGTTCTAATATTCGAAATTTTGATGTTTCTCTAAAATATTCATTAATTAACAGAAATACTTTTAAAGGTGCTGAAATATTTAAATTTTCGGCATTTGGATCTTATTTTAATTCCAATAACGGGCTTGGCTGGGAAATGGGTGCTGATCTTAGCTTAGAAATCCCTCGTTTTGTAGCACCTTTTGGGCTAAAAAGACTTATTCCGAAGAGAATGTTTCCTAAAACAAAATTTTTAATTGGGGCGGGTAATCAGAAAAATATTGGCTTAGATAATCAGAATATTACCCTCGGATTAGATTATAAATGGATCTACAACAAACAAAAATCATTACAACTAGAATTACTTAATGTACAATACATTAGAAACTTAAATGTTAATAATTACTTTAGCATCTATAATTCAGAATATTTTAAACTAAAAGAAGTAGCAACTGCCTCTTCTAAATATACATTGCCTACAAATCAGCCTGGTAACTCAGCCGATATTTTACAATTTATGCGAAATATTGCAACCGATGGTTCGTTTAAAAACACCCAACCTTTAAAATATCAGAATAACCTTAATATTTTTAACCGATACAACATCATTACTTCCGATTTTTTAATCCCTGAGATTGCTTTTACCTACACCTATAATAACCAACAAAACACCAAAGACACCAATTTTTCTTTCCTTAAATTTCGAGTTGCTAATGCTGGAAACTTAATGGGAATTATATCTAAAAAAACAAATAATCGAAACCAGAAAACAGTTTTAAAAATTCCTATCGCTCAATATTTTAAAGCAGATATTGAATATAAAAAATATTGGAATTTAGGAAATAATACCGTTTTAGCACATCGCACATTTTTAGGCGCAATTATAACCTATAATAATGCTAGCATTCCTTTTTCACGGAGTTATTTTGCGGGTGGTTCTAATGATATTAGAGCCTGGAGAACCTACGCTTTAGGACCCGGGACACGACAACCAGGATTAGAATACAATATAGGAAGTTTAAAATTTTTATCAAGTTTTGAATATCGATTTAACGTTATTGGCGCTTTAAAAGGGGCTTTATTTGTTGATACAGGAAACATTTGGGACATTACCAATTCTAAATACACAGATGGTGTTGCTAAATTTAACGAGCTAAAATCAATAACAGATATTGCTGTTGGCTCAGGTTTTGGGCTTCGATACGATTTTAGCTTTTTAATTGCACGATTAGATTTAGGCTTTAAAATGCACGAACCTTATTTAAAAAATGACCGATGGTTTAAAAATCATAATTTTTCAAATTCTATCTTAAATATCGGAATTAATTATCCTTTTTAAAAAAAATAAAAATTAACAAGTAGCAAGCAGTTATTGTAAGCAAAAGCATTTAAAATTTCTTATTTTTGACACGCTAAAAACAACTTAACACAACTAAAAAAACATAACACAATGTCTCATACTATTAAAGCTGGAGTTGCCACCGGAAAAGAAGTCCAAGCAATATTTCAATTAGCAAAAGATAAAAATTTTGCCTTACCTGCTGTAAATGTTGTAGGTTCTAGCTCGGTAAATACCGTTTTAGAAACTGCAAAAGAATTAAATGCGCCCGTAATTATTCAATTTTCTAATGGTGGAGCACAATTTAATGCTGGTAAAGGATTATCGAACAAAGATGAAAAAGCAGCTATTGCAGGTGCTGTTGCAGGTGCAAAACACGTGCATTTATTAGCCGAAGCTTATGGAATTCCAGTAATTTTACACACCGATCATGCGGCGAAAAAATTATTACCTTGGATTGATGGTTTGCTTGATGCTAGTGAGCAGTTTTATAAAGAAACAGGAAAATCATTATACAGTTCTCATATGATTGATTTATCTGAAGAACCAATTGAAGAAAACATTGAAATTTGTAAAAAATACCTAGCTCGTATGAGTAAAATAGGGATGACTTTAGAAATTGAATTAGGAATTACAGGTGGTGAAGAAGATGGTGTTGATAATTCAGATGTGGATGTTTCTAAATTATACACACAACCCGAAGAAGTTGCTTACGCTTATGAAGAATTAATGAAAGTAAGTGATCAGTTTACCATTGCTGCCGCTTTTGGTAATGTTCACGGAGTTTACAGACCTGGAAATGTAAAATTAACACCAAAAATATTAAAGAATTCTCAAGAATATATTTCTGAAAAGTACAATGTACCTCATAATACTATTGATTTTGTTTTTCACGGAGGATCAGGTTCTACCTTAGAAGAAATTAGAGAAGCTATTAGTTATGGTACAATTAAAATGAATATTGATACTGATTTACAATATGCCTTTACTGAAGGAGCTCGTGATTATATCTTAGCTAAAAAAGACTATATAGCAAGTCAAATTGGTAATCCTGACGGAGCAGATCAACCAAACAAAAAATATTACGACCCACGTAAATGGCTACGTGAAGGAGAATTAACTTTCAAAACTCGTTTGAAAAAAGCTTTTGAAGACTTAAACAACGTAAACACTTTATAAGAATTACAATAAATTATAACTGATTACACACTGTTATAACAAACTATAAATAAGCACTTAGAAGCCTCTAAGTGCTTTTTTTAATTTATAAAAAGTAAAGTTCGCAAAAATAATTTACATTTGTCGTCGGCTCTTTTCTTAAAATGAATGAGTTAATTACTAACAAACAACAAAACATAAACTAAACTATGGCTTGGTTTAAACGTAAAGACAAAGGGATTCAAACCCCTACCGAACAAAAAAAAGATACGCCTAAAGGCTTGTGGTATAAAACTCCAAGTGGTAAGGTTATTGATACAGAGGAATTAAAGAAAAACTTATATGTAAGCCCTGAAGACGGCTA
The DNA here is from genome assembly GCF_900239495.1 of Tenacibaculum finnmarkense genomovar ulcerans. Lineage (GTDB taxonomy): Bacteria > Bacteroidota > Bacteroidia > Flavobacteriales > Flavobacteriaceae > Polaribacter > Polaribacter ulcerans. The sequence continues at coordinate 21,503 of NZ_OENE01000025.1, forward strand.
CCATGTTCGTATTGGAAGTAATGAATATTTTGAGTTATTTTTTGATAACAATAAATTTAAAGAACTAAATTCATCACTAACTTCTAAAGATCCTTTAAATTTTGAAGATACCAAAAATTATCCCGATCGTTTAAAAGCGGCACAGAAGAAAACCGGATTAAAAGATGCTGTTCGTACAGCAGTAGGTAAATCAAACGGAAAAGATATTGTAATTGCCGCAATGGATTTTGCTTTTATTGGAGGGTCAATGGGATCTGTAGTAGGAGAAAAAATAGCCAGAGCAATTGATTACGCTATTAAAAACCAACTTCCGTTCTTGATGGTTTCAAAATCGGGAGGAGCACGTATGATGGAAGCTTCTTTATCATTAATGCAATTGGTAAAAACTTCGGCAAAATTAGCGCAATTAGCCGATGCTCAACTTCCGTACATTTCATTATGTACCGATCCTACAACAGGAGGAACAACCGCATCATTTGCTATGTTAGGTGATATTAATATTGCCGAACCAAACGCTTTAATTGCCTTTGCAGGACCTCGTGTTGTAAAAGACACCACCGGGAAAGATTTACCCGAAGGCTTTCAACGATCTGAATTTGTATTAGAACATGGTTTCTTAGACGCAATTTACGAACGTAAAGCGTTAAAGAAACAAGTGAATTTATATATAGACTTGATACAAAATCAACCTATTAGAGCTTAAAATTAAAAGTCAGCAATTGCTGACTTTTTTGTTTTTTATCGACACAAAAACAACGATTCCCACAATGCAACTAAAATTTTATTTGTATCTTTGTAGCTTCAATGAATAGCTCATTGATGTACATAAAAATCATTTAAATAATATTGGAATGTATTTAACGAAAGAAGTAAAAGAAGGATTATTCGAAAAACACGGTAAAGGTAAAGCTGATACTGGAACTTCGGAAGGACAAATTGCATTGTTCACTTTTAGAATTAACCACTTAACTGAGCACTTAAAGAAAAATCGTAAAGATTTTAACACAGAGCGTTCGTTAGTGAAAATGGTAGGAAAACGTAGAAGCTTACTTGATTACTTAAAGAAAACTGAAATCAACAGATATCGTGCGATTATCGTAGAATTAGGAATTAGAAAATAATTCTCACAAAAAGAGGCTCTATAAACGTGCCTCTTTTTTTTATACCTAAAAATTCATTTCTATCTAACTAATAGAAATTTATATAAAAAACTCAAAATTTTTAACAACAATTTTGAATTTCCATTGCAACAACAAAACAACAACACAACAACAACAAACAATTTAAAAATTTAGAATTAAAATTTATGATTCCAAAAGTATTTAGAGAGGTCATTGACCTAGGAGATGGAAGAACCATTTCATTAGAAACGGGTAAATTAGCAAAACAAGCCCATGGTTCAGTTGTTGTGCAAATGGGGAAAGCAATGTTGTTATGTACAGTAGTATCTAGCTACAAAGCAGGAACAGTTGATTTTTTACCTTTAACAGTAGATTATAGAGAAAAATTTGCAGCAGCAGGTCGTTATCCAGGAGGTTTTTTCAAAAGAGAAGCAAGACCAAGTGATGGTGAAGTATTAACCATGCGTTTAGTAGACCGTGTTTTACGTCCATTATTCCCAAAAGATTACCATTCTGAAGTACAGGTAATGATTCAGTTAATGTCGCATGATGAAGATGTTATGCCAGATGCTTTAGCAGGTTTAGCAGCTTCTGCCGCTATTCAATTATCTGATTTCCCATTCGAATGTCCTATTTCTGAAGCACGTGTTGCTAGAGTAAATGGTGAATTTGTAATCAACCCAAACAGAGCTCAATTAGCAGAATCTGACATCGATATGATGATTGGAGCTTCAGCTGATTCAGTAATGATGGTTGAAGGTGAAATGGATGAAATTTCTGAAGAAGAAATGGCTGATGCAATTAAATTTGCTCATGAATCTATTAAAATACAATGTGCTGCTCAAGTTCGTTTAGCGGAAGCTTTCGGAAAGAAAGAAACAAGAGTGTACGAAGGAGAAAGAGAAGACGAAGCATTAGCTGAAAAAATAAATGAACTTGCTTACGATAAGTGTTATGCTATCGCTAAAAAAGGAACATCTAAAGTAGAGCGTACAACAGCTTTTGCTGAGGTAAAAGAAGCAATAAAAGCTTCATTTACTGAAGAAGAATTAGAAGATTACGGTGATTTAGTTGGAAAATATTTTAACAAATCTCAAAAATCTGCTGTTCGTGAATTAACTTTAGCGGAAGGTTTACGTTTAGACGGACGTAAAACTGATGAAATTAGACCAATTTGGTGTGAGGTAGATTATTTACCATCAACACATGGTTCATCAATATTTACTCGTGGAGAAACGCAAGCATTAGCTACCGTTACTTTAGGAACATCTAGAGATGCTAACAAAATAGATATGCCATCTTACGAAGGTGAAGAGAATTTCTATTTACATTATAACTTCCCTCCTTTTTGTACAGGTGAAGCAAGACCATTAAGAGGAACTTCTCGTAGAGAGGTTGGTCATGGTAACTTGGCTCAACGTGGTTTAAAAGGAATGATTCCTGCTGATTGTCCTTATACAGTAAGAGTTGTATCTGAAGTATTAGAATCGAACGGTTCTTCTTCAATGGCAACTGTTTGTGCTGGTACAATGGCTTTAATGGATGCAGGTGTTAAAATGACAAGACCAGTTTCTGGTATTGCTATGGGATTAATTTCTGATGGAGATCGTTACGCAGTTTTATCTGATATTTTAGGTGATGAAGATCATTTAGGTGATATGGACTTTAAAGTAACGGGTACTTCTGAAGGAATTACTGCTTGTCAGATGGATATTAAAGTAAAAGGATTAGGTTACGAAATTTTAGTGAATGCACTAAAACAAGCTCGTGCAGGTCGTTTACATATCTTAGGAAAATTAACGGATACTATTTCTCAATCTAACGAAGAAGTTAAAGAACATGCTCCTAAAATGATTAACCGTCGTATCCCGAATGATATGATTGGTGCATTTATTGGTCCAGGTGGTAAACATATTCAAGAATTACAGAAAGAAACAGGAACTACAATTGTAATTACTGAAGATGCTGTAACTGAAGAAGGAATTATCGAAATTTTAGGAACTGATCCTGCAGGAATTGAAAAGGTTGTTACTCGTATTGAGTCGATGCTTTTCAAACCAACTGTTGGTAATTCTTACCAAGTAAAAGTAATTAAAATGTTAGATTTTGGTGCTGTTGTAGAATATGCAGATGCTCCTGGAAACGAAGTTTTATTACACGTAAGTGAATTAGCTTGGGAACGTACAGAAAATGTTTCTGACGTAGTTAAAATGGGTGATGTATTTGATGTAAAATACTTCGGACTTGACCCAAGAACTCGTAAAGAAAAAGTTTCTCGTAAAGCATTGTTACCAAAACCAGAAGGTTATGTAGCAAGACCACCAAGAGAAAATAAGCCTAGAGATAACAGAAGTCGTGATGACAGAAAACCTAGAGCTCCAAGAGAGCCTAGAGAAGTAAAAAAAGATTAATCATCTCGTTTTAAAACTATATTAAAAACCGCTAATTTTAGCGGTTTTTTTTATATTCGCAAAAAATTATATTGCATGAAAAGCATTAAATTATCTTCAAAATTTACAAATTTAAGTTTATACCTTAGTTTACTTCTTCCGATACTATTAATTCCTACAATTTTAAATACGGTTATAGAACAAGGAATCAACGGTAAAATAATTTTTGGAAGCATCATTTCTTTAACTTTCATTAGTTTTTTAAGCTACTTATTTTTGTTTGTTTGCAATGCAAAAATAGAAAATAACACCTTGGTTTTAAAAAAACAATTTCGCACGCCCGAAACCTATACCTTTGATAAAATTGGCGATATTAGTAGTTTTAGGCTAAAAACAACGAAATACACCACGGTAAAAATGAGTAAAACAGCAGGTGTTTTTGAAAAATATATCATTATTAATTCTAAAAGCTTGTTTTTTAATGATAAAGTTGACGCTCAAGAAAAACTAAAAGAATTAAAACAAATAGCTAAATAATAACTCTTTTTCAGTTTCTTTGTGCTCATTTTATGAAAAAACAACAAATTGCCTATTTATCAATAGGAACAAATCAAGGAAATCGGTTAGAAAACCTTCAAAATGCAATTAATTTAATTGCTGCAAATATTGGTGCTATTCAACAAATTGCTTCGGTATATGAAACACCTTCTTTAGGTTTTAAAGGTGCCGATTTTTACAATACCTGTATTAAAGTTAATACCTGCTTATCACCTGAAAAATTAATTAAAAGCCTTCTTTATTTAGAAGATAAATTAGGTAGAACTCGAAAAAATAAAAGTGGTTATACCGATCGAATTATTGATTTAGATATTTTACTATATACTGATGAAATTATTTTTTCAGAAAATTTGATTGTACCACATCCTAGAATGTTACAACGTAAATTTGTGTTAGTACCATTGGTTGAAATTGCTAAAAACATACTTCATCCAACAGTTAAAAAAAACTTACACGATTGTTTAATAAATTGTAGTGATACCTCTGAAATTTCAAAAATAGAAGCAGTTTTGAAAATACCCGTAACCATATCTGACACCTATAATTACATTGCTATTGAAGGTAATATAGGCGCAGGAAAAACATCGTTAGCAAATATAATCTCTGCCGAGCTTAACACAAAACTCGTTTTAGAACGCTTTGCCGACAATCCTTTTTTACCTAAATTCTACCAAGACAAAGAGCGTTATGCCTTTCCTTTAGAAATGAGTTTTTTAGCAGATAGGTATCAGCAATTAACCGATGATTTAGCACAGTTTGATTTAGTAAAAAATTGTATTATTTCTGACTATTATATATTTAAGTCGTTAATTTTCGCACAGGTTACCTTACCAAAAGAAGAATACACCCTGTATCAAAAAATGTTCGATTTACTTTATAAAGAAGTTCAAAAGCCCGATTTATATGTGTATTTATATCAAAACACCGAGCGATTGCTTGAAAATATAAAAAATAGAGGAAGAGCTTACGAGCAAAATATAGCCGCTACTTATTTGCAAAAAATAGAAGACGGATACAGTAGTTTTATAAAAAAAGCACCTGAATTAAATATTTTAGTAATCGATGTTTCTAATTTAGATTTTGTTAATAATCGAGAAGACTATTTGTATATTATTAATAAAATTAATAATCATAAAGTGTTAAAATAACTAAAAAAAGCAGCTATTAAGCTGCTTTTTTAGGTTTTAAAAATCTTTTAAAACTATTTCTTCAATTCTAATTTCTCAGCAAAATACTCACAAAAATCACGCATGGTATCACCCATTTTTTTATCATCGGTAGCTCTTTCAAATGAACTTGCCATCGATAATAATGTTTGATGATAAAATTGCTTCATTTCATCAACAGGCATGTCTTTGGTCCATAAATCCATACGTAAAGTATCTTTTTTCTTATGATCCCAAACCGATAACATAATCGCTTTTGATGATTCATTATCAATGCCTCCATCTTCGGCATTCCATGAAATTTCTTCCGGAATTTTATTTTCGTCTAAGCCTATTGTAAATGTTATTTTAGAAGTGTGCTCTATCGCCATTATTTCTTTGGTTTATAGTTTGATTTTATGAAGATTTCAGCTTCATTTTTTTGTAATAATTCTGGCAAAGATACATCATTCTTTTGCATGTACGAACGCACTATTTGCCAACCAATAAACTCCCCTATTCTTCCTGGAGATTGCCTGTCTTTTTCCAGATAAAACTTTGAAAAAGGCGCAATATCTAAAAAGCGAATATCTAGCTCTTTATCAGTATTATATAGCATGTTTTTTTCGATGAAATATTTCCAAATTTGCGCTTCATTACTTTCTGCCCAACGCATTTTATTTTGTGAATATCCTATTTTTAACGAATCAGAAATTGCTGGTAAATACGCATCTAATAGGTACATTTTTTTACCTTTATAAATCATTTTATCAACAAAACTTCGTGGTTTTTTAGAAAACTTATGCGCATTTAAAATGGCTTTTGCTACATCGACAATAACCTGTTCTTTTTCATTATTTTGTTTTATATACGCAGGGTATTCACTATAAAAAGGATGTTTTTTACCCAAATAAGCATCCAAAGAAATAAGCAATAAACTATCGGCAAAAACAATGCGGTTATCATAATCAATATTGGTAAGCATCGTAATTACTCTTGGTGTTTTAGATTTCGGATTATAGTATTTTAAATGCTTAAAAAATGAATTTAAATCAGTAGTTAAACCAGTTATATTAGAAAATACTTTTTGTGTTTCATCATACAATTCACGTTCATCTTTATTGTTTATTTTATTAATCCAAACACTGTCGGGTTCTTGCGGAAATAAAAATGGATATTTCAGTTTCGTTTTACCTAAATCGGCAGGAGTTGTTTTATAAAAATCAACATCAAATCTATCTATCTTTAGATTAATTTTGATATCAGAAACATCTACTTTTAATTTAGAATTAATTTCTTTTTTACAAGATATTATCGCTAAAGCTAAAACACAAAGTGCTAAAAATTTTCTCATGAACTTATAGTATATTTACATTTAATATTACAACGTCGAAATTACTAAAATAGTTTATATCATTTTTATATAAACCCTTATAAAATATAGTTGATTATGAATACACCAAAAGTTTCTGAACATATTGTAAAATGGTTAAAAGAGTACGCCAATAAAGCGGGAGTAAATGGTTTTGTGGTAGGTATTTCTGGCGGTATCGATAGCGCTGTTACTTCAACCTTATGTGCCCAAACTGGCTTAAAAGTTTTATGTGTTGAATTGCCAATTCATCAAGCTAAAAGCCAAGTAAACAGAGCAAACGAACATATTAAACAGTTAAAAGCGCGTTTTAGCAACGTTAGTGAAGCTGAAGTAGATTTAACAAGTGTTTTTGAAGGTTTTAAAACCGTTGTTCCTGAAGTAGAAACATCTGCAAAAACCGATTTAGCCTTAGCAAATACACGTGCTCGTTTACGTATGACTGCCTTATATTATTTTGCAGGATTACACGGTTTATTAGTTGCCGGAACAGGTAATAAAGTAGAAGATTTTGGCGTAGGTTTTTACACAAAATATGGCGATGGCGGTGTTGATTTAAGCCCAATTGCCGATTTAGTAAAATCGGAAGTTTATGCCTTAGCAGCACATTTAAAAGTTCCTGATTCAATACAAAATGCACAACCTACGGATGGACTTTTTGGCGATAGCAGAACAGATGAAGATCAAATTGGTGCTTCTTATGATGAATTAGAATGGGCAATGAAAATGCTAGATTCAGGAAAAACGGAAGCTGATTTTGAAAACAGAGAACTAGAAGTTTTTAAAATTTATACTCGATTAAATCGCATCAATCAACATAAAATGATTCCGATTCCTGTTTGTGAAATCCCTAGTGAATTGAAGTAAATTGAACTTAAAAATAAGAAATAGAATCCGTCATGCTGAATTTATTTTAGCATGATGTTTATCTTTTTTTAAAACCCCTTAAACTACCCGATTTAATTTATCAAAAAGACGCTTTTTTAAGTCGGTGTAGTTTACTATCTCTTCTAAATCAAGCGTTATTTTTTGCGCTTGAACTTCCTTCATTATTTCTTTAATTTTTTCTTCTATTAAAATTCTTCGCAGGTTTAAAACAGCATCAGAAACTAATTTCGGCAATACTTTTATAGCCGTTGTAACCACAATTTCTTTGCGCTCCCAATCGCTTAACGAATATTTTTCTTCATCCATTAAAATATTGGTTACCAAGCTTGCTATTTCTTGATTTTCGTGCATTATCAATCTATCAATAGAAATTTTTTCATCTTGATTTAATTGATGTACTAACTGATAATAGGTTAATTTAAAAAGCTCATTGGCAAACTCAATTTCATCTTCCTGTAAATTTAAATACAACTCGTTTGAAACTGTATTTTGATATTCTTCTTTTTCTAAAACAGGCTGCCCTTTTTCATCAACTGTAGCCACCCAATTTACAAAGTCGACCACTTCATTACCGTACAATAATAATATTCTGATAATTTCTTTTTCTAAAATCTCTAATTGATTAATTTCTTTGCGTCCTTTTGCGCCGCCTTTTACAACCCCCATAGAGGCTTGCGATGCCGTTTCAGCATAAGATGCTGTTGGCTGATTTGAACTTCGTTTATTCGAATTTGCAACACTTTTATTTAACAACTGCGCTAATTCATTAAATAAAACTTGTTCGGAAATATCCATAATACGCGCACATTCTTGCACGTAAACTTCTCGCTGAATTCCGTCAGGAATTTTTGAAATACTCGTTACAATATCACGAATTAATCCCGCTTTTTTTACAGGATCGTTCTTTGCTTCTTCCATTAGTAAAGAAACTTTAAATTCAATAAAATCTTGCGATTTATCTTCTAAAAACTGTTTTAATTCAGCGGTAGAATGTGATTTTGCAAAACTATCAGGGTCTTCTCCTTCAGGAAAAGAAACCACTTTTACATTCATTCCTTGCTCTAAAATCAAATCAATTCCTCGAATAGATGCCCTAATTCCTGCGGCATCACCATCAAATAAAACGGTAATATTTTTTGTCAAACGGTTTACTAATCGGATTTGATCGGGCGTTAATGCCGTTCCTGATGAAGCTACCACATTTTCAATTCCTGATTGATAAAAAGAAACAACATCGGTATATCCTTCTACCAAATAACAATTATCAAGCTTTGCAATTTCTTTTTTTGCTTGATAAATTCCGTATAAAATTTTACTTTTATGGTAAATATCACTTTCTGGTGAATTTAAATATTTTGCTGCCTTTTTATCATTGGTTAAAATTCGTCCTCCAAAACCTAAAATTCGCCCCGACATACTATGTATCGGAAACATTACACGTCCTTTAAAACGGTCAAATTTTCGGTCTTGAGTACCGCCTTCTTTTACAATGGTTAATCCTGTCGATTTTAAATATTTTAAATCGTAGCCTTTTGATAAAGCGGCATTGGTAAAATTATCCCACTCATCCTTACAATATCCTAAGTCAAATTTTTCAATAATATCTTCTCGAAAACCTCTTTCTTTAAAATAAGATAAACCAATTGCACGTCCTTGTTGGCTATTCATTAATAAATCGTGAAAATAATCTTTAGCAAATTTAGAGGCTAAAAACATACTTTCTCGTTCATTTAATTGTTCTTTTTGCTGGTCAGATTGCTCGGTTTCTTCTACCTCAATATTATACTTTTTAGCCAACCATTTAATAGCCTCAGGATAAGAATAATGTTCATGTTCCATTAAAAAAGACACTGCATTCCCGCCTTTCCCTGTACTAAAATCTTTCCAAATTTGCTTTACTGGCGATACCATAAAAGATGGTGTTCGCTCATCGGTAAATGGGCTCAATCCTTTAAAACTACTTCCTGATTTTTTCAATTGCACAAATTCGCCAATTACCTCAGCAACTTGGGCAGCTTCAAAAACTTTATCTATTGTTTGTTGGGTTATCATAATCGTATAAAATACAACTCGCAAAGGTACACTTTTAAAATATACCAGATTTTAAACATTATTTTGACAAAATAAATATCTTCTAAATTTTAGTTGATAAAAGCATATAAATAGATAGTTTTGCAACAAAAACCCAATTATGAAAATAACAATACCCTTCTATTTTTTACTTTTTATCGCTTTAAATACAACGGCGCAAGAAACCATTATAATTCCTGATATTGGCCTAGAGGAATGTTTGATTGATTTAGATATTGATTCGAATGGTTTAAATGGAAATATTTTGGTTAGCGATGCAAAATATGTGGTTAATTTGAATATAAACGACCCAATAACTAACAAATTATTACCCAACGTACACTCTAAAATTAAAGATTTAACAGGGCTTGAAAGCTTCCCTAATTTAAAACGATTAGATTGTTTTGGTAATAATATTACTAAAATAGATTTATCAAAAAGCACCTCTATTACTTTTTTAAATTGCAGTGAAAATAAAATTAATAGCCTTGACCTTAGTAACAATAATCAATTAGTTTATGTAAGTTGTGATAGCAATAATTTAGAAAGTTTAATTTTAGGCGATAATCCAAATCTTGAAACGCTGTACGCTAGTTATAATAAATTAACAAATTTAGATGTTAAAGCCTGTACAAAATTAGAAACCTTAGACACCACTACAAATAGGTTAAAAAATATTTTGATAAACGATACACAGCTTAACAATACCCCTGAAGGATGGTATAAAGATGCCACTGCAAATTACACAACAACGATAAATAATATGCAAAAAGCGCCTGTTCTAGCAGCTAAAAAAACCGTTGAAACAGTTCGTTCGCCGCAAACAACACGAGCTAATAATAATACAGTATCAGCAGAAAGTACGGCTAGTCATTATGAGAAATTTCAATTTTCGGTGGTTGCCGAATATGATAAATTAGTTTTAGAAACTACTCATACACAAAGTAAAAAAGATAATTTACAGCAAAAATATAGTTTAAACGCTGAACAGCTAAATCAATGGATTGCTAAATATTCTAACTTAACAACAAATAAAAACAGCCTTAAAACAACCGATATTGGCGCTCCTGAAAAATACAGTACTATCTATTATTCAAAATTTAAAAAGTTAGCTGTTACAGAATATGAGCAAGCCATATTTAATGCCGCTTATTTACAAAGTAAGAAAGAGGAAATTCAAGAAAAATATCATTTAAATGCCGAACAATTTTCTAATTGGATTACACTACTTGGTACTCCTGCTTTTAAAGCCAAAACAATGCAATTAGCAGAAAATCCGAAAAATTATTACGATAAATTTAAAAAATCTGTTGTTCGTGAATATGAAAATTTAGTTTTAAACAGCATACATTTACAAAAGAAGAAGAAAGAAGTTCAACAAAAATATAAGATAACAGCCTCGCAGCTCAATCAATGGATTAACAAATATAGTACAGTTCGAAAACTGTAAATCAATGAAACCTAGCTTCAAAATATTTTGAAGCTAGGTTTATTTTATCAATTTCATTATTTTACAACAGCCTGTTTACGCTATTATTATGAAACTGCTTTTAATTTTTTAATACCTGATTTTGTTATTTTAGATTCGGCATATTCTCTGGTAATTCTTAATTCTTTGTCATCAGAACTAGGCATTTCGAACATTGCATCGGTTAAAATAGCTTCACATAATGAACGCAATCCACGAGCTCCTAACTTGTATTCTATTGCTTTTTCTACAATGTATTCCATTGCTTCTTCTGATAAAGAAAAGGCTATATCATCCATTGCAAACAACTTTGTGTACTGCTTAATTAATGAATTTTTAGGTGCTGTTAAAATAGCACGCAATGTTTTTGCATCTAAAGGATTCATGTAACTTAACACTGGTAAACGTCCAATAATTTCAGGAATTAATCCAAATGATTTTAAATCCGAAGGAATAATATATTGTAATAAATTGGTTTCGTCTACTTTGTCTTCATCAATTGAAGCGCTATACCCTACCGCTTGCATGTTTAAACGCTTGCTGATTATTCTTTCAATTCCTGCAAAAGCACCACCAGCGATAAATAAAATATCTTTGGTATTTACTTCGATAAATTTTTGATCAGGATGTTTTCTTCCACCTTTAGGCGCTACATTTACTACAGAACCTTCTAATAATTTTAACAAGGCTTGTTGCACACCTTCACCAGAAACATCACGTGTAATTGATGGATTATCGCCTTTACGAGCAATTTTATCAATTTCATCAATAAAAACAATTCCTTTTTCGGCTTTGTCTACGTCATAATCTGCCGCTTGTAATAAACGACTTAAAATGCTTTCAACATCTTCACCAACATATCCTGCTTGTGTTAAAACAGTAGCATCAACAATAGAAAATGGCACGTTTAACATTCTAGCAATTGTACGTGCTATTAATGTTTTACCAGTTCCTGTTTCTCCTACTAAAACAATGTTAGATTTTTCAATTTCTACCTCATCCTGATCATCTTTAGCTTGTAATAATCGTTTATAGTGATTATATACCGCAACCGACATTCCTCTTTTCGTTTGATCTTGCCCAATAATATATTCATCTAAAAAAGCTTTAATTTCTTTTGGCTTTTTTAAGGTTAAATCTTTTGGTAAACTTGATTCTATTGCTTCAGCTACTTCTTCAGCTACAATTCCGTGCGCTTGTTCTATACATTTATCACAAATATGAGCATCCATACCAGCGATTAATAAATCGGTTTCTGGTTTTTTACGCCCACAAAAGGAACATTGTAAGTTTTCTTCTTTCGACATTTGACTAACTTGTTATTCTTAATTATTAAAAAAATGAAACTCTTTTAATGCTTTCTTTATCTATTAAAAAAACATAAAAAGAGTCATTTATTTTATCGGTAATTCTGAAATATTATTTTCTTTTTAAAATTTCATCTACCATTCCGTACGCTTTCGCCTCATCGGCTTTCATCCAATAATCTCTATCAGAATCTTGTTGTACTTTTTCAAAAGTTTGCCCTGAATGATCTGCAATAATATCGTATAATTCAGTTTTTAACTTTCCAATTTCTTTTACGGTAATTTCCATATCAGAAGCCTGCCCTTGAGCACCACCCATTGGTTGGTGAATCATAATACGTGAATGTGGCAATGCAGAACGTTTTCCTTTTGCTCCTGCACACATTAATACAGCTCCCATTGAAGCTGCCATTCCTGTACAAATTGTTGCTACGTCTGGCTTGATGAATTGCATGGTATCGTAAATACCTAAACCTGCGTAAACACCTCCTCCTGGCGAGTTGATATAAATTGAAATATCTTTAGCAGCATCAACACTTTCTAAGAATAATAACTGTGCTTGAATTACATTAGCTACTTGGTCATTAACCCCTGTACCTAAAAAGATAATTCTGTCCATCATTAAACGAGAAAAAACATCCATTTGGGTAATGTTCATTTGACGTTCTTCCATAATGTATGGCGTTAAACTACTGGTTATTTTCCCTAAATATGTGCTATTTATTCCGTGCTCTTTTGTTGCGTATTTTTCGAATTCTTTTCCGTAATCCATTTTGAAAATGTTTTTTGGGTTATAATGGTGTAAATATAAGAACTATTTAGTTAGTATTTCACTACTGTTTATACCTAAAAAAACCTGAATTTTCATTCAGGTTTTTAAATATAAATAGTAACTATTCTTATTTATAAACTTCTTGAACAAAGTCTTCATAAGATACCTCTTTGGTATCAAAAGTCATTTTTTCTTTATAAAAAGCTAATAATTTATGGCTAATTAATTGAGATTGTAATTTATGTGCTTCTTGCTGATTTTGTAAAACTCTACCAGCAATATCGTTTAATTCTTTTTCCTCTGGATTAACATTTCCCATTTGTGCCATTTGCGAACGGATAAATCCTTTTGCATAGTCTACCAATTCAGCATATTCTAATTTGATATCGTTATCTCTCATAACCTTTCCTTCGATTAATTGGTAACGTAAACCTTTTTCAGATTTGCTATATTCAGCAGCAGCTTGTTCAATAGTTAATTCTTTTCCTCCTGCAGTTTGTAACCATTTTTGTAAAAATGTTGCTGGTAAATCGAACTTTGTATTTTGAACTAACTCTTCAGTAATTGCGTTTAATAATTGCTGATCGGCATGTTGCTCAAATTGTAATTCAGCATCTTCTTTTATTTTACTTTTTAATTCAGCAGTAGTCGTTACACTTCCGTCAGCGAATAATTTTTCAAATAATTCTTTTTCTAAAGGAGCAGGCTCCGTTTTTGTAACTTGGTCAATAGTAAAAGATACGTTTACATCTAAAGCGTGAACTCCTTCATGAGGTACACCTAAAACTTCTTGTAATTTGTGAGCGTCTTCAAATAAACCTTTTGTTCCTAATTCTAAAACATCACCAGCTTTAGCACCTACAAACTTATCTAGGTTTGCTTTCCCGTTAATTTCTTTTACAGAAAGGGTTGCTTTTTTATTAATTTCTTTCTCTTCGTTTACAAAAGTACCAGTTACGTTTGCTTCTTCATTTGCGGTATCAACAGGTAATTGACTACCAAAACGAGTTTGGATATTTTCAATTTCTTTGTCTAATAATTCATCGGTAGCAAAAATACTATATTTAGTAACATTTTTTACTGGCGTTAAATCTACATCAAATTCAGGAGCTAATCCTAATTCGAATTCAAAAGAATACTCTTTAGCATCCCATCTGAAATCTTTGTTTACTACAGGTAAAGGATTTCCTAATAGATCTAACTTTTCTTCTGTTAAAAATTTATTTAAAGAATCTTGTACTACTTTATTTACTTCTTCTGTTACGATTTCTATTTCGTGTTGCTTTTTAATAAGATCCATAGGAGCTTCTCCTTTTCTAAAACCAGGATGTGTCGCTTTTTTACGACGTGCTTCTAATTCTGCATTTACCTTTGCTTGATAATCTTCAGCAACGATATCTATTTTCACAACTGCGTTTAACGCATCTACATTTTGTTTTGTAATATTCATCTTTAAGTATTTCTTTAAAATCGGGTGTAAAATTAGTTTATTTTACCTTTTTTTCAAAAGGTTTAAATGTTTCGTTTTCAGTTATTTTTATCTTCTTTTAAAAAAGAAAATAAGAAAGACCTAAACACGGATAATAATACGCTAAATAAAAGTGCGGTAAAAAATCCGTTTACGGCAAAACCTGCAATAAGGTTTCCTGCCAATAATATGATAATAGCGTTAATTACAAATAAAAACAACCCAAGTGTTAAAAGAGTTGCCGGTAAGGTAAAAACCACCAATATTGGGCGTACAAACATATTTAATAACGCTATTACAACGGCTACAATTATTGCCGTAGTGTAATTTGTTACTACTACGCCGGGTAAAAATTCAGCTAATAAAATAACGGCTACTGCTGTTAATAGTATTTTTAAAAAGATATTCATTTATTTTAATTTTTTGATAAAGCACCTCTTTCTTCGGATAAAAAATCAGAAGTACTTTTTTGCACTATTATTTTTTACAATGCGATAATTATACCAAAAATAAAAAACTGCTATTTTGACAGGTTTACTTACCTTGGATAAACCCAATTACCTGAGCATAAAAATCTTTTGGATTTTCGGCATGTAACCAATGCCCTGCATTTGAAATTGATTTAATAATCGCTTTTGGAAAATGAGCTTCAATAAGTGGTACTTCATCTTCAGAAATATAACCCGAATTTTCTCCTTTTAAAAATAAGGTATCGCCTTCAAAAATAGTAAATGATGGCAATGCTGCACCTACTTCATTATTATTTTCTGTTAGTGATGCTAGGTTAAAACGAAAAGCAAAATCAGTTTTTGTTTTTCGGTACACACTTTTTAATAAAAATTGTCGAATACCAAGTTCAGGAATTAATTCAGCTAGTTTATCATCAATTAAATTTCGAGAATTTTGAACCGTAAAATCAACAGAATTTAAAGCCGATAAAATAGCCTGATGATGTGGCGGATACATTTTAGGAGAAATATCAGCAACAATTAATTTATCTACCAATTCTGGATATTGAGTAGCAAATAACATGGCTGTTTTTCCGCCCATTGAATGCCCTAATAAAACAATGTTTTCTAAATGATAATGTGTAATATAATCGTGTAAATCATCGACCATTAATTCATAATCAAAAGCATCGGAATGAAAACTACGCCCATGGTTTCGTTGGTCTATTAAATGAACTTCAAAACCATCTTCTGCTAATTTATTGGCGTGGGTTTTCCAATTATCGCCCATACCAAAATAACCGTGTAAAATTAACAACGGCTTGCCCGCTCCTAGTATTCTTGAGTGTAGAATTTGCATATTATTTTAATCTATCAAGGTACATATTTACGACGTTTTCTAATCCTAAATACAACGATTCAGAAATAAGCGCATGCCCAATAGAAACTTCTGCTAAATTGGGGATATTCTCTTTAAAAAACTGGATATTTTCTAAACTTAAATCATGCCCTGCATTAATTCCTAAACCTAATTTATGAGCTAAAATTGCCGCATCGGTATACGGTTTTATTGCCTGTTTATTTCCTAAAGCGTATTGGGTTGCAAATTCTTCGGTATATAATTCAATTCTATCGGCACCTGTTTTTGCGGCTGCTTCAATCAGCTTTAAATCGGTATCAATAAAAATGGAAGTTCTTATATTGTTGTTTTTAAATTCGGTAATTACTTCCTGCAAATACGATTGATTGGCAACCGTATCCCAACCTGCATTAGAGGTTAAAGTGGCAACGCTATCGGGCACTAAAGTTACCTGAGTTGGCTTTATTTCCAACACCATTTTCATGAATTTATCTATCGGATTTCCTTCAATATTATACTCCGTAGTAACGATTGATTTTAAATCGTAGGCATCTTGATACCGAATATGACGTTCGTCAGGTCTTGGATGAATGGTAATTCCTTGCGCTCCAAAATTTTCTATATCGGTAGCAACCTGCAATAAATTAGGTGTATTTCCACCTCTAGAATTACGTAATGTTGCTATTTTATTTATATTTACACTTAACTTTGTCATCTCATAAAATTAAGCTACAAAGATAAATCATTAAAACTTTTTAAACTATATTCGTAGTGATGAATATCAACGACTTTATATTAGACGAAATTAAAGCACTTAGCTTAAAAAGCACCGTAAAAGGCGCTCAAAAGGTATGTGGAAATTTACCGATAACGCATATTCCTATTGTTGAAAATGGAAAACTAATTGGCTGTTTACCTGAAAGTGACATTCAAACAATAGAGAATAAAGACCATAAATTAAGTGAGTATTCTTATCTATTAGATAATTTTCATTGTAATGAAAAAGCAACGCTACTTGACTTAATTGTTTTATTCGCTGATAATGATTGTAATTTAATTCCTGTTTTAAATCAGGAAATGAATTACATCGGTTATTATGAGTTAAGTGATATTTTAGATACTTTTGCCGATAGTCCTTTTTTACACAACCAAAGTGAAACGTTAATTGTAGCAAAAAATAAAAATGATTACTCAATGAGTCAAATTGCTCAAATAGTTGAAGCTAGTGGCGGGAAATTATTAGGGCTGTATATTTCTTCTGAAAATCAAGATACTATTCAGGTTACTTTAAAAGTAATTACAAATGATATCAATGAAATTATTCAAACTTTTCGTAGGTATGACTACGCCGTTCTTACACAACATGAAGATGATTTTTATTTAGAAGAATTAAAAGACAGGGCGGCATATTTAAAAAAATACTTAGATATGTAATTTACATACCTGAGCAAACAAACATTATAACCATTGAAAAAAGTAGCCATTTACGGACAAGCTTATAATATTTCGGCTGAAAAAGAAATTAAATTATTAGTAGCCACATTAGAACAGAACAATATCGTTATTTTTTTTGAAGAAGCGTTTTACACGCTTTTAATTAAAAATAATTCTTTATCAAAAAAATATCCTACCTACGCACATTTTAACGATTTGTCAAACACCTTTGACCTGTTATTTTCTATTGGTGGTGACGGTACTATATTAAGAGCGGCAACCTATATTCGTGATTTAAACATTCCTGTTTTAGGAATCAACACTGGGCGATTGGGGTTTTTAGCAACCGTTCAAAAAGATCAAATTCAAGCGGCGGTTAATTTATTAATGGCTAAAAAATATAGCATACAAGAACGAACTTTATTACAAATAGCCACCACCCCTAAAGTTAACGAATTTAACGAATTAGATTTTGCCTTAAACGAAGTTACTATTGCCCGCAGAAACACCACTTCAATGATTGGTGTAAAAACCTTTTTGAATAATGAATACTTAACAAATTATTGGGCAGATGGTTTAATTATAGCAACCCCAACAGGTTCTACTGGGTATTCTTTAAGTTGTAACGGGCCGGTAATGTTACCCAATTCGAAAAGTTTTGTAATTACACCAATAGCCCCACATAATTTAAATGCCAGGCCTATGGTAATTCCTGATGATACTGTTATTGAACTAGAGGTAAGCGCTCGTGAAAAGGATTTTTTAATTTCCTTAGACTCTCGCATAACAACTGTTAGCGAAGGAACTAAAATTAAAATACAAAAAGCTTCTTTTACTATAAAAAGCATTTTATTAGAACAGCAATCGCATTTAAAAACACTCAGAGGTAAGCTTTTATGGGGAGAAGATACTCGAAATGAATCTTTATAAAATAATTACAATACAATAATTACATCAAAAAAAAGTTAATCAAATACAGATTATTAACTTTTTAAAGCAAATTCAATTTCCTATATTTGCGTGCTATTCTTACAATGAAGATAATTTACCTATTCATATTATTTGCTTTTACAGCAATAACAACACAATCACAAACTCACGAAGTCGGTTTTTTCGTTGGGGGTTCTAATTACGTAGGAGATATTGGTCGTACCAATTATATATATCCTAATAAAATTGGCGGCGGTTTAATTTATAAATACAACCTAAACCCTCGAATTGCCTTACGAGCAACCTATTCGTATATTCCTGTTTCTGGTGATGACAATCAGGCTAAAAATGCTTTTCGTAAGCAACGAGGTTATGTATTTTCGAACACCTTGCACGAGTTTGCTGCGGGTATCGAATTTAATTTTTTCAATTATAATATCAGCAATTATAAAACAAATTTTACCCCATATATTTTAGCAGAAATAGCAGCGTTTAATTATGTGAGCCCTTCTAAAAGGATCGATGCAAACACCATTCGTTTAAAAAATAAAATTTCATATTCTTTACCTGTAGGTGTTGGCGTTAAAGGACGCTTGTTCAAAAATTTTGCAGCTGCTTTTGAAATAGGCGCTCGCTTTACCTTGGTAGATGATATCGATTTAACAACAGATAAAATAAACAGTTTAAACTTTGGTGGTACTGGAAACGATGTATATATGTTTACAGGAGTATCGATTGTTTACAGCTTTGGAAGACCACCCTGTTATAACGGATTGGCAGAATAACTATGGAAGAAAAATTACAACGCATTAATGTGCAAAAAGTACCGAATCATATTGCCGTTATTATGGACGGTAATGGACGATGGGCAAAAGGAAAAGGAATGCAGCGTATTTTTGGGCACAGAAATGCCTTAACCGCTATTAGAGAAACCGCCGATGCAGCAAGTGATGCTGGTGTTAAATTTATAACACTGTATGCTTTTTCTACCGAAAACTGGAACAGACCAAAACTAGAAGTAGATGCTTTAATGAGTCTATTGGTTAGCACTTTAAAAAAAGAGCTCCCTGAATTTCAGCGCAAAAATGTAAAAATAAATGCGATTGGAAATATTGTTAGTTTGCCAAAAAATGCGCAAAAAATACTAGCCCATGTTATTGACCAAACTAAAAACAACACTAAAATTACCTTAACCTTTGCCTTAAGCTATGGTTCTAGAGAAGAAATTGTTAACACTATTAAAAAGATATCTAAAAAAGTTGTTAATAACGAGCTAGATATTGAAAATATAGACGAAAAAATTATAAATAACCATTTATATACATTTAATTTGCCCGACGTTGATTTAATGATACGTACAAGCGGTGAGCAGCGAATTAGTAATTTTTTACTTTGGCAAATAGCCTATGCTGAATTATATTTTACAGATATATTATGGCCCGACTTTAGAAGAGAGCACCTTTTTAATGCTATAATAGATTATCAAAACAGAGAGAGAAGATTTGGAAAAACAAGCGAACAGATTGAGATCAATGAATAAATATTCTTATGTAGCCGTATTTTTAATCGCCTTTTTATCGGCGAGTGTACAAGCTCAAAAAACCGTAAATAACAACCGTACAACTACCTCCCAAAATGTTATTCCTTATACCAAAGGAAATCAATACATTCTTGGAGGAATTACCGTTACCGGTTTGCAAAAATTTAGCGAACAAACAATTCGTGTTTATACTGGTTTAGTTGATGGGCAACCTATTAAATTACCAGGTGATAAACTTACAAGTGCTATTAAAAAGCTTTACGAAAGCAAGCAATTTAGCCAAGTAGATGTCTATCTTTCTAAAAAAGATGGTGAAACTGTTTATTTAGTATTTGATGTAACCGAATTACCACAATTAACCAATATTTCTATTTCAGGTTTAAGCAAATCTAAAACAAAAGAGATAAAGAAAGAAACCGAGCTTAAAAAAGGAATGATGGTTACCGACAACTTAGTCACAACCACCAGAAATTACATCAAAAAGAAATATACCGATAAAGGTTTTTTAAAAACCAAAGTATCTTTAAACACCAAAAAAGACAGCACTGACATCAATACTGTTAGTATGAATATTTTTGTTGATAAAGGACAGCGTGTCAAAATAAAAGAAATCAACTTTACAGGTAACAAAGCACTAGCAGGTAAAACCTTGCGTAGCGCTATGAAAAATACAAAACGTAAGTTTTTAGGGCGTTTCTGGAAATCATCAAAATATATTTTAGATGATTATAAAAAAGATTTAGAAAGTATTCTTGAAAAATATAGCGAAAACGGATACCGTGATGCACGTATTTTATCAGACCAACTTACTTGGAATAATGACAACACCATTAACCTTGATATTGCTATTGAAGAAGGACGTCAGTATCGTTTTGATGATATTAAGTTTATCGGTAATAAAAATTATACGGATGATTTTTTAAATCGTTTTTTACGTATCGATAAAGGAGATATTTATAACGGAAAGGTTTTAAAAGAACGTATTTCGGGTGATGGAACGCCTAATTCACAAGATATTCAAACCTTATACCATAACAACGGATACTTATTTTCACAAATTAACGCCATAGAAACTAGCGTACAAAATGATTCTATTACCGTTGAGGTTCGTATTCGTGAAGACGAACAAGCAACTATTAAAAAAGTAACTGTAACAGGTAACGAAAAAACAAATGACCATGTTATTTACAGAGAATTACGTGTAAAGCCAGGTGATTTATTTAGCCGTGAAAACATTATTAGATCTATTCGTGAAATTGGTCAATTAGGATTCTTTGATGCCAATGTAACGCCCGACGTAAAACCTGATTATCAAAATAAAACAGCCGATATTGATTTTTCTGTCGTTGAAAAAGGTGGAAGTCAAATTGAACTACAAGGTGGTTATGGTGGTGGATCATTTATTGGTACTTTAGGATTATCTTTTAATAATTTTTCATTAAGAAATATTTTTAATAAACAAGCCTACAAACCACTACCAATGGGTGATGGACAGAAACTTTCATTACGTTTACAAGCAAGTAGAACTTACAATACGTACAGTTTTTCGTTCTCAGAACCATGGTTAGGTGGTAAAAAACCGCAATCATTATCTTTTTCTGTGTATTTATCGAATCAATACCGATACGATTATAACACCAATAAAGTTGATAAAGATCAAAATTTAAGCATTTTAGGAGCTTCTATCGGCTTAGGAAAACGTTTACAATGGCCTGATGATTATTTTTCTTTATCTCAAAATATTAGCTATCAGCAAATTGAACTTAAAAACTACGGATACCGTGTTGGTTCATCAACCGACGTTATTAATAAAGGAAGTTTAAATAATTTAGCCTATACAGTTGCCTTTAGCCGTAACTCTACCGGACCAAGTTTAATATTTCCTAGTTATGGTTCGGAATTTAGCATTAAAGCAAAAGCAACTTTACCGTATTCTTTAATTAACGGAAAAGATTATAGCGAACCTTTATATCCTACAACAGCTGAAAGACAAGATTATTTAGCTGATAAATACAAATGGCTAGAGTATTATAAAATTTCTGCTAAAGGAAAATGGTACACCTCTTTGTCTCAAAATAATAAATTAGTTTTAATGTCTAATTTTGAAATGGGTTATTTAGGATCTTACAACGACAAATTAGGTGCTACTCCGGTAGAACGATTTTTTGTTGGAGGTGACGGAATTGCACAAGGGCAATTAGACGGTAGAGAAACTATTGGTGTTCGTGGATATGAAAACAACACACTTTCTATTGGTCCTGATGGGCAGAATGAAGGTGGAACTATTTACAATAAATTTCAAATGGAAATCCGTTATTCTATAACAGACAAACCATCGGCATCAATTTATACCTTAGGATTTTTAGAAGCGGGTAATTCTTATCAAAATTTTAGTGAATTTAGCCCGTTTAAATTAAAGCGTTCTGCAGGAGTTGGAGTTCGTATATTTATGCCAGCATTTGGTTTATTAGGTATTGACTTTGCACATGGATTTGATCCGTTGCCTGGACAAACTCAAAAATCGGGTTGGCAAACACATTTTATTATCGGAAGACAGTTCTAAAAACAGGCATTTTAAATTTGTTCGCTTTTGGCACGGTTTTTTCTAAATACATTATAGCATGATGAAAAAAAATATTCTATTTATCGTTCTTTTACTTATTAGTACAAGTAGTATTGTTGCCCAGAAAAGCCAACGTTTAGCCTATATTGATACCGGATATATTCTTCAAAATATCCCTGCGTATTTAACGGCTCAAAATTCTTTAGATGCTAAAGTTGAACACTGGAAAACAACGCTAGACAAACAAGCAAGAGCTATTGAAATATTAAAAACTGACTTAACCAACGAAAAAGTTATTTTAACAAAAGACTTGGTTTTAGAACGTGAAGAAGATATTACGTTAAAACAAGAAGCTTTACGCCGATTAGAATCGTTATACTTTGGTCCTAAAGGAGATATGTATAATTTAAGAAAGCAATTAATAAAACCGATTCAAGATCAGGTTTACAGTGCGGTTCAAACAATTGCTTCTAGAAAGAAATATGATTTTGTTTTTGATAAATCAGGCGATTTAGTTATGCTTTATTCCAATAAAAAACACGATATTAGCGAGCTTGTTATTAAAATGATTAATATTGATCAGAAAAAACAAGTAAAAAGAGATAAAGTTGCTGCTAAAAAAGAATTGCTTAAAAATGAAAGTTTAAGCGATGTGCAAAAGGAAAAAATAACAAAAAAAGAAGCGCTAAAAAAGAAAAAACAAGCAGATTTATTAGCAAAAATTAAGCGTATCGAAGAAAAAAGAGCCGCTAAATTGAAAAAAAGAGCGCAAACAAAAGCCCTATTAAAAGAAAAGAAAGCCGCCGCTAAAAAATTACTAGAAGAAGCGAAAAAAAAGTAGTGACAAAAAAGAATATATAAATTAAGAATAGAGAACGTAAATTAAATTAAAAAACAAAGATGAAACATTTTAAAACCTTATTATTAGTTGCAATTTTTACAATTGGATTCGGTAGTATCGCAAATGCACAAAAAACAGCACATATAAACACTGATAAATTATTATCTGAAATGCCAGCGACCAAGTCTATGAAAGCTGAGCTAGAGAAGTTAAATAAAACATATCGTGATGATATTGAAGCGATGTACAAAAGACTAGAAGCTAAAATTAAAAAATACGAAGCGGAAGGAAAAAGTCAAACGCAAGAAGTAAATCAAAAAAGAGCTATCGAAGTTCAACAAGACAGACAACGTATTAGCAAAGCAGAACAATCTGCTGGGCAAGAAATGCAAAAAAAATACCAAGAAAAAACACTTCCTATTTTAAAGAAAGCAGAACAAGCAATTAAAGATGTTGCTGCTGCTAAAGGAATTATTTACGTATATGATGCTGCTCCTGGTAAAGGATTAATCGTTTACGAAAAAGGTGAAGATATTTATGGTGCTGTAAAAGCAAAATTAGGTTTCTAAATAAAACTTTAAAATATTTTATAAAAATCCTGCTGAATTCAGCAGGATTTTTATTTTTGTAGTATATGATAACACAACAACCTATCGGTATTTTTGACTCAGGAATTGGTGGCACATCTATTTGGAAAGAAATACATACATTACTTGCTAACGAAAACACTATTTATTTATCCGATAGTAAAAATGCGCCTTATGGGCAAAAATCAACAGAAGAAATTTTAGCGCTATCTATTAAAAACACCGAATTTTTAATTAGCAAAGGATGCAAAATAATCGTGGTTGCTTGCAATACCGCTACCACAAATTCCATTGAATATTTAAGACGCAACTACCCTATTCCTATTATTGGAATTGAGCCTGCAATTAAAACAGCATCCATTCAAACTAAAACAGGTACTATAGGAATATTAGCTACCCAAGGAACACTCAATAGTCGTTTATTTGAAAAAACATCCGCCAGTATTAATAGTGATATTGTTATAATGGAACAGGTTGGTAATGGCTTGGTACAACTTATTGAGAATGGTAAAATGTATTCTGCCGAAATGACTATTTTACTAAAGAAACATTTAAGTTTAATGCTTTCTTCTAAATGTGATTGCATTGTTTTAGGCTGTACACACTACCCCTATTTAATTCCGCAGATAAAAAAAATTGTAGGAAATACCGTTCATATTATTGATTCTGGAGAAGCCGTAGCGAAACAAACAAAAAAAATATTAACAGAAAATAACCTTATTAATACATCAAAAATAAATACCTACAACACTTTTTATGTTAACAAAGATAAAAGTGTTCTAGACATTATTTTAAAAGATTATAAGAATGTAACCGTAAACTTTTTAGAATTTTAATCTTTTAAAAAAGACCGCTAATATTAGGACATGCCGAAGCTCTACGTTTTCGACATAAAATATCAATACCAAAAGAAATTTGATGAAAATTACCGTTAGAAAAAACAGCATCGCCAGTTTGTTTTGTATAGGTGTAAGCGAATATTAGGTTTTTATAATTTAATCCGATAATTGGCGTCAGGTAATTTGCGTCGCCAAAAACACTGCTGTCAAAACTTTTCCTATACGATAAAGCAGCCCATAATTGATGCGTACTGCTCATTTTTTTATACACTTTAACATTGAGATCAACAATTTTATCACCCGTCTGTTTTTTATATTGAAACATCGCTGAAGGTTCAAATTCTAGTTGATTTTTATCACCAAAAAAATATCCTACGCCTAAAATATAATTTCTTAAATTAAGAGATTCAAGGTTCGTATTTACATTGTTTTTTGACGATAACATCATGTTTTTAATCGTTAAATACGATGAAAAACCTTTATAATGATATGCCATTCCAACATCAGCATTGAAATAAAAATCACTATTAATTATTTGCGAAACCATAGGGTCGTTTTTAAATAATTGCTGATCAACGCTATTTTGAACCATTGACATTGACAAGCCAAACGATAATTGCTGAAATGTATTTTCATTCCCCATATCTAAATGATACGCATAAGTTCCTTGTAAACCTGTTTGAGAATGATAACCATTTTTATCATTAAATAGAATCACACCATATCCTGCTTTTGAATTTTCATTAAATTTTGCATGAAAACTTGCCGTTTGTAAAGAAGGGGAGTTCTTTATTCCTATCCATTGCTGACGCGCTGTTACACGTAATTTACTACAGCTTCCAATACCCGCAGCGGTTGGATGTAAAAGATAAATATTATCCGATAAATAATCGGTATAAATAGGCAATGTTTCTTGGCTATACGTTTTTGCTATAAAGATAAAAAAACAGAAAATTATAATTTTATTCATGTGTTGTTTTGATAAAAAATAGCCAAATATAACGAAGTTGACTAATAATTTAACCTATAATTTGAAGGTGTTTTATGTTTTAATTCTTTGAATTTTCTGTTGAAATTTGAAATATTTTTAAAACCCGCTTTTTCGGAAACTTCAATAATTGAATAATCTTTGTTTTGTAATAATTTACAAGCGGTTTCAATACGTAATTCATTTAAAAAAGTAAAAAATGTTTTATTGGTTCTTTGTTTAAAATACCTACAAAAAGCATTTGAAGTCATGTTTGCTACAGCCGCAATATCATCTAACTCTATTTTTTTATTAAAATTACTCAAGGTGTAATCCATAATATCACGCATACGTTTTCCTTCATTATCTGTGTATTTTTTTTCATATACAAATGTTGATAACGATGTGATTTCTGATTTTAAAATAAGCTTTATAATTTTTAAAAAAATAATAAACTTCATTAAATCTTTTTCTCCTCGAAGCTTTAAAAATAATTTTTTTATTTTATTTTGATTCGATTTTACCCTAAAACTATTTTTAACAGCACTGAAAAAACCTGCAATTTCTTTAAAATCATCTAATTCAAAAAAATTATCACCAAATGATTTTTTAGTAAAAAAAAGTGAAATCATAAATGATTCTTTAATTTTTGAATTATCACTTTTAAAAACATGAGGTTGATTCCCTGCAAGTACTAAAACATCATTACTTCTATATTCATTAACAGTATCTCCAACAATTAAAGTTCCTTCACCTTTAACAACATAACACATTTGAATTTCTTCATGCTGATGAAATTTATCGTAAAAAAAAGGACCCTTATCTTCTTCGCAAATTAAACCTAAATTCTTAGTTTTTGGTATTTTAAATGGTAAAACCTTCATAATTGTGAGTAAAATATTTTGTATAAATCTATAAAATATTCACCTAAAAAAGAACTAAAACTTTATAAAAAGATAATATACTATACTATCTTGTTAAAAACTAAGCATTAAGCTTTGAAAATCAATTATAAATTTGCCTTAAAAAAACACATGAACATAAACTGGAAAGGCGTAATGCCAGCTGTTACTACTAAATTTACAAATCAAGACACGTTAGATTTAGTTAATTTTGAACTAAATATTAAAGCACAATTAGACGCAGGTGTTGTTGGAATTATTTTAGGGGGAACTTTAGGAGAAGCTAGTACACTTACTGATGATGAAAAAAGAATCATTGTAAGAAAAGCAGTAGAAGTTGTAAATGGACAGGTACCAGTTATAATGAACATTGCTGAACAAACAACTGTAGCGGCAATTGATGCGGCAAGAAAAGCAAAAGAAGATGGAGCCTCAGGGTTAATGATGTTACCTCCTATGCGCTATAAAGCAGATGATAGAGAAACTACTGTGTACTTTAAAAAAGTAGCAAACAGTACCTCTTTACCAATTATGGTGTATAATAACCCTGTTGATTACGGTATCGAAGTTACTTTAGATATGTTTGAAGAGTTATTACGTGACTGCCCAAATATTGAAGCTGTAAAAGAATCTACTAGAGATTTATCAAATATTACACGTATTAAAAACCGTTTTGGCGACAGATTACAAATATTATCAGGTGTTGATACTTTAGCTTTAGAAAGTATTTACATGGGTGCTGATGGTTGGGTTGCAGGTTTAGTATGTGCATTTCCAGCAGAAACAGTAGCTATTTTTAACTTAGCAAAAGCAGGAAGAGGTAACGAAGCTAGAGAAATTTACCGTTGGTTCTTACCTTTATTAGAATTAGATATTAATTCTAAATTAGTACAAAACATTAAATTAGCAGAGGTTGCTACTGGTATTGGTACTGAAAATGTACGTGAGCCTCGTTTACCATTAATCGGTGAAGAAAGAGCAAATGTTTTAGCAATTATTGAAGAAGGTTTAAGAACTAGACCTACTTTACCTGAATATAAAGAATTAGCGGTTTTAGCTTAATTTTAAGTGAAATTTATCGTTTTAATCTTTAATTTTAAGATTATAGAATGTTAGAAAATCAGCATACAATTTAACAAATCATTGTCTTATTTATAGGGCAATGATTTGTTGTTTTCAATCTATTTTTTTTACATTAAAAGAGCCTTTAAAATAAAAATACTTTAGTACCTTTAATTCGTTAATTAAACCTTGTAAATAACAATAAATAATTATTTATTTGAACATAAGTAAGCTCTTAAAAATTATATAAACCATTTAAATGTGCTGTAAAATTACTGTGCATTTAAAAAAAACAAAATCTCTAAAATCAAATGATTACAGGAAAAAATTATATAGGAAATCAATTAAAAGCTTCAGGAACAACTACGCATAAAACCGTGAATCCGAAGTTAAATATGCAAAATCCAACAGATTTTTATCAAGCAACTTTAGAAGAGGTTAACCAAGCTGTTGAATTAGCGGATAGCGCATTTAAAGTATATCGTAAAGTTTCAGGAGAAAAAAGAGCCGAATTTTTAAATGCTATCGCAGATGAAATTTTAGCTTTAGACACTGAACTTATAGACATGTATATGTCAGAATCTGGTTTACCAGAAGGAAGAGCACAAGGCGAAAGAGGTAGAACCGTTGGACAGTTAAGAGCTTTTGCTGATTTAGTTACTAAAGATCAATGGAGAAATGTAACAATTGACCAAGCTATCCCTACAAGACAGCCTTTACCAAAATCTGACCTTAGAAAAACATCAATTCCTTTAGGACCTGTTGTGGTATTTGCAGCAAGTAATTTTCCATTGGCATTTTCTACCGCAGGTGGAGATACTGCTAGTGCCTTAGCATCAGGATGTCCTGTAATTGTAAAATCGCACGCAATGCACTCTGGAACGGGTGAATTAGTAGCATCAGCAATTATAAAAGCAGCCGAAAAAACAGGAATGCCAAACGGTGTGTTTTCAAACATTACAGGTAGCGGAAGAGTTGTTGGTAGCGCCTTAGTAAAACACCCGAAGGTAAAAGCAGTTGGTTTTACAGGAAGTATTGCAGGTGGTAGAGCACTTTACAATTTAGGAGCACAAAGAGACGAACCAATTCCAGTATTTGCTGAAATGGGAAGTATCAATCCTGTAGTTGTATTGCCAAATGTTATCAAAAATAAAGCAGCAGAAACGGCTAGTACTTATGCTGGTTCAATTACTGTTGGAACAGGACAATTTTGTACAAATCCTGGGTTATTATTAACCATCGCAGGTGCCGATACAGATGCTTTTGTAAAAGATTTAGCCGAAAAAACCGTAGCAATTGCACCACAGTGTATGTTACACCCAAATATTAAAGATGGGTTTGTTTCAAATGCAGAAGTAGTAAGCTCTCAACCAGGTGTTCAGGTTGTTGGTCAAATTACAGAAACTGTTGAAGCAAATTTTGCAGCATCAACAATTTGTGCTGTATCAGGAGCTGAATTTTTAGCGAATCCTAAAATGCATACCGAAGTTTTTGGTCCTTTTTCATTAGTTGTAAAAGCAAAAGATCAAGCAGAATTATTAGATGTTATTGACCATTTAGACGGGCAATTAACAGGTACTGTTTTAGCAGAAAAAGAAGATTTTGACGCTTTACCAGCAGTAGCAGATGCTTTACAGGCAAAGGTTGGAAGAATTATTTTTAACGGTGTTCCAACAGGTGTTGAAGTTTGCGAATCAATGACACATGGAGGCCCTTACCCTGCTTCTTCAGATTCTAGATTTACAGCCGTAGGTTTAGGAGCTATTAAAAGATGGGTACGTCCTTTTAGTTTTCAAGATTGGCCAACCGAATTATTACCTACTGAATTAAGAAATTAACAGGTAAGCACTGTTAATTAACAATTTATAAAAAACAATTAAATTAATAAATATTAACATTTTCTTTAAATTATCTAATCACTTATATAGTACTTTTGGACAATATAAAGAAATTGAAAACTATGCCAGCTTCGTATTTTTAATTAAAGAAATTTTGAAGGGTTTTTTCTAAGAAATAATACAAGCTGGCTATTCAATTTTACTATGAGAAAAACATTTTTTTGCGTTGATGCACACACTTGCGGAAATCCTGTAAGAGTTGTTGCTGGTGGAGGTCCAAACTTAATTGGAGCAAATATGAGCGAAAAGCGTCAGCATTTTTTAAAAGAATATGACTGGATTCGTAAAGGATTAATGTTTGAACCACGAGGACACGATATGATGAGTGGAAGTATTTTATTTCCGCCTCACAGTCCTGAAAACGATTTTGGAATTTTATTTATCGAAACTTCTGGATGTTTGCCAATGTGCGGACACGGAACTATCGGAACTATTACTATTGCGATTGAAGAAGGTTTGATTACGCCAAAAATTCCTGGGAAAATTAAAATGGAAGCACCCGCAGGTTTGGTAAATATCGAATATGGTCAAACAGGTAAAAAAGTGGACTGGGTTCGTTTAACAAACGTAAAAAGTTATTTAGCTGCTGAAAATTTAACGATTGATTGCCCTGAATTAGGTGAAATTACCTTTGACGTTTCTTACGGAGGAAATTATTACGCCATTGTAGATCCGCAGAAAAACTTTTCTGGAGTGCACGATTTTACTGCTAGTAAAATCATACAATATTCGCAGGTTGTAAGAGATCGTATCAATGAGAAATATCCTGATATGTTTATTCATCCTGAAAATGATACGATTAGAGATGTAACCCATATGTTATGGACAGGAGATCCTATTGACCCTACTTCATCAGGTAGAAATGCTGTTTTTTATGGTGATAAAGCCATCGATAGAAGCCCTTGTGGAACAGGAACGTCTGCTAGGTTAGCACAGTTACACGCCAAAGGAAAACTTCAATTAAAAGAAGAATTTATCCACGAAAGTTTTATCGGAAGTAAATTTATTGGTCGTGTAGAACAAGAAACTACTTTAAACGGAAAACCAGCAATTATACC
This sequence comes from Tenacibaculum finnmarkense genomovar ulcerans, assembly GCF_900239495.1. Classification (GTDB taxonomy): domain Bacteria; phylum Bacteroidota; class Bacteroidia; order Flavobacteriales; family Flavobacteriaceae; genus Polaribacter; species Polaribacter ulcerans. The sequence continues at coordinate 51,991 of NZ_OENE01000025.1, forward strand.
TAGTATTCAAGGTTGGGCAAAGGTTTTTGGTTACAATAATATTATTATTGATGACCAAGATGATCCTTATGCACACGGTTTTCAAGTTATCTAAAAAAAATGTTATCTTTCAATTTAAAAAAAAATTGGAAACAATAAAACATAAAATACTCAAAAATCATTGCTATACCGAGCTTGTTTATCAGCGGATAAATAAAAAGCTCGGTATCGCTTTTTCTAAATTTGAAATAGAAACACTTATTCAAAAGGTATTGGAAGATACCCCTTTAGATGACTACGAAAAAATAGGTAAAAACTTCTACATTACTAACAAAAAGCACAATATTACCATCACAATTAATACCAGTACTTTTAGAGTTATTACCGTTAATCAAATCATTAAAAGCATAAGTTTAAAATAATATATTAAATGTCAAAAGAAGTAGTAATTATTGGTGGAGGAATTATAGGCTTATGTTCAGCTTATTACCTTCAAAAAGAAGGGCACAAAGTAACTGTTATTGATAAATCTGATTTTTCAAGTGGTGCATCTTATGTAAATGCAGGATATATTACGCCAAGTCATATTATTTCTTTGGCGGCTCCAGGAATGATTAATAAAGGGATCAAATGGATGTTCGATTCTGAAAGTCCTTTTTCGGTAAAACCTCGTTTAGATTATGATTTTTTAAAATGGACCTGGTTATTTAAAAAAGCTTCTACCAACAAAAAAGTAGAAAGCTCAATTAAAACCATCAAAGACATCAACCTATTAAGTAGAGAATTATACGAAGATATTAAAGCCTCTAACGATTTTGATTTCTTTTACCAGCACAAAGGTTTATTAATGTGTTATCAAACCGATAAAGCTGGGCAAGAAGAATGGAAAACTGGCGAGCGTGCTATTCAAGAAGGTTTAAAAGTTGAAAATTTAACCAAAGAACAAGCTTTAAAAATAGAACCAAATGCAGGTTTAAATATTAAAGGTGCTGTGTATTATCATTCTGATTCGCACATGACACCCAATGAATTTATGCCCCAATTAAAAAGATATTTAGAGAAAAAAGGCGTTGCTATTTTAGCCAACGAAGAAGTCTTAGATATCAATGTTTTAAATGATAAAGTAACTTCTTTAAGAACCAATAAGCAAGAATTAAAAGCTGATGAAATTGTTGTAGCAACAGGTTCTTGGTCGCAAATTTTAGTGAAAAAATTAAATGCTAACATTCCTATTCAGGCAGGTAAAGGCTATCGAATTAACGTAGCAAAAGATACTGGAATTACAGTTCCTGCTATTTTAATTGAAGCAAAAATTGCCGTAACACCAATGAACGGTTTTACCCGTTTTGCAGGTACTATGGAAGTTGATAAAATTAACAATAATATCAATAAAGTACGTGTAAATGCCATTGCAAAAGCAAGTGAAAACTTTTACAAAGGTTTAAAAATTGATCAGAAAGAAATTGACGATGTTGCTTGTGGTTTAAGACCCTGTTCACCTGATGGATTGCCGTATATTGGGCGTTTATCAAAAATTAAAAATGTAACAGTCGCTACTGGTCATGCTATGATGGGATGGAGTTTAGGTCCTGCAACTGGTAAATTAGTATCTGAAGTAATTTCTGATAAAAAAACAAGTTTAGATTTGAATCCGTTTCATGTAGAGCGTTATTCTTAATTTTTTATCCGAAGTAACAAAACTCAACATAATAAAACACCTCCGTAAGAAAATATACTATGCGTTACGATAAAATTGACAACTCGTTATTTATAGAAAATAGAAAGCGTTTTACCGCCAAAATGCAACCCAACAGCATCGCTATTTTAACATCAAATGATGTAAAACACAACAATGCTGACGATGTAATGGGCTTTGCGCAAAATAATGACCTTTTTTACCTTTCAGGAATTGATCAGGAAGAAACTATTTTAGTTTTATATCCTGATGCTTTTAAAAAAGAAAATCGCGCCATTTTATTTGTAAAAGAAACCAGTGAACTTATCAAAATTTGGGATGGTGAAAAATTAACCCAAGAAAAAGCTACTGAAATTTCAGGAATTTCAAGAGTAACTTGGAACAAAGATTTTGAAAGCGTTTTACAAGCAATGGCTTTTGAAGCTGACGGTTTTTATTTAGGGCATAACGAACACTATAAACGTGCCACCAATAATCAAGAAACCCAACAAGACAGAATGATAAAATGGTGTAAAGAAAAATATCCTTTACATCAATATTACAGAGCCGCGAAAATTACCCGTAATTTACGCCCTGTAAAATCTGATAAAGAAATTGAATTATTACAAAAAGCAGCCGATATTAGCGTAGAATCTTTTTCTCGTATTTTAAAAGCCTGTAAACCTGGTAAAAATGAATACGAATTAGAGGCAGAATTAACCTATAATTTAGTGAAATCTGGCGCTTCACATCACGCTTTTCAACCGATTGTTGCTTCTGGGAAAAACGCTTGTGCCTTACATTATAATACCAACGACTCGGTTTGTAAAGACGGTGAAATGATTTTACTTGACTTTGGCGTTTGCTATGCAAATTACAATAGCGACACTACGCGTTGTTTTCCTGTAAATGGAAAATTTTCAGAAAGACAAGCTGCTGTTTACACGTCTGTTTTATATTGTTTAAAAGAAGGAAGCAAGCTTTTAAAAGCAGGAGTTTTACCTGCCGATTACGAAAAAAACATGGCAGGTTTAGTGGAAGCTGAATTGATAAAATTAAACTTATTAAATGCTGATGCCGTAGCAAATCAAGATCCTGAAAAACCTTTATATAAGCAATATTTTATGCACGGAACAGCGCATTATTTAGGTTTAGATGTGCATGATGTTGGTTTATATTCTCGTCCTTTTGAAGCGGGAATGATACTTACTTGCGAGCCAGGGATTTATATTGCAGAAGAAGGAATTGGTTGTCGATTAGAAGACGATTATTTAATTACAGAAGATGGAAATGTGAATTTAACTGCTAAAATGCCTATCGAAATTAAGGATATTGAAGCATTAATGAAACTTTCATAAATAATAAAAAACAAAAATTTTTACATGAATACATTCGGAATTGGAGGTAGTACTATTGAAGCAGAATTAAATGCCATAACTCCAACGGCTCACTTAGTTGAACCGATTCAAAAAGAAGAGTTTCAAGCCAGAATAAACAAGGCTTGCTTAATGATGAAAGCTCAAAATAAGCAGGCAATGTATTTACATGCTGGAACAAATTTATTTTATTTCACAGGAATGAAATGGAGTTCGAGCGAACGAATGGTAGGTGCGATTTTGTTTCAAAATGGTGATTTACATTTTATTGCTCCAAAATTTGAAAAAGGAACAATTTTAGATTTTATGCTGATAAAAGGCGACGTAAATTGCTGGGAAGAACACAAAAGTCCTTTTAAATTATTTACTAAAATTCTAATTCAAAATAAAGTTACCCAAGGTGATATTTTAATGGATGAAGCAACGCCTTTTTTCATTATTGATGGAATAAATAAATGCAATGAAGTATTTACTTTAGAAAGTGCAACGCCAATTACCGCAGGTTGTAGAATGATAAAATCGGATGCTGAAATTGCTATTATGCAACATGCTATGAATATCACTTTAGAGGTTCAAAAAGCGGCAGCTCGTATTTTAAGAGTAGGGATTTCAGCAAAAGAAGTAGAAGATTTTATCCACGAAGCACATATTAAATATGGTGCAACTGCTGGTTCTTATTTTTGCATTGTATTATTTGGGGTTGATTCATCATTTCCTCACGGTGTAAAAACGCCGAAAAATTTAGAATTAAACGAAGTTGTTTTAGTAGATACTGGTTGTGTTTTACACGATTATATTTCTGATATTACAAGAACTTATGTTTTTGGAGAAGCGGATGATTTACAAAGATCTATCTGGAATATTGAAAAAGAAACCCAACAAGCTGCTTTTGATGCTGCTAAATTAGGGCGTGTTTGTGCTGATATTGATACAGCTGCTAGAAAAACATTAGAAAGTCATCAACTAGGTCCTAAATATGATTTACCTGGTTTACCTCACAGAACAGGGCATGGAATTGGTTTAGATATTCATGAATGGCCGTATATTGTTAAAAACGACAACACGGTTTTAGCAGAAGGGATGGCGTTTAGTAATGAACCGATGATTTGTGTTCCTAATAAATTTGGAATCCGTCATGAAGATCATATTTATATGACTGAAAACGGTGCTAAATGGTTTACAGAACCTATGCACAGCATTGAAGATCCTTTTGGGATTTCTAAATAATGTTATAGTAAAATTTAACGATTTTATAAAAAACGCAACTCTTTATTTTTTAAGAGTTGCGTTTTTTTTTATGGGGTTAATTGTTGTTTTTCAGATACCCGAATGATTGCTTCAATTGGGTCGGGAGCTTGAATAAATCGAATAAACGCTCAAAATTCTGGTTTGTAGAATTTTGAGCTTATAATAATGTGTGAAATTAATGATTGTTTAGTTTAGTAGGCGTGTTATTTATTCGATGTAATATTTAAGCCAATCATAAAAGCATATTAATTTATAAAAAGCATTTTTTTCTACGCTATTGTTTCCTTCCAAAATTGCATAATTCTCAATTATTATTTCTAATAAATCTGAAGACATATAATTCTCTCTATTGATGTATGGAAATATTTGTAAAAAAACCTTCCAATCATATTTTACTATTATTTGATTTAAGTTTATTTTTTCTTCCTCTACTTCTCTTTTTCGTTTTGTATAACTATTTTTCGGGTAATAAAAAGTTATTTTTTTAGCCTTTTCAAAATGATTACAGATACGTTCTTCTTCTAGTCCCTTCAACTCTTTATCTAAGCTAATATTATTATTACCCTTTAAATATTTAAAAAATGGAAGATATGTAGTTCCTTTTAATGTTTCAGGTAATGTATCACTAACAATTTTACTTGTTTCTAAATCCTTGTTTTTGATTAAATTTTCAATTAATTCAATTCTACCAATTCTTTTATAACCTGCTCCTGCAATTTTATTTATCGCACCAACTCCGAAAACAACTTCTAGGTTTTCAATATTTTCTGAATTTGAATCAATATTTTGAACATAGAGTTTTGATTGTTTATCGTTATCTATAACTAAATCATATACATGTTCTTTTAATTGCCTTAACATTCTTGCTGGAAATTTTCTCTCAATTTGAGATAAAGCTTTAAAAGTTGATATAAAGTTTGGAACGATAACTGATTTTACGGGTATTCTTATGCCATTTACAGAAATTGTTTCATTAATAAATTCTGTTTCTTTTACATCAGGGCTCCATTGAATAAATATTAATCTATCTTGTAATTTTTTAATATTTTCAGAAGTTAAGCAAGATGAAATTGAATCTAATATTTTAAGAATATTCTCATCCTGTAAAGAGTATCCCAAAAAGATAACAGGATGTTCTGTGAAAATTGTCAAAAGTTTTGCTGCTAAATAAGGGTTCCTTTTATCAAAATCTTCATAATCTCTTTCTGTTAAAACTAATGAGTTTGGTTGAGAGCTACAACCGTGAATCTTATATATTTCTCCAATACCTTGTGGTGATGAAAAGATCAATTCATTTTGACCAACGTAGGTTTTAAAGTCAGTAAATAATGATTCCAAAAAATTATCCCAATTTGTTGTAATTATTCCATCTATAACAACTTGCTTTAATAAATTGATTTCTTTAAGTAATTCTGGTTCTATTGTTAAATTATAAATACATCCTTTAATATAATGAGATATTTCAATTTTTAGAGCAGAATCCCTATCAGTACATATCTTCTTATATTTCTCTCTACTTCTTTCATATTCATCATCTTCCCACCATTTAGTATGAAATCGTTTAGCTAATTCACTTGCTAAAATTGGTAAGCTTTGTTCAGCACTTGAAAGCAAGTATTGATAATCAACACCGATTGACTCAGTGAATTTATTTAATAATCCATTCCAATCTTCAATATTCAAATACCTGCGAGATATACCTGAACCAACAAATAGAAATGGAGCTCTTTTAAACTCACCTATATATTCTTTAATTTTTTGTGTTTCCATTCTATTTTAGTAATTTTTCAGTGATTTTATTAAACCTTTAATGTCTTACAATTTCAAGATAAATTTAAGTGAAAAAAATCTAAAATCAACTGAATTTCAAATGATTATTTAATACAAAAGACCTCACAGGTTTTTAAAACCTGTGAGGTCTAAATTTTAACTAAAAACCTGTTTGAAATTAAATAAACTGTCAGTTCGAGTGATTTTTTTTCCTTTTAAAAAATTGTATCGAGAACTTTTTTTAACTTCAAAACTAATTCAAGTTCTCGATACAATTTTAATTCCTTTTAGTCATTAAAACCACTCGAATTAACAAAAAAACCTAAAAACGATGGCAAATCGGAATGCGATACTGAACTAAATTCAGCATGACGGATTCTAATTCAAATAAGCACTAAAAAATAAAAAATGAACTAAAATCCCTAGCCCCGATTGTAGCAATTGTTTGAGCTCTTTTTTTGATTTTTCTTCAAAAAAAAGCGAGTGCGGAAAGCGGGAAATAGCTTCAAATAATTCTTATTTTTATAACATTAATCAACCTTCATAAAATCTTCTTTTAATATTTTCTTCAGATAAAAAAGCACTTCTTCGGCATTTTCTTTGGTAAAAATAATCGGTGGTTTTATTTTTAACACATTATGATCGGCGCCATCGGTACTCATTAAAATTCCGTGGTTTTTCATTCGTGCGGCTACATAATCTGCTTGAGAAGCTAGTGGATTTAATTGAGAATCTACAAATTCAACGCCTAAAAATAACCCCTGCCCTCTTACATCGCCAATAATTGGAAATTGATTAGAAAGTTCTTTTAATTCCGATTTTAAATACTCGCCTACTTCTAAGGCATTTTCTTGTAATTTATCGCGCTTTACCGTGCGAATTACTTCGGTTGCAATGGCACAGGAAACAGGGTTTCCGCCAAAAGTATTAAAGTATTCCATGCCGTTTGCAAATGCCTCGGCAACTTTTTGAGTACAGGCAACCGCCGCAATTGGATGCCCATTTCCTAAGGGTTTACCGATTGTTACGATGTCAGGAACGACATTATGCAATTGAAAACCCCAAAAAGTTTTCCCCATTCGTCCGCAACCTGTTTGCACTTCATCAGAAATACAAACGCCGCCAACTTTTCTGATTTTTTGATATGCTTCGGATAAAAAACCTGTTGGTAATTCTACCTGACCGCCACAACTAATAATCGGTTCGATAATAAAAGCACCTACATTTCGTCCTTTTTCTTGAATGGTATCAATACATTTTTGAACTTCCTCAGCGTATTTTTTTGCGGTATTTTCACCTCTGTATTTTCCTCTAAAACTATCGGCTAAAGGAAATATTTGCGTGTATTCTGGAGCGCCATTTCCTCCTTTTCCATCAAATTTATATGACGAAATATCAATACACATATTGGCGTTTCCATGGTAACCGATTTCACTAGCGATAATGTCTTTTTCGCCTGTAACGGCTTTTGCCATTCGAATTGCCAATTCATTTGCTTCACTCCCTGAATTTACAAAATGCAACACATTTAATTCTGTCGGTAAAGTTTCAATGAGTTCTTTGGCTAAATTGTTGATGTTTTCGTGTAAATAGCGTGAGTTTGTGTTAATTAAACTCATTTGTTGCTGCCCCGATTTTACAACATTATAATTTTCATGCCCAACGTGAGCAACATTATTTACGGTATCTAAATATTTATTTCCAAATTGGTCGATTAAATAAACACCTGAACCACGCACCATTTTTATAGGTGTTTTGTATTGCAAACTTAAACTTTTCCCTAAATGTTGTTTTCGATACTTAATTAAATCGTTGTTTGAAATCGTATTATTATGAGCTAATTCATCAGATTTAAAAAGTAAATTCGGGTTTGGGCAAACACTTTTCCAAACCTCTATTTCTTTTAAATATGCCACGCCTGGAAAATCTGTTTTCAAATCAAATAATGATAGCAATACTTGAAAATGTAAATGAGGAACCCAATTTCCGTTTTCTGAAACAGCGCCAAGTTCTGCAATTTTTTCGCCTTTTAAAATGCGGTCGCCTACTTGATGTTTTTGCACACTTTTTGGGCTGTTATGCCCGTATAATGTGTAAAATTCAAAATCATCGGCTTGATGTTTTAACACCAATAATCCACCGTAATTTTTATCGCCTTGATTATCCGAAGCAATAACAACTTCTCCATCTAAAATAGCGTGAACAGCCGTGTTTTTTGGCAACCAAAAATCGGTTCCTAAATGAATTGTTCGGCTTTCTTTTCCGTTATTTCCTATTTTTTGATACGCATCAGTAGTATAAAAAACACGAGGTTCTAAATAACCACCGCCAATAATTTTTGTAGGATTTTCTTTTTGTAATTCATCAATTTTAAACTGAAAAAGTGCTAGATTATTTGCTTCTTTTTCATGCCCAATCCAAGTGCTTGAAACGCTTAAATCTAATGGATAAATAAGTTGTTTTTGAACTGTTGGAAATAGATTTTCTAAAGAAAAAGTATGTTGTAAACTCCAATTTTCAAACTTTTTTTCATTCGGATGTGCCGAAAAACCACAGGCAATTCTAAAATTATATTCCGCAAAATCTGGATGAATTTCACGCCATTTTTCAAGGACTTCCCAAGCGGGTTTTTCACTTATCAGCAAATATTTATTGTTGGGTTCTTCAATTTTATTAATTGCCGATTTTGTTACAGAAATCACCAATCGCATGGCAATTGCATCGTATAAATGCGCCAATTCTTTTTCTTGTAAAGGAAAATTTTGATGATAGCCTTTTATAAAACTCAACGCCGATTCTAACGGCTCATTATGCTTCATAATTACATAAGCGCAGGCAATTGCTACGTCATTAATTACCTGTGTATAAATGGCATCGCCGTAATCAATCGCTGCTTTTACTGTTGGGTTTACAAGGGCTGTTGACACAATTACATTGTTATCATTCGCATCATTATGAACCACCGATTTACGTAAAAGATCGTAGCTAGTTTTATTGTTTTCAAAATTGTTTTGAAAATAGCTAATGATTTCTTTTTGCTCGTTTTCAAATAAATTGATGTGCTTTTTTGTCCAAAGTGATTGTGCTACATCCCAAACAAATTCTCTTTTTGCCTGCGGATGTTCAAAACCTTGTAACGCCTTGGTTAAAAGCCCACATTGTTCGCCCAAACTAAAACGCAAACTATCTAATTGCGGATTTACAGACGACCAAACTCGCCCTGAAACCCAACTTAATAAACGTACTTTTCGAACATTTCCAAAAGCGTCAATTATTGTTGAAATTACATTTCCTTCAATATCTTTTATAACTTTTGGAGCAATAATTTCAGCATTATTTTCAGCGACATATTGCAATAATTTCTGTTGAAAATCTAAATAATTCTCCTCTTCATTAGGACGAGAAATTTTTAAAATATATCCTTCTGAATTGGGTGTTTTTATTCTGAAATTAAAATCTAATTCGCCAGGTAATTCAGAAGCTGTTCCTTTAATATTATAGGTTTTTAAAAGAATTTCTTCTGCTTGTTGAATTGCTATTTTTATTTGATTGTAATTCATAATTATTTTTTATAAAACTATAATTAGAGATGCTGTTTTTTTATCCGAAGAAAAAATATTTTATTTTTAAAGATTAGCCGAAATCAGCCAAAATTATTTAAAATTACCGAAGAATTATCGTAAAATAAATCCATCTTTCATCGGGTCGTTTGGGTCGATTACAAAGGTATTGATTCCTGTAATATATGCCGTTCCTGATACCTGCGGAATTACGGCATTAAAAGAACCGTATTTTGCTTGCGAAACCACCGAACCAATAAAGACCGAATCGGTAATACTCTCGATGCTCATGGTTTGATTAAAATCAATTTCGTTTCTTTTTTTATGAATTGCCATTCTTCCTGAAACTCCCGAACCTGTTGGGCATCTATCGACTTCTCCTTCGGCAAAAACACACACATTTCTACTGTCATTTCCTGAAGGTTGTTTGTTATTATCAATAAAAATAGTTCCGTATAAAAAGCTCAAATCATCTTCTAAAGGATGTATAATTTCAGAATCGTTTTGCATTACGGCATGTTTAATTTTCATTCCGTTGGCAATTAAATCACGATACGAATTGCTACTTAAATCAAAATTAAAATTGTTTTTTGCCATATCAACATAGGCATAAAAAGCACCGCCGTAAGCTAAATCGTAGGTTACAGTTCCTAAACCTTCAACTTCAACGGTTTTGTCTAAACCAACCACAAAACTCGGTACACAATGAAAACGAACGCCTGTTACTTTGCCATTTTTTACGTTTGCAAACGAGGTAATTCGTCCGCAAGGCGCATCAATTTTCAAAATATTTTCGCCTTCTTTTACTTCAATCCAATTCATTTCAACGGCTAATGTTGAAATAGCTATAATCGCATGACCGCACATGGTCGAGTATCCTTCGTTGTGAAGAAATATAATGCCAAAATCGCCTATTTCTTCCTTATTTTGATTGTTTTCTTTCGGATTTGGAGGCAGTAAAATACAGCCGTACATATCAGGATGTCCACGAGGTTCAAACATTAAAGCGGTTCGTAAATTATCATAATTTTCTTTGCAATAACGTCTGTATTCTAAAACAGAATTCCCTTTTAATTCAGGAAATCCATCAACAATTACACGCAAGGGTTCTCCGCCTGTGTGCATGTCGATTGTTTTAATTTGCAACCAATTTTCGGCTGGTTTAAAAGTTGTTTTTGAAAGTATATTTTGATATGTTTTACTCATTTTCGCTACTTTTTTGCTGATTTATCACTAATTATTACCTATTTATTACTTGTTTTACACGAATATTGATTTACAGGATTTTTTACTGTTTTGTATATTTATTATAGAAATAATTTGCGGCTGTTAAATCTTCTAAAGCGTGTCCTACGGATTTAAAAACGGTAATTTCATCCTCATTTTCACGTCCTTTTTCCCCTACTATTCCTTCTGATATTCCTTCTGATATTTCTTGAGATGAACACAATTGAAATAAATCAGCTTTAATATCTTCTTCTTTTAAAATTCCTGTTTGTAACGGGATAAAAATATCGCCACTTTCTTTTAATCCACCTTGAAAAGTATCAATATAAACCGACCCTTTTTTAATCACTTGGTCATCGGCTTCACGCATATCTTTTTTATAGGCTCCGACTAAATCAACATGTTGCCCTGCTTTTAAATATTTTCCTAAAACTAACGGCGTTTTTGACAAGGTTGCACACGAAATAATATCAACTTCCGATATTTTTTCTTCAATAGTTTGAACGGCAGTTATCGTGAAATTTTCATTTTGAAGCTCCTCACAAATTGCTTGTGCTTTGCTGAAATTACGCCCCCAAATAAACACGTTTTTAATCGGACGAACCGAGACGTGTGCTTTGATTAAATTAACAGATAAAGCTCCTGTTCCTATCATTAATAATGACGACGAATTTTCTTTGGATAAAAAAGAAGATGCCAATGCTGATGCCGATGCAGTACGTTTTACCGTTAAACTTTTGGCTTCTAAAATGGCTTTAATTGTTCCTTTAACAGCATCTAAATAAATATAGGTTCCGTTGATTGAAGGCAAATCGAATTGACTATTTTCGGGGCTTACTGTTACTATTTTTACTCCCGCATTTTTACTAGGATTCCATGCTGGCATCAATAATAAGGTAGAATCTGCATTAACGGCTGGGTTTGCAAAATCGTGATGATGACGCATCGGAACAAGGGTTTCTTGCGAAGAAAAAGCGGCTTTTAATTCAGTAATAAGTGCTGAAAAATTAGTGTTATTTTCTATATAATTGCTATCTATTTGAATGATTTTTTCCATGCTCTAAAATAACTATTTATAAAAACTTTTACATATTTTATCTATAGACAGACTAATATAAGCCGTAAACTTGTTAAAATAATACCATAACAAATACCATAAAGCCTGTATTTTTAGCAAAAAACATATATAAAGTGAAAAATTTACAGTTATTTATTCTTGTATCTTTAGCCGTTTTTGCATCGTGTAAAACAGCTACGGAAAACAAAATCGTATCATTTAAAGAAAAATTACAAGCTACTTTTCCTAAAGCCCAGATAGATTCTATTGAAGCCAAAGATCATTTTACAGAAGCTTACAAAGTGGTTTTAAAGCAAAATTTAGATCCTAAAAATCCTGCGGAAGGAACTTTTGATCATTATATGTATGTTTCGCATGCCAACTACAACAGCCCAACGGTTTTAATTACTGATGGTTATTCTTCTAGAAATAGAACCACGGAATTAAGTAAGGTTTTTAAAGCAAATCAGGTAATTGTAGAGTACAGAATGTATGGGAAATCAAGACCCGATTCTATTGTTTGGAAACATTTAACAAACGATAATGCTATTGAAGATTATCATACTATTGTAACCAAATTAAAAAGTGTTTATAGTGGTAAATGGTTGTCATCAGGAATTAGTAAAGGAGGAGAAACTACCTTAATTTACAAGGCTAAATATCCGAAAGATATTGATGTTGCTGTGCCTTATGTTGCTCCATTAATTAATACCTTAGAAGACCCTAGAACCAATGATTTAATCAACTCGGTTGGTAGTGATGCTTGTAGAGCGAGTATTAAAACTTTTCAAAGAACTGTTTTAGAAAAAAGAGCGGATATCTTAAAAATATTAGCGACTTATGCGGCTAAAAACAAGATGAGTTTTACCCAAGTTCCTTTAGAAGAAACCTTAGAGTATGCCGTGTTAGAATTTCCTTTTTCTTTCTGGCAATGGGGCAGCGGAAAATGTGCCGATGTACCTACAAAAGAGGCATCATCAGAAGAATTATTTAAGTATTTAATTAAAATTTCTGGTGTTCATGTTTACAACGATGCAGGGTTTAAAAATTACTTGCCTTCTTTTTATCAACATATGAGAGAATTAGGCTATTACGGTTTTGATTTAGCACCTGTAAAAGATTTATTAAAAGTAGTTAAAAGTAGTACAAATAGTAGGTTTGCACCTAAAAATGTAGATTTAACCTATAATCCTGCGTACATAAAAGAAGTACGTAATTATGTAGAAACTAAAGGAAGTAATATTTTATATATTCAGGGAGCTTACGACCCTTGGGCGGCTTGTGGACCAACACCAAAACAAGGCGTTGATGCTTTGAAAATGGTTTTAGAAGGAGGTTCACACTTAACGAGAATTAAAAGTTTTTCTGATAAAGATCAACAAAAAATTTACGCAAAATTACAGGCTTGGTTAGGAAAGGATGTTAAATTATATCCTTTAAAATAAGCTTGTTTTCATATTGATAATTAAATTTTTAACAAAAAAAACACTTTAGATATTTCTAAAGTGTTTTTTGATTTTATACTATTTTTAAAATTATAAACTACGGATTTTACTATTTTTTAAAGTTTGAAATCCCTTTTTGTAACCAATTGTAATACTCAGTAGCATCGGGTGTATAAGAAGCAGGATTTATTAAATTAGCTTCATCATGCCCCATTAATACATAAAAAGGTTGCGTATTTGCTTTGTATTTTATGGTTTGTAATTCGCTCCATTTTTGCCCAATATATTTTAATTTTTTACCAGGGTTTAACTTCGAATCTACAATTTCATCCTCTTTTAACTTTCTTTTATCATCAACATATAAAGAAATTAAAACTACCTTATTTTTTAAGACATCTAAAACATTCGGTTTTACCCAAACATTCTGTTCCATTTTACGGCAATTTACGCAGGCATGTCCTGTAAAATCTATCATTACCGGCTTTCCTACTTTTTTAGCATAGGCCAATCCTTTGTCGTAATCATGGAATGAAATAATATCGTGTGGAGGCATTATATGTGCTCCTTCAGGCAAACCTGTAGGTGTTTTTTCAACCTTACCCATTGAAACTAATGCGGTACTTTTCTTGGTAAACCCTACTCCATATGGCGATTCACTATAATGTTGTGGTGGTGGAAAAGCGCTGATTAAATTTAAAGGTGCTCCCCATAAACCTGGCAACATATAGATGGTAAAAGCTCCTACGATTAGTCCTAAAAACAATCTTCCTACCGATATATGATTTTGTGGGCTGTCGTGCGGTAATTGAATTTTCCCTAACAAATACAATGCTAAAGCACCAAATATGGCAATCCAAATAGCAATAAAAACTTCTCTTTCAAAAATATGTAATTGCAATACTAAATCGGCATTTGATAAAAATTTAAACGCCAAAGCTAGTTCTAAAAATCCTAGAACTACTTTTACCGTATTTAACCAACCTCCCGATTTTGGTAACGAATTTAACCAACCTGGGAATGCTGCAAACAGTGCAAATGGCAAAGCAATCGCTGATGAAAAACCTAACATTCCTACAATAGGTGCAATTCCTCCTTTTGATGCTGACTCAACTAATAATGTTCCTACAATTGGTCCGGTGCATGAAAATGATACAATTGCTAAGGCTAACGCCATAAAAAAGATTCCTATTAAACCACCTCTATCGGCTTGAGAATCTACTTTTGTAGCCCAAGAACTTGGTAAAGTAATTTCAAAAGCGCCTAAAAATGATGTAGCAAAAACTACTAATATTAAAAAGAAAACAACGTTAAACCAAACATTGGTAGAAAGCGCATTTAAAGCATCTGCCCCAAAAATACCCGTTACTACGGTTCCTAATAATACGTATATTCCAATTATTGATACTCCATAAATAATGGCATTTTTAATTCCTTGTGCCTTGCTTTTACTTTGTTTGGTAAAAAAGCTTACCGTCATCGGAATCATTGGAAAAACACAGGGAGTTAACAAGGCTGCAAACCCTGATAAAAAAGCGATAAAAAAGATGGCTATCATTCCTTTTTTATCTTTCTTCGTTTTATCTTTAGCAACTGATTTTACAGAAACAGCCTTACTGATATCAAAAACTAAATCAAGTTCTTTTGGAGGTAAGCATTGCTCATCTGTACAGGCAATAAACTCAACAAAAGCATTAATTTTAGTTACTTTTGAGTCGATTAACTCAATTTGTTGTTCAAAAACAGCTTTATGTGCAAATGACTTAATAGTCATTCCTTGCTCATTAAACAATTTTGTAAATTTAGTTTTACCTTTAGGCTCTTTAGTTTTTCCGATTAATTTAATATTATTTTCTTTTTCTTGATAAAAAAAAGTGGTCGGAATTGGCCCTGCTTTAGGTACGTCTTGCGAGTACAAACTCCACCCTTCTTTGATGGTCGC
The DNA here is from genome assembly GCF_900239495.1 of Tenacibaculum finnmarkense genomovar ulcerans. Classification (GTDB taxonomy): domain Bacteria; phylum Bacteroidota; class Bacteroidia; order Flavobacteriales; family Flavobacteriaceae; genus Polaribacter; species Polaribacter ulcerans. Next base: position 67,267 of record NZ_OENE01000025.1, read on the forward strand.
TTGGGTTATTAATTTATAATTAGAATCGGATATTTTTTCGACTTTGGTCTTCCATTGAATAGGATTAAATATTTGACCTTTTACTGATATGGTTATCAATAAAATAAAAAGTAGTATGTGGTTTTTTTTCATCGAAATTTATTTGGGAATTTTTAATTAATTTTAAAAGATAAAGTTACTTCCTCTGGCGGAAAACAAGTTTCATTTGAGCAAACCATATACTCAACAGTTCCTTTTATAACAAATTTTTCATTTGTTTTTAATCGAATTCGCTGTGTAAATACGGCTGTATTGTCAAAATATTTAATACGCATTTCAAATATTTCATCATCAATAACTTGTCCTGCACCTTCTTTTGTCACTCCTTGTTTTAAATAGCGCTGATCTCCTGTGAAAGAAAATAAAGTGGGTATTGGCCCACCACTAGCTATTTTTTGAGAATAAATATGCCACTCTTCATCTAAAGTTGCTGTCACTATTAATTCACTTTCTTTTTCTGAAATTTTTTCTACACTCGTAGTCCATTTTATAGGATTATCTAGTTGCCCATAAGAAACAAAACTTAATAGAAAGCTTAAAGCTGTTAGTAATTTACTCATTATTATATGATTAATGGTTTTATTCTATATTTTTCGTAAAAATAACACCTTTCTACATCAAATACGATTACATCAAAAAAAAATTTACTGTAATTTTGAAATTTTAACAAAAAAAAGAGTAATCATTTCTGATTACTCTTTTTAGTAGTAGCGGGAACTGGACTCGAACCAGTGACCTTCGGGTTATGAGCCCGACGAGCTACCTACTGCTCTATCCCGCGATTTGTGGGTGCAAATATACAAGCTTTTATCTTACCTACCAAATAAAATACTGATATTTTTATTTTCAAGCATAAAAAAAGCTTCACATTTCTGTGAAGCTTTTAGCTTAGTAGCGGGAACTGGACTCGAACCAGTGACCTTCGGGTTATGAGCCCGACGAGCTACCTACTGCTCTATCCCGCGATTTCGACTGCAAAACTACAACCTTTTAGCATACCTGCCAAATAAAATGTGTTTTTTATTTATTTTATTTTCAAGCACAAAAAAAGCTTCACATTTCTGTGAAGCTTTTAGCTTAGTAGCGGGAACTGGACTCGAACCAGTGACCTTCGGGTTATGAGCCCGACGAGCTACCTACTGCTCTATCCCGCGATTTCGACTGCAAAGATACGTTCTTTTATTCTATCTACCCTAATAAAATTAACTTTTAAATGAAAAAATTTCTAACTATTACAATAACAGCACTATAAAAAAATTAATTTCTAATTTAAACAACTTATCTTTGCCAAATGACACATAAATCAGGATTTGTAAACATCATCGGAAACCCAAATGTTGGGAAATCAACTTTAATGAACGCATTAGTTGGTGAAAAATTATCAATTATTAGCCCTAAAGCACAAACCACTAGGCATCGTATTTTAGGAATTGTAAATGATGAAAATCATCAAGTTATTTTTTCGGATACTCCAGGAATTTTAAAACCTGCTTATGAATTGCAAAACTCTATGATGGATTTTGTAAAATCAGCTTTTGATGATGCGGATGTCTTAATTTACATGGTGGAAGTTGGCGAAAAAGAACTTAAAAATGAAGCTTTTTTTAAGAGAATTATCCACAGTGAAATTCCTGTTATTTTATTATTAAATAAAATTGACAAATCATCACAAGAAGAGGTTGAAGAAAAAATAGAATACTGGAAAAACAAAGTACCTAATGCTTTTGTATATGTAATTTCGGCTCTAGAAAAATTTAATGTAGATGCTGTTTTTACTAAAATTATAGAACTACTTCCAGCAGGTCCTGCTTTTTATCCGAAGGATCAATTGACAGATAAACCAGAACGTTTTTTTGTAAATGAAAAAATACGTGAGAAAATATTAACCCACTATAAAAAAGAAATTCCGTATGCTATAGAAGTAGAAACAGAAGAGTTTTTTGAAGAGGAAAATATTATCAAAATCCGTTCGGTTATTATGGTAGAACGTGAAACTCAAAAAGGTATTATTATTGGGCATAAAGGATCGGCTCTTAAACGTGTTGGCACAGAGTCTCGTAAAGATTTAGAAGTGTTTTTTGATAAAAAAGTGTTTTTAGAATTGTACGTTAAAGTAAATAAAAACTGGCGCTCTAACGACAAACAATTAAAACGCTTTGGTTATAAAGATTAATTTATTTTTTTTAACAAAGCTTTGGTGAATTTTTTCAATTTATCCATTTGCTTTTTACCTGCCACCTTTCCTAAGCTTCCTACAAAATAAAGCGCTACCCATATAATTGGTAAAACCACCAACATTACTATGGGTAGTATTGCTATTCTTTTTAACGACCAATTACTATAGGCTATAATTCCAAAAATTAAAAAGGCGAATGCTACTATAAAATGTAAAAACATAAAAAAGGTCCAAACTTGTGGTTTTGGACCGAATAATCCTTTTATTTTTGATGTTGTTGCTGTTAATTCTTCTACCTCTAACTGCAATTGAGGCGACCAAAAATGAGCCTCTTTTAATGGTATATCAATAATTACATGTTGGTCTATTACCCTCATTCTATAAGCCGACTCGTCAGATAAATGCTGTTTAATTTCATCGAGCAATACTGCTGAATTCATTTCGAAATCAATTTGAAATCGTGGCTTTAAAAAAATTTGATTGTATAATTGATCATCCATATTATATAAGAGCGTTTAAAAGTTATTGTGCCACAATGTACTAAAAATACGATACTCTTTAAAATTCCACTGTAACTTAGTTGTGTAAGTTGTATCTTTGCAAAAATTTTAGTATAATGAGTAGTATTGTAGCCATTGTTGGAAGACCGAATGTAGGTAAGTCCACTTTATTTAATCGTTTAGTACAACGTCGTGAAGCGATTGTTGATTCTGTAAGTGGAGTAACTAGAGATAGACATTACGGAAAATCTGAATGGAACGGAAAGGAATTTTCGGTAATTGATACTGGTGGATATATTGTCGGTTCTGATGATATTTTTGAAGGAGAAATACGTAAACAAGTTCAGTTAGCTATTGAAGAGGCTGACATCATTGTTTTTGTTGTTGATGTTGAACAAGGTATTACACCTATGGATGACGAAGTTGCAAAAATTTTACGCCAAGTTAAAAAGCCTATTATTATGGCAGTTAACAAGGTTGATAATGCAATGCGTGATGCAGATGCAGTGGAGTTTTACAATCTTGGTTTAGGAGAATATCATACCATTTCATCAATAAATGGTAGTGGAACAGGTGAATTATTAGATGCTGTTGCTAAAGAAATTCCTGAAGAAGAAGAAACAGAAGCAGAAAATGAACTTCCTCGTTTTGCTATTGTAGGACGCCCTAATGCTGGTAAATCATCGTTTATTAATGCGTTAATTGGTGAAGATAGAAATATCGTAACTAATATTGCTGGTACAACCCGTGATTCTATTGATACAAAGTACAATCGTTACGGTTTTGAATTTAACTTAGTAGATACTGCCGGGATTCGTAAAAAATCAAAAGTAAAAGAAGATTTAGAATTTTATTCTGTAATGCGTGCTGTTCGTGCAATTGAACATTGTGATGTTGCCGTGTTAGTAGTAGATGCAACTCGTGATTTTGAAGGACAAGATGAAAAAATATTTTGGCTAGCAGAAAAGAATAAAAAAGGAGTTGTAATACTTGTTAACAAATGGGATTTAGTTGAAAAGGAAACCAATACTATGCGTGATTTTGAAGCACACATTAGAAAGAAAATTGCCCCTTTTAGTGATGTACCAATTGTATTTACTTCGGTATTAACAAAACAACGTATTTTTAAAGCTATTGAAACGGCTGTTGAAGTTTTTGAAAACAGAAAACGTCGTATTCAAACAAGTAAGTTAAACGAAACGATGTTAGAGATTTTAGAACAAAATCCGCCACCTGCAATTAAAGGTAAATACATCAAAATTAAATACTGTATGCAGTTACCTACTTATACGCCACAATTTGCATTTTTTGCAAATTTACCGCAGTATATTAGAGATCCGTACAGACGTTATTTAGAAAATCAATTGCGTCAGCATTATAATTTTAATGGGGTTCCTATTATTATTTATTTTAGACAGAAATAAGTTTACTATAAGTTATTTAGTTAAACTTTTAGACCTCACAGGTTTTTAAAACCTGTGAGGTCTGTTATAATATTTTGCCGTTATTTTTTTTTTGAATAAAATTTAAACAGGCTCTAAAAGTAGTTTTTTCATTTTCTTAGCAAATTATTAAATCAATTTGTAAAAAGAATCTTGAAAAAACTACTTTTTTTTTATGCTTATTTTATCATTATTTATTTAATAAAATAAACAAGTAAACTTTAAATACACTAAATGAGTAACAATGCCTAGCCCCGATTGACGCAGTTGTTTGAGCTCTTTTTTTGATTTTTCTTCAAAAAAAAGCGAGTGCGGAAAGCGGGAAATTGCTTCAAAAAAAATAATTGCTTAGCATTTTGTAAATTTGTAATAGATTTAAGAAAATGATTTCATGGAAATTAGAAAATTAGATGCCTTTAAAGATATTGAATTGCCCTTACAACTAAATATTAGTTTTGAGAAAATATACAATATGCTCAAACAATACGCTAATAACAATGCTAAAGAGCATCCTTACCATGCCTCGGCAAATATCCTTGTTAAAAAAGTAGATAAATATCCTGAACTAATTAACGGTTTTTCTGATATTTCATTGTTAAAAAAACATGAAGATATTATCGATATTTTATTAGATGCCTTGTTTCCTGAAATGTTAACATTAAACGAAATTAAAGCTGCCACAATTCCGTTTTCTTTTACCTCTTTTAAATTTACAAAAAGGCTTAAAAATATTCTTGATAATGCTGGGGATGATTATGTTTTAAAAGTTAGAGATTTTGAAGATGATAAGATGTATATTATGGCATGTACTTTTATTTTAAACATGGTTTACAACTATCCGATTGATTTAAAACGTCCGTTTTATTTTGATATTCCTGATAATGAACTCGATATTATAAAGCATTACAGAGTGGCTTTTAATGCCGATTTTATGGAAATTACGCCTAGTGAAAATGCACCCAAAATTACCGAAGAAGATATTAAAATACTTTTAAATAGCTACGATAATATTGATATTTGGAAAGAGAAATTTCCGCCAAACAGCTATATTTTTAAAGGCTTTGGAATTATGAATTTGTTTGATGTTACTGCCGATGAAAATATATCGTCAATTAGAACAACATTGTTGCAAAAAGATGATGGAAATATTATTCAAAAACTACGCAAAGATTTAAGTGAATTATTTAATATAAAAGGCTTAAAAGTTGGTTTTTCGGTATTTAATAATACTGATTTATCCTTGCAATCTACACATATTAAACGACCTAAAAGTCTTATTTTACTTAAGGATGAAAAAAAAATAGCCTGTACTACTTTTTTTTGCAACCATATAATTACCAAGGTTTTTAAACAGCATGAAATTGTAGCTATTTCTAATACGCAACGCTACGGAAGTGCTTCAAACAATAATGAGTTCTCTCAACGCTTAAAAAAACAAAATATTGGAAGTATATTACTGATTCCTATTAAAGCAAGTGCTAATAATAATTTAGCGCTACTAGAAATAACGGCTCCAAAAGCCTACGAATTAAACTCTGTGAATCAACAAAAGTTAAAAGATATTATTCCTGTTTTTAAAGTAGCTGTTAACCGATCGTCAGAAGAATACTCAAACACTTTAGAGGCCACAATACAAGAACATTACACCTCTTTACACGAAACTGTAAAATGGAAATTTTATCAGGCTGCCGAACAGTATCAAACCGATATTTATGCCGAAAAAGAAAATGTGAAAATTGAACAAATAGTCTTTAATGATGTGTATCCTTTATACGGGCAGTCTGATATAAAAGGTTCTTCTTTTGCCAGAAATGAAGCTATTAAAGATGATTTAATTACCCAACTTACCTTGGCTATTCAGGTACTAAAGGAAGCTTGTGTTTCTGAAAAAATGCCTATTTATAATGAATTAATGTTTCGGGTAAATGATTATTTAAAAGAGGTTGATACTGGCTTAAAATCAGGCGATGAAATTGGGATTTTAGAATTTTTAAAGCGTGAAATTTATCCTGTTTTTAAACATATAAAAACACTGAGCACTAATTTAACCGATGTTGTAAACACCTACATGAATCGTTTAGACAACAGCCTACATGTTGTGTATGAAAAACGAAAAGCATACGAGCAAAGTGTTACTTTGTTAAATGATAAATTAGCAAAATTTATAGATTGTAAGCAGGAGGATGCTCAGGCAATGTTTCCGCATTATTTTGAACGCTATAAAACTGATGGGGTCGAATATAATATGTATATCGGGCAGTCTTTAACCAAAGAGAAAAAATTCGATGAACTGTATTTGTATAACCTTCGATTATGGCAATTGCAACTCATGTGCGAAATGGAAAATGTAGCAAATACTGCTCGTAAATTTATGACGCATGATTTACAGGTTGCTTCGTTAATTTTAGTTCATAGCACACCTTTAGCTATTAAATTTCGATTAGATGAAAAACAATTTGATGTTGATGGTGCCTATAATATTCGCTATGAAATTATTAAAAAAAGAATTGACAAAATACATTTAAAAAACACTAAAGAACGTCTTACGGTTCCTGGTAAAATTGCCATTGTGTATTCACAAGACAAAGATGCTTTAGAATATTTAAAATACATTAAATACCTACAGTCTAAAAATTTACTAGGGACTATTGAAACTTTAGAATTGGAAGATTTACAAGGAGTTTCTGGTTTAAAAGCATTGCGAGTTGCCGTTGTTTATCAAGAAAATTTTGACTGTAAAGAAACCATTACTATTGATGAATTAATGAGTGAATTTAAGTCTTAAAAACAACAATAAATTAGATCATTATTTTCATTTCCTGCAATTGAAAAGCTATTGAAAAAGCAAGTACGCTTACAATAATACCAATCATAAAAACAGTGTAGGTTACGCGTAATAATTTATATTTTCGGTTTAAAACCAAGCCTAAAAAGTATAAATCTTTGGTTAATGAACCGTATAAATAATCACGATCTTTCATCATTTCGTGCATTGCCCATTCAAAATCGGGTAAATTCATTTGATGGAAATTTCCGAAGAATAATAAATTTACTTTCTTATTTGCAACATCTTCTTTGGTAAATTTGCCTTGCGTTACATTTGGTCGGGTGGCAATTATTGATAAAATAATAGAAGCAACGGTAAACAATATAAAAATTAACGACGGAATAATTAAATAATGATTCGTCGGATTATCTAATTTTGGAATTAAAGTCGATAAACTCATCGAAATAATAATAGCATTTACCGATAACAAAATATTTGCCTTGGTATCGGCAATATCGCTTAAAGTAATATGATTTCGAAGTGCCACACGAAACATAGTTTCAATACCTCTTTCGGGCAATTCTACTTTATTTTTTTTAAAAGCTAGTTCTTCTTTTTTATGTTGTAATTTCTTATTTTCTTGTTGTAATTTTTGCTGATTTTTTAATAATTCAGCTAAATTTTTAGATGCTATTTTACTCCAATTTTTAACTGCAAAATCGGTGTAAAAACGATGTTTTGTTAAAAACTGAATATTCTCTTCTGTCCATTTTTCATCAGAAACAACCTTTTGTTTGCTTAACTCCCACTCTTTTCTCAATAACAAGGTGTAATCGCTAAAATTTTTACTTCCTAAATGCGCACAATCAGCATCTTTAATTATTTTCTCTAAATTATTTTGAGGTTTTTCACAAATTTTTGTTGCTAAAATTAATTGTGAAACTTGCAAAATAATAGCTTGAGAAACGCCTTTATCTTTCAAAAAAACTGTTACTATTTTAACACTTTCTTCCTCATGATTTTCGATGGATTCTGTATAACCTGTATCATGAAACCATGCTGCTAACAGTAAACTATTTGATGATTCAACTGTTAATTCTACTTCTTTTATTAATTCTTTCGTTTTTGCTACTACTCGTTGCGTATGAAATACATTATGATATATAAATGAAGTATCTAATTTTTCATTTAATAGCGTAATAACAAAATTTTCAGCTTCAATTAATAAATTTTCCATCAAAAAAAAGTTTTTGCTAAATTAAGCATATTATTCTACTCTTATTAATTGTAATTTTGACAATATAAAAACACCTCTTTTAAGGATGAAAATTTAACATCATACAGAAAAGAAGTAGTACAATTAACCACCAAAATATTTTAATATGCTTACTTGGAAAAATATTATTCACTTTGCGGTAAACGGAAATCCGACACCAATAAAAAGAGTTGAAAAAACCGAAACTCAATGGAAAGAATTATTAACTGATGAACAATTCAGAATTACCCGTTTAAAAGGAACTGAACGTCCTTTTTCTGGAGAATTATGTACTTCTTATGATCAAGGAAAATACAATTGCACTTGTTGTGACACACCTTTATTTGATGCTACTATTAAATTTGATTCCAATTCAGGATGGCCAAGTTTTACCCAACCAATTACCGAAAATGCCATTAAATATCATAGAGATACAACTTTTGGAATGGTACGAGTAGAAGTTTTATGCAATAGTTGTGATGCACATTTAGGACACGTTTTTCCTGATGGACCTGAGCCAAGTGGTTTAAGATATTGCATCAATTCGGAATCAATGATTTTAGATAAAAATTAAAAAAAATCAATTAATGACAAGTAAAAATTTACAAATAGCCACCTTAGGCGGTGGATGTTTTTGGTGTACAGAAGCCGTTTTTCAGGAAGTAAAAGGTATTGAAAAAGTGGTTTCTGGTTATGCTGGCGGAAACGTACCAGGACACCCAACCTATAGAGAAGTTTGTTCTGGATTAACAGGGCATGCCGAAGTAATTCAGCTTACTTTTGATGCTGATATTATTTCATATCAAGATATTTTGATTATTTTTATGACGACTCACAATCCGACAACTTTAAATCAGCAAGGAGCGGATAAAGGAACAGCATATCGTTCTGTAATTTTTTATCATAATGAAGCTCAAAAAGAAATTTCAGAAATTGTTTTAACACAAGTTACTCCTTTTTATGAAGATAAAATTGTTACAGAAGTTAGCCCATATTCTATTTTTTACGAAGCAGAAATAGCGCATCAAAATTATTACAAACAAAACCAAACACAAGGGTATTGTAGTTTTGTTATTTCGCCAAAATTAGCAACACTTCGAAAATTACATGCTCATAAATTAAAGTAATTTACCGTAATTTTGTCAATCCATTTATCCAAACACAAATGAAGCTTAATATTCAAGATACTTTTACAAAAGAATTACCTGCCGATAAAATTTTAGAAAACAGCAGAAGACAAGTTTTAGATGCTTGTTTTTCGTTTGTTGAACCTAAAAAAACAGCAAATCCGAAGTTACTTCATGTTTCCCAAGAGATGTTAACTGCAATTGGATTAACTGAAAAAGATGCTAAATCAGAAGAATTTGTAAATATTTTTACAGGAAATAAAGTCTTAGAAAATACGCATCCATTTGCGATGTGTTATGGCGGACATCAGTTTGGAAATTGGGCAGGACAATTAGGCGATGGTAGAGCCATCAATTTAACCGAAATTGTACACAATAATAAACGCTGGGCAATACAATTAAAAGGTGCTGGAGAAACGCCATATTCAAGAACTGCCGATGGTTTAGCAGTTTTACGCTCATCGGTCAGAGAATATTTATGTAGCGAAGCAATGTTTCATTTGGGCGTTCCAACAACTAGAGCTTTATCGTTAAGTTTATCGGGTGATAATGTGTTGCGAGATATGTTATACAACGGAAATGCAGCCTATGAAAAAGGTGCAATTGTAAGCCGTTTAGCTCCAAGTTTTATTCGTTTTGGAAGTTTTGAAATTTTATCATCTAGAAAAAATTATCCTACTTTAAAAACATTAGCAGACTACACGATAAAACATTTTTATCCTGAAATTACATCCGAAGGAAAACAAAAATACCTCGATTTTTTAACTCAAATAAGAAACCGAACTATTGAAATGATTGTGCATTGGCAACGTGTTGGTTTTGTGCATGGCGTTATGAATACCGACAATATGTCTATCCTCGGATTAACCATCGATTACGGGCCTTACGGATGGTTAGAAGGCTACGATGCTGGCTGGACACCAAATACAACCGATAATCAACATAAAAGATATCGTTACGGAAATCAATCACAAATTGGTGTTTGGAATTTATTTCAATTAGCAAATGCCTTGTTTCCACTTATCGAAGAAGCACCGCCTTTACAAGAAATTTTAGATGAATATGCTGATATTTATCAGAAGCAACAATTGGAAATGATGAAATCGAAAATTGGTTTATTTTCTGAGGATGCTAATGATTATGAATTAATTGGTCGTTTAGAAGAAACGTTGCAATTAACAGAAACTGACATGACTCTTTTCTTTAGAAATTTAGCCTTAATTTCTTCGGATGCTACTTTTGAAACTGCTTTCGATAACATAAAAATCGCATTTTATACGATTATCGAAGTTAAAGATGAAATAAAAAATCATTGGCAAGATTGGTTTAATCGTTATTTAAAAAGATTAAAACAAGAAACGTTATCTGATTCAGCAAAAAAAGAAAAAATGAATGCCGTAAATCCGAAATACGTATTGCGAAATTACATGGCACAATTAGCTATTGATGCTGCCAATAAAGGTGATTATAATTTAATTGATGAATTATATGAATTGTTAAAAAACCCTTATTCAGAGCAACCAAAGCATGAAAAATGGTTTGCAAAACGACCAGAATGGGCTCGTAATAAAATTGGATGTTCTGCATTAAGTTGTAGTTCTTAATCTTATTTTGTTTATCAATAAAAGAATGTAAATTATTTTTACCCTCTAATTAAACAGGTATGAATTTCATTAAAAAATTTAGATATTTAGTGCTTTTTTTTACGGTTATATTATTAAATAATTGTGCTACTTTTAAAGCTCAATATGCAGATAAAAACACTGTAAAAAATATTGAACAAGAAAAAAACAAGCTAAATTCTGATAAAAAAATAGCGCATACTTTTTATTTAATTGGTGACGCAGGTAATTCTGATTTAGGAAAAACATCGCCTGCATTAAAATATTTAAATAAGCATATTGTTACAGCGCCAAAAAATTCAACGTTACTTTTTTTAGGTGATAACGTTTATGAAACAGGAATTCCTTCTAAAAAATCAAAAAAATATCCGTTAGCAAAACATCGAATTAAAGTGCAAACAGCTATTGCTAAAAAATTTGCAGGTAATTCAATTTTTATCCCAGGAAATCATGATTGGTACAACGGTTTGGATGGCTTAAAAAGAGAAGAAAAATTAGTTGAAAAAGCAGTAGGAAAAAACTCTTTTTTACCTGAGAATGGCTGTCCTTTAAAAAAGGTAACTATTTCTAAAGATGTCGTATTAATTATTGTCGATACACATTGGTATGTTACTAACTGGGATAATCATCCAAAAATAAACGACAAATGCGATATAAAAACAAGAAAAAAATTCTTTGATGAATTTAAAGGATTAATTAAAAAATCAAGAGGTAAAACAACAATTATTGCCTTGCATCATCCGATGTTTACCAATGGTTCTCACGGTGGTTATTATTCTTTTAAAAGTCATTTAAGCCCACTTCCTGTTTTAGGAACGCTAAAAAACATCCTAAGAAAAACAACTGGTATTGCCAATGTTGATTTACAAAATAAAAAATATAACGAGCTTAAAAAACACATTACAACTTTAGCGCAAGAAAATAATAAAACCATTTTTGTTTCTGGGCATGAGCATAGTTTACAATACATTGTTGAAGATAATTTACCACAAATAATTAGCGGTTCAGGATCAAAAAGTAGTGCTACTAAATTAGCTGGAGGTGCAAAATTCACTTACGGAAGTCAAGGTTTTGCGCAATTAGATATTTATAAAGACGGGAGCTCTAATGTTCGTTTTTATTCTGTAAATGAACATAAAGTGGTCTATCAAACTAGTATTTTTCCTGCGGATAAAAACAAAAATTTTATTACCTATCCTTATCGAAATATCACAGAAAAATCTGCTAGTATTTATAGCGATAAAGAAGTAAAAAAAACAAAAGTATTCGAATATTTTTGGGGAAAACGTTATCGAAAAGACTTCGGAACAAAAGTAACAGCGCCAACGGTAAATTTAGATACTCTTTTTGGCGGATTAAGACCTGTTAGAAAAGGTGGTGGAAATCAATCTAAATCATTGCGCTTACGCGATAAAAAAGGACGTGAATATGTAATGCGTGCCTTGCGTAAAAATGCGGTTCAATATTTACAAGCCGTTGCTTTTAAAGATCAATATTTAAAGGATCAATTTGATAAAACATATACCGAAAGTTTATTGTTAGACGCATTTACAGGCTCGCATCCGTATGCACCTTTTACCATCGGAACGCTGTCTAAAGCTGCTGGAATTTATCATACAAACCCTGTTTTATATTATATTCCAAAGCAAAATGCATTGGGTTCTTTTAATGCTGAATTTGGCGATGAATTATATATGATTGAAGAACGTGCCGCTTCTGGTCATGGCGATAAAGCGAGTTTTGGTTTTTCTGATAAAATAATTAGTACGGACGATTTATTAAAAAAATTAGCTAAAAGTGAAAAACATATTTTAGATGAACCTGCTTATATAAAAGCTCGTTTGTTTGATATGTTAATTGGCGATTGGGACAGGCACGAAGACCAATGGCGTTGGGCTGTTTTTAAAGAAAATGGACAGACTATTTATCGACCTGTTCCTAGGGATAGAGATCAAGCATTTTCAATTATGGGTGATGGTTTTTTATTAAATATCGCTACCAGAATAATTCCTGCTTTACGTTTAATGAAAGCATATAAAGAAGATTTAAAAAGTCCGAAATGGTTTAATTTAGAGCCGTATCCTTTAGATATGTCTTTAATTAATCAGTCAGATAAAAAGGTTTGGGATGCTCAAGTAAAACAAATTACAGCTACAATTACAGATGAAATTATAACAGAAGCTTTCAATAATTTTTCTGAAGAAGTACAAGGAGAAACAATTAAAATCATCAAGAAAAAATTACAAGGAAGAAGGAAAAATCTGCAAAAAATATCTGATATTTATTTTAATCATATTAATAAATTTCAAGTAATTAAAGGAACGAATAAAGATGATTGGTTTGAAATTAATCGATTGCCAAACGGACAAACAAAGGTTACTGCTTATCGAATTAAAAAAGGAGAAAAAGGAGCTATTTTTCATCAAAGAACTTATAAGCATTCAAAAACTAAAGAAATATGGATTTATGGTTTAGATGATGATGATGTTTTTGTGGTAAAAGGTGATGGAGATAAGTTGATTAAACTTCGAATTATTGGCGGACAGAACAATGATAATTATACTATCAAAAATGGTAAAAAAGTAAAAATTTACGATTATAAATCAAAGAAAAATACTTTTATTACCAATAAAGGACGTAAAAAATTAACAGACGATTACCAAATAAATGTATATGATTATAAAAAATTAAAGAACAATGCCAATGTTTTAGTGCCAATTATTGGCGCAAACCCTGATGACGGTTTTAAAATAGGCGTTTCTAATACTTACACTATTAATGGTTTTGAAAGAAATCCGTTTACAGCACAGCATAAAATTTCTGGGGCATATTATTTTGCCACAGATGGTTTTGAATTAAATTACTCCAATGAATTTGCAAATATTATCGGTAATTGGAATTTAGGATTTAACGCACTATACACAAGCCCTAATTATGCAAAAAATTTCTTCGGATTTGGGAATAATTCTATAAACTTAGAGGCAGATAATTTTAAAAACAAAGATTATAATCGAGTTAAAATAAGTAAATTAATTACAGGTTCTTCGGTTCATTGGAAAAGTGATTTGGATGCAATACTAAAATTAGGAATTAATTATCAATCATTTAAAATTGATAAAACTTCTGGTCGATTTATTACTTCACAAGAGGTAAATTTTAATCATCAAAACTTCTTTAATACTCAAGCTAGTTATCATTTTGAAAATACCGACAATACTGCTTTTACTACCACAGGAATGAAAACAGCACTGCAAATTGGTTATACTTATAATTTAAAAAATAAAAATAGTTTTGCCTATACAATTCCGTCTATTTCTTTTGATTACAAACTAATTCCTAGCGGTCAATTAGTGCTTGCTACAAAATTTAAAGGACATCTTACTTTTGGTAATGATTTTGAGTTTTATCAAGGGGCTAGTTTAGGAGCAAATAACGGATTACGTGGATATAGAAATGAACGTTTTACTGGTAAAAATGCTTTTTATCACAGTACTGATATTCGCCTAAATTTAACCACTTTAAAAACAAGTTTAATTCCTTTATATATTGGAATTTACGGAGGTTTTGATTACGGAAAAGTATGGATGAAAAATATGAATTCCGATACATGGAACACCTCTATTGGTGGAGGTATTTTCTTTAATGCCGCAAATATGATGACAGCTAAAGCTTCTGCATTCAATAGCCACGAAGGCTTACAAATAGCTTTTGCTTTAGGTTTTAATTTTTAAAAAAACAATATATGATTACACAACAAATAGTATTAGTATCAGGGGCTTTATTTGGAGGTTTAGCCGTAATTTTGGGGGCTTTTGGCGCACATGCTTTAAAGAAAATTTTATCTGAAGATCAATTAAAATCGTTTGAAACAGGCGTGAAATATCAAATGTATCACGCCCTTGTTTTATTGTTTATCGGAAGTTATTTTCCTGCTCCAAATCAATTTATGAGTTGGGCTTTTATTCTAGGAATTATGCTATTTTCTTTTAGTATTTACGGCTTAATTTTATCTGATGCCAAAGGAAAAAAAATGTCGTTTTTAGGACCAATTACACCAATCGGCGGTTTGTTATTAGTTATTGGATGGATTATGCTGTTAATACGCTTTATTTAATCAGGGCAAACTCATATAAGTTTCCGCCTTTTCCATGGGCTTTTTCATCGGCAATATAAAGGGTATTGTTATCTTTAAAAGTAATGCTTTCTTTTTGAGAAACATGCCCTAGCGGATATTCTTTAATTTCTCCAGAGAAAAAATCATCGCCTATAAAATTGGTCAATATAAAAACCGATTGACCATTTAATAAGGCTACTTTTTTTCCATCAGAAGTTATTGCTGCTGCGGTAATCCAACAAGGTAAATCATTACAGGTTTCAAAGGTTGAAATACGCTTTGCTACATGATTTCCTTTTTGAGCAGGAACTTTATATAATGTTGTTATTCCGTACTTATTTTTAACCCTACTTTTAGTAAAAATATATAAAAATCCGTTTTTATATAGTAAACTTTCGGCATCAAAAAAACGTTTTTTCTTTTTAGGAGGAAAATTATTTTGTGAAGCATAGGAAAATTTAATTTTTTCGACATCAACAATATCTTTTTCTACTAAGTCTTGGTGCTTTATTTTAAGGATTTTTAAATTTTTACGCTTATTATCGTTATTTCCAAAATCGGCGATATATAGGTTTCCGTTTTCATCGGATGCGATATCTTCCCAATCGTTATTTTTAGCATTTACAGCAACTTCTCTAGTGATTTCACCTGTAATATCAACACCGTAAATAATGGATTTATTTCCGCTATCATTCAGCATCCAAAGTAATTCGTTATTCTTTATTTTTTCGATTCCTGAAACTTCTTCTAGTTGTTTCGGTAAATTACATTTCAGTTTTAATTCGCCAAAGTTTTGACAACTAATTAATGAAATAAAAGCAAGACATATCATTATTATTTTCATAAAAAACACGGTTATTAAGCGCAATGATACGATTTTATTTTTTAGAGAAGTAACTTGTTTGTTTGCATAATTTTAATAATTTGCAAACACCCCTAGCCCCGATTGAAGCTTTGTTTGAGCTCCTTTTTTTGATTTTTTTCAAAAAAAGAGCGAGTGCGGAAAGCGGGAAATTGCTTCAAAAAATAGTTAAAGAAAAAAAGTTCCTCAAAATAAATTTCAAGGAACTCTTTTATATGTTTTTGATGTTTTTGATATTTAATATACTGATTTTAAACCGTTACGCTATGCCCTATTTTTGTGGTATAAGTTTCGCTAATTACAGTACTTACATATTTCCAATTTGAAACGACCGATGCTTGATTTATATGCAATTCCATAAAACCTCTTTGTGAGAAATCGCTATAATTTAAGTCATCGACTAAAAGTTGTAATGCTTTTTCGAGTTGCAATGCTCCTGCGCCTAAATATTTTTCTAATCCTGGTGATGATACCGAACTTGTTGCCAATTCTACCCCTACTTTTTCACCGCTTACATTGGTTAAATCACTTTGCCAAGCATTGTGAGTATCGCCTGCTAAAACAACTACTTTTTTATTTTTGAAACTTGCTAAAAGTGCTTCTCTTTCCATAAAATAACCATCCCAAGCATCTAAATTATATGGTAAAACGGTTTTTATTCTGGCTATTTCTTGAGGCGTTAAACTTGGATCTTTTTTCAAAAATCTTGTTTTGATAATAACCAATTCGGTAATTGCTTTTTGAAAAGCACCAAAAGTTTCCGCCGATGCGCCACCTTTGGTTTCAGCTTCTGCCGAAACACGGGCTAAAATTGGTAATAATTCGGCAGGCATTAACATTTTACCCATTAAAACTTGTTGCCCGATAATTTGCCAACTCGCATTTGATGATGCTATTTGATTTGTAAACCACGTTTTTTGAGTTGTTCCTAGCATGGTTCTGTTAGGGTTTAACCATTCTTTTTGAAAACTAGGAATATCAAATTCTCCTTTTGAAGTGTAGAAATCTGCATAATTTAACTGCTTTTCTCGTCCTATAATTCGAGTATCTAATAAAATTAAATCGGCTAAATTTCCTATTTTTAAATTTCTGTAGATAATTTCATTATCAGCAATATTAGTAGTGTTTGGTAAATATTCGCTGTAAGCTTGTAAGGCGCTATTTTTTCTAGCAGTATAACTTCCTTCGTTTTCTTGATGATTTTCAGCCCCATCTTTATACGAATCGTTTGCTACTTCGTGGTCATCCCAAATACAAATAAAGGGTTTGTTTTGATGCAGGTCTTTTAGCTTGCTATCTGAACGATATTGACGGTAACGGGTTCTGTAATCATCTAAAGAAATTATTTCGCCTTTCGGATTTGGCGTTCTAAATGAACCATAGGTATTTTCGCCATATTCATAAATATAATCGCCTAAATGAACCACCACATCAGCTTCCGATTTATTAATTGCCTCATATACATTAAAATATCCGTAAGCATAATTTGCACAAGAAGTGACGGCTAATTTTACATCCGAAGTTTTAGCTCCAAAGGTTAATGTTTTACCAACTACCGAGGTTGTTTTTTCTTCAATATTGATAAAACGGTAATATAATTTTTGGTTTTCGGCTAATTCTTTTACCTCAACAGCCAGGGTATAATCACGAGAAGCATCGGTAATTACCTCTGATTGTCGTACAATATTTTCAAATTTTTCATCGGTTGCTACTTGCCAGGTAATTGCTACCGAAGGCTTAGTGGTTGTGTAACGTGTCCAAATAATTACCTGTGAATTTGTAGGGTCAAAACTTGCTACGCCTTCATTAAAGTTTTCTTGGGATAAATTAGTAGGAATTGGGTTTGTTATTGGATCATCAGTAGTACAGCTAATAAAGTTTGCTGCGAAAAGTATTCCACCACTTGCTAAAAGAGTATTTTTTAAAAAATTTCTCCTTTTAATGTTTGTTGCCATCTTGTTGTTTTGCTAATTAATTTTCAGCAAAAGTAGTTCAGCTAGTTTTCCTTAAGGTTAATTTAAGTTTATACTACACACTCGTTCTACCAACTTCCAGAAGCACCACCACCACCAAAACTACCACCGCCAAAACCGCCACCAAAGCCACCACCACCGCTTGATGAACCCCCAAAGCTTCCGCCTCCAAAACTACCGCGTCCTGAATTAGTTAAAATTATGGTTTCGAAAATACTGCCAGCACTGCTTGTTTTTCGATATCTTTTTCCACCGCCACGGTTATTTTTATCGCCTCTTGAAATAATAATAAAAAATACGACCATAATAATTATAAAGATGATAATACTAGGGTCAAATTCATCTTTTTCTTTCCTGCTACCTGTATATTCGCCATTTAAGGTTTTGAAAATAGCATCGGCTCCGTTATTTAAACCCGTGTAATAATCACCTTGTTTAAAAGCTGGAATAATGTTTCTTTCGATAATTCTTTTAGAGGTAAAATCGGTTAATAAATGCTCCGTTCCTTTACCTGCTTGAATAGATATTCTACGGTCTTTATGTGCTAATAAAACAAAAACACCATTGTCTTCTTTTGCCTGTCCAAAGCCCCATTTTTCGCCCCAATTAGCCGCTAAATAGTTAATATTTTCACCTTCGGTGGAATTGATAATTGCCACCACTATTTGGGTCGAAGTAGTATCTGAGTATTTAATTAATTTACTTTCTAAACGTGATTTTTGTGAACGAGAAAGCAACCCGACATAATCATAAACACTGGTTTGAAAAGCTGGTTTTTCAGGAATTTTAAAGCCTTGTGAAAAAAGAGTTTGAATGCTTAAAAGTAAAAAAGCAATACTAAGAAACACTATTTTATTCCCTGTTTTTTTTTGAATCATCCTTTCGATATTTTATTAGACAATTCATCTTGATCATCTGTTTGCCAAGGAAAATGAGCTTTTAATTCTTGTCCTGTTTTTAAAATCCCTGCAACAATAGCTTCTTTAAATTCCCCTGTTATAAAATGAGCTTGCATGGTGTTTTTTGTAGTATTCCAAAAGTTTTCAGGCACTACTTTATCAATACCTTTATCGCCATAAATAACAAATTTTTTATCATGTACAGCTACATAAATTAATACCGAATTTTGCAATTTGGTAGCGTCCATTTTTAGCAGATGAAACACTTCTAGCGCACGCTGAGAAGCCACTATATTAGTCGATGCTTCTATATGAACTCTAATTTCACCAGAAGTGTTTTTCTCTGCAATTTGAATAGCAGAAATAATTTCTTGTTCTTCTTGAATAGTAAGAAAATTTTCTACTTGAAGCATTTATTTTTATTTAAAGTTAAAATCGATATTTGGTGCATTTTCAGAACCTCTATCTGATTTGTAACGGTTCATTTCATCAAAATCAAAAAGCCCTGCTAAGAAAGATCCTGGGAATTTTTTGATTAATTTATTGTAAATATTTACGCTTTCGTTAAAACGGTCGCGTGCTACGTTAATTCTGTTTTCTGTTCCTTCTAGTTGGCTTTGTAATTCTAAAAAATTCTTGTTTGCTTTAATATCAGGATAACGCTCAACCGATACTAATAATTTAGATAAAGCTCCACTTAAACCTGCTTGTGCTTTTTGAAATTGCGCCATATTTTCAGGGGTTAAATCGCCCGCATTTATATTTACCGAAGTTGCTTTAGCTCTTGCATTAATAACGCCAATTAACGTACTTTTTTCAAAATCGGCAGCGCCTTGTACGGTTTTTACTAAATTTCCTATTAAATCATTTCTACGTTGGTACGAACTCTCAACATTAGACCAGGTTGTTTTTGCATTTTCTTGATATTCTACAGCAGTATTTTGAAAACCTACTGCCCAATTGTACAATACCAATGCTATTAAGCCTACTATAATAATCGGTATAAATTTTTTCATCTTTTTTTTATTTTTATAATTGATTTTTTATCTTTTGTAAAGTTGCCTTAACAGCCTCTAATCTACTAATAATTTCGTGATTATTTATAACATCTGTTGGGTTTCTCTTTAGCTTCTTTTTAGCGCCTTCTAGGGTAAAACCTCTTTCTTTTACCAGATTGAAAATTAATTTAAAATTTTCAATATCTTCTTTGGTAAATAATCGATTTCCTTTCGGATTTTTTTTAGGTTTAATAATGTCAAATTCTTGTTCCCAAAATCGAATTAATGATACGTTAACGTCAAAAGCTTTTGCTACTTCGCCTATTTTATAATATCTTTTTTCAGGTAATTCTACATACATTTACTTGGCGTGTTATTTGGCTATTTTACTTAAATATTAATCGTATGATTGTCCTTTTTGTTGCGATGCTTTTTGCATTGCTACAAATTCTTCAGGTGTTAAATCGCCATAATAATAATAAATAGGATTTACAGGTCTTCCATTTTTATGTACTTCATAATGCAAGTGAGCTGCTGCTGAACGTCCTGTGTTTCCTACATAACCAATAATATCACCTCTTTTTACTTTCTGCCCTTGTTTCGCTTTTATTTTACTCATGTGAGCGTAGATAGTTTGATAACCGTAACCATGATCTATATAAACCACATTACCAAAGGTAGTACTTCTATGTGCTTTTTTAACCCTTCCGTTTCCTGAAGCAAAAATAGGCGTTCCTTTTGGCGAGGTAAAGTCCATTCCGTTGTGCATTTTCCACGATTTTAAAATAGGATGTAATCGCATACCATAACCCGATGCCATTCTTTTTAAATCTTGGTTTTTTACAGGCTGAATAGCAGGTATTGAGGCTAGCATTTTTTCTTTTTCTTTTGCCAAAGCAACAATTTCATCTAACGATTTTGACTGTACCACCATTTGTTTAGATAGCATTTCTATCTCTTTGGTTACATTAGTAATCATGGCGGTATTTTTAAATCCTTCTAAGTGCTTATACCTATTTACCCCACCAAAACCTGCATTACGCTGCTCTTTAGGTATTGGGCTTGCCTCAAAATAAGTTCGATAAATATTGTCATCTCTTTCTTGCAATTCTGATAAACGCTCCGATAACATTTTTAATTCTTTAGACATCAATTCTGTATGCAGCTTAAAATTTTCAAGTTCTCTTTTTTGAGACCTTTCATTTGGCGACATTAAAAACTGACTAAACCCTATAAAACCAAAAAAGGCAATTAACAAAGCCCCTACAACCCCTAAGAAAGATTTCTTGTAGGTTACGCTTTTTTTAGACTCTATTTTTCGATATGATAAGGTATCGGGGTCATAATAATATTTTACTTTCGCCATAATGCTAAATGTACTATTTTGTACTTTTTTATACTTGCTAAACAAGCTACTTTTTTTTAAAAGTAGTATTTGTAAACACACAAATTTACAAAATGTTTTAAAACTACTTTTAATTAGTTGTTTTTTAATGATAATTTAACAAAAATGCTAAATAAAAAAAGGAACATTAAAAAACGTTCCTTTTATATTTTACCTATTATACCACAATTACAAAAAATTATTCATGGTTTAAAAATCTTGTTTTTTAACTGTTGGATTAAATAATTCAAAAAAACCTAACGCCTTTCTTCCTGTTGCTTTATTTATAATATTCCCTTCTAAATTAGCCGGCGGACCAGAGAATAATTGCGAAAAGAAATCTCCATCGGCAATCTCTTGTGTTTCTATTTGAGTTAAATAACTTTTCAGAAAATTATAGGTGTTAAAGCTTATGCTTGACATTTCAACCTCTACACTATCTGATATATCTTCTATTTCAAAAAAAGCAGCTTCGCCTTCTTCAAAAAACACATCGTTTTCAATTAAAAAATCAGTGAAGATCACATCACCTTGTTTAGTGTAAAAAGTATAGGTTATTAGGTAAAAATCTTTTTTATCTCCTGAAAAATCTTCAAAAGTTATGCGAGTACCTTCATCTTCTTTTGTAATTTTATTTAGTACAACCTTCGGTTTAAATAATTCAGGAACCGACTCTAAAATAGTGCCATCTTCTAAAATTATTTTTATCCAATAATAATTACCCACCATTGGATTAAACTCCTTTTTAATGGCATATTTCCCCTCTTTTTCATCTAAAATTAATACATCAGCTATTTTTTTAGCGGCACTATTTTCTGCTTTGGTATGCAAAGATACTTTTGCGGTATTAATTGGTTTTTTCGTTATTACACTTACAGGTACCGTTTGTTGTAAGTCTACAAAAATTATATTATTTTTTGTTATTCCTCCTCGTACGATTACATGAGGTTCATATATATCATCTAACGGAATGGTTTTTGAGCACCCGAAAAAAGTAAATATGCTTATAAAAATTATGAATAGTATATATGGTGATTTCATTTTTTAAAATTTAAAATTATAGGTAATAAATGGGATTGGAGCGCCAAACAGCGAAAACTGCTTTTTATTTAATGTTTTAGGGATTCCTGCATGTTCATTTTCATTATTAGAAAAAGTATAATAATTAGAAAAAGCATTTTTTCTTCCATAAATATTATAAAAGCCAAAGCTCCAACTTCCTTTCCATTTTGAATGTAAACTAGCCTCTGAGCTGTATGTTAATGAAACATCTAATCGGTGTGTATTTTTCATTCTGTACTTGTTTCTATCAGAATATGTAAAAACAGTTTCATCTTTATTTTTACCATAAATACCCCTTCCTGTTATTATTGTAGTTGGTCGCCCTGACTGAAAAGTGAAAAAAGTTCCCATAGTCCATCTGTCACTAAACTTATAATTAGCCGTTGCATTAAAGATATGAGGCTTGTCATAATTTGATGAAAAATAGGCACCATTATTTATATTTTCTGATGAAAACTCACTAACAGTTTTTCTTTTAGAAACCGAATAGGTATAGTTTAAATTACCTGTTAATTTTCCTTTTGTTTTATGTACCGAAAATTCTGATCCGTAGGCATATCCATTAGCAGGGAGCAATTGTGTTTCTATATTTTTATTGATAAATAAATCGGCATTATTTACGTATTCTACTAAGTTTTTAAAATCTTTATAATAGCCTTCTACCGAAAAATTATAATTTCTGTTTTCACTATCAAAAGCAAACCCAAAAGAATATTGATTTACCGCTAAAGGCTTTACATATTTCCCTGAAAGTTTCCAAACATCAAAAGGCAGCGCAGCACTACTATTACTCATTAAATGTATGTACTGATACATTTTATTATAACCGATTTTTAAAGATTTACGATCGTCAATATCATATTTTAAAGATAAACGAGGTTCAAAACCCCCATATTTTGCGATGGTTTTTCCACTTTTATATTTAACCTGTCCTGTTATTGTACTTGGTGTTTTAGGCAATCCTGAAGCATAAGAAGCCACTTCGTATGGACCTAAATTTCTAAAAATAGCATACCGAGTTCCTACATTCATTGATAATTTATCCCATTTTTTTTCTAGCTCATAATACGGAGCTATCTCTAAGCCCTTTTCTACGGATAAATCTATACTACCTATTGTTTGTTCGGTACTTGTTATTTTGGCTGGAGTAAACCTATAATACGTTCCATGTATTCCGAATCTCATTTTTGTTTCTGGATTCAAATAATAGGTAAAATCTGGTTTAAAAATATAATTTTCTACGGATGATGTCCACTCAAATGCACTTCCTGAATCTGTTTGTGAAGGACCATCATTTTGAGCAGCTAACGCATATTTATACGAACTATAAATAGTTGATAAATTCATAAATAGCTTATTAGAAAACACATGATTCCAACGTAAACTTGTAGTTGCGTTATTCCATGAAAAACTTATTTCACCCGCTGGTTCTGTTGTTTCTGTTTGCGTTTGTTCGTCATATTCTGTTTCTTCTTCTGCCTTAAATTTCATTACATCTTTACCAAAATACCCTGATAAAAACAACGTATTATTGTCGTTTATATTCCAAGATAATTTTGTGTTTAAGTCATAAAAGTACATTTTTTGATTTTTTAAATCCTCTCCTGCTAACGGAAAAAACAAATCAAAATAAGTTCTACGCCCAGATACTAAAAAACTAAGTTTATCTTTTTTTATCGGTCCTTCTAGGGTTACTCTTGAAAATAACAAACCAACACCTCCTTCTGCTTTAAAAATTTTAGAACTTCCTTCTTTTTGTCGCATATCTAAAACAGAAGAAGCTCTACCTCCAAAACGTGCAGGAATACCTCCTTTATAAAATTTTAAATCTTTTAAGGCATCGGCATTAATTGCCGAAAAAAGCCCCCATAAATGAGACGAATTATACAATGGCGCTTCATCTAAAAGCAACAAATTTTGATCAATATTACCACCTCTAACATTAAATCCTGAAGCGCCCTCGCCTACTGTACTAACGCCTGGCTGTGTTAAAACTGCCCTAGTTATATCGGGCTCACCAAAAAATGCAGGAAGCTTTTTAACCTCAGCAGCTCTCAAACTAGAAACCCCTGTTAAAATTGTTCTTACTTGACTTTTACTCGTATTCGTTGATTTTACAACAACTTCTTCTAAGGCATTTTCGGCTAAAGTTAATTCAAAATTTCGCTTAATATTATTACTTAAATCTACCTTAATTTCTTTACTTTTGTACCCTACATAAGAAATTTGTAAAACATAAATACCCTTTAAAATTGTCATCGAATAAAAACCATATTCATTGGTTGTAGTTCCTTTTAAAGCATCTTTTATTACAATATTAGCGCCTAATAAAGTTTCGCCAGTTGTAGCGTCTTTTACGGTTCCACTAATGCTATATTTTTGTTCTGCTGTTTTTAAAATAGTACTGTTTTTATTTTCTTTAGATAAAATTATTAATGTATTTTTTACCTGATATTTTATCGCTGTATTTCTAAACAATAATTTTATAGCTTTATCAAGTTCTTTATTAACAACATTAATCGTAAATTTTTGCTGAATATTAACTTCATCATTATTAAAAACAAAGCTATAATCTGTTTGTTTTTCTATTTGATTTAAAATGATTTCTAAAGTGGTATTTTTATAACTAAGTGTTACTTTATTTTGAGAAAAAGTACTTGTTGCTGCTATTTGCAAGCAAAAGAATAAACAAATTGATAGTGTGGCTTTCATTAAAAACGCATGTTTTTGGGATACATTTTTTACCCCTAATAAAGTTATAAATTGTTTGTTTTTCATAAATTTGAATGTTGTTAAATGGTTTTGTTCAGTTAAAATTTAATTTATCAGCAATTGTAAATAGGAGAATTGCCGTTCTCCTATTTTTTACTTAATAATCCAAGTGTTTTTTTGAGCGTTAAAACGATACTCAAAAGGTTTTGTTATCTTTAATATTTCTAAAATTTCTCTTATAGGCATTGTTTTTTTAAAAGTTCCTGTAAATTTTACGTTTGCTATTTTTTCATTTTCAAAATAAAAGTTTAGATTATATTGATTCTTAAAATCGGTAGCTATTTCTTTAAATGTTTTGTTCTTAAACTGAATTTTACCCGCTCTCCAAGAAATAGTATTCCCTTTATTTTTAATAACAGATTTTAAAATTCGGCTGTTTTTTTTAAGAATTCTTATTTTATCATTAGGTAACATTATCATGTTATTTTTTTCAGAAGCAGTACTACTAACCGCTACTTTACCTGTAAATAAAACGGTTTCATAATAATCACTTTCGTTGTAAGATTTAATATTAAAGCTAGTTCCTAAAGCTTTAACGATAATATTATTTGAAGTTTCTACCGTAAACGGATGTTTTTTATCTTTTGCGACTTCAAAAAAAGCTTCTCCTTCTAAACGAATCGTTCTTGGAGAATTCTCTTTATATGAAATTTTACTCGAAGCATTTAACCAAACAACCGACCCGTCAGAAAGCGTTACTTCCTTTTGCTCCCCGTAAGTTGTTGCTATATATATTTGCTCAGGTTGTGTTATAAAATAAGTAAAAAAAGAAGTGCTTATTAGTATTATTGCTGCCGCAGCATATTTAAAGAAAAGCTTTTTAAAGTTATTTTTCTTTTTCTTAGTTCCTATATTTTTGAAAAAGGCGGTTTTCTGAATTTTGATATTAGCTACAGATCCACTAGCATCTTCTTTGGTAGCTTGATGTATTTTTTTTATGTTATCAAATAATTGTTGATCAAAATATGCTGACTCTTTCCATCGCTCAACCTTAGCTTTAATATCAATATTTGCCGTGTTTGATATATAAGCCCAAAGGTCGGTTTCTTCAATTTTGTCTCGCTTCATAAATATGAGATTTATTATAAAACGTTTCTCAACAACAAGTACCCTATTTTTTTTATAAAAAATTTACTAATTCTTTTTTAAAAACTTGTAAAGCCTTTGAAATATGCGCTTCCACCGTTTTTATTGATATATTTTTGATTGCTGCTATTTCGGCATAAGTATGCCCTTTATCTCTTGAAAGCTTAAAAATTTCAATTGTTTTTTGAGGAAGTAACCTATATATATCTTCTATTTTTTTCAGCAATTCCCATTCATTACTTATTTCTTGTTCAATATCTTTATTTAAAACATACAAATTTAAATGTTTCCTTTTTACGCTTTCTTTTCTAAAATGATCTACCATTTTATTTTTTAACGTTATAATTAAAAAAGACTCTATAGAACGATGCTTTATTTTCATCGAATCTATATTTTCCCATAGCTTTATAAAAGTGTCTTGTAATAAATCATTCGAAATACTTTCATCTTTCAGTATTCTGATAGCATACTTATATAACTTTCCATAATAGTTATCAAACAACGCTGAAAAATCTACTTTTTCTTTTAATTTCATCAATTTTTATGCTAAAAAAGTCACCTAATTCATTCCTTTAAATAATTAAATACGCTATAAATAAAACAACATTAATCTTCTTTTCATTCAAGTTTAGTCGAAAAAAAAATTACTTTATTCATACTAGTAAATATGTTATTTTTGTATTTTTTCAACTAATATAATAACTATTTTAAAACTGCATCTAATTAGCTGTTTTTTAATGATTATTTAACAAAATTTTCGAGCTCAAAACATATGAAATCTCAAGAAATAAGATCAAAATTTTTAGAATTCTACAAGTCTAAAAACCATGCTATCGTTCCATCTTCGCCAATGGTGTTAAAGAACGATCCTACTTTAATGTTTGTAAATGCAGGAATGGTTCCTTTTAAAGAATATTTTTTAGGACAGAAAAAAATAGTGGATGCTAGAGTTGCCGATTCTCAAAAATGTTTACGTGTTTCAGGGAAACATAACGATTTAGAAGAAGTTGGAAAAGACACCTATCACCACACCTTATTTGAAATGCTTGGAAACTGGTCTTTTGGTGATTATTTCAAAAAAGAAGCCATTTCTTGGGCATGGGAATTATTGACTGAAGTTTATAAAATAGACAAAGACATTTTATATGTTACTATTTTTGAAGGTGATGAAAAAGAAGGTTTAGCAAAAGATACAGAAGCCTACGATATTTGGAAACAATACATTGCTGAAGACCGTATTTTATTAGGAAATAAAAAAGATAATTTCTGGGAAATGGGCGCGCAAGGACCTTGTGGACCGTGTTCTGAAATTCATATTGATATTCGCTCTGCGGATGAAAAAGCAAAAGTTTCAGGAGCATCTTTGGTAAATTTAGACCATCCGCACGTAGTAGAAGTTTGGAACTTAGTTTTCATGCAATTCAACCGTAAAGCTGATGGAAGTTTAGAGAATTTACCTAAAACACATATCGATACTGGTATGGGATTTGAGCGTTTATGTATGGCGCTTCAAGGGGTACAATCGAATTATGATACTGATGTTTTTACGCCGATTATTAGAGAAATTCAAACTATTACAGGTGTAAAATATGAAGATTCATCAGTTGCAGATGATCAAACAGATATCGCAATTCGTGTAATTGCCGATCATGTTCGTGCTGTAGCATTTTCTATTGCCGATGGTCAATTACCTAGTAATACTGGTGCAGGTTATGTTATCCGAAGAATATTAAGAAGAGCTATTCGTTACGGTTTTACGTTCTTAAATCAGAAAGAACCTTTTATCTATAAATTAGTTGCCACTTTAAGCGACCAAATGGGCGATGCTTTTCCTGAAATAAAAGCACAAGAACAATTAGCTAAAAATGTAATTAAAGAAGAAGAACAATCTTTCTTAAAAACATTAGAACAAGGGTTATTATTACTAGATACTATGACAGCTAATGCTGGAAACAAAGTAATTTCTGGTAAAAAAGTATTTGAATTAAAAGATACGTATGGTTTTCCTGAAGATTTAACAGCCTTAGTTTTATCAGAAAAAGGATTAGACTATAATAAAGAAGAATATAAAGAAGCTTTAAAACAACAACAAAACCGAGGAAGAGAAGCTACCGCTATTGAAACTGACGATTGGAAAGTTTTAATTGAAGATGACCAGGAAGAGTTTATCGGATATGACACTTTAACTGCTGATGTTAAATTAACTCGATACAGAAAAGTAACCACTAAAAAAGATGGTGAACAATATCAATTAGTTTTTAACATTACTCCTTTTTATCCTGAAGGCGGTGGACAAGTTGGTGATGTTGGGCATATTGAAACTTCTAACGGAGATTTAATTTATGTGGTAAACACTAAAAAAGAAAACAATTTAATTATTCACTACGCTAAAAGTTTGCCTGCAAATTTATCAGAAAAATTTAAAGCCGTAGTTAATAAAAATGCGAGAGATTTATCGGCAAGTAATCATACTGCTACGCATTTATTACATCAAGCATTACGTACCATTTTAGGAACTCATGTAGAGCAAAAAGGTTCGCTTGTAAGCCCTAAACATTTACGTTTCGATTTTTCTCATTTCTCTAAAGTAACTTCGGATGAATTACAAGAAATTGAAGATTTTGTAAATGCTCGTATTCGTGAAAACTTAAGCTTAGTTGAACAAAGAAATATTCCGATGCAACAAGCTATTGATGAAGGCGCAATTGCTTTATTTGGCGAAAAATATGGCGATGCTGTAAGAGCCATTAAATTTGGTCAATCAATGGAATTATGTGGAGGAACTCACGTTCCACAAACAGGTGATATTTGGCATTTTAAAATAAAATCGGAAGGTGCTGTTGCTTCAGGAATCAGAAGAATTGAAGCAATTACAAATGTAGCTGTTGGTAATTATTTTGAAGATGTTGAACGTAACTTTACTGATATAAAACAACTATTTAAAAACCCTAAAGATGTTGTAAAATCGGTAACTAATTTACAAGATGAAAACGCTACTTTAAAAAAGCAAGTAGAACAATTACTTAAAGAAAAGGCTGAAAACTTATCGGGTGAATTAAGAAATCAATTACAAGAAATAAACGGTGTGCAGTTTTTAGCAACTAAAGTTGCTTTAGATGCCAACGGAATCAAAAACTTAGCATTTGCTTTAGGAAAAGATTTTAAAAATTTATTCTTATTCTTTGCCTCTTCTGAAAAAGCAGATAAAGCAATGTTAACTTGTTATATTTCGAAAGAATTAGCCGCAGAACGTGGTTACGATGCTGGTAAAGTTGTTAGAGAATTAGGAAAACTAATCCACGGTGGTGGTGGTGGACAGAATTTCTTTGCAACTGCTGGAGGTAAAAATCCTGGCGGAATTCCAAAGGCTTTAGAAAAAGCGAAAGAATATATTGTTTAGTAAAATATAAAAAAGATAGCAGAAATTTCTAGCCCCGATTGAAGCATTTGTTTGAGGGCTGTTTTTGATTTTTCTTCAAAAAAAAGCGAGTGCGGAAAGCGGGAAATTGCTTCAAATAATTATAAAAAATAACTTCAAAAAGGTTCAAAGATTTAATTCTTTGAACCTTTTTATTTTGCAATTAATTTAACGCTTCTTTATATGTCGAAATTGCTCTTTCTCTGGCAAACTTATGTTCAACCATTGGCTGTGGATAAGTTAATTCATCAAAATTTTCAATCCATTTTCGAATATATTGTAAATCTTTATCGAACTTTTTTAATTGTGCTTCAGGATTAAAAACTCTAAAATATGGCGCAGCATCACAACCCGTTCCTGCTGACCATTGCCAGTTTCCATTGTTTGCTGATAAATCGTAATCTAATAGTTTTTGAGCAAAATAAGCTTCGCCCCAACGCCAATCAATTAACAGATGTTTACATAAAAAACCTGCCGTAATCATACGTACTCTGTTGTGCATATACCCCGTTTTATTTAACTGTCGCATGCCTGCATCAACCATCGGATAACCTGTTTCGCCTTTACACCATTTTTCAAATTCTGCTTGGTTATTTCTCCACGGAATGGCATCGTATTTTTGCTTGAAATTATTGGTAACCACTTTCGGAAAATGAAATAATACTTGCATAAAAAATTCTCGCCAAATCAGTTCGTTTAAAAAAGTCGCATTGGTTTTTAAAGCAAATTGCACCATTTTACGAACACTTACCAATCCGAAGCGGAAATAAGGCGACAAATACGATGTTTTATCGATAAAAGGAAAATCACGAATTTCATCATAACTCGCTAAATTTGATAAATTATAAGGAGGTACTTTTATACTACTTTCATTAAATCCTATGGATTTTAAAGAAGGTGTTTTTGATGTAAACTGATGAAAATTATTGAAATTTATAGCATGATTTTTTAAATCTTCTTCGGCATTAAATTTCTGCAACCACTTATTTTTATAGGGCGTATAAATGGTATATGGCAATCCGTCATTTTTGGTAACCT
This sequence comes from Tenacibaculum finnmarkense genomovar ulcerans, assembly GCF_900239495.1. Taxonomy (GTDB): domain Bacteria; phylum Bacteroidota; class Bacteroidia; order Flavobacteriales; family Flavobacteriaceae; genus Polaribacter; species Polaribacter ulcerans. Next base: position 97,801 of record NZ_OENE01000025.1, read on the forward strand.
CAGCTTTTTCAAAAATAACTTGGTCTTTATAACTTAAAAAATCAATACTTTTTGATTTTAAAAAATCGCTAATTTCTGCATCTCTTTGTAATCCATACGGTTCGTAATCTTTATTGGTATAAACTGCTGAAATATCAAATTCTGAAATTATTGTTTTCCAAACTTCAAGAGGATTTCCTTTTTTTATCAATAAAGATGAACCTGCATCTTTTAAATCGGTATCTAATTGCTCTAATGTTTGATAAATAAATGAAACTCGGGCATCGTTTTCTGGTAGTTTATCTAAAATTTCTTCATCAAAAATAAATATTGGCAGTACTTTATTTGATGAATTTAAAGCGTTAAATAATGCTACGTTATCTTCTAAACGCAAATCTCTACGAAACCAAAATATCGCTACTTTATTTGTCATTAAACATTTTTTCTAAAGTTACAAATCGATATTCGAAAATACTTTTTAATTGTTTTTTGATAAAAAGAGCTTGTGCTATATGTCCTAAAAAACCGAACGGTATTTTATAGGAAATTTTATCTTTCATTAAGGTATTTCCGTTTGGCAAGGCTTCAAAAAAATGTTCGTGATGCCACATTGAATAAGGTCCGAAACGTTGCTCATCAATAAAAAAAGCTTGTTCTTTTACTTGCGTTATTTCTGTTACCCAATTTGTTTTCACAAACGGAACAGGCGATACTTTATACGTTATTATTTGCCCAGGATATGCTTTTTTATCAACTTTTGAAGTGATATTAAAACCCATTGATTTTGGAGTAATTTTGGCTAAATTTTCTGGTGATGAAAAATAATCCCACGCTTTTGCTAACGGCATTTTTAATTCTTGTACTGTTTCTAGCGTATAAATTCCTGAGTGTTTTTTAAAATTCATCATTTACAAAAGACTTGTTATTTTAGTACTCATTGGTTTTGTTATTGAATAGAAAACATCAATTAATCGACCTTCTTCGTCAACTAAATATTTTTGAAAATTCCATTTTACAGACGAATCCATTTTAGCATTCTTTTCTTTTTCAGTTAACCATTGATATAACGGATGTTTGTCAGCTCCTTTAACGGCTATTTTTTCGGTTAATGGAAAATCGACTCCAAAATTTAACCTACAAAACGATTTTATTTCAGATGCTTCACCAGGTTCTTGTTCTCCAAATTGATTACACGGCAAACCGATGACTACTAATTTATCAGAATATTTTGAATATAATTCTTGTAATCCATCATATTGCTTGGTAAATCCGCATTTAGAGGCAACATTCACAAATAATATTTTTTTACCTTTATATTGATTTAAATCTAATTTTTTTCCGTCAATTCCTTTAATTTCTATGTCATATAAAGATTGATTAGGAGATACTGTTTCCGAATTTGATAAAAAACTAAATAATGTCATAAATAGTATTATTGATAAAGTTATAAGTAAAGTTATTTTAAGTGTTTTCATTTATTGAAGTGTTATTTTTTTCATTAATTTTAAAAATATCATAAAATTTTATTTATTTACCAAAGCGTTTATCATTCCTTTAAAAACAAAAGCATGAAATGGTAAAACGGAATACCAATACAAACGCCCTAAAACTCCTTTAGGCCTAAATACTGCTTTTTGATATAATTTATTATCTTCTATCTTAAACTCTAACCAAGCTTCTCCAGGTAATTTCATTTCAGCAAATAACAAAAGTCTTTTTTCTTTTTTATCAGCAAATAAAACGCGCCAAAAATCTAGCGGATCACCTGCTTCTAATGAGGTGTCGTGGGTTCGTCCTCTACGTAATCCTACACCTCCAAAAACTTTATCGGCATATCCTCTTATTTTCCATAACCAGTTAAAACTATACCATCCGTTTTTACCTCCTATTGACCAAATTTTATCAAGTGTAAAAGCATCATCGGTAACTTTTACAGTACGTTTATCTACAAAACAACCGTATTGTGGTATTTGAATATGATCCGATAATTGCGCTTGAAAAACACCGCTACTAATCGCATCTTTCCAACTTGATATTACAGCGTTTTGTTCTATTCGTTGAAAAGCTAAATCAACCGATTCTTTATAAGAAATAGGCGATATATTTAAAATTTGATTGATATTACTTGACTTGGCAATTACCTCAACTTTCATACTATCGACCAAAGCTTGTGCTAAATTAAAAGACGTAGAAGTTACAAAATACAACCAATACGATGATAATTTTGGCGTTAAAAGTGGTAGTGTTAAAATGTAACGTTTAAAGCCTCTTACTTCTGAAAATTGTAAAAGCATTTCTTTATAAGTAAGCACTTCTGTACCACAAATATCAAAGGATTTATTATACAATTTTTCATTTCCAACGGCACGTTCTAAAAAAGTTAATACATCTCTAATTGCAATTGGTTGCGATTTTGTATTCAACCATTTTGGCGTAACCATTACGGGCAACTTTTCAACAATATCTCTAATAATTTCAAAAGATGCACTACCGCTTCCAACAATAATTCCTGCTCTAAAAGTGGTAAGTGCATATTTTTTTGAAGCTAAATTTTGCTCTACCTGAAAACGTGATGCCAAATGCTTAGACAAAGAACTATCATTTACAATACCACTTAAATAAATGACTTGTTTACAGTTTGTTTTTTCGACAATATTTTTAAAATTCTTGGCACAAGTTTGCTCTAAATCTTCAAAATTAGTAGCATCCGTAGCCATTGAATGAATTAAATAATACGCAACATCAATATCCGAAGGAAAAACAATTTGTTCGGTTTGTAAAAAATCAACTTTTATAAAGGAGATATTCTCTTTATGTTCTATTTCATCAGGAATTCGTTTTAAATCACGGACACAGCATACTAATTCATGACCTGCATCTACTAATTTTAATACCAATCTTTTTGCTATATATCCTGTTGTTCCTGTGATTAAAATTTTCATTTTCTTGATGTTTTACATATTAATTATTGTGTTACTTTGGTCTTTGATATGATAATCTTTTATATTCTTTTGCAACCATATAGGTATCTAAACCATTAATTGCTGCAATTTTTTCTTCGGATAAATTTAAAAAACCATCCTCGGAAAGCATTGAATCTTTAAAATACAAATCGGTTACTTCGCCTAAAATTAAAATAGTTCCGTTTGCTTTTATAGGATGTTCTTCTAAAAATTTCATTCCTATTTTTATAGGCGATTCTGCTACATAAGGTGCAAAAAAATCATCTTTATAAATTTCAGTTAAATCGGTTTTATCAAACTCTGAAACTCCTGAAGGATATTTAGCCGATGTATGATGTGCATCTTCAATTATGGCTTCATTAATAGCATTTATCGTATAAAAACCTGTTTTTTTAATGTTGTCATAGGTATTTCTTGCTACGGTTGTCGGACGCAAAACAAACCCTAAAATTGCAGGACTAGAACCATAATGAACCACCGAACTAAAAACAGCTACATTACTCGTTCCATCTTCCGATTTTGTAGCAATTAAATTTGCTGGTTTATAACCAGAAATGCTGTTCATTAAATTTATTTTATACAGATGATTCATATCATCTATAGCTTTTCTTGATAAATGCATTTATAAATTCTTGTAATTATTAATTTTTATATGAGTCGATTTTAAATCGTGCATTAAATTATATAAACCGAAAAATGTTCTGTTGATATAAATAAAATGTTTCGAACCTCTGTTACCGTTCATTTTTTTCAACTCAGTACTTTTTGCATATTTTTGTCCTAAATCGGCTATTTTACCAAAGAAAACACCATCAGAAAAATCAAAATCTTCTTGCTGAAAAGGTGATGTAAATAAATACAACATTTCATAAAACAATTCTTTAAAAAAGGCTTTTTCTTCTTCGGAATCGTCTTTTCTTAAAATTTCTAATTCGTATAATTTACTTTCAAAAAAAGCAGGATTTTCAATATTTTCTCGTTTGGCTAACTCGAAATATGGCGTATAAAAAGTCATTGGTACTTCTTTCATACATCCAAAATCGATAACAATTAAATCATTTTCTTTGGATACCAAAAAGTTACCAGGATGCGGGTCGGCATGTACTTTTTTTAAGACATGCATTTGATACATATAAAAATCCCATAAAGCCTGCCCTAATTTATTTGCCGTTTGCTGATCATATCCTTTTGATGTAAATTCCGACAAATGAATTCCATCCATCCAATCCATAGTTAAAATTCTATCCGTAGAAAATTCTTCGTAATATTTTGGGAATTTTAAATTTGGAATATGTGCACAAGCATTCGCTATTTCGTTACTCTGTGCTAATTCTAAAACGTAATTTGTTTCTTCTAATAGTTTACTTTCAACTTCTTTAAAATATTCATCAGAACCTTCGCCTCTTATATTAAACATTTTCATAGCAATCGGTTTTACCAATGCTAAATCGGTAGAAATACTATTTGCAACACCAGGATATTGAATTTTAACAGCCAATATTTTTTCGCCTATGGTAGCTCTGTGAACCTGTCCGATACTTGCCGCATTTACAGATTCTGCTGTAAACGTGTCAAAAACATCTTCAGGTGTTTTGTTAAAATATTTTTTAAAAGTTTTAACTACTAAAGGTCCTGAAAGTGGTGGAACAGAAAATTGTGATAACGAAAATTTTTCAACATACGCACTTGGTAATAAATTCTTTTCCATGCTTAGCATTTGCGCTACTTTTAATGCCGAACCTTTTAATTCTTTTAAACCGTCATAAATATCAGTTGCATTATCTTCATTTAATTGCGCTCTTGCTGCTGCTTCTGATTTTGTTATTTTATTTCCGTAATACTTTGCATAGTTTACACCTAATTTTAGTCCTGTAGTAACTAATTTAGTTGTTCTTTCTATTTTTGATGTTGGTATTTTATCGAGTCTTTTCATATTTTCTTATGTTGACATTCCTTTTTCTTTCCATAAAAATTTCGCTAAATCAATAACGCTTTTTACGGGAGTTATTTGTTGAATTTCAAAAGCAGCTTTAATTGATTTTTCAATAAAAACATCTGTTTTTTCGAAGTTTGAAGATTCATCATCAATCCAAAATTTCAGAATCATTAATAATTGCATCCAATAAACTTCTGTTATTGTTTTATCTTGAATTTTATTGATTTTATCATTCTTAAAATCAATTTTTTCTAATTCAATTTTGCTAACATATTTTAAAAACTCTGCTCGTAATTCTTTTAAAACTGATAGTTTTGAAAAATCCGATTTCATATCTTGAAATTGACACAAAACATACGACCTGTTTGCAGTTAATAATTCAAAAAAAGTAAAATAAAAACTTAATAATTTATCTTTTGATTCATAACCTTGATAAGCCTCTGTTTTATGTAACAAATGAATTGTTTCTTTTGCAAAAACTCCAAATATTGATTTTTCTAAATTTTCAAAACTTGAATAATATTTATAAAAATCTGACTCTTCAAAGTCATTTTTCTGAGCAAAAGCATAAATAGAAGCTGGTTTTCCTGAAATTAAAACCGTATCCATGTACAATTCTATAATTTTATCCTCTGTAATAATTTCTTTATTTTCCATAATTTTAATTATAAAATACGATGTAGGCGTTTAAACTTGTTGCAATAGTCATCCATATTAAATATGGAAGTATAAATAATGTAATCCCTTTTAATTCTCTTAAATTTTTAAAGGTAAAATACCCGATTAACAACCATAATAAAGTAATAATTACTAATCCGATAACGGTTAAATGTTGATTGAAAAAAAAGTAATTCCAACCTACATTTAAAATCCACTGAACACTAAAAAGTAGTGTTAGTTTTTTATCTAAAAAAGGAAATTTAAAACTCAATTTTGTCATATAAAAAGCAAATAACAGCATAATTGTTGACCAAGCTGCTCCAAAAACCCAACCAGCAGGTGTCCAAGGTGCTTTGTTTAAAGATAGATACCAATCTGTTCGTGGGCCATCTTTCATTAATAAAATACCGATTGCCAAGGCTAAAAAATTAACTACTAAAAATAGTAGAAAACGTATATATTTATTTTGTTTCATCTTTTAATTTTACGTGAGATTTCTTTAAATAATTAAATATAAATTGTACTGAAAACAATAATGTAAAGGCATAAAAAACATCTTCAAAAGGAATTGTAAAAATTCTAAAATTTAAATTTTCTGCATTATTATACCAAACCACAGGAGCATCGATAAAGCTTCCTGTTAAAATTCCGTTTACTAGTAAAAAAGGAACTAAAACAACTAAAAAACTAGGATAATATTCCTGTAAAGCTTTTAAATTATTTTTTAATCCGAAGAACATTAATAGCAAAAAAGCACTGAAATTTACAGTTGTGTACCATTTTCCAAAATTGAAAACCAATAGTATAAATGCTATCAAAATCAATAAAAAACTTAACAATACCGTTATCGATTTAGATAACTTAAATTGAGGTGCTAAATATTTTAAAACCTCATGCGTAAACAAACAAGCGTACGGAATACAAAAGAAAAATAGCCATTCTTCAATAGGCATTTCAAGCAATTTTATTCCTAAATAATAATCAGGATTAAAACCCCAAACACCAATTTTTGTAAAAAAAACATCCCAAATTATAAACGGTAAAGCGACTAACGAAATACTGATAAAAGCACTTTTAAAATGCTGTATAAAATGAAATTTTTTCTCAAAAACACTATAAGCTAAAGGCACACTCAAACTTCCTAAATTCAATATAAGATAAAGATATTCGCTCATTATTTTAGAATTATTTCGATTGTCTTTTCTTGAAATATTTAAACGGAACAAACAACATTCCAAAACATTCTCCATCTGGTTTACCTAAATGCTTGTGATGTATTTTATGTGCCTTTCTAAGTCCTCTTAAATATTGATTATTGGTGTTTTTAAACCAATTGAAACGTCTATGAATTAAAACATCGTGAATTAAAAAATAGGCTAATCCATAGCACAAAATTCCTAATCCAATAAAAAATAAATAATTTAATGCTGGATTAATTCCGAAGTAAAACAACAACATACTCGGTATGGCAAAAACCACAAAAAAAGCATCATTTTTTTCAAATACATTCGGATATCCTGGCTGGTGATGGTCTTCGTGTAAATACCATCCAAAACCGTGCATTATATATTTATGAGTAAACCAAGTAACGGCTTCCATAGTTACAAAAGTGAATAATGTTATAAGTATAAATAGCATTTTTAAATAAGATTTAGTTTATATTTTACGTAACTTCTTGCCAATAAATTAATTTTCATTGGGTCTGATATTCTAATTCTTGTGTCCATTATTTCCGATGATGGCGTTGCTTTTAACTTCTTTAATAATTTTTTATAATATCGATACGCCATATAAACACCAAATTTTGCTTCAACAGGTAATTTTAAAATACCGTTTTCGTAGGCATAGTCAAAATCAGCTTCAATATCTTTAATAATAATTTCTTTAGATGCTTGGTCTAACTCTTTAAGGTCAACATTAGGAAAATAAGATCGATTCAACACCTGAATATCATCTTTTAAATCTCTTAAAAAATTCACTTTCTGAAATGCAGAACCTAAACGCATTGCGGCATCTTTTAGCTCATTATATTGATTAGCGTTTCCATTTACAAAAACACGTAAACACATTAATCCGACAACATCGGCAGAGCCATAAATATATTGTTTGTATGCCTCTTCGGTAGTATATTCTGTTTGATGTAAATCAGCTTTCATACTCTTTAAAAAAGCTTGTATTAAATCATCTGTAATTTTATATTTTTCAACAGTATGAACAAATGAATTTAAAATAGGATTTAAACTTATGCCCTCTTTTTTTGACAAATAATACTCATTTTCGAACCTAATTAATAATTCTTCTTTGTTATATGTATGAAAAGAATCTACTATTTCATCAGCAAAACGGACAAAACCATAAATATTATAGATAGCGGCACGTATGCTAGGCGATAACATTCTGGTAGCTAAAGAAAAAGAAGTACTATATTTTTGAGTAACTAATTTACTACAAGCATAAGAAACCTCATCAAATAATTGTTTCATTTTTAATGGTGTTTTAAAATTAAATCTGAAGCTATTTTACCCGAAATTAATGACGGTGGTACCCCCGGCCCTGGAACCGTTAATTGTCCTGTAAAGAATAAATTCTTTACTTTTTTACTTTTTATTTTTGGTCTTAAAAAAGCAGTTTGTGTTAAAATATTTGCTAATCCGTAGGCATTTCCTTTATACGAATTATAATCTTTCACAAAATCCTTCACACAAAAACTCTCCTTAAAGATAACACTTTCTTTTACAGATTGCTGGGTTAATTTCTCTAATCTGTTTATAATTAAATCAAAGTACTTTTCTCTAAGCTCGGGAGTATCTTCAATACCTGGAGCTATCGGAATTAAAAAAGTAGCTGCTTCGTTATTAATTGGCGCAAAAGAACCTTCTGTTATTGAGGGAAAACTTGCATAAAACATGGGGTCTTTTGGCCAACTTGGAGTATCATATATTGATGCTGCATGTACATCAAAATCAGTATCAAAAAATAATGTATGATGACAAACATCTTTTAGTTTTTTATCAAAACCAACGTAAAACAATAATGATGATGGTGCAAAAACTTTTTTATCCCAATATTTTTCAGAATACTGTCTGTAATCTTTAGGTAATAATGTTTCTGTATGATGATAATCAGCACCGCTTAAAACAATATCCGAAGCAATAAAATCACCATTTACTACTAAACCAATAGCTTCTCCTGATTGATTAAGTTTAATCTCTTCAACATTGGCTTCAGTTTTAAAAGTTACCCCTAAATCTTTAGATAAAGTTACCATTGCTTCAATAACTTTATACATTCCTCCTTTGGGATGCCAAGTTCCTAAAACAAAATCGGCATAATTCATAAAATTATAAAAAGCGGGAGTATTACTTGGTTTTGCTCCTAAAAATAATACAGGAAATTCTAAAATCTGAATTAATTTTTTGCTTTTAATTTTTCTACGAACTTCTTTTCTTATTGATGAAAAAAACTGTGTTATTTTTCCAATTGTAACAGGAGTTACCAATTCTAAAGGTGAAACCCCTGGATTATATACTAAATCGTTTATAGAAACATCATAATTATAGGCTGCAGATTTTAAAAATTCTTTTAAATGAACAGAACTTCCTTTTTCCTCTGCTTCAAAAATTTCATAAATTTCTTCAACACTACCTGGAATTGTTATAGAATCTGCGGTATCAAAATAAACTTGATATGCTGGATCTAACTTTTCTAACTCATAATAATCGGATGGTTTTTTACCAAAATCTGCAAAAAATTTTTCAAAAACATCGGGCATCCAATACCATGTTGGGCCTATATCAAAAGTAAAACCATCTTTTTTTAACTGACGAGCTCTACCTCCTACGGTTTCATTTTTTTCTAAAACTACAACATTGTATCCTGCTTTGGCTAAATAACAAGAAGCTGATAATGATGAAAAACCGGAACCTATTATATGTATTGTTTTTTTCAATGGTATGTTTTATAAGAATTAATAATTCATTTATTTAAAGCTACTTAACAGATAAAATAATTGGAATTAATCAAATCTACAATTTTTGTTTAACAAAAACAAAATATAGTTAAACAAAATAAAATACATCAAAAAAATTTACAACACTTTTAAAAGATCTATAACAGAATTATAAAGAGAAATATTTGCTTCAAAATTAACTTCTTTTACTTTTGATGTTTTATTTCCTACCGCAATAAATTGATGTTTTTTTCCCTTTAAAGCAGTCTCAATTTCTTGAAAATAATCCATTATTTTATCATCATAAGGCTGAACGGTTAATGATGTAATAAATCGTACTTCGGTATCACTTTCAAAAAAATAATTCAAGTTACTTAAAGGCAAACTCTGTCCTAAATATATGGTTTTATTTCCTCTTAAAACTAATTCATAATTTAAATACATCAATCCTAATTCATGAACTTCATTTTCGGGTAAAAACAATACATAAATAACATCTGAATCTATTATTGAATATTCCAATTTTTCAGTGCTAATTTGAATTTTTTGAGCTATTAAATTCGATATAAAATGTTCGTGTGCGTGTAATAATGTATCTGTTTGCCATAACAATCCTATATGATTTAAAAAAGGCACAAAAACATCTTTAAAAATTTCTCTAAATGTTTTCTTGTTCAATAATTGATTATAAGTATTATTAAATAAAACTTTATCAAATTGAAACATTGCCATTTTTAAAGAGTTTATAGCATCATCACTTATAGCTGTTTTAAAAGCTAATTCTCTTGCTAACAATAAAATATCCTTATCAGACATTTCTGAAATCTTAGAGATTTTATATTTATTCTTATTTAGCAGAACAACATTTAATAACTTTAAAAGATTTTCTGAAGAATAATATCTAATATTTGTATCTGTTCTTTCTGGCGATAATAAATTATATCGCTTTTCCCAAATACGAATAGTATGTGCTTTAATTCCTGAAATATTTTCAAGGTCTTTTATTGTAAATGAATTTTTTATATTGTTCAATTTATTATCTTTTTTATTAAACAAAGATACATTTTTCATTCAAATTAATCTAAAGCCTCACTAATTTGAGCATTTTATAGTTATTTTTGAAGCGCATTATTTTTATCAGATGAAACTTCAAACACAAATACCTTTAAAGAAACAACCTCATAATTTAATCGATTATAATTCTAAGTTACTTTTATTAGGCTCTTGTTTTTCTGAAAATATCGGCGATAAATTATCGTTTTATAAATTTCAATCACAACAAAACCCGTTTGGAATTTTATTTCATCCAAAAGCTATTGAAAAATTAATTACCGATGCTATTAATCAAAAAAAATATACCGAAGATGCTGTTTTTTATCACAATGAATCTTGGCATTGTTTTGATGCACATTCTAGTGTAAGTTCTTCGGATAAAAAAGAAGTTTTAAATAATTTAAACACTGCAAATACGGCAACATTTGAGTATTTAAAAAACGCTAGTCATCTTGTAATTACACTTGGTACTTCTTGGGTTTATCGTAAAATTTCTTCGGATGCTATTGTTGCTAATTGCCATAAAATTCCGCAGAAAAACTTTTTAAAAGAAATTTTAAGTATTGATGAAATTACTGAAAGTTTAGATGCTATTATTTCTTTAACAAAATCCGTTAACCCGAATATTTCGATTATTTTCACAGTTTCGCCTGTTCGTCATATAAAAGATGGGTTTATTGAAAATCAACAAAGCAAAGCGCATTTATTAAGTGCGATTCATCAAATTATTGAGCCTAAAAACAACACTTATTATTTTCCTTCTTATGAAATTATGATGGATGAATTACGTGATTATCGTTTTTATGCCCAAGATATGATTCATCCAAATAACACTGCAATAAATTATATTTGGGAAAAATTTATAGAAGTTTGGATTTCTGAAAACACCCAAAAAACGATGAAGGAAGTTGACATCATTCAAAAAGGATTAGCGCATCGTTCTTTTAACCCAACATCGGAAGCACATCAGAAGTTTTTAAAAAATATCGCACAAAAAAAGGAAACACTTCAAAAAGCATTTCCTTTTATTACATTTTAAAAACAGTACTTATTTTGTTAAATACTGATCTACATTTTGCCAAGGACCTCCGTTAATTACATCAATTCCTTGTGCTACTAAAAAATCAGTTGCCTGACCACTTCTACCACCACTTTTACAAACTGCGATTACAGGTTTTCCCCAAGCTTTAATTTGCTCAACACTTGTTGGTATTGTTGTTAAAACAATGTGTTTTGCACCTTGTGAATGCCCGTCGTTCCATTCTTCTAAAGTTCTTACATCTAAAATAACAGCTTGATTTCCTAAATATTCTTGTATTTTTTCACCCATGTTTTTCTTTCTAAATAAGTTAAATAATCCCATTTGTTGTATTATTTCTCAGACAGCAAATATAATCCGTTTTCTATTAACCCTTTGTAACCCTTGTTACTTTTTAAGCTTTCTAAATATTTTTTTAAGCTTATTTTTATCGAAAAATCATTTTTAAAAGCCAATTCATATAACTCTAAAGTTAATAACCAATCCTTTGGATATTCATTTTTAAGAATCTTTAAAATTCTTTCAATTATATTTTCAGTAATCGTATTATCTTCCCTATATTTTCTTACATCAGCATACATTTGATATAATCTATTATCAGCTTCTGAATATTGAATTTTATGTGTTTTAGTGTCAGATACTTTTCCTATATCTCCAAAAGAATCAACATCCGCAGGTCCTGAATATGCCGAAACTAATTCTTTTCCTATTGCCATATCGTAAATTCCCCACGACGGATCAAATAAAATTTGTTCCTTATAAGTAACCCTACAATCTTTTAAAGACACGATTAAAATTTTACCTCGTAAATCTCGTGTTCCTGTAATGATCTTTCCTGTAACAAGTACGCCACTTTCAAATTCTAAATTTATAATTTCACCTTCATAAATCCCGTAGGCTTTTAAATCACGCGGGCTCATATCTTCAATAGGCAAATTAATTCCTTTCAACTTTCCTACGGGACTTCCAAAACCTTCGGCATGATAACTAATTCCGTGACCAATTAATTCTTTATCTCTATTTGATAAAGCAGTGTTTCCAGTAGTTTGTATGTAGGCAATTTCCCCTTTTTTATCTTCAATAACATTGCTAAATATTCCTGATATTTGAATACCAGTACTTAATTCAACAGTTCCTAAATTTTTAGAATTTATTAATTTTTCAACCCCTTTTAAACCACCTGTTCTAAGTGCCATTGTATTGGCAAATTCATTTAAAACCAAGCTTAAATACGCAAAATTTGGCGTAACAAATAACTGAGGTTGTGGTTTTGTAATATCAAAATTCTGAGTAGCTGCGGCAACTGAATACGGCACTTTTTTAACTTCCGATTGCATACACCATTTACTTTCTCCTATGGATGATAATAAACCTGCGCCGTATATCTTCGGATTTTCAGGTGTTCCGATTAATCCATATTCAACCGTCCACCAATGCAGGTTTCTTATTTGTGCCATTTCCGATAATTCGCCCATATTATCTTGTAACCACGTTACCTTTTCTTGTGCGTCATCTATTGATTTTTTAGTGGCATTAGGATCTTCTTTTAAAATTGATAACAAACGAATTGCTTCATACATTTCATAATCTTTTGATGATGAAATTGCTTTTGATCCTATTTCACCAAAACGACGTAAATATTCTGAATATTCAGGATTTGCAATAATTGGCGCGTGCCCTGCAGCTTCATGAATAATATCGGGTGCTGGTGTGTATTCAATATGATTTATGGTACGAATATCCGAAGCAATTACCAATACATTATAGGCTTGAAATTCCATAAAAGCATTCGGAGGAATAAAACCATCCACAGAAACTGCCGACCAACCGATTTCTTTTAAAATACGATTCATTCCTGCCATATACGGAATGTTATTTACAGAAATACCCGTTTTTTCTAAGCCTTTTAAATATGATGAATGAGCAACTTTACCTAAATAATCAACATTCATACGCATTACATAGCGCCAAACCGCTTGATTTTGGGCGGTATATTCGTTGTATGGTTGTTTTACAATAAATTTATGTAAGTGCTTTGGTAACTTTTTAGTTACATCATTTAACTCAAAATGAGGATTCATATTATTATCTGTTTTGCTTTGTAAATTTAAGTTTTTTATGGTTGATTTAAAATGGATATTCGTTAAATTATATATTTTGTATCTTTACCTTTATCAAAAACATCAAAAAAAACAGCAGTTATGAGAAATCGCGGGAGTTTAAAAATTAGACTTTTAATTGGTGCAGCAATCGCTATTTTTGCTTTGCTAAAATATTGCGCTAGTGCAGAAACAAATCCTTATACAGGTAAAAAACAACATATTTCTATTTCTCCAAAGCAAGAAATTGCAATCGGTTTAAGTAGCGCTCCTCACATGGCGCAACAACATGGCGGTTTATATCCTAGCCAAAAACATCAAGATTTAGTAGATCAAATTGGAAAAAAATTAGTTGACAATAGCATCGCCCGTGAATCTGGTTATCCTTTTGATTTTCATTTATTAAAAGATGAAAGAACTATCAACGCTTTTGCTTTACCTGGCGGACAGGTTTTTATTACCTATGCCTTGTTTTCAAAATTAAAAAACGAAGATCAGTTGGCGGGAGTTTTAGGGCATGAAATTGGGCATGTTATCGGTCGTCATTCGGCAGCACGTATGGCAAAACAAGATTTAACCCAAGGCTTACTTTCGGGGGCTTCTGTAGGTTTTGACCCAAGTACTGCACAAGGAATTGCTGGAATTGCCAATGTAATTAACATGAAATATGGTAGAGGCGATGAGTTAGAAAGTGATGATTTAGGTGTTAAATTAATGCTCGATGCAGGTTATAATCCGGAGAGTTTAATTGGCGTAATGCAAATTTTAAAAGCTGCCGCAGGCCCTAACAGAACTCCAGAATTTCAAAGCACTCACCCCGACCCTGAAAATAGAATCGAAAAAATTAAAAGCGCTATTGCTAAATATCGTAGATAACTATTGAAAATATAATTAATTTAGAAATGCTTTTAGATGATTTCTGAAAGCATTTTTTTTAGCAAAAAACCCTAGCCCCGATTGAAGCAATTGTTTGAGCTCCTTTTTTGATTTTTCTTCAAAAAAGAGCGAGTGCGGAAAGCGGGAAATAGCTTCAAATAATTTTTAAACAGGCTCTTAAAACGGTAAAATCTTTCTTATTTTTACAGTCCAATTCAACAAAAATGAACAAAAAAGTTATTTTAATGATTCTTGACGGCTGGGGAATTACCCAAGATCCTAAAGTTTCTGCCATATACAATGCCAAAACGCCTTTTATAAATTCGTTATACGATACATTTCCACACGCTCAATTACGTACCGACGGAAATCATGTCGGTTTGCCTGAAGGGCAGATGGGTAATTCGGAAGTTGGACACATGAATTTAGGTGCAGGAAGAATTGTATATCAGAATCTGGCGAAAATAAATAAAGCGGTTGATGATGGTTCTTTAGCACAAGAAAAAGAGCTTTTAAAAGCCTTTGATTATGCCAAGAAAAACAATAAAAATGTGCATTTTTTAGGATTGGTTTCCAACGGCGGAATTCATTCGCATATCAATCATTTAAAAGGATTGCTTAGTGCTGCTGCCGATTTTGGTTTATCGGATGTTTTTTTACATGCTTTTACTGATGGTCGTGATTGTGATCCTAAATCTGGAAAATATTTTATCAATGAGATAGAAGAACATATGCAAAAAACTACGGGTGAATTGGCAACAATTACAGGGCGTTATTTTGCTATGGATAGAGATAATCGTTGGGAAAGAGTGCAATTAGCTTACGATGCTTTAGTAAACGGAAAAGGAGAGTTTTCTACTGATGCTACCCAAAGTATTCAAAAAAGCTATGATGAAAATATTACGGATGAATTTATCAAACCTATTATTATGGTTGATGAAAAAAATCAACCTAAAACAACTATTAAAGAGGATGATGTTGTTATCTTTTTTAATTTTAGAACTGATAGAGGTCGTGAATTAACTGAAATTTTAAATCAGAAAGATTTCCCTGAACTTAATACCAAAAAATTACCATTATATTTTGTTACCATGACAAATTATGATGAAACTTTTAAAGATATTAAGGTAATTTACAACAGTAAAAATATTGAAAATACTTTAGGTGAGGTTTTAGAAAACGCAGGAAAAACTCAAATTAGAATTGCGGAAACGGAGAAATATCCACACGTAACATTTTTCTTTTCAGGAGGAAGAGAGCAAGAATTTAACGGCGAAAAACGTTTATTATGCCCATCGCCAAAAGTAGCTACTTACGATTTACAGCCAGAAATGAGCGCCTACGAAATTCGTGATGCTATTGTTCCTGAATTACAAAAAGGCGCTGTTGATTTTGTGTGTTTAAACTTCGCAAATGGCGATATGGTTGGGCATACTGGTGTTTTTGAAGCAGCAGTAAAAGCTTGTGAAACGGTTGATAATTGCGTAAAAGATGTCATTACAACGGCTTTAGAAAACGATTATACGACTATTGTAATTGCCGACCACGGGAATTGTGAAACCATGATGAACCCTGATGGTTCGCCACATACATCGCACACCACAAACCCTGTGCCGATGATTTTGGTTGATAAAGATTTAAAAGCTATAAAAGATGGTGTTTTAGGCGATATTGCCCCCACTATTTTACATTTAATGAACCTGCCACAACCCAAAGAAATGACACAAGATTCATTACTATAAACGATTTAAAAGTGCTAGGTATTTATACTTTTAAAATCAAAAAAAACCATAAATAACCGTAAATTTGCCGTTCAATATTTTTAAGATGATCAAAAGAAAAACTAGAGAAGAAATAGAAATCATGCGTGAAAGTGCATTAGTCGTATCAAAAACTTTAGGGATGTTAGCTAAAGAAGTAAAACCTGGTGTTTCTACTTTATATTTAGATAAACTTGCCGAAGAATTTATTCGCGAGCAAGGAGCAATTCCTGGTTTTTTAGGATTATATGATTTTCCGAACACCCTTTGTATGAGCCCAAACTCACAGGTTGTACACGGAATTCCTAACAAAACGCCATTAATTGAAGGCGATATTATTTCGATTGATTGTGGTTCGATTAAAAATGGTTTTTACGGAGATCATGCCTACACATTTGCTGTTGGTGAAATTGCTGCGGAAACTCAAAAATTATTAGACGTTACCAGAGAGAGTTTATACGTTGGTATTCGTGAATTAAAAGTTGGAAATCGTGTTGGTGATGTTGGTTTTGCGATTCAAAACTTTACGGAAAACCATGGTTACGGCGTAGTTCGTGAATTGGTTGGTCATGGTTTAGGGCGTGTAATGCACGAAGATCCTGAAATGCCAAATTACGGTCAAAGAGGTCGTGGTAAAAAGTTTATTGAAGGGATGGTTGTTGCCATTGAACCGATGACAAACTTAGGAACTCACAAGATTTTACAACATGATGATGGTTGGACAATTACTACTTTAGATGGTAAACCTTCAGCGCATTTTGAGCATGATGTTGCTATTGTTGATGGTAAACCTGAATTACTTTCTACCTTTAAATATGTACACGAAGCTTTAGGGATTGTTACTGATGAGGAGGACGAATTTAGACGCTAATTTGTTTATATCAGACACGAATTTCACTGATTAACACGAATTTTAGTCTGACACGAATTTCGCTGATTAACGCGAAGTTGTTTATATCAGACACGAATTTCACTGATTAACGCTAATTTTAGTCTGACACGAATTTCGCTGATTAACGCGAAGTTGTTTATATCAGACACGAATTTCACTGATTAACACGAATTTTACTGATTAACGCGAAGTTGTTCTAGCAGATGATCATTAATGCTGATTTTACTGATTACTAATTAAAATTACTATGAACGAAAATCTTTTATACAAAAACGAAGCATACCAAATTATTGGTGCTTGTATGGAGGTTCATAAATTTTTAGGTAAAGGATTTAATGAAGTTGTATATGGTGATGCTTTAGAAATAGAATTTCAATCTCAAAATATACCTTATAAAAGAGAAGTAAAGTTTAGTATAAACTACAAAGGCAAAATAATTCCTCATTATTATTTTGCCGATTTTGTAATAGATAATAAAATAATTCTTGAAATTAAAGCTATTAAAGAACTGAATTCAGGTCATCTAAAACAAACATTAAACTACCTAGCAACCTCTAAATTAAAACTTGGTTTACTGATCAATTTTGGCGAAAATAGTCTTCAATATAAAAGAGTTATTTTAAATAATTCGTGAAAATTCGAGAAATCAGCGTCTCAAACAAAAAAATTCGTGTAAATCTGCGAAATTCGCGTCTCAAAAAAACAATCCGTGTAAATCTGTGAAATCAGCGTCTCAAAAAAACAATCCGTGTAAATCCGTGAAATCAGCGTCTCAAAAAAAATCCGTGTAAATCCGTGAAATCAGCGTCTCAAAAAAACAATCCGTGTAAATCCGTGAAATTCGCGTCTCAAAAAACAATCCGTGTAAATCTGCGAAATTCGCGTCTCAAAAACAATCCGTGTAAATCCGTAAAATTCGCGTCTCAAAAAACAATCCGTGTAAATCCGTGAAATTCGCGTCTCAAAAAAAAATCCGTGTAAATCCGTCAAATCAGCGTCTCAAAAACAATCCGTGTAAATCCGTGAAATCAGCGTCTCAAAAAAACAATCCGTGTAAATCCGTGAAATTCGCGTCTCAAAAAAACAATCCGTAAAAACCACTAAAATTCGTGTCTTTATTCAAAACCATACTAAACACCATTCCACGACCTTTATTAATTAAAGCCAGTTATTTGGTGCGCCCAATAATTGCTTGGTGGCTAAAAGGCGATGTATTTACCGATCCAATTGACGGAAAATCATTCCGAAAATTTTTACCTTACGGATATGGAATTCAAAGAGAAAATGCACTTTCACCTTCTACTCTATCTTTAGAAAGACATCGTTTATTGTGGCTGTACTTACAAAATGAAACGAGTTTTTTATCTTCGGATAATTCAAAAAACTCTGAAAATTCAAGTAAAAAATTAAAAGTACTACATATTGCACCTGAACAATGCTTTTTAGATATCTTCAGAAAGCAAAAAAACTTAGACTATATTACTGCTGATTTAGAATCGCCGATTGCAGATGTAAAAGCAGATATTTGCGATTTACCTTTTAAAGATAATGAATTTGACGTTGTTTTTTGCAATCATGTTTTAGAACATATTACGGATGATACCAAAGCAATGCAAGAATTATACAGAGTTTTAAAAGTTGGCGGATTTGGTATCTTTCAAATTCCTCAAGATTTATCAAGAGAAAAAACTTTTGAAGACGATTCAATTACCGATGAAAAGGAACGCACCAAAATATTCGGACAATATGACCACGTGCGAGTTTATGGGCGTGATTATTTTGACAAACTTCGCTCCATAGGTTTTAAAGTGGATGAAGTTGATTTCACAAAAAAAATCGCTCCAGAAAAACTAGAACGATTTGCTTTAATGAAAGGCGAAATTTTGCCTGTATGTTTTAAGAGCCTTTAAATAAACTGTCAGTTCGAGTGATTTTTTTCCTTCAAAAAATTATATCGAGAACTTTTTCAGCATCAAAATTCATAAACATAAAAAAATTCAAATTCTCGATACAATTTTAATTCCTTTTAGTCATTAAAATCACTCGAATTGACAAAAATCATCAAAAAAAAATGAAATAAACTCAAGTTGACCGATGCGACTTCTTAATTTTCAAACTCTTTTAACTCATTATTTTTGTCATTATATAATAGGACAACTTTTAACTCAGGATGTTTTAATAAAAAAGCGGTTGTTTTTTCTAATCCCATAGCTAAAAAAGCCGTTGCGTAGGCATCAACATCAGCACAATCGCCTTTTAAACGTACCGAAACACTCAATAAATTACTCTGACTCGCCAAGCCTGTTTTTGGGTTTACTGTATGTACAATTTTCTTGCCGTTTTCATTGATTTTAAATTTTCGATAATTCCCAGAAGTTGCCATCGATTCATCATCCAAAGTAATTATTTTTTGAAGCGAGCGTGTGCCGTCAATATTTGGTTTTTCTATGGCTACTTTCCATAATTTACCCTTCTTTTTTCCTCTTGCTCTAATTTCTCCACCGATTTCTATCAGATAATTATTGATTTTTTTATCTTCTAAAAACCAACCGATAACATCAACACCGTATCCTTTGGCAAAAGCATTTACGTTAAATTCAATCTGGTCCGATTCACGATAAACCTTATTATTTTCGAGTTTTACTTTATCAAAACCAACGCCAATCATCAGTTTTTCTATTTCTTCGGATGACAAATTTTTACGCTCCTTACCCGATCCAAAACCATAGGCATTGATTAATTTACCAATTGTAGGATCAAAATAACCAGCTGTTTCTTTATATATTTTTTTCGCTTTAGCAAAAACGTCAACAAACATTTTATCAACAACCACGGTGGTATCGCCATTATTTATTTTAGAAATATCAGAAGTTGGTAAATAGGTTGATAAGGATTTATTAACCAAATTGAATAAACTATCTATTGATTTTTGATAATTAGCCTGATTATCAGCATCAACATACGTAATATGATAGGTGGTGCCAAAAACAAAACCTGCTAATTTAATTTCTGATGATTTTTTTTCTTGCCCACAAGAAATTAAAAACACCGCCAAACAAACGATGTAAGCTATTTTTTGAATCATTTTAAAAATTTAATCACAAAAATAATTTATTATCTGCTCATAAAAGATTGTTAATTCTATTTTTTTGCAGGTTGCTTTTGCTAAATTTGCTTTTTACAATTTTTAACAACACAAAACAGCATCAAATGAAGAAAATATTTTTAGCGATGACCGCTTCTGTTTTATTAGCGTCATGTGTATCTACCAAAGAACTAAACGCCTTAAAAACAAAACATCAAAAAACAAAAAATGAGTTATTAGCTGTCAAAGCAAACTTAACAAAATGTTTAGTTGAAAAAGAAAGTTGTCAAGACAAAGTCAATACCTTAAAATCTTCTGTAGGTGATTTAAAACAAGACAAGCAAAACTCTTTAAAACAAGTAGAAAACTTAACGGTTTTAACCAAGGGAGCAAATGATAATATCAAAGAAACTTTAACGCAATTAAGTAAAAAAGACAAATATATTAACAGAATTAGAGCCGCAAATACTAAAAAAGATTCGTTAAATTTAGTGGTTGCTTTTCATCTGAAAAAAGAATTACAACAAGGAATTGATGACCAAGATATTACTATTAACGTAGAAAAAACGGTTGTTTTTATTTCAATTTCTGATAAATTATTATTTAAAAGCGGTAGCTATACCATTTCTGATAAAGCTTCAAAAGTTTTAGCAAAAGTGGCTACAGTTGTAAATGGTCAGCCAGAAATGGATGTAATGATTGAAGGACATACCGACAGCACCCCTGTTTCAGCGGGTTCTAGCATCAAAGATAACTGGGGACTGAGTGTTTTACGTGCAACCTCAATTGTTCGTGAATTACAAAACAAATACAGCGTAGCCCCTGAAAGATTGATTGCCGCTGGTAGAGCAAGTTACATTCCTTTAGTAGCAAACGATACTCCTGAAAATAAAGCAAAAAACAGAAGAACAAAAATTATTGTTTTACCGCGTTTAAATCAATTTTTTGAATTATTAGAACAAAAAACAGAGTAATTTAAAAATCTTTTATCAAATTAATAAAAAAACGTGCAGTTGCACGTTTTTTTTATTTAAAATAAATTAAACTAACTGGCTATTTGTCAATCAAATAATTAGCCGTATATTTGCAGACCTTTTTTAAGGAGAAATCATATATTAATAAACAAAAACTAATCGTGTAATTATGAACACATTAAGTTACAAAACAGTATCAGCAAACAAAAACACTGTTAATAAAGAGTGGGTTTTAGTTGATGCGGACGGGCAAACGTTGGGTCGTCTAGCTTCTAAAATAGCAATGCTAATTAGAGGTAAGTACAAACCAAATTATACTCCTCACGTAGATTGTGGAGATAACGTGGTTGTTATCAACGCAGAAAAAATTGTTTTAACTGGTAAAAAGTGGACTGATAAATCTTATATCCGTCACACAGGTTATCCAGGTGGACAAAGATCATTAACTGCTACTGAAATGTTCGAAAAAGATCCTACAAGATTAATCGAAAAAGCAGTAAAAGGAATGTTACCTAAAAACAAATTAGGAAGCGCTTTATACAAAAACTTGTATGCTTATGCAGGTACTGAGCACCAACAAACAGCTCAAAACCCAAAAGCTATTAACCTTAACGATCTTAAATAATGGAAACTGTACACAAAATAGGTAGAAGAAAAACAGCAGTTGCTCGTATTTATCTTTCAGAAGGTAAAGGAAACATTACTGTTAACAAGAAGGACTTTAAGAACTACTTTACAACAGGAACTTTACAATACAAAATCCAACAGCCTTTAATGTTAACTGAGAACTTAGAGTCTTATGACATTAAAGTAAACGTTTTTGGAGGTGGTATTACTGGTCAAGCAGAAGCAATCCGTTTAGCAATTACTAGAGCATTAGTAGCTATTAACGAAGAGCACAAAGCGGTATTGAAACCAGAAGGTTTATTAACTCGTGACCCTAGAATGGTTGAACGTAAGAAATTCGGTCAGAAGAAAGCACGTAAGAAATTCCAGTTCTCTAAACGTTAATATATTTTTCATTGCCTTGCAAAAGGCAATGTTATTTATTTTCAAAAGAGACTGTTATTTATAATTTTATTTTTAACAGTTTAGTATCTAAATATTTCAGACTTTTTACAACTACTGAAATATTGTGAAAACAGAACGTAAACACATTTTATTAAAATGGCAAATATTCAAGAATTATTAGAAAGCGGAGTGCACTTCGGTCACTTAACTAGAAAATGGAACCCAAACATGGCTCCATATATTTATACTGAGCGTAATGGTGTTCACATCATCGATTTGTATAAAACATCTGCTAAAATTGATGAAGCTGCATTAGCTTTACAAAAAATAGCAAGCTCTGGTCGTAAAATATTATTCGTTGCAACTAAAAAGCAAGCGAAAGATATTGTAGCAGAAAGAGCAACAAACATTAACATGCCTTTTATTACTGAGCGTTGGCCAGGTGGTATGTTAACAAACTTCGTAACTATCCGTAAAGCTGTTAAAAAAATGGCTACTATTGATAGAATGAAGCAAGATGGTTCTTTTGATGCTTTATCAAAAAGAGAAAAGTTACAAATTAACCGTCAGAGAGCAAAATTAGAAAAGAATTTAGGTTCTATTTCTGATATGACTCGTTTACCTGCGGCTGTATTTGTAATTGATGTTAAAAAAGAACACATTGCAATTGCTGAAGCTACAAAATTAAACATTCCAATTTTTGCATTAGTTGATACGAACTCTGATCCTAGACCAGTAGATTACGTAATTCCTGCAAATGACGATGCTTCTAAATCTATCGATAAAGTTTTATCTTATGTAACTGATGCTATTGCTGAAGGTTTATCTGAAAGAAAAGCTGATAAAGAAAAAGTAGCTGCTCCTGCTAAAGAAGTAAAAGCAACTCCTGAAGCTCCTGCTACAGAAGAAGCTAAATAATTTTAATTTATTTTCAGTTAAAGGTTTCATTAATTTGAAACCTTTAACTATTTTTACAAGTATAAAACAACTAAAAAATAACAATAGATATGTCAGTAAAAATTAGCGCTGCAGACGTAAAAAAATTAAGAGAAAGTACCGGAGCTGGTATGATGGATTGTAAAAATGCATTAGTAGAAGCTGAAGGGAACTTTGATAAAGCTGTTGAAGTTTTACGTAAAAAAGGACAAAAAATCGCTGCTAAAAGAGCCGATAGAGATTCTACTGAAGGTGTAGCCATTACTAAAATTAGTGATGACAATACTTATGGTGTTGCTATTGTATTAGCATGTGAAACTGATTTCGTTTCTAAAAATGATTCTTTTAAAGATTTAGCTGCTGAATTTGTTGCTATTGCTTTTAATACTAAAAGTAAAGAAGAATTTTTAGCTGCTGATTTTGGTGGGGTAACTGTTGCTGAAAAATTAATCGAACAAACAGGTGTTATCGGTGAAAAAATCGATATTACTTCTTTTGAAAGATTAGAAGCGCCATACGTAGGTTCTTATACTCATATTGGTAAAATTGCTGCTATGGTTGGTTTATCTGCTCCTGCAGATAATGCGGCTGTTTTAGCGAAAGATTTAGCAATGCAAGCTGCCTCAATGGGAGCAATTTCTTTATCTTACAAAGGTTTTGAAGCTGCTTATGTAGCATCTGAAACTGAAGCAAGAATTGCTGCTATTGCTAAAGATAATATTGAATTAGGTCGTTTAGGTAAAACTTTAAAGAACGTTCCTCAATATGTTTCTAGATTACAATTAACTGATGCTGCCTTAGCACAAGCTGAGCAAGATGCTAAAGATCAATTGAAATCAGAAGGGAAACCAGAAAAAATTTGGGATAAAATTTTACCAGGAAAAATGGAAAGATTTATTTCAGATAACACAACTTTAGATCAAGAACAATGTTTATTAGATCAAAAGTTTATTAAAGACGAAAAGAAAACTGTTGCAGAATATGTTTCTTCTTTTGGTGACGTAGAAGTTAAAAACTTCGTAAGAGTTACTTTAGGATAATTCTTAAACATCACAAAATATTTAAAAACCATCCAATTTTTTGGGTGGTTTTTTCTTTTATCAAAACTCAAAAAAATTGCGTAGTTTTGCATAACTTTCAACAAGATTATGCAATATAAAAGAATCCTTTTAAAATTAAGCGGTGAATCATTAATGGGCGACCTTCAATATGGTATTGATCCTAAAAGACTTAAAGAATACGCCCAAGAAATTAAACAAGTAATAGCTAAAAACATTGAAATTGCCATTGTTATTGGTGGTGGAAATATTTTTAGAGGTGTTGCTGGAGCTAGCCAAGGAATGGATAGAGTTCAGGGTGACCACATGGGAATGTTAGCAACCTGTATTAATGGTTTAGCTTTGCAAAGTGCTTTAGAGGCTGAAGGAATTCATACGCGTTTACAAACAGCAATTGAAATTAAAGAAATAGCAGAACCTTATATTAAACGTCGTGCAAATCGTCATTTAGAAAAAGGACGTGTCGTTATTTTTGGAGGAGGTACTGGAAATCCTTATTTTACTACCGATACAGCAGCTGTTTTAAGAGCTATTGAAGTAAATGCAGATGCCATTTTAAAAGGAACTAGAGTTGATGGTATTTATAATGCAGATCCTGAAAAGGATAAAAATGCCATAAAATACGAAAGTATCAGCTTTAAAGATGTTATCAGAAAAGGATTAAAAGTAATGGATATGACTGCCTTTACTTTAAGTGAAGAAAATAAACTTCCTATTATTGTTTTTGACATGAATAAAAAAGGAAACTTACTTAAATTAGTTTCTGGAGATCAAATAGGAACAATAGTTGACAATCAATAAATCAAAAGAATCCCTCACATTTTTTATAGGGCAATAAATACGAGTAACATGAACGAAGAAATTGATTTTATTTTAGATTCTGCCAAAGAGGCAATGAATAATGCAGTTGCACATTTAGAAAAAGAATTACGTACTATTAGAGCTGGAAAAGCATCTCCTGCAATGTTAGCAAATGTACAGGTTGATTATTATGGTTCGGCAACTCCTTTAGGTCAAATAGCAAACGTAAGTACTCCTGACGCAAGAACAATTACCATTCAGCCTTGGGAAAAAAATATGCTTCACGAAGTTGAAAAAGCAATTACTTACGCTAATTTAGGTTTCAACCCAATGAACAATGGTGATGTTATTATTATTAACGTTCCTGCTTTAACTGAAGAGCGTCGTAAAGAACTAGCAAAACAATGTAAAGCCGAAGCTGAGCACGCTAAAGTTGGTATTCGTAATGCACGTAAAGATGCAAATAACGATATTAAAAAAGCCGATGTTTCTGATGATGTTAAAAAAATATCAGAAGAAAGTGTTCAAAAATTAACCGATAGTTTTAGTAAAGTTATTGAAGAAAAAGTAGCGGTAAAAGAAAAAGAGATAATGACTGTTTAATTACTTTCATATATATAAAAAGAGTGTCATAACAGACACTCTTTTTTTTCGTTTAATTGTTACTTTTATCATAACTTTGCAAAAAATTTTTAAATGACTTTTTGGACTAAAATTGCTGGATTTATATTGAGAAACAGGTATCTTGTTTTAATTGCTATCGCTATTGTTACCGGGCTATTAGTTACTCAAATAAAGTACATGCGCTTTTCCTACACCGAAGCAAATTTACTACCTGAAGACCATCAAGCAAATATTCAATACAATCAGTTTTTAGACATTTTTGGCGAAGAAGGTAACTTAGTTATTTTAGGTGTTAAAGATTCTACTATTTTTACCCCTGTAAAATTTAATGCCTGGAACAAACTTGTTAAAGAGTTAGACAGCGTTAAAGAGGTAGCTTTTAGCGTTTCTATTGCTGATGTTAAAGAGTTAAAAGCCGATAGAAAACAACGAAAATTTGTGCTTGAACCTCTATTTGAAAAAAAACCTACTACAAATGAAGAGGTTGCTAAAATTAAGAAGCAATTATTTGAAAACCTGCCTTTTTACAATAATTTATTATACAACGACAAAGGTACTTTACAAACCGCTATTTATATTGATAAAGCTATAGTAAATACACCTGCTCGTAAAGATTTTATCACCAAAAGATTAATTCCTACTGTTGAAAAATTTGAAAAAGACCATCAAATAGATGTGCGTATGTCAGGAATGCCATATATAAGAACGATCAATTCTCAAAATATTATTGATGAAATGCAACTGTTCGTATTAGGTGCTTTAGGTATTACAGCACTTATATTCTTTTTCTTTTTCCGATCATTTAGAGCTACTTTTATTACACTTTTAGTGGTTGGTGTTGGTGTTATTTGGGCATTCGGTTTTATTGGTTTTTTCAGGTATGAAATTACTGTTTTATCAGCTTTAATACCGCCATTAATTATTGTAATTGGTGTACCAAATGCAGTGTTCTTGATTAATAAATATCAACAAGAAATAAAAAAACACGGTAACCAAGCAAAGTCATTACAACGGGTAATTTCAAAGATTGGTAACGCCACTTTAATGACCAATATTACAACAGCCTCGGGGTTTGCAACCTTTGTTTTTGTTAAAAGTAGTTTATTGAGAGAATTCGGAATTTTAGCCTCTGTAAATATTATCAGTATTTTTATTTTGGCCTTATTAATTATTCCTATTCTTTATAGTTTTATGCCACTTCCTAAAGAAAAACACTTAAATCACCTAGAAAAAAAGTGGATGGAAAACATCGTTTCTTGGATGGAACGCATGGTAAAAGAACAGCGAATTACCATTTATATTACCACCGTTATTGTAATCATATTAAGTATGATTGGCCTATATCAAATTCGTGTTTCGGGTAGTTTAATTGAAGATATGCCCAAAGAAGCACAGTTTTATAAAGATATTAAGTTCTTTGAAACAGAATTTGGCGGAATTATGCCACTAGAAATATTGATTGACACCAAAAGAGAAAAAGGTGTTATGAAACTTTCTACTTTAAAGAAAATGGAAAAATTAAATGAGGCTATTCAGACGTTTCCTGAATTATCAAAACCCATTTCAATTACCAACTTAGTTAAATACTCTAAACAGGCGTACTACAAAGGAAACCCAAAATATTATCAATTACCTACGAGTCAAGAAAAAGCACACATTTTTGCCTTTTCTAAAAATTCGAATACCAATACAGGTATGTTAAATAATTTTGTAGATAGCACAGGACGTTACACACGTATCACTACGTTTATGAAAGATGTTGGTACTGATAAAATGGACATTATTCAAGGGCGATTAGACGCTGTTATCAAAAAAGAGTTTCCTAAAGAAAAATTTACCGTTTCTATGACAGGGAAAGCCTTGGTTTTCTTAAAAGGGACTAATTATTTAATTAAAAACTTAGTCATTTCATTATCGCTTGCTATTTTGTTAATTTCAATTTTTATGGCATGGATGTTTCGTTCATTTAAAATGATTTTCATATCGTTAGTTCCTAACATGCTTCCTTTATTAATTACCGCAGGATTAATGGGCTTTTTTAGCATTCCTATAAAACCATCTACTATTTTAGTATTTAGTATCGCTTTTGGTATTTCTGTCGATGATACCATTCATTTTTTAGCAAAATACCGCCAAGAATTACTAGCCAATAACTGGAAAATTAAACCTGCCGTTTATGCAGCGCTTCAAGAAACTGGTGTCAGTATGTTTTATACCTCAATTGTATTGTTCTTTGGGTTTTTAGTCTTTACAATTTCTAGTTTTGGAGGAACAATTGCTTTAGGAGGCTTGGTTTCAGTAACCTTATTATTAGCTATGGTTTCTAATTTATTATTACTACCCTCACTCCTACTTTCTTTTGAAAAAAGGATTGCAAATAAAAAGGTGTTAAAAGAGAGTAATTTTAAAATTTTACCGCCAAAAGAAGAGGCTAACAAATAAATTTAAAAAGAACAAAAAGTATCTTAAAATAAAAAAGGGACAGCTTTTGCCATCCCTTTTTTAACTTTTTCACCTGCTTTTATCGTCTTTTTCATAACGAAAATTTTCTTTTCATAGCAATTTTTGCTTTCCTCAAAGCATGCCACAAATGTACAGTCAATTTAATTTTCACACAACTGTGTTTTTCCGCAGGTTTTATAATTTATGAGTTCAAATCAACATACTATTGGGCAATATACTAGAGAAAATGTTTCAGACATTCCTTTAACCAAAGGTGATCAAGCGTATCTATTTTATAAAAAAACGATTCCTAAATTTATAGGCGAAGCGATTTCTATTTATTCTTTTAAAGAAGATAGAATGTTATATGCCCACGGATGGGAAGACTTATTAGGTTATAAAGATGAAGAAATTACCATGCTTAAAATTGTAAGTTGCACCTCACCAAGGCATTTTAATTTTTCGAACGAATTAAACGACAAAGCACTTCAATTTTTTAAAACAAAAACAACCGATTTAGAAAAATACAGCTTTACTTTAGAGGTTGAAAAAATTCATGCAAACGGAAGTATTGTTCCGTTGTTTTCAAGAGTCGCTATTTTAAAAGCAACTAATGGTAAAATAGAAGAAATGATTACGGTTTCGCAGGTTATAAAATCATTAAAACATAGCAATGTAATGCAATATGATGTTTATGGCCCTGAAAAATCAGATTTTGAAGAAATTTTAAATAAAGAGTTATTTCAGCATTTGGCAATTTCTAAAAAGGAAAAAGAGGCACTTTATATGGCAGCAAAAGGAATGACTTTTAAAGAAATTGCAGCTCAATTAAACGTAAGTCAATCTGCTGTTGAAAAACGTTTAATACCACTTTACAAACGTTTTAATGTAAAAAGCTTGCCTCATTTAATTAGTTTTGCACATACCAATCATATTCTTTAAAATAAAGTAGGCTTACTAAAATGCCTAGCCCCGATTGTAGCAATTGTTTGAGCTCCTTTTTTGATTTTTTTCAAAAAAGAGCGAGTGCGGAAAGCGGGAAATTGCTTCAAATTATAAAAATCTTGTTTTTTTAACAATATCTTCTAAAAATGAATAAAAAACAATAAGAATCTACGTTGATTGTTTTATTTCAAAAAAGTATCTTTGCTATTCAATTTTTAAAAGATGAAAAGAAGTAGCGTTAACGAATTATTACATTCGGATAAATTTTTACAGGAAGTACACGTAAAAGGATGGGTTAGAACCTTTAGAAGCAATCGTTTTATTGCTTTAAATGATGGTTCTACCATTAATAATATTCAATGTGTTGTAGATTTCGAAAATACAGATGAAGAACTTTTAAAAAGGATTACTACAAGTGCCGCAGTGAGTATTACAGGTACTTTAATTGAAAGTCAAGGTAAAGGACAATCGGTAGAAATAAAAGTTACAAAATTAGAGATTTTAGGTGATTCAAACCCTGATGAATACCCTATTCAGCCTAAAAAACATAGTTTAGAATTTTTAAGAGAAAACGCGCATTTACGTATCAGAACAAATACGTTTAGCGCTATTATGAGAGTTCGATCGGCATTGTCTTTTGGAGTTCATAAATATTTTCAAGAAAATGGTTTTAACTACGTAAATACACCAATTGTTACAGGTTCTGATGCCGAAGGTGCTGGTGAAATGTTTCATGTATCTAATTTTGAAACCAATAAAGCGCCGTTAAATGAAGAAGGTGAAATTGATTACACTCAAGATTTTTTCGGAAAAGAAACGAATTTAACCGTTTCTGGGCAGTTAGAAGCTGAAACTTATGCGATGGCATTAGGAAAAGTATATACTTTTGGTCCTACTTTTAGAGCTGAAAATTCAAATACAACGCGTCATTTAGCCGAATTTTGGATGATTGAACCTGAGGTTGCATTTAATGATTTAGATGCCAATATGGATTTATCTGAAGATTTTATCAAATCGGTTTTAAACTATGTTTTAGAAAACTGTAAAGACGATTTGGCATTTTTAGACAATCGTTTAACACAGGAAGATAAAACAAAACCACAAGCGCAGCGTAGCGAAATGGGCTTAATTGAAAAATTAAACTTTGTTGCTAATAACAACTTTAAACGTGTTTCTTACACCGAAGCTTTTGAGATTTTACGTAATTGTAAGCCGAATAAAAAGAAGAAATTTCAATTTCCTATTACAGAATGGGGTGTTGATTTACAATCGGAACATGAGCGTTATTTAGTTGAAAAACACTTTAAATGTCCTGTAATTTTATTTGATTACCCTGCAACGATAAAAGCATTTTACATGCGTTTAAATGACGATGGTAAAACGGTTCGTGCAATGGATGTTTTATTTCCTGGGATTGGAGAAATGGTTGGAGGATCGCAAAGAGAAGAGCGTTTAGATGTTTTAAAAGCGAAAATGGCCGATTTAAACATTGATGAAGAAGAATTATGGTGGTATTTAGATACTCGTAAATTTGGTACAGCAGTACATTCAGGATTTGGTTTAGGATTTGAACGTTTAGTTTTATTTGCTACAGGAATGAGCAATATTCGTGATGTAATTCCGTTTCCTAGAACACCACAAAACGCAGAATTTTAAAAAACAATAAAATTTATAGCATATAATCGTCATTCCTCACAGAATGACGATTTTTTTTTGACCTTAATTTCATATATTTGTAAGTATGCTAAAACAAAGTTTACATTATAAATTACTTCAAAAATTATCGCCACAACAAATTCAGTTAATGAAGTTGATTCAATTGCCTACCCAAGCTTTTGAAGAGCGTTTAAAGCAAGAAATTGAAGAAAACCCTGCTTTAGATACTGGTAAAGAAGAGCCTGAAAACTTTGAAGACACCTTAACAGATGCCGATTCTGATGATTATAATAATGATGAAGGAACTGAAAAAATAGATACTGATGATATCAATATTGATGAGTATTTAAGTGATGATGAGTATCCTAGTTATAAGACACAAGCAAATAATTATTCGGCTGATGATGAAGATAGACAAATTCCGTATGCAGCAGGAACAAGTTTTCATCAATCGTTAAATAATCAATTAACCACCTTTAGAATTAATGAAGAAGAACGCGCTATTGCCGATTTTTTAGTAGGAAGTATTGATGACAGCGGCTATATCCGTAGAGAAATTATCGATTTAGTGGATGATTTAGCTTTTACTCAAAATGTTTTTACATCCGAAGAAAAAGTAGAAAATGTTTTAATTAATGTGGTTCAGAAACTAGACCCTGTTGGTGTTGGTGCTCGTGATTTGAAGGAATGTTTAATTATTCAATTAAAATCAAAATCGGCAAAGCAAACAAGAACTTTGGCTATTGATATTCTTGAAAATGCTTTTGATCACTTTGTTAAAAAACATTATAAAAAACTACTCGAAAAGTTTAATATTGATGAAGATTATTTGAAAGAAATAATTGCCGAAATCGGAAAGTTAAACCCGAAACCTGGTAGTTCGTATGCTGGTAATAATAAATTAGCCGAACAGATTGTTCCCGATTTTTCAATACAAATTGTTGATGGTACTTTAGAATTGACCTTAAACTCGCGAAATGCTCCTGAACTGCACGTTTCACGAGAGTATAACAATATGTTAAAAGGCTATAGCGATGCTACAAAAAAGAGCAAAACTCAAAAAGATGCCGTCATGTTTATTAAGCAGAAATTAGATGCTGCTAAATGGTTTATTGATGCTATAAAACAACGTCAGCAAACCTTGTTAATTACCATGAACGCTATTATGTTACGTCAGGAAGCGTATTTTTTAACGGGTGATGAGCGTAAGCTAAAACCAATGATTTTAAAAGATATTGCTGATGAAATACACATGGATGTTTCTACGGTTTCAAGGGTTGCCAATAGTAAATATGTAACAACTCCTTACGGAACAAAACTGATAAAAGTATTTTTCTCGGAATCGATGAAAAATGATCAAGGTGAAGATGTTTCAACACGTGAAATTAAAAAAATATTAGAAACCGTTATTCAAGAAGAAGATAAACGCAAGCCACTTACAGACGAAAAATTATCTAAAATATTAAAAGAAAAAGGCTATCCTATTGCTCGAAGAACGGTTGCTAAGTACCGTGAGCAATTAGATATTTCGGTAGCAAGATTGCGTAAAGAAATATAAAAAATGCGTTGGCCTAAATTCATATCTACTATTTTACATCCGATTGTTATCCCTACAATTGGCATCATTTTATATTTTATTTTAACGCCTGTTTATTTAAGCCGTTATCAACAATATACTTTGTTAGGCGTGGTATTTGTTTCCACTTATATTATTCCGATACTTTTATTGATTTTTTTAAAAGCGGTAAAATATATAAAATCGTATGAAGTTTATGGAATTAAAGAACGTAAAATTCCAGTGTTTTTTATGATGTCTTTGCTATTTTTATTGGGTAAATTTTTCTCTGAAATAACAATTATTAAAGATTTAAGCTACTTGTTTTTTGGTGTGGTATTTGGCTTAGGGGTTATTTATATCCTTTTTTCATTAAAAATAAAAGCAAGTTTACATTTATTATCTTTAGGAGCTGCTACTGGCTATTTTTTACTTTTTCAACAAATACATAACATAACAACACTTCCTTTGATTATCGTTTTAATACTACTCTCAGGGCTTTCAGCTAGTGCTAGGCTTCATTTAAAAGCGCATACGGTTAAAGAAGTTTATTTGGGTTTTTTTATTGGTATAGCAAGTCCTTTTTTTGCATTTTACATATTATAATAAGTAAAAACTCAATCCAAAACGTACTATATTACTTCTAACTCTACACCCATTTGAAAAAGCATTTTTTAACAAAGGTGTTAATCCGTAATACACATGAAAATTAAAAGTTTTATACCCCGAACTAAGTGTTAATCCTGTTTGAAATTTATTATAACTAGCCGATTTTAAAACATCTTTAGCCTCAATAGTATCGGTATAACTAAAGGTATTGCTTAAATTATAACTAAAATTAATACCTGTGTAAAGCCTCCAAAAAGAAAAACTGTTTTGGGTAGATGTTCTTAATCGAAACTCAATAGGCATTTCAAGGGTATGTGTTTTTAGCTTATTAGCTGTTATCATGTAATTTCGCTGTAAATTATCGGGGTATTCTTTTACGGCTTCTACATTAAGATTAAACGCATCTATTGCATAGCCAAGCCCAATACCAACTGCCATTTTACCACTTTTTACAAGCGGAATATCTTTTATATACCCTGCCGAAAAACCAAATGAAAAAGTATTCTTATCAATTTTATTTGGTTGATTTGTTAAGGTATTAAAAGTTACGTTTAAATAAAGCTGATCTTCCCAATAACGATCGCCTATTTGCAAGGAATCTTTTTGAGAAAAAATAGCTATTGATAAAAATAAAAAAAAGAATATAAGACTATTTTTCATACGATGAATTTCACTAATTGTAATTAAAATTAGCTAAAAGTACACTTTTTTACATAAAAAAAGAGCAATCATAACGATTGCTCTTTTTGGTATTTATTTTTTAAAAAGTAATTACTTTTTAATATCTGCTGATTTATGCGTAGATAAACTTAATTTAAGAGCATTTACGTCTCTTAATTTCTCACGAATATCAGCTAAAGTACCAACACTCGATTCTTTATCCATCTTTATAGAAGTAGTCATAAAAGGAACTTCAGCTTCCGATACATTTCCTCTTTCTAAGAAAATAAAAGAAGGTACATCTTCTGGTGTAGCAATCTTATCGTTTAACTGAATTCTATTATAGCCCTTTCCATATTTAGCATCTTTTGCCTTACCAACATAAATAGTGCTCACTAAACTTTTACGTTCAAGCTTCTTTACTTCACTAGCACTAGGTAAACGAGGGTTTTCAATAGCTAAATCGCTTTCTCTCATTACCGTTGTTACCATGAAAAAGAATAATAACATAAAAACAATATCAGGAAGTGAAGAAGTATTCACTGCTGGCATCTCTTTTTTCTTATTTTTAAATTTAGACATACTTAAATTGTTTTAATACTATTGAACATTTGTTGGCTCGGTATCCGATATAATTTGAGGATAACTACTCTTAATATCTTCTACTTTTTTCCTTAATGCATCGTCTTTTCTTGCACCTGCTTTAAAAGTTTTGTCTAATTCCGTAAAGCTCATACCGTACTTTTGTTGGCATAATCTATTACGTAATTCAGCATATGCTTTTAATAATTCATTTTGAACAGCAACATACATACCAAACTCAGTACCTCTATCACTTTCAACAGAAATAATAGCTTTATTTGGATGATCTGATGAAAGTGGATCTTTAGCTCCTTGACAATAGTTACAAGCCGCACCTGCATCTTGTCCTGGCATTGGGTTACCAACACCACCACCGTTATCTATAAATTTAACAGCCGCATCTTTTAAGTCTTTTAACTCCATTCCCTCATCCTCTACGAATAACTGGTTATTTCTGTTAATAGCAACTTGAAAAATGTTTTTCTCTTTTACAATAGGTGGTACAACATCTGATTTTTCAGCTAACTTTTTAGGGATACCTGAATCTACGTCCATTGTAGTTGTTACAAGGAAAAAGATAAGTAGCAAGAATGCAATATCTGCCATAGAACCTGCATTAATTTCTGGATTTTCTCTTCTTGCCATGTTTACTTATGATTTAACGATTCCTTTTAATAAATCTACTACAAAAAATGTTCCTGCAATTGCACCTAAAATCAAGGTAAAACTAATTCCTGTTCCTACCCATTTAGAAATACTTCCTGCTGGAACTAATACTCCTGCATCAGGTCCTAATACCTGAGCATCAGAAGAGAATATATATGAAACCACTAAAATTACACCTAAAACAGAAAGACCTAATAAAGTTTTCTTTAAGGCAGCAGGGTTTTTAAACATACTCAATAATGAAATTACTACAGCAACAATTACAATTACAATTAGTAAATAATATGAATAACTTACTAAAGGAGACACTGCGTTAGAAACTGCTTCTACGTTTTCTTTGTCTATTATTACAACGTTTACAAATAGCCCAACACCAATAAGTGATATTAAAGCTACAAGCAATGTTAATATTTTATTATTCATACGATTGATTATTTTTTATACTTAGCTAATAAGTCGATTAAAGAAATTGAAGCATCTTCCATATTATTTACAATACTATCAATTTTAGAAACGATGTAATTATAAAAAATTTGTAAGATAATTGCTGCTACAAGACCAAATACAGTTGTTAAAAGTGCAATTTTAATACCACCTGCTACTACGGCTGGAGAAATATCATTTGCTACTGCGATCTTATCAAAAGCTTCAATCATACCAATTACAGTACCCATGAACCCTAACATCGGAGCTAATGCAATAAATAAAGATAACCAAGAAACATTTTTCTCTAATAATCCCATTTGTACACCACCGTACCCTACTACCGCTTTTTCAGCAGCCTCTAAACCTTCGTCAGATCTTTCTAATCCTTGGTAAAAGATAGAAGCAACAGGTCCTTTTGTATTTCTACAAACCTCTTTAGCAGCTTCAACACCACCAGAACTTAAAGCTTCATCTACACTTGCTACTAATTTCTTAGTATTGGTTGTAGCCATGTTTAAATAAATAATTCTTTCAATTGCAATTGCTAATCCTAAAATTAAAGCAACCAATACGATACCCATAAACTGAGGATCTCCTTCAATAAAACGTTGTTTTAACTCTTGGTGAAAAGTTTTTTCTGCTTCTTGAGCATTTGCTGACTGAATAGCCCCTAAAAACATAAATCCTGCAACAGTTAGGAAATTTACTACTTTCTTCATTTTGTTATAATTAATTTTAAATAGTTAATGGGTTAAAAATACAATTTTTACTAGAAAAAACTCAAATTTTTACAAATAAGTGTTAATTTTATTATTTGATAAAGTTAATTTTCAGACTGCCAAGTAACAAAAAAATCTTGGTACATTAAAAAAATTAAGGTTATTTATAACACATTTTTGTTTCTATAACTATTTCAGGTAGTTATCGTCATAAATTTAGTTAAAAAAATATCATTTAGTTAATTTCTCCACGTAACGATGTTTCAAAATAATGTTTAAATTCTTCTTTTGATAATTTTTCACCTAATAAATACATCATTTTAGCAATAGCAGTCTCTGTGGTGATATCTTTTCCATCAATAATTCCGATGCGTTTTAGGTCAGAACTGGTTTCATAATGCCCTAAAATAACACTTCCACCGGCACATTGTGTTACATTTACAATGTGAATTCCTTTAGATATTGCTTTTTCAATTAAATTTATGAACCATTTTTGGCTAGGTGCATTTCCCGATCCGTAAGTTTCTAAAACAATTCCTTTTAAATCAGGAATATTAATCAAGCTTTTTACAACCGCAGCAGTTATCCCTGGAAATAATTTTAAAATAGCGACATTATTATCTAATTTTTTTCTGAAGATAAGTTTATTTTCTGTTTTTTTAGGTTTAAACAGTACTGGATAATTAAAATTCAAATGCACGCCACTTACTGCTAAAGGCGGATAATTCATTGATGCAAAAGCCTCAAATTGTTCGGCATTTATTTTAGTGGTTCTATTAGCACGGTATAATTTGTATTCAAAATATAGCCCAACTTCTTGTATTACTGGTTTTCCGTTTTTATAAGTTGATGCTACTTGTATCGAGGTAATTAAGTTTTCCTTTGCATCGGTACGTAAATCACCAATTGGCAATTGCGAACCTGTAAAAATTACTGGTTTTTGTAAATTTTCAAACATAAAACTAATTGCTGATGATGTATATGACATGGTATCAGAACCCGTAAGCACTACAAAACCATCAAATTTATCATAATTATCGGCAATAATTTGCGCAATATCAGTATAATAACTCACATTCATATTAGACGAATCAATTGCTTGGTCAAATGAAATCGTGGTCATTTCACAATGTAATTGCTGTAATTCAGGTATTTTACTCGATATTTGGCTAAAATCAAAAGCTTTTAAAGCGCCTGTTTTATAATCTTTAACCATACCAATAGTTCCTCCTGTATATACGATTAAAATTTTAGGTTTTTTTTGATTTTTTGACATTTTGGTATTTTATTTTTTTGATTTTTTGATAAAAAATTTAATAATGGAATAATTTATGTTGTAAATTTATCAAACAAAACAATACAAACTTTTAAAACAACATAATTTATGATAGGTTTTTATGTACTGATAGGAATTATTTCGCTATGTAGCTGGTTAGTAAGCAGTATGCTTAAACGTAAATTTAAGAAATATTCACAGGTTCATTTAAAAAATGGCATGAGTGGCGCTGAAATTGCGCAAAAAATGTTAAACGATCACGGAATTAATGATGTAAAAGTAATTTCAACTCCAGGAATGTTAACAGATCATTACAACCCTCAAAACAAGACGGTTAATTTAAGTGAAGGTGTTTATAACCAACGAAATGCCGCATCAGCAGCCGTTGCAGCACACGAAGTTGGGCATGCTGTACAACATGCTAGGGCTTATGAATATTTACAAATGCGTTCAAAATTAGTACCGATGGTAAGTATTACTTCTAAGTATTCACAATGGATGGTTATTGGTGGAATTACCTTTGGAGCTGCTTCTGGTAACTCAGGAATTGGCTTTTACATTGCCATTGCAGGGTTAATTTTTATGGCAGTTGGTACGCTATTTAGTTTTGTAACTTTACCTGTTGAATATGATGCAAGTAATAGAGCTTTGGCTTGGCTAGAAGATAAACACATTGTAACTCGTGAAGAATTAGCGGGTTCAAAAGATGCGTTAAAATGGGCAGCAAGAACCTATTTAGTTGCTGCTTTAGGATCATTAGCTATGTTATTATATTGGGGAATGCGAATTTTAGGAAATAGAGATTAATATCACAGCTACTTTTAGCATTTATTAAAACTGAAAAAGCACTCCTTAATATAAGGAGTGCTTTTTTATGTGTTTATTTTTATTTTGAAGATTTAATAATTAATTTTCTTTGGATAAAAAAGAAATTAAATTTTACCACCACCAAGCAGCAGCATTCATGGTATCGCCCCCCATGGCGCTTGATGCTTTTTTATAATTTGTTTTATTTACTGATTTTTCTAAACTTGGGTATAATAAACGAACAGGCACTAAATTGCTATTTAAGTTTCCTGAACCTGCTTTTATAAAAGAAGGTTTTTTACTTCGTTTCCAATCAAACCATGCCTCTAAACCTACATGATATAATGACAGCCATTTTTGTTCGTATAATATTTCTGAAGTTGAATTATAGACCGCTGTATTTGTTAAAAAATCAGCAGGCATTTGTACTTTTAAATCATCGAAATTAGCTTTTACTGCTTTGTTATAATAAGCAGCGGCATTACCTACTGATATTAGTCCTTTTTCTTTTGCTTCAGCTAAAATAAAATTAAGTTCACTATAATTTAGTAAAACTCCTTTAACCATCGTTGCACTTTCAAAACAAGCTGTTGATTTTCTACTATACGCATCGGGTCTTCCTATAGCACCTAACGCCTGACCAGGTGCAACCCCTAATGTTAAATTTTGACTATCTTTTTTAGGGCTCAATAAAACATGTATACGAGGGTCATTATCTCCTTGCATTGTACGTATTAAATGAGTTGTTGGAATCAATCTAAAATAATCATAAGCCCTACCGCCACCTGGTTTACATACCGATGATATATCTGGTAAACTACCACTAAAATTATAGGTTGCATTATCGGCATTTGATTCAAATATTGGATATTTAGCAGGATTTGCTATCATCTGATTAAAAGCAACACTATTATTTTGCACATTACTTGTTCTTAATAACATTCGTAAATGCAAAGAATTTGCAAATTTTTTCCAACGCAACATATCGCCTTGATATAAAATATCGCCCGTTATATTTTTTGATAACTTTATTATTTTATTTGCTTCTGATAACTTTAATAATAAGTTTTTATAAATCTCTTTTTGAGCATCGTATTTTGGGTTTATAATTCCTTCT
Organism: Tenacibaculum finnmarkense genomovar ulcerans; assembly: GCF_900239495.1. Classification (GTDB taxonomy): domain Bacteria; phylum Bacteroidota; class Bacteroidia; order Flavobacteriales; family Flavobacteriaceae; genus Polaribacter; species Polaribacter ulcerans. The sequence goes on from NZ_OENE01000025.1 coordinate 136,956, forward strand.
TTAGTCCTATTTGCTTCGCTGTAAGGAACATCACCATAAGCATCGGTAATAACACTAAATATATAGGCTTCTAAAACCAAACCAACCGCTAAATAATTCGTGTTATTATGCTCCTTTGCCAATTGTTTTAAATCTTTAACATCTTCTAAAATAGCATACATTGGCGACCAAAAACGATCGTCAGACTGCCATCTGTAAATATCTAAATCATTAAATTCGTAATAAGCTCCATACTGCGAAATTACCTCTCCAAAACCATAAGATTCATTCGTTAAATGATTTGATAAATCAAAAATTATTGAAGGTAAAAGTAATTGTTCACTAGCATTTTCAGGGCTATTTGGATTGGTGTTAATTGTTTCAAAACCGTTTGTACAAGCACTCAGCACTACAAAAATGACTGCGTAAATTATTTTTTTCATAATGATGTCTTCTTAAAATTTCATATTTAATTTAAATCCATAACTTTTTGATGATGGCAATTGAGTTACCTCAAAACCTGGTAATAAACTCCCGCCATTTAATGCCTGTGCTTCCGGATCAATATTAGGTACATCTGTCCATAAAAATAAATTTGATCCAACAACACTTAACGACATACTTTGCAAACCTAACAGGCTTGCTGTTTTATTATTAAGAGAATACCCAAAGCTTAATTGCCTTAATTTTACATAAGAAGCATCAAAAATATTTGCTTCCGCATTATTTCTTGGAATGGCATATGCCCATGCTTCGGCAGGTACTTTTACCGTGTTTTTTACATAACCATTATTACCATCACTCATAACACCATCGCCTACAACGCCATCTCTCCAAGATTCTGTTAGGGCTAAAATTCCGCTTTCTCTTCCTACGGCATTGGTGTATGAATATATTTCGCCACCCTGTCTAATATCAAATTGTGCCGATAAATTAAAACCTTTATAACTTATTGAACTTCCTAAGCCTAGCATCCAATCAGGGTTGTAATTCCCTACTTTTTTTCTATTTCCTGTTAAAGGCAATCCTTTTTCAAAAATTATTTCACCTGCTTTATTTCTGATAAATGATTCACCATAAATATCACCCATTTGACCACCAGGACGTGCTTCAACGGTTATATTATCAGGTCCTTCTGCAATAATAAAAGTATCTAAATTGTCTAATAAGTTAACCACTTCACTTTTATTTTTAGTGAAATTAGCCGTAATATCCCATTCAAAATCAGCCGTTTTTATAGGTTTTAATCCCAACGCTATTTCAAAACCATTATTCTTAATTTCTCCTGCATTTTGTACTATTGAATTGTATCCGTTTGCCCCTGAAACATTCATATTCAATATTTGATTTTTTGAAGTCGCGCTGTAATAAGTAGCGTCAAGTGATATGCGTTTATTCAAAAAATAACTCTCTATACCAAATTCTGTAGAAACCGTTGTTTCTGGTTTTAAATTTGCGTTTAGTAATTGACTAGAGTTGGTTAATGTGCCATTTAAAGTTCCATAATTATAGGCTGTTTTTAACCTGTAAGGATCGGTATCTTTACCTACTTTGGCAATGTTTGCTCTTACTTTTAAGAAGTCTATAAAGTTAGGCATTTGAAACACTTCCGAAGCAAGAAAAGACATGGAAGCCGCCGGATAAAAGTAAGAATTGTTACTACTAGGAAGCGTTGACGACCAATCGTTTCGAACAGAAAAATCTAAATATAAATATTTTTTAAAACCAATATTCGTAAAAGCATACACACTATTAATTTCTTTTTGATACAAGCTACTTCTTTTCACTGCACTTACATTGATATTTTGCGCGGTGTACATTCCTGGAATTGCCAAGCCATCACCCTGCATAAAACCTTCCGTTATTTTTTGCTTAAAAGTATTTGTTCCTAGGGATGTTTTTGTGGTAAAATCAGCAAAATTATTTGAATAACTTAATAAGGCATCGGCATTGAGTTCTGAAAACTTAATTTTTTGTTCTCTGTACATTCCGTTCGGGTTTCTATGCGAACCTATTGACCTTCTCGACCATCTAAAATCGTTTGACTCATCTAAACCAATACGTGTTAAAAGACTTAATTTATCTGTTAATTGATAATTTGAACTAATATTTCCTAACAATCTTGTTTTATTAAAAGCATTGATATTTTCATTCACAATAAACCAAGGATTGTCTCCCCATGAAAATAAACGGCGTTGCTTAACATCTTTTTCTATCCAATAATTTTTATGATCTTTTAAATCAGTATTAATATAATTCCATAATAAATTATACATAATCCCTTGGCTTCCGTAGCCTGAAACTGTTAAATTATCCGATTTTCTATTGATATAATTCGCATTGACATTAACCGTCCATTTATCGGTTATAGTACGACTCATATTTAACCTGTAATTATTTCCTTTTAAATTAGTATTTGGTACAATTCCCGTATTATGTACGTTTCCATAACTTAAATAAAAACTCCCTGTATCTGTTGATTTTGATAAGGCTATCGAGTTTTGAAAGCTAAAACCTGTTTTAAAAAAGTCTTTCAAATTATACCTATTTTTAAAAGGCTTTTTTACATATTCGCCTAAAGAAACCTCTTGATCTATAACTTTTCCATTTAAATCAGGACCAAAATTTGTACCGTAATCAGAAGCATATTTACCAGCCCAACCACCGCCAAATTTTGTTTGTAACTCAGGCAATCGTAAAGCTGTTGATGCCATTGTAGATGAATTTATTTCCACCCCAATTCCGTTATTTTTCTTTCCTTTTTTTGTCGTAATTACAATAACTCCATTAGCCGCTCTTGACCCATATAAAGCCGATGCAGCAGCACCTTTTAATACCGTTACACTTTCAAAATCATCGGCATTAAGTTCCGACAATCCGTTACCGTAATCAGTAGGCATATCTCGTTGATTTGTTGCATTACCTCCTACCCCAAATATGTTGTTATTCACTGGAGTTCCATCTAAAATAAACAACGGTTCATTGCTATTTATATTTAATGAACTCTCGCCACGTATTACCACCCTACTCGAACTCGCCACACCTGTGCTTGCCCCGGTAACCTGTAAACCCGCTACTTTACCCGATAAACTATTGACTATATTATTGGTTTTTACGATATTTATATCGGCAGCTTTAAGTTCTGTAGCCGAATATCCTAAGGCTTTTTTCTCTTTTTTTATTCCTAATGAAGTAATAATAACCTCCGCTAATTGATTCGCATCTTCTTTTAAAATTATCTTTAAAAATTTTGTTGATTTCACTCTAATAAAACGAGTTTTAAACCCCATAAATGAAACCACTAATTCATCATTAATAGCAGCTTTTAATGTAAAAACACCATCAAAATTAGTACTTGTTCCTTTTGCCTTTTTTTTGATGATAATATTTGCACCCGTTATAGGCATATCAAATTCATCTACAACTTTTCCTTTAATTTCAGTCTGCGCTAGTATAACCGACGAAATCATGACAATTAAAAATGTTAAAATCTTATTCATTAGTATGTATTTAATTAATTAGAAGTCTTAAAACAGGAGTTTATCATTTAAAAAACAATCAAAATTGATATTTTTTAAATTTATTACTGATGCAAAACTACAGTAGATGAAAATAAACTGAACATCTGTTCAGTTAAAAAAAAGACACTAGAATATTATTTAATTATGGCTTAAATGTTATCAATGTTAGCTAAACATCATTAGTTTTTAGTTCTTATATTTGATATAAAAACAAACTATGGGCAGAAAAAATATGAGTACTATTCGTAAAAAAGAAATGATTATTGGTTTTTATGAACTCTCAAAAAAAATTGGTTTAGAAAATGTTTCTATTGGTAAACTTGCCGAGCATTTACAAATAAGTAAAAGCCTGGTAATGCACTATTTTAACAATAAAGCCCTCTTACTTAAAGAATTAAATAATTATATATTAGAGAAATATTTATTAATTATAAATTCCGAAGAAAACATTTCTATAAAACACAAGGATGATTTAAATGCGTTTATCAAAAATTTATTTACAAGAAAATGGAATGATTATATTGATGATGGCGTATTTTATAGTTTATACGCTTTAATTTATAGAGATGAAGAGTTGCGTGAAAATTTTAATAATTTCAACAAGATATTACATCTAGCGTTACACAAAAAATTAACACAAGCAAAAGAACGCCATATTATTAGCAATGATAATATTGATACCTTAACTGAAATTATTTTCGCAATGATTGATGGTGGCTATTATTATTTAGGAACTCAAACAAACGATTCTGAAACCTATAACAAACAGGTAGAAATTTACTTGAATCACATTAACACATTTATCATTTACAAATAATAGGTTAATTAGCACGGTGATGTATTTTTATAATGGTAAATAAGGCTATTAATCCCCAGAAAAAATTAACCACCATATTGGGGTAATCTTTATTTGGCATCGCATTTACAATTAAACAGCAAGCACCTAAAACATTCAAAAAATGATATGTTTTTTTTCGGGAAGATAATTTCTCTAAACTTAAAAACAGGTACGATATAATATAAAGTATGGTTCCTAACCAGCCTATTAGGGTAAAAAATGTCATTTTTAATTGTTATAAAAAAAGCACTCATTAATATGCTAATGAGTGCTTTTTTAGGGTTACTTTTATTTTCTTTGGATAAAAAAGTTTTAAAATAATCTTTAAACAATTATTAAAAGAAACTTAATCATTTAATTTTAAAACAGCCATAAATGCTTCTTGAGGAATTTCAACATTACCTACCTGACGCATTCTTTTCTTACCTTTTTTCTGCTTTTCTAATAACTTACGCTTACGTGAAATATCACCACCATAACATTTTGCTGTTACATCTTTACGTAAAGCTTTTGTAGTTTCTCTGGCAATAATTTTAGCTCCAATTGCTGCCTGAATAGGAATATCAAATTGTTGACGAGGAATTAATTGCTTTAATTTTTCTACAATTTTTTTACCGATTGTATAAGCATTATCTGCGTGTAATAAAGCAGATAAAGCATCTACAGGGTCACCGTTTAATAGAATATCTACACGAACTAATTTAGATGTTCTCATTCCTATTGGCGAATAATCAAAAGAAGCATATCCTTTTGAAACTGTTTTTAAACGATCGTAAAAATCGAAAACGATTTCCGCTAAAGGCATATCAAAAGTTAATTCAACTCTTTCGGTAGTTAAATAGGTTTGATTTACAATTTCCCCTCTTTTTTCAATACAAAGCGACATTACTTGCCCAACAAAGTCAGATTTTGTAATGATTGATGCTTTAATAAAAGGTTCTTCAACTTTCTCTAATCTTGATGGGTCTGGTAAATCTGTCGGATTGTTTAATAATACAATTTCCGTAGGATTTTTCTTGGTATATGCGTGATAAGAAACGTTGGGAACAGTCGTAATTACTGTCATATTAAATTCACGTTCTAAACGTTCTTGGATAATTTCCATGTGTAACATTCCTAAGAATCCACATCGAAAACCAAAACCTAATGCTGCTGAACTTTCTGGTTGAAATACCAAAGAAGCATCATTTAATTGTAATTTTTCCATTGAATTACGTAATTCCTCATAATCCTCTGTATCCACAGGATAAATACCTGCAAAAACCATTGGTTTTACATCTTCAAAACCATCAATAAGGCTTTCTGTTGGATTTTCAAAATCAGTAATTGTATCTCCTACTTTTACTTCTTTTGCAACTTTAATCCCTGTAATTAAATACCCTACGTCTCCTGTTTTTACTTCTTGCTTTACTTCTTGTTCTAGCTTTAAAGTACCAACTTCATCGGCTTTATATTCCGTTCCTGTTGACATAAATTGAATACGCTGATTCTTTTTAATAGAACCGTCAATTACTCTAAAATACGTTTCAATTCCTCGGTAAGAATTGTAAACAGAATCAAAAATTAAGGCTTTTAAAGGCGCATCAGGGTTTCCTGACGGCGCTGGAACTTTCGCGATAATTGCTTCTAGAATTTTATCAACCCCAAAACCTGTTTTTCCACTTGCGTGAATTACATCTTCGGGTTCACAGCCTAATAAATCAACAATATCATCGGTAACTTCTTCAGGGTTTGCCGATGGTAAATCAACTTTATTTAAAACTGGAATAATTTCCAAGTCATTATCTAAAGCTAAATATAAATTAGAAATTGTTTGCGCCTGAATACTTTGTGCCGCATCGACAATTAACAACGCGCCTTCACAAGCGGCAATTGAACGAGATACTTCATATGAAAAATCTACGTGACCTGGCGTGTCTATTAAATTCAGAACATAATCTTCACCTTCAAAAGTATAATCCATTTGAATGGCGTGCGACTTTATGGTAATACCACGTTCACGTTCTAAATCCATGCTGTCTAACAACTGTGATTTCTTTTCTCGCTCCGTTACAGCACCTGTATAATCTAATAATCTATCGGCAAGCGTGCTTTTACCGTGATCAATATGTGCAATAATGCAAAAATTTCTAATTTTCTTCATACTTCGTATATCTAACCTCTTATGACTGACAAAGATACTTTATTGAAAATCGTTGTACAATTAAAAATTTATGCATTAAAGTTTTATTGTATAAAAAACAACAATATTAGCTTTATCTAAAAAAAGTTTTAGACTTATCTAAAAATAAATTACATTTGCCATAAAATAATTTAATATCCTGTTAAAATGAGCAATACTTGTATAACTCGTATCGAGAACTATTGGAAAATAAAAACTAAAAATGCAAATGATTTGTTTAATAAAGGGAACTACAACGAAGCCTTAACCTATTATACGGATGCTTTATATAGAGCCGAAGTTTTAACAAAAAATACAAAAACTTGCAATAATGTTGGTATTCCTTTTATGCAGGTTTATATGATTTCGTGTAACAATATTGCCAATACTTATAAAGAGTTAGGAAAGCCTAAACAAGCCATTAAAATATTAAAAAATTCGGTGTATTATTTATTGCATTTAATAGAAAATAATAAGAATTCTATACCTGAAATTCAGTCAGAATTGCGAAGAGCAACCGTTAACTATTTTAATTTTTCAGAAGAAATTCAATACACAAACAAAGAAGATCATTTAATGTTAGTTTTAAAAGAAAACTTGTTAAAAAACGAGGCTTAAACTATAAAAATCAACAAAAAATCACTAAAAAAGCTAAAAATGACTAAGAAAATAAGCATTATAGTAGGAAGTTTACGCAAAGGCTCTTACGCTCGTAAAACCGCCAAAAATGTATTAAATATGTTTCCTGAAAATTTTGAAGTAAGCATTGTTGAAATTAGAAATTTACCTTTATATAATTTCGATTATGACGACCCAATAGAAACTGATTTCCCAACGCCCAAAGAATATACCGAGTTTCGAAATACCGTAAAATCTTCGGATGGAATTTTATTTGTAACCCCCGAAAATAACAGAACAATTCCTGCCTGCTTAAAAAATGCAGTTGATATTTGCTCAAAACCTAATAATGATGTGGCCTGGAAAAATAAACCAAATGCCATTATAAGCCATTCGGTAGGAAAAATGGGCGGTTATAGTTCACAAAAAAACCTGCGATTGGCGTTATCTTATTTTGATATGCCAAGCGTTCAACAGCCTGAAGTCTTTTTAGGAAACTCCCCTACTTATTTTGATGAAAACGGCAGTATAAACGTACAAAGAACCAAGGATTTTTTACAAGATTACATCAATAGGTTTAGTGATTTAGTTGAAAAAAATAAAGCTATGTAAAGTCAAGTGAAGTGAAGTGTCTGTTAATAATTCGCTGTAACGGCTTAAAAACTGTTATGGCGAATTTTTTTATTTCTTCTATTGTATATTTGCAGCAATTAAATTTTAAATTTTTTATCGATGTTTAAAAAAACACTGCTATTTGCTGGATTCTTATTAGTATTAACTTCTTGTTGGAAAAACAGAAGCCCTGAAGATTTAATCCGTTTAAAGGAAAAATTCAAATCACAAGTTTCTACTTTCGAGAGTAAAAAGGAAACGGCTAATAAAAAAATAACCAAAGGTTTAAAATCATTAGGAGCCTTAAAATTAGCTTTAGAAGATGCAAAAAATGAAGACAGAGAATTTGCGCGTGTTTATGGCGATTGGGAAAAAGTAAATAGAAAAGTAAACAATCTTAATAACGAATTTGAAGATTTAAAGGCAAAAGCAGCAAACTTATTTACTGCAATGGAAACGCAAAGCAATAGTTTAAGCGATGTCGCTACTAAAACCACCCTTTTATCTGCTATCAATAAAGCAAAATCAAAATACAATAAAACACTTGCCAATACCGCAAAAGCAATCGATAAATTAAGACTTTTACATACTGATGCTGTTGAAATTGTAAAAGCTCTAGAAGTTGCAGCGGCACTAAATTCGTTCGATTCAATCAACGGGCAGATGAAAAGTATTGAACAAAGAGTGGACGGTATTATGCAAGAATTGAATATTGCCGTTACAGAAAGTAAAAATTTATACGAGAAAAAAATAACAGAATTAGGTAAATAATTCAATGCGTTTTTTAAATAGCATATAAATACAATTAAATACGACTATAAAATTTTGATAAAAATAGGCAATATAGAACTTCCTGATTTTCCGCTATTATTAGCGCCGATGGAAGATGTGAGTGATCCACCATTTAGAGCTTTGTGTAAAGAAAATGGTGCCGATGTGGTTTATACTGAATTTATTTCTTCGGAAGGATTAATTCGTGATGCTGCAAAAAGTGTAATGAAATTAGATATTTACGAAAAAGAACGCCCAGTTGGTATTCAAATATTTGGTGCTAATTTAGATTCAATGCTACAATCTGTAGAAATTGTTGAAAAATCAAACCCTGATATTATTGATATCAATTTTGGATGTCCTGTTAAAAAAGTAGTTTCTAAAGGAGCTGGTGCAGGTATTTTAAAAGATATTGATTTAATGGTTTCGCTTACCGAAGCTATGGTAAAACACACCAATTTACCTGTAACGGTTAAAACTCGTTTAGGTTGGGATGATGATTCTATTAAAATTGTAGAAGTTGCCGAACGCCTCCAAGATGTCGGCTGTGCTGCGATTTCTATCCACGGAAGAACTCGTGCGCAAATGTATAAAGGCGAAGCAAATTGGGCACCAATTGCAGAAGTAAAAAATAACCCAAGAATGCACATTCCTGTTTTTGGAAATGGTGATGTTGATACACCTGAAAAAGCCATGAGAATGCGTGATGTATACGGTTTAGACGGCTGTATGATTGGTAGAGCTTCTATTGGATATCCTTGGTTTTTTAACGAGATAAAACACTATTTTAAAACAGGTGAATATTTAGCAAAGCCAAACATCGCACAGCGTGTGGAAATGGCTCGAAGACATTTGCAAATGGCAATTGATTGGAAAGGACCTGTTTTAGGGGTTTTTGAAACACGAAGACATTACACCAATTACTTTAAAGGAATCCCACATTTTAAAGAATATAGAATGAAAATGGTTACTTCGGATGCTCCAGAAGATGTTTTTAAAGCGCTTGATGAAGTAGAAGCAAAATTTGGAAATATGATTATTCCTGATATTAGGTAATACTATAAGTTATATTTTTTGGATATAACAAACTACCAATCCTCGCCTATTTTAAAAATATGTGAGGATTTTTTTTGTTTCATTTGGATCCTGTTTAAAAATTAAAACTAAATTCTCGTCATACTGAATTTATTTCAGCATCGCATCAACAGGAGAACTAAAGCAAATTAGGATGTGAACTTAAAATAAATTTAGTTTGACCGATGATATTCCTTATTTTCCTGTTATATTTTTTTTCAAATGAAATTTAAATAGGTTCTTAATCTTTTATTTACTAATTTAGAGGAAATTTATCTATCTAAAAAAAACAAGAAAAATGAAAAAATTGCAACTTATAGTTACACTACTCGCTTTTTTAGCGTTCAATACGCAAGTAAAAGCTCAAAATTCTAATTTACCTCAAAACGCAAAACCAGGAATATGCTACGAACGATGTTTTGAGTATGACAAAAAAATTGAATGGAAAGAAGTTGATTGTTCAAAAGTTAAGCAAGAAAAATCAAAAAAAGAACTTGTAAAATGTGAACAAGATAAAATCAAATTAAAAAAATATCAAGAGAAATTAAAATCTCTTGGCTACGATGTTCAAGCAACAGGGTATATTAATAATAAGACAGTAAAAGCACATCATAAGTATTTAAAAAAGCAACGAAAAGCTGCTAAAAGAAAACGAAAATTAGAAAGAAAACAGCAGAGAAAACTCAGCAGAAAAAACTCAAAAAGATAAACTACCAATCCTCGCTTATTGCAAAATAAGTGAGGATTTTTTATTTCTTCTGATAAATTTACAAAAATTTACTTTTCAATAAAAGCTTTCGAAATTCTCGAACTCGCAATTTTTGCTGAAATATAGCCTAATATTAAAATAGTAAGCATAACAACTAATAAATTAAACCATCTAAACTCTACTGGATAGGCTAAATTTTGGGTAATCATAAAAAGTTCGTAACGCTGTTGAATTATCACCAATAAAACACCTAAAACAAGCCCTACAAACATTCCTGCAAGAGTCAATAAAAAACCTTGTAACACAAATATTTTTTTAATTTCATCAATACTTGCTCCTAAATTATATAGTGTTTTTAGGTTTTGACGCTTGTCAATAATCATCATTATAATAGAACCGATTACATTAAATAAGGCAATGGCTATTATTAAGGTAAAAATTAAATACGAAATAAAATTTTCAGTATTAATTACTTTATAATACAAGGCATTTAATTGCGCTCTGGTTTTTACTTCAAAATTATCACCTAATTTTTGTTGTAATTTCTGTTGAAAATCATCTAAATTAGCAGTTGGTTGTAATTTTAGTTCGATTCCTGAAATTTGATTTTCAGTATAATTTAACAACTCTTGCGCTAAAGATAATTCAGTAAAAACATATTTATTTTGAAATTCTTCTGAACCTGAATACGCTCCTATTACTTGCGTATCAACAGAAGTATAGGCATTATTTGCATTTACAAAACCTTTTCCTGGCTTGGGAACCATAATTTGTAAGGGCGCTCCAAAATTTAAAACTCCTAACGACAATTTATAGGAAATTCCGTAGCCAATAACTGCCGTATTTTTAAACTCAGGATCAACCCAAGTACCAATAGTTAATAGTGAATCTACAGGAATAATATCCTTATAACTAGCATCTACCCCTTTAATATAAGCAATGTGTGTTTTATCTTTATATTTTAAAAACACACGTTCTTCTATTACTTTTGATATTGTCTTTATTTCAGTATCTTTTATTAATTTCTGATGAACATCATCAGAATATTCAAAAGATTTCCCTTTTACGATACTTATTTTGATATCAGGATCTGAGGCATTTAACAAAGAATCACTAAAAGTTCTTAATCCTGAAAAGCCTGATAAAATAACAAACAACGCCAAAGCCCCTACAACAACGCTAAAAACAGCTATAAATGTAATAATATTTATAGCGTTGGTGCTTGTTTTAGAAAACAGGTATCTTTTAGCGATGTATAAAGGAAATTTCAAATTTTAATAAATTTTAATTAGCAATGTAAAGAAAATTTATTAACGTTTTTGACGACGTGGCAATACATCTGGGTTTTGAATAGGATCTACATCATCACCTTTTAAAGACTTATCAATTTCTTCAATATAATCTAAACTATCATCACCAAAAAATAATAATTCTGGCATTCTTCTTAATTGATTTCTTGTACGTTTTGCTAATTCATGACGAATTAACGGCGTGTTAGAAATTACACCTTGTACAATTTCATCTCTTTTATCCGAAGGAAAAACGCTTAAATATATTTTAGCGACTCCTAAATCGGCAGTTACTGAAACTTTAGATACCGATATAATTACTCCTTTCATTCCATTTTGTGCCGCACGCTGTAACACATCTACCAAATCTAATTGCAATACTCCTGCAATTTTTCGTTGTCTATTCGTTTCTTCCATGCTGCAAATTTAAGGATAAAATTACGGAGTGTAAATTTTATTTTTCAACTAATAATAAAAGCTTTAAAAGCACCTCTTTTTTAGCCGATAAAAACTTCTTATATTTTATTATTTTTACCCTATGGATAAAATAGAACATATTGGTATTGCGGTAAAAAATTTAGAAAAATCAAATGAATTATTTGCTTCACTTTTTGGAAAACCACATTATAAAATGGAAGAAGTAGCTAGTGAAGGCGTTAAAACTTCTTTTTTTAAATCAGGAGAAAATAAAATTGAACTCCTTGAAGCTACAAATTCTGAAAGCCCTATTGCTAAATTTATAGCAAAAAAAGGCGAAGGCGTTCATCATATTGCTTTTGCAGTTGCCGATATAAAATCAGAAATAAAACGCCTACAAAAGGAAGGTTTTACCCTATTAAATGAAACACCAAAAAAAGGCGCAGACAATAAATTAGTCGCTTTTTTACACCCTAAAACAACAAATGGTGTTTTAATTGAATTATGTCAAGAAATCGAATAATACATTCATTTAAAACATCGTAAATATTTGTATCTTGCAAAGTCTAAAACACCTATTCAAGCATGTCTAATTCTTTTGACTCTTTTCAAAAACGCCGCCTACAAACCTCATACATTTCTGTAGTAGTAAGCATTGCATTGGTGCTTTTTATGATGGGGATTTTAGGGCTTCTATTGCTTAAATCAACCAATGTAGCCAATCATTTTAAAGAAAAAGTAGTCATGACGCTATTTTTAAAAGATGCAGTTACCAAAACACAACGTCAAAAATTTATAGCAACCCTTGAAAAGGAAAAATACAGCAAAAAGGTGGTTTATATATCTAAAGAAAAAGCCGCTAAAATATACAAAGAAGATTTAGGCGAAGATTTTTTAGCCTTTTTAGGCGATAATCCACTTAAAAACGGCATTGACATTTATTTAAAAGCCGATTTTGTAATGCCTGAAAAAATGGATATTATAAAAAAACAGTTTGGTAAAAATGATTTTGTTGCAGAAATAAATTACGATAAACCCTTGGTTAAATTGCTAACAAAAAACATTAAACAAATTAGTTTTTGGCTGTTAGTTTTAAGCGGTTTCTTTGGATTAATGGTTATTTTATTAATCAATAGCTCTATCCGATTATCTATTTATTCGAAACGATTTAACATAAAAACCATGCAAATGGTGGGCGCAACAAAAAGTTTTATACGCCGTCCTTTTATTTTCCAAAGTATCAAATTAGGGCTTTTAGGTGCTTTTATTTCTTTATGCGGATTAGCATTTGTGGTGTATTATATAAACAAACACATTCCTAACTTAAATTTATTAGCCGATTACACTTCGCTAATCTATTTAGCTGTCGGTGTTTTATTTACGGCATTTTTAATTACTTGTATCAGCACATTTTTTGCAACACAGCGTTTTTTAAACTTACAAACAAACGATTTATATTACTAAAATTTTCATGGAAAAAGACAGTATTTCAAAACCAGAATTTTTATTCGGCAAACTAAATTATAGCATTATGTTAATCGGTTTAGCAGTTATTTCACTAGGCTTTATTTTAATGTCAGGTGGCGGAAGCGATGACCCAACTGTATTTAACGAAGAAATTTATAGCTGGCGCAGAATTCGATTAGCACCAACCCTTGTTATTATCGGTTTTGCTATTGAAATTTACGCTATTTTAGCCAACCCAAAAAAATAAGCATGAATTTATTAGAAGCTATTATCCTTGGTATTATTCAAGGGCTTACCGAATTTTTACCCGTATCGTCAAGCGGACATTTAGAATTGGCAAAAGCTATTTTAGGCGATACTTCGGTACCTGAAGAAAGTTTAACGTTTACCGTTGTTTTACATTTTGCAACCGCATTAAGTACCTTGGTGATATTCAGAAAAGAAGTTGCCGAAATTTTCAGCGGATTGTTCCAATTTAAATGGAACGACCCAATGAAATTTTCAGTAAAAATTATAATTTCGATGCTCCCAGCGGTAATTATTGGCTTGGCATTTGAAAAACAATTAGAAGCTTTTTTCGGTGGAAAAATATTATTAGTAGGAATAATGTTATTAGTTACCGCCGTATTATTATTATTTGCTGATAAAGCTAAAAACACCAATAAAGAGGTTTCTTTTAAAAATGCTTTAATTATTGGAATTTCGCAAGCAATTGCTATGTTACCAGGAATTTCTCGTTCAGGAGCTACTATTTCAACGTCGGTTTTATTAGGAATTGACCGTAGTAAAGCCGCTCGATTTTCATTTTTAATGGTAGTTCCTCTTATATTTGGAAAAATAGCTAAAGATTTTTTAGGTGGAGATATTAATTTTCAATCTTCGGAAATTATACCGATATCAGCAGGTTTTATAGCGGCTTTCCTTTCAGGATTAGTTGCCTGTAATTGGATGATTGCTTTAGTTAAAAAGAGTAAATTATCTTATTTTTCAATTTACTGTGCTGTTGTAGGATTCATCGCTATCGGATATTCTTTATTCTTTTAATTCAAGTTATTTTTAAATCATTTCAAGTTATTTTCAAGTATGAAAACAGTAGAAGATTATCAAAACGGACAAGTTTTATTAATTGATAAACCCCTAGAATGGACGTCTTTTCAGGTGGTAAATAAATTGCGTTGGCACATAAAACAACGCTTTAACATCAAAAAAATAAAAGTTGGGCATGCCGGAACTTTAGATCCGTTGGCAACAGGTTTATTAATACTTTGTACAGGTAAAAAAACCAAAATTATTGACCAATATCAAGCGCAAATAAAAGAATATACCGGTACAATTACTTTAGGGGGAACAACGCCTAGTTATGACTTAGAAACCCAAATAAATGAAACCTTTTCTACGGATCATATTACTGAAGAATTGATTCACGAAACCACCAAGCAATTTACGGGCGTAATTCAGCAGAAACCACCTATTTTTTCGGCGATAAAAAAAGAAGGTGTTCGTTTATATGAACTTGCTAGGAAAGGAGAAACTACCGAAATAAAAACAAGAGAAATTACCATTCCTGTTTTTGAAATCACCAAAATTGACGGTAATAATCTTGATTTTAGAGTTGTTTGTAGCAAAGGAACCTACATTCGTTCGTTAGCTTTTGACTTTGGAGCTGCTTTAAAATCAGGTGCTCATTTATCAAAATTAAGAAGAACCAAAATTGGAGATTTTCATGTAGATAATGCCGTAAGTATTGATGAATTTATAAAATCATTAGAAAAAAATTTAGAAGTGGAATAGTTTTTGTTACATAGCGTTAATTATTTTTTTTAACGCTATGAAAAAAACACTACTACTACTTGCCTTTATTCTTACAATAAACACCTCTTTAAAAGCACAAGAAAAGCATGCTTTTTTTACAGGCTCCTTAAATTTCACCTTTGCACTTAACGAAAATTACGTGTTATTTGAACCTGATGATAATGAGAATATGTTGAAATTTTCCGCTATTTTTATACGCACTGGTTTTGGCTATCAATTTAATAACCGTTGGGCAGGTATTGTTAATTTAGGGTATGATCATCATCCTAAGTTTGGTTTAAACGCAGTACCAATG
The DNA here is from genome assembly GCF_900239495.1 of Tenacibaculum finnmarkense genomovar ulcerans. Taxonomy (GTDB): domain Bacteria; phylum Bacteroidota; class Bacteroidia; order Flavobacteriales; family Flavobacteriaceae; genus Polaribacter; species Polaribacter ulcerans. The sequence goes on from NZ_OENE01000025.1 coordinate 152,519, forward strand.
TATGGAACTTTGCGATATAACATTGCAAATGATGATGATGATAGTTTTTTTACACAAGCTAGTTTTGGTAAAATGTGGCGACCCTCAAAAAAGTTTGAAAACGGCAATTATTACGCCCTTGGTTTAGGTATGCAAATTAGCAATTCAAGCAGATGGCTTACTGTTTTACATTTAGATTTTCATCGAAAAAAAATAGCAAACTTTAAAAATGGAAACCTAGACAGTGTTTCTTTAGGACTTGGTTTTACTTTTCTTTAAAAAGCGACTGTACCAGCTTTCAGAAATTGGCACTTCCCAGTAATTTTCTAACTCTTGTTTTGTTTCAATTAAGTTATCAAAAACAATTGTTTTTTCGGTTACTGCTTTGTTTTTAATCAAGCCCTTAAAGTCTTTCAACTCTTTATACTGCGTGTATTCCCCTTGTTTAAAACACACATTCATTCTATCTAATAATTCGACCTCATATTGTGCCTGTAGCTGTAAAATAAAACCAACTTGTGCATCAATATCGGCATTTAACAACTCAGCATCTTCTGTAGCTGAAAAAATAATAAAACGATTGTATCGTACCTCAAAGGATGCTTTAAAATTTTCATCGTCTAACTTCCACCCTTCAACAAATGTTTTTAATTGCTCGTTTAATCCGTCAATTTCCTTTGGATAAAACTTTCTGTTACATGGATAAATCCAAACCTTTGCTTCTTCTGATAATGTATTAAAATCTACTAACATAATTGTTCTTAATCTGAATGGCAAAGATAGAGAAAATAGCACGAAAGTATAAAGCAAAAAAAAACGTTTCGATATATCGAAACGTTTTTAATATTTTAAGTAAACTTTAAATTCTTATAAAGAAGCTACGTGTTTAGCTAATTTTGATTTTAAGTTTGCTGCTTTATTCTTGTGAATAATGTTGTTCTTTGCTAATTTATCTAACATAGATACAACAGTAGAAAACATTGCAGTTGCTTCTGCTTTATCTTCAGATGCCTTTAATCTTCTAACAGCATTACGTGTTGTTTTATGCTGATACTTGTTTCTTAAACGCTTAGCGTCATTACTTCTGATTCTTTTTATTGCTGACTTGTGATTTGCCATTATGCTAAAATTCTTAAAGGTTTATAAAAAACTTTGTAGTCCGTACGGGAATCGAACCCGTGTTACATGGATGAAAACCATGCGTCCTAACCCCTAGACGAACGGACCAAAACAATCTTTCTGATTGCGAGTGCAAATATAAAGTATTATTTTACATTTACGGTAATTTTATTATTAATTTTTTGTTTTATTAAAATTACTAATCTTTATAAAACGTCAATTAAATTGTAGTCCGTACGGGAATCGAACCCGTGTTACATGGATGAAAACCATGCGTCCTAACCCCTAGACGAACGGACCGTGACAAACAATTTATCTGATTGCGGGTGCAAATATACAACTGTTTTTCAATCCTGCAAAACTTTTTGTCATTTTTATTTAAAAAAATTACGCGAATTATTTCAAATACTATCAAAAAATACACTTAAAAGACTAACAAACAAGTAAATATACATATTTTAAAATTAAATAAAAAAATGAATTATTTTTTATCAATTTCAATACATAAAGTACTTTTAGCTCTTTTACCCTAACATTGCTCCTACTCCGAGTATTAAAAACACTAATAAATTTCTGATTAAATTGACTGTTTTTATAAATTTATATTGACTTAACATTGATGAAAGCTTGTTTAAATTTCATTTTTTAAAAAATATCACAGAAAAATAAGGAGTCGCATCCTGATTTGCCATAGTTCTCCTGTTAATGCGATGCTGAAATAAATTCAGCATGACGAGAATTTAGTCTTTATTTAATTTTTAAACAAGTTATAAAGGTTCAGGTTCTATTCTTTTTGTACAATTTTTAAAAACAAGCACAAATGCCTAGCCCCGATTGAAGCAATTGTTTGAGCTCTTTTTTATTTTTCTTTTCGAAAAAATAAAAAAAGCGAGTGCGCAAAGCGGGAAATTGCTTCAAAAAAAAATCCTACCGAAGCAGGATTTTTAAATAATAAGTGTTTTTATATTAATATGCCTTAGCGAAAAGCACTTTTTTAGTAGATGGATTTCCTGTAAAAATACAAGTTCCTGCCTCTTCTTTGGCATCGTTAGGAATACACCTAATAGTTGCTTTGGTAAGGTCTTTAATTTTTTCTTCAGTTTCTTCGGTTCCGTCCCAGTGCGCTAAAACAAAGCCTCCCTTGTTTTCAATAACGTCTTTAAACTCATCAAAAGTGGTTACTTCGGTCGTATTGTTTGCTCTGAAATTCAACGCTCTTTGATATAAGTTGTCTTGAATTTCTTCTAATAAATTAGCGATAAAATCAACAACACCATCAATAGCAACGGTTTGTTTATCAAAAGTATCACGACGAGCCACCTCAACGGTTCCGTTTTGTAAATCACGATTTCCCATGGCTACTCGCACAGGAACTCCTTTTAATTCGTATTCGGCAAATTTTGCACCTGGTCGGTAGGTGTCTCTGGTATCAAACTTTACTGAAACGCCTTTTTTACGTAATTCTTTTACAATTACATTTACTTTTTCAGAAATTGCTTCTAATTGGTCGTCTCCTTTATATATAGGAACGATTACCACTTGGATAGGCGCTAATTTTGGAGGTAAAACTAAACCTGCATCATCGGAATGTGTCATAATTAATCCACCGATTAAACGGGTTGAAACTCCCCAAGAAGTTGCCCAAACGTATTCTTTCTTTCCTTCTTTTGATGTATATTTTACATCAAATGCTTTGGCAAAATTCTGCCCTAAAAAGTGAGATGTTCCCGCTTGTAAGGCTTTACCGTCTTGCATTAATGCTTCAATGGTTAAGGTGTCTTCGGCTCCTGCAAAACGTTCGCTTGCTGATTTTGCTCCTTTTATTACAGGCATCGCCATAAAATCTTGCGCAAAGGTTGCATATACTTCTTGCATTTGTTTTGCTTCAGCTACTGCTTCGGTTTTTGTGGCGTGTGCGGTGTGCCCTTCTTGCCATAAAAATTCGGCGGTACGCAAAAATAAACGAGTACGCATTTCCCAACGCATTACATTTGCCCATTGGTTTATTAATAATGGTAAGTCACGGTATGACTGAATCCATCCTTTATAGGTGTTCCAAATAATTGCTTCGGATGTTGGGCGAATTACTAATTCTTCTTCTAATTTTGCATTCGGATCTACTCTTAATTTCCCTTTGTTCTCTGGGTCGTTTTCTAAACGATAATGTGTTACAACGGCACATTCTTTCGCAAATCCTTCGGCATTTTTCTCTTCTGCTTCAAATAAACTTTTGGGTACAAGTAATGGGAAATAAGCATTTTCATGCCCTGTTTCTTTAAACATTCTATTTAATTCTGCTTGCATGTTTTCCCAAATAGCAAATCCGTAGGGTTTTATAACCATACATCCTCTAACGGCTGAGTTTTCAGCTAAATCAGCTTTTACCACTAATTCGTTATACCATTTCGAATAATCTTCGTCTCTTTTTGTTAAATGTTTGCTCATAATCAAAAGTTTGGCATAAATATTGTTATATTTTATGCGTAAATTGTCTATGCAAAACTACATTAAAAAGGCTACTTGCCCAACAAAGAAATCGTATTTTGTACCCCAGTTTCCCAATTAGTTTTTATAACCTTAAATTTTAAGCCATGAAGTTCCAATATAGCCACACCAAGCTTGCTTTTTACCTACTTTTATTATTGATGTCAGCTACAATTGTTTCATGCGGAACAATGCAAACCGTTGCCAATAATGATGATGGTATTTATGCCGATGACAAACCTATTCAAAAGCCACAACGTACTATTATTGTTGCGAAAACTAAAGAATATAAGGCTCCCAAAGAAAACTATTTCACCAAGGAAGTGGAGCGTTTAGGGGTTTTAAATGACACCGATATTTTTACTGATATTGAGCAATATGCCTCTGAAGAAGCACCTTTTAATGCTGATCAGGATATTAGAAATGATGATACTCAAAATAACTATACAAGTAATGAACCTTGGGGGTACAACAAAAATAATAATACCGATGTTGTAATTCATGTAAATACAGCACCTCAATGGGGCTACTATAATAATTGGGATGGTTATTATGGTTATAATAACAGACCTTGGTGGCGTTCAAGGTATTATGCCTACGGAAATTCTTATAATTACGGGTTTTATAACCGTGGTTATTACGGAATGAATTATTATAATAACCCTTATAATAGTTATTACAACAACCCTTATTATTACCCATACTACAGACGCAACTCTTACAGTAACTATAACCGTTATTACAGCCGTCACAACGGTTCGAACCCTTATAGAAGTTACAGAGCAGCATCAAAATATAGAAGAATTGCAACTACTTCAAGAAGAAATACAAAAAGCTATAGAAGAAATACAAATGCTAGTAGAAACAATCGTTCATACAGAAATATAAGAAGTTCTAAAAACACTAGAAATACTACGAATACAAGAAACACCCGAAATACTAGAAATACACGAACAACTCGTGGTAATTCTACTAGAAAATACACACCTTCTAGAAATGCCAATAAAATAAACCGCAATACAAGAAGTACTCGAACAACTAAAAACTCTCGCAGCAATTCAACGTATTCAAGAAGAAACAGTAATAGCAACACTAAAAGTTATAACAGACCAACAACATCAAGAAACTCTCGTAGTAATTCAACGTATTCAAGAAGTAGTAATAACAATACTAATAGGTCGTCTAATAGCAGAAGATCAACTAATAACAGGCGCTAATTGAAGTAACTTTCTAGGTAGGTTTTTAAACTAATTAACAAAAAATGAAACGAATTTTAACTTTTGCGATACTTATCGCTAGTACATATACTGGTTTTTCACAATCATTAAATTACAATGAATTAGGAACTTTGTTTTCAGGAGATGATACCAACGGAACGGCTCGTTTTGAAGCAATGAGTGGCGCTTTTGGTGCGTTAGGTGGCGATGTTTCTGCCATAGGAATTAACCCTGCAGGTGCTGTTGTTAGCCGAAAAAGTGTTGTATCGGCAACGTTAAGTAATCGAAATACCACCTACTCTTCTATGTATTATGGCAATAAAGCCAATACTGAAAACACCGAATTTAACCTGAGTCAAGCTGGCGCAATTTTAGCTTTTGATAGCGCTTATAATTCTAATTGGAATCGGTTTGCGCTAAGTGTTAATTATCGAATAAAAAAAGATTTTAACAGTACCTATAATGCACAAGGAAATAGTGGCGATGCGTATTTTACAGAGCATCTTACCGATCCTTCCATCATTTTTGACTATCCGCAGGAACAGTTTATTGAAAACGAAACTACTGGAAAAAGTAGCGTTTACAGCTTCGGATTTTCTGCTGTTCATTTGAATAAATTATCCGTTGGAGCTACCTTAAATTTCCATAAAATTAATTTTACCCAACTTATTAAAATCAATGAGTTTAATAACGATACCCACGGAAACACCTTAGATGCGTTTAATGTTCAAGATAGTTCTTTTGATTCGAATGGGTTTTCCTTAAATCTTGGGTTTATTTATAAGTTTAATCAAAATTTACGTTTAGGATTGGCTTTTGAAACACCTACTTGGTATCATGAAGTTTATGAAAACAGTAATTTAGTACCTTACGATGAAGATGATTTTGTGTATCAAAATTACAAAGGATATTTTGATTTAACAACACCAAATATTAATAATGGAGAGCGTTTAGAAAGCGATAATCCTTTTCAAGAAAATGTTTACCGCTTTAAAACTCCTAGCAGAATTACCGCTAGTGGTGCGTACGTTTTTGGTAAAAAAGGATTAATTAGTATTGATTATACCTATAAAAATTACAAAAACATCAAACTTAGTGATGGTAATTTTTCTGTAGAAAATGCCAACTTCACCAATAATTATCGAAATACACATGCTTTAAATATTGGTACAGAATGGCGTTTTGACAACATAAGTGTTCGTGGTGGTTATCGTTATGAAAAAAATCCAAACCTTATTTTAGGTGGTAATACAAATAAAGATAATTTAAGCGGTTTTTCAACAGGTTTAGGCTATAATTTTGGAAACACAAAAATAGATTTAGCGTATTCTAAACAGCAAATAAAGCAATTTTACACCATCTATAACACTGGCGATTTAACTACAGATAACAAAACTTCTAAAATTTCGGCAACGCTAACCTTTAATTTATAAAGATAGTCGTAACAACTTATATTCAAATCCTGCTTTTGCAGGGTTTTTTATATACATATATCTCAGTTTTTTACCGTAATTTTGCACTTCATTTTACAACTTATGAGCACGATAAAAATAAGCATACAAGAAACAAATAACGAAACTATTTTAAAATTTACAAGTAGTACAATTTTAGTAAACGGTGGTAGTTATGAGTTTAATAATATAGACGAAGCTAAAAACTCTCCTTTAGCACAACAACTTTTTTACCTTCCTTTTGTAAAGAAGATTTTAATTACCGCAAATTTCATCGCAGTTCAGCGTTATGACATTGTGCAGTGGGAAGACGTAGAAGAAGAATTACGTGAACAAATTGAAAACTATTTAAAAGAGGGTAATAAATTAGTAGAAGAAGTAAGTACTAAAAAAGATGCTGTTGAAGTATATGCTGAAGTTACTCCGAATCCTTCGGTTATGAAATTCGGATCTAACAAAGCACTTACTCAAACAGATGTTGAATTTAAAAACATTGAAGAAGCTAGTAAATCATCGCCTTTAGCGCAAGAATTATTTGGTTTTTCGTTTGTAAAAGAAATTTTTATTTCTGAAAATTACGTGTCTATTACAAAATATGACATGATTGAATGGAATGAAGTACATCAAGAAATTCGCTCTTTTATTAGAACTTATATTCAAGAAGGAAAAACAATTATTAAAGAACTTCCAAAGCAACAAACCAAAGAAAATGTTGAAATTCCGAAGGAAGATTTAACAGCTACCGAAGCTGAAATTGTTGCTATTTTAGATGAATACATTAAACCAGCCGTAGCTTCTGATGGTGGAAATATCGCCTTTCAATCGTACAATAAAGACACTAAAATAGTTAGTGTAATATTACAGGGTGCTTGTAGCGGTTGCCCTTCATCAACGGTAACTTTAAAAAACGGTATTGAAACCATGCTTAAAGATATGTTGCCTAATAAAATTAATCAAGTAGTTGCTATTAACGGATAATTTATAAAAAAGATGTCTAAAACAATCAAACCATACAAAGATTCTGACTTAGGAAAAAAAGAACAAGTAGCCAAAATGTTTGACAATATTTCTGAAGATTACGACGGCTTAAACCGTGTTATCTCTTTAGGAATTGATGTTAGCTGGCGAAAAAAAGTAGTAAAATTAGTCGGTGAAAATAATCCGAAACAAATTTTAGATATCGCTACTGGTACTGGTGATTTAGCCTTAATGATGGCGGGTTTAAACCCTGATAGAATTGTAGGTTTAGATATTTCTGCGGGAATGTTAGCCGTTGGTAAACAAAAAATTGCCAAAGCTAACTTAACCGATAAAATAGAAATGATTGTTGGCGATAGTGAAAAAATGCCTTTTGATAATGATACTTTTGATGCAATAACGGTTTCTTTTGGAGTTCGAAATTTTGAACATCTAGACAAAGGATTAACTGAAATACGCCGTGTTTTAAAAACTGGCGGAAAATTAGTTATCTTAGAAACTTCAAATCCTACTAAGTTTCCGTTTAAACAAGGGTATCAGTTTCATACCAATGTTTTACTACCTATTATTGGTAAACTATTTTCAAAAGATAAAGTAGCGTACTCTTATTTATCAGAAAGCGCAAATTCTTTTCCTTTTGGTGAAGCTTTTAACAATATTTTACAGAAAAACGGGTTTAACAATGTAAATAATGTACCTGTAACTTTTGGAGTTGCATCAATTTACACCGCTTTTAAATAATATGTTAAAAAAAATTTTACTTTTCGCATTTTTCGGATTTTTTACCCTTTGCCTTCAAGCGCAACGTGAAAAAATATTAAATCTTCCTAGTTTTGATGAACATATTTTTCATTATGGTTTTTACTTAGGGCTAAACAATAACGGCTATAAAGTAAGTTACAAGCCTAGTGCTTTTAACAATGCTGAAGTTGAGGTATCAAGTTCGCTAGGGTTTAACGTTGGTTTAATTGCTGATTTAAAATTACATAATAATTTAAACTTACGATTTGAACCAGGGTTAATGTCAAACACAAAGACCTTGTTTTTTAAGCACATTCCTGGAACAGAAAATGTACATACCAGAGAAGTTAGCGCTACCTATTTACACTTGTCTTTACTACTAAAAATGAGTACTAATAGGCTTAATAATATACGCCCTTATGTACTAGGAGGAATATCATATGATTATAATTTTTCTAGTAATGAAAAAAATGGTGATGACAATGCTGTTGGTGAGTTCAGAACCACCACAAGTAATGTACTGTACGAAATAGGTATTGGTATTGACCTCTATTTAAGTTACTTTAAATTATCACCTTCTATTAGAGGTGTTTTCGCTATTAATAACGAACTCATACCTGATAACAATTCACCTAGTCAATGGACAGACCCCCTTGATTACCTAGGTACACGAGGTGTATTTTTACACCTATCGTTTGAATAATTAAAAAGCCACTGTTCATAAAACAGTGGCTTTTTTATAAAGATAGAAGTCCCCCGAAATCTACCCTACACTTATAAGACACTTATTTATCTTATAAGTCACATATAATAACAAAAAAAATGACCATCTTATCGATGGTCATTATGATAAAGAACAATAAATGTCTTTATCTATAAGATAGAAGTCCCCCGAAATCTATCATTTATTTTCTTTTAATAAGTCAGAAAGCAAATATAAAACAAAAAGTTATAAACTACTCATTTTCAACAACTATTTTACTATCTACCACTTCTTTAATTGGAAAAACCACGTTCCCTTGAGTTGTTGTAACAGTTAAACAAATATTATCAATTGCGGTTACAACACCTTTAACATCGCCAATAGTTACTTTTTTTCCAATACCCACATTTTTCCTAGAATAATAGCCATAAAGCAATCGAACTACAACTTCTTTAGCCCCTAAACCAAAGGCTAAAGTAAATGCTAAAAGAACAGAACCGATTAAAAGTGTTAAATTACTTTTTATTACTGAGGTGTCAACCCCTGCCTGATCTAATGCTGTTATCGATAAAAAAACTACGATTAAATAAAAAGCAATGTTTCCAACCAAATTACCTCCAGAAATTTCTAAAGATTTAAACATGGTTTGGGTTGCTTTTTTAACAACAGTTCCTAAATAAACACCCGCTACAAAAATTCCGAGTGCTGTTAATAATTTAGGTAAATAAGCAAAAAAACTTTTGATACCTTCTGATACAGATTCAAGCCCAAAAATAGTTGAACCTGCCATAACAAATGTTAGTATTAAAAACCATTTTAACACAGTAAGTATTACAGTGGTTAATACAATATTGATGGTTGAATTACCAAAAATTTCTGTTTTACTTAGTTTTTTAGACCATTCATCAATTTTTGTTTTAGACAATCCTTTTCTTACAATATACAGGAAAACTTTAATAATTAACCAAGCTAAAATTACAAAGCCAATAAACCCAAGTACAGTTGGTAACGAATCAATAATATTTTTAAAAACATCTTTAAAAGGTTCTAAAATATCAATATTTAATACATTCATGATGCTGTTATTATTTAATTTTATTCTTAGTGTTATTTATTAATTTTTCGGTTCTTTTTTAGACACACCACCCCCTAATAAATCAGCAATTGTACTTGGGTATTTTACCACAAATAAATCGGCTATATCTATAGACAGCTTTATCATTGCCACATCTTTAAGTACTTTGCTTTTAAGTACCTCAGGCAATTCTTCGTTATGTAATATTTTCTTAAATGGATTTTCCATAATTATCACAGTGTGTTATATACTCTTATAACTTTTTCTTTGGCTCTTTTTAAACGCATTTTTACAGCACTATCACCCAAACTCAATGCCTCTGAAATTTCTTTAATGCTCATATCATCTTGATATTTCATTAATAAAATCATTTTTTCAGGAGCAGGTATCATTTCAAGTACTTTTGCTAGTTTATCAGCCTTTAGTTCAAATAATTCAGCATCGTCAATTTCATCTTCATTACTATCTTCCTTTATTTGATCAGTAACAACGGTAACTTTTTCTTTTTTCTTCTCTTTATTTCTTTGCACATAGTTTACACAGAAATTATAAGTAAAAGAATACAGCCAAGTAGAAAATTTTGACCTTCCTTTAAAAGTTCTTAATTTTACAAACAAACGAATAAATACATCATGTGTTAAATCTTGTGCTTCTTCTTTATTTTTAGAAAAACCATAACATTTATTATACACCACACCCGCATAACGGTCATATAAAACAGCGAATAAATGACTATCATTTTTTTCTACTATTTTACTAACCAGCTCTTCATCGCTTAGTTTTGTAATATCAATACTTTTCAACAGCTAAGTTTAGTTATTAATGTATAGTTCGACTTACAATTAGTAAGACACTTTTATTTTAAAAGGTCACTTTCATTCTTTTATCAAAGAGCTAATTTAATAATTCTTTAAATGATATTGGCTTTTAAATAACAAAAAATATCGATTAATTTTAACGCTATAAGAACAGACGCTAATCAGCATAAAAAGATAGTATTAAAACAAACAATTACAGGTCTTTATAAATTTCTGAAATTTTATCTTTAGCACGTTTTAAACGCATTTTCACAGCACTATTTCCTATATTTAATGTATTTGATATTTCTTTAATACTCATATCATCTTGATATTTCATTAGCAAAATCATCTTTTCAGAAGCCGCAATCATACGAAATGCTTTTGCCAATCGAATTGATTTTAACTCTAAAAATAAAGCACCTTCTTTTTCATCTTTAATATTTTGGTCTTTAATTTCATCTGTTAAAACAGTAATTTTTTCATTCTTTTTATAGTTATTTCGCTGTACATAATTTACACAAAAATTATATGTAAAAGAATACAACCACACCGAAAATTTAGATGTTCCTTTAAATGTTTTTAATTTAATAAATAATCTGATAAAAACATCGTGCATTAAATCTTCCGCTTCCTGTTTATTTTTAGAAAACCCATAACATTTATAAAAAATCATTCTTGAAAATCGATTGTATAATACACCGAATAAAGCCGTATTATTAGTACGAACAATTTGGTAAACTAACTCTTCATCTGTAATTTTTGTAGCTATTGCGTTCATAATGACTGTATTTATACTGTAAATTAAAGAAATAATCCTCTTTTAAATTTTTAGACAAGACAAAACAACCTTTTATGTAGATGAAAGGTAGCAAACTATCTTTTAAAAAAAATAATTACTTTTTTGTAACATTATCAGGGCATCCTACGTATAATATAGTGTAGAGCGATTGATGAATCAATAATACCCCTTAAATTAGATGAGACAACTTAAAATTACCAAACAGGTTACCAATAGAGAAACTGCTTCCTTAGATAAATATTTACAAGAAATAGGAAAAGTAGATTTAATTACTGCTGATGAAGAAGTAGAATTAGCACAAAGAATTAAAGCTGGTGACCAAAGAGCCTTAGAAAAATTAACTAAAGCAAACTTACGTTTCGTTGTTTCTGTAGCAAAACAATACCAAAACCAAGGATTAACTTTACCCGATTTAATTAACGAAGGTAATTTAGGATTAATTAAAGCGGCAAAACGTTTTGATGAAACTCGTGGTTTTAAATTTATTTCATACGCTGTATGGTGGATTCGTCAATCAATATTACAAGCATTAGCAGAACAATCTCGTATTGTACGTTTACCGTTAAATAAAATTGGTTCTATCAATAAAATTAACAAAATGTACGCCTTTTTAGAGCAAGAAAACGAAAGACCTCCAAGTCCTGAAGAAATTGCCAAAAAGTTAGACATGACCGTGAATGACGTAAAAGAATCAATGAAAAATTCTGGTCGTCACGTATCAATGGATGCTCCTTTAATTGAGGGTGAAGATTCTAATTTATACGATGTATTAAATTCAGGTGAATCACCAAATCCTGACAGAACTTTATTACACGAATCGTTACGTATTGAAATTAACCGTGCTTTAGAAACCTTAACTCCTCGTGAGGCTGATGTTGTAAAATTATACTTCGGATTAGGAGAACACCAACCAATGACTCTTGAAGAAATTGGAGAAACTTTCGATTTAACTCGTGAGCGTGTTCGTCAGATTAAAGAAAAAGCAATCCGCAGATTAAAACACACTTCTCGTAGTAAAATTTTAATGACTTACTTAGGATAACAATCTCAGTTTTTTTAGATAAAATACTAAAACTCTCAAATTCATTTTTGGGAGTTTTTTTTGGAGCTAATTCCTGCTTTGCGCTGTATCTTTTTTTCATCCTTCAAAAAAGGATGCCGCTGCAATCAGGGCTAAACATCTTAACAAAACAACTTATTGATTAACACCATTTTTAAAATCAGTAATAACATTTTTAAGACTAATTAATTATCTTTGCACTAAAATAACAACACAACAATAAACCAATGAGTAATTTAATTGCACCTTCAGTTTTAGCAGCAGATTTTGCTAACTTACAAAGAGACATCGAAATGGTAAATAATAGTGAAGCTGATTGGTTTCATATTGATATTATGGATGGTGTATTTGTTCCAAATATATCTTTTGGAATGCCTGTTTTAAAAGCAATAGCAAAACACGCAAAAAAAACAATCGATGTACATTTAATGATTGTTAATCCTGATCAATACATTCAAACTTTTGCCGATTTAGGAGCAAATATTTTAACTGTACATTATGAAGCTTGTACTCATTTACACAGAACTATTCAGGCAATAAAAGCAGCTGGTATGAAAGCTGGTGTTGCATTAAATCCACACACACCTATTTCTGTTTTAGAAGATGTTATTCAAGATTTAGATATGGTTTGTATAATGAGTGTAAATCCTGGTTTTGGAGGACAATCATTTATTGAGAATACTTATAAAAAAGTAAGTCAATTAAAACATTTAATTGAATTTTCAAATTCTGAATGTAAAATAGAAATTGACGGTGGTGTAACCGATAAAAATGCCAATCAACTTATTGAAGCTGGTGCCGATGTTTTAGTGGCGGGTAGCTATGTTTTTAAAAGTGAAAACCCTACAGAAACTATTGAAAATTTAAAGAATTTGATTAATTAAAAACCTGTTTAAACTTCATTTAAAAAAGTTTTGTAACAAAAAATAAGAAATCGAATCGGTCAAGCTAAATTTATTTGAGTTTCGCATCCTGATTTGCCGTATTTTTTTAGCTTTTTTTGATGATTATTGTCAATTCGAGTGATTTTAATCACTAAAAAGAATTTGAAAGAAAAAAATCACTCGAACTGACAGTCTATTTAATTTTTAAACAGGCTTTAAAAATTTTATTTTTTGAAATTTAAAAACATCCCTTTTTTAAAACTGTGCTAGTAGATAATTAATTAAATCGGTACTCGTAACAATTCCTACCAATTCATTGTTCTCAACAACAGGCAACGCGTGAAATTCTTTTTTTGCTAAAATTTCAGCCACTTCTTTTATAGTACAACACGCAGTAACGGTCACTAAATTTTTTGCCATTACCTGTTCAATGGTAAACATATTATAAACCACAGCATCTACCTGCTCTTGATCATCATAAACAGCATCAGCAAAACTGATTCTTAATAAATCGGTATAACTTAACATTCCTTTTATTTTTGAATCGGCAACAACAGGAATATGTCGTATTTTTTCTTTTTTAAACAACTTTTCTGCTGTCATTAAATCATCCGAAGTACTTAAAGTAAGTACATTTTTAGTCATTATTTCTGAAACTTTTGTGTTTTTATTCATCGTATTTTATTTTTTAAGTATTGCTTATTATTTATTTATCAGTATAAATTTCAGCAATTAAATCAATTTAAAAGCAAACTAAAATCAGCTATTATTCTTTTATTTTTTTGTAAATTATCGGCTAAAAAATCATTAAAATTGATAGAAAAACTACAACAACATTACGGCTATTTATTTGAAGATGCTTTGCTTGAACAAATAGCTAGCGTAGCGGTATATAAAGAGTTTAAAGAAAATACGGTAATCATTGATGCCGATAGCGCTATCTTTTCTATTCCGTTAATTCTTAGCGGTGCAATTAAAGTTTTAAGAGAAGACAAAAACGGCGATGAATTGGTGTTGTACTACATTGAAAAAGGCGATACCTGTGCTATGACACTTTCCTGTTGTATCAGCGAAACCAAAAGTAAAATTAAAGCCGTTACCGAAACCGATGTTACGGTGTTAATGATTCCGAAAACTAAAATGTCGGAATGGTTTACTAAATATAAAAGCTGGCAAGAATATATTTTACAAAGCTATCAATCAAGGCTTAATGAATTTATTGAAGCAGTCGATTCTATCGCTTTTTTAAACATGAACGACCGTTTATTAAAATACTTAAAAGATAAAGCAATGGTTATTGGAAATGATGTTTTAAATGTTACTCACCTACAAGTTGCCAACGATTTACACACCTCAAGAGTTGTAATTTCTCGACTTTTAAAAGCGCTAGAAAGAGAATCAAAAATTAAATTACATCGAAATCAAATAAAAATATTAGAGCTTTAATTTTTTTATTTTATTTCAATAAACAAAAAATGCAATAATCTGTAAATAAGATTATTGCATTTTATTTTTGTGACTGCGAAGAGAACAGAACCCGCTTAATTTGTAATAATCAGCAATTGAACTAAAAACACTACAAACCTAGTAAAATTAACTACTTATAGTTAATTCCAAACCAAAAAAGCATTAAGTTAGATTAACATAAATTACAATAAGTTAAATTTTTTTCGGGATTATTTCGGAATAACACTAATTTAGCCCCTGTAAAAATGTTTGTTATGAAAGTTAAATTTTTTGTTCGTGAAAATTACCAAAATCAGAAAATATACGTCCGTGTTTGGATTAGTAAAAAATTAGATGAGAGTACTTCTACAGGTTTTAAAATAAATAAAGGCGATTTTTCTAATACATACCAAAAACTTAAAAATAAAAGTACCATTAAGAACCGTACCGATATAAATAAAAAATTATCGGTACTAAGCGAGTACTTAACAGATTCTTATAATTATACAGTAGCAAATGACAATCATTTTTATAAAGGTTGGTTAAAAAATAATGTAGATAAGTTTTTTAATCGTGTAGAAGATGGCGACAAGTATAAAAAATTCTTAATTGATTGGATTAACTACTACATAGCTACTGAAACCCTAAACAAGCAAACAGGTAAACCAATTACTGACGGAACTAAGCGAAAAAATAAAAGTATTTTAAATACATTGATTTCTTTTGAAAAACATTTAAAAAGAAATATCCAATTAAAAGAAATAAATTACAACTTTTATAAGGAGTTTGTAAGTTTCTGTATTAATAAAAAAGGTTATACACAAAATACAACAGGAACGAAAATAAGAGGGCTTAAAATGTGGCTGAATGATGCCAATAAAAGGGGCTTTTGTAATATTGATTTGTCAGATTTTAAAGGAATGACAAACGAAACTAAGGATGTTTATTTGACAAATACAGAAATTAATAAAATATTTGAGTTTAATTTTAATGATAATTTAAGACTGCTAAACGCTCGTAACTTGTTAATTATCGGCACACGTACAGGTTTGCGTGTTTCTGATATTATGCGATTAAATAAAAAAGATATTGCTAACGATATGATTACCATTAAAACCCAAAAAACAGGGGCGACAGTTGTAGTACCATTACATCAGCAAGTTAAATATATTTTAGCCCGAAATAATGGAGAATTTCCGAAAGCAATATCAGACCAACGTTTTAACGATTATATAAAAGAAATATGTTTAAAGGTTGGTATTACTCAAATTGTAGAGGGTGGGAAACAAAACCCAAAAACAAAGCGTAAAGAATTTGGTAATTTTCCAAAGTGTGAATTAATAACCTCGCATACTTGCAGGCGTTCATTTGCTACTAACTTATACGGTAAAATTGACAATAGTACAATAATGGGCATAACAGGGCATAAAACAGAAAAAGAGTTTTTAAAATATATAAAAGTTACATCAACAAGACACGCTGATAATTTACAGAAATTATACAATCAGCAAGAAAAAGAAAATCCAACAAAAGCCCCGCTAAGATTGGCTAAATAGTTACAATTATGGTTAAAATATATTACAAGCATTTTAGGTTTTTATATATTACATAAATATCTACTTCCGAGAGTTCATTTAAAAACCTCATCAAAACAAACGATTTAAGCAATTGTAAAAAAGCAATAGTATATTTTGTTATTGTTGTTTATTAAAGCCCTTGGCAGTATGAATGTATTTATTTTAGATGAGGTTTTAAGATATTCATTTAGCTACTCAAGATAAAACTTTGATTGCTTCAGCTTCATTTGTTGCCCACGGATAAAACATTGAAAACATCTACTTCAGAAAATTCATTTAGCTACTCAAGATAAAACTTTGATTGCTTCAGCTTCATTTGTTGCCCACGGATAAAACATTGAAAACATCTACTTCAGAAAATTCATTTTATTACTCAAGATAAAACATTGAAAACATCTACTTCAGAAAATTAATTTAGCTACTCAAGATAAAACTTTGATTGCTTCAGCTTCATTTGTTGCCCACGGATAAAATATTGAAAACATCTACTTCAGAAAATTCATTTTATTACTCAAGATAAAACTTTGTCCAGGGTATTTTTACGGACACTTTAAAACCTCATCTAAAACAAACGATTTAAGCAATTGTAAAAAAGCAATAGTATATTTTGTTATTGTTGTTTATTAAAGCCCTTGGCAGTATTAATGTATTTATTTTAGATGAGGTTTTAAGATATTCATTTAGTTACTCAAGATAAAACTTTGATTGCTTCAGCTTCATTTGTTGCCCACGGATAAAACATTGAAAACATCTACTTCAGAAAATTCATTTAGCTACTCAAGATAAAACTTTGATTGCTTCAGCTTCATTTGTTGCCCACGGATAAAACATTGAAAACATCTACTTCAGAAAATTCATTTAGCTACTCAAGATAAAACTTTGATTGCTTCAGCTTCATTTGTTGCCCACGGATAAAATATTGAAAACATCTACTTCAAAAAATTAATTTAGTTAAAGGGGACGAATTAACCGAATATGTAAACGGTTAATTCGTCCCCTTTTTGTTATTGTTGTTTATTAAAGCCCTTGGCAGTATTAATGTATTTATTTTAGATGAGGTTTTTTAGTTATTCATTTGATATAAATCTTTTAACCAATAAAAAAGCCCCGCACAAGTTGTGCAAGGCTTTTTAAATAGCTTTTAAATAGTTCTTAAATTGAATTTGCAAAGATTTTAAAATCTTCAATAGTGGCAAAGGTTTTTAATTTATCGTTAATAATAACCTGTATTTTACTGCTACCATCTTTTGTAGAAACAAACAACTCTTTTATATCTACATCCAATACATCGGCAATTTTTAACAATAGTTCAAACCGTGGTTGTGTTTTTCCTGTAACAATAAAGCTGATTGTATTTTCTGATACATTTACCATATCTGATAGAGTTTTCCCCGATACACTTTTTTCTTTTAACAACTCTTTTAATCTTAAAATTTGCATAATTTATTTTTTACAAAGATATTAAAATACAATCAATACTTGTATTACCATCAATAAAATATAAATAATTAGGTTATTATCTAATTAGTAATTAGATTTGCATCATATAAATATAGATATTAATTAGATTTTATATAATAATACTATGTACACACAAAAAGAAATGATTGAGAATTTAGCCGATTTTATAAAAGAACTTGAAAAAAGCAAAATAATAACATTGCATACAGGCACGGAATTAGAAATTTTAGCAAACCGATTTTTAACAGGACAAAAATTATAATTATGAGTACATCAGCAAAAACCCCAACAATTACCGAAGTAAACACCAAACTATTAAAGCGTGAAGATAGTGAGCTTTTAGAGGGCTTTACAGCAAAGCCGACTAATGACGGCAATCATATAAGTATAAACTTAGAGTTTTGGCATTATGAAAATTTAGGGCATAATATAGGCAGTTTGTTAAACGCTATATCTTCTACAAATTGCGAAACCGAAAACGGTTTAGGTGCGAATGATATTCAGAATGTGGCTTTAATTACTAAGCAATTAGTTGATAAAATACCGTTTCAGTTCTTAGATGGTTTATTGATAAAAAAAAGCTACAACAAAGAAGATTTTAAAAATGTTAAAAGCCTGTAATTATGAAAAAGATTATCAAAATAGAAAAAGTAAATATTATCAGTAAAAACCTAGATACCGTACAGGTTAAAAAGAGAATATCAGTATTTAATAAAATTGTTTTTAGCTATTGTATGGGGTGGCATTGGTTAGATTTTTATCAAAATAGATAAAGTAAAATTATTGCATTAAAACAAATCTGAACCTCATCAAATTGAAAGTTAAAAAGCATTTAAAACGGTATATTTTAAATTATGATATTCTTAATTAAATGCTTGTTTTATTATTGTTATTTGAATTGATATTTATTTATCTGATTAGTTGGTGTTAATTCCTTAAATCCTTTAAAACCATTAAAAACGCTAAACATTTAACGAAAATTTAACATTTAGTTAGGTTGCTAATTTTGGCACTTTTTCAGTCTTATAAAGTAAGTGAAGCAACATTTTAAACGGTTAAAAATGCACTTATAAGCCTTATAAGATGAGTGTAATAACATTAAAAACAACCCTAAAAACCTAATTATAAGCGAGTTATAAAAAACACCCCTCTTTTTTTTCTCAAAAAATGTACTTTTCGTTTTAAATCCGCCCGAAGCCCTTGCAAATACTTGCTTTATACCGATTTGAAGTGTAACTTTAATTAAAAGCCAATAAAAACGGCTTGTTAATAATTACAATATTCTTAATTAAATCTAATAAAAACTAACAATAATATAATTATGAGTGCATCAAAAAAAATCATTTTAGAGGGTATTACATCAGCAGATTTAGTAAGCCAATTAGCTAAATCAGTAAAGGAATTATTAACCAATGAAGAAACCACCCCAACGGAGCAAACGCCTGAATTTTGGACACGCCAACAAACAGCCGACTTTTTGAGTGTATCTCTAGTGACTTTGTTTAATTGGAATAAGAAAGGAATTTTAAAAACTTATAGAGTAGGGACAAAAGTATTTTACAGAAAAAGCGATGTTTTAGAATGTTTAAAAAAGTCAAAATGATACAAAATAATATACAGGTTATTCAGTCCGTAATGGATGAAACGGCAACATTTAATTGCCATAAAAAGGAACTTAAAAACGCCATTGTACAGCAAATAATTAACGCTTTAGGTTCTTATAAGAAACCTTGTAAAAAAGGCAGTTCAGTAATTCCGCACCCTAATTTATTAGGGGCTTATTTGTGTGTTTCTAACGTCCGTAATGCCTGTAAATTATGTTTGATAGGTGTTAATAATTATACTGAAACATTGAAAATAATTCAGCTAAACAATGAAATAGCAGTCAGCTTATTATATGCTATAAAAAACACTTCTATAAAATGTACAAGATAACCACGGACGGAATATATAACGAATATAATAAACCGTATGTATTGATATGCGAAAACAACCCATTAACGGCAGTAATTACCGATTTTAAAAGATTGCTTTTGTTTAGAGGTTTAGAGTTCCCGAAAGATTTAATAACTAAAAATTACGGTGCTAAAATAGTTTTAAAGTATTCGTTTTTAGATCCCGAAGATACTCCCGAAAAAGTAGAGCTAACTTTTGAAGTTGAAGATTTAAACAAGCAAAAAGATAGTTAATTGATTGATGGTGTAAAAATATTAGTATCAAAAGATACGGCTATAAGTTGGGCTAAAAATCCTTTGCTTAGATTTTCATCAAATAAAGATGAGGAAACTAGCGAAAGGGTTGGGCTTTCTTGTATAGCTGAATTTCAAGGGCTAATATTTAAGATTTATTTTGATAAAGATACAGACGGAATAAGATACGGCACGTTTCAAGGGTCGCTACATAAGTATTTTAATAAGGGAATACATAATCGTAATGATTTTACATTTTATGATTTACAAGATGTTTTACAAGAACTTTCTTTTAAGTTTTCAATAGTATTATTAACCTCTATAATTCAAAATCTTGAATACGGTGTTAATATTTATACACTTATTCCCGCAAAAGAAGTTGTTGATAGTGTTGTAGCGTACAAAGGTTATGCCTTTAGATTTTTTGAAATAAAACGAAAAAGAGATGGGCAAAAAATAGACCAACCGCAACAAAGTAGCCTAAAAATATACAACAAAGGTAAAGCCGACGGTGTTTCTGATAATCTTCTACGTTTTGAAAAAAAGGCATTAAAGAATATTTATTTAAAAAAGCAATTCGATATAGAAACTTTAGCCGATTTAACGGATTTAACCAAAATGCAACGATTAGCCGATGACTTGCATTCTTGTTGGAATGATATTATTTATTATGATAAAAAAATCAATTATAGGGCTTTAACAAACCACCAACAAAAAAAGGTATTGTATTGGGCAACTCCTAGAAATTGGCAGGATTACACAAATAAAGAAAGGTATAAGCAACGTATTAGGTTTAAAGATATATTAAGTAAGTACGGTTCTAGTTCTTATAAAGATATAGGTTCTTTAATAGATGAAAAATGTAAGGAACTAACAGCACCAAAAAGGGGACAAATTAACCGTGTTTGTAAAGAAATAAAACAGCACCAAAAAGGGGACGAATTAACCGAATATGTAAACGGTTATTTCGTACCCCAAAACCCCCAAAAAACGAACCTAAATATTTTACCTAAAAACCACCAAAAATACCAACCAAAAAAAGCGAATAAAAAACGTATTTGTAAAAGTTGTGAAAATGATATTTCACATAAAAGAGTAAATGCGAAATACTGCGATAAGAAATGTAATAATATATCTAACGGAATTATTAGAACTATGAAAAACAGAAAAAGAATAGTACAAGAAAAACAGGATTTAATAAGATTACTAAAGTTGACCCCTAAAAATAAGTTTTGGCTAATGATTAGTTATAAAACAGATTCAGGCATTTATACTGATACCCTAAAACAATCAGAAATAAAAACGTCTAAAGATTGGATTAAGTCAGTACAAAAAGTTTTAGTAACGGAATACCGAAAAAACGCCCCGCCAATTATATTAAGAAGTTACCGTGCAAGAAAATTATTATCTGAAATAAATACAAGAAATGGCATATAATCAGAAAAATCTATATCGTAAAATAATAAGAGTTCAAACAATTGTATTACAGAAACAATACGAAAATGAAGATATAACTTACAAGGAACTTTATTGGAAGTTTATACAACCCGAATTTTTAATTTCTTATAGAACGTTTCACACGTATTTAGGAACACCCGCAAAAAGAGAATTAAAAAAGTTAGAAAGTAATTTGTCCGTAAAAAAAGAAACGCCTAATCTTTTTAGTAGTAAAAATGTAAATATTTAGGACTCTAAAAAAATACACTTTGTAAGAAAATGAAAACAAAAATATTTAATTCTGTTTCTGAAATAGGGCGAACACCTACGGAAGTAATACAAACAATTTCGGATTTAACTAATAAGGGTGTAAATGTGTTTATTGCGTCAAGTATTGAAAACTCAAAAAGCAATTACAAAGGCAGACAAAAAGGAACTAAAACACCATCATCGGAATTTTTAAAGAAAAATAAAACGATAGCAAATGCAATAAGTAAGAACCCTAGTATTTCATTGCGTAAAATAGCTATAAAAACAGGTGTTTCACATTCTAAGGTTGCCAAAGTTAAGAAGATGCTGATTAGTGAAAAAAACTATCAATTTGATTTATTAGAAAGTATAAAAGATATTGAAAACAAAGAGTAGTGTTTTACCTGTTTTTATTGCTTTTTTGGCTACTCTTAGCCCTCTTATTAAATTAGAAAATAAAGAATATCAAAACACAAATACAGGGCTTTAAAATGCTTTAATCATCATTTAGCGTAATTCAATGTTAATTTTAATTATCATTTTTAGCGTGTCCGCCCTTTGTTTGTGTTAATTATGGTAATTTACTGTAATGATATTTTAATTTGTAAATGTTTTTACCTCATCTAAAACAAAGGATTTAAGCAATTGTAAAAAAGCAATAGTATATTTTGTTGTTATGATTTATTAAAGCCCTTGGCAGTATCAATGTATTTATTTTAGATGAGGTTTTAATATATTAATTTAGTTACTCAAGATAAAACTTTGATTGGTTCAGCTTCATTTAAAAACCTCATCAAAACAAACGATTTAAGCAATTGTAAAAACGCAATAGTATATTTTGCTGTTATGATTTATTAAAGCCCTTGGCAGTATCAATGTATTTATTTTAGATGAGGTTTTAAGATGGAACTTTATTTTTTTACCGTGTGCAAAATTTCTTTGCATAGGACTTAAAATTTTAAACAGTCAAGATTTCTTTTACAGTTCGTTTTTTAGTGTTTTTTTCAAAGCTTCGGACTTTTTCGGAACTATTTCGGAATAATACGAAATTTAAAAAACCCTAACCGCTGTATTACAGTCGGTTAAGGTACTTGAGTGGTGACCGCGAAGAGATTCGAACTCCCAACCATCAGAGCCGAAATCTGATATTCTATCCAGTTGAACTACGCAGCCATTTTAACTTAAAATTTAAGCTAATGTTTTTTTAACAATTGCTGATATTGTTGCGCCATCGGCTTTTCCTGCTAATTCTTTTGATGCCATTCCCATAACTTTCCCCATATCTTTCATTCCTGTTGCCTTTGTTTTGGCAATAACCTCAGCCACTACTTTTGCAATTTCTTCTTCGGATAAAGCTTCAGGCAAGAACTGCTCTAAAACTGTTGCTTCTTCAAGTTCTGGTTTTGCTAAATCATCTCTTTTTTGCTCGGTAAAAACAGCGGCACTATCTTTACGTTGTTTCACTTGTTTTTGAATGATTTTAAGCGCTTCTTCTTCTGATATTTCTGTAGCTGTTCCTGTTTGAGTATTTGCAATCATAAAAGCAGATTTTAAAGCTCTAAGCGCCGTTAATGCAACGGTATCTTTTGCTTTCATGGCTACTTTCATTTGTTCTATAACTTGTTTTTGCAATCCCATTTTTTATTTTTTTAAGTTAAAAAATTCCCGATTAAACGGGAATTTCTAAATATTTTCAAAAGATATCTTTATTAATCTACATTATCGTGTAAAAATGAATTATTAGAACGCGATAAGTTGTTATTTTCTGTATTTAATTTCGTGTCTGATTTACTAATTGATGAATCAGTATTAATATCGACACCTAATCGTTTATAAGCAGGCTGACGCTCTATTTCATCAATATTTTTACCTACCTGATCGTTAAATTTGTAATTATAGCCCTTCATTTTATCACGTCGTTCTTTCGTTCTTTTTTGCAATTCAGAAATGGTAGTACTTTCTGGAGAAATATCACCTTCAACTGATTCGTTTCTAGGAGTATTTGGCTCTTGCTTGGTTTTCACCTGAAATCTCAACGCTTCTTCAACTTCTTCTCTAGCTACAGGTTTTGAACTTTTTCCAATGGTAGGCTCTGCATCAAAAGTATCTAAAACATAGCGTTTTTCAACTTGCTGATTTGCTTCTGAGGCAGTAGGATTTGTATTTTTAATCTCCTTTGATTCGTTACTAGGAGCTTCCGTTTTTGGAGCTACCTCATCATAAGAATTTGTAGGTAAATCAAATAATAAATCTTGCTCAAAAGGCTCTTGTGGCACTTCTTTATATTCACTTGCCTGATTGGCTATATTGGTAATAATAAAATCATCTTCAGAAACTGTATCTGGTGTAATTTCATCATAGACTACGTTTATAGCGGCTATATTATCTGTAGGTCTGTTTGGCTTAAACCTTGGTACTTCTTGCTCGTCATCATCATCCTTTAAAACAGTAACAACCCTACGTGGTGTATCGGTAGAAAGTGCTTCGTTTGCAGAAAGTGGTTCGTTTACACCCAATGCGCCTTGTTTGCGGTTTCCAATAGCACGGGCTGTAGCATCTTCATCTTCTAAAGTATGAACAATTTTAGGTACCTCTGTATTGGTAATCGTTCCTTGTTGATCGGCTGTAAAACCTGTAGCAACAATGGTTACAGAAATACCATCTTCAAGGGTTTCATCCTCTCCAACTCCCATAATAATATTGGCATCATAACCTGCTTCGTCTTGAATATGCTCGTTAATTTCACCTATTTCATCTAAAGTTACTTCGTTAACTCCTGAAATAATTAACAACAGTACATTTTTAGCACCTGTAATTTTATTATCGTTTAATAACGGAGAATCCAACGCTTTTACAATAGCATTTTTAGCACGGTTTTCACCTGCTTCTTTTGCTGATCCCATAATAGCAGTTCCACTATTAGAAAGCACTGTTTTGGCATCGTGTAAATCAATATTTTGTTTGTAGTGATGTGTAATTACCTCTGCAATTCCTTTGGCTGCTGTTGCTAAAACCTCATCGGCTTTAGAAAAACCAGCTTTAAAACCTAAATTCCCGTAAACCTCTCTTAATTTATTATTATTAATAACAATAAGAGAATCTACATTTCTGCGAAGTTCATCTATTCCATCTTGTGCTTGCTGACTACGTCTTCTTCCTTCAAATTGAAACGGCATTGTAACGATTCCTACCGTTAAAATATCCATATCTTTTGCTATTTTAGCAATAATAGGCGCTGCACCAGTACCGGTACCACCTCCCATACCAGCGGTAATAAAAACCATTTTGGTATGCGTGCTTAGCATTTGTTGAATTTCTTGAATACTTTCGGCAGCTGCTTGCGCTCCAACATCAGGGTTTGCACCCGCACCTAACCCTGAGGTTAAATGTGCACCTAATTGAATTTTATTAGGAATCGGACTGCTTTCTAACGCTTGTGCATCTGTATTACAAATTACGAAATCTACTCCGTGAATTTGCTTACTAAACATGTGATCTACAGCATTACTTCCTCCCCCACCAACACCAATCACTTTAATAGCATTCGACTGTGTTTTTGGCATATCGAATGAAATGTTATTGAATTCTGTGCTCATAACTTTCCTTTTTATAATTTTTATTTACACTTCTATTTTGAGGGGATAAAAGGTGTTTTTAGTTTTGTTTTATTTTTATAATAACTTATTCTGCGTTGTCTAAGAAATCTTTAAATCTTTCTGTAAATTTATCAAAAAAAGATTTAGATTTCTCTTTCGCTTTATATTTTTCTTGCTTTACCTCTTCTTCTAAAAACGCTTCATTATCGATTTCGTTTTCATCTTCAGATGTTACTGGTTCCTCAGGAATAACCTCTTCAGGCACTTCTTTTACCTCCTTTTTTAAGCCTTCCATTAGCAAACCGACAGCGGTTGCATATGCTGGGCTAGATAAAGCTTGGTCAGAATCATCTGCTAAATGCTCATCTGGGTATCCTATACGAACGTCCATTCCTGTTATATATTCTACTAATTGTCGTAAATGTTTTAACTGCGATCCACCACCTGTTAATACAATTCCTGCAATTAGTTTTCCTTTTTCGGTTTCATGCCCATAATTTTTTATCTCTAAATATACATGCTCTATAATTTCTTGTACTCTTGCATGAATTATTTTTGATAAATTTTTAAGGGTAATTTCTTTTGGCTCTCTACCTCTTAAACCAGGTATAGAAACAATTTCTGTTTCTTTATTTTCTCCCGGCCATGCAGATCCAAATTTCACTTTTAATAACTCTGCTTGCTTTTCAATAATTGAACAGCCTTCTTTTATATCTTCAGTAATTACATTTCCTCCAAAAGGAACTACAGCTGTATGACGAATAACACCGTCTTTAAATATGGCTAAATCAGTAGTACCACCACCAATATCAATCAAAGCAACTCCTGCCTCTTTTTCTTCTTGACTTAGTACCGCTGCTGCCGATGCTAATGGCTCTAAAGTGATTTCTGATAAATTTAAGCCAACACTTTTTACGCATCTGCCAATATTTCTAATAGAAGAAATTTGACCTACAACTACATGAAAATTGGCTTCTAATCGTCCGCCATACATCCCGATAGGTTCTTTAATATCTGACTGACTATCTACTTTAAATTCTTGTGGCAAAACATGAATAATTTCTTCACCAGGTAACATTACTAATTTATGTACCTGCCCTACCAAACTTTCAATATCGGCATCACTAATTACCACATCAGACTTTTCACGCGTAATATAATCACTGTGATGTAAACTTCTAATATGTTGCCCTGCAATACCTACAACTACATTTTCTATAGATTGCCCTGAAATACTTTGCGCTTCATTAACTGCCTGCTCTATAGATTCAATTGTTTGCGTAATATTGTTTACAACACCACGTTTTACACCTAAACTTTTAGCTTTACCAATACCCAAAACCTCTAATTTATCGTATTCATTCTTACGACCAATCATTGCTACAATTTTGGTAGTACCAATATCTAAACCAACGGCAATTTTATTGTTTTTCATCTTGCTTCTGTTTTGTGCACACAACTTGGTTGTGGTATTTTACATTTATTGTCTTATATTTTTTAATTGTTTTATCAATCAATGCTTTATTATAAAATGCGATGAGTTTTTTAAACTTAATCGCTTCGTTTTCTAACTTTCCAAAAATTATTTTATAACTACCACTACGAACGGTAAATATATATTCCTTTTCTCTATTTTTTTGAATTGCTACAATTTCTTTACTAAAAAAATTATAGTTTTCAATTTTTTTTATCAACTGTATTAACGCTGCTATATCTTGCGCATTGCTACTCACTCCTGATATTAACGGCACTCTTGCCGAAAAATTTGATGATAACGGAATTTCAACGCCAAATTCATCAATATAATAAGACGCATTTTTATTTACAATACGAGCTATTGGTTTACGTTGTTTTATCAATGTTTTCAATACACCGTCAATGGTCAAATAAACAGTTGCTTTTTCAACATAAGGATTCCCTAAAACATTCGTTTCTAAAAAATGTAAATTTACCACTCTTTTTCGTTGATTTTTAACAAAGCCGCTATTTTGTATTAACATTTTATCAACCATACTGTGCGTCAAAAAGTTATTATCACCCTCTTCAAATTCAACTACGGTGTTTTTCACCTCTTTTAAACCGTTTTTATTACTTGTAAATCCATATAAAAACCCTAAAAAAAGCAACAATAAGAAAAAAGATACATATGTAGCCAGTGTTTTCATCGTTAATTTTTATGTTTATTTTTATTTTTTTGGACCAAATCATCTCTTATACCAGCTACTAATAAACCGATATCGCCCGCACCAATCATAACTATGATATTAGACCCATTTTTCAAAATTTCGTCACTTAATTTATCCTTCGAAATTAACGTTTTATTTTTTAATTTCACCTGTTCTAATAACCAAGATGATGTTACCCCTTTTATAGGTAATTCTCTTGCAGGATAAATATCTAACAAAAGTAAGTCATCAAACCTCGAAAGAGCCTGGGCAAAATCAGTTACAAAATCTTTTGTTCTGCTAAATAAATGCGGCTGAAAAACTCCTAATATTTTTTGATTCGGATACATTTCTCTTACTGAACTAATTACAGCATTTATTTCCGTTGGATGATGCGCATAATCATCTATCAATACTAAATTTTCTGTTTTAATCTTATAGGAAAACCTACGCTGAACGCCCGTAAAAGTTTTCAACTGATTTTTAATATCTTCTAACGTAACACCATAAACATCTGCCATTGCTAAAGCAGCTAAAGCGTTCATCATGTTGTGTTTTCCTGGTAAATTAAAGGTAATATTTTTTATAGTTTCTGTAGGAGTATCTACATCAAAAACATAAGCACCTGTTCCTATTTTTACGTTATATGCCCTATAATCGGCAGCTTCATTTATCGCATAAGTTAACCCTTTTAATGGCAGTCCTTTTGCTACAATTAAAGTATCAGAAACCTTATTTGCAAAGGCTTTAAAAGATTCTTGTAGCATTTCATTTTCACCATAAATATCTAAATGATCGGCATCCATAGAAGTAATACAAGCAATATTTGGCGATAATTTTAAAAACGATCTATCAAATTCATCAGCCTCTACAACCGATATTTTATCTTCTCCTAAAATTAAATTTGAATTGTAATTTTCTGAAATTCCGCCTAAAAAAGACGTGGCTTTTTCAGGCTGCATAATATGCCCTAAAATTGCCGATGTTGTTGTTTTACCATGCGTTCCTGCAACAGCTAAACATTGAGTATTTTTGGTAATTTCACCTAAAATTTCAGCCCTTTTTAAAATCGTAAAGCCATTCTTTTTAAAATAAGTCAATTCTTGATGTGTACTCGGAATTGCGGGTGTGTAAACAACCAGTGTTTTTTGAGTATCTAAACAAGAAAGCGGTATGTTTTCCACTCCATCTTCAAAGTGAATTTTTACGCCAATAGTTGCTAATTTTTTAGTAATCGGGCTTGGCGTTTTATCGTAACCAAATACGTTTTTTCCGTTTACAGAAAAATAACGCGCAATTGCACTCATACCAATTCCTCCAATTCCTATAAAATAGACGTTATGTATTTCTTTTAAATTCACTAATTAATTAATTAATTTTTCTATTTCGTTAACAATATCTCTTGTTGCCTTTGGCAATGCCAATTTTTTCATATTTCTACTTAAATCGGCTTGTTTTTTGGTATCTTTTAACAATATTTCCAATACTTTTGAAAATTCTGTCAGTTCTTTTTCTACCACCAAAATCGCGCCATTTTTATCAACAATTGCTTTGGCATTTTTAGTTTGATGATCTTCCGCTACATTTGGCGACGGAATAAAAACAGTAGGCTTACCAACAATACATAATTCAGAAACCGAACTTGCTCCTGCTCTTGATATTATAAAATCGGCAGCAGCATACGCTAAATCCATTTTATTTAAAAAGGCATGAACTTGCACGTTTTCTAAATTATTATAACGCTTATAATCGTCAATATAAAGTTTTCCACACTGCCAAATTAACTGCACGTTTTGAGCCTTAAAAAAATCTAAATTTGCTTCAATTAATTCATTTATTTTTCGAGCGCCTAAGCTTCCTCCTAAAATTAAAATTGTTTTTTTAGTTTTATTTAATTTAAAAAAAGTTTTTCCTTCGGATGTTTTCTCGGTAATGTTCAATAAATCTTGTCGTACGGGATTTCCTGTTTTGATAATTTTATCCTTCGAAAAAAAACGCTCTAAACCATCGTAAGCAACACATATTTTATGCGCTTTTTTACTTAGTAATTTATTGGTAATTCCTGGGTAAGAATTTTGTTCTTGCACCAGGGTTGGAATGTTTTTTTTACCGGCAACCATTAATGTTGGTCCGCTTGCAAAACCACCTGTTCCAATGGCAATATCTGGCTTAAATTTTTTAATAATAACGTGTGCTTTCCATAAACTATGGACTAATTTCACAGGAAAAAGTAAATTTTTAAAGGTAATTTTTCTTTGGATTCCTGAAATCCATAATCCTTTAATTTCATAGCCAGCTTCCGGAACTTTTTGCATTTCCATTTTATCTGAAGCACCAACAAACAAAATTTTTGCCGATGGATAACGCTCTTTTATTTCGTTTGCAATGGCAATCGCTGGGTAAATATGCCCTCCAGTTCCACCGCCGCTTATAATCACATTAATCGACTGTTTCATGTAAAATATTTAAAGGATTATCATCTAAAATAGCTTCTTCTGTTTCATTTTGAGAAGCACTCACGCTTAATATCATTCCTAAGGCAAAACAGGTCATCCAAATAGATGTACCTCCACTACTAATTAACGGAAGTGTTTGCCCAGTTACAGGTAATATATTTACGGCAACTGCCATATTAACCATTGCTTGAAATACAATTGGTATTCCAACGGCAAGCACCATTAGTGTACCAAAAATAGTCGTTGTTTGTTTAGCGGTAATTAAAATTCTTAATAATAATACCAGATAAATAACGACAATTACCACAGCACCTACAAGCCCCCATTCTTCAATAATAATGGCATATATAAAATCGGAAGAAGACTGTGGTAAAAAATTTTTCTGCACACTTTTACCCGGGCCTTTTCCTATCACCCCACCTGTTACGATGGCTATTTTTGCTTTTTCTACTTGATAATTTTCTTTTATATCTGTTTTATAAAATCCTTCAATCCTACTTTGCCAGGTATTTACACGATTTGGCATTACCCCTGGGAAAGCCTTTGCTACCAGTACAAAAAACACCAATGAAAGAACCCCTATACCAATCACATTACCAATATATTTTAATGGATATCCTCCAATAAAAGTTAATAGCAATACCATTAAAAACAGAAGTGCTGTTGTTGAAAAGTTTGCCGGAAGTATTAAAAATAAAATTAAAGAAACAGGCAGCCATAATTGCAACAAACTTTCTTTAAAGTTTATAAATTTTTCTTTATTCTTTGCCAAATACCTTGAAACGTAGGTCATCAAGACCAATCCTGCTAAAGTAGAAGTTTGAAAACCGATGCCTACAAACGGAATCCGAATCCATCTACTAGCATTTGCACCGCCTATTATTTTTCCTTGTGCCAAGGTAAATATCAATAATAAAACAACTACGGGAAGCATTAAAACTGCCGCACCACTAAAATACCTGTACGGAATTTTATGAACGCCATAAATAACGGCAAAACCAGTTATTAATAAGACAACATGTTTCATCAAATGTCCTAGCGTAGAGCCATTACCAACCACGTAAACTAAGTTCGTACTTGCGCTATATATAGGCATAAATGAAAATATTGCTAGCAATGCCACAATAGCCCAAATAGTTCTATCTCCTTTTATTTGCTTAAAAATAGTTTTAATCAATCAGTTTGGTTTTATAAATTTTTAATTGCTTCTTTAAATTTTGTGCCTCTATCTTGATAGTTTTTAAATAAATCAAAACTCGCACATGCTGGCGATAACAAAACAGTATCGCCTGAATTTGCTAATTTACTTGCAACTGCCACTGCTTTATCGGCTGTTTTAGTTTCAATAATAACAGTAACAATATTATCAAATGTTTCTATAATTTTTTGATTATTTTCTCCTAAGCAAACAATCGCTTTTACCTTTTGTTTTACGAATGGCAATAATTCGGTGTAATCATTTCCTTTATCAACACCACCAACAACCCAAATTATTGGAGTTTTCACACATTCTAGTGCATAAAAAACAGCATTCACATTGGTTGCTTTACTATCGTTAATAAATTGTACACCGTTTATTTTTTCTACATATTCTAAGCGATGCTCAACAGCTTTAAAATTTGACAAACTTTTAGCAATTCCATCAGTACTTACTGCTAATAATTTTGCAGTTATTGCAGCTGACATTGCATTTTTGATATTATGTTTCCCTTTTAATGCAAGCTTGTCAATTTTAATTAAAACTGCTTCTTCATCCTTTTTTTCTTCGGATGAGTTTACCTTTAAAATAACGGTATCATTTCTTAAAAAAGCCCCGTAAGTTAATTCTCTTTCTATTGAAAACGGAATTTTTTGAGCTGCTGTATGGTTATTACTTAACCAGCTTTCGATAGCTTTATCATCGGCATCATAAATTAAAAAATCGGTTGCTTTTTGATTTTTTGTAATGCGAAATTTTGAATTGATATAATTTTCATACTTATAATCATACCTATCTAAATGATCGGGTGATATATTGGTAATAATTGCAATATGTGGGCTAAAATCAATAATTCCATCTAACTGAAAGCTACTCAATTCTAACACGTAATTTTCAGGTGATTTTTCAGCCACTAACTGCGCAAAACTATCGCCAATATTACCACCTACACAAACATTTAAACCTGCATTTTTAAGCAAATGACCTGTTAATAATGTGGTCGTAGTTTTTCCGTTTGAACCTGTAATTCCTATTATTTTAGCTGCGGTATATTTTGCGGCAAATTCAATTTCAGAAACCACTTTTATACCTTTTAAAATTAACGCTTGTATTAGCGCTATTTTATCAGGTATTCCTGGGCTTTTCATAACAATATCTGCATTAAAAATTGCCGATTCGGTATGTTTATTTTCTTCGAAATTAATATGCTGCTCTAAAAGTACTTTTTTATATTTTTCAGCAATCGTTCCTTTATCAGAAACAAAAACCTCAAAACCTTTTTGCTTACCCAATAATGCCGTTCCAACACCACTTTCTCCACCGCCAAGAATAACCAACCTTTTCATATTATCTTAATTTTAAGGTTACAATGGTTAAAACTGCTAGTAAAATTCCAACAATCCAAAAACGAGTTACTATTTTACTTTCGTGGTAATTTAATTTTTGATAATGATGATGTAATGGTGCCATCTTAAAAATACGTCTTCCTTCGCCAAACCTCTTTTTGGTATATTTAAAGTAAAAAACTTGAAGTATTACCGATAAATTTTCCACTACAAAAATACCTGCTAATATTGGCAATAGCAATTCTTTACGAATAGCAATAGCAATTACGGCTATAATTCCACCGATTGTTAAACTTCCTGTATCGCCCATAAAAACTTGGGCAGGATAGGTATTATACCAAAGAAAACCGATTAAAGCACCCGCAAAAGCGAATATAAAAACCGTCATTTCACCCGAATTAGGAATATACATGACATCTAAATAATCGGCAAAAATGATATTTCCTGAAACCCAAGCAAATATTGCCAAAGCAATTACCATAATTGCAGAAGTTCCTGCGGCAAGCCCATCTATTCCGTCGGTTAAATTAGCACCGTTTGAAATTCCTGTTACAATAAAAACAACGACGAATATAAATACAATCCAACCGTATTTTTGATAATCATCACCTAAAAAACTAAGTGCTTTTGCATAGTCTAACTCATTATTTTTTAAAAAAGGAACGGTTGTTTTTGTTGATTTATGCGCCTCTCCAAATACCTTTATCTTACCATTAACTTGTTCTGTTTGCTGACTAGCAGGAAGCTGTTCTTTCATGGTAACATTTGGATGAAAATACAACATAGACCCAACAATAATACCTAAACCAACCTGTCCTAGCACTTTAAAGCGCCCTTTTAAACCTGCTTTATCCTTTTTAAACACTTTTATATAATCATCTGTAAAACCGATAAGCCCCATCCAAATAGTGGTTATCAATAAAATAATGATGTAGATATTTTCTAGTTTTGCCAATAATAATACCGGAACTAAAGTAGCAAGGATAATAATAAGCCCTCCCATTGTTGGTGTTCCTGCTTTTTGAACCTGTCCTGCTAAACCTAAATCACGTACCGTTTCGCCAATTTGCAATGTTCTTAAAAAGTTGATAATTCGTTTTCCAAAAATAGTAGAAATTAACAATGACATAATAAAAGCCATTGCTGCACGAAAGGTAATAAACTGAAAAACACTAGCGCCTGTTAGGTTAAATTCACTTTCTAAATATTGAAATATATAATATAGCATTTATGCTTTTTTTAGTTGATTAAAACAATTTTTCACTTCCTCCAAATCATCAAAATGATGTTTTACACCATTTATTTCTTGATAATCTTCATGTCCCTTTCCTGCAATTAATATAATATCTCCTGTTTTGGCTAATTTACATGCTGTTTTTATTGCTTGTTTTCTATTTAAAACTGATAGTGTTTTTTTATAGTTTTCAGCCGATACTCCTGCTTCCATTTGATCAATAATTAGCTGCGGATTTTCAGTTCGAGGATTATCTGAAGTAAATATTGCCTGACTACTTAATTGCGCCGCAATTAGTGCCATTTTTGGTCGTTTTGTGGTATCTCTATCGCCACCGCAACCTACAACAGTAAAAATATTTTGAGTATCTGTACGAATATCATTAATTGTTTGCAATACATTTTTCAACGCATCTGGTGTGTGTGCATAATCAACAACGGCAGTTACTCCATCGCCTGAAATAACATATTCAAAACGACCGCTAACGCTTTCTAAATCGCTTATTAACCTTAATGTTTCTAGTTTTTCTAATCCTAATAAATTAGCAACACCAAAAATAGCTAACAAATTAGAGGCGTTAAATTCACCAATTAATTTTGTCCAAACCTCAACAGTATTTATATATAATAAACTTCCTGAAAAACGTTTTTCTAATACCTTTCCTTTAAAATCAGCAAGAGTTTTTAAAGCATAAGTTTGCTTTTTAGCTTTGGTGTTTTGCAACATTATTTGCCCATTTTTATCATCAATATTTACCAAGGCAAATGCCGATTTTGGCAAAACATCAAAAAATGATTTTTTAACATCTCTATATTCTGCAAACGTTTTATGATAATCTAAATGATCGTGCGATAAATTGGTAAAAACACCCCCTACAAAATGTAAACCTTCGGTACGTTTTTGATGAATTCCATGCGAACTCACTTCCATAAAACAATGAGTTACTCCTGCATCAATCATTAATGATAAATACTTGTTTATCGCTAATGAATTTGGTGTGGTATGCGTTGCTTTATGCTCTTTATCATCAACCATAATTTTTACGGTAGATAACAAGCCTACTTTATGCCCCGCTTTTTTAAAAAGTTGATACAATAAACTAGCAATCGTTGTTTTTCCATTGGTTCCTGTAATTCCTACTAATTGCAATTTTTTTGATGGATTATCATAAAAATTAGCCGCCATAATTGCTAAAGTAGCATCCGAATCAGTTACCTCAACATAGGTAATCTCTTGTTTTTTATCCGAAGGAATATCTTGGCAAACAATAACTGTCGCCCCTAAATCAATAGCTTTTTCTATAAATTGATGCCCATCAACAGTACCGCCTTTTTGAGCAATAAATACATCGTTTTTTTGTACCAAGCGGCTATCAAACACTACTTCATTGATACTTGCTTGAATAGTTCCATAAATTTTATTTACAGATACTTTATATAATATGTCTTTTAATTTTTTCAATTATAATAACTTTAAATAAACGGTTGCTCCTTTTGATACTTTTACACCATTATCAATAGATTGTTCTGTTACTTTTCCCATTCCTGAAAACTCTACATGTAACCCCATATTTTCTAATAATGCAATGGCATCCATAGCGCTCATACCTATCACTTTAGGCATAATCGTTTTATATTTTATTAATTTATTGTAATAATCTTGATATTCTTTATCAATACTTTCTGACGAAATTTCATCAGATACTAATTGATTGTTAATAGGCGTTGTAGTATAAATTTTTTGAGCAATATCTTTAAATACTGGTGCAGCAACCTTAGCACCATAATATCCTTTGTCTTTATCGGGGCTATGCACCACTACAATACATGAATATTTAGGTTTATCCGCAGGAAAAAAACCAACAAAAGAAGCTACATATTTTTTATTAGAATAATGCCCATAAACCGTTTTACCCGATTTATTTTTATGTTTAGGAATCCATTTTTTAGCTGTTCCTGTTTTTCCTGCCATAGAAAATCGTGAAGAATACATACTTTCAGCTGTTCCTTTTTTCACCACATTTTCCATTACCTTTCTAACTTTATTAATGGTGTTTTGAGAGGCAATTTTTTCTTTTAAAACAACCGTTTCAAAACGTTCCTCAACCTTACCACCCATCCTTAATTCTTTTACAAAATAAGGTTTCACTAATTTTCCATTATTTGCTACTGCATTATAAAAAGTTAATGTTTGTAGGGCTGTTAAATGAACTCCATACCCCCAAGCCATCCATTCTAATGAAATCGGACTCCAACTTTTTTCTGAAGGATTTGGAATATATGGTTTTCCTTCTCCTTTTATTTTAACATCGGTAAGTTTATCTAAGCCAAAAGATTCAATTCGTTTTATAAAATTCTGCGGATTTTTATCATAATTTTTTCGAATCGTTTTTACAATTCCAACATTTGATGAAACCTCAAAAATACGTGCCAATGAAATTTTACCATGACCGCCATTTTTACTATCTTCTACCTTTCTATTGTTGATAAAAATTCTACCATTTCCACAATCAACAACGTCAGAAGTATCCGCAACTCGGTCTTCTAGAACAGCCATTAAACTCGCTAATTTAAACGTAGAACCAGGCTCATGACTTTCCCAAACCGCATAATTTCTTTTTTCGTAATATTTTCCTTCGGATGTTCTTCCTAAATTAGAAATCGCTTTAATTTCACCTGTTTTAACCTCCATTACTACGGCACATCCGTGGTCTGCTTCGAAATAATTCAACTGCCTAAGCAACGCATGATGGGTAATATCTTGAATATTAACGTCAATCGTGGTAATAACATCACTACCATCAACGGGTTCTTTTTCATTAACATCATTAATAGGTTTCCATTGCCCTTTGGCAATTTTTTGCTTTAAACGCCAACCGTTTTCACCTTGCATATAATCGGCAAAAGCACCTTCAATACCCGCGCCTCCTTTTTTATTGTCGTAGCCAATTGTTCGGGCAGCAATCTTACCGATAGGATGCACTCTAACCGTACTTTGTTCAGCAATAAAACCACCCCTATAAATACCCTCGTTAAAAATTGGAAAAGTTCTCATTTTCGCACAATTATTATACCCAACGTTTCGGGCAATTAATAAATAGCGATTTTTTCGTTTTCGAGCCCGTCTAATTTTATCTTGATAATAACGAGCAGGTTTTCCTAACATTTTAGATAATGAGTCCGATAAAGCACGTATGTTTTTTTCAAACACCGCCGATTTTACCACAACAGCATCCATTCTAATGGTATATTTTGTGATCGAAGTTGCTAGCAGATTTCCATCAGCCGCATACACATTTCCTCTATTAGCAAATATGGTATCGTTTTTTACTGTTTTTTCTAAAGAAAGCTTACGATACTTGTCGCCATCGAAATATTGAAGTTTAATAACCCTAAAAATAATAAACAATAAAAAAAGCGTCATTAAAACTACCACCACATAGAGCCTGTTTAATATGCTTTTTTTTATAACCATTTTTAATCTATTATTTTTTAGTTGTTACTTTTATTTTTTGAGGCGGATTTTTTGCCGGAAACAAGCCTTTTGACTTTACTTTTGTTCGAATACTACTTTCTAACCTCATTTTAGTTAGCTCTGTACTGGTATCGAAATCTTCGGCTCTGAGCTCTCTTTTTTTCCTATTTAGTTTCGCGATTTTCACTACTTTGGCATCTAAACGGTGAGAACTCGATATCATAATTAATAGTAAACTCACTACAAAAATTAAGATACCCCAATTATTAAACGAATTATCATCTGTTAAAAATCGCCCTCGTAAAACATCGTAAATTCCCTCCTTTACTTTTGACATTATTTTAGTGTTGCTATTCGAAGTTTGGCACTTCGCGCTCTATTATTTACTTTTATTTCCTCCCAAGTCGGTATAATTAACTTGCCTATTTTTTTCAAAGGAACTGTAAAATTCCCATAAAAATCTTTTTCTGGCTCACCAACAAACAACCCTGTTCTTATAAAACGTTTTACCAATCGGTCTTCTAGTGAATGATATGAAATAATACTTAACCTACCTTGCTCGTTTAACAAACCAGGCATTTGCTCTAAAAGTTCTTTTAAAACCTCTAGTTCTTGATTTACTTCAATTCTAACAGCTTGAAATATTTGCGCTAATATTTTATGTTCTTTCGCTTCAGGAAGAAATTCTTTTAATACCTCTTTCAACTGAAAACTCGTATCAATTGCTTCTTCTTGCCTAGCCTCTACAATTTTTTTAGCTAACATTCTGGCATTTCTTAATTCGCCATATAAAAACAAAATATCCGCCAAACGCTCTTCGCTATATTTGTTGATAATTTTTTTAGCAGATAAATCAGATTTCTGATCCATTCTCATATCTAAATCAGCATCAAAACGAGTAGAAAAACCTCTATCAGCTTCATCAAACTGATGAGAAGACACGCCTAAATCGGCTAAAATACCATCTACTTTTCGAATACCGTAAAAACGCAAAAATCTAGAAATAAATCTAAAATTTTCACCAATTAAAACAAAACGACTATCGTCTATTACATTTTGTGCAGCATCAGGATCTTGATCAAAAGCAAACAGCCTTCCATTTTCGCCCAACCTACTTAATATTTCTTTTGAATGACCACCGCCACCAAAAGTTACATCTACATACACTCCATCCTCTTTAATATTAAGAGCATCGACACTTTCCTTTAACAAAACTGGACTATGATAATTCATCTACATCTTCTATATTTCCCATTATTTCTTCTGCCAAATCAGCAAAATCAACAACAGCGTCATCAATTACTTTTTCGTATCTTTCCTTGTCCCAAATTTCAATGATATTAACAGCTGAACAAAGCACTACCTGCTTTTCAACACCTGCAAATAAGCACAAATCTTTTGGTATTAACAACCTTCCTGAAGCATCTATTTCTAGTGGTTTTACACCAGCGGTAAACCTTCGGATAAAATCATTATTTTTCTTCACAAATCTATTTAATTTGTGAATTTTTTGCATCACTAAATTCCATTCTTCCATTGGATATAACTCCAAGCAAGGCTGAAATACAGACCTTTTAATAATAAACCCATTTTTTAACACTGCAAAGAGTTGCTTTTTGAATACTGATGACAACATCAGCCTACCTTTAGCATCTATTTTACATTGATATGTTCCTATTAAATTTATCAATTTTAAAATTCTGTAGTTTGCATCAAAAATAAAAAAAAATTACCACTTCTTACCACTTTACCCCACTTTGTTGATAAGTTTTAACAGCACCCTTAAAAAACTGATTACTAGCCCTTTTAACGCCTAGAAGAAGCCACCTATAATAAAACTGAAAATATCACAAAAAAGAACTACATTTGTGGTTAAGTCAAACGGATAAATTAATGGGTGATTTTTTAAAGAAAGAAGGCGGTTTTACATATGCTGAAGCAGGAGAAGGAAGGACGCTAATCGTACTACATGGTTTAATGGGAGCGTTAAGCAATTTCGATGAAACATTTAAACATTTTTCTAAAAAAGGATATCGGGTTTTAATACCTGAACTTCCTTTATACACACTACCTTTACTAAAAACAAACGTAAAAAATTTAGCGGATTATGTTCATGATTTCATTGAATATAAAGGACTAAAAGACGTGGTTCTTTTAGGAAATTCATTGGGTGGTCATATCGCTTTATATTACACAAAGTGTTACCCTGAAGATGTAGCAGCAATTGTGTTAACAGGTAGTTCTGGTTTATATGAAAAATCAATGGGCGATAGTTACCCTAAAAGAGGTAATTACCAGTATATTGAAAACAAAGCTAGAGAGGTTTTTTACGATCCTGAAATAGCAACAAAAGAACTCGTTGATGGTATTTATGACATTGTAAATGACCGAATTAAGGCATTAAAAACCTTGTCTATTGCTAAAAGTGCGATCCGTCATAATATGGCAAATGATTTGCCAAACATGCACCAACCAACCTGTCTTATTTGGGGTAAACAAGATGGTGTAACACCACCAGAGGCAGCAGAAGATTTCCATAAAAAATTACCAGATTCAGATTTATTTTGGATTGATAAATGTGGGCATGCAGCAATGATGGAAACTCCTAAAGAATTTAATGAAATTTTAGAAGCCTGGCTTTCTAAAAGAAATATATAACAGCACAACTTATAGTTATGAAAATAAGATCTGCAGATTTTGTAATGAGCAACAGTAATGTTATGAAGGCGCCAAAGGATAGAATTCCTGAATACGCTTTTATAGGTCGCTCAAATGTAGGTAAATCTTCGTTAATCAACATGTTGATGCAACGTAAAGATTTAGCCAAAACTTCTGGAAAACCAGGAAAAACACAGCTGATAAATCACTTTAAAATAAACCAAGAATGGTTTTTAGTTGATTTACCAGGGTATGGTTACGCGCAAATTTCTAAAAAGAAAAGAACTATTTTTCAATTTTTTATTGAAAACTACTTTAAAGAAAGAGAGCAGTTAGTTTTTACCTTTATTTTAATAGATTCTCGTCACGATCCACAAAAGATTGACTTAGAATTTATGCAGTTTTTAGGTGAAAATCAAATCCCTTTTGGTATCGTTTTTACAAAAGCCGATAAATTAGGTTCTTCTAAAATAAACAACCAAATAGCCAACTATAAAAAGAAATTATTAAAACATTGGGAAACACTTCCTACCTCTTTTGTTACCTCATCGGAAACAGGTTTAGGACGTGAAGAGTTTTTATCTTTTATAGAAACCACCAACGAAACAATTCTTAAAGATTTCGAATAATTTATAACAATAATATTATCATACATTAAAAAAATGCACTCTACTAAAGACAATTTACAGGTTTTACATGAAGATAATCACTTAGTGATTATCAATAAAAGAGCTGGTGATATTGTTCAGGGTGATAAAACGGGCGACAAACCCCTTTCTGATGTTGTTAAAGAATATATTAAAGAAAAATACGACAAACCTGGTGCTGTTTATTTAGGTACAGTTCACCGATTAGACAGACCAACATCGGGCGTTGTTATTTACGCCCGTACGTCAAAAGCATTAGAGCGTTTGAATAAAATGCTGCGTGACAAAACCATTCAAAAAACGTATTGGGCAGTTGTAAAAGAACAACCCGAAAAAACAGCTGACACTCTTATTAGTTTTTTAAAGAAAAATCCGAAGAATAATAAATCTACGGCATATAAAAAAGAAGTTGACGGCAGTAAAAAAGCGATTCTTCATTATAAAACACTTAAAAATTTAGACAATTATTCTTTATTAGAAATTGATCTAGAAACGGGTCGTCATCATCAAATTAGAGTGCAATTATCAAACATCGGTTGTATAATAAAAGGTGATTTAAAATACGGGGCAAAAAGAAGCAATAAAGACGGAGGTATTCATTTACATGCCCGTAAAATTGAATTTATACACCCTGTAAGTAAAGAACTTATCAAAGTTACAGCGCCAACACCAAAAGATCCTATTTGGGGAGCTTGCTAACAAAATATTTTATTTAGATAATCTGTTAAATTTGTATCTTTAAACAAATTCTAACTATGGATATTTCTGAATTAGTACAAGCACAAAAAAACTTCTTTTCAACGCAGCAAACCAACGATATTTCCTTTAGAAAAAATGCCTTAAAAAAGCTTCAAAAGGAACTCATCGAAAGAGAAAGCGATATTCTTAAAGCCTTATATGATGATTTTAAAAAATCAACATACGAAGCCGTAATGACAGAAACCGCTTTAGTGTTGGCTGAATTAAAAATGACCATTAAAAATCTTAATGCCTGGAGCAAACCAAAACGCATTTTACCAGCACTTTTAAACTTCCCTTCATCAGCTAAAATATATAAAGAACCTTACGGAACAACCTTAATTATTTCTCCTTGGAATTACCCTCATCAATTGGCTTTTGCACCACTTGTAGGAGCCGTT
Source organism: Tenacibaculum finnmarkense genomovar ulcerans (assembly GCF_900239495.1). GTDB lineage: Bacteria > Bacteroidota > Bacteroidia > Flavobacteriales > Flavobacteriaceae > Polaribacter > Polaribacter ulcerans. The sequence continues at coordinate 194,081 of NZ_OENE01000025.1, forward strand.
GCGGCAGGAAATACCGTTGTTTTAAAACCTTCAGAATTAACACCAAACGTAAGTAAAATTACCCAAGAAATTATAAGCGCTGTTTTTGATAAAAATCATGTAGCGGTTATTCAAGGTGGCGTGGCTGTTTCTCAAAAATTATTAGCCCAACGCTGGGATTATATTTTTTTTACAGGAAGTGTTCCCGTGGGTAAAATTGTAGCAAAAGCGGCGGCAGAACATCTTACACCAATCACTTTAGAACTCGGTGGAAAAAGCCCTTGTATTATTGATCAAACTGCCAATATTCCACTAGCAGCAAAGCGCTTAGTTTGGGGGAAATTTATCAACGCTGGGCAAACCTGTATTGCGCCTGATTATTTATTAATTCATCAATCAGTTAAAGAAGATTTTATAAAACATTTTAAGCAAGAAATAATAAATGCTTATACCGAAAACCCTCAAAATTCGACAGATTTTCCACGGATTATAAACACCCGTAATTTTGATCGGTTAGCCTTGCTTTTAAAAGATGAAAATTGCCTAATTGGCGGGCAAACTAACAGGCAAGAAAAATATATTGCACCAACACTAATTAACGAGCCAAGCTTAGATAGTGAAGTTATGAAAGAGGAAATATTTGGTCCTATATTTCCGTTAATTTCCTATCAAAAAGAAACTGATTTAGATGCTATTATTTTAAAATATGACAAACCTTTAGCTTTATATGTTTTTACAAAACGTAATCATTTTGCTAAAAAAATAATTGCAAGATATTCTTTTGGTGGCGGTACAATTAACGATACTATGGTTCATTTTGCCAATCATCGTTTACCCTTTGGTGGCGTTGGCGAAAGTGGTGTTGGAAATTATCACGGAAAACAAACTTTTAACACTTTTTCTCATCAAAAAGGAATCGTTAAAAGAGCTAATTGGCTAGATATCCCTGTGCGATATGCTCCTTATAAAGGCAAATTAAAACAATTAAAAATATTACTAAAAATAGGTTCTTAAATATTCTTTTAACCAAAAAAAAAATCCCAAGTATAAAACTTGGGATTTTTTAATATATATAAAACTTAATTTACATTTCTAAAGCTTTCTTAGGATTGTTATCCATTAATAACTCCATTGGGTTTTCTAAAGCTTCTTTAACAGCTACTAAGAACCCAACAGATTCACGACCATCAACAACTCTATGGTCATAAGATAATGCAACATACATAATTGGTTGAATTACTACTTCACCATTAACAGCCATTGGTCTGTTTACAATGTTGTGCATTCCTAAAATTCCACTTTGTGGAGGATTTAAGATTGGAGTTGATAACATAGAACCAAAAACACCACCATTTGTAATAGTAAATGTTCCACCAGTCATTTCATCCACCGTAATTTGCCCATCTCTAGCACGTAAAGCTAAACGCTTCACCTCGCTTTCAACACCTCTAAAAGATAAATCTTCAGCATTTCTAATTACAGGAACCATTAATCCTTTAGGACCAGAAACTGCAATAGAAATATCTTGAAATTCATTTTTAATTTGGTAATCTCCATCAATCATAGAGTTTACATCAGGATATAATTCTAAAGCTCTAACAACTGCTAAAGTGAAAAAAGACATAAATCCTAATCCTACTCCGTGCTTTGCTTTAAAGTCTTCTTTATATTCTTTACGTAAATCAAAAATTGGCTGCATGTTTACTTCGTTAAACGTCGTTAACATTGCAGTTTCGCTTTTTACAGCTACCAAACGTTGCGCTACTTTTCTACGCAACATTGACATTTTTTTACGCTCAGTTCCACGAGAACCGTTTGTAGGTTGCGTTCCCATAGAAGGTACCGCTTTTACAGCATCTTCTTTAGTTACACGACCATCTTTTCCTGTTCCTTTTACTGAACCGGCAGGGATTCCTTTTTCTGCTAACACTTTTTTAGCCGCAGGAGAAGCTGTTCCTGTTGCATAAGTTGCCGCCTTTGGAGTTTCCACTTTAGGAGCTACTGCTTTAGGAGCTTCTGCTGTTTTTGCTTCAGTAGAACTTCCACCAGCAGGTTTTGCTGCGCTCATATCAATAAGACACACTACAGCACCAACTTCAACAGCATCGCCTTCTTCTGCTTTTAAGGTGATAATTCCGCTTTCTTCCGCAGGTAATTCTAAGGTTGCTTTGTCAGAATCTACTTCCGCAATTGGCTGATCTTTTTCAACATAATCACCATCTTCAACTAACCACGTTGCTATTTCTACTTCTGTAATTGACTCCCCCGGAGAAGGAACTTTCATTTCTAAAATCATCAGTACTAAATTTTATATATCTGAAATTATATTTTTTTTAATCGAAATTTTTTAATCGAAAACTTTGTCTAACACCTCTTGATGACGACGTTTGTAACGTGCACTTGAACCAGCTGCTGGTGCCGAACGGTAATCTCTCGATGCACATTCTAACCTCGCTAATTCAAAACGTTCTAACATATAGCTCCAAGACCCCATATTTTTAGGTTCTTCTTGTGCCCAAACATAACGCTCAACATTTGGATATTTATCCATAATTGTTTTTATCTGCTCGTTATGTAATGGGAATAACTGCTCTATTCTTACTAAAGCAACATCCTCTCTTGCTAATTGCTCACGTTCTGCTAATAAATCATAATAAAATTTACCTGTACAGAATACCATTTTTTTCACTTTTGAAGTATCAATAGTATCATCAATAACTTCTTGGAAACTTCCATGAGCTAAATCTTCAATAGTATTGACTGCTTTTGGCAAACGCAATAAACTTTTAGGAGTAAAAACTACTAAAGGTTTTCTAAATTCACGCTTCATTTGACGACGTAAAATATGATACATATTTGCAGGTGTCGAACAATTTGCGATCGTCCAGTTATCGGTTGCTGATGACTGTAAAAAACGCTCCATTCTACCTGACGAATGCTCAGGTCCTTGCCCTTCATATCCGTGAGGTAATAACATTACCAAACCGTTTTGTAGTTTCCATTTAGCTTCAGCTGAACAAACATATTGATCAAATACAATTTGTGCTCCGTTAGCAAAATCACCAAACTGAGCTTCCCAAATAGTTAAAGTATTTGGCGCTGCCATAGCATATCCGTAGTCAAAACCTAAAACACCATATTCCGATAAATGAGAATTATAAATTGTCATTTCTCCTTTATTCTTGGTGTTAGTGTTTAATAAATTAACACGTTCTAAAGTTTGTTCATCACGCATAATTGCATGACGGTGCGAGAAAGTTCCTCTTTCTACATCTTCTCCTGAAATACGAATATTAAATCCTTCTTCTAGTAAAGTTCCGTAGGCTAAGTTTTCTGCCGTTCCCCAATCTAATAGGTTTTCTTCAAAAACCATTTTTTTACGCCCTTGTAAAATACGCTCCGCTTTACGAACAAACTTATGTCCTTGTGGCGTTGTTGAAATTACTTCTGCGATATCTTTTAATGCTTCAACTGAATACGTAGTATCTGTTGATTGTAGCATGTCTTGTAATTGCTTGCGTACAAACCCATCCCATACCTCTGGCATGAATTCTTGTATCTTAGAGGTTGTTTTTTTCTTCGATTCTGTAAATTCGACTTCTAAATGTGCTTTAAATTCGTCGGTAATTTCTTTTACATAATCCGCAGAAATACTTCCTTCTGATATTAATTTTTCGGCATATATTTCTTTGGCATTTTTATGCTTAGAAATTGCTTTATATAAATCAGGCTGTGTAAAACGAGGCTCATCACCTTCATTATGCCCATATTTACGATATCCTAATAAATCAATATAAATGTCTTTTTTGAATTTCATTCGATATTCAACAGCCATTTCCATTGCATGACAAACCGCTTCGGCATCATCAGCATTTACGTGTAATACTGGCGATAAAGTTACCTTTGCAACATCGGTACAATAGGTACTCGAACGGGCATCTAAATAATTGGTTGTAAAACCTACTTGATTGTTTACAACCACATGAATTGTTCCGCCTGTTTTATAACCGTTTAAGGTCATCATTTGCGCCATTTCATATACAATTCCTTGCCCTGCAATTGCGGCATCTCCATGTACTATTATAGGTAATATTTTACTATTGTCTCCTTTGTAATCTAAATCTACTTTTGCACGAACAATTCCTTCGGCAACAGCAGCTACGGTTTCTAAATGCGATGGATTTGGTACTAAATTCATCTTCATTTTCTGACCGCCTTTGTAGGCTTTACTTAGGGTTAAACCTAAGTGATACTTTACATCACCGTCAATATCTTGATCTTCAAAATCTTTCCCTTCAAATTCACTGAATAAATCACGAACTGGTTTTTTAAAGATGTTTACCAAGGTATTTAAACGACCACGATGCGCCATTCCTAATACACATTCTTCTACGCCGTATTTCTCGGCAGCATCACGAAGTGCTACACTAACTCCAGGAATTAATGTTTCACCACCCTCTACAGAAAAACGTTTCTGCCCAACATATTTTGTTTGTAAAAAACTTTCAAAAGTTGATGCTTGGTTTAATTTTGTTAAAATGTATTTTTTTGCTTCTACATCATAATTAGACTGGTTATCGTTTTTATTCAAACGAGTTTGCCACCAATTTAATTCATCAGGGTTGCGTAAATACATGTATTCTACCCCAATACTTTCACAAAAAATTGCTTTTAAGTGTTTAATTATTTCAGTTAAGGTTGTTGAACCTATGCCTAAAATATCACCTGCATTAAAAACCGTTGCTAAATCAGTTTTGTTTAATCCGAAGGTTTCAATGTCTAATGATGGTGTGTATTTTCTACGATCACGAACTGGATTTGTTTTAGTAAACAAGTGCCCTCGTGTGCGGTAACCGTTTATTAAATCAATTACCAAAAACTCTTTACGTACTTCGTCAGGTACTTCTACCGAAACTTCCTCATCAGTTAAAGAGTAATCTTCATTGGCTAGATCATAACCCTGAAAAAAACTCCGCCAACTTGGTTCTACCGTATCTGGATTTTTTTGATATTGTTCATATAAATCACTTATAAAACCTGTATGTGCTGCGTTCAAGAACGAAAACTTGTCCATATTTTTTTTACTATGCTTTTCTGTCAATAAGAATAATCGACACAAAAATACAACTTTTACTAAAAACTAAACTTTATTTTACGCTTAATTTGATACGTTTATTTTTTTAAACAAATAAGCAGTCCTATTTTAAATTCTAAACACCAATACCGTAATAAACTGATAAACAGCACCAAATCAATAAATAGTGAAATTTATTTAATTTTTTATCAAAAAAAATTTGTAGATATAAAAAAAGGTCTTAAATTTGCACTCGCAATTAAAGACGTTTGTTTTTAAATTCCTCCTTAGCTCAGTTGGTTAGAGCATCTGACTGTTAATCAGAGGGTCTTAGGTTCGAGTCCTAAAGGAGGAGCAAATTAAACATAGGAAACTGTAACTTCCTTAATAGTTACAACACATATTTTGTTCTATATGAACATTCCTCCTTAGCTCAGTTGGTTAGAGCATCTGACTGTTAATCAGAGGGTCTTAGGTTCGAGTCCTAAAGGAGGAGCTTTAAAAGAAAAGACTTACATTTACGTGTAAGTCTTTTTTATTTTTACACAATATGCAATTCCCAAAAAAACTCAGTACCAAATTACTTGTTCGAACTAAAAATCAAGCATTAAGAACACTTGATCAAGTAAATAACACCCCTATTTTAATTGATTTTTCTTCGAATGATTATCTAGGTTTTGCAAAATCGGAAGTGATTTTTAATAAAACACATCAGTTTTTAGTTGATAACAACATTTTACAAAATGGCGCAACGGGTTCTCGCCTACTTTCAGGAAATCATCCTTTATATAATAGTATCGAAAAAGAACTTGCTGAATTCCATAATTCCGAAGAAGCGTTAATTTTTAATTCGGGTTACGATGCTAATATTGGTTTTTTCTCATCAGTACCTCAACGAGGCGACATTATTTTATATGATGAATTTATCCACGCTTCTATTCGCGATGGAATTCAGTTATCGAATGCGCAATCTTTTAAATTCAAACATAATAATTTAGAAGATTTAGAGAAAAAAATCAGCAAACATCGCTTAAAAAATGATGCTGAAATTTATGTAGTAACAGAAGCTGTTTTTTCTATGGATGGTGATGCCCCTGATTTAATAGCAATGTCTGAAATCATCCAAAAAAATAATGTCCATTTTATTATAGATGAAGCACATGCTGTTGGAGTTTTCAATAAAGGATTAGTGCAAGAATTAAAGATAGAAAATGCCGTTTTTGCTAGAATAATCACCTTCGGAAAAGCAATGGGTTGCCACGGAGCGGTTATTTTAACAAGTAAAGAATTAAAGCAATATTTAGTCAATTTTTCAAGAAGTTTTATTTATACCACAGGATTATCGCCACATAGTTTGGCAACTATAAAATTTGCATATTTCGAATTAATAGAAAGTCATGCAAAAGAAAATCTTCAAGAAAATATTTTATTTTTCAAACAAGAAATCAACAGATTACAGCTTCATTTTATAGCAAGTAATTCGGCAATTCATTGTTGTATTATTTCAGGAAATGAAAATGTAAAAACAATTTCAAAAAAATTGCAAGAAAAAGGATTTGATGTAAAAGCAATTTTATCGCCCACAGTAAATAAAGGAGAAGAAAGGTTGCGTTTTTGCTTACATTCCTATAATTCTTTTGAAGAAATCACTGCTGTTTTAGAACATCTTGCTACTTTTGTTTAAAAAACAATGCGCGATAATTATACGATTTTAACCATTTTTGAAAATTCTACCGAAGCTCACCTTTTAAAATCTAAATTAGATTCAGATAATATTAGAACCTCATTAATGGATGAAAAAACTATTGATACTGACCCATTAATGAGTCAAGCAATAGGTGGTGTAAAATTATTAGTTCATAATAATGATTTAGAAAAAGCGCTACATATTTTTAATGAAATAAGAGCTTATGAAAAAGATGAAAACGATAATTCTATATATTGTAAAGAATGTAATTCTTCTAGAATATTAGTTGCTCCACCTCAACGAAAAAACTTTTTCTTTATGTTATTTCCTTTTTTTGAAAGCAGAAAATTAATTTGTAACGATTGTAAAACAATCTTTTAAATGAAAAAATATTTTATTACAGGAATTTCTACAGAAGTAGGAAAAACAGTTGCATCGGCAATATTTACCGAAGCCTTAAAAGCTGATTATTGGAAACCCATACAAGCGGGCGAATTAGAGGATTCCGATTCTCATAAAATCAAGAAATTTATTTCGAATAAAAAAACAATAATCCACCCAAATTCCTATGCCTTAAAAACACCGATGAGTCCACATGCGGCGGCAGAAATCGAGAACATAACTATTGATTTAGCTAAAATTATCGAACCAAAAACTGATAACGAAAATTTAGTTATTGAAGGTGCTGGTGGACTTTTTGTTCCTTTAAACAATACCGATACTATTTTAGATATTATAAAACCTGATTATAAAGTAATTGTGGTTTCTCGTCATTATTTAGGCAGTATTAATCATTCCTTATTAACCGTAAATTTATTGAAAGAAAAAGGTTTTGATGTTTCCATTATTTTTTCTGGAGATGAGCATAAAACCACCGAACAAATCATCAAAAAGATGACAAACGTTCCTATAATAGGACGAATTGACGAAGAACCTTATTTTGATAAAAGCGTGATTAAAGAATATGCCGATATTTTTAGAGATAATTTAATCAATTTATAAGCTGGTCACACTGAACTCGTTTCAGGGTCGCATTAACATAAGAACGCCCTATTTCGATAAAAAATAATTACACTGGATTTTTATGCGATGCTGAAATAAAATCTAGCCAAAAACATAAATTATGACATTACAAGAAAGAGATAAAAAACATTTGTGGCATCCTTTAAAACAGCATCAAACACACCCTGATAGCTTAGGAATTGTAAAAGCAAAAGGCTGTATTTTAACCGATGAAAAAGGCAATGAATATATTGATGCCATTTCATCGTGGTACACTTGTATGTTTGGGCATTGCAACGATTTTATTACCAGCCGAGTTTACCAACAAATGCAAACATTAGACCAAATAATGTTTAGCGATTTTACCCACGAACCTGCGGTGAAATTATCCGAAGAACTGATTAAAATTTTGCCTAAAAATCAAAATAGAATCTTTTTTAACGATAATGGCTCAACGGCAGTTGAAGCTTCGATTAAAATGGCGTTGCAATATTACTTTAATAAAGGCGAAAAACGAAGTACTTTTATTGCCTTTGAAAACGGTTTTCATGGCGATACTTTTGGCGCAATGTCGGTTTCTGGCTTATCTGCTTACAATGGTCCTTTTGAAGATTTTTTAATGGATATTAAACGAATCCCTGTTCCTGATGGTTCAAATAATAATGAAATTATTAAAGAACTAGAAAATATAATTTCTAAAAATGATATTGCAGGTTTTATTTACGAACCTTTAGTGCAAGGTGCTGCGGGAATGAAAATTCATGAAGCTTCCGATTTAAATGAAATTTTAAAATATCTTAAAAACAAAAATATTTTAACAATTGCCGATGAAGTAATGACAGGTTTTGGAAAAACAGGAAACAATTTTGCTTCGGATGAAATTGCCACAAAACCCGATATTATTTGCTTGAGTAAAGCCCTAACTGGCGGATTAGTGCCGATGGCAATTACTTCGTGTACCGAAGAAATTTACAGTACTTTTTTAAGCAATGATATTGCCAAAGGATTTTTTCACTGTCATACCTATTCAGCAAATCCGATTGCTTGTAGTGCAGCTTTAGCAACTATTGAATTATTACAAACTAAAGAAATTCAAGATAGTATTGAGTTTATTTCAAATGCTCACAAAACGTTTGAAGATAAAATTAAGCAACATTCAAAAGTAGCTTCAACACGCTGTAAAGGTGTTATTTTAGCGATCGATTTGAAAACAAATGCCAATCGTTACGGAAGTTTACGCGATGAATTATTAAAATATTTTATGGAAGATGGTGTTTTTTTACGCCCGCTAGGAAATACCATTTACATTCAGCCACCTTATGTAATTACCGAAAAACAACTAAAAAAAGTATATACAACTATTGAAAAGGTTTTAGATATCTTCTAAAAAACTTTCATTACTTCTGATTTTTACTGTTACTTTTGTCCAAAATTAAACGTATTGAAACAAGCTATTTCTATCACCTCTTTTGCCTCGGTTTCTCCTTTGGGAAGTAAGCCTGCGCAAATTTGGGAGAACTATTTAAACGACCATCATTTCTTATCGCAAGAAAATGATATTTGGGCAGGAAGATTAACTTCTGATGATAAAATTGCGATTCAAGAAATTCGAAATTCCGATACTAAATATAAAAACTTAGACGATTCGGTTTTATACACCATTTTTGTAGCACGAAAGGCTATCGAAAAAAATAACTGGACATCTGAAGATAACTTTGGAATAAATATTGGTTCGTCAAGAGGTGCGACTTCTTTGTTTGAAAAATATCATAAAGAATTTTTAGAAACAGGAAAATCATCAACTTTAAGTTCGCCAACCACTACTTTAGGAAATATTTCATCGTGGATTGCCCACGATTTACAATCAAATGGTCCTGAAATTTCGCATTCTATTACCTGTTCAACAGGTTTACATTCGTTATTAAATGGAATTGCTTGGTTACAATCGGGGATGTCGGAAAAATTTATGATTGGTGCGAGTGAAGCTTCTTTAACCGATTTTACCTTTGCACAAATGCAGGCTTTAAAGGTCTATTCGAAAGAAAATGACCAATATCCGTGTAAGGCTTTTGATTTGGATAAAAAAAGAAACACCATGGTTTTAGGTGAAGCGGCGGCGGTTTTTTGTTTAGAAAAAGGTATCAAAGAAAATGCAATTGCCCTTATTAAAGGCATCGGTTTTGCTACCGAAGTTTTAAAACACAATACATCGGTTACTGCAAATGCTGACTGTTTTCAAAAATCTATGAAAATGGCTTTAGCAGATATTTCTACAGATGAAATTGATGTTATTGTAATGCACGCACCTGGAACTATTAGAGGCGATCAATCGGAAATTAATGCGATTCATGAAGTTTTTGGCGATAAAAAACCTTTTTTAACCACCAATAAATGGAAAGTTGGGCATACTTTTGGTACTTCTGGATTACTTAGTTTAGAGTTAGCAATACTAATGTTGCAACATCAGAAAGTGATTGAAGTTCCGTTTGCTGAAAAACAAAATCATCCGAAGAAAATAAAATATATTTTAGTTAATGCTGTTGGTTTTGGTGGTAATGCTGTTTCTGTATTACTATCGAAATAAACTATTTAAAATAAAAAATGGTTTTGATTAAAATCAAAACCATTTTAAATAATTATTATTTACAATTTGCTGTCATTTCTAACTTTTCAAATCCAAAAATAAATAATCCTTTTGCCGAAACAGTAGTCGTAACATTAGTTACTCCATTAGGACACTTATTATTTAATTCTTTTAATTTTGCTACAGCTTCTTTTTGAGTATCCATAGCTGTAAAACCTAAAATATTAGTGTTATTCTTTACTGCACTAACTTCTTTTCCTGCTTTTACGTAGTTTGAAGGTGTAGATACGATTCCTACCGTTCCACAACTTGTAGCTATAAATAACATAACAACTGATAATCCTAATACTTTTTTCATTCTAATTTATTTTAATAATTTTAACCAAAACTAGGCTTTTTTTTTAAAAAAAACAGCTACTATTACATGCTTAAGACTGTACTTTTTTAACCTTTTTTTAAAAAAATGAAGAACCTCTTTAAAAATTAAATAAACTGTCAGTTCGAGTGATTTTTTTTCTTCAATTCCTTTTAGTCATTAAAATCACTCGAATTGACAATAATTGACAAGAAAAACTAAAAATTACGGCAAATAAGGATGCAAACTTGAAATAAATTTAGGTTGACGGATTCGATTTCTTATTTTCTTGTGATATTTTTTTTCTGATGATATTTAAAGAAGCTCTAAACTATGAACTTTATTGAGTAGTTTAGCCCTGATTGAACGGTTTGTTTGAGCTCTTTTTTATTTTTCTTTTCGAAAAAATAAAAAAAGCGAGTAGTGAAAGCAGGAAATAGCTCCTAAAAATAAATAGAAAGACAAATAGAAAGACAATTAGTTTTTTTATTTTTGACATTATAAATAACTTGATTTTTATGAGTGAAGTAAGACATAACTGGACCAAAGAAGAGGTTCTTGAAATATATAATAAACCGTTAATGGAGCTTTTATACCAGGCTGCAACGATTCATAGAAAAAGTCATGACCCTAATGTGGTACAGGTTTCTACTTTGTTATCTATAAAAACTGGTGGTTGTTCGGAAGATTGTGGATACTGCCCGCAAGCGGCACGTTATCACACGAATGTTGATGGAAATGATTTGATGTCAGTACGTCAAGTAAAAGCACAGGCTTTAAGAGCAAAATCGAGCGGAAGTTCGCGTGTTTGTATGGGTGCGGCTTGGAGAAATGTAAAAGATGGTCCTGAATTTGACCAAGTTTTAGACATGGTGAGAACCATCAATAAATTGGATATGGAGGTTTGCTGTACTTTAGGTATGGTTACCGAAAACCAAGCACAACGTTTAGCCGAAGCTGGTTTATATGCGTATAATCATAATTTAGATTCTTCGGAAGAATATTATAAAGAAGTAATTTCTACGCGTGGATATCAAGATAGATTAGATACAATTGATAATGTTCGTAAAACAAATGTAACGGTTTGTTCGGGTGGAATTATTGGAATGGGTGAAAATGCCGAAGATAGAGCAGGAATGTTAGTGGCTTTATCGACTTTAAGTCCTCAGCCAGAATCTACGCCAATTAACGCGTTAGTTGCTGTTGAAGGAACGCCTTTGGAAGACCAGAAACCTGTTGAAATTTGGGATATGGTTCGTATGGTAGCTACCGCACGTATCGTTTTACCTGAAACACAGGTTCGTTTATCGGCAGGAAGAACGCAAATGAGTAGAGAAGGACAAGCAATGTGTTTCTTTGCAGGTGCGAATTCTATTTTTGCTGGTGATAAATTATTAACAACGCCAAATCCTGATGTTGATCAAGACATGAAAATGTTTAAAATGTTAGGTTTAAATCCTCAGAAACCTTTTACTAAAAAGGTACAACCGCAAACGGTAGAAGCAAAAGATTCTGCTTTTGAAAACTTAGGTGAAAAACCTAAATGGACACGACCTGAGCATAAAATTGAACGTAACGAAGATAAAAAGAAAGAAGCGTTAGAATTACGTAGAAAATAAAAAATACATTTTTTCAAGATAAAAAAGCATCGTTTGTATAAACGATGCTTTTTTTGTGTTATTTTTTAGTATTAATCTAATAAATCTTTGATGAATTTCTTAGCTTTTGTTGTTGCTTCTTTAAATTCTTCTTGAGCATCTTCAGTAAAATCGGCAAGCTCTTCACTTGCTTTACTTGCTAATTCTGATGCTTTTCCTTTGATGTTTTCAATAGATTCATCTGATAAAACCTCAGTAACTTTTGATTTTACATCTTCGAATACTTCGGATGCTTTTTCGCTTGCTTGATCAGCAAATTCAGTAGCTTTTCCTTTGATGTTTTCAATAGATTCATCTGATAAAACTTCACCTACTTTTGCTTTTACATCTTCGAATACTTCGGATGCTTGCTCGCTTGCTTGATCAGCAAATCCTGATGCTTTTTCTTTTAAATTTTCTTTCGAAATATTATTATTTTCTTCCATCTTATTTTTATTTATTTTGGTTTATCTATCAAAAATTAATCCCTTATAAATATATTAAAAAAGTTTTATATTTTAATTCAAAAAAATATCTTAACTGTTTTTTATCGATTTTTTACAAGTTTTAACAAAATAAGGCTTTTATTTTATCAACAATAGTTTGGGCTAATTTTTGCTTACTTTCTACCGTCCAACCTGCTACGTGTGGCGATAATAATACATTGTCAGCCTTTATTAAATATTGAAAAGCTTCGGGCATCTCTTGGTTTACAAATAAGTTTTCAAAAGATTTTTTTTCATATTCTAACACATCTAACCCTGCACCTAAAACTTTTGCTGATTTCAAGGCGTCCACTAAATCGGAAGTAACTACCGATTTTCCTCTTGCCGTATTAATCAACCAAAACGGTTTCGAAAAAGCATTGATAAAATCGGCATCAATCATATTTGTAGTTAATGCAGTTTGTGGTGTGTGTAAACTTAAAACATCGGCTTTTTGTTGTAATTCCTCTAAAGAAACTTGGGTGCAGTTTTCATCGCCAACATTAGGTTTGATGTCGTAGCAAAGTACTTTTACATCAAAACCTCGCAGTTTTTTAGCGAACGATTTTCCCATATTACCGTAACCAATTAAACCAACGGTTTTGCCATCTAGTTCAATACCTCTGTTATCTTCTCGCAACCATTTACCATTTCTAACTTCAGTATCTGCTTTTTTAAATTTATTAAAAAGCGATAATATCATTCCTAAAGTATGTTCGCCAACAGCATTTCGGTTTCCTTCAGGAGCTGAAATTAATTCAATTCCTTTTTGATTGGCATATTCACAATCTATATTTTCAAGTCCTGCGCCTACTCTTCCAATAAATTTTAAATTCGTTGCTTTGTCTAAAAATTGTTTATCAATAGTAAATCTACTTCTAATAATAATTCCGTCGTATTGATTAATTTTAGCTGCTATTATTTCTTTTGATGCGGTATAATCTTGTTCATTTACAAAACCGACATCATTTAATTGATTTAAAAGTAATGCGTGATTTGAATCTAAGTGCAGTATTTTCATGCTGTTTTAAATAAAAAAAGCCTTCTAAAAAGAAGGCTTATGTAATTAATATTGTTCCTTTTCGTTCGGAAAGTCTTTTGATTTTACATCGGCAATATAATTTTCAAAAGCGCCGGTCATTTCGGTATATAAATCTAAATATCTACGTAAAAAACGCGGGTTAAATTCGTGGGTCATTCCAATCATATCATGAGTAACCAAAACCTGCCCATCTACACCACCACCTGCTCCAATTCCGATAACAGGTATGGTTAAACTTTCGGCTACTTTTGTGGCTAAAGCTGCGGGAACTTTTTCTAAAACCAAGGCAAAACACCCTAATTCCTGTAATAATTTGGCATCTTCTAATAATTTTTCAGCCTCCTCATCTTCCTTGGCTCTAACGGTGTAGGTTCCAAATTTATAGATAGATTGTGGCGTTAATCCTAAATGTCCCATTACCGGAATTCCTGCGGTTAATATTCTAGAAATAGACTCGCCAATTTCGCTTCCTCCTTCTAATTTCACAGCGTGTCCGCCCGATTCTTTCATTATTCTAATAGCTGAATCTAAGGCATTTTTAGAATTTCCTTGGTAGGTTCCAAAAGGCAAATCAACCACGACCAAACAACGCTCAATAGCACGAATTACCGAACTCGCATGATAAATCATTTGGTCAAGCGTAATAGGCAACGTAGTTTCATGCCCCGCCATTACATTTGATGCTGAATCTCCAACCAAAATAACGTCAATTCCTGCTCCGTCTACAATTTTTGCCATTGTATAATCATAGGCAGTAAGCATCGAAATTTTTTCTCCGTTTGCTTTCATGTCCACTAATGATTTCGTGGTAACTCTTTTATATTGCTTTTTTGCTACTGACATTTTTTAAATTTTCTTGTTGGTAAAAATACGGAAATTTTCAATCAAATAATCATTCGTGTTTTTTGGAGCTATTTCCCGCTTTCCGCACTCGCTTTTTTTGAAAAAAATCAAAAAAGAGCTCAAACAATTGCTACAATCGGGGCTAGAAATTACTGCTTTTTATTAAGAGTCTGTTTAAAAATTAAATAAACTGTCAGTTCGAGTGATTTTTTTCCTTCAAAAAAATTGTATCGAGAACTTTTTGTATAAAATTCATCAACATAAAATAATTCAAATTCTCGATACAATTTTAATTCCTTTTAGTCATTAAAATTACTCGAATTGACAAAAATTATCAAAAAAAAAAAAGCTAAAAAATACGGCAAATCAGGATGCGAAACTGAACTAAATTCAGTTTGACGGATTCGATTTCTTATTTTTATGTTACAAAACTTTTTTAGATGAAATTTAAACAGGCTCTAAAAGAAAGCACAAAGATCAAAAAATATACTTTTCAATTTTATCATATCGAAACCCTATTTATTTTCAAATAAAATTATGTTTTTACATACCTTTGTTTAAAACAAAAAACATGCACTTTCTTCCAGAAAAAATAGATACTTATGTTGTAAATCATTCACAACAAGAACCTAAAATATTACAAGAATTAACCAAAGAAACTTGGCAAAAAGTATTAAACCCACGAATGTTAAGCGGTGCTTTTCAGGGGCGCGTTTTATCGATGATATCAAAATTAATACAGCCAAAAAACATTTTAGAAATAGGAACTTATACTGGTTATTCGGCACTTTCTTTAGCCGAAGGATTATCAAAAGACGGGCTTCTTTATACCATTGATAAAAATGAAGAATTAGAAGAACTTCAAATTAAATATTTTGAAAAATCGGATTATTCACATCAAATAAAGCAATATGTAGGAAATGCCATTAACATTATCCCTACAATAAACACCAAATTTGACTTAGTTTTTATTGATGCTGATAAATCGAACTACTTAAATTATTTTGATTTAATTATTGATAAAATGAATCCAGGTGGTGTTATTTTGTCTGACAATGTGCTTTGGAGTGGTAAAGTTGTAGAAGAATTAAACCCAAAAGACGTTGACACAAAAGTACTTTTAGAATATAATAAAAAACTAAATGAAGACCCTCGTATAGAAACGGTTTTATTACCAATTCGTGACGGGCTAACAATTAGTAGGGTAAAATAATTTTTAAAACTGACGTTTTATAGGACCTGTTAAGTCATCAATATTTTCTTTAACTTTTGTTACTTCTTTATTAATGTCTTCAACAAAATCGGTATTTATACCGTTTTCTTTGGTGCTATTATTAATTTCTTTTTTAATATCGTTTGTTGCATCTTTCACCTGGCGGATACCTTTCCCTAAGCCTCTGGCTATTTCAGGAATTTTATCTGCACCAAATAACATTACAACAATTAACAAGATTACAAAAATCTCTGGACCTCCGATAAATAAAAAAGCTACTTTCATACGAAACAAAGATACTTAAAATAAAAAAAAGCCAAACATAATGTTTGGCTTTTTTAATTTATGAAATTAAGTAATTAATCTGCAAGAATAATTACCTTATTATCTTTCATTTCTAAGGTTCCAGACTTGATGCTTAAAGTTAATACTTTATCATCTTCTGGCAAACTAACAATACTAGCATGTAAGTCATCAAAAACTAAATGATTTTGTGTATGCACATGTATTTTTACAGTTCCTTTTGTTAAAATAGACACCACTGCGGCGTGATTATTTAACATCTGAAATTCACCATTAATACCTGGTACACTAACAGCATCTACTTCTGACGAAAACAAGATAGCTTCTGGAGTTACAATTTCTAAAAACATAATTTAATTAATTATTGTTAATTATTCGTTGAATTATGCTTCAGTTAACATTTTTTCACCAGCATCAATTGCTTCTTGAATTGATCCTTTTAAGTTAAACGCTGCTTCTGGATATTGGTCTAATTCACCATCCATAATCATGTTAAATCCTTTAATGGTATCTTTAATATCAACTAAACATCCTTTTAATCCTGTAAACTGTTCAGCTACGTGGAAAGGTTGTGATAAGAAACGTTGTACTCTACGTGCTCTGTGAACGACTAATTTATCTTCTTCAGATAATTCTTCCATTCCTAAAATTGCAATAATATCTTGCAATTCTTTATAACGTTGTAAAATTTCTTTTACTCTTGTTGCAGTATTATAGTGCTCAGCTCCTAAAACCTCAGCAGATAAAATTCTTGAAGTAGAATCTAAAGGATCTACCGCAGGATAAATACCTAATTCTGCAATTTTACGAGACAATACTGTAGTAGCATCTAAATGGGCAAATGTTGTTGCTGGTGCTGGATCTGTTAAATCATCTGCAGGTACATAAACTGCTTGTACAGATGTAATAGAACCTTTTTTAGTAGAAGTAATACGTTCTTGCATTGCTCCCATTTCGGTAGCTAATGTTGGTTGGTATCCTACTGCTGATGGCATACGACCTAATAATGCCGATACCTCAGAACCTGCTTGTGTAAAACGGAAGATGTTATCAACGAAGAAAAGAACGTCTTTTCCTTGTGCTTCTCCTGCTCCGTCACGGAAATATTCTGCAATAGATAAACCAGATAATGCAACACGTGCACGTGCTCCAGGTGGTTCGTTCATTTGTCCGAATACGAAAGTAGCTTTAGAGTCTCTCATTCCTGGTTTATCAACTTTAGATAAATCCCATCCTCCTTCTTCCATAGAATGCATAAAATCATCACCATATTTGATAATTCCAGATTCTAACATCTCTCTTAATAAATCGTTTCCTTCACGAGTTCTTTCACCAACACCTGCGAATACAGATAAACCTCCGTGTCCTTTTGCAATGTTGTTAATTAACTCCTGAATTAATACGGTTTTACCTACTCCTGCTCCACCAAATAATCCAATTTTACCTCCTTTTGCATACGGCTCAATTAAATCAATTACTTTAATACCAGTAAATAAAACTTCAGTTGACACTGATAAGTCTTCAAATTTAGGTGCTTGACGGTGGATTGATAAACCTGCATCTCCTGTTTTAGGTAAATCACCTAAACCATCAATAGCTTCACCAGTAACGTTAAATAAACGTCCGTAAATATCTTTACCTATTGGCATTTGAATTGGATTACCCGTAGCGATAACTTCTGTACCTCTGCTTAAACCATCAGTTGCATCCATCGAAATAGTACGAACTGTATCTTCACCTATATGTTGTTGAACCTCTAATACTAAAATTGAACCATCAGCTTTTTTAATTTCTAATGAATCGTAAATTTTTGGTAATTCAGCATTTTCTGTATTAAACTCAACATCGATAACTGGACCAATAATTTGAGAAACTTTACCTGTTATTGTAGACATTACTATATGTAATTAAAGTTATTTAATTTCCTATGTGAGCTTTAGCCCCTTTTTTCAAGGAGCAAAGGTAATTTTTTTAGAGGAATTTAAAAAACCTTTACGTCTATTTTTAAAAAATTATTGCATAAAAAAAAGCCTCACGTATGTGAGGCTTTTAATATTATAACTGTTTTAATTAAATTATTTTGTTAATTTAATCTCAACACGTCTGTTTTCAGCTCTACCAGCTCTAGTTTTGTTATCAGCAATTGGATAGTCTTCACCAAATCCAGCAGATGATAATCTAGAAGGAGAAATACCAGCTTTTACAGCTAAATAATCTAAAACAGCTTTCGCTCTTCTTTGAGATAATTTTAAGTTGTTAGCAGCTTTTCCTTGGCTATCAGTATGTCCTTGAACACTAAATTTAGCTTTAGAATATTCCTTCATAATAGAAGCAATTCTGTTTAAGTTAGCAATTACACCAGGCTTAAAAGTAGTTCTTCCTGAGTTAAAGTAAATAGCTCTTGCGAAGTCATTTAATTTTTTCTCAGCAGCCTTAGTAATTAATACCTCAGGACATCCGTTGTTAGAAACAACACCAGCAACCTTAGGACATTTATCGTCTTTATCTAAAACGCTATCTCCATCAGTATCTAATTCAGGACAACCGTTGTTTGAAACAGGACCTGCAACTTTAGGACATTTATCTTTAGAATCAACAACACCATCACCATCAGTATCAGGACATCCGTTGTTCGCTTTAGTTCCTTTTACAGAAGGACAAGCGTCATCTTTATCAGCAATACCATCAGCATCAGTATCAGGACATCCGTTTAAAGCAGCTAAACCAGCAACCTCAGGACATGCATCATCAGCATCTTTGATACCATCAGCATCCGTATCAGGACAACCGTTAAATTCTTTTAATCCTGCAATTTCAGGACAAGCATCGTCTTTATCAAAAACACCATCACCATCAGTATCAGTTCCTCCAAATTTGAAAACTAAACCAATTGAGTGCTGATAATGACCTCTTACGTTGTCACCAAAACCATGTTTTGCTCCTGTTTGAAAGTTTAATCCTAAGTTATCATTAAACCAAGTATTAAAACCAGCACCAGCATTTAACATACCTTCACCTGAAGAATCAATAGAAGTATATCCTCCACCTAAATAGATATAAGGATTAAAGTATGGAGTTGTATTTTTGAAAATTAAATTTACTAAAGGATCTAAATCATATTTTACATTAGCATCAATTGCATAATATAAGAAATCAGAATCATCTTTCTTTAAAAAAGTTTCAATTTTATTTAAAGAACCAGCTACTTGTACAGTAAACCCGTCGCTTAAATATTTTTCAGCAGAAATTCTAGATACAGAAGGAAGAATGTTCCAGTCACTAGTACCTAAACCATCTTTTATTAATTTTCCGAATTTTCTACTACCTCTGATATCAACACTGTTGACACCAAAACCTACAACCCAAGGGTTATCTGAATCCTGTGCATTTGCCGTACCTAAAGTAGCAAACGTAAACAAAGCTATCACAGCTAATTTGATTTGTTTCATTATGATAAATTTAAAATTAAAATTTCGTTTTATATATTAGGCAAATGTAAGTGGTTAAAACTTATCTACAAAAGCAATTCTATAAAAACTTATAATAAAGATACTTTCTTAAAATATTTTTTTTAAATTACACTCAGCTCTTTTCCTATTTTTGTAAATGCCTCAATAGCTTTATCTAAGTGCTCTTTTTTATGAGCTGCAGATAACTGCACACGAATTCTTGCTTTTTCTTTTGGCACTACAGGAAAGAAAAACCCAATAACATAAATTCCTTCTTCTAATAATTTATTTGCCATATTTTGCGAAAGTTTTGCATCATATAACATTACAGGTACAATTGCGGCATCGGCTCCTGCTAAATCAAAGCCTGCTTTTTCCATCCCTGTTCTAAAATAGTTGGTATTCCATTCTAATTTATCACGAAACGAAGTATCATCAGAAATTAAATCAAAAACCTTTAAAGATGCGCCTACAATTGCAGGTGCTAACGAGTTTGAAAATAAATACGGACGAGAACGTTGACGTAAAATTTCAATGATTTCTTTTTTTCCTGTCGTATAACCTCCCATCGCTCCTCCAAGCGCTTTTCCTAAAGTTCCTGTTACAATATCAACACGATCCATTACGTTTTTAAGCTCTACAGTTCCACGACCTGTTTTACCTATAAAACCAGCGGCATGACATTCATCAACCATTACTAAGGCATCGTATTTATCGGCTAAATCACAAATTTCATCTAGTTTTGCCACAATTCCATCCATAGAAAAAACACCATCTGTTACAATAATTTTAAAACGGTGATTTTGTTTATTCGCCTCGATTAACTGCGCCTCTAAAGCTTCCATGTTATTATTATCATAACGGTAACGCGCTGCTTTACACAAACGAACTCCATCAATAATAGAAGCATGATTTAAACTATCAGAAATAATAGCATCTTCTTTGGTTAATAACGGCTCAAAAACACCTCCATTTGCATCAAATGCTGCTGCGTATAAAATGGTATCTTCTGTAGTATAAAATTCCGCAATTTTTGCTTCTAATTGTTTATGAATATCTTGAGTTCCACAAATAAAACGAACCGATGACATTCCAAAACCATGTGTATCCATTACATCTTTAGCTGCTTGAATTACTTCTGGATGATTTGACAATCCTAAATAATTATTTGCACAAAAATTGATTACTTCTTCACCTGTTGAAATTTTTATCACTGCATCTTGAGACGATGTAATAATACGTTCTGCCTTGTATAATCCGGCATCTTTAATTCCTTGAATTTCTTGTTGTAATTGCTCTTTTATTTTTCCGTACATATGTTAAATATCTAATCGTTTATTTATTAAATTACTTAAAAACATTACTCTTTATATTTATATATCTATAAAGAAAAATCAACATTTTCAGGTAATATTTGCGGAGTCAAAGGTAGTTTTTAAACCTCTTCAACCAAAATTTCTTCATTAATATATATCAATAGCTTTTTTGAGACCTTATAATGAATCGATTTTAAAACACGCTCATATTTTAATAATTGCTGATGATAACTTTTAGAGGGTTTTCCTGTTTTATAATCCAAAATTGTTACTTCATTATCTTTAGAAAGCACCAATCTGTCAGGAATCAAAATTTGATTATCAACATCTACAATTTCACGCTCATTATATACCGTTGCATTTTCGGCAAAATATTCTTGCAACTCAGGATGACTTACAATTTTATTAATATCCGCTTCAATATGTACAGCTTGTCGCTTATCAATAACTCCTTGCTGTTCATATTGACGTACCACTCTTGCAATATCTTTTTGAGTCATAATTTTCGCCATCATTTCATGAATCAAATTTCCAAATTCAATAGCTTTTCCTTGCTCGGTATTCCATAATTTTGATGCACTTGCCAACATATGAATATTATGCGCTTGCCAAGGCGTTGAAATAAATACTTCTTGAACCTCAGCCATCGAAAAAATTTCTTTTTGCACACTTGCCCTTGTTGAATTTCCAAAATGATAATCTAATTGTCCATCATTCCAACAATTTTTTTCTTTCAGATAATTGATAAAAACTCCGGAATAAAAATTAGTATTCTCTTCACCTTTTTTACTGATTTTATATTCTGTAATAATATGCAACTGCTCAACAGCACGTGTTAAAGCAACATATAACAAATTAAAATTATCTAGCTCTAAGGCGGAACGCTGTTCATTAAATATTTCTAAACTTCGTTCATTTATTGATTTTAAATCTTTATTGTATGGCACTAATAATTCTTTAAAATCATCAAAATAACTAGGCAAATCATCCAACCAAATTTTAGGATTTATTTGTCGATAAATATCTAAATCATACGGAAAAATCACCACAGGAAACTCCAAACCTTTCGATTTATGAATAGTCATTATTTGTACTGCATTTCCACTTTCGGGCGCTACAATACTTAAATTTGCTTTTTTCTCTTCCCAAAAATCTAAAAACTCTTGAATACTTGTTCCTCTTCGTTGCTGTTCTAAAACGATGTCTAAAAAAAACTGTACATAAGCATCCGAAGAATCAATTAATTTAAAACATCGGATAATTTCTTCCACTTTTTCATAAAACGGCAATTGATGAAACCTTGATAATTCAAAAGAAACCTGATGTATTTTTAATTCTTCAAAAACAACATCAATAGGCTGTTGAATCATTTCTGAAATAAATAAATTTTTATCCATTTCTAATTCTAGATGCGTATGTAAAAAATACAGCACTTCTAACAAAGCCTCTTTATCGTTCGGATGCTGAATTATTTGCAATATATCAACCATAAATTTTACGCTCGCACTATTTTCTAACAATAAAGTTTCAGAAGAAATAATATTAACGCCATTTTCAGATAAATAATTTGCCACCGCAACACCATCTTTTTTCTTACGAACCAACACACATATTTCATTTAAAGAAAAAGAAGCCGATACTTTTTGAATAGTCTCTAAAATTTTCTTCGGATATTTTAATTGTTCATCCGCCTTTTCTTCTTCCTTATCTAAAAACGATAAAGACACAAAACCGCCATTTTTAGCTGTTGTTAATTGTTTGTTACCATCGATAAACAATTTTTTATACTGTTGATTTTCTAAAAAATTAGCCGTGTGCTGAAAAAACTGATTGTTAAAATCAATCACTTCGGTATAACTTCTAAAATTTGTTTCTAGGGTTTTTATTTCCTTTTCAATATGAAACGGATTATCAGTACTTGAACCCAATGAAATAAACTGTTCTGCTTTTCCACCACGCCAACGATAAATGGCTTGTTTTCCATCACCAACCAATAATAAATTACTATTTTCTTGCGCTAGTGCATTATCTATTAACGGAATTATATTTTCCCATTGCAACACCGATGTATCTTGCATTTCATCAATAAAATAATGCATAAATCGCTCCCCGATACGCTCATAAATAAACGGCGCAGGTTGATCTTTTATATTATCTGAAATTAATTGATTAAACTCAGCATTTAATCGAATATTATTTTCCTCTTTAATATGCGTTAATTCTACATTGATATAATTTAAAACTGCTAACGGAATCACACTTTTTAAAGCCAATTTATTCATTAAAAACTGCTGATACAGTTTTTCAGATTCCATATATAAAGTTAAAAGTTCTGGTAAAATTCCTTCAATTGCACTTTTTATATCGTTAGATTTTGATTTTGAATAAAAATTATTTTCTTCAATATGTTCTCGAAGTTTCGATTCTTCAAAAAACGTTGCTTTTGCAGGATTTTGAGACAATGCCAAAAAATGCTTTGGCAACATCGAATAGTAAAAATCTTTAGCATCTAATTGTGCGGTTTCTATTATTGCTAAACCTTTTTTTCCAATTTCTGAAAACCGCGTTTTAATTTGTCGTTGATTTTTAAATAATTTACTTTTTAAATTTGTAAAATCACTTAATTTTTTATCTTCAAGCGCTCTAAAATGTTCAGTATCGTCTTCGTTTAATAAAATTCTTGAAAACTCATTTAATTCAACCGAAATATCCCAAGAAGTGTCATCATCTGCTTTATCTAACGAAAAATCTATTAGTAATTTTGTTAAATCGGTATCGGTACCAATTTTAGAAATTAACACATCCACCGCTTCATTTAACAATGAAATTGCATCCATTTCTACCTCAAAATTTAGCGGTAATCCTAAATCATAAGCAAAACTTTTAATAATTCGATGTGTAAAACTGTCAATAGTAGTAATTGAAAAAGCCGAATAATTTTGTAAAACGGCATCTAATATTTTCTGACTTCGTTCTTGTACCTTTTCTTTATCAATCGAAATTTCTTTGATAATAATTTGAAACAAATCATTTTCTTTTCCCTGTGAAAACTCTTGTAAATTTTCTAAAACACGCTCCTTCATTTCACCAGCAGCTTTGTTGGTAAAAGTGATGGCTAATATTTTTTGAAACCTAAAAATATCTTCCGAGTTCAATAAAACTTTAAGATATTCCTTTACTAAAGTAAACGTTTTTCCACTACCTGCCGAGGCATTATATACTTGAAAATTTGATGGATTTTTCACAGAATAATTTTTAATGCAAAATACCTTTTTAAAGCACATCAAACAAGATAGAAGTGTAACAATATAATTAATAAGAATAAAAATATTTTGAAGCAATTTCCCGCTTTGCGCACTCGCTTTTTTTGTTTTTTAAAAAGAAAAACAAAAAAGAGCTCAAACAATTGCTTCAATCGGGGCTAGGCATTTTTACTCTTTTTGATAATTTTATAAATCAATTATAATTTCGAAGATTATTAACAACATTACGCTCTTTTCGTATAAAATAATTAAATAAACTGTCAGTTCGAGTGATTTTTTTCCTTCAAAAAAATTGTATCGAGAACTCTTTTAGTATAAAAAATAAATTAAGATAAAATAATTCAAATTCTCGATACAATTTTAATTCCTTTTAGTCATTAAAATCACTCGAATTGACAAGAATCATCAAAAAAACTAAAAACTATCGCAAATCAAGATGTGAAACTGAAATAAATTCAGTTTGACGGATTCGATTTTTAAGCGATAAAACGTTTTTAAATAAAATTTAAAACACAAAACTTATCCTCTAAACAAAAAGAAATCTTTTTTCATTGATTCAATTTCAGAATCATCATTAGTAATAATATAATCGATTGCTTTTTGAGTAAATGTTTTTCCTTTTTCGGTAAGCGATATAATATTATTATCAATAAAAATCAGATTATTTTTATCAGCCAATTCAACAATAGATTTAGCTTTTATTTTATGCCAATTAATATGTTCATTTAAATGATTAATATGACGTTCTCTTTCTTCTTTATGATTATTTAAATGCAATAAAAAAGTTAATAATTGCACTTCTTTTTGCTGCTGCCTATTTCTATATAAAACCGCAATTAAACCACTATTTGGCGCAAATAAATACACCAAGAAAAATACAAAACCAAGCATCGTTGTCATCGACCCTGAAATAGAAGCATCTAAATAATGCGCTAGCCAATAACCTGAAATTGCCGAAAACACGCCAAAAAACATCGAATAAACCAACATTTTCTTCAAATTATTAGTTAATAGATATGCCGTAGCTGCAGGTGCAATCATTAAAGCAACCACCAAAATAGCGCCCACCGCATCAAAAGCGCCCACCGTTGTTACCGAGGCAATACTCATTAATCCGTAATGAATTAACATTGGCGAAAACCCTAAAGCCGTTGCCAAACCAGCATCAAACGTGCTTACTTTTAATTCTTTAAAAAAGGCTATTAAAAGACTTAGGGTAATTAGTAAAATAACCCCAATAATCCACAGTGATTTCGGTCCTATATCCATGCCATTAATTAATAACCTATCAAAAGGAGCAAATGCTAATTCACCTAATAAAACGGCATCAACATCTAAATGAATATCATTGGCATTTTTAGCAATTAAAAGCACCCCGATACTAAATAAAGCAGGAAACACCAATCCGATTGCAGTATCTTCTTTTACTAATTTTGTTTTTTGGATATACTCCACCAAAACAACGGTTAAAATTCCTGATAAAGCCCCCATTAAAATTAATAAAGGTGAATTTAAATCGTGCGTAATAAAAAAACCAATGACCAAACCTGGTAAAATAGAATGACTAATGGCATCGCTAATTAATGCCATTTTTCGCAATACTAAAAATACGCCAGGTATTGCACAAGCTATTGCTACTAGGCTTGCAATTAATTGTATTTCAATTTGAGCACTACTCATTTTTTTATTTTTCTATATTTTGATTGTATAAATTACCTGCAAATTGGTATCCTTCTTCGGTCATTGACCACATTCTGCCCTGTAATTTGATATATTTTTTTTCTTCTAACTTTTTTAAAGTTCCTTTGGTATATCCTTGAAAATTATTTAAAATTTTTATCGCATGCGGATGCGATTTATCCTCATGTGTTTTTACCAAATCAAACATAAAAGATAAGGTTTTATGTAATTTCAAATCTCTACGATTCTTTAAAAAACGTATCTGACTAAAAAGCAAACCTCTTGATGGCGAAAAAATAAAAGAAAATACCACAAACACAGCTGCAACTAATACAATTACAGGTCCTGTCGATAAATTTGCTTGACTTGCACTAATTCCTGTTCCAACAACACCAGCAAATGCACCAAAAATTGCCGCTAAAACAACCATGGTACTCAAACTATTTGTCCATTGACGGGCTGCCGCTGCGGGTGCTAATAACATCGCACTCATTAAAACAACTCCTACAGTTTGTAAACCTAAAACAATTGCTAATACAATAAAACTGGTAATTAATCCATCAATAAATTTAACGTTGAAACCTAAAGTTTTAGCATAATCGGCATCAAATAATAAGAGTTTAAATTCTTTCCAAAAAAGCAATAATACTCCTAAACAAACAGCGGTTACGATTGCCATAAACCAAACATCTTTGGCTAATAAAGTTGCTGCCTGACCGAATAAAAACTTATCCAACCCTGATTGATTTGCATTGGGTTGCTTTTGAATAAAGGTTAACAATAACATTCCAAATCCGAAGAAAACAGACAAAATCAATCCTAAAGCAGTATCAGTTTTTAAATGCGTATTTTTTACAATACTACGTATCCAAAAAGCTCCTATTAACCCACTAATTAATGCACCAATTAATAACACATTCGTATCTTTTGTTCCTGTAATTAAAAATGCAATCGCAATTCCAGGAAGTGAAGCGTGTGAAATAGCATCGCCAAGTAAACTTTGTTTTCTTAAAACTGCAAAACTCCCTAACATTCCACAGATAGCGCCTAAAATAGCCGTTCCAATAGTAATGGTTCGAAGCGTATAATCTGAAAAAACGAGTTTAAAATATTCTTGTAAATCCATTATTGTTGCACACTTACTTTATAATTAATTCCGTAAGTTTTGGTTAAATTATCATCATTAAAAATTTCTTTAACAGGACCTGTAGCTATTTTTTTCACATTTAAAAAAGTTACCCAATCGAAATATTCGGGAACCGTTTGTAAATCATGATGTACTACAATTACTGTTTTCCCTGCTTTTCGAAGTTCTTTTAAAATATTGATAATCGTAATTTCAGTAGTTGCATCTACTCCTTGAAAAGGTTCATCCATAAAATAAATAGCTGCATTTTGTGCCAAAGCTCTGGCTAAAAAAACACGCTGTTGCTGTCCTCCTGAAAGTTGCGAAATTTGACGGTTTTTAAAGGCTAACATTCCTACTTTTTCCAAAGATTCTAAGGCGACTTTTTTCTGAGCTCTTCCTGGTCTTTTAATCCATCCTAAACTCCCGTAAGTTCCCATTAATACAACATCTAAGGCAGTGGTCGGAAAATCCCAATCTACACTTCCTTTTTGTGGAACATAGGCTACTAATTTACGTTGTTTTTCATACGATTTACCAAAGATAGAAACACTTCCTGCAATGGGTTTTATAATCCCTAAAATAGATTTTATCAAGGTAGATTTCCCTGCTCCATTTGGTCCTACAATTGCCATTAAAACACCTTCAGGAATGGCTAAATCAATATCCCAAAGTACGGGTTTATAATTATAGGCAACCGTTAAATCGTCTACGGTTACTGCGTATTTTATATCACTCATTAACAGCTATTTTTTTATTATGTAAGTTTTACCTGTTTATTTTAAGGCATTTACAATCGTATTTACGTTGGCTTTGTACATCCCGATATAGGTTCCTTCGTCCGTTCCTGCACTTCCTAAAGCATCCGAATATAAAGTTCCGCCAATAACAACTTCGTGTCCTTTTGATTTTACGGCTTCTTGTAAAGCTTCAATAGTTCGTTTAGGAACTGAACTTTCTACAAAAATCGCTTTTACTTTATTTTCAATAATAAACTTTGCCAATTTTTGAACATCTTGAACGCCTGCTTCCGTTGCTGTTGATAATCCTTGTAAGCCAACAACATTAAATTTGTGCTGTCTTCCGAAGTAATTAAAAGCATCGTGAGCGGTTACTAAAATTCTTTTTTCTTGAGGCAATTCATTTATTTTCTGAGCAACTTCTTTGTTTAAAACCTCTAATTTTTCTAAGTATATTTTGGCATTATTTTTATAGAAATCGGCATTTTTAACATCTATTTCAGCTAATTTATCAGCAATATAAGTGGTCATTTTTGTCCAATTAGTAATATCAAACCAAATATGCGGATCGTAATTTGACGCAAAAAGTGCTGATCCAATTAAATTATCTCTAGCAATAACATCTGAAATTTCAATGGTTTTTTTATTTTGATGTTCCATTTTTTCAAAAACTTCCACCAACTTTCCTTCTAAATGCAAGCCACTGTAAATGATAACATCGGCATTAAATAATTTAGCAACATCGCCCTCGCTTGCTTTGTATAAATGCGGGTCAACACCTGCGCCCATTAAACCGTTTACCTGCACTTTATTGCCAACAATATTTTTTACCAAATCGGTAACCATTGTGGTGGTGGTAACTAGGTTTAATTTCTCATTTGGTTTTTTCTCAGATGTTTTACAACTTACCGTTATTAAAACAAGCAATAATAGCATTACTTTTTTCATGTTATTTTTTTTGGATATAAATATTATTGGCTACTTTATTTGAAATCGTCATTTCTTTAGTATTGATTCGAACTAAAAAAGAATCATCAAAAGGCTCTTTGTCTAACACTTCTATATGCTGTCCTAAACCGATTTCTTGCTTGTCTAAAAAGCGTAAAAATTCCGAAGAAGTATCATTAACACCAACACAAACTCCTTGTTCTGATTTTTGTAATGTTGCTAATAAACTTTTTTGAATCTGTGGCAAATTCCCTTCTTTATCAGGTATCGGATCGCCATGTGGGTCTGTTTTCGGATGCCCTAAAAAAGCATCTAATTCATCAATTAATTTTGGCGATTGAATATGTTCCAATTGCTCGGCAACCTCATGCACCTCATCCCAAGAAAAATTTAATTTTTCTACTAAAAAAACCTCCCATAAACGATGTTTACGAATAATATTTGTGGCAGTTTTTTTACCTAAATCGGTTAAAGTAACCCCTTGGTATTTCTTGTAGATAACCACCTCTTTATCCGATAATTTTTTAATCATATCGGTTACTGATGATGCTTTTGTAACCAGCATTTTGGCAATCGCATTAGTGGTAATTCCTTTATCAGATACTAAGGCTAAATGATAAATTGTTTTTATATAATTTTCTTCGGATTGACTAAACATCTTTTTTTGATCGTATTTTTTGATACTACAAAGATATGTATTTTCATTTATATAAAATAATCTTTAGACAAGTCTAAAAATTATTTTATGTTTGCATTAAATTTAGAACAAGTCTAAACTAAAAAAATAATCATAGAGTGATGAAAAAATTACTATTATTTACACTTTTACTAATTTCAGCCTTTAGTAAAGCACAAACTATAACCGGAAAAGTAACCACCTCGAAAGGTGCAGTACTTCCTTTTACCAATATTTTGATTAAAAACAGCAACACGGGAGTAACTTCCGATGAAAATGGGGTTTTTACTTTAGATAATATCAATCAAAAAAAAGTTACCTTAATTGCTTCTTCTATCGGGTTTATGTCTTCGAAAAAAAGAATAAATGTATCTAACGAAAAAGTAAATATCATTAATTTTAGCCTAACAGAACACGCCGAATTACTAGATCAAATTACCGTAACAGGAACACGAACCGACAGACGAAGCACTAAAAACCCTGTAATTGTAAACGTAATTAACAGCCAAACTTTAGCCGATGTACAGGCGTGTAATTTATCGGAAGGATTAAAATTTCAAACAGGTTTACGAGTAGAAACTGATTGTCAAACATGTAATTACACACAACTTAGAATGAATGGTTTATCTGGCGGATATTCACAAATATTAATTAATGGTCGCCCAATTTTTAGCCCTTTAACTGGTTTGTATGGTTTGGAGCAAATTCCAACCAATATGATTGACAGAATTGAAGTTGTTCGTGGCGGTGGTTCGGCATTGTATGGTTCGAGCGCTATTGGTGGAACAGTCAATGTGATTACCAATATTCCGAAGAAAAACAATTATAGCATTGGCTATACCTATCAAAATTTCAAAGGTGCTTCCGACCATATTATCGCAGGAAATGCAACGGTTGTAAATGAAGAAAAAAATGCAGGAGTTTCATTTTTTATCAACAACAGAACTCGTGAAATTTACGATCATAATGGCGATAATTATTCAGAACTTCCAGAACTTAAAAACAATTCATTTGGTACAAACTTGTTTTTTTTACCTACGGATAATCAAAAAATAGAAGTTAACTTTAGTAAAATGAACGAATACCGTTATGGTGGTGAAATGATTGAAAACGCACCACATTTCGCCCTACAATCCGAAGAAAGAGTACACGATGTTTATGTTGGAAATGTAGATTATCAAATTAATTTTAATGATGATAAAAGTTCGTTAATTAGCTATTTTGCTTCTCAATACACAGGAAGAGATCATTATACAGGAATTCGCCCTGGAACTCAAAATGTAGTTGAAGATACACAGCATTTAGCAACCCCTCCGTACGGAAATTCAGAAACAACTACCTTTCAAGGAGGACTTCAATTCAATCATAAATTAGAAGATTTTATCAAAGGAAATAATGTATTAACTCTTGGCGGTGAATTTGTTCAAGATGATGTTTTTGATGAAATTAAAGCCTACACTTATGTGGTAGATCAAATTACTCAAAACTACGGTTTCTTCTTTCAAAGTGATTGGGAAATTAACGACAAGTGGAATTTATTAGCGGGTGTTCGTTACGATCATCATAAATTAGATGCCTTAAAAAAGGATGGAACTAAAAAAGCCATCATCAATAATGTAGCAAGTCCACGAGTTTCTTTATTATTCAAACCTTTTGAAAAAACACAAGTACGTGCCACTTGGGGAACAGGATTTAGAGCGCCTCAAGCCTTTGATACCGATTTACACATGGCTTTTGCTGGTGGAGGAATTTCAAGAGTTCAACTTGCCGATAATTTAAAAAAAGAACGTTCTAATAGTTATACCGTCTCTTTTAATTATGATAAACCAACCGAACATTATATTTATGGTTTTACTGTTGAAAGTTTTTACACCGAATTAAACGATGCTTTTTATTTAGAAGGAATTGGAGAAGATAAATATGGCGAAGTTTTTGAAAAGAAAAATGGAGATGGCGCTGTTGTTAGCGGAATTACTTTAGAAACTCGTTTAAATTACGATGGAATTTTTCAATTTGATGCAGGGCTTACCTATCAATCGAGCAAATACAATACGGCGGTAAGTAATTCTGATGATTTAGAAAGTAAAAAAGAATTTTTAAGAACGCCTACAACTTACGGATACGCAACGGCTACTTATACGCCAAATCAGAAATTTAAAACAGCTTTAAACCTAGTTTATACTGGTAAAATGGACGTGCTACATTTAGCTTCTGATAAAAATTTAAGTGCCGATGAATATTTTGAATCTCCAGCATTTTTTAATGCAGGAATTAAAACAAGCTATACCTTTGAATTAGAAAATATGAATACGAATATTGAAGTTTCTGCAGGTGTTAAAAATATTTTTGACAACTATCAAAAATCATTTGATATTGGTAAAGAACGCGATAGTAATTTTATTTACGGACCCGCAGCGCCAAGAACCTATACCTTAGGCTTTAAAATATTTCAATAAGCAAAGTTTACATAACACATTAAAATAGAGAGACTTAAAATAAGTCTCTCTATTTTAGTAATACTACCTTAATACTTACGTAACATAAAACACTTTGATTAACATTAAAGATACATTCTAATAAAACAAGCATAATTTTCATCTAACATTAGTTTTACAAGATTACATCAGATTTGCAGTGTATATATTAGAACCTAAGTAAGTATTAAATACAATGAAAAAACTAATAATTATTACTCTTTTAAGCCTTTGTAATTTTGTGTATGCACAAAGTAAAGGAACGGTATCAGGTACGATTTCTGATAAAGAGATGAGCGGTGAAGCTTTGCCATTTGCCAATGTTTTTATTAAAGGAAGCACCATTGGAGCAACCACCGATATGGATGGTAAATATTCTTTAAATGTTCCTTCCGGAAACCAAACAATTGTATTTAGTTTTGTTGGGTATCAAACCATAGAAAAAGCAATTTCTGTAAAAGCAGATCAAACTTTAATTGTTAATCAACAACTTGGTGCTAATGAAGGAGTTTCTTTAGATGAAATTGAAATTAAAGCAACTGTTAGTAGAGAAAAAGAAAGTGCTTTGTTATTACAACAAAAGAAAGCAACGGTAATTGTTGAAAGTATTGGAGCTCAAGAATTATCTAAAAAAGGGGTAAGTAATGCCGCTGCTGCAACCACTAAAATATCAGGAGTAACTAAAAGTGAAGGTACTGGTGCTATTTATATTCGTGGTTTAGGAGATCGTTATTTATCAACCTCAATGAACGGTTTACCTGTTCCTTCCGATAATGTAAATAATAAGAATATCAACTTAAATTTATTTAATACCAACATCATTCAAAATGTAGGTATTTCTAAAACATATACGACTAACAACTATGCCGATCAAGGTTCGGGATCTGTAAATATTGTTACCAAAGAATATTCAAAAAAAGGTATCAAAATTGGTTTAAGCGGTGGTGGTAATACCAATGTTATCGGATTAAGTGATTTTAGAAAAACCATTATTAATGACGATGTTACTTTTGGTTTTCATGAAAAAAAATACGCTTTACAAGATGCTTTAACAAGACAAGGATGGGATACTAAAACAACAAATGTTCCATTTAACTATAGCGCATCTGTAGGTGGTGGTCATAAATTTGACATCTTCGGAAAAGCATTAAAATTTGTAGCATCTGCTTCTTACTCTTCTTCTAATTCTTATCAAGAAGGATTATTTAGAAGTTACAAAGCCAATATTTTAGACAAAGGATTTTCTGAAAATGGAGAACATGATACTGAAAAATATATTACAAACACCAATGCTACCGGATATATTAACTTCAGTTTAAAATTAAATGATAACAACAAATTAAAATACAATACTTTAATCGTTAATAAAAGTCAAGACTTATTATACGAACAAGGAAGAAAAGGTTTCGGTTATGTTTACGATCAAGACCCTAGCGAAGATGGCGCTTTTGTAAGAGATCAAAATTTTAAACAAACAACGCTTTTCGTTAACCAATTATTAGGAGAACACAAATTAGACCAAAATAATACCTTAAACTGGGCAGCAGGTTACAACTTTGTTTTAGCCGAAGAACCTAACAGAATTAGAAATGAAGTAAATATTTTAGATCCTAAAAATCCTTCATCACAAATTCAATATGCACACGTTGGAGATTATCAACAACGTAAATCAAGTCAAAAAATTGAAGACAACGATTACAATGCTTTAGTTCAAAATAAACTTGCTTTAGGACAAAGCGCAGATGAATATGAAAAGAAACCATACGCCTTAAACTACGGAATAAACATCCGTAAAAAAGAAAGAAGTTTTAAGTCATTATTTGTAGGGGTAAAAGCCAAAGGAATGAAAGCTCCTTCTGTTGATGATATTACCAATACTTTTACTGCGAGTAACTTTAATACTAATTTATACCCTAACTTAGAATTAAAAACCCGTCCTTACGATACCTATTCAGCAGATTTAACAGCCTATGCAGGTTTCGTTAATTTTGATTTTCAATTAAATGAAAAACTTTCAGGAAATTTAGGATTACGTTTTGAAAAAGATGAAATAAACATGGATTGGAGTGTTGCTAATTACATCGATAAAATAACACAAAAAGAACGAATTGGTAGTTTAAGTAAAAAATACGAAGGTCTTTACCCTAGTGTAAACTTAAAATACGAATTAGACGAAAAAAATTATTTACGTTTTGCTTCAAGTGTAACACAAACCTTACCAGAATTTAAAGAACTTGCTCCCCTAGAATATGTATCACCAACAGGGCGTGTTACCAGAGGAAACCTTGATTTAGAAAAGTCAGACATTTATAACATCGATTTAAAATGGGAATTCTTTCCAAGTAGAGAAGAATTGGTATCAGCAACCGTATTTTATAAGCAAATTAAAAACCCTATCAACTTAGGATTGACAAGAGGTTCATCAGGAAATTTCATTTTTGAAAACACAGGAAATAAAGCAGATGTATTAGGTTTAGAAGTTGAAGGAAAAGTTGGATTACTTAAAAATGAAGACGAAAAAAGCTTATTAAGCGCTACTGGTAATGTTACTTTAATGTATTTAAATCAAGATTTACATAAAGAATTTCAATACAAAGACGTAACAGAAACAAAATTACAAGGAGCCTCAAACTTTATTTTCAATGGATCTGTAAGTTATAACTCACAAACAGAAAAACCATTAATAGCAACGGTAACAGGAAACTATTCATCAGATAAAATATTTTCTTTAGGAGCGCCACGTAGTCAAGCACAAAGAGCCACCTTATATAACGATCAAATTATTCAAAAAGGTTTTTTCACTTTAGATGCTATTGTAAGTAAAGAAATCACGGATTACTTAACCCTTAAATTAGTAGGAAAAAACGTATTAAATCCTGAAATCAAGCAAACCCAGTTAGTTCGAAATACCAGAACAGGTCTTGAAACAAGTCAAACAGTTCAGTTATACAAAAAAGGACAACAAATTAGTTTAGGATTAAGCCTTTCTTTCTAAGAAAAGAAGAAACTCTTAAACAACATACTTACTAAAAAAATCTTTGTGAAATTTCACAAAGATTTTTTTTTGCACAAAACTTAGAACCTGTTAAAAAATTAAAGAAAGTGTTTTTAAAAACAGATAAACCTCATGCTAAATTTAGTTCAGCATCGCATCAACAAGAGAACTTCGGCAAATCAGCGCGAACCTAAAATTTAAACAAGCTCTTAAACGATTCAAGTTAACTATAAAAAACAAGTCACTATTTATTAACACTAAACCGAAATCGTTAACCTTCAAAACCAAAACCGTTAACCTTTAATTAAATAAAAAGAGTTAAACATAGCCTTAATTTGTATAACAGAAATTAAACAAATCAAAATGAAAAAAATAGTCTTAAGAGCTTTTGTAGTAGCAGCATTATTAACAGGAACTACGACTTTCGTTAGTTGTGGAAGTGATGAACCAGCAATTATTGGTGGTGGTACAGGAACAGGTACTGACCAAGAAGGTATTAAACTTGAAGGAAAAGTAGCAGGTACAATGACCTTAGACGCCTCAAAAACATATAACTTAACCGGTTCTTATATTGTAGAAGACGGTGGGAAATTAGTCATTCCTGCAGGAACTAAAATTAATGTAACAGGAAAAGGAACAGAAGCCTTTATTGCAGTATTAATGGGCGGTCAAATTGATGTTCAAGGAACAGCAAGCAAGCCTGTTATTATGACTTCACCAAATGGAAAACCAGGAGATTGGGGAGGTTTAACCATCTGTGGAAAAGCAACAACAACCGCTGGCGTAGATGCCGAAGCTGAAGTTGGAGGCTTCAAATACGGTGGAACTGCTGATGCTGACAATTCTGGAACCATTCAATATTTAATGATAAAAGGAACAGGAGCATCAATTAATTCAGAATCTCAATACAACGGAATTTCATTATACGCCGTTGGAGCAGGAACAAAAATAGAAAATGTAGCTGTAATCGATGGTTCTGATGATGGAATTGAATTTTTTGGAGGAACAGTTTCTGTTAAAAACATCTACTTAGAAAACAACGAAGATGATTCAATTGACTGGACAGAAGGTTGGAACGGAACCGTTACAAACTCTTATATTTCACATACAAAAGACGGTTTTTCAACGGCTTTAGAAGGAGATAAAGCAAACAACAACCCTAAATTTGTTAATTTAACAGCCATTTCTACCCAAGGAGGAACCGCTTTACAATTCAAAAAAGAATCAGGAGCAACCATTACAGGATTATCTTTAACAGGATATGCTAAAAACATTGACATGAAAGATGACGGAAAGTTATCAAACGTTAAAATTGATGGTGAAGACGCTAGTAAAACAGCAAACTATACAAAGGCAGCTACTGTAAACGCAAAAGACTTTAGTTGGGTAAATTCATCTGTACATGCAGACGCTAACTTATTACAAGGAAAAGTTACAGGTACCGTTACTTTAGACCCATCAATCGCCTATAAATTAACAGGATCTTACATTGTTGAAGCTGGAGCAAAATTAATAATTCCTGCAGGAACTAAAATTGAAGTTACAGGAACAGGAACAGAAGCATTTATCGCTGTATTAATGGGCGGTCAAATAGACATTCAAGGAACAGAAAGTAACCCTGTTGTAATGTCATCACCAAACGGAAAACCAGGAGACTGGGGAGGTTTAACCATCTGTGGAAAAGCAACTACCACTGCAGGATCAGGAGCTGAAGCAGAAGTTGGAGGTTTCAAATACGGAGGAACTTCAGACACTGATAACTCAGGATCAATTAAAAACTTAGTAATTAAAGGAACAGGAGCATCAATTAATTCAGAATCTCAATATAATGGAATTTCATTATACGCAGTAGGATCAGGAACCGTAATTGAAAATGTAGCTGTAATAGACGGAGCAGACGATGGAATTGAATTTTTCGGAGGAACAGTATCTGTTAAAAACATCTACTTAGAAAACAACGAAGACGATTCAATCGACTGGACAGAAGGATGGAACGGAACCGTTGAAAACTCTTATATTTCACACTCTAAAGAAGGTTTTTCAACAGCTTTAGAAGGAGATAAAGCAAACAACAACCCTAAATTTATTAATTTAACAGCAGTTTCAAGTGTAAAAGGAACAGCCTTACAATTCAAAAAAGAATCAGGAGCCACCATCACCAACTTACACTTACATGGCTATGGTAAAAACATTGATATAAAAGACGAATCAGGTGCTTTATCAAACGTCCAAATTGATGGCGCAGACGCTTCAACAGAAGCTGATTACATGAAAGGAACAAAAGTTGATACTTCTTCTTGGTCTTGGAAAAACGCAAGTTTATAAGCCTAAAAATTAGAAGCAATTAAGCTACTAATTTTCAATAATTAATTAATCCAGAGAACTTCAATTCTCTGGATTTTTTATTGCCTTAAAGCAACATTAGCAGCAAATTTTTAGTAGATTTTTTTTTGAAGCAATTTCCCGCTTTCCGCACTCGCTTTTTTTGTTTAAAAAAAACAAAAAAGAGCTCAAACAAAGCTTCAATCGGGGCTAGGCATTTGTGTTAATTTTCATAAATCGATACATCAACTATAATTCCACCAATCTCTACCCTATCAGTTCGAGTGATTTTTTAAAATAAACAAACGTCATACTAAAATTAGCTCAGCATCCCATCAAAAAGAGAACTATGGTAGAAAAAACTCAAAATTTCACAAAATTACAACTGTCAGTTCGAGTGATTTTTTCCTTCAAAAAAATTGTATCGAGAACTTTTTTCAACCGAAGAACATGTTTTTAAAAAATAAACAAACATCATACTCAATTTAGCTCAGCATCCCATCAAAAAGAGAACTATGATAAAATAAAAAACACCTCAAAAAATTACAACTGTCAGTTCGAGTGATTTTTTCCTTCAAAAAATTGTATCGAGAACTTTTTTTCAACCGAAGAACATGTTTTTAAAAAATAAACAAACATCATACTAAATTTAGTTCAGCATCCCATCAAAAAGAGAACTAATGGTAAGACAAAAAACACCTCAAAAAATTACAGCTGTCAGTTCGAGTGATTTTTTTCCTTCAAA
>NZ_OENE01000026.1 GCF_900239495.1 Tenacibaculum finnmarkense genomovar ulcerans
TTCAATTTGGTGAACCGCCGTATACGAGACCCGTACGTACGGTGGTGTGAGAGGCGCACTCCGACTATTTTAGTCGGAGCCGTCTACTCGATTGTAAAACGTTATTGCTCTTCATAATGTTTTTTTACGTCAACTAAAATTTTATAAATTACTTTATCATTGCCTTCTTGTCTTCTGCGTTCCCAAAAGGTAATTTTCCAATTTTCTGAAGCGGAATGATTGTAGTTTTTTTCGCCTCGTGCTTCTGCTTCTTTTAAAAATACAGTTCTATCTGGTGCGTTATTTAATATTCTATAACCTTTTAATAAGTTATTTATTGGGTTTTGTAAATGTTCTTTATAAATAGCATCGGTTACATAATTTTGCATTAAAGGTTGGTTTTTTTTGTAAAAAGCAGTGAGCTTTTTTGGGTCTCGTAAGTTATACATAAACCCACTATAAGTAACTAACTTTAGGTAATTACTATTATCTTCTGTGTTGTTTTGAAAATCTTTTATCCTTAAAAAACCGCCTAATACCATATAGCGTAAACCATTATTGATGTATGAACTTGTTATGCTTTTTATTAAAGTTTCTTCGCTTATTTTATCTACAATAAAATAACTGAGTGTTTTAAAACAGTCAATAGCTTCTTCTTTATTGTAATTTGGGTTGGCATTATTTATGCAATTGGCAACTATTATTTTTTGGGTAAGTGGTATGTTGTAATCTATTTTTGTAAGTAAATACTCCTCTTTCTGTAAGTCTATATCAAATTGGTTGATGGGTAATTGTTTATGCTTTAATTGCTCTTTTATGTGTCGCATTAATCTAGATTTACGTTCTGTAATATCATTGCTGCGATACAGGTAATAAGCCGTAGCTAGCATAGCAACACTAGTGATGATGAGTATAATGTGGATTCTTTTTTTCATTTTAGCAGTTTTATTCGTAATGATTTTTTATTTCTAACAATACTTGGTGCACATATTCCATTGTCCCTTCAGTAAAGCGTCTGTCCCAAAAACTGTACGCCCATTGATAGCCGTCCTTAAACTCCTCTGTATTTGGTAAAGCATAAAATTCTGAATCGTCTAAATCATATTTTTCAAAATGTTTTTTGTAAGTATTGGTTTGAGTAACTGTATTATAAGTAGTGAAAAGCTGATCTATAAAAGGTTTACATAAGCCATTGTAGCGTTTTTGAGACATAAAGCTGAAGAAATATTGCTTGCCATTTTCCCAAATATTTTGAAACGTTTCTACATCTCTATCTGTACGCTTTACGTATTTTTGGTAGTAATCAAGCTTGCTTAACTTTTTAAGAGTTTTAGCAGCCTCTATAGCATCCATATCAGAATCGATATTGACATCCAATTTATAATCAGGATATTTTACAGAGCTATTATAATAGTATAATGCCTCATTTAAGTTGTAATAAATTGTATCGTTATTGTTTAGTTTTTCATTATCTAAAGTATGGTCAAACAAGGTGTTTAAACTTATAAACCAAAATTTTTCTGAATCAGGCTTTATAGTATTGTCTAATTCCTGGGTTAAAGTTTCAAGTAATAGATTGTGATTTTGGGTTTCTTTAAAGTATTTCCAATTGCTGTAAAAATGATTAAGGCTGTATAAAATAGTATTTGTTTTATTTTCTGCTAGCTCAAAATGCCCTAAAGTATAACTAGTTTGGTCTGTAGTTTTAATAGGGTTTTTTATATACTCGTATTGCCATAAATTTCGATTTGTATTGAGGTATTCTAATATTTCTTCGCTTACATCTACATCGTGATTTTCTGGTAATTCCCCAATTTGTACCCAGTTGTTATCGTTTTCTGGCAAACTATAATAATTATGAAAATTTTCATCTAATAGGTCAATAACCGCATTAGTTTCATTATCGGATTTTATATCTCTTAATTCCAAATACGTTATATAGTTATTAAACAGTATATAAATACTTATTGCAAAAATTAAAAAGCTGATTAAGTATAGAATTCGTGTTTTATTCATTTGTAAAATCTTTAAATGTTTCTTTAACTTTTACGCCATTTAAGTAGAGTGTTGTGCCGCCAGCGCCTGTACCATAGGAATATTCTGTTGTACTTACCTCTTTAGTCAAAGTATTATAATGTATAGTACCAAAAGCGGTATGCGCAGTGCCAGCTGAATATGAAAAATGGAGCACTAAATTATCATAATCTGTTACCATTGTAATACGATAACCTATATAAAATCCAAACCAAAGTTCGTCATTTTTTCTTTCATAATTAAAAACGGAAAAAGTAGGGGTTTTTGAATTGGTATTATAATAATTAGTTACGTTTTTGGGTATTTCAACCTCTGAATGGTAGTTTTTTATGGTATATAAAAAAGCTTTTGTTTCATCAGAAATTGACTCTGTTTTTTGCGTGATGTAACTTGTTATTTTATTGTCATACGATCTTTTTTCAGCTTTAAGTTGGTCTATTTTTTTTTCAAGCACAGCTTTGTTTTCTTCCCAACCTCGGTTTCTTGCGTTAATTTGCAGCCTAGTTTCATCATCGTAATATTCTTTGCTTCCTATCCAAACACTAATGCCTAAGGCTAAGAGCAAAAAAAGTAGAGCAAAACGTTTTAGGTATTTCATTGGTTATAATATTATTTTTTTTAGGTTTAAATCATACAATGGCATATTCCAATAAGTAGATTTGCCATTAATTACCCGAATGAGATATTCGCCTTTTTCTAGGTTTTTATTATAGGTGGTGTAAAGTTCGCTGTGCTTATTTACGTATTGTTCTATGGTATTAAAGGAGTTGTTTTCTAATATTGAAAACTGAAATTTTTTCTCTACTATTTTTGAATTTATTACTACACTTAGGTTCATTTTTTTTTCTATTTTTATTAAAAAGAAAGTTGCTTCTCCATAATAACCTTTGGTTTTAGAAGAAAAGCTTGATAGCTGGTTAAAGTCAACTGCATTTGCAACAAACTTAGGTTCAAAGAAATGAATCATTCTGTGGTCGTCATTTTTATCATCTTTTTGGTAACTATAAAAACCGCCATTAAATTTGAAACGCAAAACGTGTTGTTTTTCTTTTACATTGATGTAATATTCTAACTCCATAGGAAAAGCGGTGTTGTACCACTCGCTATTATCGGTTTGGTTGCTGTATTCTAAATGTTTTAGGTGGATTTCGTTGGTGTTTATTATTGTTGGGAAAATTCCACTTATTACATAAGTATCATTGCCTCTTTTTTTTAATTCTTTTTCAATTTGTGCTTGAGAGTAGCTTTGATAAGTAAAAAAATGTGTAATGAAATCACCTTTTTTATTGAATACTAAATTTTCGATTCCTATACTTTTTTTGAGACCGAAGTGAACAAAGTTACCTTTTTCTACTCTATAAATAGGTGTTAATTTGTTGATGTTATTTGAACAACCTATACATTCTGTATTATAAAAATTTTTCAAGGTTGGCTCTGTACTCTTCCAAGTTTTTAGTTTTAAAATTTCATTTTCATTTAAAAAATCCGCTATCGTATGGTAGTCAATATCTTCATCGGTAATATTGTTGTGTTGGTAGGTTATTTTATTTAAAATTTCGAAAATTTCTTTTTCTTCTTTCGTTATTTTTGTTGATACACAACCTGCTAACAAAAAGGCGAATAGTATAAGTATATGGGTGTTTTTCATTTTAATGTTTTACAACGATTTATATATGGTTTGTTGCATTTTTGAAGCACTAAATTAAGTAAATAAAAACGGAATAGAAAATCCCCTAAGGATTTTCGTAAGTAGGT
>NZ_OENE01000027.1 GCF_900239495.1 Tenacibaculum finnmarkense genomovar ulcerans
CTGTATTAGTGCTTACACATCCTGTTGCTGTTTCTGTAATTACTAAACTATATGTTCCCGCGGCACTTGCTATTGGATTTGAGATTGTTGCATCATTTAATCCTGCGGCTGGTGACCATAAATAGGTGTAGTCTGTATTGTTTGCTGCTCCAATTTGGATGCTTGTCGTTGCACATGTGATTACTCCACCTGTTCCGGCATCGGCTACTGGTAAAGCATTCACACTCAACTCAACTTCATCAGAAATTACCTCTGCACACGTATTACTTGTACTCGTTGTTACTAACCTATATTTATTTGTTGAAGCCGTTACGGGTGGATTCGTTAATTTTAAAGATGCGGTTGTTGCATTACTATATATACCGCCATTACTTATAACATTCCACGATCCAGCTCCTTCAATTTGTTCTTCCCATTGATAAACAAGCCCTGTTGTATTTCCTGCAATTCCTGTATAATCTGGAACCCCAGTATTAAAGATAGTCGTACTTTTTGATGACATTTCAGCCGTAAAAACTGCATTTTCACCTAAACAAATAGTTTTATTTGTAGGCTGTGTCTTTACTTCTATTTTTGTTGCTGTTAATACAGCTGTGTTTGTTCCCTGTCCTTGTGTATTATTGCTATTATCAGCAGTTCCTCCTGAATTTACCAAATTAGGAACTCCATTAATATCTACACCTCCTTGGTTTGCTATATCAATTCTTTTATCAGCATCTAATTGTGCTAATGTTACATTTTCATTCGCTTCTATTGCATCAGGACAGCCATCGTTATCAGAATCTGTATCTAAATAATTTGGAATTCCATCATTATCATTATCACAATGATTAATTTTAACAACTACGTTATCGACATATTCATCGGTAGATACACTAATAGCAGCATTATTTAACCAAGGATAATTACTTGC
The DNA here is from genome assembly GCF_900239495.1 of Tenacibaculum finnmarkense genomovar ulcerans. Classification (GTDB taxonomy): domain Bacteria; phylum Bacteroidota; class Bacteroidia; order Flavobacteriales; family Flavobacteriaceae; genus Polaribacter; species Polaribacter ulcerans. The sequence goes on from NZ_OENE01000027.1 coordinate 914, forward strand.
TGCACCTAAATCTATTTCATTAGCTATAAAAGGTGCTCCTAAAACCCCTGCAGCATTATATTTATATCCTTTATTATCAGCATATAAATGCAAAATGCCAGATCCGTTATCTTTAACATAATAAGTTGCAGATTGTCTAAACCAACCTTTTACTCTTGGAGGTGCTGTAAAGTTAGGTAATGATGAATTAGGCTCTCTAATTAAAACACTTCCATGCCCATATAAGAATACTCCATCAGGAGCACCAGCATAATCTTCTTTCCAAATAGGATCTTGACCAGGTGCACCAATAGCAATACCATATTCATTACTCTCTTTCGCTAAAGTTGAACCGGAATATTGTAAGCCTAATGAAAAATCTGATTCAACAGTATATTTTTCTCCGTTTAATAAGTTTACTTTATTTAAAACAATAAATGAAGACATTTGCTCCTTATCAACTATTCCTCCTCCATTTGCATCAATTACAATACTTAGATTACCATCAACTCCTGTAATAGACTTGTAATCTCCTACATTTGTTGTACTGGTATTCCCTGAGTTCGAATTATAAGCTTCTTGCAAACCATCAATCCCTGGTACTCCTACTAAGCTTCCTTTTGGAATAACTGCTCCTACTGTACCAGCTTCAAATGTTTCATTTATAATGATTTCTTCTACTATATTCCCTGTACAATTAACATCTTCTTCTGCATCTAAAACACCATCATTATCATTATCTAAATCTAAAGAATTAGAAACTCCATCTCCATCAACATCCTCTTCGGATGTTACCATAATTACAACATTAGCGTTAGCAGTTGTTGAACCATTAATAACATAATTTATTGTTGGTAGAGTACCACTATAAGTTGACTCTGGTACAAAAACTAAATCTCCATTAGTACTTAACGTTAATGTTCCTATTTTTATTCCCGAAATTTCAATATCTGTTGGTATTCCTAAGTCTAAAGTTGTTGGAGTTCCATTTCCATTTGCATCAACTGTTGCGCTTGCTACAGCTAATGTGACAGCACTGTCAGAATCTGCATCAACTCCATTTCCGTTATTTCCTGTTATAACATTTCCTGTAATATTCCCAGTATTTTTTCCTGAAAAATTATCATCGGTTGCCGTGGTAGTACAAGTATTTACCGTTACCGTAACTTTATTAATTAATTCAATATTACAAGTTCCTTTTGTTGCATAAATATTATAATCAGTTGTTGCACCTGGTGTCACTTTAAGTATTAAATCACCTGTTGCTAACTGTGTAGCAGAAGCTCCTGTTACTTCACTATCATCAGTATCTAAACGCAATTGATAGGTTACTCCAACTTCTGCATTTGTTATTGTTATTGATGCTTCTGACCCCTTACAAACAGTAGGATTATTAACAATTAAACTATCGTCAGGGTTAGTACATGTAATACAAGCTGAACCTTGTACATTTGGGTCATAAGGTTTTGTTGTATCAATTACATCATTTAAAATTCCTGAATCCGCAGAAGTTTCTAAATAATCATATAAACCATTTACTCCAACACCCATTGCAATTTCTGCTGGAGTTAAAGCTGTTAAACCTGCTTCTGTACCATCATCACAGCCGTCACCATCAGCATCTGTATTTAAACCTCTAGTACATATTGGGTCAATTGGAAATCTAACAACTTTAACAGCGTCTATAGTCACTACATCAGAACTATTCGTTCCCAGTTTTACATTAACAGAGGTTGATGTTGCTTTAAAAATGACCCTGTATACTTTCCAGTTAGGATCTAATGGTTGACTAGTCTTTGAAACTGTACTTGGAAAATCGGTAATAGCATAAGCACCAAAATCTGGATCATCACTAGTTAAAACATCACCACCTGTTATATCAACATAAGTTGAAGGAGCATAGCTAGATATACTTCCTGCATCACTATACCTAGGTAAAAACCCCATTTCATAAGTAAACTCATAATTTTCTCCTATAGTTAAACCTGTTAAATTATTAGAAATAGCCTCATTATTTAATGAAAAAATAATAAAAGCTCCACCATCAGTAATCGACTGCTTTACTGTAGGATGATAATCATTAGCTTGTTGATTAGAAGAAACTATATATTGCCCTTGTGTCCAATCTACTGACTCATGAAATATCCAATCATCTTTTTGTCCTATATCAGGGTTTGCTGTAGGCATTTGATCTTCTAAATGTACTGTATAAAAACTACCATCATTAGCTTTTTCGATACCCCAGGTGCCATTAAAATCACCTGTAGTTACCGTATGGTCATATTCAAAACTCCCACTAGAAGTTAAGTCTGTAGTACATTCAAATTTATCTAGAATACCATCATTATCATCATCAATATCAATATCATCAATAATTGAATCCCCATCAAAATCACTAATTATTGTAAATTCAGTGGAATCACTATAACAAGGACTTCCGTTATTATCACCTTCAAAAATAGCATAATAGTTACCTGCTAACACCTGTGTTCCATTTGGTATTTCACTATCTACACTTGCTGGTAAAAAATAATACCATTTTACATTTTTTATTCCTTTATTTGTTATCGTTGCTTCATAAGTACTTAAATCAAAAGTTGCTTTCTCTTTTTCTGGTGCAGTAGGATTCGTTGAAAACTGTGGAGCATCTCCTGCAGTACAAGGATTACAATTTGTAGTTGCTATTTTAACAGCATCTAAATAAATCCTCGTCATATTAAAACCATCCCATCCTTCGCCTACTAAACGAAGCCATTTATATCCTGCTCCTGTAACAATACCTGCCCCAATAGGTACAGTTATTGTAACTTCTCCCATAGAATTAGGAAAAATAGGTGTTACAACTGTCATTGCATTAAAAGTTGAGTTCGAATTCCCAAACTCAATTGTTAATGGCCTATTATATTGAGAATAATACCCTCTAAAAGTAATTACAGAGCCTTCTATAAACTCTTCAGTATATTCTAAAACTAAAGGCGTATTTCCTGAGTAATAAAAATTAGAATTATCAGGGCTTCCTAAAACTTGTGTCGCACTACTCCCTGTAACATAACCTTCCGTTGTTAACTCCCCATTCGCACACTGCGCCGACACCAACGAAGGAATCAGAAATGAAAAAGCGATTAAAAAAAATTTAAAAAAACATGTTAATAAGAATTTGTTTTTACCTGATAAGTAATAATTATTCATAAAAAATTTAAATTTAAAAAGCAGTTTTTTGATTATAAACTGACACTAATAATACTTTTATAATGATGTTTTTTCTATTAGAAAAAACATCTGACATTTGTAATTTGGCAGCTAATTGAATAGTTTTTTTAACTACCTGAAGGTACTGCCTGAATAAGAAGGGTTTTGTTTATTTTTTTTAGAAAAAATGAATAGCTTTTAGTACAACAACTTTATATGAAATTTTATTTTAATATCTAAACAACACCTGTTAAGTTATTAATTTTCAAACTATTTATTATGAATCTAAATCATTTAAAAGTGCAAAATTACTTATTTTTTAATTCATGACACTCATAAAAAAGCATCTTTAGCAACCTCAATAAATGCAATTTATTTCAACAAATAACTATTTTAAAGGTAAAATAATACCAACTATAAGTAAAGCAGTCTTTTCAATAGATTATATAAAAGAACATCTGCTTTCTTAAATTAAAAAGAACACTTCCTTTTTAATATTATAACTTTTAATCTATTCATACAATGACACTTTTTTCAAATTAAAGTCACATTTACAGTATTTATTTTAACCTAAAAAACACGAAGCGCTAACTTCGTGTTTTTTGTTATAAAACTTATTTTTTAAGCGTTTAGAAACTATTCTTTTCAGATGATTTCTTACTC
>NZ_OENE01000028.1 GCF_900239495.1 Tenacibaculum finnmarkense genomovar ulcerans
CGAGCCGTTTCCGCTTCTGAATTATCCACAAAAAAAGCGCTTCTTAATTTCTCTTTTTTGATCAATTTTTTTCTTCAATTGTGGGTAACGGTTTGTGTATGGAACGTAGCGTATTAATTTACTACATTTCGGGTTAAACACAGAGTCGAATTTTTTATTTTGTTTTTATCTTTTTTATTTCAAAAGCCAAATTAAAAATTTGGCGGAACTTAGTAAATAGGAGAAGACCTTTGGAATTAGCAATTATTAGCTATGTTTTATACACGTTGTTAACTACAGTTTTTATTTCTTTCTATAGTTTGACATATTACTAAAATTTTAATAAAAAATCATTTGTTATTTGATTCCTCTCGATAGCGTTCATTTCGAATAATTTAAAAATCATTACAAATTTGATTCTTAGTCAAAATTTTAGTAGATAGAATTTTTAATTGTTTTGCAGTACAGTCATCCTCAAAACTATTTTCTATACATTTTATGAGTTCAGGTATTTCAGATTCGTCATCTACAATTAAGTACGAAATATCATTAAAATCAAACTCTAAACGAAATTTAATCAGTTTTTGATTATATTCATCTCTATTCTTATTATATTCTTTCGATAATAAAATAGCGGAAAATTCTTCTTCCTTTAAATCTTCGCCAGATAGACAGTACCTCCATTCTCGTTCATCATAAAATCGGTAATTGTCACTATTAACTTTTCCTGTTTTTAAAGGTCCTTCATATAATTTTAGATATTTGCAAAACTCAAAAAAATCATCGATAAAATCTTGATGTATATCCATTTCCTTTTCATTTGAATTGAGCAATCGGTCAAATTGTTTATGATAATTTTTTGTCAATTTTGAATTTTCTTCAATATACATAACAGGATTTAAGCCTTTGTTTTTTGCCCAGCTTTTAGTTAATCCAATACCAAAAGAACCATAAGAATCTATATGATTTTTTACATCAGACAAAGGTATGTCACAGAACGAAACCATATTAATTGCAAAATGACTATTAGACTTTGTTATGCAATCTAAATTTTCATTACAATATTTAATTTTAAAACTTTTATCAGAAATGATACTGCTCAAATTTTCAATTTTTTTAGTATAATGTATTACCGAATTTGTGCTTAATGCCATTTTTTTTTGTAATTGTAGTTAACGATTTATATATGGTTTGTTGCATTTTTGAAGCACTAAATTAAGTAAATAAAAACGGAATAGAAAATCCCCTAAGGATTTTCGTAAGTAGG
>NZ_OENE01000029.1:0-1201 GCF_900239495.1 Tenacibaculum finnmarkense genomovar ulcerans
AAAAAATATAGTATCTAAAAAAATGCTAGATTTAGAGAAATCAAAAATGCTTGAAGGATTAAGTTCAAAATACCATGAATCGAATATAATTATCACCAAAAAAGGTAAAAAAGCCTATTTTACAAGAGATAATTACGATGGAAGAACATTAAAAGGCGATAAAGCACAAGTATCACATCTTAAAATTTACAGCGCCGATAAAATTGGTGATTTATGGGGTAATGTTCAAGAATTACCATTTAATAGCGATGCTTTTTCATGCGGTCATCCAGCGTTAAGCATTGATGAAGAAACCTTATATTTTGTATCGGATATGCCCAACGGTTTTGGAGGTACTGATATTTATAAAGCAAGAATTTTAGGCGATAATAACTTTGGAAAACCAAAAAATTTAGGAAAAGAAATCAATACAGAAAGTAGAGAGATGTTTCCATTTATCGGAACAAATAATGAGTTGTATTTTTCATCAAACGGTCATTTAGGGCTAGGCGCTTTAGATGTTTTTGAAGCAAAATACATTGACGGAAAATACACAAATCCTGTAAATTTAGGAAGCCCAATAAACAGTGCATTTGACGATTTTTCATTTGTAATAAACAAAAAACATTCCCACGGATTTTTCTCATCAAACAGAAAAAATGGAAAAGGCGATGACGATATTTATAGCTTTATCATGTATCGATGTAAAGAAGATATTAAAGGAATCGTAAGCGATTCACGAACAGGCGAACCAATTGCTAATGCAGTCGTTCAATTAATGAATCCATCGGGAGAAGTGGTATCATCATTAAAAACAGGAAGATCGGGTTCTTATATTTTTGAACAAAAAGATTGCGAACAAAAATTTGTAGTTGTAGGATCAAAAGAAGGCTATAAAAATGCCAACAAACAAGCAGTAACCCTTGATGTAGATCAGCAGGATGTTGTTGTAAACCTAAAATTACAGTCATTAATTGTAGGGAATCAAATAGTAATCAACCCTATTTATTTTGATTTTGATTTGGCAAATATCCGTACAGATGCCGAATATGAACTAGAAGATATTGTAAGTGTAATGAACACCTATCCTGAATTGATTATCAAAATAGAGTCGCATACCGATAGCCGAGGATCTAAAAATTACAATAGAAATTTATCAGACCGAAGAGCAAAATCAACCCGCGATTATATAATTTCAAGAGGAATTGCATCAAACAGAATA
>NZ_OENE01000029.1:1206-5957 GCF_900239495.1 Tenacibaculum finnmarkense genomovar ulcerans
CTTTTATATCGTTAAAGGAAATGAAAGTGTAAAGGCAGTAAATGAGCAATAGTTGCTAAACGCTTAAAAAATAAGTTTTATAACAAAAAACACGAAGTTAGCGCTTCGTGTTTTTTAGGTTAAAATAAATACTGTAAATGTGACTTTAATTTGAAAAAAGTGTCATTATAGTGTGTTATGTAAAACAAATTGATTGTTGTATTATAGTAATCGAAGTATTCTTGTTAGTATGTTATTCATGGTTAGTGACAGGTATTATTTTACCCTGAAAAAGATACTATATTTGCGTATTATTACTGTGTCTATTTGTTTTATAGGTTTTTAAAAACACTGTTTTTACAATGTATTTAAAAAAAAAACAAGTAAATTTACACTATTAAAAAACCATATTTATATAAAAAAACCACCACTATTAAAATCAAATTTATGAAAAAAAGTTATTTAAAATTACTGGCTAACATTTTTTGTTTAGCATTTTTTCTCTTTCCTTTGTTGGTAAGTTCTCAGGTTGTTTCAACTTGGGGTAATTTATCGGGGGCTATGCCTGAAAATAATTTTTTAACAAACAGTTATTCATCTATAGCAGACGGAACATCAGTTGTTAAGGTTGATATTACAAGAACAAATTCATCAACAGTTGGCGGGGCTATAAATGCCATTGCTCCGGCATTAACTTTAGCGAATAGTTTTAATAATGCAAGAGCTACTGTTGGAATTTCGGGTAATACATATACATATACATTTAGTGAACCTGTATTTGTTAAAATAAGCTCAGAAGAACATAGTGAGTTTTTTAAAAATGAAAATATAAAAATTTCAAGTACAACGGCAGGGGTTCAGTTTTCCGGTAGTTTTGTAAACGGACAAGCAGGTCATTCTATAGAAAATAACAATACGTCATCAGTACATTTTATTTCTGATGGTTCAGCTACTACAGCAGGAACTCACTGGCTGGCAGAAAGTAATATTGCTGTAACAAGTATATCGGTTGAATATTATGTAACCAATGAAACTGAAGTAGTTTCTTCAGAGCCATTTACATTAAATTTAGCACCAACTCCTTTTATTCGTCTAGATAGTGCTAATATTACAGGAGCAGGAGGTATTGACTTAAATTCATCAGCTTGCTCGACAGGTTCTGAAATTTTAGACAATACCAATACGGGAGCAACTTCTATATTAAACGCTCCATTTGGCATAGAGTCAATGACTGTTACACTAACAAATTCTCAAAATATAGGAGATGAAGAACTAACAATGAAAGGTGCTTTTTCAGGTTTAATAGTTTCAGGAAACAATACAACTTCTTTAACATTTAAAAATGATGGAACAGCTCCTAATAGTTCTTTTAGAAACTCATTAGATGATATTTTTTATAAAAACAACGCAGCAGTGCCAAATACAACAGTAAATAGAATTTTAGAGGTTCAATTAACAGATATAAATGGTGTTGTTTCAAATATAGCAAAAACTACATTTCCTGTTTTTGTAGGACCTGTACCTGGAGAAACTAATGGACCTATTTTTGTTCTTGAAGGCTCGGGAAATATAGATTTGTTTACAGCTTTAGATGGCTCGCAAGACGCAGGAGGTACTTGGGTTGATGTAGATAGTACAGGAGCATTATCTGGTAGTATTGTTACAGAAAGTGCTTTACCATTAGGTGGAACAATTTTTAGATATGAAGTAAGCGGAACAGCTCCTTGTAATAAAGCAACAATTACGGTTGTAATTATAAAAATAAGTAATAATGAAATAGGGCTAACTTCATCAACCTCATGTGGAGAATTGTTAACAGAATATACAGACCCATTATATTCAGCCAATTCTGATGATCCTATTTTCTTATTTACAAGTGGTAGTGGTGAGTTAACTTCTCCACAGGGAACTGCAGGTACTATATATGATTGGTATAAATTTAATCCAGGATCTAACTCTTATGATACTTATGCATTAAATTCAACAGCAACTCAAACAGGTTTAGCCGATGGAGGTTATTTAGTTGTTAGAAATGATGGAGGCACAGTTGTAGAAGGAAGAGCTTGGGTATGGAATACCTCATTAAGTTTAGATATTGGGGCAGACCAAACCGTTTGTGCTGGAGATACTATTAATTTAAACGGAGTAGGTTCTGTTACAAACCCAAAATACACCTATTACGACCCAAGACCAAGGCCTTTAATTTTAACACCAACAACAAAAATAACAGTAACTTTTGATGCAACGCATACTTATATATCAGATCTAGCTTTTTATTTAATACCGCCAGGTGGTGATCCAAGACCAATTATAGATGGAGGAGATGCAATAATATTAGCACCTAAGGGTAAAACCTGTAATAACGGTGAAAATGTATCAGGATTAACATTTACTAATGATCCAGGGGCAGGTACTTTTACTATGTGTAGTTCTCCAAAACCAACTACACTTTCAGGTATTTTTAATAGTTATTATGAAAATCGTGACTCTTCTAATGCTCCAACTTTTATCGATTGGTCTACTCTTAATAGTGAGGATGCTCGTAAAGGAGGCTGGGCTGTTCAAATATATGATTGTGTAAGACAAGATGTTGGTCGTTTAAAAGGAGCTGTTATTAAATTTGATGACGGTTTAGGGAATGTCGTAACGCATTCAAGTGGTTCTATAGATGTATCGATAAACGATTTTTCTTGTGATGCTTCTAGTGCTTCTATATATGTGGTTCCTTTTGTTCCTCCAGTACTTAATATAAATACAGTTGTTTCTTTAGTTGATGGAATTGGTTTAAGTGGTACTTCAGGTGGTTATCAGTGGTCTTATAGTACAGCTGGTACTACAGGTCCTTGGGCAGCTTTTGAAAATACAACCTTAACACCTTCAAGAACATTTAATGAAGATACTTGGATTAGATTACAAGCCGATAATGGTGTTAGATGTGTTACAGAAGTAATAAAGAAAATTACAGCAGTGGCTAAACCTAAAGCAGGTGTTGGTTCTGATAGTTATGTTTGTGTTGGAGATACTTCCGTTGATTTATCATCATTATTAACAGGGCAAGATGCGGCAGGGGTATGGAGTATTTCAGCTGGTTCACCAAATAATCCAGGAGCAGATTTTAATGCAAGTACCGCTACATATAATCCAACGGCAAGAGGTGTTTATCAATTTGATTATACCGTTACAGCAACAACGCCTTGTGTAAATGATGTAAGTACAGTAACTGTATTTGTATCAGGTAATACTGTAACAGCAGCTTCAACTACGCCAACTTTATGTATAAATGAAGCTCTTACAGATATAACACATCAAACAACAGGAGCTACGGGTATTGGACTTGCGCAAAACTTACCTACGGGTATAACAGCTATTTTTACTTCTGATAATATAATTACACTATCAGGAACACCAACGGCTAGTGGAGTATTTAATTATACAATTCCATTAACTGGAGGCTGTGGTACTATTGTTAATGCTACAGGGGAAATTACAGTAACAGCAGATATGACTGTTACAACTGTACCACAAACAGTAACAACTATAAATACGGCACTTACAAATATAATTCACACAACAACCTTGGCAACAGGAATCTCAAATGATGGTATTTCAGGAGCTAATGGATTACCACAAGGAGTAAGTGCTAGTTTTTTAGCAGATAAAATAACAATTAGCGGTACCCCAACAGTTTCAGGAACGTTTAATTATGAAATTGATTTAACAGGTTTATGTAAGCCTTTAAAAGCAATAGGAACTATAATAGTAAAGAATGCTTTAATAGCTTCAGGTGACATATTAGGAAGCTTAAAATCACCATTAGCATCAGGTGCTTCGGATGTTCCAGCGGGATCAGTTTTAACAGGAGATACCTTAAATGGCGTTCAAGTAACGACCGCAAATACAGATGTAACGCCAATAACGACAGGAAATATTTTAATAGATGCCGACGGAAATGTAACGATTGCAGCAAATACACCAACAGGAAGCTATGATGTAGAATATGAGATTTGTGAAAGTGGAGCAAATCCAGGAAACTGTACGACAGCCACAGTAACGGTAGAAGTAGTTGGAGAATTAGTAGCCGTAAAAGATGAATTTACTTCAATCAACGGAAAAGACGGAGCTACAACCACAAGTGTTTTAGAAAATGATACCTTAAATGGAGTGAAAGTAGTTCCATCAGAAGTAACATTAACAGCAGGAACAGCACCAACGCCAATAGCAGGAAACATCACCATGAATGCCGACGGAAGCATCACAATAGCACCGGGAACATCAGCTGGAGATTATAATATAGAATATGAGATTTGTGAGAAATTAAATCCAGCGAATTGTAAAACAGTAATATCAACCGTAGAAGTTGTAGCAGCTCCAATTGAAGCGGTAAAAGATGAATTTACTTCAATCAACGGAAAAGACGGAGCTACAACCACAAGTGTTTTAGAAAATGATACCTTAAATGGAGTGAAAGTAGTTCCATCAGAAGTAACATTAACAGCAGGAACAGCACCAACGCCAATAGCAGGAAACATCACCATGAATGCCGACGGAAGCATCACAATAGCACCGGGAACATCAGCTGGAGATTATAATATAGAATATGAGATTTGTGAGAAATTAAATCCAGCGAATTGTAAAACAGTAATATCAACCGTAGAAGTTGTAGCAGCTCCAATTGGAGCGGTAAAAGATGAATTTACTTCAATCAACGGAAAAGACGGAGCTACAACCACAAGTGTTTTAGAAAATGATACCTTAAATGGAGTGAAAGTAGT
>NZ_OENE01000030.1 GCF_900239495.1 Tenacibaculum finnmarkense genomovar ulcerans
CTCTATTTTGATGATCAATTCAGGATAGGTGTTCATTACACTTACAATATCTTCTAGTTCATATTCGGCATCTGTACGGATATTTGCCAAATCAAAGTCAAAATAAATAGGGTTGATTACTATTTGATTTCCTACAATTAATGACTGTAATTTTAGGTTTACAACAACATCTTGCTGATCTACATCAAGGGTTGCTGCTTGTTTGTTGGCATTTTTATAGCCTTCTTTTGATCCTACAACTACAAATTTTTGTTCGCAATCTTTTTGTTCAAAAATATAAGAACCCGATCTTCCTGTTTTTAATGATGATACCACTTCTCCCGATGGATTCATTAATTGAACGACTGCATTAGCAATTGGTTCGCCTGTTCGTGAATCGCTTACGATTCCTTTAATATCTTCTTTACATCGATACATGATAAAGCTATAAATATCGTCATCGCCTTTTCCATTTTTTCTGTTTGATGAGAAAAATCCGTGGGAATGTTTTTTGTTTATTACAAATGAAAAATCGTCAAACGCACTGTTTATTGGGCTTCCTAAATTTACAGGATTTGCATATTTTCCATCAATATATTTTGCTTCAAAAACATCTAAAGCGCCTAAACCTAAATGACCGTTTGATGAAAAATACAACTCATTATTTGTTCCGATAAATGGAAACATCTCTCTACTTTCTGTATTGATTTCTTTTCCTAAATTGATGGGTTTTCCAAAGTTATTATCGCCTAAAATTCTTGCTTTATAAATATCGGTACCTCCAAATCCGTTGGGCATATCCGATACAAAATATAAGGTTTCTTCATCAATGCTTAACGCTGGATGACCGCATGAAAAAGCATCGCTATTAAATGGTAATTCTTGAACATTACCCCATAAATCACCAATTTTATCGGCGCTGTAAATTTTAAGATGTGATACTTGTGCTTTATCGCCTTTTAATGTTCTTCCATCGTAATTATCTCTTGTAAAATAGGCTTTTTTTCCATTTTTAGTAATAATTATATTCGATTCATGGTATTTTGAACTTAATCCTTCAAGCATTTTTGATTTCTCTAAATCTAGCATTTTTTTAGATACTATATTTTTTTGCTTGGCTTTATAGATGTTTAAAAACGGTTGCTTATTCCATTTATAAAGTTTTTTATCATTATTTGCCTTTGGTTTGGTCGAGGCAAAATAAAGTTCATCATTATAAATAAAACCTCCAAAATCAGAGTATTTTGTATTGCTTGATACATTGTGAATA
>NZ_OENE01000031.1 GCF_900239495.1 Tenacibaculum finnmarkense genomovar ulcerans
TGATGATTTACGAACCGCCGTATACGAGACCCGTACGTACGGTGGTGTGAGAGGCGCACTCCGACTATTTTAGTCGGAGCCGTCTACTCGATTGTGTCTTCGTTTTTTATTTATTTAGGTATAATTTATTGAACTTTCTTATTTCAATTACCCTTTTTGTCATTCTTGGATGAGTAGAATATATTTTATGTATAAATCCCATAAAATCAGGTATTTCTTTTTCTTGTAATATAAACGCTTCTATATTTGTGTCATTCGCTAAACTTTCACTTCCTAGCGCTAATGATACAAGTGCATTTTCACTTGCTGATAAATCTTCTGTTAAAGTGAATCCTATTCTGTCTGCTGTAAATTCACATGCTCTACTGTAAGCTGATCCAAGAAAGGGAACGAAATTCGCAGGTTTTATTAGTAGTCCTTTCAAGAAGCTTGTGTGTCCTGCTGCATGATGTCCTAATTCGTGACCTATTATCATTGATAATTCTTTTATCTTACCTCTTTTAAGACTTAAATCAACTAAATCTGACATTAGTATCACATATTTAGCAGATAGAAACTTTACAGCAAAGGCATTTACTAATCCACTTCCATTGTATATAAATACTTCTGGTATATTTGTAAGATTAAGTTTGTTGGATTGTTCTATAATTATATCATAAATTTCAGGAAATTGAGAAGGAGATACCTTAACACTGTCTCCATATATAACCGCTTTAAAGTATAACCCGCTAATCCATAATCCAAAAGCAATAAAAGCTCCCCATATTAATATTGTACCCATTGAAGCAAATAGTAAAATTAGCCATAAAATAATTCCTAAAATTTTCATGATTAATAAATAGGTTTTTTCTTTTTCGTGTATTAGTGTTTTGATTTTAATCATTTTTTTTATTGGTTTAGTTATTTGTTAAATGAGACACAACGGTTTGAATATGGTGCGTTTGGCGTTTAAATACTCCAAATTTTCAATTTACTACAATGTTTAATAATTGCTACCATATTTATTTTCAGCACTATCTGCCAAATGCACTATATTTTTTGTGTGTGCCCAGCATGGGCATCTTTTGACTACCGAAAGGTAGTTTATTAATCTAGAGGGTGCAAGTCCCTTATGCGCAGGAGTAACGTTCTGAAGCATTAGTAAGTCGCAAGGGTGAAAATCGTGAGGTTTTATCTGAAGGAAGCGAGACTACAAAACTCGGTACTGACGAACAGAAATCGTATACAGAGGCATAATTACTCGGGTAAACAAGCACATCATTGTAACGCCCCAAAGAACATCAAAAAGGGTAATTATGTAGATACGGCAGCGATTGAGTGAAAGAAGATGTCATTACCTGGGGAGGTCTCCAAAATCACGAGTTGGTTATGGAGAAGTCAGCAGATGTCATAGTACCTACAGGAAACGAGTTGAGGAAAGACCTCAG
>NZ_OENE01000032.1 GCF_900239495.1 Tenacibaculum finnmarkense genomovar ulcerans
AGGGACTTGCACCCTCTAGATTAATAAACTACCTTTCGGTAGTCAAAAGATGCCCATGCTGGGCACACACAAAATATATAATTTATTGCTAGTACTCGCCTACTTACGAAAATCCTTAGGGGATTTTCTATTCCGTTTTTATTTACTTAATTTAGTGCTTCAAAAATGCAACAAACCATATATAAATCGTTGTGTTTCATACAAAATTACGAATTTGAAAAAATAATTTAGAAATTTAAATAAAATATGTAACTAATTCGTTACATTTGTAATATGAGAGAAATCGATATTACAGAAGAATGTTTGGACTTTATCGACAACCAAAATAAAAAGGTTGAACTAAAATTCTTCCAGCTAATTGAAGTTATTGGAGAAATAAAAATTGTTAATTCTAATTTTCTAAAAAAATTACAATCAACAAAATTTTATGAATTACGTATAAAAGCAGGAAATGAATATCGAGTTGTAATCTTTGCTATCGACCATCTAAATTTTAATGAATCAACAAAAGCTGTCTGCTTATGTGGTTTTCAGAAAAAAGGAACTAAAGATTATAAAAAAGCTATCAAACAAGCAGAAAAAATATTAGAAAATTATCTAAAAGAAAAGTAATTATGGGAAAATCAATAAACGCAAAAGAATTAATAGCTAAACGATACGGAAAAGAAGGCTCTAAAGAACGTGAAGAATTTAGAGAAAATGCTTTTTCTTATTATTTTGGTGAAATAATAAAAAACAGAAGAAAAGAATTGCATATGACTCAAGATAATTTGGCTGAAAAAGTGGGAAAAAAAAGACCATATATCTCTCGAATTGAAAATGGAGAAGATATTCGATTATCTAACTTTGCACTTCTTGCCAATGCTTTAGGATTATCAATTAAATTAACAGCTGAATAAAAGTACGAAAACACAACAGCATATATAATTTATTGCTAGTACTCGCCTACCTACGAAAATCCTTAGGGGATTTTCTATTTCGTTTTTATTTACTAAATTTAGTGCTTCAAAAACGCAACAAACCATATATAAATCGTTAGCTTTCATTAACAAAAAAATGCGCAAAATTGGCAAAATAAAGCGTTTTCCTAAAGTAGAATCCTGATAAATATTACGCAATTAGAAAAGGAATCGTAAAGCAGCAGATTCTGACAAATAATTACGCAAGAATCTGTCTGTAATTATGAAATGAAAACGGCGGAATTTCAACCTGTTTATCCAATAGAAACGGAATCGTAAAGCAGCAGATTCTGACAAATAATTACGCAAGAATCTGTCTGTAATTATGAAATGAAAACGGCGGAATTTTAACCTGTTTATCCAATAGAAACGGAATCGTAAAGCAGCAGATTTTGACAAATATTACGCAAGAATTTGCCTATAATTATGAAATGAAAATGGCGGACTTTTTAGCTCGTTTGCGCAATCGGAAACGGAATCGTAAAGCAACAGATTCTGACAAATATTACGCAAGAATCTGTCTGTAATTCTGAAATGAAAATGGCGGACTTTTAGCCTGTTTGCGAAATTAGGAATGAAAATTTAGACAAGTTAAACGCCGAATAAAAACGCTGAAAAATATGTGGTTTTATATCGGTATTTTAATTGTAAAAAAGGAAAAATAAACGAAAAGCTAACAAAATATATAATTTATTGCTAGTGCTCGCCTACCTACGAAAATCCTTAGGGGATTTTCTATTCCGTTTTTATTTACTAAATTTAGTGCTTCAAAAATGCAACAAACCATATATAAATCGTTAACCTACATTAAGCCAAATTACACGCAATATTGGCAAAAAAGCGGTTTAAAAA
>NZ_OENE01000033.1 GCF_900239495.1 Tenacibaculum finnmarkense genomovar ulcerans
TTGATGATTTACGAACCGCCGTATACGAGACCCGTACGTACGGTGGTGTGAGAGGCGCACTCCGACTATTTTAGTCGGAGCCGTCTACTCGATTGTAGCCCGTTTTTTTTTATTCATCTAAATTCCATTGTTCTAAATCATCTAATGGATTTGGCAATCTTCCTTCTAACCACTTTTTTAATGTTCCTGGTTTGAATTCTTTGTCCTTAGTTTCGATTACCCAAGAAAGAAAATCTGTTGGTCCTCCATTCATGTATGGTGCAGGAGAAACTGGATAAAAAACTGTTGGTAATCTTTCATTGATTGATAAGTAATTTACTACACATCCCAATTCCTGAACTACACTCCAAGCATATTCATTGTGAATATCTATTTGAAATTTAATCCACCAAAGTCCTTCTTCATCAATTCCTGTAGCTATTGGTGAATTTATTGCGGGAACTCTTTCTAAGTATTCAGTCAACGTTTTGAAAGATCTTTCATCCATTCGCTATTGCTTTTTTATATCGTTTTTATTCGGTTTTCGACAATTCTTAATCATATCTTTTTCACAAGAACCAAAATCAATAAAATTCTTTCTTGCTTGAATTAAAGAAACTCTATTTGCTCCACCTATATAATCAGGTTCTTCAAATTGAATTGGGTCATCTTCCCAAAAACAAATTGGACAAATTGAATATTGCAATCTTTCCCCTTTTTCAAAAGTATTGTAATCACAACAAGGACAATATTCGTCTAATTCAATTTTCATGTATGTTTTCTTAATGGGCTACAACGTTTTGTATATGGTTTGTTGCGTTTTTGAAGCACTAAATTTAGTAAATAAAAACGGAATAGAAAATCCCCTAAGGATTTTCGTAAGTAGGCGAGTACTAGCAATAAATTATATACGCTGTTAGCTATAGTTAAAATGGTAAGTCTTCAGGTTCTTCATTTGTTTTAGGAGCTGTATTAGTCTGAAAAAATCTATCTTCCCATTCATTTGTTTTTAAAAATTTTAATTTTATATCATCAAAAATTTCTTTAGAAATTCTTATTGTATAATAATTTCTAGAATCACTTTTTTCCCAATAAAAATATTCATCATCATCAGTAAATAAATCTCTCTCATAACCTCTAGCTTGTAAAAGTAAATTTAAGTCATTTGTTCCTTCAATGTAAAAGTTATACTGAATACTTAATTCATTTCTAATTTCGTTTACTAAAGGATGATTAATTGTTAGTATTTGATTAATTTCTTTTGTTTTATCTTTATTTTCATCACTAATATAATTAACCAGTTTATTCAGTGTATTGGCTGTTTTTTCAAGATTATTAATTAATGAAACTTCTTTTATTCTAGATTGATTTTCTAAAAATCGTTGAAATAATCCAGCAAATTGTTCTTTTAAATAAATAGTTATTTCAGATGCAGTCTCAAAACTTTTAATATTATTATTTGACCCTAGACTTTTTATCTCTTCAATAAATTTATATATTCTTATGTCATCAACATATCTAAATTTTATTGGATTTTCTTTATTTAATAAGTAAGTTTCATATTCTGCATAAACATGTTTATCTATAAAAATATAAACTTGTTTCCCTTCTTTAATTGCAGTTTTTAATTCTAGATTTGAAATGGAAGAATTATTTCTTTTGGATTCACTACCAAATCTACCACCAATAATTGAAATTAAAATATCTACGTTTTTAATTTCTTTATAACAATATTCCTCTAGAGCTTCTTCTTTTCCATATGGAATATTTCCTTCTTCATTTCTAATAGTTTCATATCCTAAGTTCTCAATAAATTGATTTAAATCAGACCTTATTTGTTTTAAGTCATAAAATGTTGAGCTTATAAATATTCTTGGTTTTGCCATTTTCTTATGTTTTATTCAATTTTTTTTGGAGTTGGATTTGAAATTATAGCTAACGTTTTATATATGGTTTGTTGCATTTTTGAAGCACTAAATTAAGTAAATAAAAACGGAATAGAAAATCCCCTAAGGATTTTCGTAAGTAG
>NZ_OENE01000034.1 GCF_900239495.1 Tenacibaculum finnmarkense genomovar ulcerans
TTGAAATTTAAACAGGCTCTTAATGCTGATAAAGTTCTCGATACTATTTTTTTGAAGGAAAAAAATCACTCGAACTGACAGTTTGTTTTCGTTAATCGGGTTTCGTTTTGAATTCTTCAAACAAGAATAAACCTCACAGGTTTTAAAAACCTGTGAGGTTTAAGTTTTACTGCTCGAAATGATAGTGTGAACTTTGCCTAAATTATAGTTGATTTCTCAAATTATCGAAATTAGTACAAATGCCTAGCCCCGATTGAAGCAATTGTTTGAGCTCTTTTTTGTTTTTCTTTTCGAAAAAACAAAAAAAGCGAGTGCGGAAAGCGGGAAATTGCTTCTAAAAAAAATAATTATTGACTTAATAAGGGTAAATATATATAAGGTCTTTCTGTTCATATTGTATATTTGTTTATTACCAAAAAAGTTTATAAAATAAAATATCTATGAAAAAAATGATGATTGCCGCTATGGTATTAGGGGTTTTTGCTGCAAATGCTCAAGAAAAATTAAAAAAAAAAGACTCTCAAAAAGTTACGGTTTATGGTAGTTTTAGACCTTCGGTTACTTATAGAAATGATAGAGCTGCTAATATTAAAAGTGTTGATGTTACTGATTTTTTCTCTCGATTAGGTTTTAAAGCGGAACAGAAAATTGATAAAAACCTAACGGCTTTTGTTCAAGGAGAATGGGATATTGATATTGAAGGTGATGCCGATTTTGGTGATGCTCGTTTAGGGTATGCGGGTTTAAAAGGGAATTGGGGACGCATCGCTATTGGTAAACAATGGTCGCCACATTATAATATTATTGCCGAAGTAACGGATGTTTTTAATCATAGATCGAGCCCTTTTGCTTATGATACGCAAAGTCCTTTTAGAACTAATAATTTGGTTACTTATAAAAATACGTTAGGAAATTTTAAAATTGATGCGGGTGTGCAAATAAATGGTGACTCTGGCTCTACTAATGGCGGTGTTACTGATGATGCCTACGGAAGAAGTTATGTGGATACCGCTATATTTGGTGTAGGATATACTGCTGAAAACTTTTATTTAGGGGCTTCTTTTCTTTCGGATAAAGATAAAACTGCTGTTAAGCGTGATATTTTTGCTTTTGCAGCTTCTACTACGCTTTTTAATAATTTATATACCGCTATTAATTATCAAAATATAAATATTAAAACTCCTGCCGATGTAAAATTGGATGCAAGTACTTTAGACGTTGCCGCTGTATATTCTTTTAATGAAAGTTACAATGCTAAAGCTAGTTATTTTAATTATGATAACGGTACTGTAAATGGTAATGGTTTTAATTTTACTTTTGAAAAAAGATTTAAAAAGAGCGTTCGAACCTATATTGAAGTTTTAAATTATAATGATTCTGATAAGCCTGCGATTACCAATGTTTCGGTAGGGTTGCGTTATGATTTATCGTACGATTTGTTGTAAGATATTACAATTGGTGTTGTATAAACCAAAAAAACTCGAAACTATAACGTTTCGAGTTTTTTTATCTATTAAAATATCAAAAGAATTATCTAATTAATTTTCTGTATTTAATACGTTTTGGCATTAAATCACCACCTAAACGTTTCTTTTTATTTGCTTCGTATTCAGAGAATCCTCCTTCAAAGAAATACACTTCACTGTTTCCTTCAAAAGCTAAAATATGTGTACATATTCTATCTAAAAACCATCTATCGTGAGAAATAACTACGGCACATCCTGCAAAGTTTTCTAAACCTTCTTCTAATGCTCTTAATGTATTTACATCTAAATCATTGGTAGGCTCATCTAATAATAAAACGTTTCCTTCTTCCTTTAAAGTCATTGCTAAGTGTAAACGGTTACGCTCACCTCCTGAAAGTGTAGAAACTTTTTTGTTTTGTTCGCTTCCACCAAAGTTAAAACGACTTAAATATGCACGAGAATTTACTTGCTTCCCTCCCATCATTACTAAATCTTGTCCTTCAGAAAAATTTTCCCAAATAGATTTATCAGGGTCTATATTAGAGTGCGCCTGATCTACATAAGCAATTTTTGCCGTTTCACCTACATTAAAACTTCCTGCATCAGGAGTTTCTTCTCCCATTATCATTTTGAAAATAGTGGTTTTACCTGCACCGTTTGGCCCGATAATTCCAACAATTCCTGCTTGCGGCAAGTTAAACTCTAAATTATCGTATAATAATTTATCTCCAAAAGCTTTTGAAACACCACTAGCTTCAATAACATTGGTTCCTAAACGTGGACCATTTGGAATATAAATTTCTAATTTTTCATCCGTTTGTTTCTGATCTTGGCTCATTAATTTATCATAGTTCTTCAAACGTGCTTTTTGCTTTGTTTGACGACCTTTTGAACCTTGACGAACCCATTCTAATTCTCGTTCTAATGTTTTTTGACGCTTAGAAGCTGTTTTGCTTTCTTGTGCCATTCTTGTAGATTTTTGATCTAACCAAGAAGAGTAGTTTCCTTTCCAAGGAATTCCTTCACCTCTATCTAATTCTAAAATCCATCCTGCAACGTTATCTAAGAAATATCTATCGTGTGTTACAGCGATTACAGTTCCTTTATATTGTGCTAAATGATGCTCTAACCAATGTACAGATTCGGCATCCAAGTGATTGGTAGGCTCATCTAATAATAAAATTTCTGGTTCTTGTAATAATAACCTACATAAAGCAACTCTTCTGCGCTCTCCTCCTGATAAGTTTTTAATTGGCGTATCACCGTCTGGAGTACGTAAAGCATCCATGGCAATTTCTAACTTAGTATCTAATTCCCAAGCATTAGAAGCATCAATTTTATCTTGAAGCTCTGCTTGTTGCGCCATTAACTTGTCCATTTTATCAGCATCAGAATACACTTCTTCTAAACCAAACATATCGTTGATTTTGTTGTATTCTTCTAAGATAGCTACGGTTTCTGCAACACCTTCTTTAACTATTTCAATAACTGTTTTGGTTTCGTCTAATTTTGGTTCTTGTTCTAAGTAACCAACTTTATATCCTGGTGAAAAAGTAACATCACCTTGAAAATTCTTCTCTACTCCAGCAATGATTTTTAATAAGGTAGATTTACCCGATCCGTTTAAACCTAAAATACCGATTTTAGCTCCGTAGAAAAAGCTTAAATAGATATCTTTTAAAACTTGTTTATTGGTACTTTGATAGGTTTTTGAAACCTTATTCATTGAAAATATAACCTTCTTATCGTCTGACATTTTGTTGTAATTTTGATTTAATTAAACTCTTCCTTTTAAGGCGTTAAAAACCCATGCGTTTGCAAAAAAACCTAAGCCTACTGCTGCAAAACCGTATCCTGCTACCTCATCATATCTAAAAGCTCCTAGTAACACTAACAAAAGTCCTATTAAAACCATTATAAGTGTTGCCCATGCTAAGACGTTATTTTTATTCATTGCCATAATTTACTCTTTTTACTCTTTACAAAAAATATGTGGGGCAAATATCGGCTTTTATTTTATTATTTTTGATGACACTTTTGCCTTTTCGCTATAAAATAGCTTATAATACTTCTTTTAGAGCTATAATTATCGCTATTTTTACTACTATTTTAATAATTAACAATATTTTAAATCTTTTTATACGCTTCTTATTTAACTTAAAATTTTAAATTAAATTCTAACTTTACTTCGGATAAACAAAACCCCTAGCCCCGATTGAAGCTTTGTTTGAGCTCCTTTTTTGATTTTTTTCAAAAAAGAGCGAGTGCGGAAAGCGGGAAATAGCTTCAAATAAAAAATTTACTGCCTTCCTAATTTACGAAGAGCCACCCATTGTTTCATCTTTTCTCTAGCATCAGTTGCGGGGTAACCAAGTACGGTTTTACCTGCGGGAACATCGGTAATAACGCCTGATCCTGCGCCTACAGTTGCTCCAGAATGAATAGTTACATGATCTTTTATAGAGGCACTTCCACCAATAATTACGCCATCTCCTAAGGTTACCGACCCTGCTAAACCACTGCTTCCAGCCATAATACAAAACTTCCCTAGCACGCAATTATGCCCTATTTGTACTAAGTTATCAATTTTACAGCCATCGCCTAAAATAGTAGCGCTAAACTTTCCTCTATCGACACATGAATTTGCACCAATTTCTACTTGATTTCCGATAATTACGTTTCCGATATGTGGAATTTTCGTTAAACCTTGTACGCTTGGTCTGTACCCAAAACCATCGGATCCGATGCTTACATTACTATGAAAAATACAGTCATTTCCGATAATACTTCGTTCTCTAACAACCGTTCCCGACCAAATTACCGTATTTTTTCCAATAGTTGTATCGTCAAAAATAGTAACGTTTGGATACAAAATAATGCCTTCGGATAATACCACATTTTTACCGATATAACAATTTACTCCAATTTTACAACCTTCGCCAATTGTAGCAGTTTTATCGATAACTGCCGTTGGATGAATATCAGTTTCAAAATACGGAGACGCTGGCTCAAAAGCTTCTAGTAACATCGCCATAGCTAAATCGGGATTTTTCAATTTTATAAACGCCTTATTTTCTTGTGGTTGCATCTCTAATTTTTCGCAGATGATGGCAGCACTTGCATTGGAATTTTCCCATAATTTTGCAAATTTCTTATTCCCGATAAAAGTAATTTGTCCTTTTTGAGCTTTTTCAATTTGCTGTGGAGCAGTAATTTTTTCAGAACAATTTCCTAGTAATTCTCCTTTTAATAATGAGTTGATTTCTTGTACAGTAAATGACTTCATTTTGTTTTTTTGGGGGTTAATTTGCTAAAAATAGTGTTTAATTCCTTATTAAAGACAAATCAAAAAAAAATCCTACAGTAATGTAGGATTTTAAAAATGCTAGTATTTTTATTAAATCTCCGCCGCCAATCTACTTCCTTGATTTATCGCTCGTTTTGCATCTAATTCTGAAGCAAAATCAGCCCCACCAATTACGTGTATTTTGATGCCTTTTTCTTCTAAAGGTGTTACTAATTCTTTAAACGGAAGTTGCCCTGCACAGATAATTACATTATCGACTTCTAGTATTTTTTGCTCCTCGCCTTGGGTATAATGCAATCCTTTATCGTCAATTTTTGTATATTGAACTTCGTTTATAAACTGTACATTTTTTTTCTTTAAAACCGCGCGGTGAATCCAACCTGTTGTTTTTCCTAAATTCTTACCAAATTTTCCTTTGCTACGTTTAAACATAAAAATTTCTCTTGGCGATGGATAAAATTCAGGCGTAACATTTTCAATTCCTGCACGAGATTTTAGGGTTTTATCAATTCCCCATTCTTTTAGCCACGCATCAATATTTAAGGCAGTACTTTCTCCTTGATGCGCTAAATATTCTGATACATCAAAACCAATTCCACCAGCACCAATAACGGCTACACGCTTTCCTACAGGTTTTTTATGCTTGATAACATCGATATAATTTAATACTTTTTCGTGCTCTATTCCGTTAATTCTTGGCATTCTTGGGGTAATTCCTGTGGCGATAATTACCTCATCAAAATTTCCTTTTGATAAATCATCGGCAGAAACTCGTGTATTTAATTTTACGGTTACTTTGTGTAATTCTAATTGCTTATTAAAATATCGAATAGTTTCGTAAAACTCTTCTTTTCCTGGTATTTGCTTCGCGATATTAAACTGACCACCTGTTTGTTTATCGGCATCAAAAAGTGTTACTTCATGCCCTCTTTGAGCTAAAATTGTGGAAGCAGATAATCCCGCTGGTCCTGCACCGACTACGGCTATTTTTTTCTTGTTTTTCGTTGGATTATAATTAAATTCGGTTTCATGGCAGGCTCTTGGGTTTACCAAACAACTCGCTACTTTTTGTTGAAAAGCATGGTCTAAACACGCCTGATTACAAGCGATACAAGTATTTATTTCATCATCACGTTCTTGTTTTGCTTTATTTACCCACTGCGGATCTGCTAAGAATGGACGTGCCATAGAAATCATATCGGCATGACCTTCGGATAATACTTTTTCCGCCGTTTCGGGCATATTAATTCGGTTTGAAGTTATCAACGGAATTGATAATTCTTCTTTCATTTTTTGAGTAACCCAAGTAAAAGCTGCTCTTGGAACAGAGGTTGCAATGGTTGGAATGCGTGATTCGTGCCAGCCGATTCCTGTATTAATTATGGTGGCGCCTGCTTTTTCTATCTCTTTTCCCAGTTGCACAACTTCTTCCCATGAACTTCCTTGTTCCACTAAATCGAGCATTGATAATCTGTAAATAATAATAAAATTTTGACCTACAGCTTCTCGTATTTTTTGAACCAATTCAATTGCTAAACGGATTCTATTTTCATAAGCACCGCCGTAATTATCGGTTCTTTTATTGGTTCTTTTTACAATAAATTGATTGATTAAATAGCCTTCCGAACCCATTATTTCAATACCATCATAGCCTGCTTCTTGCGATAATTTTGCAGAATTCACAAAATCTCTTAGCGTTCTTCGGATGCCTGATTGCCTTAATTTAAACGGCTTAAATGGATTAATTGGTGCTTGTATTTTTGATGGAGCAACGGTTAACGGATGATATCCGTAACGCCCAGAATGTAAAATTTGCATACAAATTTTACCCCCTTCTTTATGCACGGCATCGGTAATTATTTTATGTTCTCTTGCGTGTTTTTTAGTACTCATTCGGGCTGAAAATGGGGCTGTCCAACCTTGAATATTTGGCGAAATCCCACCAGTAACAATAAGCCCAACACCTCCTTTTGCACGCTCAGCATAATAGGTTGCAATTCTTTGTGTGCCGTTTTTCTCTTCCTCTAAACCCGTGTGCATAGAACCCATTATTACACGATTCTTTAATGTTGTAAATCCTAAATCTAATGGTTCAAAAATATGTTTGTATTTCATCTATTGAGCGTTTTTAAAGTTTGAAAAGTGTTATGCGTGCATAATATATTGCAATATACGTTTTTTATCAAAATAAAAAGCTTCAGTCTTTCCTTAAAAGAACCTACTTAAGTTTTTAACTTTAATAATTGTAAAAAATATTGAATAAGATGAAAATTTCTTTTGCTATTCAACATATAAAAAACCCATTTTCCTCATTTTAGAATCACGCATTTCTTGCAGAATTTCGTTCACCTAATCTTGTCTAATAAAACACTTAATTTATCGGCTTCTTCTTCTGTTAAATTATCTAAAAAATTTAATTTTTTTGAGCTATCAATTGTTGTTAACAATTCTAAACCTTTCTTAGATATATTAATATAAACAACTCTCCTATCATGTTCACATCGAAGGCGTTCTATAAATTTCTTATCGCATAACTTATCCATTAAACGAGTTGCATTAGGTGCTCGTTCAATCATTCTATCTTTAATAACTTGTACTTTTATCGGTTTACCTGCACCTCTTAAAATTCGTAAAATATTAAATTGCTGTGGCGATATTCCGTAAGGTTTGAAAAAATCGTTTTCATTACTACTCAACCAATTTGCCGTGTATTTAATATTTACTAATGCTTTTATTTTATTGTTCGGAAATTTAGATTTTATATCTTTAGAAATATCTCCCATTCTTTATTTAATTTTTATTCGTTTGTAAACAAAAATACAAAAACAACTTTACATTCCAAGGAATATAAAAACAATACAACTATTATTGAATACTACTTACTATTTCGGTTGTTCCTTTTACCATTTGTGCAACAGGACATGTTCCTGCAACTTCTAATAATATTTCTTTTTGAGCCTGGGTAACTTGTTTTTCAAAAGATATTTCTTCTAGTAATGATTTTTTTATTCCTTGAGATGTTAGTCTTATTTGCTGTGTAACATTAACTGTAATTTCACCTACATTCCAATTTTTATTTTCGGCATAGGTTCTTAAAGTTATGGAAACACAACCACCAATTGCGGTTAATAAATATTCTACAGGCGTTGGTCCGTTATTATCGCCTCCTTTTTCAATAGGCTGATCGGTAATTACAAAATGATTTCTCATTTTTGCTTCCGCCACATAATTACGGTTTGTTAAAATTACTTTTGATGATGCTTTGGCTGCCATTATTACTTTATATTTTTTTGCTATAAATATAAGAAACTACACTTAACATAAAATCATCTATTTTAAATTCAATAAGAACTAATATATTTACATCAGCGCTTATATAAACTATTAACACTATTTTTCTTCTAACTTGTTTATCAAACAAATTAAACCGCTATAAATATGAATCTTAAAAAAACAACTTCTCTTGAAATCATCTCTTTTAAACCAGTCTACGCTACTGATTTTTATAATTTAAACATCGAATGGATTTCTTCTTTTTTTGAAGTAGAAGCTTACGACAAAGAGGTTTTAAGCAATCCCAATAAATACATTATTAACAAAGGCGGGCATATTTTTTTCGCAAAACTAGACGATAAAATTATTGGAACCGTTGCTTTAATGCCGATAAAAAACGAAAAAGAAGCATCAGAAAATAATAAACCAACTGTTTTTGAACTTACCAAAATGGCGGTTTCACCTCAATATAGAGGCTTTAAAACAGGGCAGAAATTAATGCAAAAATGTATTGATTTTGCAAAAGATCAACAATTTAGTAAGCTTGTTTTATATTCTAATCGAAAACTTGAAAATGCTATTTATATTTATAAAAAATATGGTTTTTTAGAAATTCCTGTAGAAAAAAACTGTCCTTACGAGCGTTCTGACATTAAAATGTCGTTAAAAATAAACGACTAAAAAGAAGAAGTTAATGCGATACCTGCTGTAATGACACGGCTAACTTTCTTGTATTTTAATCGGTTTTTCTTACTTTAGCAGTTGCAAATAAATAACCGATTATCTATGGATATTAACTTCAATAAAAACGAAGATTACAATAAACTTTTAGTTTCTGATTTACGCAAACGTTTTGCCAAAGTTAAATTAGGCGGTGGTCAAAAACGACTAGATAAACAACACGAAAAAGGAAAATTAACAGCCCGTGAACGTGTAGATTACCTTTTAGATGACAAAAAAAAATCTATAGAAATTGGCACCTTTGCAGGCGATAAAATGTATCAAGAACACGGCGGATGCCCATCAGGAGGTGTTATTGTAAAAATGGGATATGTTAGCGGAAAACAATGTATTGTTGTTGCCAACGATGCTACTGTAAAAGCTGGTGCTTGGTTTCCAATTACAGGAAAAAAGAATTTAAGAGCGCAAGAATTATCTATAGAAAATAAATTACCAATTATTTATTTGGTAGATTCTGCTGGTGTTTATTTGCCTTTACAGGATGAAATTTTTCCTGATAAAGAACATTTTGGGCGTATTTTTAGAAATAACGCGATGATGAGTAGCATGGGCATTACACAAATTTCTGCAATTATGGGTAGTTGTGTTGCAGGTGGTGCTTATTTGCCAATTATGAGCGATGAAGCTTTAATTGTTGATAAAACAGCGAGTATTTTTTTAGCAGGAAGCTACTTAGTAAAAGCTGCAATTGGTGAAACTATTGATAATGAAACTTTAGGTGGCGCAACCACACATTGTGAAATATCAGGTGTTACCGATTATAAATCGAAAGATGATAAAGATGCTTTAGACACTATTAAAAAATTAATGGACAAAATTGGCGATGCTGACAAAGCTGGTTTTAATAGAAAAGAAGCAGCCCCTCCAAAAGAAAATGAAGATGATATTTTTGGAATTCTTCCAAAGGAAAGAAATGCACAATATGATATGTTAGAAATTATCAAACGTTTGGTTGATAATTCTGAGTTTGATCAATATAAAGAAGGCTACGGAAAAACAATTTTAACAGGTTATGCACGCATGGACGGTTGGGCTGTTGGTATTGTTGCTAATCAACGAAAATTAGTGAAAAATGCCAAAGGTGAAATGCAATTTGGAGGTGTTATTTACAACGATTCGGCAGATAAAGCAACTCGCTTTATAGCCAATTGCAATCAGAAAAAAATTCCATTGGTTTTTTTACAAGATGTTACTGGTTTTATGGTCGGTTCAAAATCGGAACACGGTGGAATTATAAAAGATGGTGCTAAAATGGTAAATGCGGTTAGTAATTCGGTTGTTCCAAAATTTACGATTATTATTGGTAATTCGTACGGTGCAGGAAATTACGCCATGTGCGGAAAAGCCTACGACCCTCGATTAATTGCTGCTTGGCCAAGTGCTGAACTTGCCGTTATGAGTGGAAATTCTGCTGCTAAAGTTTTATTACAGATAGAAAAAGCATCTTTATTAAAAAAAGGCGAAGAAATTACACCTGAAAAAGAAGCTGAATTATTTGATAAAATAAAATCACGTTACGACGAGCAAGTTTCACCCTATTATGCCGCAGCAAGAATTTGGACAGATGGAGTTATTAATCCGTTAGATACCAGAACTTGGATTTCTATGGGGATTGAAGCTGCAAATAACGCTCCTATTGAAAAGAAATTTAACTTAGGAATTATTCAGGTTTAATTATTTGATTTTAAATAAAGATTTATAACATCAAAATAAGATGACAAGGGGTTAAAACCCCTTGTTAAAAAAAATACTTTCTTTAATTTTTAAACACGCTTATTCAATCTTACCTCAATAGCAACAGACCTCACAGGTTTTTAAAACCTGTGAGGTCTAAGTTTAAAACTAAATAATTTATGTATTTTATTATTAAACAGGCTTTAAAAAAATTTAAAATTTAAACAGGTTCTAATTATGAAAAAAAAGATTTTATGGACTGCTTTAATCGCTTTTTTGAGCTTTTTAGCTTATCAAAGCTACCTTTTTACTTTTGATAATCAAGATAATATAAAACCTATTTATTTAATACCTAATGATGCTGTTTTTATTTTAGACACCGAAAGACCTATTGATACTTGGGACGAAATTAGTGCTAGCCCTATTTGGAAACACTTTCAAAAAAACACGTATTTTAAGGAAGTTAGTAAAAGCATAAACACGCTTGATAACACAATTAAAGAACAAAAAAGTATTGTCAGTTTTATTGGTGAACGAGATGTTTTAATTTCTGCACACGTTTATAAACCAAAAAAATATGATTTTTTATATGTTGTTAATGTAGGGAAATTATCAAAACTGAATTTTTTAAAAAATACCATTACAGGTTTAGCTAGTAATGATTTTGAAATTACCAACCGAATATATCAAAAGCAAGAAATAACTGAAATTTACGATAAAAAAGCAAGAGAAACCTTATATCTTTCGTTTATAAAAAATCAATTAATTGCTTCTTACACTCATGTTTTAGTGGAAAAATCTATCAATCAATATCAAAAACCTGTTATTGGTAGAGATGTTGATTTTATCGAAATTACCAAAGAAACCCCTGATGATGGTTTCTTTAAGTTGTTTTTTCAATATAAATATTTAGATAAGTACCTTTCTTGTTTTGCTGATAAGACCAATAAAAACGATGAGAATATTATTGAAAATATTCAAAAATCACTGTACTATTCTGGGTTTGATGTTTCTTTAATTGAAGGAACTATTATTCAGGCAGATGGTTACACAAACGTAAAAGAAAATTCTGAAAGCTATTTAACAGCTATTCAAAAATCAGGAAAAGGGAAAAGAACTGTTGCTAGTATTGCACCTAAAAATACGGCGCTATACCTGAGTTTTGCTTTTGATAGTTTTGAACTATTTCATGAAAATTTTGAAAATCTTAGAAAGGAAAAACCAAAAGAATTTGAAGTTTATTCTAAACAAATTGCTGAAATTGAAAATCAATTAGATATCAACATCAAAAAAAATGTATATAGTTGGATTGGAAACGAAGTCGCTTTAATTCATTTTAATTCATCGCTTTCAAGAAATAAAAAAGATATTGCTGCGGTGTTTAAAACTACAAATATTGATGATGCTACCGAAAATTTAGAATTTATTCTATCTCAAATAAAAGAAAAAACACCCTTACAGTTTAAACAAATCACCTATAAAAACCACCACATTAATTTTTTAGATTTAAACGGTTTTTTCAAAATAATTGTAGGTAATATGTTTCAAAAAATGGAAAAACCATATTTTACCATTATTGATGATTTTGTAGTTTTTAGTACAAGCCCTAACACATTAAAAGAAATTATAAATAATTATCAGCATAAATATACCTTAGCTTCATCAAAAGAGTTTGAAGAATTTAATTATTTATTTAATACAAAATCAACTATTTTCACTTACGCTAATACACCGTATTTATATACTGATTTAGTTAGTTTAGCCGATAGAAAAACACAAATTCAACTAAAGAAAAACAAAAATAATGTTATTTGTTTTAATCAATTTGGTTTGCAATTAACATCTGAAGGAAGTATTTTTAAAAGTTCTATTACCACTACTTTTAATAATCCGAAATTAGTTTTAGAAAAAATTACTTTAGATAAAAAATTAAAAAAAGAAAAAGCTTTAAAATTAGCATCTAAAAAAAATACAGAAAATAATATATTTAATTTTAAAGAAATACATCCGTCAGATTTAAGCGCTTCAACATACAAAGAATATTACAAGAACGGTAACTTGTGGTTTGAAGTAGCTTTAAAAGATGGTTTATTAGACGGAAAGTTTCGAATGTACTATCAAAATGGAAAATTAAAACTAAAAGGAAGCTACAAAAATGGCAAGAAATCAAGTACTTGGCGTGCTTATGATGCTCAAGAAAATAAGCTACTTATCAAAAAAGGATTTTAATTGTAAATAATTACTGCAATAACTACATTTGTCATTGCGTAAAAATAATTTTAGCGTAAAAATAATAATTTAATAAAATGGGAAGAGCATTCGAACTTAGAAAAGGACGTAAGATGAAGCGTTGGTCTGCAATGGCTAAAACATTTACCAGAATTGGTAAAGATATTGTAATGGCAATTAAAGACGGTGGGCCAAACCCCGAAGCAAACTCACGTTTAAGGGCGGTAATGCAAAATGCAAAGGCTGCAAACATGCCTAAAGAGAATGTAGAGCGCGCCATTAAAAAAGCGGTAGACAAAGATACAAGCGACTATAAAGAAGCGTTATTTGAAGGCTATGCTCCACACGGAATTGCCGTTGTGGTAGAAACAGCAACCGACAATAATAATAGAACTGTTGCTAATGTACGTTCTGTATTTAATAAATGTAACGGAAACTTAGGAACTTCAGGTTCTGTTCTTTTTATGTTTGACCGTGTTTGTAATTTTACAGTAAAAAAAGAAGATATTACTGTTGATTTAGAAGAGTTAGAGTTAGAACTTATTGACTTTGAAGTTGAAGAAGTTTTTAATGATGACGAAGGAATTATTATCTACGCACCATTTGAACAATTTGGGGCTATTCAATCTTATTTTGAAGATAATAATGTAGAAATTTTATCATCAGGTTTTGAAAGAATTCCTGCTTCTACCATGAAGCTTTCTGAAGAACAGCAAGCAGATGTAGAGAAGTTATTAGAAAAATTAGAAGATGACGATGATGTTCAAAATGTTTATCATAGCATGATGATGTAGAACATTTAAAACCTTTTTTTTAGTATTAAAAAAGCGAAATTATCTAATTAAATTAGATGATTTTGCTTTTTTATATTGATGTATTTAACAAAAAAATAGGTTACTTTTGATAACCTATTTTACATAGTTTAAAAGTTTTATTTATCTTCTATAAATTATAGTATCTTTTTTTATATCAAACCATTCTAAACCAATCGTAAAATTATCAAAATTTTTCAATTGTTGCATAAATACTTGTTCTCTTCCATCTGAAAGGCGTAATTTATACGTATATTCATTTGAAATCGCTTTAATTTTATCATAATCTACTTGCCATCTTCCATCTTCAAATGAAGGGGCTTCAACAAAACCATCGTAAGACAATGCTTTCTTATCTCCTGTTTTACTATCTATTTGTATCCTATCTGAAGGAGCGGTTTTTATAGACCATATAATACTTTTAACATCTACAGAATCTGTTGCTATAAATTTATTGTTTTTAACGGCTCCAATATAAAACTGATATCCTGTATATTCTATTTCTGTAAAATTATAAAACTCGATTGCAATACCATTTTTGGGTCCAAGATCGATATCATCTAAATTAGTTCCACAACTAAGAAAAAAAGAGCATACAATTAAAAATAATATTTTTGTTTGTCTAGTAAGTGTTCTCATAATTTTATTGTTTTAATCCTTCTCTTTTAGCTAATAAACCATCTTTATTTTTAATATCAATAATAGGTACATTTAACCTATTTACAACAGGTAGTCCTTTATAAGTTGATAATGATTTACTCTTTTTCACTGATTCAGTAACATCTAAAACAGCTTTTTCTTCTGAACAATTAAAAAAAAGGAACGAAGCGAATAATAAAACGAAGTAATGAGTTCTTCGCATAATTATATAACAATTTATTAATTAGCAATTTAACAAGGGTAGTTATTAAGCAAAAAAAAAGGTTATACTACAAGAGTATAACCTTTTTATAAAATAAACTGATATTTCTACCAACTTGCTTTTTTAACACCTGGAATTAATCCATTGTTAGCCATTTCACGGAAAGTAACACGTGAAACACCGAACTGACGCATATATCCTTTTGGACGACCTGTTAGTTTACAACGATTGTGCATTCTAATTGGTGATGCATTTTTTGGTAATTTTTGTAATGCTTCGTAGTCTCCAGCTTCTTTTAAAGCTTTTCTCTTTTCAGCATACTTTGCTACCGTTTTAGCTCTTTTACGCTCACGCGCTTTCATTGATTCTTTAGCCATCTTCTAGTTCTTTTTAAATGGTAAACCTAATTCAGTTAATAAAGATTTAGCTTCTTTATCAGTGTTTGCAGATGTTACAAAAGTAATATCCATTCCACTAATCTTTTTTACTTGATCAATATTAATTTCAGGGTAGATGATTTGTTCAGTAATACCTAAATTGTAATTACCTCTACCATCAAAACCGTTCGCTTTAATTCCGTTAAAGTCTCTTACACGTGGTAAAGAAGCGGTAACTAATCTATCTAAAAATTCGTACATTTTAACTCCTCTTAACGTAACTTTCGCACCAATTGGCATCCCTTTACGTAATTTGAAGTTTGCAACATCTTTCTTAGAGATCGTTGAAACTGCTTTTTGACCTGTAATTGTAGTTAACTCGTCAATAGCGTATTCTATTAATTTCTTATCTGCTATAGCAGCACCAACACCTTTATTTACAACAATCTTTTGTAATTTAGGTACTTGCATTACATTACTATAACCGAATTCTTCAGTAAGAGCTTTTATAACTCTGCTCTTGTACTCCTCTTTTAATCTTGGTACGTAACTCATTGTTATATTGCTTTATCTGATTTTTTTGAAAATCTAATTTTCTTACCTTCTTCTACTTTATAACCAACTTTTACCGCTTCACCGTTTTCGATTAATGCTAAGTTAGATATGTGTAAAGAAGCTTCCTTTTTTACAATTCCTCCTTGAGGATTAGCAGCAGATGGCTTGGTATGTTTCGATACCATGTTCACACCTTCTACCAATACTCTATCTTTATCTCTAAGGATTTGTAAAACTTTACCTTCCGATCCTTTGTGATCTCCTGCTAATACTTTAACAGTATCACCTGATTTTATTTTGAACTTTTTCATCTTACTGTCGATTTAAAGCACTTCAGGTGCTAATGATACTATCTTCATAAATTGCTTATCACGTAATTCACGGGCAACAGGACCAAATACACGTGTTCCTCTCATTTCCTCAGTAGGATTTAAAAGTACACAAGCATTATCATCAAATCTGATATATGATCCGTCCTTACGTCTAATTTCTTTTTTAGTACGAACAACAACAGCACGAGATACTTGACCTTTCTTTACACTTCCGTTTGGAGTTGTAGACTTGATTGTAACAACAATCTTATCACCAACACTAGCGTAACGCTTTCTTGTTCCTCCTAATACTCTAATCACTAAAACTTCTTTTGCTCCAGTGTTATCTGCGACTCTTAATCTTGATTCTGTCTGTAACATATTATTTAGCTCTATCTAGGATTTCTACTAATCTCCAACGTTTAGATTTACTCATAGGACGTGTTTCCATGATCCTAACAGTATCTCCTTCGTTGCAATCGTTATTCTCGTCATGTGCAACGTACTTTTTCGTCTTTAATACGAACTTACCATACATTGGGTGCTTGGTTCTTTTTACCTCATTAACAACAATAGATTTCTCCATTTTGCTACTAGATACTACACCTATTCTCTCTTTTCTAAGATTTCTTTTCTCCATCTTTAAAACTGACTAGAATTATTGTAATTCTCTTTTAGTTAACTCTGTAGCAATTCTTGCTACAGTTTTTCTTAAGCTTTTAATCTGCATTGGGTTTTCCAATGGAGTTATGGCGTGAGCCATCTTAAGATCCGTATAATTTTTCTTTAACGTCACTAATCTTCCTTGTAGGTCGGTAGTGGTTAATTCTTTAATTGCTGATTGTTTCATTGTATATAGAATTAAGCGTTAAAATCAAAATCTCTTGCAATAACAAATCTCGTTTTAACTGGAAGTTTCTGCGCAGCTAAACGTAAAGCTTCTTTTGCCACATCCATTGGTACTCCACCAATTTCAAACAAAATTCTACCTGGTTTAATTACTGAAACAAAATGATCTGGTGCTCCTTTACCCTTACCCATACGAACCTCTAAAGGTTTCTTTGTAATAGGCTTGTCTGGAAATATTTTAATCCAAAGCTGTCCTTCTCTCTTCATGTGACGAGTTGCCGCAATACGAGCTGCCTCTATTTGGCGAGAGGTAAGTAAATTCTGATCTAATGATTTGATACCAAACGTTCCGTTAGAAAGTTGAGCACCTCTACCAGAGTTACCTTTCATATTTCCTTTCGCCTTCTGTACCTTACGGTATTTTACTCTTTTTGGCTGTAACATTTTTAATTTCTAATTTTAAAAATTATTTTCTTCTGCGAGGTTGTTGACGTTTTCCATTACCACCACCTTTATTAGCACCACCTTTTTGCTTAGATAATCCTGCTAATGGAGATAACTCACGTTTTCCATATACCTCACCTTTCATGATCCATACCTTAATACCTAATCTTCCGTATTGTGTATGTGCCTCAACAAGTGCATAATCAATGTCTGCTCTGAAAGTAGAAAGAGGAATTCTTCCTTCTTTATAATGCTCAGAACGTGCCATTTCTGCTCCATTTAAACGACCAGAAATTTGGATTTTAATCCCTTCTGAATTCATTCTCATTGCAGCTGTAATAGCCATTTTTGTAGCACGCTTGTAAGAAATTCTATTTTCAATTTGACGAGCAACACTAGCTGCTACTAATTTAGCATCTAATTCTGGACGCTTAATTTCAAAAATGTTAATTTGAACTTCTTTTCCTGTAATTTTCTTAAGCTCTTCTTTTAACTTGTCTACCTCTTGTCCACCTTTTCCGATAATAATACCAGGTCTAGCAGTAGTGATAGTAACGGTTACAAGTTTAAGTGTACGCTCAATAATTACTCTTGATACACTTGCTTTAAATAAACGAGCGTTAATATACTCTCTTATTTTATAGTCTTCAGCTAATTTATCTCCGTAGTCATTTCCACCATACCAGTTAGATTCCCATCCTCTGATAATTCCTAAACGATTTCCTATTGGATTTGTTTTTTGTCCCATTTCTACTTTGATTAATTGCTTTTAATTTTAGTACCTAACTCTAAAGTAACGTGATTAGAACGCTTACGAATTCTATGAGCACGACCTTGTGGAGCTGGTCTTAATCTCTTTAACATACCTGCGCTATCTACACAAATAGTTTTCACAAATAGTCCAGCATCTTCGATACTAGCATCTTCATTTTTAGCTTGCCAGTTTGCAATTGCAGACAATAACAATTTCTCTAAATTAGTAGCTGCTTCTTTTGAACTAAATTTTAAAATTTGTAGAGCTTTTTCAACCTCTACTCCTCTTACTAGATCTGCGACTAAGCGCATTTTTCTTGGTGATGTAGGACAATTAGTTATTTTAGCGAAAGCTTTAGACTTTCTTGCTTCTTTTAACTGTGTTGCCATGTTATGTTTAC
Organism: Tenacibaculum finnmarkense genomovar ulcerans; assembly: GCF_900239495.1. Taxonomy (GTDB): domain Bacteria; phylum Bacteroidota; class Bacteroidia; order Flavobacteriales; family Flavobacteriaceae; genus Polaribacter; species Polaribacter ulcerans. The sequence goes on from NZ_OENE01000034.1 coordinate 18,055, forward strand.
GACTTCCCATAATTTCCTACTATTTTTTTCCTTTATTTTTTGCACCAGCGTGCCCTCTAAAAGAACGTGTTGGTGAAAATTCGCCTAATTTATGACCTACCATGTTTTCAGTAACGTAAACTGGTACAAACTGACGTCCATTATGAACAGCAATTGTTTGCCCTACGAAATCTGGAGTAATCATACTTGCTCTTGACCAAGTTTTGATAACTGAAGTACTCTCAGCTTCAACGTTAGCTAACACTTTTTTCTCTAATTTATAGTGAACGAAAGGTCCTTTTTTTAATGATCTTGCCATGGTTTATTTCTTTCTACGTTCTATAATATACTTATTACTAGCTTTAGTTTTAGATCGAGTCTTAAATCCTTTAGCTGGAATACCGTTTCTTGATCTTGGATGCCCTCCTGAAGAACGTCCTTCACCACCACCCATTGGGTGATCAACTGGATTCATACGTACAGCATTAACTCTTGGTCTTCTACCTAACCATCTAGATCTACCAGCTTTACCAGAAACTAGTAATTGGTGATCTGAATTAGATACAACCCCGATAGTAGCCATACAAGTTAACAAGATTAATCTTGTTTCACCTGAAGGTAACTTAACTGTTGCATACTTACCATCTCTTGCCATTAATTGAGCAAAAGAACCTGCTGAACGAGCCATAACAGCTCCTTGACCTGGGTGTAACTCAATACAAGAAATTGTAGTTCCTAAAGGAATTTCACTTAAGTATAAAGCATTTCCTACTTCTGGAGCTAATCCTTTACCTGAAACGATTACCTGACCTACTTTTAAACCGTTTTGTGCAATTACATAACGCTTTTCACCATCAGCATAACTAAGTAAAGCAATAAATGCAGTACGATTTGGATCGTACTCTATAGTTTTTACTGTTGCAGGAATACCGTGCTTATCTTTTTTGAAATCGATAATACGGTATTTTTGTTTATGACCACCACCAATATTACGTGTTGTCATTCTACCCTGGTTGTTTCGACCTCCAGATCGTTTTTTCGGAGCTAATAAAGATTTCTCCGGCTTATCAGTCGTAATGGTGTCGAACCCATTTACAACTCTAAAACGCTGACCTGGTGTTACTGGTTTTAATTTTCTAACTGACATGTTGTCTTTTCTTAAAGATTGTTATAAAAATCAATAGCATGTCCTTCAGCTAACTGAATGATTGCTTTTTTGTATCCACTTGTTATCCCTGTTACTAAACCTTTTTTGGTATGTTTAGTATTTCTTTTAATAGGATAATTCATAGTTTTCACAGACTTAATTGCTACACCATAAGTTGCTTCAACAGCACTTCTGATTTCCAATTTATTAGCCTTACTGTTTACCACAAATGCATAACGATTATTAACTTCGCTATCTTTTGTTGCTTTTTCCGTAATAATAGGTTTTATTAAAATACTCATATCTTTCCTATTTACTTAAATTAGATTGAATTCCTTCTAAAGAGCTTTCAGAAATAATTACTTTATTAGCGTTTAAAACACTGTAAGTATTTACTCCTGTAGCATTTACAACTTTAGTTCCTTTTAAGTTACGAGATGATAAATAAACATTATTACTCTCTTCTCCTAAAACAAATAAAGACTTTGTAGCCTCTAATTCTAAAGCTTTTAAAACATTGATAAACTCTTTAGTTTTTGGAGACTCAAAATTGAAATCTTCAACAACAACTAAATTACTATCTTTTGCTTGAATACTTAAAGCTGACTTACGTGCTAAACGCTTTAAGTTTTTATTTAACTTGAAAGAATAACTTCTTGGTCTAGGACCGAACATACGTCCACCACCTCTGAAAACTCCAGATTTGATTGAACCAGCACGTGCAGTACCTGTTCCTTTTTGTTTTTTAATCTTTCTTGTACTACCTGCTATCTCAGCTCTTTCTTTAGCTTTATGAGTTCCTTGTCTTTGGTTAGCCAAGTACTGCTTTACATCTAAATAAATTGCATGATCATTTGGCTCTATTCCGAATACCTCGTTAGAAAGTTCAACTTTTCTACCAGTATCTTTTCCTGTAATATCTAAAACTGCTACTTTCATTATTTTTCGATAGTTACAAAAGTATTTTTGTGGCCAGGAATTGCTCCCTTAACTACGATAAGATTCTTATCAGCAACCACTTTTAATACTTTTAAATTTTGAACTTTTACTTTGTCTCCACCCATACGACCTGCCATTCGCATTCCTTTGAATACTCTTGCAGGATATGATGCAGCACCAATAGAACCAGGAGCTCTTAAACGGTTATGCTGACCGTGAGTTGCTTGACCAACACCGGCAAAACCATGACGCTTAACAACACCTTGAAAACCCTTACCTTTAGAAACTCCAGAAACATCTACGAATTCTCCTTCAGTAAAGTAATCAACGCTAATTGAATCACCTAATTTATACTCTCCATCAAAACCTTGAAATTCAATGACTTTTTTCTTAGCAGATGTACCAGCTTTTGTAAAGTGTCCATCTAAAGCTTTATTAGAGCTTTTTGCTTTTTTGTCATCGAAACCTAGTTGTAACGCACTATAGCCGTCAACCTCTTCGGTTCTGACTTGGGTAACCACGCATGGCCCTGCTTCGATTACTGTACAAGGAATGTTCTTCCCGTTTTCGTCGAATAAGCTGGTCATACCTACTTTTCTACCTATTAACCCAGACATATTTGTTAATTTTAAGACGATAGATTTAATTTATCCAGCGCGTCTATTAATAATAATTATTTGAAACAAATGTTTCATTTTTCCTTTAAATTTCACGTAAAAAAAAAGAGCTGAAAAAACACCTTCGCTCTGAATTTGTTTTTACCGTTTTTCCTTTGCGAAACCCTCAGGACATGTGATATTCTAAATAAATTAGAACATTTACACCACGGAACCTAAATTCCGGTATGCAAAAGTATAAAAAACTTTCGGTTTAAAAAAATTAAACCGAAAGTTAGTAATATACTTAAACTTTAATCTCAACTTCAACACCACTTGGTAACTCAAGTTTCATTAAAGCATCAATAGTCTTAGACGAAGAACTATAGATGTCTAATAATCTTTTGTAAGCAGATAATTGAAATTGCTCTCTAGATTTTTTATTTACGTGTGGTGAACGTAATACAGTAAAAATCTTTTTATTTGTTGGTAAAGGAATAGGACCGTTTACTACAGCTCCAGTTGCCTTTACAGTCTTTACGATTTTCTCAGCAGATTTATCTACTAAGTTATAATCGTAAGATTTTAATTTAATTCTAATTTTTTGGCTCATCTTAATATCTTATTAACCTTTAGCTTTTGCAATTACATCCTCAGAAACATTTGATGGAGTTTCTGCGTAATGAGAGAATTCCATAGTAGAAGTTGCTCTACCTGAAGACATAGTTCTTAAAGCAGTAACATAACCGAACATTTCAGATAATGGCACTAATGCTTTTACAACTTTAGCTCCAGCACGATCACTCATGTCGTTAACCTGCCCTCTTCTTCTATTTAAATCTCCTACAATATCTCCCATGTTTTCTTCAGGAGTTAATACTTCGACCTTCATTAATGGCTCCATAATTCTGGCTTTAGCAGCTTTAGCAGCAGCTTTATACCCCATTTTTGCAGCTAACTCAAAAGACAATGCATCAGAATCCACAGGGTGAAAAGATCCATCTCTTAAAGTTACTTTCATTGAATCCATTTCGTATCCTGCTAAAGGACCATTCTTCATTGCTTCTTTGAATCCTTTCTCTACAGAAGGAACAAATTCCTTAGGAACGTTTCCACCTTTAATCACTGATTCAAATTGTAATCCTTGAACACCTTCATCTGCTGGTTCCATAGTAAATACAATATCAGCAAACTTACCACGACCACCTGATTGTTTCTTATAAACCTCTCTGTGTTCTGCGGAAGCTGTAATAGCCTCTTTGTATTCTACTTGTGGCTGACCTTCGTTAACTTCCACCTTGAATTCACGTTTTAAACGATCAACAATAATATCTAAGTGTAACTCACCCATTCCAGAAATAATAGTCTGTCCTGAAGCTTCATCAGTTCTAACTGTAAATGTAGGATCTTCTTCTGCTAACTTAGCTAAAGACATTCCTAATTTATCAACATCTGCTTTAGTTTTAGGCTCAACCGCGATACCAATTACGGGGTCAGGGAAGTCCATTGATTCTAAAACAATAGGATGCTTTTCATCAGATAAAGTATCTCCTGTTTTAATAGATTTAAAACCTACAGCAGCACCAATATCTCCAGCCTCAATATAATCAATAGCGTTTTGCTTGTTAGCATGCATTTGATAGATACGAGAAATACGTTCTTTTTTACCTGAACGATTATTTAAAACATAAGAACCAGCGTCTAAACGCCCAGAATAAGCTCTAAAAAATGCTAAACGACCTACGAAAGGATCGGTTGCAATTTTAAATGCTAAAGCAGCAAAAGGCTCCTTTACATCTGGCTTTCTTCTTTCTTCTTCGTTTGTATCAGGATTTGTTCCAACAACAGCTTCCTTATCCATTGGAGAAGGTAAATAACGACAAACAGCATCTAATAAGAACTGAACACCTTTATTTTTAAATGCTGATCCACAAATCATAGGAATGATAGCCATATCCATTACAGCAGCACGAAGTGCAGCATGCACTTCCTCTTCAGTAATTGAATCTTCATCTTCCATAAATTTCTCTAAAAGATTTTCATCGTAGCTTGCAACCTCTTCAATTAGTTTCCCTCTTAATTCAGCAGCTTCTTCTTTTAAATCTTCTGGAATATCAACGATATCAAATGTAGCTCCTTGTGTTGCATCATGCCACACAATAGCACGATTCTTCACTAAATCTACGATACCTTTAAACTCATCTTCATCACCAATGTTCATCACAATTGGCACTGCGTTTGACTTTAACATATCCTTTACTTGCTGACAAACAGCCATAAAGTTAGATCCTTGACGGTCCATTTTGTTAACAAATCCAATACGAGGTACTTTATAGTTATCAGCAAGTCTCCAGTTAGTTTCTGATTGAGGCTCAACACCATCAACAGCACTAAACAAGAAAACTAATCCATCAAGAACTCTTAACGAACGATTTACCTCTACTGTAAAATCAACGTGACCAGGAGTATCAATAATATTAAAGTGATACCCTTTAGTTTCATCGGTAGCTTCACCGTTATTCAATGGAAACTTCCACTCACAAGTGGTAGCAGCAGAAGTAATTGTAATACCTCTTTCTTGCTCTTGCTCCATCCAATCCATAGTTGCGGCACCATCATGTACTTCACCTATTTTATGACTCACACCCGTATAATACAATACACGTTCTGTAGTAGTAGTTTTACCTGCATCAATATGAGCAGCAATACCAATATTTCTAGTAAATTTTAAATTTCTAGCCATTTCTTAGAATCTAAAGTGTGAGAATGCTTTGTTTGCTTCAGCCATTTTATGCGTATCAGTACGCTTTTTAACAGCAGCTCCTTCTTCTTTAGCCGCAGCCAAAATCTCAGCAGCTAAACGCTGTGCCATTGTCTTCTCATTACGCTTACGCGTATAAGTAATCATCCATTTAATCGCCATAGATACTTTACGGTCTGGACGAATTTGCATAGGTATCTGGAATGTTGCTCCTCCAACACGACGAGAACGAACCTCTACATGTGGCATAACATTAGATAAACCATCTTTCCAAATCTCTAACGCTGACTTTTCCTCGTCAGTCTTCTTTTCATTTACGATATCTATTGCATCATAAAACACTTTAAAAGCCACAGACTTTTTACCATCCCACATTAAGTTATTCACAAAACGTGTTACCAATTGGTCATTAAACCTTGGATCTGGTAAAAGAACTCTTTTTTTCGCTTTTCTTTTTCTCATGTCTCTACATTAAAAAAGTTAATTAATAATTTTACTTCTTTGGGCGTTTTGCTCCGTATTTAGACCTACGTTGAGTTCTACCCTCAACTCCTGCAGTATCTAATGCACCACGTACTACGTGATACTTAACACCTGGCAAATCTTTTACCCTTCCACCTCTAACTAATACTATCGAGTGCTCTTGCAAGTTGTGTCCTTCACCTGGAATATACGCGTTAATTTCGTTACCATTTGTTAATCTTACCCTTGCTACCTTTCTCATCGCTGAGTTAGGTTTCTTAGGTGTAGTGGTATACACACGCGTACAAACTCCACGTCTTTGAGGACAAGCTTGTAAAGCAGCCGATTTACTCTTCTTAGTTATTTTGGTTCTTCCTTTACGAACTAATTGTTGAATAGTTGGCATACTATTTACTTGTTTTTAATTTGTACTTAAATTACTCTATTTCATAAGAGTGTGCAAACTTACGGTTTTTTTTCTAAAGATTCAAATATCAGGGAGTTGTTTTTATTCACTCTATATAATTTTCTCAAAACATTTAAAAATTAATAAAAACAAAATTACCCTTATACTTAATTAATTTTAACAGTATTATTAAGAATAACAACTCGAAAATAAAAACTAAAAAAATACTTAAAGCGAAGTACTAAGTGACTTTTCTCTCGCAAAAAGACTAGTACAAAGGTAAGCTGCTCTTAAATAATGTATTACGCGTAACATACAACAAATAAAAATAAAAAAACAGGTATTTTTTTAACTAAATTTTAGCATATTTACACCATTAATTCAAATATTTACATAATGAAAACAAAGTTTAATGGAATTTTAACGCTACTATTAGCGTTAATTGTGCAATTTTCTTTCGCACAAGACAGAACTATTTCAGGTATCGTATCAGATGAGTCTGGACCACTACCTGGGGTAACAGTACTAAAAAAAGGTACCACTCAAGGTACAGAAACTGATTTTGATGGTAAATATACTATCAAGTCTAAAACTGGAGAAATTTTAGTTTTCAATTTTGTTGGTATGAAAACCACTCAAAAAACCGTTGGAACTTCTAATCAAATTAATATTGTTATGGAAAATGACAATGTACTTGATGAAGTTGTGGTTACTGCCTTAGGAATTAAAAGGGAAAAGAAAAGTTTAGGGTATGCTTCTCAAGAAATTAAAAGTGATGCTATCAATGGCGGAACAACAAAAACAGGTAATATTGCTTCACAATTATCAGGTAAAGTTGCTGGTTTAAATGTTACCACTACTAATAATTTTGGAGGTTCTTCGAATATGGTTATTAGAGGTGTAAAATCATTAGGCGGAGGTAGCCCTCTTATTGTAATTGATGGTTCACCAATTAACAATAGCTCTACATTTGCTGGCGGTAATGATTACGGTAATGCGTTGTCTGACATCAATCAAGATGATATTGCTTCTATGAATATCTTAAAAGGTGCTGCTGCTTCTGCACTATATGGAGAAAGAGGTATTAATGGTGTTATTGTAATTACTACTAAAAACGGTAAGAGTGGTGATGATAATTCTTGGGGAATAAAATTTAGCTCAGGTATTACTGTAGGAACTATTGATAAAGCTACATTTCCTGAATATCAAAATACTTACGGAGGTGGTTATGGTCAAGGTTTTGACCATGGAAATGATTACACTAATTATGATTCAGATGGTTCAGGTGGTCCAAAATATGATGGATCATTAAAATATCATTGGGATGCTTTTGATACAACATCTCCAAATTTCGGAAAAAAGAGAGCTTATGTAGCTGCTAAAAATGGTCCTTCATCTTTATTTAAGACTTCTTTTACAAAGACCAATAGTATCTCTATACAAAAAGGAGATCAAAGTAAAAACATGACTTTTACTTATGAAAACTTTGATTCTGATTGGATTTTACCAAATTCTGAATTAGAAAAAAATAATTTTTCTTTGAAAGTTAATTATGATTTAACACCAAAATTACACACCTCTTTTTATAGCTCTCTTACATTACAAGATACTCAAGGAAGAAATACCACAGGATATAGTGATAACTTAATGTCTATGTTTAGACAATGGTGGAATGTAGATGTAGATGTACTTGAACAAAAAGATTCTTACTTTAGAAACAAAGCTATTGCTTCTGCAGATAATAGATATGGTAATATTTCTTGGAATAGAAAATCACCTACAAATAGCAAGCCTGCATACTGGAACAACCCTTATTTTCAACTATATGAAAATGCTGGTTCAGATAATAGATATAGATCATTTAGTTATGGTAGAATAACTTATGATATTAACGACAACTTAGGTGTTACAGGTAAGGTTGCTTATGATAAAAGTATGCTAAATATTGAAAAAAGAATAGCAGCTGGATCTATTGCTATGGATTTTGGAGCTTCAGGAAATACTGTTCCTTCAGGATACTCAAGACAAGATATTGCAAGATCAGAAACTAACTTAGATTTAATGCTTAACTATAATTATGAATTAGTTGAAGATATCAAAGTTAGTGGAGTTTTAGGAGCTAATTTAAGAAAAAACGATTACAATAGCATTTATGCTTCTACTGAAGGAGGTTTAGTTGTTCCTGGTATTTATTCGTTAGCAAACACCGTTAAATCACCTTTAGCTGCAACAGAAAATCAATATAACACAGAAACTAATAGTGCTTACCTTACAGCTTCTTTTGATTTTTACAAGAAATTTTACTTAGACGCAACATGGAGGCTTGATAAATCTTCAACATTGCCAGCAGTAAATAACACCTATAACTACCCATCTGTTACAGGAGCCTTAATTGTCTCTGAATTTTATAAGCCTGAATGGTTAAGCTTTTGGAAAGTAAGAGCAAATTATGCTGAAGTTGGTTCTACTGCAGACCCATATGAATTACAAAATTCTTATGCTTCGGCTGGTTTATTAAACGGAGTTGGTTTATATGACACTAATTATACTAAAAAAAATAGTAATTTAAAACCACAACGTTCAAAAGAATATGAATTTGGTACAGAAATGATGTTCTTAAATAAAAGAATAACACTTGATTTTGCTTACTACAACACAAAAACATTTGATCAAATTATTAGTTTACCTGTTTCTACAGCAACAGGGTATTCTAAAAAAGTTGTAAACGCAGGACAAATAAATAATAGTGGTTTTGAAGCTCAATTAGGTTTAGTTGCTGTAAAAAATGATAATTTCACCTGGAATATTGACTTAAACTGGTCTAAAAATAAGAATAAAGTAATTTCATTATCTGGGGATAGTGAAAACTATCAATTAGCAAGTTATAATGGAGGTGTTTCTTTAAATGCTTTTAAAGGAAAGCCTTGGGGTACCTTAATTGGCCCTGGATACGTAGAAGATAAAAATGGAAATAAAGTTTTAGAAACTTATCAAAATAAAGAAAAAACTAAAACATATGCTAGATATAAAAGAGTTGGTAATAAGAATTTAGGAAATGTTACTCCTGATTGGATTGGAGGTATGAGAAACTCTTTTACATACAAAAATTTTGGCTTTAGCTTCTTGATCGATGTAAGGAAAGGCGGTAAAGTTTTCTCTACTGATATGTATTATGGTTTAGGAACTGGGTTGTATAAAGAAACTGTTGGTAATAACGTAAGACAAACTGGAGTTGTTTTACCAGGAGTCTTTGAAGATGGTACAAAAAATACATTTATTGCAAGAGACCCTCAAGCCTATGGAGCTGTTGATGGCTGGAAAGTTAACCCATCAGAAGCTTTTGTTTACGACGGAGGTTTTGTTAAATTGAGAGAAGCAGCGATAAGTTATTCGTTACCAAAATCAGCTTTAAAAAATTCATTTATAAACGACGCTAAAATTTCTTTAGTAGGTCGAAATTTATGGATTATTTCTAAAGATTTACCATACGCAGATCCTGAAGCAATGGTAGGAGGAGGAACTAGATCTTATGGTCACTCTATTGGTAGTACACCAACGACTAGAGATATTGGTCTTAACCTAACATTTAAATTCTAAAAAAGATATAAAAAATGAAAAATTTAAAAAATATATTAACTATAGGAACAATTTCGTTATTAACGCTTGCTTCCTGTACTAAAGATCTCGAATCTTTAAATATAGACCCTAAACATCCTACTTCATTACCGTCAAGTAATTTATTAGCTACTTCGTTATCAGGAACAGCAACACAAATATACACGCCAAGTGTTAATTACAATAATTATAGATTTTTTGTACAGCACATAACAGAAGCGCAGTACACTGACGAGAGTAATTATGATTTATTAACAAGAAATCAACCCCGTAGAAACTACGATGGGTTTATGACAAGAGGTATTAATAATATTAAGTTAGCTAAAGAATCTTTAGCTAATGAAACCAATAGCGCTGCAGTCCAAAAGAATAAATTGGCCACTTTAGAGATACAAGAAATTTTTGTTTGGGAAACTTTAGTTGACACCTATGGTGATTTACCTTATACAGAAGCTTTAAATGATGTTATTTTATCTCCAAAGTATGATGATGCGTTTACAATTTACAAAGATTTAATCAGTAGAATTGACAAAGCGGTAAACATGATAAATGTTTCTGAAGTAGGATATGATAAATCTGATTTTATTTATAATGGTAACATGAATAAATGGAAAAAATTTGCAAATTCTATTAAATTAAGATTAGGAATTAATTTAGCCGATTTCGATTCAGGATTATCTAAAACAACCGTTGAAGACGCTGTTAAATCAGGAGTTATTTCAAACGATTCAGAGTCTTATACTATGATTTTTGATGGAGGAACTTTTTCAAACCCTGTCTTTGAAGCTTTTGTAAATTCCGGAAGAGATGACTTTATGCCCTCTAAAGGAATTATTGATTTTATGAATGAAAAAAATGATCCAAGAAGAGCTGTTTGGTTTTCAACGGTAAATGTAATAGACTCTACTGTAACCCCTCCTGTTAAAAAGGATATTTATAAAGGTGGTGTTATTGGTGATAAGAACACTTTTTCAGATCATTCTCATTATACAAATGTTTTAACAAATGCAAGTGCTCCTGCTAAACTTTTAAGTTTCACTGAAGTTCAGTTAATTTTAACGGAAGCAGCATCAAGAGGTTATAATGTTGGAGGAACAGCAGAAGAATTATACAAGAAAGCAATTAAAGCTTCTATGGATGAGTACGATGTTTCTGCCGCAGACGCAACAACTTATTTAAATGCAAATCCTTACGATGCCTCTAAATGGAAAGAAATTATCGCAGAGCAAGCATGGGTTAGTTTATTTGATAGAGCTTTTGCTACCTGGAATTTTACCAGAAGGTTAGATTTAAATAAATTTATTACACCGACTAAAAACGAACTAAAAACAATAGTTCCTTTTAGAATGCCTTATTCTGACAAAGAATATCAATTAAACAAAACAAATGTTAAAGCGGCAGCTACTGCTATTGGAGGAGATAAAGCTGAAACAAAACTTTTTTGGGATAAATATTAATTTTTATCTTCAATAAATACTAAAAACCACCTTTAACGAGGTGGTTTTTTTATACAATAATTTTCAACTATCTTTGCAGCATGGAAGAAAACACTACTATTTTTGGTATTAGAGCAATTATTGAAGCAATTGAAAGCGAAGCTTCAATTAACAAAGTATATTTACAAAAAGGACTTCGTGGAGAATTATTTTTTGAATTAGATAAATTATTAAGAAAAAACAAAGTATCAATCAGTGTTGTTCCTACTGAAAAATTAGATAGATTATCGAAACACAGTAATCATCAAGGGGCTGTTGCTAGAATTTCACCTGTTGATTTTCATGATTTAGAAACCTTAATAGAAACTACTTTAGAGTCTGATAAAATGCCTTTATTTTTATTATTAGATCAAGTATCTGATGTTAGAAATTTTGGTGCAATTATTAGAACTGCTGAGTGTACTGGAGTAAACGGAATTATTATCCAAAAAAGTGGTAGTGCTCCTATAAATGCTGAAACGATTAAAACATCGGCAGGTGCAGCTTTCAAAATTCCTATTTGTAAAGTTGACCACATTAAAGATGCTATGTTTCAATTACAGGCTGAAAACATAAAATTAGTAGCGGCTACCGAAAAAACTGAAGATTCTGTTTTTGATGTTGATTTTAATCAGCCAGTTGCAATTATAATGGGTTCTGAACATAAAGGAGTTAGTAATTCTGTATTAAAAATGGCAGATTATAAAGCAAAATTACCATTACTTGGTGAAATTGAGTCTTTAAATGTTTCTGTTGCTTGTGGGGTTTTTCTTTATGAAACTATCCGTCAAAGACAATAAATACTACAAAATTATAAAAATTAAAATCCTGCTTTTTGCAGGATTTTTTTATGCTTTGTTTTTAAGTACCTGTTTAAATTTCAGATAATATACAAATTCAGTTTCGCATCCTAATTTTTCGCAATTTTGTCAATTCGAGTGATTTTAATGACTAGAAGGAGTTAAAATTGTATCGAGAATTTTATTTTGATTGATTTTGATGCTAAAAAGTTCTCGATACCATTTTTTTGAAGGAAAAAACCACTCGAACTGACTTCATTCTTAAATGAAATTTTATAAAAAAGATAATCTATTTTTAAAATAAAGCAACCAAGCCTAGCCCCGATTGAAGCATTTGTTTGAGCTCTTTTTTTGATTTTTCTTCAAAAAAAAGCGAGTGCGGAAAGCGGGAAATTGCTTCTAAAAAAACTACTTTGAAATAATATAATTGATTTTTAAATCGTTCGGTACATCAATTTTAGCTACTTTATTTTTAGCTTCAATTTCTTTATTTTCTTGACCACTTCCCTGCTCTTCTTTTTTATCTTCTGAAACAAGCTCTTCTTCGATAACTGGCGGAACATAATTTCCTTGCTCATCAAATAGTTCATCAAAAGCTGTTTTAGAAAACACAAATTTTTCTTTTATTACACCTTTTTTTCGGTAAAAAATAGCCAATAAAATTCCTGTAATAAACCCTGATAAATGTCCTTCCCACGAAACACCGTCTTTAATTGGTAACACATACCAAATCATGCTTCCGTATAAAAAAATCATAATTAACGAAACCGCTACAAGTCGATATTGTTTTTTAATAATTCCGCTGAAAAAAACAAAACTAAAAAGTAAATAAACAATGCCACTTGCGCCAATATGATAGGATTCACGAGCAATTACCCAGGTTAAAAACCCTGTAAATAATCCGCCAAAAATCAATATTTTTAAGGCAACACTTCTGTAGAAATAAAACAAACTTGCACAAAGAACAAATAAAGGCACCGAATTATTAAACAAATGTCCTGTGTCGCCATGGATAAATGGTGACATTAAAATTCCTTTTAAACCTGTTATTTCTCTTGGTAAAATACCAAATTTATTAAAATTGAAGCCAAAAGTAATTTCTATCCAATATATAAACCATATTGAAATCACAAAAATAAATGGTATTAAAAAAATACGGTTCGAATATTTTAATTGAGTAGCTGTTTTCATAGGTATTGAAATATCAAAAACAAATCCAACTAAAAATTTCGGAACATCTGTCAGAAATCTTTGCTATTTTTACAAAATGAATCAACCTTTGGCAGAAAGAATACGTCCGCAGAATTTATCCGATTATATAAGTCAACAACATTTGGTGGGCGAAAACGGAATTTTAACCAATCATATTAAACAAGGAATAATTCCTTCGTTAATTCTTTGGGGACCTCCTGGTATTGGAAAAACAACACTTGCTAATATTATTGCCAACGAATCTGGGCGACCTTTTTATACTTTGAGCGCCATTAGCGCAGGTGTAAAAGATGTGCGTGAAATTATTGAAAAAGCGAAGAAAAGTGGCGGATTGTTTAGTCAAAAAAATCCTATTTTATTTATTGATGAAATTCATCGCTTTAGCAAATCGCAACAAGATTCTTTACTTGGCGCTGTTGAAAAAGGTTGGGTAACCTTAATTGGTGCAACTACCGAAAACCCAAGTTTTGAAGTAATACCCGCACTACTCTCTCGCTGTCAGGTGTATATTTTAAATTCTTTTGATAAAAATGATTTAATCGCGCTTTTACACAGAGCGATGAAAAAAGATACATTTATTGCTGATAAAAAAATTACCTTAAAAGAAACTGATGCTTTATTGCAAGTTTCGGGTGGTGATGCTCGGAAACTTTTAAATATTTTTGAATTATTAGTGGCTGCTGAAAATGAAATTGAAATTACCAACGAACTTGTTTTATCTAAAATTCAAAAAAATACAGTGCGCTATGATAAAACAGGCGAACAACATTATGATATAGTGTCGGCTTTTATAAAATCGATACGAGGAAGCGACCCAAATGCCGCAGTTTATTGGCTGGCTAGAATGATTGAAGGTGGCGAAGATGTGAAATTTATTGCCCGAAGAATGCTAATTGCAGCTTCTGAAGATATTGGAAATGCCAATCCAACAGCATTTATTATGGCAAATAATACCTTTCAAGCGGTTTCTGTAATTGGCTATCCTGAATCGCGTATTATTTTAAGTCAATGTGCTATTTATTTGGCAAATTCGCCAAAAAGTAATGCTTCTTATATGGCGATTGGTGAAGCTCAAAATTTAGTAAAAACAACAGGCGATTTACCTATTCCGCTACATTTAAGGAATGCTCCAACCAAATTAATGAAAGATTTGAATTACGGAAAAGACTATGCCTATTCACATAATTATTCAGGAAATTTCGTGAGTCAAGAGTTTTTACCCGAACAAATTAAAAACACCAAATTGTACGAACCAGGCAATAATGCTCGAGAAAATCAATTTAGAGAATTGCTAAAACAACGTTGGAAAGATAAATATAAGTATTAAAAAAAGAGTGTATTTTTATAATACACTCTTTTTTTTTAGATAAAATAGCACGTAATATTTAAAACTTTACTTGATATTTTTCTGTTTTTTTAATGCCTTTTTTATAATATTCGGCAGTCCAAATATCATTGTTTTTATGAATGATTCCGTTTTTATCTTTAATAGCAAAAACATCTTTAACACTCGTTTTTAATATTTTAAAAATAATTTCCTGGGTTGTATCTACTAATTGAAAACCATTTTTTGTTGGTTGAGCATATAGGTTAATAACAGTACTTTCTACTGTTTTGTTAGCTAGTAATTCACTTTGATTATCAATATTCTGAATAATATTTTGAGTGCTATTTGGCGTATATTTATACTTTAAAGCCTTGATTGATTTAAAAGCATTTCTAATTGCTTCATGATATGATTTTTTGTAATTTTTAATTTTACTTCTCCCTTCTTTTGATGAAAAAACATCTTTATTGCCACAATCTTTAAGAGTAATACTATTTTTTGTTGTAAACAAACTAGATGCATCAGTAAGCACTGCTGTTAATGCTAAACACCTGTTTTCGGCTAGGTCATCAGGTAAAACCTCATCGGCTAAAAAGACCGTAAAACCGTGTTTTTTAAATAAAAATTTAGTTAATGAACTGGTTTGATATTGATCGACTGTTTTAAGAAAATCAAACTTATTAGGTACCATAATGTATTTGTAATTATTTACATTTTTTTGAGCTTGTATTGATGTGCTTATCAGCAATAATAGTATGATTATTTTATTCATATTTAATACTTATTTATTTTAATTAATTTATTATTTTTAATTTTTGGCTATTTTTAACATGGAAGCATAAGTACGCTTCCACCCCTTCCATTGTTCATAATTACTTAAACTTTCGTTATGAAAAGTAGTCACAAAAACACCATTTACAGCGGTTACTTCATTTTTTAAATCTCTTATTTTACCTAACGATTGCTTGGGTGTTAACTTCATATAATCTTTTAAAGTTACATCAATTAAAGCAAAAGAAAATACCTTTAAGGGTGTTTGAATTTCAAAGGCTAAATCATAAAAATAAAATGGCGTACAAGTACTTGCCCTAAAACCTGCATGACTTACATAACCCATCGAATAATCTTCTGTTATTTCTAAATCAATTAAGTTTTGATAGGTTTCAGGCAATGACAAGCGTAAATAATGCTGACGAGAACGCTTTATTGGCATATTTATAATGTTTTCTAAGCGTTCTTTTTCTTTTTTTAACAAAGCGTTATTTGTCATGGTATGATATGACGGATGTAAGCCTACCCTTGCATAATCTACGATGTCTTTTATCAATAGTTTAAAAGGAGTTTTTGAGGCAGATACATTGGTATTAAACGTGCTATAATCGCCTATTAAAAAGAAAAAAATAGTTCTAATTTTATGTGTTTTTTTTAACTCTAACAGTACTTTAAAAGTATTAAAAGGATCCTTTTTAAAATTAAATAAGACAGCCATTCTGTCCCAAATATTAATAATTTTAAACTGCCAAGCATCTTTTAAAAAACCACCAAGTGTTCTTATAAAACCTTTGTGTTTGTAAATAAAGGAATTATCAACGTCAATCGTAGAAATATACTGGTATTTTCTTGTTGGATACGCATACTCAGGGTATTTAACCTTTAAAGCATCTAAAAATTTATATGCCCAAATATCAACAAGCGGCTTTTCTAAAAAACCATATTTAAAAGCAATACTTTGAGTGGCTGAAAAACGAGCATGGTTATCTTTTATATGCGGTAAGTACTCTTCATATCTAGAAATTAAATAAAAAGTTGCTGCAAAAATATCAAAAGGAATTTCAGACTGATCATCGGTCGCAAAAAAACAAGGAACTGCATCCCATTTTTTAATATTTATATCTACATCTTGTATTCCTTGCTGTGTTAACAAGGCAGTACTTTTTATAAAAAACTCTTTTCCTAAAGCTACCTTTGTATAGGTGATTTTAGGATTGTTATACGCCACAAATTCTTCTACTTTACTTGTAAACTGAATTGGTATGTGTAAAATATGTGTAAAAATATGCTTAAAAACATACCGAATTCGAGGGGTTATTTTAGGAGTATATATAAGTATCATAATTGTTTTGAAGGGCTTAAAAACACAAATAACAATACAAAAGCACTATAGCATTTCTTGATCTGCAAAGCTAAAATACGTTTTTTCGGTAATTATTAAATGATCTAGTAGTTTTATATCTAAAGTAACACCCGCTTGTTTAATTTTAGCAGTTAATTGAATGTCTGAATTGCTAGGTTTTAGTTTTCCTGACGGATGATTATGTGCCACAATAATACCAACCGCAGAAACTTTTAATGCCTTTTGATATAGTAATCTTACATCGACTAAAGTTGCGGTAAAACCTCCTTTACTTAGTTGATGTTTTGCGACTACTTTATTTGAATTATTTAAGTATAAAACCCAAAACTCTTCATGTCCTAAATCGCCAATTAATGGTTGCAATATGGTAGCGGCATCTAATGAACTGGTTATTTTAGAAATCCGATTGCTTTCTATAAACTGCCTACGTTTGCCTATTTCTAAAGCCGTAATTATTGAAATAGCCTTTGCTTCTCCTATGCCTTTAAAGCTCATTAATTCTTCCAATGATAATTTAGCCAAGGCGTTTAAATCATTATTGACCGAGGCTACTATTTTTTGAGACAACCCAACGGCACTTTGTTCTCTGTTACCTGAACCTATTATAATGGCGATTAATTCAGCACTTGACAAAGCGGCTTTTCCTTTTAACATTAATTTTTCACGAGGTCTGTCATCTAATGCCCACAATTTGATTGATTTTTTTTTCATATGGCAGCTATCATCTCTAAATTAGTTATAAATATAATCCATTTTTTTGCACAAGCCAAACAAGCACAGTATCTTTGTTGCCTACTTTTTATTATCAAACTCATGAAGATTATTATAGCTGGGGCTGGAGACGTTGGTTTTCATTTAGCCAAACTCCTTTCTTACGAATCTCAAGATACTTACGTTATTGATTCTGACGGCGAAAAGCTTGATTACATCAACAACCATTTAGATGTTATCACCAAAAAAGGCGACGCTACTTCTATTCAGTTATTAAAAGAACTTGGCATTGCTGATGCTGATTTATTACTAGCGGTTACCGAAAGTCAGAACACCAATTTTACCATATCGGTTATTGGAAAAGCCTTGGGTGTAAAAAAAACAATTGCCAGAATTAACAATCCTGAATTTTTAAATAACGACAGTATTGACTTTAAAGATTTTGGCGTAGATTTTATGATTTCTCCTGAAGCTTTAGCTGCCGAAGAAATAAAAGTACTGTTAAATCAATCTTCTTTTAACGATACCGTTACTTTTGAAAACGGCGTATTTAATATTATGGGAACAACCCTTGGCTATAAATCGCCTATATTAAATTTAACCGTTAAAGAAGCTAAAGAAAAATTTAGTTTAGTTGATTTTATTACCATCGCTATAAAACGAGAAGGCACCGCACAAACCATTATTCCTCGTGGTGATACTACCTATAAAATGAACGATCAAGTTTATTTTTCGGTACCAAGTTATAGCATTGATAAATTACATCCTATTATTGGTAAAGAGCAAATAGCCATTAAAAATGTGATGATTCTTGGCGGTAGTAATATCGGAAGAAAAACATCTAAAAGTCTTTGTAGCGCTAACTTTAAAGTAAAACTTATTGAGCGTAAACGAGAAAAAGCCTTACACCTTGCCGAAGAATTGATAGACACCTTAGTTATTCATGGAGACGGTAGAGATTTAGAGCTTTTAGAAGATGAAAACATTCGAGAAATGGATGCTTTTATTGCGGTAACTGGCGATTCTGAAACCAACATTATGTCTTGTTTGGTCGCAAAATCGAAAGGAGTTAAAAAAACCGTTGCCTTGGTTGAAAATATGGATTATATCAATATTTCACAAACCATTGGTATTGATACCCTTATTAATAAAAAATTAATTGCGGCAAGTAATATTTTCCGTCACATACGTAAAGGTGAAATTTTAGCCTTAGCAAACTTACATAATATTGATGCCGAAGTTTTTGAATTTGAAGTTCAAAAAAATGCCAAAGTAACTCTAAAACCAATTAAAGAACTACGTTTTCCTAGAGAAGCCGTTTTTGGTGGTGTTATTAGAGATGGAAAACCTCATATGTCTTTTGGTGATTTTCAATTACAAAGTGGCGATAAAGCCATCGTTTTTTGTTTGCCCGAAGCAATATCAATTGTAGAAGAATTATTCAACTAATGGAAAATTTCAATCTAAAATTAATTTATCGATTTTTAGGGATAACAGCCGTTCTTAATGGCTTATTCATGTGGCTTTCATTACCGTTTAGTTTTTATTATGACGAGCCTTCTAAGTGGGGAATTTTAAACGCCGGACTAATTACAATAGCTACCGGTTTAGTTCTCTTTTTTTTTAACAAACCTGTTACTAAAAAAATCAAGAAAAAAGAAGGCTACCTTATTGTTACTTTAGGCTGGCTTATTTTAACAATTACCGGAATGCTTCCTTATTTATTATCGGGCAGTATTCCTAGTGTTACCAACGCATTGTTTGAAACTATTTCAGGCTATTCAACGACAGGTTCATCTATTTTAACAGATATAGAATCGATGCCTAAAGGAATCCTGTTTTGGCGTAGCGCTACGCATTGGATTGGCGGAATGGGAATTATTGTGCTTACCATTGCCATATTACCTTTACTAGGAATTGGCGGTATGCAGTTATTTATGGCAGAAGCTCCAGGGCCATCAGCCGATAAATTACACCCTCGTATTACCGATACCGCAAAACGTTTATGGTTAATTTACGTATTGCTTACATTTGTAGAATTTTTACTTTTAAAAGTTGCGGGTATGGGCTGGTTTGATGCCTTAAATCATGCAATGGCAACCATTAGTACTGGTGGTTTTTCAACTAAAAATGCTAGTGTTGCTCATTGGAATGGCTCGCCATTTATACAATATATTATCATCTTTTTTATGTTTTTAGCAGGTATCAATTTTGTACTTACCTACTTTGCTTTAAAAGGAAAGGTGCGAAAAGTTATTCAAAGTGAAGAATTTAAGTATTATTTCTTTGGTGTTTTAGGGATTTCTAGTGTTATCGCTGTCATGATTATTTTTAATCAAGACCCTTCATTACAAACCTCTATTGAGCATCCGATGGTATATGGTAATGTTGAAAGTGCCATACGACATTCGTTATTTTCAGTACTATCAGTAATAACAACTACAGGTTTTGTTACGGCTGATTTTACGATGTGGAATTATTTTGTAACGGCAATTTTCTTTTCATTATTTTTCTTAGGAGGATCGGCAGGTTCTACCTCTGGTGGGGTTAAAATTGTACGACATATTATCTTATTAAAAAGTAGTTTTTTAGAGTTTAAGAAAAGTTTACACCCTAATGCAATAATCCCTGTTCGTTATGACGGAAAAGCCGTTAAACAAACCATTGTATTTAACATCTTATCGTTCTTTGTATTGTATATGTTCATTTTTATTATGGGAACTATCATACTTGCTTTCTTCGGATTAGACTTTTATTCAGCCTTAGCCGCCTGTGCTTCCTCTTTAGGAAATATTGGTCCTGGTTTAGGTAGTGTAAGCCCTGTTGATAATTTTAATCATTTATCTACCGGAGCAAAATTATTTTGTTCTTTTTTAATGCTTATCGGGCGTTTAGAACTTTTTACGGTATTAATTTTATTCACCCCTTTCTTTTGGCGTAAAAATTAACACAAGTACCTCAAATACAAATTACTACAAAAAATATCGTTATAATAACATTTAAAAAACAACTACAAAACACTCGTAAATAAACAATAAATTACCTTCGTTTCATTAATCAATTTATGATACTATGAAACATAAGTACTTTTTTAAATTACTGATAGGAATTCTTTTTTTATCAGCAATAAAAATAAACGCACAAACAACAGGTGATATTATTTTTACAGGTTTTAATGCCGATGGCGATAAAGATTTTTCTATTGCTATACTAGCCCCTATTCCTGCAAACTCTACGCTTTATATTTCTGATAAAGAAACCGATGGGCTTGGAGGCTTTACCACTGGAGAAGGAAGTTTAACCTGGCTTACAGGTAGCAATGTAATTCCGGCGGGAAGCGTTGTCACTTTTACAGATATTGACAATGCTACTAACCCTAATTTTGGAGCATCAATAGGTAGTATTACAAGGATTGGAGGTTTTAACTTAACCACCACCACAAAAGACGCTCTTTTTATTTATATTGGGACTGATGTTAATACTCCAACAACCTTTATTACTGCACTTCAAATAGGAAACGATACCACTCAGCTTGGAACTTATAATGCTGATGGTATTAGCCTAAAAGGAACAGGTTTAAAAAAAGGCGTTTCTATTATTACTTTTGATGCTTCTGCAACCCCTGATGGTGCTGTTTATAAAGGAGATAAAACAGGTCAAAATTCTTTTGCTGATTATTATTCTTTAATTGCTGATGTTGAAAATAACTGGACAAATGTTGTAAATGGAGATGGTGAATTATTACTGCCTTTTTCTTCGGATACATTCTCTATTATCAATGCTACTTGGAACGGAAATACCGACAATAATTGGACAACAGCCACCAACTGGAATTCAGGAAATATTCCTACAAATACGAGTGATGTTTTAATTCCTAACGGGCTTAATAAGTACCCTACAATAACAAATGCGACAACGGTAAAAGGAATTACAATCCAAAATGGCGCTTCTTTAATTGCAAATTCAAATGTTACAGGAACAGTTATTTACCAAAGAGCTTTAACTGCTAATTGGCATTTGGTTAGCTCACCTGTTACAGGCGAAACCACCGATAATTTAATTACAAATCACATTTTTGCTCAAGGAACTGCTGGCGGTCGAATAGGAATTGCGCCTTACAAAAACGATGGAACTGCCTGGGATTATCAAACAAAATCATCCGAAGAAAATATTGAAAAAGGAGCTGGTTTTTCTGTAAAGCTAGCTACCGCTGGAAATTTAAAATTTAGAGGAGAAATTAATCATTTAACCGTAAACACCCCTGTTACAAAAAATGAAAATGGCTATAATTTAGTTGGAAATCCCTACACTTCGTACTTAAATAGCAACACTTTTTTAACTCAAAACAACAGTATTCTAACCTCTCAAACTATTTGGATTTGGAACGGTACTAATTATGAAACAAAAGTTGCTGCCGATGCGTTTATTTTAGCACCTGCACAAGGTTTTTTTATGGAAGCTAACGCTGCCGGAAACATCTCTTTTAACAGTACTAATCAGCAACATCAAACAACCGATACTTTTAAAAGAAGCAGCCGAACAGAAATACATCTAAGCGCTACCGATAATACGACGAATAAAAAAAGCAAGACCAAATTATACTATATAAAAGGTACTACAACAGGTTTTGATAATGGTTACGACGGAGCGCAATTTAAAGGATTTGTAAGTGATTTTTCAATAACAACACAGTTAGTTTCTCAAAATAAAGGTGAAAATTATGCCATTCAATCTTTGCCTATCAATACCATGGAAAATACCGTTATTCCAATACATTTAAAAGCAAATACGGGTAATGAAATTATGTTTTCGGCAAACTCAATGAATTTACCAACTAATATGAATGTTTATTTAGAAGATAAAATCAATGGGGTTTTTACGAATTTATCAGAAGAAAATTATACGGTTGTTCTAAACAATAATACTTCACAATTTTATCTTCACACAAGCGATAAAAACCCAAAAATTAACACTGTTCAAAAAAGTTTAAATAAAGAAATACAAAATGTAGCTATTTATGCGTCAGCAAATAATACACTAACAATAAAAGGATTAACATCAAAAAATGCTACCATAAAAATCTATTCTATTTTAGGAGAAAAAATTATCAGCAAGCAATTTAAAACAGCAGCTATAAACGTAATTCAACTACCTAAAACATCAAAAGGAATTTATATTATTGAGTTAAATTCTAATTTAGGTAAAATTACTAAAAAAATTATCTTAAACTAAAAATCATGAAAAAAACAACCGAAAATATTTCTAGAAAAGAGGCGTTAGAAAAAATAAAAAACTATGGTAAGTATGCTAGCTTAACCGCTTTAGGAACTTATTTAATATTAAATCCTCAAAAAGCGCAGGCAGCTAGCTTAGCTCCTCCTGGCAATAAATTTTAAAATAACCTATTTTACCTCAAAAAACCCTCGAAATTTCGAGGGTTTCTTATTTCTAGTAAACAATTAAAGTTATTTTAACACAAAAACACTCTTAATTGATAGTATTACTATTACATTTGCAGATATACTATTTATTTATGAAAAATTTTCTATCAAATATTAAAATTGAAATTCCTGTAGGCATCTATATTAAAGATCCTGAAACTTCTTCTCTCGGAAAAAAAATCATTGAAAATAGCATTATTTTAATTGAAGATATCGGTTTTGAAAGCTTCAATTTTAAAAAATTAGGTAAATTAATCGGCTCTAATGAAAGTTCTATTTACAGGTATTTTGAAAGCAAACACAAACTACTTATTTATGTAACATCTTGGTATTGGGGCTGGGTGCAATATCAATTAGTTATAGAAACGTATAGCATTTATAATGCCGAAGAAAAATTAATAAAAGCGATTCAAATACTTACAAAAACAACTGAACAAGACAGTAATTTCTCGCATATTAATGAGGTTTTATTAAACTCAATTGTAATTAATGAAAACTCTAAATCATATTCAACAAAAGAAGTAGATACCGAAAATAAAGAAGGTTTTTTTAAATTATATAAGGAAGTTGTAAAGCGTTTAGCTGATATAATAACCAATTATAATAACAACTATAAACACCCGCTTACACTAGCAAGTACGGTTATTGAAGGTGCATTGCATCAACAATTTATTAAGCAACATTTTAAGTCGCTAACAAATTGCGATACTGCGACTTCTCCAACTTCATTTTTTATCGATTTAACTCTTAATACGCTTTCAAATGGCAGAAAATAACCCATTAACACCTTGGAAACGGTTTTTAGGACTTTTAAAATTAGAAAAAAAAGATATTTTACAAATATCTTATTATGCCATATTTGAAGGAATTGTAGCATTATCACTTCCTTTAGGAATACAGGCAATTATCAATTTATTACAAGGTGCACAGATTTCGGCATCGTGGGTAGTTCTTGTAATATTAGTTACTGGTGGTGTGGCTTTTAGTGGCGTATTAAAACTCATGCAAATTAGAATTATTGAAACCATACAACAACGTATTTTTACAAGAGCCTCTTTAGAGCTTAGCTATCGTTTTCCTAAAATAAAAATGAGCGAATTACGAAATTATTACCCACCGGAATTAGCCAATCGTTTTTTTGATACACTTACGATTCAAAAAGGGATTTCAAAAATTTTAATTGATGTTCCTTCGGCATTTTTACAGATAATTTTTGCACTATTATTATTATCTTTTTACCATACATTTTTTATTTTATTTGGTCTTTTACTACTCTTATTAATTTATATTGTATTTAAATACACGGCAAAAATTGGCTTAGAAACAAGTTTAAAAGAATCTAAAAACAAGTATAAAGTAGCGCACTGGTTACAAGAAATCGCTAGAACAATTATCAGTTTTAAAATAGCCGGAAAAACAAAATTAGCTTTAAATAAAAGCGATGATTTAGTGAGTGATTATTTAAAATCAAGAGACAGTCATTTTAAAATATTAATCATTCAATATATTCAAATGATTAGTTTTAAAGTAATTGTTACCGCTGGTTTGTTATTGATGGGTGGTTTTTTAGTGTTAAATCAACAAATGAATATCGGACAATTTGTTGCCGCAGAAATAATTATTTTACTGATAATAAGCTCTGTGGAAAAATTAATTTTAGGCTTAGAATCCTTTTATGATGTGCTTACTTCTATCGAAAAATTAGGGCAAATTATTGATAAACCTATCGAAAATCAACAAGGAAGTACTGTGAGCGACAGCAAACCTTTCAAAATTGAAATACAAAATATTTCCTACACCATTTTTAAAGAAGAAAGACTTATTTTAAAAGATATTTCGTTCCATATCGAACCCAATGACAGAATATTAATTCAAGGAGAAAGTGGCGCAGGAAAATCAAGCTTAATACAGCTTATTGCAGGAATTACAACCCCTACTTCTGGAAATATTTTTGTGAATGATTTATCTATAAAAAGCCTACAAATTAATAATTATAGAGCGTATTTAGGAATGTCATTATCCGAAGAAAATCCGTTTGAAGGAAGCATTCGAGAAAATGTAACTTTTGGAAATACCACAATTACAGATGATGAAATTTATACTGTTTTTGAAATTGTTGGCTTAACCGATTTTTTAAAATATCAAGAAAACGGCTTAGAAACACAACTAAAACCAGAAGGAAAACATATTGGTTATACCATTTCTAAAAAAATTATTCTAGCAAGAGCGATTATCAAAAAACCAAAACTTTTAATTTTAGAAGATCCTTTAGACCAATTTGAAAAGAAAGAAGCCAAAAAAATCATCGATTTTATTACAAGCCCTTCCCAAAAATGGAGCTTAATTATTGTAAGCAGTAACGATAAATGGGACGAAAAATGCACTAAAAAAATTACGCTTCATAAAGGTAAAATTATTAACAAATAAAGCAACAGAAGTAATGTTACATATTTCAAATAATAGTATTTCTAATCAAATTGATTTGAGTAATTTTAAATCAGGAAAAAAAATATTTAAAAAAGAACATCATAAATTATTCAGAAAATTTTTACTTTTCTTTTTATTGATGCTAATCATAACGCTATTTTTACCTTGGACTCAAAATGTTTCTAGCACAGGTAATGTAACAACTTTAAAACCGAATCAACGACCGCAAACTTTACAATCTCAAATTCCTGGAAGAATTGAACAGTGGTTTGTGCAAGAAGGTGATTTTGTAAAAAAAGGCGATACTATTTTAAGAATATCCGAAGTAAAAAGCAATTATTTTGATGCAAAACTTGCCCAAAGAACAGGAAATCAATTAAATTCTAAAAATCTTTCTGGTAAATCGTATGTCAATAAAATAAGTGCTTTAAAAAGGCAAATTTTAGCCATAAAAAATAATCAAAAATTAAAATCGGAACAAGCAAAAAACAAATTACAACAAGCTTACTTAAAAGTTAAAACTGATAGTATTGATTTAGAAACCGTTATTTTAAAGCAAAAAATAGCAAAAATTCAATATGATAGAACTTTTACCCTACAACAAGAGGGTTTAAAAGCGACTAAAGATGTGGAAGAAAAAAGCGCAAAACTTCAAGAGTTTTCAGCCAAAGTTATTTCTCAAAAAAATAAATTATTAGCTTCCAAAAATAATAGTATCAATGCACAGTTAGCTATTTCGGGTGTTATAGCTAGTTATACGGATAAATTATCGAAGGCACAAAGTAGTTTATATACTGCTGAATCTGGCGCTTACGAAACAGAAGTTCAAGTTTCTAAACTACAAACAAATTTAGCCAATTATAACAAAAGAACTTCTTTATTATACATTACCGCTCCGCTTGATGGCTACATAAATAAGGCAATAAAATCAGGAATTGGAGAAACTTTTAAACAAGGTGAACCACTGATAAACATCATGCCTTCACAGTACGATTTGGCAGTAGAAATGTATATAAAACCTATCGATTTACCACTAATACATATTAACGAAAAAGTACGTGTTCAGTTTGATGGTTGGCCTGCAATTGTTTTTAGTGGATGGCCTAATATGTCATCAGGAACTTATGAAGCAAAAATTATTGCAATCGAAAATTTTATTAGCAGTAACGGCAAATACAGAGCCTTAATTGTTCCTGACAATAATGAACATCCGTGGCCAAAAGCCATTAGAGTTGGCTCGGGAGCAAAAACAATTGCGCTGTTAGAAAATGTACCTATTTGGTATGAATTATGGCGACAAATTAATAGTTTTCCACCTAATTTTTATCAGCCAAAAAACCAAAAACCAACTACTAAGAAGAAAAAATAATGAAAAATATACCCTTTTTATATCTATTTATAAGTGTTGTTTGTTTTTCTCAAAAGATGCCTAATAACACACTTTCTTTAGAAGAAAGTTTAGGATATATAAAAAAGTACCATCCTATTATAAAGCAGGCAAAACTTATTGTTAATACAAATCAAGCAACATTATTAAAAGCCAGAGGTGCTTTCGACCCTAAAATTGAAGTTGATTACAGTAACAAAAACTTTAAAAATACCGAGTATTATAAAACGTTGGTTTCCTCTTTTAAAATTCCTACTTGGTATGGAATTGAGCTAAAAGCTAGTTATGAAAATAATTCAGGAAAATATTTAAACCCTCAATATAAAACGCCTAAAAACGGCTTATACAATGTAGGGATATCTGTTCCGTTAGCTAAAAATTTATTTATCAATAAAAGAATGGCTACGTTAAAAAAAGCCAAAATATATACCAAACAAAGTAGGTTAGAACAGCAATTAGCAGTTAATACTATTTTGTTTGATGCTATTTCTGCATACTTAAATTGGACACAATATTATCAACAATATAGTGTGTTTAAAAATTATTATGCCAATGCAATTATAAGACACAAAAATGTTATTAAAAATTTTAAAGCAGGCGATAAAGCAGCGGTAGATACTTTAGAAACAAGTATCAACTTAGAAAACAGAAAATTAGATTTAGAAAAAGCACGCATTAAACAGTTAAAATCAAAAGTAGCTTTTTCGAATTATTTGTGGATTAATAATAATATTCCGATGGAATTAAAAAACAACATGATTCCTGATATTGCAACATTTTCTAAGATTGATAAATTATTAAAAACAGTCGAAATTAATTTAGATGAAAATAATATAGAACAACATCCGAAGTTAAAATTATTAGCCTTAAAAAAGAATAATTTACAAATAAATAAGCGATTAAAAATAAATAATTTATTACCTAAAGTAGATTTTCAGTATAATTTATTATCATCAAAAGTACATAATTTTGATGATTTTAGTACTTTTAACGTTTCAAATTACAAAAACTCGTTGCAAGTTAGTCTGCCCTTATTTTTAAGAAAATCAAGAGGAGATTTAAAAATTGCTAAACTAAAATTACAAGATTTAGATTTTGAAATTTCAGCAACAAAAATAATTTTGCAAAATAAGATTAAAGCGACCAAACAAGAAATTGTATCGTATCAAAAACAACACAATATCTTAAAAAACTTGGTAAATAATTATAAAACAATCGTTAAAAGCGAGGAACGAAAATTTTCGTTAGGTGAAAGCTCCTTATTTTTAATCAATTACAGAGAAGTTAAACTGATTGAAACGAATTTAAAAGCAATCAAAAATGAATATGAATACGCTAAAACAAAAAGTAAGCTACTTAAATTATTAGGGAAATTAACGAATATCTAAAAGATACTTATTTAAATGTTAAACGAATTATACAAGTTCCGATTTAAAATATTTTTATTTTCACAATTAACACTTTTATTTGGAGCCCTTGTTTTTCCTATCCAAATTTATGATACTAAAATATCGCCTGTACTGCATCTTTTCAATTTAAGTACAGGCTTATTTTTACTTCATAAAAAGAAAAAAACCTTTTGGCTAGTACTTCTTTTACTCTTACTAGCCACCCTATCTTTTAGTTTAGATATATTTGACAAAGCAGGAAAACACTTTGTTGATATCTTAAGAATTAGCTCTTATTTTATCTTTCATATTGTTGTAACTAGAGAATTAATTATTCAAGTCTGGAATACTAAAAACATCGATCAAAAAACAATTTTAGGTCTAATTAGTGGTTTTATATCGCTTGGTTTTATCGGTTTTTTTATCTGTTTACTTGTTGAAATTTTTTATCCAGGTTCTTTTAGCTTCCCCGAAAATGGTATTTCAACCATTCAAAACTTAATGTATTTTAGCTATATAACACTGCTAACCATTGGCTATGGCGAAATTTTACCTCAAACCGTTTTAGCTCAAAAAGCCGTGGTATTTATCGGTTTAATAGGACAAATATATTTAGTCGTTTTAATGGGAATTGTTATTGGTAAATATATCAACCAAGAAAAAACATCCTAAAATACTTTACTAAACACCCCTAAAAATACTTCAAAAATTAGCCTAAAATCTTTGTAATTAAATCTTGTTTTGCTTTTTGATCATCACCAAATAACCAGCGCAAGGTATTATCTTCCCAAATTTCATGATATTGTTTTTGATTGATAATATCTCTATCAATAGCCAAATCTAACAATTTTCCTGGATAAGAAGACTGCGCATCACTTTCCATTTCTCCTAACGGATACGGGTCATCTAAGCCCATAATAATTTGATTAGAACCCTGTCGGTCAATCATTAGTTTTAACGAATCGGTATCATGTACCAAAGTATCAAAGAAAATATTTGGATGCCCAACTGCCTTTCTAGGATGCGTTTTTCCTTCAAATAAATCAGGACGACCATCAAAACCTTGAATACGTCTTCCTAAATTCATTTGTGCCAATTGTCCGCCGTGTGCAAAACAAGTTCTGATATTTTTAAAACGCTCCTGCATGCCGTTTAAGGTATAAAAATGATAGGCATCACCACATTGTGCCAACATCCAAATTAAATGAAAACGCCAATTGGTATTTTCTAATTTTATCATTTTATCGCCATCATACGGATGAATTTCAATGGCTAATTTATACTTATCAGCAAGCTCAAAAATACGGTCATTTTCTTTATCAAAAACACAACGCCACTGCCCTATCGAATCCATAAAATGCGTTGGTAAACACAATACTTTTAAGCCTAATTCTTCCACACAACGCTCCATTTCATACAAAGCACCGTAAATAAAACCAGGGTGAACTACAAAACCACAGGTGAATTTATCAGGATGATCATGCTGTACTTTTGCGTTAAAATCATTCTGAAAACGCAAGGCTTTTTTCATTTCTTCCAAACGCAATCCGTTACCATATAATTGCGATAAATTTAAAACTACGGCATGATCTAACTTATTTTTTTCCATCCAAAGCAACTTTTCATCTAAGAAAAAACTAGAATCCGTTACCGGGCGTTTCCAACCTTTTTGTAACATATGTTTACGCTCATCATCTACCCAAAAAATTTCTTTTTCCTTCATAAACTGAGGAATTTGCTCAGGATAAGGCAATAAATGTGAATGTCCGTTTATTCGTAGTTTACGTTTTTGCATCTTTTATATAAATAATTTTTTGTGATGATTTTGATGTTTTTTTGTCAATTCGAATAATTTTAAAGACTAAAAGAAATTAAAATTGTATCGAGAATTTAATAGGATATATTTCATATAAAAAAATAATTATTTCTTAATTTTATTAGGCGCTCCCATTACCGTTTTACAACTATTACAGGTACATTTTTTGGTATCAGAATAATAATTATCAAAAATAATAGGCATATCGGTTTCAATATTTTTCAAGGCAAATTCTTCTCTGTATAGCTGATTTCCGCAATTTTCGCAATACCATTCTAATGCATCTAACATTCCTTCCGACCTTGGATATTCAATCACCAAACCAACCGTATTTTCGGTACGTTGAGGCGAATGCGGCACTTTAGCAGGCAATAAATAAATATCACCTTCATTAATTTCAACATCGATCATTTTACCATTTTGGTCGATAATTTTCAAAATCATATCCCCTTCTACCTGATAAAAAAACTCAGGTGTTTCGTTGTAATGATAATCCTTTCTATTGTTAGGGCCACCGACCACCATTACAATATAATCGCCATTATCCCACACCTGTTTATTCCCAACGGGTGGCTTTAATAAATGACGATTTTCATCAATCCACTTTTTAAAATTTAAAGGCTGTACTAAATTCATATTTCTATATTTTGGGCGTTCCCTAAAGGTCGGGCTTTCCGCTATATCTTTTTATAAAAGAAAAATTTTATAAAAAGGATGCCGCTGCAATCCCTAACGCAAATTTCGTTTTTATTTATAATTTTGAATACACCAACAATCAGAAAAACAACTAATTATTGTTTTGAACCATTGCTTTAATTTTGATAGCTTTTTCAAAATGATTTAATTGATGCGTTTGAATCCACCAAGTAGCCACATCCATTAACAACTTCGGATTATCATTTTTATTTTGAAAAAACGCATAAAAAGACAAACCTACATTTGCACCTTTTTTAGCAATTTTATCATCACAAATAGCTGTGATTTTTTGTTTTATTTCTTTATTCATATATTTTCCTAGTAACAGACCTCACAGGTTTTAAAAACCTGTGAGGTCTAAATTTAATTATTCTAAAACTAATACTGATAATTTTTCGTCAAACTCTAACTTCTTATGAATTAAATGATTTATAAAATTATCTCTATCTCCAAATAATAAATAAATCGCTTCTCTTTTCAATAACGTGTTTTTATCTGAAATCAAACTTAAATAAGAAGAGTTTCTATACAAATTTATATCTGTTACAAATCCATGATAAATTGGATTCAAATTTATATAAACAATTAATTTCTTTAAATATATTTCATCTGCTATTTTTATTCTTTTAAATCTATCTCGAAATAAACTACCACTTCTATCATATCTTTTATTGATTGATTTTGAATAAGAATTAAAAAAATTAGAAAATGCTTTAGAAACCAACTTCTCATCTGTTGATTCTTTTATCTGAACTAATAAATGAAAATGATTTTTTAATAAACAATAAGAGAATACGTCAGCAATAGAGCATATATGTGTTTTTATTAATTTCAAAAAATAAGAATAATTTTCATCTTCAATAAAAATATTTTCTCCATTATTACCTTGATTAAAAATATGATAATAATTTCCACTTTCTAATGATTCGTATTTCATATATTTTTTATTATTAACGTATCAATTCATACAATATTCAAAATCAGACCTCACAGGTTTTAAAAACCTGTGAGGTCTAAACCCGTTATTACAATCCTGCTATTTCATCTTCTCGCAAAATTTCATTGGTTTCTTTTACTACTTTTTGAAGAATTTCTTTTAGATATTTTAAATCCGTTGTATGTTTAAAATCAGAATCAGCTACCAAATTTAACAATGCTTTATCTTGCGCACGTCCTTTTTTCATTGCTTGAGCATACGGAATATCATCTTTAAAAGTAACCATCGAATATTTCGAAAAATATTCCTCAGGAAATTCCTTTTCCAACGCCATTTCCAATATTCTTTTCTCTTTAAATAACGGATTCGCTACATGATTTTTCATTTCCTGAAAATTATCGATTGCTAAATCAGCGATAGCATCAGTATTTTCTTTTCTTGCTTTTTCGTAGGTTTTAAACACCGTTTCCCAATCGCCTAAATTTTCATTTAAAACAGCATCAAAAATGGTAATATCTTCAAAAGAAGCATTCATTCCTTGCCCGTAAAAGGGTACAATTGCGTGCGCTGCATCTCCTAATAAAATAGTTTTATTTTTGTAATGCCAAGGCGAACATTTTACCGTTCCCAAAGCTCCTGTCGGATTATTTAAAAATTCCTCTTTAATATTCGGAATTAATTTTAATGCATCTGGAAATTGTGTTTCAAAAAAATCGGTTATTTTTTCTTCGGATGTTAAATTATTGAAATTGTATTTTCCTTCATCATAACTTAAAAACAGCGTGACTGTAAAACTGCCATCCACATTTGGCAATGCAATTAACATATACGCACCACGAGGCCAAATATGTAAATGTTCGTTACTTATTTGATGATTTCCTATTTTATTCGCAGGAATTTCTAACTCTTTATATCCGTGAGATAAGTAATTTTGCGAATAACTAAACAAGAATTTTCGTTCTAAATAATAACTTTTACGTAAAACAGAACCCGCACCATCAGTACCAAAAATTACATCCGAATTTATAGAGAATTCTTCTTTTGTATGATAATCTTTAAAATGCGCTATGGTATTTTCTATATCTACAGAAGTACATTTTTTATTAAAATGAATAGTTACATTTTCGTGTTTTTCGGCTTCTGTTAATAAGATCGCATTTAAATCTCCTCGTGAAATTGAATTGATACACTCGTTATCTCTACCCGAATAATTTGATGAAAATGTGTTTCCTTCAATATCATGAATCAATCTTCCGTACATCGGAATACAAATTTCACGAGCTTTTTCGGCAACACCTGCTAAACGCAAGGCTTTAAAACCTCGGTCGGATAATGCTAAATTTATAGAACGACCTGCTGAAATATCAACAGTTCTTAAATCAGGTCTGCTTTCATATACGGCGACTTTGTATCCTCTTTGTGCCAATCGTAAAGCTAATAAACTTCCGCATAAACCTGCACCTATTATTAATATATTGTCTTTTTTATTCATTTTTATGCTTCTTTTTATTTTCCGCTTCGTCATTCTGAATTTATTTCAGAACCGCATCCATATCCAGTGTTATTTCTTCAATATTTTTTAATTATTTTGATAACAATCCTTTTAAAATACTTACCATTTTATAAACATCTTCAAAAGAATTATACATTGGCGTTGGTGCGCAACGGATAACATCTGGCTCACGCCAATCGGTAATAATATTATTTTCGGTTAGTTTTTTGTGCAAATTTTTATCTGCATTTTTTACTTGAATCGATAATTGACACCCTCTTTCTTTTGGATTTGAAGGCGTAATAATTTTAATATCCTCAGAATTTAACTCTTCAATTAAATTATTGATTAAAAACTCAAAATATCCTGTTAATTTTTCTGATTTTTCTCGTAAAGCCTCCATTCCTACTTCAGCAAACATATCTAAAGAGGCTTTGATGGCTGCCATCGATAATATTGGAGGATTCGATAATTGCCACCCTTCCGCACCCGCCATTACATCAAAAGGTTGACGCATATTAAAGCGGGTTTCTTTATTATGATTCCACCAACCTGCAAAACGAGGTAACTCTTTATTAGTGGCGTGTTTTTCGTGGACAAATAATCCGCCTAAACTTCCAGGTCCTGAATTTAAGTATTTATAGGTACACCAAGCGGCAAAATCTACGCCTGAATCGTGTAATTCAGGAGAAATATTTCCTGCGCCGTGTGCTAAATCAATTCCAACAAAACACTCTTTTGAATGTCCTATTTCAGCAATTCGCTTTAAATCTAAATATTGTCCTGTGTAATAATTTACACCGCCAATTAATAATAGTGCTATTTCATCGCCTTGTTCAGCAATAATTGTTTCTAAATCTTCGATATTTAATAATTCTTCGCCTTTTCTTGGTTTCCATTCAATTAAACCATCTTCGGCATCAAAACCATGAAAATTTAATTGCGATTGTACGGCATATCTATCCGAAGGAAAAGCGTCAGATTCTATTACAATTTTATATTTCTTTTTCGTAGGCTGATAAAAAGAAACCATCAACAAATGTAAGTTTGTAGTTAAGGTATTCATAACTACAACTTCTAAAGGTTTTGCTCCCACTATTTTTGCCATGTTTTCCGTTAAAAACTCATGATAAGGCAACCAAGGAGTTTCCCCTTCAAAATGACCTTCTACGCCATATTTTGCCCAATCATCTAATTCA
Source organism: Tenacibaculum finnmarkense genomovar ulcerans (assembly GCF_900239495.1). Lineage (GTDB taxonomy): Bacteria > Bacteroidota > Bacteroidia > Flavobacteriales > Flavobacteriaceae > Polaribacter > Polaribacter ulcerans. Next base: position 52,402 of record NZ_OENE01000034.1, read on the forward strand.
TTTTGAATATATTTTTGAGTTTGTTTTGGCTGTAATCCGAGGGAATTTCCTGTAAAATATAACCAATCCTTACCGTTTTTATCTTTGGGAATATGAAATTGATTGCGTAAGTATGCTAATTTATCTTCTTTATCTTGTTGTTCTGCGTAGTGTAAAGTATTTTGATAATTCATCTAATAGAAAAAAAGGATTGTTTTCAAATATAAAACAATCCTTTTTCATTTATTAAATACCCTATATTTATTTTTGATTTAACGTACATTTTAAAACGGTCTTTCTTCAGCAAAAAAGAACCAATTAAAAAATGCCCCTACTTTTTTGTCTTTTTTAGACTTTGACATATTCATTCCAGACGAAACTAAGCCCTCTATATAACTATCGTACTCTAATTCTTTGGTATCTAAAAAACCATTTAAAAATTTCCGAGAAGCTTCCATTCCCTTTACATCTTCAATATCTTTAAGTTTTTTATATAAAGAAATTACCTCATCAATTGCTTTTTGAGGAGCTAATCTTCGAATTGCTTTGTAACTTAATACCTGTTCTTTTTCATCTTTTTTAACCGTAAAGTCAGTAACTACCCAATAATATTTACCTGATTTCGCTAAGTTTTTAACTACGGCAATCATGTTTTTACCTTGTTCTAAACGCTCCCACATCATTTTAAAAATAATCCTAGGCATCTCTGGATGTCGAATAATATTATGCCTTGCCCCTACTAATTCACGTTCTTCATACCCTGATGAAGCAACAAAATCTTCATTACAATATTCAATAACACCTTTTTTATCAGTAATACTAATCAGAATTGTATCTTGCTCTAATAGTACTTTTTTATCAATAGGTATTGGCGAAGATATTTGTGATTTTCTTGATACTTCTTTCATTTTAAAATTATTTTTGATGACAAATATAAAAATGGACAAACATAAATTACATGATAAATATCATAAAAAACAACTAAACAACTGTTTATCAGGCTTACATATTAATATAATATTCTAAATTTTATAGTTCCGTCTATTTCTTGCAATTTTTCGATAACTTTTTTATCATATATTTTATTTACATCGGTAATTACATAGCCTACTTTTTCATCTGTCGATAAATACTGTCCTGTAATATTCAAATCGTATTTTGCCAAAACTTTATTGATTTTAGCCATTACACCGGGTACATTTTTATGAATATGCAAAAATCGATGTGCATTATTTTGCCTTGGCAAGCGGATATTGGGGAAATTTACCGCATCTACCGTATTTCCTGAATTCATGTACGCCATTATTTTACTTGGCACAAAATCGGCAATATCTTTTTGAGCCTCCTCAGTGCTTCCGCCAACATGAGGCGTTAAAATTACGTTTGGCAACCCTTTTAATTCGGTGTAAAAATCACCATTTTTCCGAGGTTCTTCAGGATATACATCAACAGCCGCTCCTGCTATTTTACCCGATTTTAAACCTGCCACCAAGGCTTTAATATCAACCACAAAACCTCTCGATAAATTTACAAAATGAACGCCATCTTTCATTTGAGCAATTTCTTTTTCACCGATATAATTTTTGTTTGCCGCATTGTCATCAACATGTAAGGTAATTACATCAGCAATATTTAATAACTCTTTTAAAGTACTTATTCTGCTCGCATTTCCTAGTGCTAATTTATCTTCAACATCATAATAATACACATCCATACCCATTGCTTCGGCTAAAACAGACAATTGTTTACCAATATTTCCGTAGCCGACAATCCCTAGTTTTTTACCTCGGATTTCTCTCGAACCTTGGGCAGTCTTATTCCACTGACCATTATGAAGTTCGGTACTTCGCTGAAAAACACTACGCATTAACATAATAATTTCGCCAATTGCCAATTCGACCACCGAACGGGTATTACTATAAGGAGCGTTAAAAACGACCACACCGTTTTCTTTACAGGCTTCTAAATTTATTTGTTTTGTTCCGATGCAAAATGCCGAAACCACCATTAATTTATCTGCCGATTCGATTACCTTTTTAGTAACCTGCGTTTTTGAGCGAATCCCTAAAACATGAACATCTTTTAATTTATCAATTAATTCTTCTTCGGATAAACTTTTTGACACCGTTTCTACGGAAAATCCATCGGCTGTTAAGTTGGTAAACGCATCATTGTGGACATTTTCTAATAATAAAATTTTAATTCTATTCTTTGGATATGATATATTTCTTGGCAAATCGTTTAGGTATAAAAATTCGTCTAAATTAGGCGTAATATGATCGGCATTTGCGATGGTTTTTGCTCTTTGTACATTTTCGGTATAAGCAAAAAAAGTATCGGCAACTCCTGCTTTTTTGGTTACCGCATCGCTATAACCGTCACCGATTACTTGAATTTCACCAGCTAAATTTAAGTTTTTTAAGCAGTCAATTTTTCCGTTGTGTTGCGATAACAAATTTTGAGTATCAAAACCTATTATTGCATCATTTTTATCAAACTCGAAAGTATTGGCAAAAACTCTTTCAGCAGGAATATTATATTCGGCAACAATCGGAATTATAAATTCCTTAAAACCTGCGGATATTACATAAATATCATCAGAAAACTCTTTAAAAAAATCTTTATTATCAGCAATTGAACGAGATACTTTTTGCTCTAATTCTTTTATCAATAAAGGTAAATCAGCTTTTGTAGCGTTTAATAAGTCAATCCGTTTTTTTAAAGATTCGGTAAACGATATTTCGCCGTCAATTCCTTGATTGGTTATTGTTATAATTTGATCAATAATAGCCTCTTTCTTCGGATTTCCTAGCAGACTGATTTCTGCTAAAACATCTAAAGCTTCTACCTTTGTGAGCGTACTATCAAAATCGAAAACAAAACTTCTTTTTGGTGTCATCGCATTTTATTTAAGGGTTCTTATCCAAAAATACAAAGGATATTAAACAAGTAATGTACTATTTTAAAAAGATTTTATTTTTTTATCCATAGCATATCAAGTTATTAGCAATAAAAGCCACCAAATAATAGGAACTGACTCTACAAAAAATGAGCTATAATAAGTTGATTGTTTTTCTGAACAACGCATTAATAAAACCAAAAGAATCATAAAAACCACCAAAAAAACCTGTTTAAAATTAGTATTTGACGTTATTATAAATTCTAAAAACAAACAAAGTGTTACTAAAACATAGCCTACTTTTTTGGTTTGCTGAACCCCTATTTTTTTAGGAATGGTTTGCAAAGAAATAGCGTCATACTTTACATCTCTTATATCAAAAGGCAAAATTAAAACCACCACAAACAAAAAACGCTGCAATCCTATTAAATAAAGAGAACCCGAAAAACTAGCGCGCGTATCAAAAAAAGGTAAAAAAACCGTTATTCCCGCCCAAACTAACGCAACAATTATGATTTTTAAATAGCCGATACTTCGTAAGTTTTTTTTAAAGCCACTAAAAAAAGGAACGGCATATAAAAGTGTTAACAATCCGAAGGGACTAAAAAAGAGCACTGTTTGTAAACTTAATTTAGTAAGATAAAAACACATCATTAAAAAGCAAAACAACGAAAAAATTTGAATAATTTTTAAATGCCTTGTCAAACTTTTATGATACAATTTAGCAACTCCTGCATATTTTACAAAGTTATAACCCGTAATTGTAGCGTAAAAAATAAAAAATAACAACGATTTATTGTATTCCAATCTAAAATATAGCCCCGTAATGCAAACAAAAGAACAGACCGCTAAGGCTACGTGAATACTAGCATTTATATAAAAATTAAATAGTTTTTTTAGCAAATTCATTACACAAAAATAGTTTTTATGTTTAGAACCATTACATTTAGTTAATAAAATATCAGTTTTAAGCCAAAAACATACTATAAAAATTACACTTTTTTGTTATTTTTGATGGACTAAAAAAACAACACAGAATGAACACAAATTCATTTCAACTAAGACATATTGGTCCTAATTCAAAAGGACAAGAAAAAATGCTAGAAACGATTAAATCTGATAGCATAGACCAATTAATTTTTGAAACAATTCCTGATGATATTCGCCTTAAAAACGAATTAGATTTAGCTCCTGCAATGAGTGAGTATGAATATTTGAATCATATTACTGAATTAGGTGCAAAAAACAAGGTTTTTAAAAGTTACATCGGATTAGGATACAACGAGGCAATTGTGCCTAGCGTTATTCAGCGTAATATTTTAGAAAACCCAAGCTGGTACACCGCTTATACGCCATATCAAGCAGAAATTGCACAAGGACGTTTAGAAGCATTGTTAAATTTCCAAACCATGGTTTGCGATTTAACAGGTATGGAACTTGCAAACGCATCTTTATTAGACGAATCAACTGCTGCTGCTGAGGCAATGGCGTTATTATTTGATGTACGTGAGCGTGCTCAGAAAAAAGCGGGTGTAACCAAGTTTTTTGTTTCTGAAGATATTTTACCACAAACATTATCGGTTTTACAAACACGTTCAACGCCTATCGGAATTGAATTAGTTGTAGGAAATCATGAAGAATTTGATTTTTCTGAAGATTTTTTCGGAGCTATTGTTCAATACCCAGGAAAACATGGGCAGGTTTGCGATTATACTGAATTTGTTGCCAACTGTAACGAAAAAAATATAAAAGTAGCTGTTGCTGCCGATATTTTATCATTAGTAAAATTAAAAGCACCTGCTGAATTTGGTGCTGCCGTAGTAGTAGGAACCACACAACGTTTTGGAATTCCATTAGGTTACGGAGGTCCTCATGCTGGTTATTTTGCTACCAAAGAAGCTTACAAACGTAGTCTTCCTGGTCGTGTAATTGGTGTTACTAAAGATGTTAACGGTGGTCGTGCATTGCGTATGGCCTTACAAACTCGTGAGCAACATATTAAGCGTGAAAAAGCGACTTCTAATATTTGTACTGCACAGGTTTTATTAGCTGTTATGGCAGGAATGTATGCCGTTTACCATGGTAAAGATGGTTTACAATATATTGCTGACAGAACTCATGCTGCAGCAAATACTTTAGCAACTGCTCTAGAAACACTAGGTTTCAAACAAAAAAATAGCGCCTATTTTGATACTATTTTAATTGAAGTTGAAGCTGAAAAATTACGCACTGTTGCACAAGCAAACGGAATCAACTTTAATTATATTGATAACAACCACGTTTCTATTTCAGTAAATGAAACCGTTAGTTTAAAAGAAATTAATGCCATTGTTGATTGTTTTGAACAAGCATTTAACCTACAAAATAGTACTGTTACACAATTAACAACAACAGTAGCAATTGCTCCTAACGTTTTAAGAAACACTTCTTTCTTAGATAATGACGTATTTAATACCTATCAGTCAGAAACTGAAATGATGCGTTATATCAAAAAGTTAGAACGTAAAGATTTAGCGTTAAATCATTCCATGATTTCTTTAGGATCATGTACCATGAAATTAAATGCTGCTTCTGAAATGTTACCTTTAAGTAATGCACAATGGGGAAATATTCACCCATTTGTACCATTAGAACAGGCTGAAGGATACCAAACAGTATTAAAAAACCTAGAAGAACAATTAAACGTTATTACAGGTTTTGCAGGAACTTCTTTACAGCCAAATTCTGGTGCACAAGGAGAATTTGCAGGATTAATGGTTATCCGTGCGTATCATGAATCAAATGATGATGCTCATAGAAATATCTGTTTAATTCCTGCATCGGCACACGGTACAAACCCAGCATCAGCAGTTATGGCTGGTATGAAAGTAGTGGTTACCAAAACCGATGAAAAAGGAAATATCGATGTTGAAGATTTACGTGCAAAAGCCGAAAAACATAAAGATAATTTAGCCGCTTTAATGGTTACCTATCCATCAACGCATGGAGTATACGAAAAAGCGATTAAAGAAATCACCCAAATTATTCATGATAACGGTGGGCAAGTTTATATGGATGGTGCAAATATGAACGCACAAGTAGGATTAACAAACCCTGCAACAATTGGTGCTGATGTTTGTCACTTAAACTTACATAAAACATTTGCTATTCCTCATGGAGGTGGTGGACCAGGGGTTGGACCAATATGTGTTGCGCCTCAATTAGTACCTTTTTTACCTACAAGCCCATTAATTCCAACAGGTGGTGAAAATGCAATTACTGCTATTTCTGCTGCTCCTTGGGGATCTGCTTTGGTATGTTTAATTTCTTACGGATATATAACCATGTTAGGCGCTAAAGGATTAACAGATTCTACAAAAAACGCTATTTTAAACGCCAATTATATTAAAGAACGTTTACACGGTCATTACGAAACCTTATATTCAGGAGAAATGAATAGAGCGGCACACGAAATGATTATTGACTGTAGAGATTTTAAACAAAACGGAATTGAAGTAGTTGATATTGCAAAACGTTTAATGGATTACGGTTTTCACGCACCAACAGTTTCTTTCCCAGTAGGAGGAACAATGATGATTGAGCCTACGGAATCTGAAAATATAGCTGAATTAGATCGTTTTTGTGATGCTATGATTGCTATTCGTAAAGAAATTTCAGAAGTAACCAAAGAAGACGCAAATAACCCGTTAAAAAATGCACCGCATACACAAGCGATGCTAACTGATGACCAATGGGATTTACCATATACGCGTCAGCAAGCGGCATTTCCTTTAAGTTATGTTGCCGATAATAAATTTTGGCCTTCTGTTCGTAGAGTAGATGATGCTTTTGGCGATAGAAACTTAATTTGTTCTTGTAACCCAATTGAAGATTATATTGATGAAGAAGCTTAAAATCTTCTTTATAAATTTTTTATAAATTCGAAAACCTCACTAGAAATAGTGAGGTTTTTTTTTGAAATTATTTTTCTATATTTATTTTATTTGAAGCTATTCCCGCTTTGCGCACTCGCTTTTTTTATTTTTAAAAGAAAAATAAAAAAGAGCTCAAACAATTGCTTCAATCGGGGCTAAAAACCAGAACGACCTTAAAAAAAGCACATGAATTCATCTTTTTTATCAGAAAATAATATCTTTATAAAACTGTGTTTTTTCTATTAAAAGTATTCCTAAAACATAGTTTTAGATTTTTTATCTATATAAATAAAATAAACAGAAAAATAATCTAAATTTTAACCTAAACACTGACTATTATTATTGATTCTGCTACTTTTGATAGCTAAATATCATTACTATGGCAGGTTTTAAAAATTTATCCGAAGAAAATCAACAAAAATTAAATACACTAAAAGAACAATTAACCACCGCTCGTGATGGTTTTTTAGGCTACCCCGTTTCAAAAGATTTTGATTACTCCGCCTTAAATGAGTTCTTTCAGTTTCCTATTAACAATTTAGGAGACCCATTTGAAAAAGGAACATACCAAGTACAAACTCACGAAATGGAACGCGAAGTAATTGCTTTTTTCGCCAAATTATTTAGGGCAAATCCGAAAGATTTTTGGGGTTATGTTACCAACGGAGGTTCTGAAAGTAATTTGTATGGTTTGTATCTTGCACGTGAATTATATCCCAAAGCAATTGTTTATTATTCCGAATCTACACATTATAGTATTCGCAAAAATATTCATTTATTAAACATCCCTAGTATTGTTATAAAAGCACAAGAAAACGGTGAAATGGATTATAAAGATTTTAAGAACACCGTGCGTATGAACCGCCATAAACCCGTTATTGTTTTGGCTACTTTTGGTACGACTATGAAAGAAGCAAAAGACGATATTTCTAACATAAAAAACATTTTAGCAAGCCTAGCAATTCAAGACCATTATATTCATTGTGATGCGGCCTTGTCTGGTTCCTTTGGAGCTTTTATGCAACCTCGCCTACCCTTCGATTTTATGGATGGAGCTGATAGTATTTCTATTAGCGGACATAAATTTATAGGATCTCCAATACCAACGGGCGTATTAATGGCAAAACGCTCCAATAGAGATCGAATTGCCAAAGGAATTTCCTATATCGGCTCGTTAGATACTACCATAACAGGTTCTCGCAACGGACATTCACCACTTTTTTTATGGTACGCCTTAAAACAATTGGGTGTTGAGGGTTTACAAGAACGCTATCAAAAGAGTTTAGAAGTTGCGCAATATTGTGAAACTTCACTAAAAAATATTGGTATTAAAGCCTGGAGAAATCCGAATGCAATTACCGTAGTTCTGCCTAAAACATCTAAAAAAATTAAAGACAAATGGCAATTAGCAACCGAAGGTGATATTTCACATATAATTTGCATGCCAAATGTAACGAAAACCCAAATTGATGCATTTATTGATGATTTAAAAAATTGCGATGAACCAACAACTGAACCCGAAATTCATTTTGATTATTCATTAACATAAAAACAACTTATAACTACAAAAAAACACGAAGCGATAACTTCGTGTTTTTTGTTATAAAACTTATTTTTTAAGCATTTAGAAACTATTCTTTTCAGATGATTTCTTAGTCATTTACTGCTTTTACACTTTCATTTTTTTATCTATTAATGTATAACCAACCTGCTTTTGCTTTTGAACCATCGCCTAAATCAATAACATAATAGTAGGTTCCTACTGGTAATTTTTCATCAACAACTAGTGTTGTTCTTCCGTTTGAAATTCCTTTAAATGAAACACTTTCATTATTATATCCTGAAGCTTTATAAACTGTATTTCCCCATCTATTGAAAATCTCTACCGTATTATTTGCATATTCTGGCCTATCAATACAAGAAATAAAGAAACTATCGTTTTCACCATCATTATCAGGTGTCATAATATTATAAGGCGTTCCACAAGGAAGTGATTTATCTATAACTACAATCGTTACTGTTGTTGTACCACAATTTACAGGGATAGCACCATTTTCACATATTTGATATTCTAACTCATAAGTTCCTGGAGTAGCTTCCGGAGCAATTGTTATCGTTCCATCAGGGTTAAACACAAATCCATCTTCGTTCATTCCGTTTGGATTTGGCGTTAAGGTTACCTCTCCTTCTGCTGTTCCTAGAACGACTTGAGATCCATTTAAAGTATCTTTATCTGTTACAGATTTTGTAGTTTCACCTACTAATAAAGGTGTTTTAGTGTAATCATCTAGCACTGGTTCAATTACTGATATTACATTTATTGTAACCGTTGCTGTTGAACAACTTGATGTTGGAGTATCATCATCACATAAAATATATGTAAAAGTGTCTTCTCCGATAAATCCTAAAGCGGGTGTATAATAGAATGTTCCATCGCCATTAGTTACAACCGTTCCTCCTTTAATACTTGTTGCATCAAAACTAGTGATTGTTGCATTGTCTAAAACAGTATCATTATCTAAGACATTTACGGTAGTTATAGGCGTATCTTTCAAAGTCGATGCTGTGTCATTTTCTGCTAGTGGATTTCCAATACAATCTACGGTTGTGGTTACTTCTTCTGTAATATATGTTTTATCAAAACTACAAGGGTCATTAGGATCTGTACCTCCTAAAGTTTCAATACCATCTAACACCCCATCACCATCAGTATCTGATTTTGTTGGGTCGGTTATTGTTCCGTTAGGATTTGCTGGAGTACTCGAATCATCAACTCCCGTAAGCTCTTCATCACTAGTTAAACCATCGTTATCACAATCTGAGGTTCCTAATGTAATTCCTCCGTTATGATCACAAGGATCATTTGAATCTGTTCCATCAAGAATTTCTTGATTGTCACTAATTCCATCGCCATCGGTATCTAAAGACGTCCCTACTGTTACCGTTACCATTGCTGTTTGACAATTCACTGGATTTGCGTTATCACAAACCGTATAATCAAAAGTATCTGTTCCTGTAAAATCCGTATTTGGAACGTAGGTTACAACGTCATCACTCGGATCGTTTGGCGTGTTATTTGGATCTGTAATTTCAACTGTTCCATTGGTTGGTGTCGTTGTCGAAATTGTTCCTGATGTTGGGATATTCACATCATTTTCAAAAACATCCACTTCAACTGGCGTGTTTATTTCTGTTGCTGCTGGATCATCCTTAATTATATCTTTTGGAGTTATTTTAATATCTAATGTTGAATTTACATCATCGCCACTTCCATCGGTTAACGTGTAATTTACTGTTGGTACAGTTCCGTTATAATCAGTTGCTGCTTCGAATTTGTAAGTTCCATCAGCATTTAAAGTAATTGTTCCGATTGGGTTTCCTGAAGCGTCTTTTATAATGGTTGGTGTTCCTAAAGTTAAAACTGTTGGTGTTCCATCGCCGTTAATATCGACTGTTGCATTTTTTACCGTTACAACGCCATCTGCGGATGTTGTTCCATCTAAAACAGTATCTGTTAAAGTTGTTCCTTCGTCGATTGTTTCTGTTTCATTTTCATCGGTAAAAGCATCATCTTTTGGAGTGATTTTAATATCTAATGTTGAACTATTCGTGTCTGTTGCATCATTATTATCTACAATATCGTATCCTATTGTTGGAACTGCTCCGTTATAATTTTCCGCGGGAGTA
>NZ_OENE01000035.1:0-37503 GCF_900239495.1 Tenacibaculum finnmarkense genomovar ulcerans
GAGTAAGAAATCATCTGAAAAGAATAGTTTCTAAACGCTTAAAAAATAAGTTTTATAACAAAAAACACGAAGTTAGCGCTTCGTGTTTTTTAGGTTTATAAGCTAATTTCTTTCTTGTTCAAAAATAAAAAAGAAATAATTATTATGGCGATCATTATAGCGGTAATTGAGCTTACAATGATGTTTCCGTATGCGGTTATTTTTAAGCCGCTAGAAAATCGTATTATTAAAATAGCAATTGCGACTAAACTGACAGCTATCCAGTAAGTAGAATTAGGTTTAGATTCTATTAGATTCTGTTTTTCTCTTTTATTAAAAGACCAAATAATAAATAAACCACCTAGTAACGTACTTAAATGTTGTAGTATTTTAAAGTATGAAATTGGAGAATTTAATATTTTTTCATTCAGTTGAAAATAGCCTGTAAAAAAGGTGTTTTGATGTGTAAAAGAATCCCAAAATATGTGAGAATATGCTCCGATTAAAATAGATAAACAAACAATAAACCAATTTTTAATAAAATAATTATTCCAGTTTAAATCTTTTAAATCAGTTGTTCGTTCTTGAATATATTTAGGTGAATTTTCTAGTAATGGTTTTTTAATGATAAGATGAAAAATAAAACATAACAGGAGCCCTAAGGGAAGGTTAAACCAGAGCGTTCCAAGTATGGTATGACTGAAGTTACTTTGAATTTTCATCCGCAAGAAATATTCAAAATCAGGTGTTAAACTACCGATTATTACTGCGGTTAAAGAAATCCATTTTCCAAAGATATTTTTAAGAGGTAAAACAATTGCTGGGTGTGAAAAGGTAAACGGCATTTTTTATATATTAATTTTATTTTATAAAAAGTATTTTAAATCCAACGCGAAAGATAAGTAAACGACATGGTTTAAATATCAAGCTTTGCCGATTGAATAGTACCACTAGCTTTTAGTATTGTTTTTGGTAAATATTCTTCGGTTTGCTTAATTGAATAATGCCTTGCTTGATTACGAACATCAATTGTTGGGATTCCTAAATGTAAATAATTGGTAATTCCTGTATCTTTTAAAGAGTACCATTGGTAAAACTTACTAAAATTTAGCTTTTTTTTGTATTTACTCCAAGTATCCGATATTTTTTTAGGTTCTAGTTGAGTTTCTCCGGGTTTAAAATTATCATCAGAAAACAGAAAATCATGATTATTAGCATTTTTTAAATGATCTATTAAAACATGTATTAATTGGCTTGGAATCGTTACTACTTGCGATTTTCTATTTTTGCTAACATCGGCTGAAATACTAATAATTCCATTTTTTAAGAGAACATCAGCAACTTTTAATTTAGATAATTCAGTTCTACGGATTAAGCAGTAAAAAGCGGTATAGCATAAAGCGAAGTAGTGCTTATTGGTTTCTTTTAAATGATTAAAAATTTCGGTTCGTTCTTTTAGTGGAATAATAGTTCTTATTTTTTCAGAAACTCTAATTTTATCAATATTCCCTGTAAAATCTACTTTTAAATGCTCTCTTTTGATTAGCCAACGATTGAAAAGCGATATAAAACCTAAATAATTGTTGTGTGTTCTGGCTGAATTTTTGCGTTCATAAAAAATCATATCTAAAAAATCACGACAAAATTTCTCATTAAAGTAAGAAACGGCAGCGTTTTCTTGTTTTTTGGCAATTAAGTATACTTTTAGGTTTTTAATGTAACTGGTGTAAGCTCGTAGCGTATCTGGTCGCAAAGAGTCTTTTTTTGTTTGTTGTTCTATTTGATGTAGATAATTATCAAAGACCTCAAACAATTTTACTTTTTTTGGTGGTTCTTGTTCTTGTATTGGCGAGTTATTGACACGGTCAAACGGAGTCCAACCTCGCATTAATTGTTGGTTCAATCTAATTATAATAGATTTTGCATAGATTCTTCTTTCTTTTTTACATTTGAAAGGTCTTACTCTATGCCTTTTTCTTTTTAATCGATTATTTGCCTTTGTTTCGTAGGGGTCTATGGCGTAATACACAATTTCCCAAACTTTATTTTCTTTTAATTCGGCAGGAATATAGTCGATAAAAGGTAGTGTGATATTACTATTTTGAAGTTTTGACATTTTTTTTATGTTGATTTTTAGAAAAACCAATAGTAAAAAAAGTAATGTGTTTTGGAGAGTTATTGACGCTTTTTTTAATAAAAAACTCCTAAAACCTTATTGTTAAGGTGTTTAGGAGTATATAGTAGCGAGAAGCAGAAAAAACGTTTAAACATAGGTCTTACTATCTTACTCTATTATATATATATATTATTATTATTATTATTATTATATATTATTATAGAAATAGGAGTATTATTTATACTCACTATAAAAAAACACGCTGTAACCCTTGTTATTACTAAGGTTCTTGTGAGTATAAAAAGAGTATAAAATACGAGTATAAAATTTATGAGTATAAAATTGAATAAAATTTTATACTCACTTTTTTTTGATAAAAAGAGCCTTAACCCCTTGCTATTATTGATATTTAGCTATTTGTTAATAAAAACAACACTAAAAATAAAATAACTTTTTCTTAATTTATTAGAAAACCCCACGCATATTTTATGGTCGTTTTTAGAGCCGAAAACCTCAAAATGTAGCATTTTCAGCCAAAAAAAGCGAATACAAACGAATTGTAATCGCTTTTTTAAATGAAATTTTAAAGTCTTATTCTATAAAATATTCTTTTTCTCCACCACAAGTAGCTTTAATGTGGTATCTATCTAATTCTTCATTATTATCTACATTTATAAATGTGTAAGGAGAAATAACTCCATTTACAGGATAATAATCTAAAGTTATCGTTTCATTACCAGCAATAGATCCATATTTTTTACCTAAAAAATTAATTAAATAACCAGTTTCAGATATATTTGTTACAACCACGGTACCTGTTTCTTTAATGCTAATTTGTTTTGTACTGTATTCTATTTCTTCAAGTTCACTGTTAGCTTTTACCGTATAATCTCCATCAGTACCAAAAATTAAAGAATTGTAATTGTTTCGGCATCCTTTTTCTACATCAACAAAATATTCTTTATCAAAAACAATATTTTTTTCAAAAGTAATAGTTCCATCTGGACCAGTTAAACCTTGTGCTATTGGTGTACTTTCAAAATCATTACTTCCATATATTATAACTATTGCACCATCAACTGTTTTTCCTGAATTTGGTTCTAAAACAGCATTTACTACTTCAATTTTAATTTTTGGAGTTCTACTTACATCATCATCACTACTACAAGATGCAAACATTAAACCAATTGCTACTATACTTAATTTTAAAAACTTTTTCATTTGATTTTTATTTAAATTATTTTCTTTTATAAACTATTTTTAACTTGCTTTTTTAGTTTCGTTTAAATCGTTTTCTTCTAAAAGGTTTAAATATTTCTTTTGAAGAATATTATTTTCCTCCAGAATAGCAACATATTTTTTTTGCAACTCACTATTTTCTTTTAAAAGTATAAACTTCTCTTTATATAAGTTGTTTATTTCTTTTTGCAATTCGTTGTTTTCGGCTTTTTCCGAAACTAACATTTCACCTTTTCCTGTGAGTAAATAAACTGGGTTAATACCTATACATTTTGTGTATATTAATTCAGCATCAAAAGTGTTTCTTTTTTTCCAATTATACAATACTTGTGGCTTGATCCCTAAATGTTCCGCAAATTTAGCATCATTTTTAAAATTAAAACCTTTTATTATCTCTCTTATAATCAGTTCTTTATCCATGTAAATACTATTAATATAAACGTATTGATTGTTTTTTTGTTGTTTTGTATACAATTCGTTTATATATTTGTATCAAAATTGATTCAAAATTGATACAAAAACGATTCAAAATTGATTCAAAAACGATTCAAAACTATGAAAGCAAATATAAATACAAATTTCGTTCTAAAACAAACGGTTTTAAGCAAACTTTCCGATAGCGTACTTATTGCAAAAATTGTTGATGCAACAGGTTTAGCTTTTCTTACTATACAGCGTCAAATTTCTTCAAATCACAAAAACTTAACGCATTATAATGTGCTTTTTACTATTTCCGAACATTTGGATATACCTATTAATGAATTAGTAGAAAAAAGCTCGTTATAATTATGAGTAACTACAAATACAATACCAAAGATTTATACGAAGCCACTAATGGTGGTTTGGATATTTTAGAAAAATATTTTTCGCAAGGAATAGGTAAAAAGCATTTTAAGTTAAATGATAATGAAAAAACGGCAAGTGCTATTTTTTATAATGCAAAAACGCATTGGGTAATTAAAGATTTTTCTAGTGGTAAAAGTTACGATGCTGTAAGTGCTGTTATGCTCTTAAAAGGTATTGAATTTAAAGAAGCTATACAACTTTTATATGCTGAAAATAATTTAGCAGGTGCAAAAACGGTTGTTTCATCAAATATTATCTTTAAAGAAAATACCGAAAAATTACCGAAAACGTATTTTAAAATAGAGGTTCAAAAAGAATATACCAATTTAGATGCAATAGGTGAACACGTAACGCCTGAAATTGCTAAGGCGTATAATTTAGTGCAAATTAAAAGTTATGATAAAATAACTTCTAAAGAGGGTAAATTAATGATTACCGAAGCAACGCCGAATTATCCGATTTTTGCGTATTCTGATAATCTTAAAAAATGGGCTAAAACTTACAAGCCATCAGAATATAAACGTTTAGATAAAAATGGTAAAACCGTAAATTTTAAACACGGTTATTTAGGCGAAAAACCGCAAACCTACGTACACGGTTTAGAACGTATTTTAAATGATGTTGATGAAAAGAAAATACTTAAACTTTTAGATGAAATAAAAGAAGACCGAGCCTCTTTTTATTCATCTACGGATGCAAAAGAAAAAAACGGTATCAAGGATTCATAGAATATAATCAAGACGAACTTAAAAAACTTAGATTAGAAAATATTATCATTTGTTCTGGAGGTTCTGATGGTTTAAATCTTGCTTCAATTTCTGATGATTATTATCCTATTTGGTTTAATTCCGAGGGCGAGCAAATAACCTATGATCTGTATCAGCGTTTAAACAAATTGTGTAAAAACTTCTACAATTTACCTGATATTGATATTGCAGGAAAAAAATATGCTCACACTTTATCTAATAACTTTTGGAATATTAAAACAATTTGGCTTCCTGTATCGAAAATGGGAACTAAGGGCAAAGATTTTAGAGATTGGTTAAAATATTACGGAAAAGCAGAAAAAGAAGTTATAAACCGTGCTTTTGATAAAATGTTAAATTATACCGTAAAATGTAATTTTATTGATAAAAACGACAAAAATCGTCCTGCTATAAATTTAGCGAACTTTCATTATTTTTTGAATTGTAACAATTTTTATTCATACAAAGAGATTATAAATTTTGTAGAAAAATCTAATGATGATACTTCTTTTTTAATAAAAATTGATGAATATAAAGTGTCCGTTCCAGAAGTTGCTGAAATTAGAAATTTCTGTATTGAATATCTAAAAGATAAAGGAGTTGATTTAACTGTTATCAATTTAATAAAAGCATCAAAAGTATTTATTGTTTCTGAGCTAAAAGCAATTGACCGTGTTTCACTAGATTTTGACAATTATACGCATAATAGTCAGCAATTCTATTTCAAAAATGGAATTGTGAATATTACAAAAGATGCGGTTGGATTCTCGACCAAAAATACTACTAATAAATTTGTTTGGAATCATAAAGTATCAAAGCACGATTTTAGAAAAACCGCCGATTATTTCGAATATTACAAAGATGCTAACGGAGAAAATCGTGTAAAAATCAACGATACATCGTGTGAATTTATGGGCTATTTAATGAATGCAAGTCGTGTTCATTGGCGTAAAGAAATAGAAGAACCTTATAAAACCGTAGAAGAACAAGAAGCGTACAGGGCAAAAAATATGTTTACGCTAAATGGTGAAAATTTAGGCTTATCGGAACATATAACGCAAGAAAAACACTTTTTAAACAAGTGTTTTGCGATTGGTTATTTACTACACAATTATAAACGAGAAGATTTCACAAAGTTTGTGTACATAATGGACGATGCCGTTAAAGATAGCGAAGACGATGCAGAC
This sequence comes from Tenacibaculum finnmarkense genomovar ulcerans, assembly GCF_900239495.1. Lineage (GTDB taxonomy): Bacteria > Bacteroidota > Bacteroidia > Flavobacteriales > Flavobacteriaceae > Polaribacter > Polaribacter ulcerans. The sequence goes on from NZ_OENE01000035.1 coordinate 6,114, forward strand.
GGTGGTTCTGGAAAAAGTTTATTGGTTCGTGGTTTAAAAGAATTGTTAAGTATTTTTTCGATTGATGGTAAAAAAGACGATATAAAAACGGACAGGCATATTTTTGGCGAATTGCAACCTGAACATGATGCTGTAAATGTTGAAGATGGTAACAAAAAATACATTTTTGATTTTTTCTTTGGGAAGATAACAGGGGAAATTGAGTGTAATCCAAAACATAAAAAATCGCATAATATCGCCTTTAAAGATGCAGGTAAATTTGTAGGTACTTTTAATTACGGAATGCCAAAAGATGATGGTTCTACCAATAGAAGAATACTTTTTGTTTCATTTTCGAATTGGTATCACGCAAAAACAAAAAACTTTAAAAAAGAGCGTAAAGTTTCAACCGATTTTGGGCGTACTTTCTTTCAGCAATGGGACGAAAAACAATACAACAAGTTTTATAATTTTCTGATGCAATGTTGTAAGCTCTATTTGAATAATATAGATAATGAGTTTTTAGCGCCTATGGACAATATTTCTCAAAACAATTTAAAGGCGAGTATTGGAGATGCTTTTATTACGTGGGCTGATGAGTATTTTATTGGCGAAGAAAATTTTAATCGCAATTTATACAGAAGTAATTTATTTGATACGTATAAATCAAAAATAGGAAAGTATCCATTAGGAAGTGGAAAATTCAAAGAAGCTTTAGAATTATACTGTGCTTTAAATGGTTATACTTTTAATCCACAACGTTTTTTAAACAGTCAAGGCAAAATTAAGGTAAACATTACCGAGGGACAAAAAAGAAGCACAAAAGAGTGTTTTTATATTGAAAACTTAGAAATACTTGAAACCGAAAAACCTGAAATTACCGAAACTTTCGAAGATTTTAAAATAGAAAAACCCAAACTAGATGATCTGGAATATTAATGCAAAAAGATGGTGTTGGGATAATGGAATTAAAATATTTCCAAAACCAATGGTATCAAACGGCAGCGTTTTGAAAATCGTTATTTCTAATAATGGCGTTGAAAAAATCGGCAAAGATAATTACGATAACAAAGAAGTTTATAAAAAGATAAACGAGTTATACACTCAAATTTATAATAAAAAATAAGTAAAAAAGAAGTTATGATATTATATCAAAAACATTTTAAACCTAGTCCGAAGTATCTGAAAATTGAATTTCGTTTAAAAGATAATCATTTTTTTAAATTCGAAAATGCAGATATTATTGAGTATGAAGAAAAAGCAATAGAAATTCATTTATTCAAGTTTTCATTTTACTTCGTTAAAACAACAAATTTACCTTTCTAAAGCAGAAAAAAAATGTTAAATCAAATAAAAAGATTCCGAGAAAATCAGGCAAAAATACCGCTTTATAAATCGCTGACTTCTATGCGTTCGTTGGCTGTATCTATTCAAAGTTATAATATTTTTTATGGTATTAAACAAGCATCTTTTTTCTATTTGCTTTTTGAATACTTAATTCCAAACGATTATTTACGTGTAATTCCTGCATTGTTTTTTGGTTATTTCGTAGCAAAAGCAATGTTAAATATTGCGGTTAATATTCCAGAAAAAAAAGAGTGGGTAATTGTATCCATTGCGTTTTTTGATTTTCTGATGCTTTGCGTAATCTTAGATATTATGCACAAAACTGATTGGATTGAAATTATTAATTTACTGATATTTTGCGGTTTTGTTACTTATATCGGTTACTGGTTAAATCAAGTTTTTGTTTTGAAAGTAAAGGAAAAAGAGCTAGAAGAAAAAAGCGAAAAAGAGCAAAAGTATTTGCATAAAATAGCAGGTTCAGAGCAGAAAGCAGAATTGCTAAATATTGAAATAGCAGATTCAGAGCAGAAAGCAGAATTGCTAAATATTGAAATAGCAGATTCAGAGCAGAAAGCAGAATTACTAAATATTGAAATAGCAGATTCAGAGCAGAAAGCAGAATTACTAAATATTGAAATAGCAGATTCAGAGCAGAAAGCAGAATTACTAAATATTGAAATAGCAGATTCAGAGCAGAAAGCAAAATTACTAAATATTGAAATAGCAGATTTAAAAGAGGTTGTTTCCCATAAAAATTTAAGTCCTGTAATAAAATCAACTGGTATTCAGATGGATTTAATAAACGCTATTAATACGATTTGCCCACATTGTAAAGTTGAATTTAACAACAAAAAAGCAAGAGACGGACACAAAGGAACTTGTAAAATGAAACCTGAAAACATTAAAAAAATATAAATAATGAAACTAAATCAGTCAGAGAAATTAGCATTAAAAACGATTAGAAATATTCTTGTAGCCATAGAAAATGGCAACGAAATTACAGTTACAAGTGCCGAACAAAACGCCATAATTAAATTAATAGGTGTTAATTTGAAAGAAATAACTGTTAGAAAGAAAGAAGTAAAATCATTTGTGAGAGGTAAAGATAATTTTAAAATAATATTCAAAAAACCTTTTGCAGATTGGCACGAAGCAAATCAAATCAAATCTTACGGTTTTTTTCCGTTTCAGGTTAAAGAATTAATGTAAATGAACCCTAAAAATATTAAGGAATGACAGTATCAATAATAATAGCATTTACCTGTGGTATTGTTGCTATACTACTTATGATTATAATTTTAGTTGTAATCATTCATGAAAAATAAATAATTTAACCCAAAATCAATAGAAAATATGAGTAATGACAACATTCAAAACAACATCGTTTATTTTTTAACAGACACGAAAATAACCGAAAATAACGAAACAAGAATCGTTTATAAAATAGTCGATGGAACGGAACGATTAATAACGTCTCACGAATTTCATAAAGGAACTGTAAAAGAAGCTTCACAGTATGAAATGGAAGTAGAAATGAACAAAGGATATTGCGATTGGTACGCTAAAAATCGTGCTGTAATTCTGAAGCATTACCGAAATAAAAAACAAAATAAAAATTAGAAAGTATGTTAAGAAAATTAATAGTAAAGTATTTTGCGTTAAGTTATATAACCAAAATTTTCGGAAAAGAAATTTATATGTTAAGAGGTGCTACACCTCTTAGCATTTCTTTTAGTTTAGTAATGATAGGTGCATTTTTCGACAATGACTATTTATATTATACCGCTTTTACAGCATTTATCGTATTTGTATATATAGGATTTATTTATTTTAGAAGCTCTAAAAATGCGGTAAAATGGGATGAATTGGACGATGTTCAAAAAAGAATATTCTATAATATAACACCTGTTTTTTTAGATGATAAAAAACGAATAGAGGGAACTATTTTAAATGATAGGAAAGTACACAATTCTCCAATTTTTCTAATTATAAACATTGTTTTTTGGGCAGCAGCACCAATAATTACAATGATAGTTTAAAGCATAAAAAAACCACCCCGAACGAGTGGTTAAAAATTGCTATGAAAAATGAAAAAGTGAGTAGGAAAATACAAAAATCCAACCTGTTACAAATATAAGGAATTTATTTAAAATAGGTATTTAAAAATGACAAAATCAATGCTTTCTGCTAAATTAAGATTCGTACCAGCTCAAAGGTTTAAAGAGGTTACTTGGAAAATAGTTTCAAAGAACAGGAAACGTCCTATTTCAGAAATTAAAAACATTAGAAATCTCTACAAAGGCGAAGCGGATGCTATTTTAAATTACTTTAACAGAGAAGTTATTGATATTGATGATCTAAATATTTAAAAATAAATAAGGTAGTATCTGAGTAATTAAAGCCAACGCATTAGCTATGTTTTGTTGCGTGTAAAATAGCGAGATTATCGCAAAACCTCGAAGAATTAAAATATAAACTAGAATACTAAAGTTAGCAGAATACAGCAATGAATTATAGCTTTTGTTGGCTTTAGTTTTTTCTCAAAAATTAAGATTATGGACTTAAAAAAAGAATTTAAGATAAAAGAAATAGACGGTCAGTTTTTTATATTCAAGGGTAATAAGAAATATAAAACTCACTGTTGCGAATCAGATAGTCACGGTAATGCTGTCGTTAGTAGAATTTATAAAAAGCATCTTGTTTTTAATACTTTAGAGTCTGCAAAAAAACATTTTACGGAATATGTATTAAATAATAAATCATGTAAATATAGGGGATACACAATTCTGCATTTGTATGATTATTTCAAAAACCGAGAGCTTTTTTTATGCAAAGAAGATTATTACATACCTAAATATTATAACGTTATGAGGCGTAAATATTGGCAAGGCTCTTTCGTTGATGGGGATTTAGAATATACAAAAAGAACCATTGATAAAATAATTACTCCAGATAAGCCTAAAGTTTATGATTTGAATTAAAGCCAACGTGTTGCGTATAAGAATTGAAGCGGATAGATATGCAACCCTCATTGATGAGGGTAGGATAAAATAAATATTAATAAAACACCGATAAGGCAATGAACCGCTTTTGTTTTTATACGGTGTTGTAAATTGTTTACGATGAAAAAACTAAAAGAAAAATTTACTATTGCCTTAATTGTATTAGGATTCTGTGGCTTAATTTACGGAATTGGATATATAAAGTACAAAATCTGGAGAGCAGAACACCCACAAGCAAAAACTTGGACTTTCTTTGTGCCAAAAGGTAAGTAAATTGTTTACAACGTTTCACAGCTATGTACGTCGTATTTTTCCCGCAGGGAAAATATGCGACATAGGTGGTGTTGGCAAATCGTTTTATTCACAAGGTTTTTCATTCCGCCGATTTTAAAGGGAATGAGTTTAAATTCAAAATATTATGAAAAGTAACGAATCAAGTGCATTAGGCGGTTTGGTGATAGTAGGTATTATTGCGGTATTAATTTATTTATTATTCTCCTTCATAGATACACCGAAACCAGAAATAGTTGAAATAGACGGGTGTAAATATGAACGATATAACTCATATGAAAATTACTCATTAGTACACTTAGAATCATGTGACAACAAAAAACATTACTAAACCATTTATACTCTTTTAACGATTTAGATTGGTAATGTTTGCCAACGGTCTACTTGTATGGTTTGTAGCGAGAGTAACCCACTAGATATAGTGGTTAAAATAAAATAATAAATTAAAAACAAAATATTAATAAAAGCAGAAGCCAGCTATAAATTATACAAATTGTTGGCAAATGCGGTAACAAGAGATAAAGATTATGAAAATAGAAATTATAACACCTAAGCCTTATTTTAAAATAGCAATGCAAGTTAGTCATCGTAGATTTCACGATACTAGAAAAAAACTTTGGGAAATAGGAGAAGATATAGATGAAAGTCAAGAAATTAGACAGGGTTACGTTTCTGAAAAACTAGACTACGAAGGTGATTTAGAATCTATAAGAATTTATAACTGTAAAGAAACAGCTGAGTATATTAAGATTATAAAAAAAGAATTTGGTGTAGAACAGGATATTCCTAAAGGAATGGATATTGTATTCTCAGTATTGTAGTGTTTGCCAACACTAATATAACTGTAATATTGCATAATATTTTTTTAACCGAACTATCAAATGATAGTTCGGTTTTTTTTTGTAAAAATAAAAGAACTTAAACGAAGCTAAACAACTTTAAAGGATACTAGCTCTTACTTGACGGTGTTAGCCGTTACTAAAGGATGCTAGCCTAAAATGATGTTTTTTTCTTGTTTTATTATTGCAGTATCAAATCAGATATAGTTGTAAATGAATCAAGCAGAATCTATAAATCAAGCATTATACAGGAACATTAAAAGTGGGCAACAATACGCTCATTTAATGCCTTATAGTAATTGTAGTAGTACCAAATTAACTACTGGAGATACAAAAGCTGCAATTGATAATATGGCTATCTGGTCAAAGAAATATCAAAATCATACAAAAAATATTGCAGTAACTTTTGCAGGTAAAAGTACCAAAGAAACCGCTATTTCTATCCACTCGTTTTTATACCATCATTTTCAATACAAAATAGATGGCTTAAATCAAGAGCTTAGAAGTCCAGCTTGTTCATGGGCAAGTCGTCAAAACGGCATAGACTGTAAAAGTTACTCAATTTTTGCAAGTACAATTCTTTTAAATTTAGGAATACATCATTTTTTACGACGTATCAAACAAAGTGCAACCGCTGGTTATTCGCACGTTTATGTAATTGTTCCAAAAAATCAAAAAAATCCAAAAAATCTAAAATCAGGATATTATACCATAGATGGAACTTTAGCAGGAATTAAAGAACCTGATTTTTATCAAAAATCAGATGTTTTTATGAGTGCTAAAACAAATAATCATGGTTTAGCAGGAGCAGCTAAACCAAAACACTTACAAAAACAACAATCAAAAGGTGGGCAAGCTGCTGGAACTTGGCAAGGAGAACTTGTTAAAGGATTATTTGAAACATTAAAACCTGTTTTAGATGCAGCCGTTCAAGGATTAGTAGAGCATTTATTTGGATGCCCTGAACCTCAATACGAATTACCAATAATAAAATTAAGAATTGAACGAGATTTTAAAGTCAAATTAGAAAAAGAATTAGATGATTTAGATAGCGCTATTCTATATAATAATCGTCCACGAATACAGCATATTTTAAACAATATTTTAAAAGAATTAGATCTAGGAATAGCACACTTAAAAAGCGAAGCAGCATACAATGGAAACCACCAATGTATTGGTAAAACGTTAGCAATTTCTTTAAAATACATAGGAGATATAAAAAATATATTTGATAAGATATTTGAAAGTTTTATCAAGTCTAACGGTCGTTATTCCGTAGATGTTTTTACAAAAACCGCCACTTCATCTGATCGACTTTGGTATTTCGTCGTAGGAAATGCCGATAACCCTGTAAATGCAGAATATAGATTTGTAGTTCTTCGAAAAGCTAAAAGTAAGTACGGTATAGAACCAGTATTACCGTACGGAGAAGGAGACGAAACATTTAAAGAAATTTCGAATAAATGGCTTTCTGACAATAAAAATCATTTACGTATAAACTATGGAGATGGTCGTGAAATCAATTATCAAAAGGAAATAAGACCTTTAATTGACGAAATAGAAGAGTTACGAAAACAAGTTTATTTGGGTGGTCATAGCCTGTATTGGTTCGAACAACCTAAACAGCTAAAAATGTACAAAATATGGATCAAATACGATACAAAATACACTGATTTTTTAATCAAAGAAGCTAAAAGTTTACGTACAGCAAACGAATTAATGGTTCGTGATTATCAAAAGAGGTTAAAATTTGAAATTAGTAAAGACAAGTCAATAAAAAAAAGAAAGTCATTAAAAAATAAAATCGGAATAGGTGCTGGTATCGCTGCTGCTAGTCTTTTGATTATCAAAATTTAAATATAAGTATATGAATTGTAATAAAAACAGTGGTAGCGAATCAGCGCAGTTATCGGGGTGGTGTAGTTCCTCCAAAATAGCTGGTAGATTAGAAGGAAAAACTAGAGATGTCTTAGGACGTAAAAGAACGGCAGATGCTAAATACAAAGCATTGGAAACTGGCGCAGAAGCGAATCAGTGGGCGAATCTTGAAAAAGAAGTCGAACGAACTGGGCGAATAATTAAAAAACTGCAAGTAGAATTACAGCAAGAACAAACAATTGCCGAATCTTTAGGTTTAGGCGCATTTTGTAAAAAAGCAAAAAGACGAAGAAAACACGCAGAAACGGCTTTACAATCTGCTGAAAATTCACTAGGTAAAGTACAGGGGCGAATTAATATTTTAAAGCAAAAACAAACTTTAGGTATTGATCGAGCTAATGAAATATTAGCAAGTAACAGTACGATTACCAGTTCGATAAAAACACAAATTCAAGCGGTAAAAACAAAAATAGCAAACTATAAAATAGAGCGAGATAACATCAAGAAAGCTAAAATTGCAGCAACTAAAACGGCACAAACAGCATCAAATATGGTATCTATTAATTCAGCTAAAAAAATGAATACAGCAGGTTTTGGATCGTTTTTGTCAAAAGAAAATTTGCCTTTAATTATCGGTGGTGCTTTATTGTTTGGTGGCGTTGCTTATTTCAAAAACAAAAATTCACCAGTTAAAAAAGTAGTAGCATAATGGAAAGTAAATTAAATATATATGGTTTAGCAGGTGTTCCTGGTCGTGGTCGTGGTAGGTTTATGGATGGTAACGGTAGAGAGCAGTTTGGACGACCAACAAGCAGAAAACCGATCATAAAACGAAGACCAAAGACAAGGCAAGTAACTAGGAAATTAGTAAAAACAACAGGAGGCTTTAAACCTGCGAAAGTAACAACTTTACGTCTTGATTATGGGCGAATTAACAGCCAAGCAGAAATAAATAGAATAGTAGACTCGAATCCCTCGCGTACAACGTCATTAATTCCTGATTATCAAGGACTTACAAATTAAAATACCGTGTTTTTTCGGTATGTAATGGTGCGTTTTTGGTGCGCGTTAAACGCTTGTAAACATATTATTTACAAGCGTTTATGTAATGTATTTACTCTTTTTCGGGGTCAATTTCTTCAAGCAAACGTTCTAAATCGTTTGCTAAATTGCCATTTTCCTCGCCGATAGTTAAAGTTATTGTAGTGGTGTTATCTTTCATGTTTTCTTTTTATTAATACTTAATATCCTCTAGGTATCGCAAACACATCATCTTTAAAAATAGTTACATCAAATATATCCGTGTAAAGTCTTATTTCACCGTTTTTAGCTTCCGCCTTAAAAATATGTTTAATGGTTGCTGTGGTTTTAAGTTTAGTGCTACGAATTGTATCAAGCTTGCTATAAGATAAAGGTGTGTATTGTTTTACTTCTGTATGTTTGTAAAAAGCACTTATTTTCTCTTTTATTTTTTTGTTTACATCATTTTTTGAAACACAAGAAATGATGAATATTGTCGTTATAATTAATAAAAATATCTTCTTCATTTCAATATTTTTTATTAGTGGCAACCACTACATTCACTTCTGTCTACATAAGATTTATTTCCGCTTGAGTTGATATAATAACAACCACCTTTTGGTCCTGTATGTAATGTTTTTCCATTATGTGTTCCACACTCCCAATCTGTTACTGTTACCTTTGCGTTATTTGTGTAAGTGTAAAAATAATCATCACATTTATATACTTTAACGCCACTTGATGATGTTGTGTATAGAGCCTCGACGCAACTGTCATTATTAGCGTTATCACTGATGTTAATATCATTATTAGTGTCATCATTAATATTATCATCACCACCTCCAGAGCAATTGATGAAACTAAATGAAACTGTAAGTAGTAACAATAATAGAATTCTTTTTGTTTTCATAATATTCACTTTTTCCTATAAACTACTTTTAACCGACATCTTTACTAAAAGCATCTCCTTCCATGCACGCCAGTAGCTTTTCATGGAGTAACATATTCTTGTCTAATTGCTCATAATACATCTGTTTGTAATTTTTCATTTCTTTTTTCATTGTATCTAATTTTTGTGTGTTTTCTTCTTTTTCTGATGAAACAACCATTTCGCCTTCATCAAACAATAACCAATTAAGACTTAGATTTCGAAAATTCTCTAATATAGATGTGAGTTTATCAGAAGTTACCGAACCTTTAGTGTCTAAATAACCATTAGAAAGTTTACATTTTTTACAGAAATTAGTTTTGTTAAGCCCCGTAGAACCTGCGAAAATCAATATTTTTTCTTTATGTGTCATTATTTAATTAGAAATAATTAGGATTAATTAGAAATGTTTCTAATATTTGTATCATCAATATATCACTAAGGTATTACAAAATTAAACAATAAACAATAGGGCATTTATATGATTTCAAAACAGGAAAAAGAGCGTATTAAGCAGGTAGTTGGATTTAGATATGTAAAAGCAATTCAGCAGCAACTGAATAAAACAGGTCGTTTCAGTCAGAATGGTAAACAATATTCATCATCGATGATTACAAATGTTATGAATGGCGCAAATCACGCTGTAATTGAACAAGCTATTTACGAAGTAGTAGCTATCAAGAACGAAGAAATTAAACGTAGAAAGAAACTTTTAAAAGGATAGAAATATGTCAGTAGAAGCAGAATCAATAGTTGAAATGTTTAATGAAAACTTTCCGGTAGGAAGTGTAGTTAGACAAAGGAATGTAGGTGTGAAAACATTTCCATTTAAGAATAGAATTGTAAAAACAAAAGCTTTTTTAAGTCAAAATGGTGAACCTGTAGTTTTCTTTACTGGGGTGTCGGGTTACTACTCTATTCTTCCTGACTTTATCGATTACACGAAAGTAGGAACACGATTATAATTAATTTTTAAAAATAGATATATGAAAACAACTGCAACAGAATTTATTTATCAAGACACCGAAATACATTTTGCATTCGCACTGGATGGAAATGTAATGGTAAATGCCACGGAAATGGCAAAGGCTTTTAACAAAAGAATGGATCATTTTTTACGTTCAGACCACGCAAAAAGATTTATCAATCAACTTTTATCCACCCCATTTGGGGGGAATAAAACTCCTTTGAAAATGGATGAGATTGTTTTTGCTAACAAAAAAGCAGGAACTTATATGCACAGAATTTTAGCTTTAAAATTTGCTGCTTGGTTAGATGTTGAATTTGAATTATGGCTTTTTTCAACAATTGATGAATTAATGTTTGGCTAATATCGAGTTCAAGAAAAAGCTTTAGAAGAAACTTTAAAAGCTGAAAAGGAAATGGAAGCGCTGGCTTTAAAATTAGGTAAAAATGAAGATTTTCAAAAATTACAAGCCTTACAGAATTTTGTTAAAAAGAAAAATTCAGCAAAATTAAAAGCGCAGAAATTAAAGAAGTTTCAAATTAAAATGAATTTGTAAAAAAATAGATAACATGGAAAAAATGAAGATAGTAAGATAATTATTAAGTTTTGGGCAGGCAATTGAAGCTTTAAAACGAGGAGGGATAATATCTCGTGAAGGATGGAACGGAAAAGGAATGTTTGTGTTTCAGCAAGTATCTAGTGAAGTGCCAATAAGTACTGTTGAGAAAATGCAATCATTACCTCAGGCAGCAAAAGATGTATTTAAACTTCGGTTTATTATGGAACCAAAAAAAAACACGATAAAATACAGTAATCAGTTAGCAATAGTTTATCCCGATAACTCTATTTATGGATGGGTAGCATCTCCTTCGGATGTTTTAGCTAATGATTGGATAGTGTTAGGTTAATAATCAAACTCCCGCCACGGCTTAGTATAGTTTCGACACTATAGCGGGAACTAAAAATATAAATAAGATGGATTTAAGTAAAAAGATTAACGAAGTAGCAACAGCATTAAAAGCTGAAATTTTAGCAGGGAATTTTAAGACTTCAGATATAAGAGAATTTGATGTTCTTAATCCTATGAGTATCGTCCCTTGTGAAATATTAGTAAAAAAGAAGTATCGTTTCTATCTATTAGCGTCAAAAAATATATGGCCGTGTGTTTTGGTGAAGGAAATGAATTTTACTGATGATGAAATAACTGACTTCAAGCGGTTATTAAAAGAAAAAGAGCAAGTGTATGCTGATGATTTGACTTTGGATATCGATATGGTTTTTGAATCTTTTAAATCATAATAAGAAGATGAATGAACTTCTAGAAAGTCATAGCGAATTACTTGCAATTGTACAGGCTTATGCAGCTACAAATCAAAGTAATTTATCAAAGTCTAGTTATTTAAAAGAAAGGATAACAAGCGCCATAGCGAATGGCATAAAAACAAGAAAATCCGTAGTTGTAGCTACGGATTCTTAAAAATATTAACACTTAAAAGGATATCAAGATGATTAACAGCAACAAAAATACAATATTTTCAACAACTCCACAAATTGCTGGAGTAATGCCAAACGATAATAACATCGAGTTTGTAGGCATTCGAGACACCAAAAGAGTTTTGTGGATCCGAAACGGACACACGCAATACTTCACAGATTTACCTATTAAATTTTTCAAATTATTAAAATCAGCATACTTAGCTGATTTTAAAGCAGTAGAATTTTTGTCAAAAGTTACCGAAGATCTACATCGGCAAATTGAGCTATTCACCTACTATATGTGGGGAGATTTAGACAGTGTTCCTGATATAAAAGATGGTAAACTTTCAACTTCAGAAAATTTTAGAGACCAACAAAATTGCCCGTCTCTTTTGTGGAACTCGAAAAACATAAACATAAACGATCATGTGTTAACGCCCCGCCAAATTATTATTATGGATTTAATCGGCGAAAATGCTCCAGACAAAGCTATTGCAGATGTTTTAGGTATTTCACATAAAACGTTTGATTTTCACAAAGCGAATTTATTTAAAGCGCTTTGTGTCCATAGCAAGATGGAGCTGTTCAAACTGGCGTTTACACACAAAATAATTGCCTAAAAAAAATGAAAACAGAAAACAGGATTGCCGTTAATTTAATTAGATATTATCAACAGCAAGAAGCTTTAACGGCTAACAAAGAGGAGTATACAGATTTCGCCCTTGCTCTTTTAAATAGCAAGTACACCTACGAAATAACAAAGTTAAGAATATTGTTAAATGAAAAAAATCCAAAAAGATTGCAGGAAATTGACTCCAAAAGAGCAAATGAGATTACAGTTACAAAAGGAATTGAATATATCTCAAGCAAACCGTTCAAGTAAATATATTACTGCGGGAATTAAAAGAAAAGCGGATAGGTATTTACAGGAAATATTAGAAAATCTGGAAACACCACCACCACCATCAAAAAAAGCACTTACTCTTAAAGAGTATATTGAATTAGTAAAGAAAAATAAATTATGTACACCAAACAATCGATAGATAGAGTTCGTGAAGCAGATATTGTTACTGTAGTCGGTAGTTTTTGCAGTGACTTAAAGAAACAAGGAGCGAATTATTTTTGCAAGTCACCATTTAAAGATGAAAAAACAGCCAGTTTATCAGTATCACCATCAAAAGAGATTTTTAAAGATTTCGGATCAGGGATAAGCGGTGACGGAATTACATTCGTAATGGAATATGAAAAATGTGATTTTATTGAAGCTGTTAAAATTATAGCGGGTATTTGTAATATTATTTTAGATGAGGAAATTCAATCACCAGAAGTAATTCGAGCGAAAAAAGAAACACTTTCGCTAACGACATTAACAACGAATATTGCTAAGAAATATCATCAAAATTTTAGAGAATTACCAGAGACTCATTGGGCGAAAAAACACATTGCGAATTTAGGGTACAATGATGGAACTATTTTAGAGTTTAATATTGGTTTTGCTCACAAAAACAACGAAGTAACAAAGGCGTTAATTGATAATGCAAAACTTGCTGAAGGCATTAAAATAGGTGTTTCTAAAGCTGATAATAATAAATCGTATGATTTTTATAAGGAACGAATTATGTTCCCTATAACCAATAAAAATGGTGAAACTATTTCATTTGGAGGGCGCAGACAAAATGGTGAATCTTTTGAAAAATATGCAAAGTATTTAAATGGTCCTGAAACAGAAATATACAATAAATCAGAAGAATTATACGGATTTCGATTAGCCAAAAGAAGTATTGCGAAAAGTGGTTTTGCAATTATATCTGAAGGATATACAGATGTAATTACTATGCACCAGAAAGGATGTTCGCAAACAGTCGCAACCTGCGGAACAGCTTTAACAGAAATACAAGCTAAAAAATTAAAGCGTCTTTGTGAACATATTATTTTATTTAGAGATGGAGACAAAGCCGGTGTAAAAGCTTCGGAACGAGATTTAGAAATATTATTAAAGCATGGCTTTCGAGTGTCGATAGTTCCATTACCTAACGGAACTGATCCTGATGATTGCGCCAGAGGGCAAATTGATATGCCTACTTTTATTAAAGATAATAGAGTAGATGCTTTTGAGTGGCGCGTTAAAAATTTAGACCTTCTTTCTGAAGAATATATTTTATTAAAAACCAATTTAGATTTAGGTTTAAAGACTGCTGTTTTAGGTTTATCAAAAGAAAAAGTGTCTATGGAAAAACTTAAGACTCTAAAAGATAAAGAGCTTAAAGATGCTATTAAAAAGAATGCGAACGTTAAGAAGGAAATTATACGTCTGCAAAAAGAAGTCGCTGTTGAATTGAACAAATACGACAAAGAAGATCCTTATAAAAAGGAGCATGCTATTAAAAAAATTGCTGAATTATTATTTAAAATAACCAGCGAAGTTGTTCAAGAAAGTTATTTAAAACACGCAGCAAAACTGTTAAATCAAAAACAGCAAGTTTTTAAAAGCTTACTGAGTGAATTAAGAATTGAAAAGCAAAATAAAATTGAAAAAGCGTCTGGAGGAAAAGGGATTTCAAAAGATACTTTAGGTTTACCAGAAGGAGCAGATCAGGCACAGTTTTTACAAGATCGTTTTTGTGTTATCGGTAATACCTACCATTTTACAAAAGGTGACGGATTTTTCCAGGGCACACAATTCAAATTAACACCATTGTTTCACATAAAAGGGCGCAAAGAAAACAAGCGACTTTGTGAGGTTATTAATATCTATAATAAAAAGGAATTAGTTGATTTTGAGTCTGACTCATTTATAAACTTTACAGATTTCAAAAAGCGACTCGTAAATTTAGGATATTATATATTTATTAATGGTTCAACAGTTGCACAGTTTGAATTATTGGCGCAAAAAGTTTTGCGAGAATTTAACACTGCTTTAGAACTCCAAAATATGGGGTGGAACAGCAAAGGGTTTTTCGCGTTTGCCAATGGTGTTTACTGGCAAGATAAATTTCAAGAAGTAAACAAATACGGAATTATTCATTTAGAAGGCGTTGATACATCTGATGAAGATGAAGAATTTAACGAAAAGGTTGATTACTATTATTCTCCTGCATATTCGGCAATGCACGTTAAAAATCAAGATGGTGATGATCCGTACGAAAATGATAGAAAATTTATCTATAGAAAAGCAACAATCACCTTACAAGAATGGATGCAACAATTTTTAACGGTGTTTGAAGAAAAAGGAAGGGTTGGCATTCTATTCAATTTCGCTGTGTTATTTAGAGATTTATTTTTGACGAATTATGATTTCTTTCCATTATTAGGTGGGTTTGGTGAAAAAGGTTCTGGTAAATCAGCTTTTGGTAAAATGTTACAGAATTTTTTCTTTTACAAAGAAGATCCTTTAGAATTGAATACCTCTACATTGGTTGGTTTTTCTAGGCGATTATCAAGAACTAAAAATGCAACGGTCTTTTTAGACGAATATAATGACAATGCTATTGATGAAAAGATGTTTCAAGGACTCAAAGGAGCTCATCAAGGAATGGGGCGAGAAAAAGGAATGGCTACAAGTGATAACAGGACCAAAACGGATAAAATAAACTGCGGGATTTATTTAGCAGGTCAATATCTACCTACTAGAGATGATAACTCTTTACAAAGTAGGCTAATTAGTCTGCAATTTCCGTTAGGTAATAAAACAAGTGTTCAACGTGAAAACTTCACGAAATTAATGAACGCCAGCACGCAAGGACTAAGCTCTTTAATATTAGAAGTTGTTCAACATAGGCAGTTGTTTGAAGATGCTATTGGCAAAACATATAATGAAGTTATTCGTGAATTAAAAGCTGTTATGGATGCGCCTGGTAAAGAGCAAGAATACGAAGAACGAATTCTAGGAAACTATGCAGTTTTACTAATCACTTATAAAATTTTAGAAAGTAGAATCACTTTTCCTTTTAACTACCAAAGCATTTTCAAGCAATGTGTTGCTGGTATTATTGAAAATAGCGAATCAATACAAGACTCTAACGGCCTTTCTGAATTCTGGAGTATTATCCAATGGATGCACGAGCACAAGCATATCGCGGAAGGTTATCAATTTGCTATTGATACAAAGGAAAGTGTGAAATTGATTGGTAAGCAAAAGAAAACGGTAGTTCACGAAAACAAAGAGGGGCGTAAAATACTCTATTTACGTTTGAATTCCGTCCATCAAGATTACACCAAAGAGTGTACGAAAAGAGAAGGTGTGCAGGCTATTGGTGAAGTGACTTTACGTAATTATTTCAAAAGTAGAAGCTATTTCATCGGCTTAGTGAAAGCCAGACGATTTAAAACTGGAGGTTCTAGTTGTTATGCTTTTGATTACGAGGCCATGAAACGAAATAACATAGTTTGTCTTGATAAAATAAAAGAAGATGAAGACGATGAAGAAGATGAAAGTAATAACTCAAGTATCTTAGAAGAAGCAGGAATTTATTAAAAAAACACAGATGGAAATTATATCAGAAAAATTATTAGGGATTGAAGTACGAGTGATTCTTTTAATTAAATCAGATACATGGTTAAAAGGTATGTACCGAGGCAATACCTTTATAGGAATGTACTGGGATTTCAAAGAAGACGATGTCTCCTTGCTATTTCAGGCAGGTAATAAGTTGTTTCCTAAAAACTTAAAAGATTGGGAGGCATACGAAAAAATATATAGTAATCGAGTAGATTATTTCCCGAGAAAACTGAAGGATCATTTCTGTTTACCAACAGATAAACTAGAGCAGTACCGAGCTAGATAAATAGTTAAATCAGATAAATAAAGGGCGTTTAAAAAGCGTCCTTTATATTAAAATAAGATGAAAAAATGTTAGATCAAATAAAGTTATTTCGAGAAAATCAGCAAAAAAAACCACTTTACAAGACGCTTACATCTATGCGTTCGTTAGCTATATCTATTCAAAGTTATAATATTTTTTACGGAATAAAACAAGCTGCTTTTTTCTATTTGCTTTTTGAATATTTAATTCCAAACGATTATTTGCGTGTAATTCCTGCTTTGTTTTTTGGATATTTCGTAGCAAAAGCAATGCTAAATATAGCCGTTAATATTCCTGAAGAAAAAGAGTGGGTAATTGTATCCATTGCGTTTTTTGACTTCCTGATGCTTTGTGTAATTGTAGATATTATGCACAAAACAGATATAACAGAAATTACAAATAATCTTATTTTCTGCGGGTTTGTTACTTACATAGGTTACTGGCTAAATCAAGTATTTGTTTTAAAAGTAGAAAAAACTGAAAAAGCAGATACCCAGAAGTTAATAGCATCGTTAGAGCAACGCCTTGTTGCTTATAAAATGCAAGTAACAGAATTGGAAAAGAACGGAACAGATGCCGACCATGGTCGACCAAATACTGACCATGGTCAACCAAGTGCTTTACCGTATTCATCAAATACTGACCATAGTCAACCAAGTGCTGACCATGGTCGACCAAATACTGACCAAGTAAAAGAAGGTAATCAAACTAATTTACTAGACAGTATTGATAAGACTTGCCCGCATTGTAAACGTGCTTGTCCCAGTAAGAGATCCAGAGATTCACATAAAGGAAAATGTAAACTGAACCCTAAAAATATTACGAAATGAAACAAGAGGTAACTAGAAATTTTTATAATGAAAAATGGGCAGAAATACAATTTGATAATGCTATTTCTAAAAATGAAAAGTTTATAATATCAACTTATGGACGGGTTATAAATTGTAAAAACAAACCTTTTTTAGTAAAAGAATCATTTACTAACGGCTACAGGAGTTTAGCTGTGAAAAAAGAGAATGGAAATCAAACAGGGCGTTATGTTCATAAGTTAGTTGCTCAAACCTTCCTGGACAACATAAATGGTGTTTTCGTGATCCATCTTAATTATGATAAATCGGAAAATCATATCAGTAATTTGAAATGGGCCACTAAAAGAGAAAAAGAAATACACCAACACAAAAACCCTGAATATATTGCGATAATGCGAGGGTTTGTTAAGCATAAACCAATCAACGCTAAATTAACAGCAACGAAAGTAATGCGATTGAAAAAGCGTATTTTTAATCCGAAAAGAAAATCGACAATAAAAAGATTAGCAAAAGAATTTGGTATATCTGAAATGCAGGTTTATCGAATTAAAAACGGTGTTAATTGGGGATATATTAGAGCCTGAAATGTATAACACTAAATAAAATATTAGCGGCAATTAATTTTTATTTAGCGAAATAAATGAACAAAGAAGCGTTGTGTAGTGCAACGAAAAAATGAATTTTAAATCTTGTTAGCGTTTCGTTTTTAACGTCAGCAGTAAACCAAAAACAATGGAAGGATTAATAGAAAAGTATGAAGCGAAATTACAGTTTATCACTAAAAGCTTAGAACAAACTAAACACTTAATGGATAGTGATCTTTTAGAAATAATGGAGGGTATTAAGTCCTTAGTTTCTGAAATGGTTGATGATTTGAAAAAAGAAGCGGAATAAAAAAAACGAACTGTCAAATATTACTTGACAGTTCAATTAAAAAAAAAGACCAAAACACAGTTTTATTATGGAAAACTTATTTGAATTTTTAAACCAACAAAACGGAGATCAATTAGCTGGTTATGGTGTAGTATTTGTAGTATTTATTTACTACGTAATGCAAGGACTAGTCGATATATTTGAATCTATATTTAGGTGTAAGAAATAATTGTGCCTAACGTTCTAGTATAACAAAATGTAACGCTTATGAAGGAAAAATTTTTAAAAAAGATAAATGAATTTTACCCAAAAGACGAGGGGTATAATGAAGAACTAGCCAATGAGTTATTTTTGTTATACCTTGTTAGTAATTCCGTTATTTGCGGTAATTGTGACGGATATGGCTATACCGTAGACGAAAACGGTAGAAGAAAAGAACATTGTAAAGAATGCGAATAGTAGCAGATTATGGTTACTAACGCTGTGTGTATGATGCGTAATTTGATTTAAACACTAAAACTTATAGATATGAAACTAACTAGAATAGAAGCACCAAAATTTGAAGATATGGATTTGCCAAATTATGACATTATACACGATGTTATAGGTAGGCTTTCCAATGACCTTAATAAACAACTTGAAGATTATGTTATTGAGGGATTAAAAAGAAAAGGTTTTGAATTAAAAAACAGAGTTGAATTAGAAGCATTTATTAAAGAGCGTTGTAGATGTGAAGATAATATTTCTTTAAAAGAAAAAGTTTACTATGTAGATAATACGCCTTTCTTATTCCACAACTACAAAAGCGAACCATTACAGATGCCCTCAATAACAGATAGCGAATACAAGATAAGTGCTAATTTAGGTACTTATGCTTACCTATAACGCCCTGGTGTATGTGGCGAATTTTTCCCGCAGGGAAAATATGCGCTCATACACTTTGTTGGCACGTAGTTTATTATTAACGATTAAAAACTAAAACACCGCCTTAGTTTTTAATTATACATTTTTTGGCGGTAGTTTATTCTTAAATTATGATTTTAAAAGAAGGTAGATTTTTTAGTATTCAGTTTTTTAACTCAACAGGTATTGAGGTTGTTTCAGATTTAACAGGGTTAAGTCCAGAGGATATAGAATTTGAGCAAGACCAAGGAAATGTATTTATTTCTCAAGCAAAAAATGGTCGTTATTTTTTATTTTGTTCAACTGATGAACAAGATAAAGAAATTACTTTCAATGAGTTTAAACGATTGTCTCTCTAATTACTGCCAACACGAATATATACGTAATAGTACATAATACATCAACTAAAATAAAGACCAGGAGTTCGCTCTCCTGGTCTTTATTGCGTTTAATATAAAAAGACTTTTCAAAAAAAACCTTTAAGACTGTAAAAAACCAACGTTTTTAGTTCAACAGTTCAACAGTACAACATTATATATATTATTAATCATATATACTTATAAATCAATGCTTTATGTAGTTGTATAAATAGTTTTTTGTGTTGAACTTGTTGAACCTTAAAAAAAACGTTCCAACAAATAAAGGGGTAGTTCAACAAGTTCAACGCTTATTTGTAGTTGTTCAACACTATAACCTACTGTTTTTTAAGTAGTTGACTTTATCTTGCTGTTTGTTGACCTTTGTTTATTGAAAATAAGGGGGTAGGTTCAACAAAGTGTTTTTTTTAAAAAAAAGCGTCCTATTTTAAAAACCCCACCCATTTTATATTTGTATTCACAATTTAAATTTTCAAAACAAGTAAGATGGAAAAATCAAAAACATTAAAAATATTCAAACAAATATCAGCGCCAACTAAAACTGGCCGTAAAAACGAGATGAAGGAGGTCGTAATTGACGGTTCTTTGATTTCTTTACAAAAAGAAGTAGCTGCGTTAAAGAAATCAGGCGTTATTTATTTTGAAGTGATCGACCAAAAAAAACAAATTAAAATAATTTATAAAAAGCTATTGTCGGGAGTTAATTACAGCAAGAAAGTTGTTAAAATATAAGTAAGTCAGTACCTTACGCTTTAAAAAATCGCTCAAATGATTACACTTGAAATCCCAATTAAACCGTATTTAAAGAAATATTTAACACAGAAATACGGCGAAAAGCATACGGTAAAAGAATCTACCTTGTTAGGAGGTGTTGTGATTGACATCTTAGATCGAAATTACAAAAAAGAACAAATACAATTACCACACCATACAACGTATCAATTGCAGGTGCCAGGTGCAATTGTTCAGAATGTTGGTTTTGACATTTCTTTCGTAAAGCTTAAAAAACTAGCTGAACGGATCCGTAAGATATTCTATAATGATCTTGATTCATACATCAACATTTCGATAGGGCAGGATCTTAAAGTGATAAATGAGAAATATGAATCCATAAACAAACAGAACAGAATTTTGGCTATTCGTCAATTTTTGGAGCATCATCAAATAACTGAAGATGAAATTAGTGCTGACTCAGTATATCGAGCGATGTCACGAATGTCATAAGTGGACAAGTTCGCAAAACGTCAAAAAACAAAACGTCTGCACGCCTTGTAAATAAAGGCGTGCAGACTCGGACACTTTTATGAAATAATTATTCTGTCCTAAAATGAGATATATGAATACAACTATTATTGATAATTTAGAACAGGTAGGTGGATGGTATAATGTTCAAATCATACCTGTTAATGAAGTAATCTACTGCCCGCACATCCTAACAAATACTAATTCGAACGAACTTATTATTTCGGATACTGATACAGGTTTAGACATTATGCCTGTGACTGAAAATATTAAAATATCAGAAACACCTAAAAAAACAAAGTCTGGTACTATTTATACGGTAATAGCTGAGTTTGAGTTAAGAGTTCAGTTAGTAGAAATAGATATTTACTTTAACAAATTCATAACTAATAAAGTTCTACTTATCGGAACGAAACATTACGGTCAAGAAAAGATATACGGATCTAAGTTATTCCCGTTAGATTTTTCTTACCATTTTGTGAACGGAAAAAAACTAGAAGATGGTAGTTTGATCCGTATTAAAGTATCAAGTAAAACACCTCAGAAACCTGTATTCATCAACAGATAGTAACACTTCAAAATAGCTGTCCTATTTTAAAACAGCCTGTAAAATTATGTTTGTAACGTGCTAATCACAAAAGCACGTTACAAATATGAATTCAAATAATTTATACTCCTTACTTAATACGAACTGGATGTTTGCTGGTAGCAGCGAATCATCATTGTACCCTTTTTTATTTAATATTATAAATAGTACTCAGCAAGCAACGGCTAAGCTTTCCGATACAACATACCAGTTCGCATCTAATTCTGGAGAAATATCAGATACTCCACAAAAAAATAGCGACGGATCCGTAGCTGTTGTAAAAATGCACCATCCAATATTTAAGTACAATCAAGAATGTGGACCGCGAGGTACACAGTCTATTATGAAGCAAATGGATGCTTGGAAAAATGACAATGCTATAAAAGGAGTGTTACTTTATATTAACTCAGGTGGTGGTCAAGCGTCTGGTTGTTCTGAATTTGCTGAATACTTACATAATTACCCAAAACCTACAGGAACTTACACCAATGATACCATTGGGTCTGCGGCTTATTATGCTGCGTCAGCGACTGGTTTTATAACAGCAAATAAACATGCTGATTTTATAGGTTGCATAGGTTCGATGATTAAGAAGGTTGACATGGAGGGTGTTCTTATTAATAAAGGGGCAACTATAGAAGAGATTTATTCTGACTTGTCGCCTGAAAAGAACTTACAAAGTAGAGCTCTTAAGGATGGAGATTCTAAACCTCTAATTACTAAGTTCTTGAATCCGCTTGCAAAGCAATTTCATGATGACGTCAAAGCATACAGATCTCACGTTTCAGAAAAAGCATTAAAAGGAGATGTTTTTAACCCCGAAGAATCACTACAAGAGGGATTAATTGATGAAATAGGAACATTTCAATCAGCTATTGATAAAATACTATCAATGACCACTACAAATAATAACAAATCAAATCAAAATACAATGAGCAATTTAAAAACGCCATTGATTGAAGCGGTAATAGGCGCGAATTTCAGTGATGCAAAAAATGAAACTGGAATCTTATTAACAGATGACCAGGCGACGGCTATAGAAAACAAGCTATCAGCAAATGATGCCGAAGTTTCAAAATTTAAAAATGAAGCAACCACTGCAAAAGATGAAGTGATTGCTGCAACTGCTAAAATCACAACCTTAACAAGTGATAATACTTCAGTAACAAATGCCGTTCAGAATGCTTTAAAAACAGCAGGAGTTGAAAACGCTGCAACCATGACAAATGAAGCTGGTGTTATCGCTTTGAGCAATTTAGTTGCTAAGTATGGTGCTAATGATGGCGGAAAAGGAACAACGCATTTGTTGAATTTAGGTGGGGGTGAAAGTATTGCAGACCCTGTAGGGAATAAATTAGAATCAATCTTAAAAAATATTTAATAATGTCAGATACTATTACTGTTACGGATATTGTGACTTCTTACGGAGCACATTACATCCCAGGTCAAGGAAAAATTAGTGAGTTAATTCGTTTACAGAAGCAACCAACAGTTACTACAGGCTACGCAACACCTATTATTTCTGATGCTACTATTTACAGGGCGCCACAGGCATATATGGACGAGCTTATTCAGCCGTGGCAAGGTGATTTCACTGCTAAAGGTGGGGTTACCTTTAAGCCAAATGATATCCCTACGTTTAAAATCAAAATAGATTCTGGCTTTCAACCAGATATTTTAGAAGAGTCTTACCTTGGTTTTATGACACAAATAGCCGAAGCTGACCGAAGTAAATGGCCTTTTGCTAAATGGTTTATTGAAGTATATGTTTTAGAGCAGCAAAAAGAGGATTTGGAGAACCAAGCCTACGGTAAAGGTGTTTATAAAGAACCTGTAAAAGGTGTTCCTGGATCTGCAAAAGACACTATGGATGGTATTGAAAAGTTGATTGATGACGGTATTGCTGGGACGAAAACAGCGCATAGCTTAATTAACGCAGTAGCATTGTCAACTTCTTTTTCAAGAAGCACTGCTTTTGATGGGATTGAAGAGTTTATGGAAAATATCGATGAAAAGTTATTGAATAAACCAATGACTTTAGGTTGTGATCCGAAAATAGCAAGATGGTACTTTAAAGATCGTAGAGATACTTTAGGTGCAAATGCTAACTACTCAGACAAAAACGCTAAAAGAATTGATGACTACGAGAATGTGAATTGGGCACCAATGCCTTCATTAGCAGGTACGGGTCTTATCTTTGCTACACCTACAAAGAACTTCGTGCATATTCGACCGAAAAAACAAATGAATCCTATCAGAGTTGAATCTGCTAAAAGAACTGTTGATGTTTTAGCTGATTGGCGTGAAGGTTTAGGGTTCTTGTTTAACGAATTGGTTTATGCTTACAAACCAACTGTTTAATCTCTTAAAAAAGAATTTAAAAAATGAGTACAGATAATACATTAATAGCAAAAGCTCAGGAACTTCAAATTGAAGTTCCTGAAAATGCTACAGAAAAAGAAATAGTTGATTTAATTAAAGTGGCGGAACACCCTATTTTAACGGAAAATCTAGCGGAAGCAAACGAAATAATTTTAGGATTAGAAGATGATTTAAAAGCTGAGATTCAGAAAAATACAAAAAAAGTTCCTGTTGATTTGTTGCTTTACAAGTCAAAGAAAGGGATTTCTTACGAGTTAAAAGTTCCATCTTTTAGATTTCAGGGCGAAAAGCATATTTCAAAAGAGGTTAATACTAATGTTGAATTAATGGAAGCTTTAATTAAAGCTAAATTTATTCACTTAAAGCAGTTAGAAGATGAGTAAAATTAAAATAGAATCAATCGGTGGTCCGACAGGTTGTGAAGTTTCAGGAGCATTTTCACATACTGAAGTTTTCATTGCTTTTCTAGAGGATTTCGAAACTGTAAATGCGCCTAAAAAAAGATGCGGACCAGATGCAGCTGTTAAATTGGAAGATTTAGTAACGATCACGGAAAGCCATGTCTTTAAAACAGGCTGTGGTTTTACCCAGTATAAAGCAATTGAGCAAACAGTCGGTTTAGAGACTAATCAAATTGGCGACCCAACAAAATCACCTGTTCAGGAGAATAAGTTAACGTTGCAATTATTAGGCTCTAAACCTGAATTACTAGGCGCAAAACGTCAATTAAAAGGACGTGAATTAATCGTATGTGTCCCGGAATTCGGTAGCGGAAATATGCGTCAAGTAGGGTCAGCAAAATACGCTGCAAAACTTACCGAGTCTAGTTCGAAAATCGAGCAAGCTAGTGAGGGTGAAAACACAACTACATTTGTATTCACGGATAAACAGATGTACGATGCCCCTATTTATAAAGGTGATATAGATAAACAACCTGTAAATTAATGTTATAAGTAAATATTTTAAAATAAAAAACCACTCTATTATGAGTGGTTTTTTTGTGTCCTATTTTAACATATTGACAATTACCATTTTTACACTATGAAAATAGAAAAATGGTTTAAAGAGGGCTGTAATTACAGCGAAGGTGTTTTATTATATATTTCAAAAAAAGGTCATAATACAAACTTAGCGCGTTTATTTACCAGAAAAGAAAGTGTTTATAATTTAGAGAAATTAAAACATGAATTACGGAAATTTACAGATACTGAAATTGAAACAATTGCGGTTCCTGAAAAGAAAATACCGCAAATCATAAATAAAAAACCTCCAGAAAAACACAAAACTACCCGTGGCTTCTATCGGTTAAATCAATTAGCTATCGAGCTACACCCGTTATCGATTAAACAACGGAATGATTTTCAAAAAGCAATTTCTTTAAAATTGAAACTAAACAGCCTGCATGCTTCAGAAGAAGGTATTGCGTTGACGTTGTGTTTGGAGATTGAGCATTTATTTGATGCTATTGACACTGCGCAACGTGTTTTAGATCATTACGTAACTCACAAAGTAATATTAAATATTACGCCAAGAAACTACACTGATTTAAACGCCGCGCAATTACTTCAGGCACGCAACAATAAAAGAGTAGCAGTTTCAAGATACCAGACAAAAGTAGCCAACCTCACTATTGATGTTTCAAAAAAACAAACAATAGCCGTAGCTACCAAAAAAAAGATTTCACTCGGTAAAGCTAAAAGTAAGCTGCTCGAACACCAGTTAGATCTACAAGTTTTAAATGAATTAATTAATCAACCAAAAAATAGTTAGATGGAAAATGGTCTGCAATTAAAAAAGGGGCGAGATTCTTCTTTTGATAAAATATTTGCTTTTTATAAAAACCCCGAAAAATACGAATTAACAACTAAACAGATAACTATTAAAAATCGTTGGCTTGCTGCGTGGACTTTGAGGCTAGAAGGGAACACACCAACAAAAGCGGCGGAAAAACTACAGGAGGTTTACAAAGAGGAAAAACTATCCAGGGCGCAGGCATTTAGAGATGTTCAAAATTCCGAAAAACTATACGGAAGTATTATTAATGCTGACAGAACAGGAAGGATGGCAATTCATTATGAATATGCTTTAAATGCGTACAATAAATCAATGGAAGCGAAAGATTTTAAAGCTGCTAAAGGTTTTTTAGCTGAAATGCGAGAATCTATGCCGTTTGAAGATAGTCAGTCTTTTAACCCTGAGAAACTTGAAAATAAACCTGTTAAGCTTACTGTTGAAAACGCTGTTGAGCAAGCAATCAAGAATCATTTAAAAACGGGTGTTTTAGATTTTAACACTTTAGAAGTTGAAGATGTAAATCATGAAGATATAACCGATGAATAAGTTTTTAAAGATAATTTTAAACGCCGCGCAATTAGCGGCGGTTATCGCAGTAACAGTATCAGGAAAAACAAAAATATATTTAGAATGGGGGCGTGGTACTGGTAAATCATTTATTCTGGCATTCTTTATAAAGGAAATGGTAAAGCAAATGCCAGGCGCTTCTTTTGCGTTAATTGGATCAACATATCAGCAAATCTTATCAAGAACATTGCCTTCTACCAAAAAAGGATTAGCTCTTTTAGGCCTATACGAAGGTGTCGATTATGTTGTTGGTAAAAATGGAGCGTCGTTAGGATTTGCTGAACCTATTTACGCGCCGAATAAATGGGGTAATATTATTCATTTCAGTAATGGCGCTACTTTTCAGTTAGTTTCTTTAGATAATCCTGAAAGTGGCCGTGGTTTAAATTCCTTCGGCATCGTGTCCGATGAAGCCGCATTATTAGATCCTATTAAATTATACAATAATGTAAAAACAACCAATCGAGCAAAGGAAGCACGATTTGAAAAATGTTCAATGTTAGGAATTGAAGTGTACGCATCGTCAACGCCAATAACAAAGAAAGGTAAATGGTTTACGGACATGGAAGATGTGGCGCGTAAAAACCCTAAAAAATACGCATTTATAAAAGCATCGGCGTTAATTAATAAATTGAATTTACGGGCGGAATGGTTCGAGGAGATGAAAAACGAATCGCCATCAGATTTAATATATAATGCTGAGATATTAAACATAAGACCTAACGAGATATTAAATGGTTTTTACCCTCAGTTAAACGCTAAGAAGCATTATTACACGGATTATGATAATGAATATTTAGAAGGGATTACAAATGAATATACAAAAGCTTCTTTTAATTGTAAGCAAGATAATGACATAGATAATTCAAAGCCATTGATAATATCAATTGATTGGGGTACATTTATTTCAGCTGTTATTAGCCAAAAACTCCCAAACAAATACCGTGTTCTAAAATCGTTCTGGGCAAGTCAGTCGTCGGAATCAAGAGATTTGGAGGATCTGATTAATGATTTCGTTGAGTATTACGCGCCTTTATCAAATAAGGTAGTGCATTTGTATTATGGCCACGATGGTAATGCCAAGGTAAAACGAGGAACTAATGAGACTTATGGTGATGTATTAGTTCGATTACTTCAGAACAAAGGGTGGGCTGTTTATGATAAGAGTAAGCGTAAACCTGTAGCACCGCACAACGATAAGTATATATTAATCAATATGATGTTGAAGGCTACTAGTTCGCGATACCCAACCATTGAAATCAACGAGCAAAACAACCCTGATTTAATTATAGGATTGGAACGTTCGGAAGCATCAGAAGGTAAGAACGGTATTCAGAAAGTAAAGAAAGATGAGCGAAATTCGAGCATGAAGCAGGAGCACACCACGCACTTGCCAGATGCGTTTGATATACCATTGTATTCATTGTACAAAGATTTGTTGAAACCTGAAAGAGAATATTGGAGATTGCAGACCACGCTTTAAAATACCAGGTAGATTTTCATATATCGCTGTTTTCAAAAACGGTAATTGTCAATATTCAAAGGACGGGGCGAGAAGAAAAGCTTTTAAAGAGATTTTTAAATAAAAAACAAGAATTGACTTCTTAGGTTTTATAGGTGTTTCAGCTTGTTTTCGTTTTTAAGAATGAGATTATCGCGTAAAAAAACACCTAAAACACACTGTTTTTATCCGTAAACGATTCAAAATAGTGTGTTTTTGATGTAAATACATCTTTTTACGAGACTAAAACTGCGAAAAAAATAGCTGTCCTATTTTAAAAGTCGCTATTGTGTGTATTTAGCATTATGAAAGAAATATCATTAAAACAAGCGCTTGCTATTATGGACCAAAAAGATAAGGAAGGAAATGCGTTTCCTTTTGATATTACTTTCAGGTCCTTGCAGCGAAATTCTAAAACAGGGGGTCATTTATATAATTATACTCAGGTTAAAAGATTAAGGCCGAAAATCGGGAAATCAACAAAAGCTTCATTAATAAAAGCAGTTCAATCTGCGGAAAAAATAAAAAAGCAGCCAGATCACTTTGTAAATAGAACTCGAAATTTAGAGCTGCAAAACGGAGAAATTAAAAAGATTCACATCAGATTGATAATTTCAATTAACGGTCAAAACGTAATATATTAAACATGAGTGTAATATTTCAAGGAGATTTTGCAATAGCAGGGGGGAGTAAAAAAGCGGTGGTTTCGTTTTCGAAAAAAACAGCAGACGCTACGGTAACAAGTGTTATTGTTGAGTCTGAAAATGCGGCAGGAAAAGTAGCTTCGTGGGGGCCTAATAATGACTTTCCGCAGAAATTAACAAAAAAAACAAAACCTGCCGGGTCGCTTCGTTCAGGGTTAAGAGTTAACCGAAAAGCTCACTATGGTTCTGGTTTTATAATCGTAAAAGAAACCACCGAAAAAGGTAAAAGAGTAATTCAGCATCAATGCTTGCATGAATTAAAGGATGTTCATGCGTTTTTTAAACGCAATAATATGAAGCGGTTTTTTAAAGAAATTATTGCTGACTTGGAATACTGGGAATTAGCGTTTCCTGAATACGTGTTATCAAATGATTTTAATACGATTAACAAGGTAAAAAGGCAGTTCACTGCTGATTCTCGTTTTGAAATAATGAGCGAAGAAAATCGCAAAATAAACAACGTATATGTTTCTTCAAAATGGGCGGAAGGCGTTGAAGTCGCATCTAAATATGTCGATATAATACCTTTAATGGATAGTGATTTGTCAGCCATTGAAGTAAAAGAGTATTGCAAAGCAAATAACATTCATAATTTTATTAGAACCGTTGGTTATCCGTTAATTAACAACGGGTACTACCCAGACCCGGAGTGGCAATCAATCGAAAGTAGTGGTTGGCTAGACATAATCAACTCCATTCCGAAGTACAAAAAAGCGTTTTTGGAAGATAAAGTAAACATCAACTACCACATAGAGGTTTACGAAGAGTATTTCGAGCGTCAATATAAAGAGGACTGGCAGTCATTTACTCCAGAAAAACGTGAAAGTGTTAGAACCGACTTCGTGCAAGGTTTAGATAAAGCTTTGCGAGGCGTGGAGAACGGTGGTAAATCAGTAATGTCAATGATTTACAAAGACGATAATGGCACGCCGCAACCAGGTTTAAAAATTACCGAAATAGGGAACTCAAACAAAGATGGCGCTTACTTAGATGACACCGCCGCAGGTATTCAGGCAGCATTAACAGCTGCAGGAGTTGATCCGTCATTAATTGGGGCGGGTATTCCTGGAGGTCTTGGTGCAGGTTCCGGATCAGACAAAAGAGAAGCTTGGTTTATTTTATCGGCATTAATGAAGCCGAATCGTGAAACTACTTTAGAGATTTTCGAATTTATACAAGATTATAACGGATGGGACCCACAGTTAATAGGTGCATTTGAAGATACGGAATTAACAACTTTAGACAAAAACCCAACAGGAACACAAAAAGCAGCGCAAGTATGATAGTACAAACAACCGATCAACTCCGTGAACATATATCTGTAAATGGTTCTGTGAATATTGAAAATCTAAGTCCTTATTTACGAAAAGCAACCCGTAATTTTTTAAAACCACTAATCGGAACAGCTCAGATAGCTGTTTTTGAACAAACCCAAACAGACCCGATATTAATAGAGGCGCAGGTACTGGCTAGAGAGGTTGTTGCCAATTTTGGTTATTATTTGTACTTACCTATTGGTGCAGTTCAAGCCTCAGATGCCGGTTTTTTTGTCGTCGATTCGGAAAACACAAAACAAGCTTCCGATAAACAATTTAAAGAATTGCAACGGTCTTTTAAAAAGTCTGGGCATGAAGCTTTAGATGATTTATTAGATTACATGGAGCAATCTGCGGATAAATTCCTCGATTGGTTCAATTCTGATTATTACACAGTTTACAAAGAGTTGTTGGTTAATAAAACGAGCATATTTAATAAATGGTACTACATTTTTAATAGCCGTCAAACTTTTGTAGCGATGATGCCTACTATTCGAATTGTTGAAGATCAGTTTATAAAAGCTGTAATAGGTAGCGAATTGTTAGATAATTTGAAAAGCAATCAAACTATCCAGGAGCGAAAAGAAGTAAAAGAATATTTGCAGCAAGCAATTGTAGCATTTACGGTTATGAAAACAGTAGATAACGGGATGTTTATCTTAGACGCACGAGGAATGCACATGAAATTCGACGTGCTGCCTTACGAAAAATCGGTAACAAATGTCAATCTAAAAGTAAATGACTTTTTAGTTCGAACGAAAAGAAATAAAAAAGTGGCAGGCGAAGAGTATTTGATAATGGCGAAAGAGATTATTCTTAAAAATCCTACTCTTTTTCCTGAGTTCAAAATTAAACCCGTCAGAAATAATTTAAAAATAACTGTTACAAAAGGAATCGTGGGCTTTTAAAACACTGTCCTATTTTAAAGATTGAAGTAACTCGATATTTG
Organism: Tenacibaculum finnmarkense genomovar ulcerans; assembly: GCF_900239495.1. Lineage (GTDB taxonomy): Bacteria > Bacteroidota > Bacteroidia > Flavobacteriales > Flavobacteriaceae > Polaribacter > Polaribacter ulcerans. The sequence continues at coordinate 36,646 of NZ_OENE01000035.1, forward strand.
ATATATAATTAAAATAATATGATACGGATTTTTAGTGAATTTTATCAAAATGCAAAAAAAAAAATAACTTCTTTTTTTAAAACAGACTCAGAGATAATTACCTGCGACAGAGAAGATATAACCTGTGATATAGATTAGATAATGGCGTTTACAGAAAGAATTAATACAGGAATTGCGCCGAATGACGGTAAAGGTGCGGGTTTGCGAACTAATATGCGAATTTTGATAGCGAATGATGTTTATCTACGTGAATTACTTGTGCTCAACAAAAGCATATTAAGTTCGTTGGAATCAAATTACACCGACCACAATCACGACGACAGGTATTATCGAATTCATCAAATAGATCAGTTTTTAAACGCTAAACTCGGTATAAACCAAACCGCAAAAAACGCTCATAAGCTTGGCAACCATCCGCCTGAATATTACGCAAAAAAAGACCACAACCACGATGATATTTATCAGCTAAAAAATGAAGAAAATGGGGCGTTTATAAGTAGTCAAAAGTTATTGGAGCCAAAAACAGGAAAAGCTTTATTTCCAGAATTAAAAGGCTCAGGGATATCACTTTCAATCAACTCTACTGGGTCAACAGGCTATCCTTATCAATATGGGTCATCTGTTCACTTTTTTTTCGGATCGAAAACAGAGGGCAGTCAGAATTTAAAACTTCGTGCATTTACATTGTGGAAAGATACACGTTCTAATACATTGTATCATCAAGGTTATGACGACAATGGTGTAGCTACTGGTTTTAAAAAGATATTTAACGAAGATAATCTACAAAAATCAGATGTCGATAAGTTAAATGTAGATGCCGCTACACTTAATGGTGAATTACCTGCTTTTTACGCCAAT
>NZ_OENE01000035.1:37508-169685 GCF_900239495.1 Tenacibaculum finnmarkense genomovar ulcerans
CTAACATCAATGAATGAGGTTGTTCAAATGCTGCTTAATAATCCTGACGTTGAAATTAATTCAATACAGGAGTTATTAGCGGAAATGACCACGGCAGATAATGCTTTAATTTCATCAATCGCTAATAAAGTTAGCTACGTCATTTCTCAAAATTTAACGCCAAACCAAAAAAAAATGGCCCAGGCGAATATTGGTATTTTTAATACCTTCTTAAAACTGTCAGGTGGAAGAGTTAAAGGAGATGTCACACTTGAAAATTCAAGACTTTTTATTGAGAAAACAGGATCTAGTAAGTTTGGCTTTACCGCGGACAATCTAGGTATGTTTATTTATGATTATATCAGAGGTGGTTTAGCTGTTCGAATCAAAAACGATAAAGATGTTGATTTTTATGGCGTAACGTCAAGTTTAGGTGGCTTTAAAGTAGGCGATAAAGACGTTTATCACGAAGGAAACTTACCAAAACAAACCGTTGCACCAATATCAACAATAACAAGCTACACGGCAAAAGCTTCTGATGTTGGTAGTGTCGTACCACTATCAAACGCAAATGCACAAATAATCCTAAACACCGCATCATTCCCACGAATTGGCGACACAGCTAAATATTTATATAAAGGAACAGGAACGTGTAAAGTAGCTACGTCAGGAACGGCAACTGAATTGTGCAATATAAACGATACGCTCGAATTTGATGGGCAAAATTCAATGATTGAAATAACCAAAACAGGAGCAAATGAGTATTTCGTTTGCGGTCAATTAATTAGAGCGTAATTATGGGAATGGCAAGTTCAAGAAGATATGGGGGGCAAGAAATTACGATGGTTACTACGAGTAATGCGAGTGATTGGAAGGTTTCTAAAGATAAAAGTCAAAGACTTGTTAAGTGGAGTGTTTTGGGTAAGCTTCATACTCAGGAGGTTACTCAAAACGGAGTAGGGATACTAATAATTGATTTTAGCGGAAATACAGGAAGTGAAACTGTTGTTGTTACCTCTAGTCGGGGTTTGACTAAATTCTATTGCAACAGAATCCAATTAACGGCATTAGATGTTAGTAGAAGTATTAGTCTGGAGAATTTATATTGCTTCAACAATAGACTAACAGAATTAGATGTAAGTAAAAATGATGAGTTGATTTATATACATTGCGCAAATAACCAATTAAAGGTGTTGGATGTAAGTAAAAATGTTAAACTGCGTCAGTTGATTTGCTTCAACAATAGACTAACAACATTAGATGTAAGTAAAAATGTTAAGTTGACTCATCTCAGTTGCACCAATAACCCAACCCTAACAACAATCTACGTAAACCAAAATCAATTAAATATTTTAAACGGCGTAGCGCCACAGCTTATCGCCTGGGATTGGTTAAAACCCGCACATACAAAATACATACTAAAACAGTAATAAAATCATCAAAAGAAATAAATAAAATAAAAATGAAGGAAGAATTAATAAATATGGTTAATAAATATAGCGGATATGTTATTGGCGGATTAATTGGTGCAATTGTTCATCGGATAAGAAACACGATGAGTTTCGTTACGTTCTTAGGAGTATTATTCATATCAGCATTTATAGGATTTTGCGTCGGAGTAATCATGCGAAACTACCTGAACGCTACAGATGAAGTAATATTCGTTGCTTGCTCTATATCTGGAGTATTTGCAAAGGATATATTGACGGAAATACAACAGGTAATTGCATTTATCTCTATTTATATAAAAACCAAATTGAAAATTGAAGAATAAAATGCACGCACCACTAAAAAAAATAATAGACAGAGGAAACGACCCAACAGGATTTGGGCATTTTGGCGCCAAAAGAGGCTGGCGAAATGGAAAAAGACGATACCATCGAGGACACGATATTCTTTCCGTTCCTGGCGAAAGTATTACTTCCATGATTTACGGAACAGTTACAAAAGTTGGCTATATGTACAGCTCGCCGAAATCATCACATTTGCGATATGTAGAAGTTACCAACGATTTATTCAGAATAAGACTTTGTTACTTGGAATCTTGTGTAAAAGTAGGGGATGTAGTTTGTGCAGGGCAACGTGTTGGATATGCCGAAAATGTGGCTAAATATCACAATAGAAACAAGAAAAAAGGGCAATCTTTAATGCTTAATCACTTGCACGTAGAAATGTATAAAGATGGTGTTTTAATTAATCCTAAAGAATATTTGATATGATGCAGATACTCAGTTTACTTAATTCTAATTTCATTAAATATGCGTCAGTAGCAGTTGTTATTGGTTATGTTATTTTACTGCAAAAGCAAAACATCGAGCTTTTAAAAGATAATGAAAGAATTGCAGATAATTATACGAGTGCTTTAAAAATAGACTCCTTAAAAGTTGCTGTTTTTAAAGTTAAAAATCAAAATGAATTAGAAGAATTAATTAATCAAAATAAAGAACTATCCGAATTATTAAGCAAGACGAACATCCGCAAAAAACGCATTCAGAATTTATATTATCAACAACAAAAATATGTAGATTCAGTAAAAAAGAAAATGGATGTTAGCGGTTTAGTTTCATCAATTAGAAAAGATATTCCTGCAACGCTAAAATGGAAAGACAGTTCTGAATGTTTGTCGATAAAAGGCACCGTAAATTATAATAACGATAGCCTGAATGTTACTGTAAACGATAAGAAATATCAAAATAATATTATTCTACTGAAGCATAAAACCAAGCGAAAAAGGATAAAATGGCTATTAAATTTACGACTTGGCGAACGGCGGTTTAATTTTACACAAAAATCTAAATGCGGCACGGGGAAAGTTACTGTGATTGAAAAATAAAACAAGCATGAAGCAATATTTAATAAAGCTGGGGGGCGGTGTAATATTGTGGAGTGCTTGTTTAATGTGTTAAATATGAAAAAAACTATAAATATTCCAACATCTTGGAATGAATTATCGGATTATCAATTAAAGAAAATAGCAGGTATTATGTATGGAAATCAAGGTGAATTAACTGATGTTAGGATATTTTTTACACTTTTAAATATCCGATGGTGGAATTTCCTAAAAAAGAAAACAGCACGTCTTATTTTAAGAAATGTTAGTTTATCAGAATTGAAGAAGCATTATTCTTTTATTTATGAAAATCAAAAACGAGCCAATTTTATAAAATCATTTAAGGTGAAAGGTAAAACTCTCTACGCTCCTGGTGATCGCATTAACAATTTAACGGTTGATGAATTTTCGCATACTGAAGATTTATATTTAGGATGGATGCGAACGCAAAATATAGAATTCCTTCATTATTTAACGGCTGTTTTGTATCGTATTAAAGGTAAGGACGGCAAGCGTGTTTTATTTGATAAAACCACTTTAGAAAGTGATGCAAAAGCACTATCTAAAATTGATAAAAATAGATTTTATGCAACATTAGTAACTTATCAAGGTTGCCGTGAACATTTATATGCGCAATTTCCAATTGTATTTCCGAAATCAACATCAAAAAACCCTAAAGTGCCAAATTCTAGTGGTTTTGGAAAATTAGCATTGCATCTGTCTGGCAAGAAATTCGGAACGCATCAAGAAACCATCAGTACGAATATTTATGTTTTTTTAAGTGAATTTGAAGAACAATTAAAAGCCCAACCAAATGCCTAGAATAGATTTTAAAACAATCACAAATTACTTAGAGAATTTAGCAGATGCAAATATTGATATTGCATCCAAATACCGATGGAATGTTACGGAGTTTACAGGGAATCTAAGAAGCGGCATTGATTTGCCTGTTAAATTAATTGACGCCGTAGAAGTGCAAACTTCAGGAAATAACACGCAACGTTCGCATAATAATATTGTAGCGTTTACTGTTTTAGACAAGCCAAACACAAGAACAGGAAATGCCAACGAATACGATGCTCAAAACGAGGTTTTAAACCGTTGCCAAAATATTTGTTTTGATATTGAAACAAGAATTTTACACGATGCCACCAATATTAAAGATGCTGATGGAAATAAAAACTGGCTTTACGGACGTGTTGAAGAAGGTTCTTTTCGCTTTTACAAGATAGGACCCATTTTTACAGATACTTTATATGGTTATCGTTGTGAATTTGCCTTGAAAAATCAAGTTTGTAAAATTCCTGATGCGTCGAAATGGAATGATATGGAATAAATGTACATTTGTTGTAAAAATTAAATTATGAGAATATTATTATTACTTATCGTTGTTTTATTTACTGGATGTAAAAAACAAGTTCACTATATAAGAGGGTCTGAAATACAAGAAAACTTCATCTCTTTTGTATATCAAAAATACCCTCTTTTTTCAAAAAATGAAATTCAAAAAAATGAAATGGAAAAAGTGTTTACAGAGGACATGAAAAAATACATTTCTGATAGCTTAACTAATATTGATGGTTTTTTAATGAAAATTAAAAGGATTGATTTCCATCAACTCAAGCATGAAAAACAGATTAAAGTTGTTTTAACTGATTACAGAAAGCACTTACTAGATATTGATTACCATGATTTCAATCGTATAGATGAAACTGAGAAAGATGAAACAAGTGCGTTATATAAATCTTTTATTGATAAAAAAGTAAATGATTATGTTTTCGTCTATGGAAAACTAGATAAGGTTCTAACCTTAAAGAAGCCTTTTCAGAAAGAAGATTACAAGATAAATATAGATTCTGTTCGGTTAGTTAAAAATATAAAGCTAATTTATGAAAGAAGAAAAAAATTATACTATTAATATAAAAAATCATCTAAATAAAAAAACCACTCGTAATTGAGTGGTTTTTTTATGATTTTTAATTGCTCTATATTTCTTTTGCAAAGTTTTTAAAATCTTCCTTTGAATGAAACGTAAATAGTTTTTCTTCGATTACGACAGTTATTGTTGCATCTCCTTTAAATAATTCTTTGATATTTACATCTAATATTTTTGCTATTGCCTGAAGAGTTGCTACGTTAGTACTATCTCCAGAGTTTATTCTACTTAAAGTATTAGCTTCAACACCTATTTGTTTAGCTATTTCTTTCATTTGAATTCCTTTACTCTTTGCTATTTCTTTGATTCTATACATGTGGTAAATATACGTTAAATGGTTATTTATAATAAAAAATATACATTTAATTAGTATAGATGTAAATTAAATGTATATTTGCGATAGGTAATCATCATTAAATGATTATTTATAAAAACATAAAGCAATGAGTACTCAATTAATTACAGTAAATGAAAAACAAATTCCGATTGTAACTTTATCAAATGAAAAGTATGTGGCAATTAAACCAATTTGTGAAGCGATTGGTGTGGATTATGATAATCAAATCGATAAAATAAATAATGATGAAATCTTAAAGCAACTAACCCCCTTAAAGGGGGTAGTTGCAGCTGATGGTAAAACTAGAAAAATGCGTGTAATTTCTTTAAGATATGTTTTCGGGTGGTTATTCACTATCAACCCAAACAAGGTTAAGCCAGAAATTAAACAAGATGTTATAAACTTCAAAAAAGAATGTTACGATGCTCTTTTTGACACTTTCACAAAACGTACATCTATTTTAAAAGAGAAAACTAATTATCAAATAGAAATTGAGAGATTAGAAGCTAATTGGAAACAAACAGATGATTATAAAGAAATAGAGAAATTAAAGAAACAGCAAAAAAATGCAACACAAAGATTAAATAGTTTAGATAAAAAAATTGTTACCGAACAATTTGATTTGTTCAAAAAAGAATAACAATTAATTCATATATTTGCAACGCCAGATAAAACAAATATTTAAAATGTATCCACAAAATAAAAATCAAATCCCGTTCATGACAGATGTAAAAATCTGTAATCATCAATTCATTTTGAATGTTTTTTCTGGCGAACATGTTCGGGTATTTATAAAAACAAATAATCATGCCAGAAAAAACATTCAAAAACACTCCAAACGACCAAGCATTACATTTATTAGAGGATTTACTTTCTAAAACTGATGCTAAAAATTTACGAGAAGATTTAAATAGAATTTTTTACGGTTATATTTCTTCTGATGAAGCAGATGACCAACGAGAACGAAACATGAAAGGTAGTACTTATATGGCTCTTGTTAATTTTTTAACTAAAATTTCAAACATACCAGAAATTGACCGCTGGTCAAAAAAAGCATAATATATTTTATTTCACCCCAAAAAAACACTCCTAGCTGAGTGTTTTTTTTGTGTCCTATTTTAAAAAGTTGCCCGCACTTAAATTGCAATAAATTAAGTGCAATATGAGTAACAATATTGATTATAAAGCTATAAAAAAAGCAGAACGTAAAATAGGGCGTACAGCTTCTAAAATGATAGAAAGCCGTATAACCCAACAGCTACGCTCCTACGGGTTAATTGATACACATGAGTTAGAAGAAAGTGTGAAAACAAGACCTGTAATGGGGGAATTGCGTTTGTTTAGAATTAGCACCAAGATGGAACGCCACGGTTACATTTTGCAACAGGGTATAAGTAGTAAAAGAACAGGGCATACACGTCATAACGAAAAATCAAAACTATTCTACACTGTAAAAGAGCATCGAATGATGATGCAAGGAAAATCATTTATCACGGAAGGAATAGAAGATTCTGGAGCTTTTCAATATTTATTTGATGAAATAGGAAAACTTCGGATGAAAGAAATTCCTGTAATTTTTAACGGTGCTAATATCGACTTGAACTAATGGCGTACAAGAAAAAAGGAGTTTGGGATATTGATATTGTTATCAATGGAAAAAAAGTGAAAAACACGTTAAGTGGTGTTGGGGCTGAAGTTGCAAAGCTTAATAGAGATTTAAAGAAATTAACACCAGGGACTGAAGAGTTTATTAAGAAATCAGAAGAACTTAAAAAAGCAAGGGAGCATTTTCAAGCGATAAAAACAGAAATTAACGGAACAGTTTCCGCTATGGATAAAATGAAAACTAAAATCAAAGGTATTGGTCCTATGATTTTAGCCGCTTTTTCTGTGGGAGCTGTTTTAGAATTTTTCAAAACAATTGCGGATAAAGTAAATGTTTTGATGAAGTTAAAAGGTGTTATTTCACAGGTAACTAATTTACAAGGAAATGCTTTAGATAAAGCAACATCAAAAGTAAAAGCAATGTCTGAAACTTTTGAAGCTGATACTCAAAAAATGACTGAAGCAGCGCATAATTTCGCTGAAGGAATGGAAATTGATTTTGTAGATGCCTTGGAAAAAATAGAAGATGGTTTTTTAGCTGGTGCTGATGCTAATGGCGAGTTTTTAGATAAATTAAAAGAATACCCTGTTTTATTAAAAGAAGCAGGTTTTTCAGCAGATGAAGCAATTGCTTTAATGTCGCAAGAAGTAAAACTAGGTATTTACAGCGATAAAGGAGTTGACGCGATAAAAGAAGCAACACTACGATTGCGAGAGATGCCGAAAGCAACAATTGGAGCTTTAAACGCAATTGGTTTGAGTTCGAAAACTATTCAGAAAGAATTGAAAAGTGGCTCGAAAACAACTTTTGAGATTATGCAGAAGGTTTCTAAAAAGATGTCAAAGTTACCGAAGCAAAGTCAGGTAGTAGGGCAGGCAATTGCAGATATTTTCGGTGGTCCTGGGGAAGACGCTGGTTACAAGTATTTATCAAATTTACACGCAATAGATCTAACAACTAATTCCTTAATTGACACTACTAATAATCATGTAAAAGCTAAGAAACTAGAGCTTAAAGCAAATGAGGCTTTGAATAATGTTTGGGTGAAATTAACAGGCGTAGGTAGTGCTATGAATGTAATGTATAGCTCAATGAAGATGAGTTTAGCAAGTTTATTAGGGACATTAACAGGTGTAAAAGATGAAGCCGACGAAGCAAAAGATTCTTTTGATGAGCAAGCAAAAAAAGTAGTAAATCTAAATAAATCATTAACTCCTTTAATTACTGAATATGATAATTTAAGTAGTAAAACCAATTTAAGCAAACAGGAACAAAACCGTTTAAAAACAGTTATTCAGCAAATAGGTGGGATAGTACCAACAGCAATTACAGCATTTGATAAATATGGTAAAGCAATTGGTGTTTCTTCAGACACAGCAAAGGAGTTTATGAAAAACCATAAAGCGATGCTGAAATATAGAAACGTTGACGTTATAGACGAAGAAACTAAAAAATTAGCGAAATTAAATTCAGAATTAACGAATATTAATAAATCCTTAGCTCAAAGAGATAAAGATGGCGACATTATAAAGCTATCACATGATATTCGACCTAATAATGTAATTACAACAGAAATTAAACTTGACGGAAATGAAATAGCAAAGCTACAAGCGAGAGCTACCGAAATAGAAGGAATACAAATTGGTGTTCAAGCTAGTTTAGATGAACATACTGGAGACTACTTGACAAAGTTTGTTGCTACGGAAGTTAAAAAAACTAAAAAAACAGAAGAACAGGTTATTGCTAGGGATGCGCTCGAAAAAACAGCACATAAATTCAAAATCAAAAACATTGAAGCATCTACAGATGAACAACTTCAATTAGAAATCAATAAAATAAGAGCTTCAAATAAAGAAAAGGCAATTCTAAATGCTAAAGTAGCGGAAGCGAAAACTAAAGCAGAAGAAAAAGCAGCAGAAAAAAAAGCTACTTTATTAGAGAAGCAAAAAGAAGATGAGCTAGCTTTTAGGGATAGCGTTTTGTTAAGTTCAAAAACAGTTATAGAAAAAGAGGTTGCCGCTTATGAAGATAGATTAAAAAAAGCTGGTTTGTTTGGTAAGGATAAAAACAAACTAACTGAGTTGGATTTATTAATCAAAGAAAAACTAGAAGCCCAGCATCAAGTTAAAGTTGCTAAAATTGAAACGGAGGCTATTAATGATTTTTTAGCGAAAAAAGCGAAAAGTTATGAATCTGAAAAAATCAAAAGGCAAACATCATTTAATAATGAAATAGCAAGTGTAACAGATTTAGCGAAAGCGAAATCTCTTTTAAGTGAAACATTTAGTAATGAAGAACTTGATAAAATAGATTCTATTGAAACTGCTAAAAATGGATTAAAAAGACAACACGAATCTTTAGAGCTTCAAAAACAAGCAGCATATTTTCAAGACTTAATAAATTTATACACTACCGCTTTAAATACAGGGGAAGTAGAAGGTGTAAATTTTGCGGATAATATTCTTACAGAAGAACAAAAAGAAGCTTTAAACGAAAAGCTGGAGGAAGTTCGTTTAAAATTATCAGACGTAAATGTAGCTAAGAGTGGTTTAAAAGGAGGTGGTAATGAAGATGCTGAAGATGATTCCGCCAATTCAAATGATTTTGATTTTTTTGGAATGACACCAGATCAATGGGATAAATCTTTTGAGAATTTAGACACAGCAAAGGGGCAAATAGAAGCTGTTGGAGCAGTTCTTAATGGTTTGCAGGATGCTTGGGGAATGTATAATCAATCTTTGGAAGCAAACGAAAAAAAACAATTACAAACCTTAGAGAAATCCACTAACGAAAAGAAAAAAGCTTTAAAAAAATCTGAAGAAGAAAAGAAGAAAGCTTTAAAAAAACAACTAGATGATGGTCTTATTGATAAAGAAAAGTACAATAAGCAAATACAATCTTTAAAAGAGAAATCTAATAAAGAAATAGAATCTTTAGATGCTGAATTAGAAAAAAAACAGGCAGAAATAGAGTATAAAAAGGCTAAAAGAGAAAGAACGTCTGCTTTATTTTCAATTGCAGTAAGTACAGGAATAGGTATCGCTAAAGCTGCTGCCGCTAGTCCTTTAACTGGTGGTTTGCCGTGGACTGCATTAATTGGGGCTATGGGAGTTGCACAAGCTGCATTCGTTATGTCAAAACCTTTACCAAATAAAGGGCATTTTGTTGGAGGGCACACTGGCGATAAAGCATTATACCACGATGGGCAAGATGGCGTAACAGGACCAGTTCACGTTGGTGAATGGGTTGCGCCAAAATGGATGAACGATAACCCACGATACGCACCAACTATTCAGTATTTAGAAAACGAACGAATAAAAGGCCCAGGGTATTTTGATGGCGGTCATGTGGCACCACCAACATCATCAGGAGTTAGTGATTATGACGAAACTGACGAAACCGAAACATTTGAAGATAATAATTCACCAATGTTACTAGAGCAATTAACACGCTTAAATAATCATTTAGATAACGGTATAATTTCCTACGCTCTAATTGGTGATGAAGAAATTCAAGAATTGAAAATCCGTACTAAAAAAATTAATAATTCACGCGAAAACGCAAAAATTCAATAAAATGGCAGTTACACCAGATAAATTAGTATTTAATTACAAAAAAGGTAACGCATTTCCTCCTGGGCAACCGGTACGCCTGCAATTTGATTACGCTCACCAACATACAGGGAATATAACGTACAGTTACACAGGAGCTGACTGGTTAAATATGCTTCCAGCCTACTTAATGCCAACAGTAAATTACGATGAGTCATCAGGTTCATCAAAGCATTCGAAAACGGTTTATTTATCATTAAAAGACGTAGAGGATTTAGATGTAGGTGAGTATTCTGTAACTATTAAATTTTACAATAGTTACCCTGATTATCATTTTTCGAAAAACGATGACCGTTCAACAATTATAGACGATTTTATTGGTGAATTAACCGTAGTATTGAATGTAGGGGAAGCGTTTTTAACTATTTCTCCAGGGAATTTAACTTATAATCATGTTGTAGGTCGCGCTTCGGTTGCGTCGCAAAAGATAAAAATCACGTCTGATAGTGATTGGACTGCGGATTTTACTAAGTGCGAATGGATACCTTTAGGAATGGTCAACGGAAAGGCTGGAGCGAATAAGGAATTGATTATTGAAGTAGTACCGAATGATTTAACTCAAGGTGATTATACGGAAAACATTACCTTTACGAATACAGGTGGTTTATTGAATGATGATGATGATGATGACAGTGGTGGTACAAATCCCGGTGGTGGTGTGGGTGAAGCTCCTGACCCAGACGGCTACATTCCTCCTGTATCAATATTTGGAATTTCTACCTCTTTAGAAATCAAACTAGAAGTTTCTTTGGGTGATCAAGGAACTGGGTATTGCACACCAACACACTTGCTTTTTAACTATACTGTTTCTGGTAATTTACCCGCGGCAAAAAGAATAGAACTAAACGTGTCAAAAGAATGGGTAGCAACAACTGAAGATGATTGGTTGTTGTTAAGTAATGCTAGTGGTGATGCAGGTGTTGGTTTTTTTGATGTTTCTGTTGAAAAAATCGCAGGATTTGCAGTAGGTAGATACTCAGGAACTGTTAAGTTAACTACTGGTGATATTGAGCAACTAATCAATGTAGTGTTGGTGGTGCATGAGTTTACCAAAGAAACATTGTCAGAAACAACACTCTATTTTTCAGATGACCAAAATAATATTGTTATTTCATCAGAAGGGCTAGCTACATATTTAGCTATTGATGTTGTCACTGAGTACAATAATGAAACGTTTAAATATCCGTCAGCAGTTCCTTTTTTTAATGGAATTGCAAAAAAGAGAATTGGTGCGGTGGTTAATAAAATAATTAATAACGAACCTGATTTAGTTTTAGATACAATCTCTTTAAAAACACCCTACTCACCAGCTTTGCTAACGATTGATGTTCACGAAGCTGAAGTGTATTCAGATAAAGTAATTGAAGGTGTTAAACTAAATAAGATACCATTTGTAAAAGGAGTTACGCCTTTTGATAATTGGCTTAGTGATAATACTAAAGAAATGTATTTAACCAATAAAGGAGTAGTTTCTTTTAATTTTTTCAATCCATTACTAACAGCAGTAACTGAAATAGAAATAACAGGTTCGATAAATAAAACAGTTACATTTCCTGCTGTTTCGAGTTATTTTAATAATGTTAAAATACCTTTAAATTTATTAGATTTAAAAGAAGGTGACGCTATTATCATAACCGCCCACAATACTATTGTAACCGTGTTTATAAAACCAAATACTGCAGACAATGCGCTTGTTTTTTGGGAGAATAAATGGGGAGTTTTTGATTCGTTGGAATTTACAGGTGATTTAGCGGAAAAAGATAATTATAAATCAGAAGATTTCAGTTACCGAAAAGACCATTTAACTACGGAAACAAAAGTGTTATCTGTAGTAAATAAAACCAGTTTTAAATTAAATACTGGGCCGTTATATACGTATGAAAGTATTGAAGTTGTAAGTAAAATGTTAAAATCAAAAAACATAAAATTAATATATCAAAATGAAATAATCGCTGTAAAATCAACAACGAAAACACTTTCACGCCCAAATATTTCAGAAAATAACAAGTCTTTTAATTTAACGTTTGAAAAATTAATAAAATGATAGAGTTTTTAAGTAAGACACCAAAATCATTTCGTTTAGATTTGACCGATGTTAATATTACGTTAGTTGAAGAAAACCCGATGTTTTTTAATTATTTCGTTAAAAGATACACTTGGCCATTCTCAAAGCAGTTAGATGATAAAACTACCGCCTCTTTTGGTTTTTTAGACCTTGACAACGTGATTAAGTACGCCACTAAATTTCACGGAACACTAATAATTGATGATGTGTTTAATGAAGCGTATTTAGTAATATCACAATTGAATAACGGTAAAATGGAAGGTAGTATCTATTACGGAAAAGAAACAAAAGTGTTGTTTTCTAAAAAGCTTTCAAAACTTCCGTTTAAATTAATTTCAGCCGGCAAGTTGTTTGTACACGCAAAAGAAACCATTACGAAAAGCTATCCTGAGGTTGGTTATAATTTTCCGATGATTATCGATGCTGAAAAAAAGGGAAATAGCAATTACGAACAGTTTGAAGGTATTGTAAATAATTTTGAAGAAGGTAGTTTTAAGATAAACGACAGCAGCGTAGTTGATGGTGAGAAAGTAATTAATAATAGAAACTTAATTGTTCCGATGCCTTATTTAATGGAAGTGTTAAAGGTCGGTTTTGCGAGTGAGAACATCATTATGAATGGTAGTTTTGTAAGTGATATTGCAAACAATAAAGTTTTACTCTATACAGATAAAATACTTGAAAAGTTTTATTCAGGGATACCAGATAGCTTTCAGTTTACCACAACAAGTGAGATTATTAGTGGCACCGATGTTGTTGCTGAACATTATCAAACATTTCCTATTACTCAAAAAGCAAACTATGAAATAAATATAAATACTTCTATACCTGTAAATATCGAAGTATTAGAGTTTAAAATCACTTACGGTTCTCTAACAATTTACACATCTAAAAATAATTCAGTAGATGAAAAATTGTTTATTAATTCAGAAGACGTTGACGAATCAAAGTTGCTTCAAATCACGTTAACTTTAAGTAAATTCTACTTCGGTACATCTGTAGGTATCGGTAATATTTCAGCCTATAACAATATTTCTTTTGATTTAACGGATGGTGAGTTAAATGTATTTCCAAACACATTTTCATTAAGTCAGTTAATGCCAGATATTACTTTTGGTGCTTTTTTAAACAAAGTAAAAAACTGGCTAAACCTGGAAATTACTTTTGATAAGAACGTAGTGAATATCAATTATATTGAGCAAAAATTTTTAGAAACTGATTTAAAAGACGAACGTCATTTAGAGCCAATAAATGTGAGTAGGGTATTTAATCAAAATAAATTATATGAATTAAAAGATCACCTGAATGCGTTGTATATTTCGTCAGATGGTTTGCAAGATGATAGTCAAGGTTATAAATTGGAAGATATTACAACTATCGATGTAGGTTTTAAGAAAATGAGACGAACCTCTTTAAACGGTGTTTTTACAGCGACAAAAACAAAAGAAGAAGATGGTTTTTCTTTTGTTTTATTTGACGGCTTGCAAAACGGAATGCCCGTTACTGTAGATGAGATTGATGGGCGTAATTTCTCACTGGAAGAAAACTACGAACGGAATTGGCGTAAATGGTTGCAATTCCGTTTAAATTCAGAAACGTATAAAGACAAATTTCCAGCGCATATTCTAGAAAAGTTCCAAATCGGCGCTGGACGTTTTAAGTATAATAAAAAGCATTTGTACAAATCGATAAAGAAAAAAAGAATATCAAATAATCATTGGCAGTTAGATGTTGAAAGCGAAACAATGCTTTAGAAATTTAATTTTGCACTTTGAATATTGCCAACAGCTTTTAAAATGTGTTTCGGTAAATATTGTTCTGTTTGTGAAATTGAATAGTGTCTGGCTTGATTCTTTACGTCAATTGTAGGTATTCCTAATTGCAAATAGTTTGTAATACCAGTGTCTTTTAAGGAGTACCAATGATATGTATCATTAAATTTCAGATGTTTACGTGTTTTTATCCAAACATCTGAAATTTTCTTTGGGTTTAAAATAGCTATCCCTGGCTTAAAATCATCCGCAGAAAATAAATAATCAGTATTGTTTGCTGTTCTTAAATGAATAGCTAAGTCATTTATTAACTCTAAAGGAATTGTTACGATTTGCGATTTTCTATTCTTACTAGCTTCCGCTGGTACATTAATAATTCCGTTTTTTAGAATAACATCAGCAACTTTTAGTTTAGTAAATTCTGTTCGGCGAATTAAGCAATAAAAAGCTGCTTTGCATAATGTAGCATACGCAGGGTTTGTTTCTGTTAAATAGTTGAAGATTTGCTCACGAGCTTCTTTTGGAATAATTGTTCGTTTTTTATCCCCTTGTTTTATTTTGCTAATTAAAGAAGTGAAATCTACTTTTAAATACCTTCTTTTAACTGCCCATCTTGTAAATACACCGATAAAAGCAAGATAATTATTATGTGTTCTTGCTGAATTATTTCGTTCGTAGAATATCATATCTAAAAATTCACGACACAGTCCTTCTTTAAAGTCAACAATAAAACACTCTTTTCTGTTCGTTTCTATCATAAAGGCCTTCATGTTGCTTATGTAGCTCCTGTATGCCCTTAAAGTATCTGAGCGCAATGAGTCTTTATCAACCTGTTGTTCTATTTGACGAATATAAATATCAAAAACATCAAATAACTTAGTAAATAATTTAGTGTTGTCATCTTGAATAAAAGGAGTCCAGCCAATTTGAAGTTTCTTATTTAAATTAGCTACGATATGTTTAGCGTGTTTACGGCGTTCACGAATATTCGGCATTGGTTTTACGCGATGACGTTTTCTTTTTAGTTGCTTTGTTGGGTTTGTTTCATAGGGGTCTTTTGCGTAAAAGATGATTTCCCAACGGTTATTTTCTCTTAATTCCGCAGGAACATAATCAATAAACGGAATAATATTTTTTGAGGTTTGGCTTTTTTGCATTTTTTTTTTACATCAATCGTTGTTAGATTAATTGTAAAGTGCATGAAATCGGAATGGTGAGTTATTGGTGCGCTTTTTTCTAAAAAAGAACTGCATCCCTTTGTTTGTAAGGGATGCAGAGTTTAGAGTGGCGAGAAGCAGATTTGAACTGCCGACCTCAGGGTTATGAATCCTGCGCTCTAACCAACTGAGCTATCTCGCCATTGCGGGTGCAAATATACAACTTCTTTTTAGATACACAATAAAAAATGTAATAAAAATGAATTTTTTTTTAAAAAAAAATATATATACCTTGCCATACTAAGAAAAAAAAAATGACAAAAGTTAAATACGAATTAGAATTTCCTATACACGCATCACCAAGTATGCTGTTTAATAGTTTGGCAACCCCTTCAGGATTAGAAGAATGGTTTGCTGATAGTGTTAATTCTCGTGGAAAATTAATTACTTTTACTTGGGATGGTTCAGAAGAGGAGGCTAAAATTTTAGCAAAAAAAGCAAACGAACGCATAAAATATAAATGGATTGAAAGTGAAGGTGATGAAAGTTATTTTGAATTTTTAATACAGGTAGATGCTTTAACGAAAGACGTAGCTGTTATTGTTACTGATTTTGCTGATGATCAAGACGACCTAGAAGAAGCAAAAATGTTATGGGAAAGTCAAATTGAAAGCTTAAAAAATAGTATAGGAGCGTAGTGTTTTATACCTTATAAAAATCACAAAAAAACTCGATATTGTAGTCTCTTATCATCGAGTTTTTTTACCGCGACTTTATCGAAATTATTCTAATTTTATTTTATAGTTTTATTATAGTTTTATTGTAGTTTTGCAATCAAATTTTGAAAAATGATTAACTTTAACGGGGAAATAATATCAGAAACAGCACTACGAATATCTAAAGATAATAGAGCCTTTAAATATGGCGATGCTATTTTTGAAACCATACGGGTACTCAATACCAAAGTTGTTTTTATGGAAGACCATTATTTTAGATTAATGGCTTCAATGAGAATGCTACGTATGAAAATTCCAATGAAATTTACGCTTGAATTTTTACAAGAAGAAATTTTAAAGGTAACAAATGAACTTCCTAAATCGTTAAATTATAGGGTTCGATTAACCGTTTATAGAAAAGATGGCGGCTTGTATAACCCAGCATCAAATGATATTGATTACTTAATTGAAGCAAGTGAGTTTCATCCGATAGAAAAAACGAGTTATAAAATAGATTTATATAAAGATTTTTATAATTATTCGGGGTTGTTATCAACTATAAAAACAACTAATAGAATGCTAAATACCTTGTCGGCTGTTTTTGCTGATGAAAACGATTTAGACAACTGTATATTGCTTAACGAACGAAAAGGAGTTGTTGAGGCTACTAACGGGAATATTTTTGTAATAAAAGACGGCGTTATAAAAACACCTGCTTTAACCGAGGGATGTATAAAAGGAGTTACTAGAAAAAAAGTGTTAGAAATTTTAGAAAAACATCCTAACTATACTGTTGAAGAAACCGTTATTTCTCCATTTGAATTACAAAAAGCAGATGAAATTTTTATTACAAATGCTATTATTGGTATTCAATCAGTTACTAATTATCGAAAAAAAGTATTTACATCAGAAATAACTAATAAAATAAAGAGCAGCCTTAAATTATTAGCTATTACTGGTTAATTCATTTGAATATCGCTTGGTGCATTTGCCCAAATTTTATATTTACCACCTTTTTGAAGTAGCTTATTTTTCCAAAAGCTCTCGTTATTAGTTGTTAAAATATTTTTGTAATCATTTTCGGAAATAAACCAAGAATCAATATTTAATTCATCAATTAATTGGTTTGTTTCCCATCCTGAATATCCTAAAAAGAAGCGAATATCTGTTGGTTTTAACTTGTTTTCAACCAACAGTTCTTTTAAATTTTCAAAGTTACCACCCCAATAAATACCATTAGCAACTTCAATACTATTGGGTATTAGTTGAGGAACCTTATGTATAAAATACAGGTTATCTTGCTCAACAGGACCACCTTGATACACTCTAAAATCACAGTCAATTTCAGGTACCAAGTCGTTCAAAGTATGCTGTAAGGGTCTGTTTAAAATAAACCCAACAGAGCTTTTTGAGGTATGTTCAGTTAGTAAAATAATAGTTCGTTTAAAAGAACTATCGTTTAAAATAGTAGGTTCCGCAATTAACAACCTACCTTTTTTGGGCTTCAGTGCAACCATATATTTATTGTTTAGTACAAGACCAAAATAGGTAAAAATTAATGAAACTAATGGAATTTATAAAAAAAAATAGATTTATATTTTTCCTAAAAGTGTAATAACCTCATTTCGTTTTCTAACAGATACAGGAACTGTTATTTTGTTTTTTAAAACTAAATATCCGCCATCTGATTTGATGAACTCTTTGATGTATTGTATGTTCACTAAATGACTTTGATGAATTCTTATAAAGTTAAATTCTTTTAGCATATCAGCAAAATACTTGAGGGTTTTACTAACTAAAAGATGTTGCCCATCGATAAAAAAAAACTCCGTATAGTTATTGTCAGATTTGCAACGAACAATATCATCTAAATTAACCACAACAATTTTATCCGTAGTATTTAATGAAATCTTTTTAGGGCGTAAATTAGGTTGCTTTATAGATTCTTGTAAAACGCTAAGTTGTTCTACCGCTGGTTTAATCTGTTTTTTTGCCTTATCAATAGCCGTTGATAAATCATCGTTTGAATAGGGTTTTAAAATATAATCAATAGCTGCAAACTTAAAGGCTTTTATAGCAAATTCATCACTGGCAGTAACAAAAATAACCTTTGAAGTTAAGTTTGGATGAATTTCAAGAACATCAAAACCAGTGCCGTCACCAAGCATAATATCTAAAAATAAAATATCGGGCTGTAGTTTTTGTAATAAAATAGCTGCTTCTACAACGCTTTTTGAAGTTCCTATTATTTCAATTTCTTGATGATGCGTTAAAATATCATTTTGTAACATTTCTAAAGCACTAGGCATGTCATCAACAATAATTGCGGTAAGTTTTTGCATATTAAAAATCTGTTTTTAAAGGGATTTTGAAAAATATTTTTGTTCCGATAATAGCTTTGTTTTTAGAAATTTCGGCAATAGAAAATGCACTTTTTTTAGAAAGTGTTTTAATGCGTTCTTCGGTAATTTTAATAGCAACAGAATTATGAGAACTTGATTTTATTTGCAGTTTTGATTGCTGAATCCCAATTCCATTATCAATAATACTACATTCTAAAAATTGATTTTTTGTTGAAAAGATAATCGAAATTTTATTGCTTTTTGATACTTTAAAAGCATGTTTAATACAGTTTTCAACAAAGGGTTGAATTAGCATTGGAGGAATTAAAATTTCTTCGGCATCAAGGTTTATGTCAGTATTAATTTCGTATTCAAAAGAAGTAGCATTTATCTGTTGCTCTAGCGAAATATAATTTTTAAGAATACTTATTTCATCTGCTAAATTAATTTCTTCTTGCCTCGAATTATTTAAAACAGCTCTTAAAAGAATAGCGAATTTACTTATTGTATTGTTTAATTCAGTTGTTTTACCAGCATTTCCAAGGGCTTTAATTCCGTTTAAAACATTAAAAATAAAATGCGGATTCATTTGTAATTGCAAGGCTTTTTGTTCAAGCGATAATAAATGATTTTCCGCTTGTAATTTTTCAATTTTCGTTTTGTTTTTCACTTTTATTTTTTTGATATAAAATAAGATTCTTCCTAGTAATAATAAGCTTATTAAAGTAGCAATAAGCCACTGAAACCATTTTTTTTGATGTATCGGAGTGTCAATAAAAAACTGAAAATGAATGGGTTTACTTTTTATTTTTCCGATTTTAGATTGCGCTGTAAAAGTGTAATTTCCTGGCGTTAAATAAGGGAAATCAACCGTGTTTTTACCACTCCATTTACTAAAACCTCTGTTTAATTTATAGCGGTATAAAATATTCCCAGGCGTATTTATATTAACCGATTTATAAGTAAATGAAACATGATTTTTAGACGCTTTTAGTGATAGAATTTTTGGGTATTCATTAATATTTATGCTGTCTAATGTTTGATAAACAATTTCGATGTTTTGAAAGGTAATTACAGGTTTTTTTCGAACGATATTCTTACTCTTTAGCCTGTAAATCCCATGATTATTTGTGGCAATCCAAATATTTTTTTCTTGGTCTTGAAAAACGGTTTGTATTTGATTTGTTTTTAATGTATTGTATTTATTAATGCTTTTGATGAAGTTAAAATTGGAATCAAGTATTTCAATTCCTTGATCTTCGCTAACAATCCAAAACTGTTTGTTGATGTATTTTATACCCGTAATATTTTTTAAAGCTGTGCTTATCGTTTTAACTTTAGTATTAATAATTAACTTAATTCCATGGTTATAAGTTGTGGCAATAATTCTTTTTTTATTAATAAGTATAGCGGTATAATTACCAAGCTCAATTCTTTTTAAAACCGTTGGATTAATTATTTTATCGAGTTTCCATAAAGCTTTGTTGGTTGCTATCCAATAAAATTTTCCATCAAACTTTAAATCGTTAATTTTATTTAAATCAATTTGAAAATTGGTTCTAATATTCGATAAAAAATCTTTACGAAGCCTAAGAATCCCTTTGTTTGTTCCTAGAAAAGTTTGTGAAGGGCTTGTTACTATGCAGTTTATTCTGTCACTCTCAAACTGTTTGAATTTGCCATTAATTACGGAACAAAAACCCTTGTTTGTACCAATAAAAACAGCCTTTTTTTGAGCAGAAATAACCGTTGTGTTATTTGAAATTAAACCATTTTTACGAGTATAAGTTTTAAATTTATTACCATCAAAACGAATAATTCCCTTACTAGAGCTAAACCATAAGTAACCATTATTATCTTGAGTAATATCAGTTATTTTTAAACTAGGCAAACCACTTTTTAAAGTGTAGTTTTTTAAGTTATTTTGTTGAGGTATAACAGTTTTGGTAATAAATAAAAAAACAAATAAAAGTAGTGATTGTAGCAATTTCATAGTAACAAACTTAATTAAATTAAATGTTATTTCTGAATTTTTTATGCTTCTATACGGCTTTTTTCCTGCTTGAAAATTTCAAGAATTATTACTGCTCTAATATAATGGTCATATTTTTTTCTAAATGAAAACTATTTGATATTTTATTTAAAATTTTAGGTAAATTTCGGTCGTTAATCCACTGTCCATTTTCTTGTTTTTCAATAGAAGCGATAAACCCGTTGTTGTTAATTTGTAATTTTAAACGATTGTATTTGTTTAAATACATTTTTAAGATAGAAGAATAATTGCTGTTTGACCACATAATACTTGTTTTTATATCATCAAAATTAGTAAGAAAATTTGGTGTAACTTACTGTTAATTAGAATCCGTAAGAAACCAATTAGAATTCGTTAAAAAACATATTTTTATAAGATTTTTAATAGCAATCTGTTTTAATTTGCTGTTTATAAGTAGCATTAAATTTATCAATTGGAGTATTTAATTTTTGCAAAGCAATTTGAGCTAAAACTTTTAAAACGCCATTCATCATGGCAACAGAACCACAAATTAGAATACTTCCATTATTTTTTAAGGTATCGGCAATTAAATCGGGTTCATTAAAAATGCTGTCTTGCACATATTGTTTTGCGATCTTATTTTTTTCTTGCGAATAAGAAATGTGAATATTTTTAGGGTTTAAATCCGATAAAAAAGGTAGGTATATTTTTAAGGATTCTTGCGTTCTTCCGCCCCAAAACAAGTGGGTTTCACCACTGTTATTTAACATTCCTAAAAAGGGAGCAATTCCTGTTCCGTTGGCAATTAAAATAACTTTTTTTGATTTCTTCGGATATTGAAACGCTTTATTTTTTTCTATTTTGGCTTTTAAAATTGTGTTTTTTTCAAGATTTGAAAGTAAATTAGAACACACGCCAAATTCATGTTTTTTGACGCTTAATAAAACATCATTTTCAATTTTACCAACAGAATATAAGCGTTTAACACCATCTTTTTTAGGAATGATAGCCATTAAATCGCCCGAGGTAAATTTTATCTTTTTAATAGGTTTTAATCGAATTAAAAAACAAGCATCATTGTTTAATAAGGTTTTACTAACTACCGAAAATTGTTGTTGTTTTTTATGTTTTTGGATGTTTAATTTTAGCTGTAAATTAATACCTGTTTTTTGACACCATTCTAATTCCCATTTTTTAAAGGCTAAAAAATCTTGATTATTAATTTTATAAAGAGCTGTTATTTTTTCAAATTTTGGATGCTTTTCAAGGGCATTATCAATATCAATGGCAAATTTACAATAGTCTTTATATGCCAAAGAACCAAAACCAATTACGGCATATTTTATATTGTTTTCAGGTGTTGTTTTTTGTAATAAATTTAAAAAATTTGTAGCATTAACAGGTGCTTTTCCTTCGGCGTAGGTAGAGGTTAATAATAGTAAATGTTGTGCCTTTTTATAGGAAGTATAATCGTTTAAATGCGCTATGAAAACTGATTTTTTGCTGATAATAAGCGCATTATATAAAGAAGTTGCATTTCTAAAAGATTCACCAGTTTCCGATCCTACAAGGATGATAATTTCGGCAATATCTTTTTTAATAGTATTTTTAGGAAGCAGGCTTTTTTGCTTTCTTTTTAAGGCGATAGCAAAACCTGAATAGCTAAAAAATAAAATAGAAATAGCTGTTAAAAGTAAAATAATCGCCCAAAAAATAGTGCCACGTCCTGTGTGTAAAAATAAACTCCAATCAACTAAAATAGCTGTTAAAGAGATATTTTTAGCACTAATAATTTTACCTGAATATTGATGTATAATTAGTTCTTTTGAGTGTAATTTTAATAAAAAATAATCTTCATTATCATCAGAAAAAGGAAATTCAATGCTTTTTAATTCACTTAATTTGATGTTTTTAAAACTAGCGAAATCTTCAATAGGAATTTTTTTAACAGATTTTTTATCCGAAGAAAAACCCGTAAAACTACTCGAATTAAAGGTGTGTTTAATTTTAGTATTAGGTAAAATATTAAATTTTTCTAAAGATAAATAAACACCTGTAACAGTAATGATAATAATAGGGATTAAGGCAAAACGCCCAATAACTACGTGGTAATATTGCGCAAAATTCTCCTTAACAACTTTGCTAAAAAAGCGTTTAATTCCGCCTTGTCTTTTAATAATTAAAATACTTCCTGTTATGGTAATTAAAAGTAGCAAGAAAGAGAATAACCCAACTAAAAACCGCCCTGTAGATTTTAAAAATAACGATCTGTGTAGGTTTGTAGCCCATTTATAAATCTTTGATTTTGGAATAATATTGTTTATTTTTTTACCAGAAATAGGATTGATGTAAAAGCGTTTGTTTTTCCCTTTTTTGGTAATTACCGAAGCAATAACGAAGTTATTTTGAGTAACCTCTAGTGTAATAATTTCTTGATATTCTCTTTTTAAAGATGATATTGTTTGAGAAAGGCTAATTTGATTGGTAGGTATTGCGTAGGGTTTTAACTGATTTGAAATAGGTTCAAAAGCTAAAATAATACCTGTAATCGAGGCGGTAAGGATAAAAATAAAAGAAGATATAGCCAAAGTTAAGTGGCTATACCTCCAAATTGAAATGGTCATTTTTTATTGAAATTTATTGTGCAATCATGCGAATATATCGGATAAACCCTTTGCCTTCCTTTTTATTTTTTAAGTTTTCTGAAGTCAGTTCAAATTCAATATCATCTTTATAATATTCTTGGTCTTCCACGGCCGATTCAAACCTGATTTTATAGCCTTTATCTAGTTTTTTACTATCAAATTGAAGCATGGTAATCGCTCTGTTTCCTGGGCTAATAGTTGCGCCTGTAATGGCATCAATATCTGTACGAACTTTCCCTTGAAAACCCCACCATTCGGTAATGTCTGAATACCATTCTTGGTCATCGCCTTGAACAGCTAAAGTTTTTTCATATTCGCCGTTTGGGTTGAGTAATGAAACAATAATATAGGCACCTTCGCCCGTATAATTTTTCATTTGGATCATACATTTATAGCTTAGCGCATCCGAAGTATTAAATGCCATAATTCCGAAGGCTACACTTAAAATTATAAGTACTTTTTTCATTTTTAAATTTTTAATAATTTACTAAATCAAAAAAAATAAGTTTTTTGATTATTTTAAAAAATTGATATCAGTATTTTTTAAAGCTTCATTCTCTTTTGCTAAATCGTATAGCGTTTCTTGAAAAGCTGTTTTTACATTTTTGCGAGCACCTTGAGCAATTAAATACTTAATAATAACGCTGTTTTTAGCAATTAATACGGCTTCTTGCAATGCTGTTAAACCTTTTTCATTTTTAGTATTGATATCAATTTTATACTTTTTGATAAATTTTAACATCGCTAAATGTTGTTTTTGAACTGCCAAATGATACAAGGTATTTCCATTTTTTTGAGCTTTACCAACCTGTAAGCCTTTTGCTTCTAATAGGGTTAATTTTTGTTCAAATTCAGCTTCTTTTTTATCATTAAATGTTTTGAATAAATGATAGTTTAAACCATTTCCTTTGGCATCAATCACAGAAATGTCTGCACCTTTTTTTAGTAAAAATGCCACAATATCAGGGCTGTTTTTTAATGATTTTGTAAGTGCCGATTCCCCTTTTTTATTGGTCTGATTAATGTTTTTAGTTTTTGATGCTAACAATTTAATCACCGCTAACGAATTTCTAATAGCAGCATTTATTAGGGCGGTATTTCCTTGGGAATCTGTTTTGTTTACAGCAATTCCTTTACTTAAAAAGTACTTAAAAATAGCAATATCTTTATTACCGTAAGCCAAATTATGAAGTGGAGTTTCTCCTTTATTATTACTGATATTTGGATTGATTCCTGTATTTTCTAAGTATTTAAAAAAGGCAAGTGAATTATAGCCATTTCTTGAACCTTTTGAGGCTAGTAAAAACGCATTTCCACCGTTTTTATTTAATCCTTTAGAAGAAATTCCTTTTTTTATCAGCAATTCAAGCATTGTTTTATTTCCTTTTTTAGCAGCATAATTAAATGCGCCGTTTCCGTGATTATCTTCACTTTTTAACGATAATCCTTTAGAAATAAAAAAATCGATTAGCTTAAAATCTTTAAAATGAGGCATGGCTAATAAAAGTGCATTTGCACCATTTTCATCAAAATCATTTTTAATATCAATCCCATTTTTGATAAACAAATTATAAATTTCGATATTTGTTTGCCCTGTTGCCGCGGCAAAAGTTAAGGGCGAAAAATGATGTGAATCTTTAATGTTTAATTTGGCGTTATTCTCTATAAAATGTTTTACCAACCCAACATTTCCTTTATAAGCCGCCCAAAAAACATAGGTTCTTTTATCGTGTGTAAGTTTTTCAATGCCATTGCCTTTTAAGCTTAGTAAATAGTTGATTGTAGCATTCGAAACGTTCTCTAAAATAGCGTAAGTAACTGCATCAAATCCGTGAGAATTTAATGCAGTAGCGTTATTTTTTTCTTGTATTTTTTGATTTATTAGTTCAATACTAGGGTTTGTTTTCCAAAAATCTCTTTGTAAAAAAATGTTTGTGTTTTGAGAAAAAACCAATGTACTAATGCAGCAAAGACTAGCTAATAAAAGTTGTTTAAATAATTTCATTTGAATTATTTTTTAACAAAGGCTTCAATAATGTTATTTATATCTTTATCGGTAGCTATTTTATCTGAAAACAAGTGTTTATATAAAGGTTTATTTTTAACTTTTTTCTCTAAAGAAAGATCGGTATTTTTAGCATATATGTCACTCCATTTATTTCTAACTAACTGCCATTTTTCTTGGTTTTCTTTCCACCATTTTTGTGCAGGTTTACATTTAGAATCGGCAACTTTAACATAGGTATTATATCCTTTTTCGTATGCTACAATTACATCTTTTTCACCTGTTTTTCTGATGATTTTTTTATTGTCTTGATCGTGCAACCATCCATAGTTTGTAATTTCATGACGGTTTCCTCTTTCGGTTACATTATAATCACTTCTTTTGGTGTATTCTCTACGAGGTAAAGGTGCGTCAGTGGTGCTTTCCCAGTAAGTTTTCCCATCAACATGTACCCATGACCCTGAACCTTCATAACGAGGGCTGTCATCTACTTGATACACTTTTTGTGTCCATTGTTTTTTTACACTTGCTTTAGTTTTATTTTCATACAACCAATTGTTGTCACCATTAAACATATAAAAATCTTGGTTTTGATATTCCCAATCTTGTCGCCAATGTTTTACGATGTGCGGTTTTGCAGGATTACCAACTTGCAATAAATGCTGTATGGCAATTTTGTTATTTTCATCTTCAATTAATTCCGCCCATTCTAAAGCAGTATCAATTTTTATTTTCGAAGGTTTGTATAAGGAGTCTTTACTATTATTAAAGGTTTCTGCAAAATTAAAAGTTACTTCAAAACAACCACACATTTTTTTGATAGCCTCTTTATCTTTTGTTTTTTTACTTTGAGAATTTGCCGAAACAGCGAAAAGAAGTACTAAACTTCCCAGTAATAAATTTTTCATTTTAAGGATTATTTTTGATGTAATAAATTTTTTGTAAAAATATACAATTTATTTAGATTGATTAATAATAAGAATATATATTTGCCGAAAATTATTAAGAATGTTTCTACATAGGAAGTTTGTAAGTGTATTTGCCTTTATCAGTTTAACTGTTTTTTCACAAGAAAAAATGGCTACTGACAATGGTTGTACCGCTTCTTATGGTTTAGAAGAAGTGGTGGTAACAGCAACAAGAACAAAGCGTCAGTTATCATCAATACCCATGCCTGTTACTTTAATTTCGAAAGAACAATTACAAAAATCAGGTGCGGTACGACTAAAAGATATCTTATTAGAACAAACAGGTATTACTTTAGTATCTGATTTTGGAGGCTCTCAAGGCGTACAAATTCAGGGAGTTGCTGCTGATTACACCTTAATTTTAATCGATGGAGTTCCTGTTGTAGGAAGAGCATCCGGAAATATTGATTTAAGTAGGCTGAGTGTAAACAACA
Source organism: Tenacibaculum finnmarkense genomovar ulcerans (assembly GCF_900239495.1). Classification (GTDB taxonomy): domain Bacteria; phylum Bacteroidota; class Bacteroidia; order Flavobacteriales; family Flavobacteriaceae; genus Polaribacter; species Polaribacter ulcerans. Next base: position 63,905 of record NZ_OENE01000035.1, read on the forward strand.
TCAAACAAATAGAAATTGTTAAAGGACCGTCGTCATCTTTGTATGGTTCTGAGGCGATTGGTGGTGTTATTAATATCATTACCGAACAGCCAAAAAATGGTGAAATAGAAGGTTTTGTAAGCTATTTAGCAAAAGGTGGCGCAGCAAATGAATTAGATATTAACAGCAATATTAAGTTAAAAAAGAAGCGATTTGGGTTGGTTTCTGGTATTAATTTAAATTCGAGCAATGGCTTTGATTTATCTCCAGAAACCACTTCAAAAACAACAGAAGCGCATCAGAATTTTACAGGAAATTTAAAGCTAAGTTATGATTTTTCTGATCATTTAAAAACCGTAGTTTCTTCACGATTTTATACACAATCGCAACAAGCTATTAAATCAGCTAAAAACAAGCGAACAGATTGGAATATTAACACCAATATACATCATAAAATAAAGGATAATTGGAGTTTAAACTACCTGTTTTATACTACAAAATATACTACAGAAAGTGTTTTTAATGAACAAGATAAGCTATACAATGAAAAATTAATGCGTCCTGAAATTAAATCGACTGCTGTTTTTGGTGAAAACACCTTAGTTGTAGGTTTAGGATCAAATTTTAACTCATTAGAAAGAACGGAATTTAATAGCGTTAAAAAATACGATACGCCTTATGTTTTTGGGCAGTTTGATTTTAATCCGAATGCCAAGTTAAATGTAATTATTGGTGCTAGATTTGAAAAAAGTAATCAATATAAATCGGCATTTACTCCTAAGTTATCTTCTAGCTATAAAATAAATAAATGGTTTACCGCAAAAGGGTCGGTTGGTTTTGGTTTTAAAGCGCCTGATTTTAGACAGCTTCATTTCAATTTTAAAAATTCAGCAAACGGATATGTTGTTTTTGGAACGCAAACAATACATCAGTTATTTCCAGATATTTCTGAAATAAAAACCATTGAAAAAGAGTTAAAACCCGAAAGTTCGATTGGTTATAACTTCGGATTTCAACTAAAACCTACTCGAAAGTTAAAATTAGATGTCAATATTTTTAGAAACGATTTAAAAGATATGATTGATTTTTTTGACACCCGATTAAAACCACTTTCTTTAGGATTGCCAATAGGAACGAGAGTTTTTTCTTATAGAAATAGAAACCAGGTTTATATGCAAGGAGTAGAATTAAATATCAACTATAAAATTACATCAAATTTTAGCATTTTAACAGGGTATCAATTTTTAGATACAGGAGATAAAATACAAGAAGATCAGCTGAAATCGGGGGAGATATTTTTTAGAAAAACAAGTACTTCGCCTTCTCAAAAAATGAAACTTTCAAATTATTATGGCTTGCCAAATAAATCGAAGCATATGCTAAACTTTAAAGTTTTTTATGAAAATTATGCCCATGATTTTTCGGCAAATATTAGAGCTGTTTATCGAAGTAAATACGCCTTGTTTGACACGAATAATAGTCAAGGAGTTATTGATGAATTTGATGATTTTGTAGCAGGAAATACACAAATAAATATTGCCGCTACCAAAACATTTTTTAACAGAATGAATCTTCGAGTAGGGGTTAATAATTTGTTTAATGAAAAGGGAGAAGAAAATAAAAAAACATTTAAAAATAACGACACCGTTTTACAGTTAGGAACAACTTTTTACGGAAGTCTTCAGTTTAATTTTTAGATAAAAAATAATCAAGTAAATATATATAAAATGAAAATTTTAAAATCAATTTTGCTAATCGTTTTAGTTGCTTTTGTAGCTGTTTCTTGTAGTGATAATAGCAGTGATGATGTTTTTGAGCCAGTTATGGCAAAACAAATTAAAAACTTACACGCAAAACAACTTACCGATTATGCGGTAAATCCTCCAACGGCTTCAGGTGAATTTGTAAAGTTTAGCTTTAAAAAAGGAGGAATTGTAACCGATGATAATTGGGATATCGCCTTTAGAGCCACCACAATTATCGTTAATGGAGGAGAATCGACAGGAGTTAAAGAAGAGCCAAAAAGAACAGGAGAAGCAAGTGTCGCTTTAGCCTTAGGAACTTTTTCAGAGATTACAAAAGCCCCCGAATCTGCTCGTTTTAAGCAAGATGAAAAAGGAATGTTAGCCTTGCCAAAAAGTTTGTGGTACACTTATAATTTTTCTGACCACAGTATAAATCCTGTAGCAGGAAAAGTACTTGTTGTAAAAACGATTGATGGGAATTATGCTAAAATAGAAATTTTAAGTTATTATAAAGATATGGACAGTTCAAATTCTGCCGATCCTAAAAATTCAGGTGCACAATATTATACTTTTAACTATGTGTACAATCCGACTGTTGGTGATAAAAACCTTCAGTAAGTAAGAACTATTGAGTTTTGTTAATTTTTGTTATGTTAAAGCTGCTTATCCCGAAAAGGTTAGGCAGCTTTTCTATTTTTTATATCAATTTATCGGCTAAATAATGCGCTGTAAAAGAGTCTTTATTTTTGATTAAATCTTCTGGAGTTCCTGTAAAAATTAAATTTCCACCATTTTTTCCGCCTTGTAAACCAAGGTCAATAATATAGTCGGCACATTTAATTAATTCAATATTATGTTCAATTACAATAATCGAATGACCTTTATTTATTAAGGCATTAAAAGAGGTAAGTAATTTTTTAATATCATGAAAATGAAGCCCTGTGGTAGGTTCATCAAAAATAAATAAAGTTTTATCCTTGGTGTTTCCTTTCATTAAAAAAGAAGCTAACTTTATACGTTGCGCTTCTCCACCCGATAAAGTTGATGACGATTGCCCTAATTGTACATATCCTAAGCCAACATCTTGCAAGGGTTTTAGTTTACGAGAAATTTTAAATTGTTCTCGTTCTTCGAAAAAAGTAACAGCATCGTCAATGGTTAAATTTAAAATATCATCAATAGATTTTTTACCAAAATGAACTTCTAAAACCTCTTTTTTAAAGCGTTTTCCGTGGCAAGTATCGCATTGCAAATGCACATTAGCCATAAACTGCATTTCAATAGTAACTATTCCCTCGCCCTTACAAACCTCGCAACGTCCTGCATCAACATTAAAAGAAAAATGTTTTGGTTGATAATTTCTGATACTCGCTAATTTTTGAATCGAAAACAATTTTCGAATATCATCGTAGGCTTTTATGTAAGTTACCGGGTTTGACCTTGAAGAACGTCCGATAGGATTTTGATCGATAAATTCGACGTGTTTTATGCTTTCAAAACTTCCTGTAATCTGGGTAAATTGCCCCATTTTTTCGCCATATCCAAGCAGTTTTTTCTGCATCGCAGGATATAAAATGTTTTTAACGAGTGTGCTTTTTCCACTTCCAGAAACTCCTGTAATAACAGTTAAAGTATTTAGCGGAAAAGAAACATCAATATTTTTTAAATTATGCTCACGAGCACCAATAATATTGATGGTGTTTTTTGATGTTTTACGTGTTTTTGGAATATCAATTTTAAGTTCTTCTGATAAATACTTAGCCGTTAAAGAATCCGATTTCATAATAGCATCAAAAGTTCCTTGGGCCACCACATTACCGCCATAAGTTCCTGCTTCTGGGCCGATATCAATAATATAATCGGCGTGTTTCATAATATCTTCATCGTGTTCTACCACAATAACGGTGTTTCCTAAATTGCGTAAATTTTTTAAAACTTCAATAAGTTTTTCGGTATCTTTCGGATGTAACCCAATGCTCGGTTCATCTAAAATATACATAGAACCAACTAGTGAACTACCTAAGGATGTTGCTAAATTTATTCGCTGACTTTCGCCTCCAGAAAGGGTGTTAGAGGTTCTATTTAAAGTTAGGTAATTTAAGCCAACATCGGTTAAAAATCGCAAACGATTATTAATTTCAGTAAGTAATCTTTTTGCGATGGCATTTTCGTGTTCATCGAGTTTTAAAGTATTAAAAAATGCTGATAATTCATCTAAAGGAAGTGTTACTAAATCGGAAATTATTTTTCCATGAACCTGTATATAATTGGCTTCTTTTCGAAGTCGTTTTCCATTGCAATCGGTACAGCTTGTTTTCCCTCGATAGCGAGAAAGCAATACTCTATTTTGAATTTTATAGCTTTTTTCTTCCAATTTATTGAATAAATCATGTATTCCTTCAAATTTATTGGTTCCGTTCCAAACCAATTCTTTTTGAATTTCAGAAAGTTCAAACCAAGGTTTATGAATAGGAATATCAAAATCCATGGCATTTAAAACCAGCTCATTTTTATAGTGTTTATAGCTGTCGGTTTTAAAAGGAAAAATAGCATCTTCAAAAATAGATAAACCTGTGTTTGGAATCACTAATTCTTTGTCAATACCTACAACACTTCCGTAACCCTCGCAGGTTGGGCAAGCTCCGTAGGGATTATTAAAACTAAATAAATGGGTATTTGGTTCTAAAAAAGTAATGCCGTCTAATTCGAATTTATTGCTAAATTCTGTAATTTTTTTATCGCCTAAATTTTCAATAAAACAAGTTCCTTTTCCTTCAAAAAAAGCGGTTTGAATAGCATCAGCTAAACGATTGTAAAAATCATCTTCATTTTTAGTAACAATTCTATCAACAACTAAAAAAAGTCCTTTTTCTTCGGATGTAGCATAGTGATCAATAGGGAAATCTTCAATTCTTAAAACATTATTATTGTATTTTATACGGGCATATCCTTGTTGAGTTAACACCTGTAAAACGGTTTTTAAATCCCTTTTTTCGTTGATTGTTATAGGAGATAAAAGTAATAATTTACTACGTTCTTCGAATGTTTTTATAAAATTGACAACATCAGAAACCGTATGTTTTTTTACTTGGCTACCCGATATTGGCGAAATGGTTTTACCAATTCGAGCGTATAAAAGTTTTATATAATCGTAAATTTCGGTTGAGGTTCCTACCGTAGAACGAGGATTGGTAGAATTTACTTTTTGCTCAATAGCAATTGCAGGTGAAATACCTTTAATATAATCGACCTTTGGTTTGTGTAGTTTTCCTAAAAATTGACGGGCATATGATGATAAACTCTCTACATAACGTCGTTGTCCTTCGGCATATAAAGTGTCAAAAGCTAGGGTTGATTTTCCAGAACCTGAAAGCCCTGTTATTACTACTAATTTATTACGAGGAATAACAACATCAATGTTTTTTAAATTGTGTAAGCTAGCTCCTTTTATAATAATATTTTCTTTGGGATCGATGGCAGAAAGGTCTCTTTTCATGTACTTAAAAAATAAGCGATAAAAGTACGATTTCTCGATTAAATAAGCGGAAAAGGCTTTGTAGTTTTTTTAATAAAAATGGAATAATTCTTGTTTTTATCGAAAAAAAATCACATATTTGAAGTCTAATAATCAATTAATTACAGCCTATACCTAAAAAATTACTTTTAAGAATCCTCCCCCTTAACAAAAGAGCGCTTAAGGTGCTCTGTAAAAAAGTAATTATGGTATATAAAGATATTGTAAGCGATAGCGTTTTAGTAAAAGACTACATTAACGGAAAAGAATTGGCGATAGAATTATTAATTAAGCGTCATCAGCAGCGTTTGTACAGTTTTATTTATAGTAAAGTACAAAATAGAGACACTACAGAAGATTTATTTCAAGACACTTTTATAAAAGTAATCAAAACATTAAAAAAAGGAAATTATAACGAAGAAGGGAAGTTTTTACCTTGGGTTATGCGTATTTCTCATAATTTAATTATTGATTTTTTTAGAAAAAATAACAGGATGCCTAAATTTAAAAACACGGAAGATTTTGATATTTTTTCGGTGTTAACAGATAGTAGTCTAAATGTAGAAAACAAGATAATAAAAGAGCAAATATTGGCAGATGTAAAAGAGCTGTTAGAAGAATTACCTGAGGAGCAAAAAGAAGTATTAAAAATGCGTATTTATAACGATATGAGTTTTAATGAAATTGCTGAAAATACGGGGGTAAGTATCAATACAGCTTTAGGAAGAATGCGTTATGCTTTAATTAATATGCGAAAAATAATTGAAAAAAATAATATAGTTCTAGTTAATTAGGCAATAACGCTTAATTTTTATCGTTAAATACTTGAAAACAATAGGTATATATGATGAAAGTTTACTTAGATAAATCTTCCGATTTCAAAATGAACCCCAACAAAGAAACGATTCAGTTTTTAATTAACTTTTCTAAATCATTAAGTGTAATTAAAACTAAATCTAATTATCTGATTGAATTGAATTTGAATTAGTTTGAAAAAGCTTCAACAAAATAAATTGTTGAAGCTTTTTTATGCCTATAATTTGCTTTTTTCTAGATTATTTTTCTTGTAATAATCATCTAAAACTGATTTTCTTCCGATGGTTTTGGTAATAATATCTTTTTCTAAATCCCAACCACGAGCAGGAGAATATTCCCGTCCGTACCAAATTATTTGTAAATGAAGATCGTTCCATATTTCTTCAGGAAATAAGCGTTTTGCATCTTTTTCAGATTGCACAACATTTTTTCCATTGGTTAAATTCCAACGATATAATAAGCGATGAATATGTGTATCAATAGGAAATGCAGGAACTCCAAATGCTTGGCTGATGACCACGCCCGCAGTTTTATGCCCAACGGCAGGTAATTCTTCTAAATACTCAAAACTTTGAGGAACTTTACCGTTGTGTTTTTCAATCAATATTTTTGATAAACCGTGAATTCCTTTTGATTTCATTGGCGATAAACCACAAGGACGGATAATTTCCTTAATTTCTTCGACACTCATTTTTACCATATCGTAGGGATTATCTGCCTTGGCAAACAATAAAGGCGTAATTTTATTTACTCGAACATCGGTACATTGTGCCGATAATAACACCGCAATTAACAAGGTATAAGGATCTTTATGATCTAAAGGAACAGGTATTTCTGGATATAATTCAGCTAGTGTATCAATAACAAATTGCACTTTTTCAGCCTTGGTCATTCTTTGTATTTTTTAAGATTATTTGACAAGAAATAAGTCTCAAAGATACAAACTAACAAAGAACAAGTGTCAATTTATTGATAATTCAAAGCAACGTTGTAACTTTGATAGTAGAACGAACTATTCAAACTCAAAAATTATGACAACATTACAAGTAGGAGATGCCGCGCCAAATTTTGAATCGGTAGATGAAAAAGGAAATGTGGTAAAACTTTCAGATTATAAGGGTAAAAAATTAGTCTTATTTTTTTATCCGAAGGCAAGTACGCCAGGTTGTACTAATGAAGCCTGCGATTTAAGAGATAATTATCAATCTTTCTTGGCAAAAGGCTACGCTATTTTAGGAGCAAGTGCCGATTCGGCAAAGCGTCAACAAAAATGGATTGACAAACATGATTTACCTTTTCCTTTATTAGCAGATGAACAAAAAGAAGTAATTAATGCTTTTGGTATTTGGGGACCTAAAAAATTTATGGGACGTGAATATGATGGTATTCACAGAACCACTTTTGTTATTGATGAAAATGGAATCATCGAAGATATTATCAGTAAAGTAAAAACAAAAGAACACGCAAGTCAAATATTAGGCTAATTTTTTGCTTATTTATGATAAAAAAACATCAAAAAAACCGAGTTTTAAGCTCGGTTTTTTTTAGTAAGAGCCTGTTTAAATTTCATCCGTCAACCTGAATTTAGTTCAGGTATGACAAGAAGCTACTCTTTATTCAAATTTACAAACGATTTTCTATCCAAGTTTTAAAACTGTAAAAATTTTGAGGCGCAACACCATGCCCAACATTATATTCTGAATAGTCATTTTTTAAGTTGTTTTCCTCTAAAAATACAGGTGCTTTTCTAGCCCAATCCACAGGAATTACTTGGTCAACCGTTCCGTGAGAAATATAATAATCAGTTGTGATTTTAGTGTTTTCTTGCTGATTTTTGATTAAATTTTCATCAATATAACCACTAAGCGCAATAACATGTTGCACTTTATTTGGGTAATTTAAACTCAAGGCATAACTTAAAATAGCCCCTTGACTAAAGCCTAAAACAAAGGTTTTATCAGGATTCGTGTTGTATTTTTCTTTAATTTTATCAATAAAACTAGCAATTTTAGTTACAGATGTTGCTGCTTGTTCTAAATCTGAAAACTTACCTTTAACGGCATCAAAATTAATGGCATACCAAGCAAAAGCACCGCCACCCATTTGGTAAGGAGCTTGTGCGCTAACAATTAGTAAATCTTCAGGTAATTCTTGTGCAAACGAAAATAAATCGTCTTCATTACTACCATATCCGTGCAATAAAATTAATAACGGTGGATTAGTAGTTGCCTGTTTAGGCTCTCTTATAATGTAATTTAGCATTTTAATACATGTGTTTTAATAAAAAAATATGCAAATAAATAATAAAATCTATTCGCATATTTATGATGTAATTTATTTTAAATTCCTTTAAACCAATCTTGAAATTGATCTCCTAAAAATGGAATTAATTTTCGTTCCCCTTTAATGGCAGCCATAAAGCTGATAATCCAACTAACAAATAATAATATACTTACAGCATAGCCAGCAAAACCTCCTAAATATTTAAAAATAATTAATCCATTTAAAAAAGAAAGCAGGTGTATACCAAGCATTTGTTTAGTGTAAAAACTAGCAAAACTATTTTTTGTATTTATGTTTAGTATAAAAGCAATAATAGTTCCTATAATCCAAAAATGACTAATTATTGCGGTCATTTTTCCATCGCTTATAGTAACACTATTCATAATTAGTTGTTCAAAATTAGTTGCTTATTATTATAAATACCATAAACTTTTCCTTTTAACTCTTTTTCTAAAAATACACTATTTTTTGAGGTTGATAAAATATCTTCTTCCGTAAAAATAGCAGTTCCTTCAGGAGTAAAAAACGATAAATTAGCAATTTCATTTTCTTTGATACTTGTTTTTTGAAGTCCAAAACGTTCTTTCGGATTATCAGATAAACAAGTTACAATCGTTTCTAAATCTAAGACTGAATTTAAAACCCCAAAAGCAGTTTCTAAACCAATACTTCCATCTTTTGCGTTCGAAAATTCTACTTTTTTATGCTCAATATCAATCGGATTATGATCGGAAGTAATCATGTCAATCGTTCCATCTTTAATTCCTTTTAATAAAGCATTAATATCATCCGAAGTTCTTAAAGGCGGATTTACTTTTTTATTTCCATCAAATTGATGCAATTCATCATCGGTTAAAAACAAGTTATGAACCGCTACACTACAAGTAACATCCAAGCCTTTCTTTTTAGCTTCTTTAATTAATTGCACTGATTTTTTAGTGGAAATAGTAGGAATGTGTAATTTTCCACCTGTATATTCTAATAAAAATAAATCACGAGAAACTTGTAATTCTTCGGCTAAAGCAGGGATTCCTTTTAATCCTAAAAGTGTACTGTTTTTACCTTCGTGAACGACACCTTCGCCAGCAATCGAATTATTTTTAGGAAAACTAAGTGCTAATCCGTTGAAGTTTTGCGTATAAAGTAAGGCTACTTTTAGTAAGTTATCGTTAACAATTGGCTTTTTATAATCGCCAAAAGCAATTGCGCCAGATTGTTGCATATCGTACAATTCCGCCATTTCAATACCTTTCGATCCTTGAGTTAAGCTACCGATTGGATGCAAATTTGTGGCAAATCCGTTGGCTCTATAAATTAGAAATTCAACCGCTGCTTTGTTGTCAATAACAGGGTTTGTGTTTGGGTTTACAGCAATATCTGTAAAACCACTTTTAGCTGCTACTTGTAAACCATTTTTAATGGTTTCACGCTCTTCGTAACCTGGTTCTCCCAAGCAAACACTAGTGTCAAACCAACCCGTAGAAACGTGTAAGTTATCAAGTTTTATAATTTGATATTCTTGTTTGTCGGCAATATTACTATCAATTTTAGTAATAATTCCGTCGGTAATTAAAATATCTTTAGTTTGTTGGTGGTAAGGGCTATGAGCATCAATAATAGTTGCCGATTTTAATAGCGTTGTCATGGTTTAAAGAATTTTAAGATCAAAATTTCAACAAGCAAAGATACAATGGCAATTAGTAAAAACCATTTCCAAAGCCATTGAATTTTATGTTCGTTGTTACTATTTATTAAGGTTTGTTTTACCGAATTAGAAATTGTTTTATTTTCAAGGGTTTTTATATTTAAAAAATGCAACAAACTCTCTTGCTTCGGATAATTAAACGCCATGTTTTTTAAAACGTTTTCTTGTTGTTTTATCTGATAAAAACCAGCGCTTAAAGGCTGGCTATTTGTAGTGATTTTCACACTATTTTGAAGCGCTTGTTGTAGCGGAATAAACGAGTTTTTAGTATTTGAAATGCTAAGAATATTATTTTTTGAAGTTACGCGATTAATAGCAATACTATTTTGTGTATCAATGGTATAATAACTTTTAGAAAGTTGTAAACTATGTTTGGCAATACTATAAAAAACAGGCACAATTAAAGGCGAATTTATAAAATTACTAGCCTTTTTATTTAGCGGAGAAGCCAGAAAATAGACTGTTGAATTTTCCGTATTTACTTGCTGTATAAACGGACGTTTGTTTTCAAAAGACAACATGGTATTGGCGTTTTTAAAAGCCGTATTATAAGCTGTTTTAACAAAAGGATATTGAAAATTTTTAATTTCTTTTTCAAATACATTTTTAAATAACGGATGCTTGTAATTAATTGTTGTAATTTTTAAACTATCGTTTTTTTGATGGTTGTTTGTGGTATTTATACTGCCTATTTTAAGTTGTTTTAATAAATTATTGTAAGAAGAAATATATGCATTTTTAGATGGGATAATAACTAAATCGCCTCCTTTTTTTGAAAAATCAACCAAGCTTGCAATCAATGTTTCAGGTAATTTATCAATTTCATTTAAAACAATAAGATGTTGTTTTTCAATTAAATTATAATTTAAGTTTTGTGTGTTTAAAGCTTTAAAATCAAATTCATCATCACTATAAATTCGTTTTAAAAAGTTAGTATTTTTACCAATAGATAAAATTTTAATTTTAGAATTGGCATTAATTGCGAAATAAAACGAATTATCAAAAGAATAGGTATCTTTAAAGTTTAATTCAATTTTACCTAAAAAATCAGCCGTGTTAACAATCGAAAACACTACTTTTTTACTGTCATTTTCTGCAATAGAAAAAACCTGTTTATTAATTAGTTTATCGTTGTTATAAAGTGAAATTGGCAGTTCTTTTTTTGCATTTCCTTGATTTTTAATGCTAATTTCAATATCAAAATTATTGGTTGTACTGGTGTTTATAAAAATACTATCAATAGATATATTATTTTTTTCTTGCGGATTTAATTGCACCAAATTAGTGTTTTCAGGCAACTGATTAAGTGCTGTATTTTCAATATTTTGAAAATCAGAAATTATAATATTTTTGCTGTTTTTATTTTTTAATAGCTCGCTCGACATTTTTAAGAAAACCGTTTTTAACGCCATTTTTTTAGCCGTATTTTTAACGTTTAATAAAATATCTTTCAATTCATCAGCTGTTTTATGCTGAAAATAATTGGTATTTGTCAGCAAAGAATAGTGTGCTTTTTCTGACGTGTTTTCAATAATTTCTTGTATCGAAACTTGCAATAAATCGCCTTTTTCACCTGCTGTATTTGTACTTAAAGAAGTATCTAAATAGATGAAAAAATGTTGCTGTTCATCACTTTTATGATTGCCAAAATAAGGCTGAGCAAAGGCTAAAATTAAAGCGGTAAGCAACAATAAACGCGTAGCTAAGATCAACCATTTTTTTATGCGAGAACTTTTACGTGTTTGTGTTACTAATTTTTTTAAAACCGCCACATTGGTAAAGGTAACTTTTTCAAAACGTTGTAATTGAAATAAGTGAACCAATATCGGGATCAGTAAAAAGACTAAAAAATATAAAATTTCAGGATGTTTAAATTGCATAGTTTTTTGCTGTTATAAGCGTACTTTTTTAATGATTAATTAGCGTTTTTAAAGGTAGTAATTTTTAGTCAAACAGGTGTTTTACGATCTAATTTGATATTTTATTTAAAACCCTAAGATTAATTTGAAGCAATTTCCCGCTTTGCGCACTCGCTTTTTTTATTTTTTTTTAAAACGAAAAAATAAAACAGCCCTCAAACAAAGCTTCAATCGGGGCTAGGCATTTTTACAAACAAGTAAATTACTGCACAAAAAACCAGCTTTTTATTCCTTAGAATATTACAAGCTATCGGTTCGATAATTTTTTTAGCATCAAATAAAATAATTCAAATTCTCGATACAATTTTAATTCCTTTTAGTCATTAAAATCACTCGAATTGACAACTATTAACCAAAATCATCAAAAAAAAGCTAAAAACAACAGTAAATCAGCAAGCGAAACTCAACTAAATTTAGTTTGAAACTAGTGTCGCTATTAAAACCGTTTGAATTTATAAATTCATAAAAAAATGTTAGATTATTGTATTGTTTTCGGCATCCTATCAAATTTTAGTATTTTTGAACTATGACGACAAACAAAAGTGATTGTAAAATTTCACAACATAAAGCACATTGGAATGCTGCTTATACTAACAAATCAACGCAAGAATTAGGTTGGTTTGAAGAAAAATCAACAAAAACCATTGATTTAATTACAAAAACAGGTTTAAAATCAACAGCAAGTATTTTAAATATAGGTGTTGGTTCGTCCTTATTAATTGATGAATTATTAGCCGAAGGTTACACTAATTTAAAGGCAAATGATGTGTCAGAAAAAGCCTTGAATATTTTAAAGGAACGACTTGGCGAAACAGCGTCAAAAGTAACTTTTATTACCGATAATTTACTAGCGCCTAAAAAGTTGCAAAACCTCGCACCTGTTGATTTATGGAATGATAGAGCGGTGTTGCATTTCTTTTTAGAAGAAGCAGAACAAACAGCTTATTTCAATTTATTAAAACAAATAGTGGCGGATAATGGCTTTGTAATTATTGCTGTTTTTGCCTTAGATGGCGCTGAAAAATGTTCAGGTTTGCCCTTAAAACGCTACAACACCGAAATGTTACAAGAAAAGTTAGGTGCAGAATTTTCATTAATAACGGCATTTAACTACACTTTTATAAACCCGAATGGCGGAGAAAGACCGTATATTTACACCTTGTTTCAAAGAAAAAAATAAGTCTATGAAAGTAACAAATATCCCTTTTAAAAAAACTGGTTTTTTCTCTAAAACAATGCTCGATTATTTAGAGGAATCAGCAGAAATAACACCTTTTTATGATAATTTTTCATCTTTAGAAGGTTTTGAAAAGCAAATAGCAACGAAAAAAGCTCATTTTTCAAAAGACACAAGAAAAACACTTGTTACAGCCTTAGAAAAACAATATTTAAAAGTAACAACAACAGCAGGTACAGCGCAAAATATTGCGAGTTTATCTTCAGAAAACACCTTTACAGTAACCACAGGGCATCAGTTAAATCTGTTTACAGGACCGTTGTATTTTTTATATAAAATTATTACAGCCATTAATTTAGCGGAAGAATTAACGGTAAAATATCCGAAGCAAAACTTTGTGCCTATTTATTGGATGGCTACCGAAGATCATGATTTTGAAGAAATCAATTACTTTAATTTTAAAGGAAAAAAAGTACAGTGGAATTCTGATCAAACAGGGGCTGTCGGGCGTTTTTCAACCCAAGGATTGGCAGAAGTTTTAGCGGTGTTTTCAGAACATTTAGGCGCTTCAAAAAATGCGGTATTTTTAAAGGAATTATTCGAAAAAGCCTATATAAAACACGCAAATTTAGCCGATGCAACCCGTTATATTGCCAATGAATTATTTGGTGAATATGGTTTGGTAATTATTGATGCCGATGAAAAATCGTTGAAAAAAGTATTTATTCCGTTTATCGAAAATGAATTAAAAAGTCAAACATCGTATAAAAAAGTAAGCGAAACTATTAAAGATTTCGGTAAAAATTATAAAATTCAAGTAAATCCACGGGAAATTAATTTGTTTTATTTAACCGATAAAATTCGAGAACGTATTGTTTTTGAAAATGATATTTATAAGGTAAATAACACCGATATTTCTTGGGCTTTAAACGATTTACTAGAAGAAGTTGCTCAATTTCCCGACCGATTTTCACCAAATGTAATTATGCGTCCGTTGTATCAGGAGGTAATTTTACCAAATCTTTGCTATCTTGGTGGCGGTGGCGAACTGGCGTATTGGCTAGAATTAAAAAGTTATTTTGAAGCGGTAAAAGTGCCGTTTCCTATTTTATTATTACGAAATTCGGCACAGATAATTTCTGAAAAACAAGCAACTAAATTAACTAAATTAACCATTAGTTTAGAAGATATTTTCTTGAAAAAGAGTGAGTTGCTTAAAAAGAAAGTGTTAGAGATATCGGAAGAAAAAATAGATTTCACCGAGCAGAAAGAGTTTTTAAAGCAGCAATTTGTTACTTTACGAGCATTGGCTGAAAAAACAGATGTTTCCTTTGTAGGCGCTGTAAATGCACAAGAAAAGAAACAGTTAAATGGTTTAGAATCTTTAGAAAAACGCTGGTTGCGAGCAGAAAAACGCCGACATAAAAACTTTGTAGATAGAATTGTATTTTTGCAAAACGAAATATTGCCAAATGGAAGTTTAGAAGAGCGTCAACGAAACTTTTCTGAATATTATTTAGCGCACGGAAATATTTTGATAAAAGAATTAAAAAAAGGGTTAAAACCTTTACAATTAGAATTTACAGTACTGATATTTTAGCATGGAAGATAAAAAAGGATTACACGAGAATAACAAGCACAAAGATGGATACGATTTTAACTTTTTAAAAGAAAAATATCCTGCAATTTCGGAATTTATTATTGAAAAATTTGATAAAGAAACCATTGATTTTTCAAATCCAGTAGCGGTTAAAGAATTTAACAAAGCCTTATTAGCGGCATATTATAATATTAAAGATTGGAATTTTCCTGATGCAAATTTATGCCCTCCAATTCCTGGAAGAGCTGATTATATTCATCATATCGCCGATTTAATTAGCGATAAAGAAGAAAAAGTTACCGTTTTAGATATTGGTACAGGAGCAAGTTGTGTATATCCATTATTGGGTGCATCGGCTTATGATTGGAATTTCGTAGCGGTTGATATTGATTTAGATTCGTTAGATTTTGCACAAGATATTATCGATGATAATAATTTAAGCGATAAAATTACATTACGTCATCAAATTGATGAAATGAATATTTTAAAAGGAATTATAAATGAAAACGAGTCGTTTACTATAACGATGTGTAATCCGCCATTTTATAAATCGGCAAATGAGGCAAGAGGTGCGAATTTAAGAAAATCGAGAAATTTAGGAAATAGCGCCGTACGTAATTTTGCAGGAAATCATAATGAGTTATGGTATTTAGGAGGTGAAAAAGCTTTTTTACATACTTATTTATACGAAAGTTCTTTACAGCCAGAATCGAGTAAATGGTTTACAAGTTTAGTTTCAAGAAAAGAAAATGTGAAAAATTTACAGGTTTCTGCTAAGAAATTAAAAGTAAAAGAATTTAAAGTAATTCCGATGAGCCAAGGAAATAAAGTAACACGTATTGTGTGCTGGAGGTTTTAATTTTGTCAATTCGAGTGATTTTAATGACTAAAAGGAATTAAAATTGTATCGAGAATTTTAGTTTTTATTGAGTTTGAAGATAAAAAAGTTCTCGATACAATTTTTTGAAGGAAAAAAATCACTCGAACTGACAGCTTGTTTTGATTTTCTTAATAAAACTAAAAAATCTCAGATAAATTAATTTATCTGAGATTTTTTTTGTGTAAAATTTAAATAGGCTCTTAAATTGTAATATTTTCTAAAAAAGTACTTGCATTTGGGCCTTCCATAAAAAGTAAATCTAAAATGGATAAATTAGGAATAAATCCATGTTTGTCATCAAAAATTTGAATGTAGCGTTCCATTTCAATTTCAACACCTTTTTTAGCAATTGCCAAATTTCTGTAATCGGGAATATTTGGTGTTACTTGATAATCTACGGTTTTTGTAAACGAATCATCAATTTGTAAAGCATCGGTAATAAATAAATGTGCATCAATATTTACATCTTGTAAATACGTATATTTTTTATGAAATATTGCAGCAATATCATCTTCAAAAAACTCAAAAAATGGCGATGATTTATACGCCGATTGTAAGGATTTAAAATGCTGTTGTTGCCATGGAATATCACTTTCAACTAAGGTATCTTTACTCTTTTTTCTACTCTCTGTAAGTAAATGTTTTACAGGAATATTTAGGTTTAATTTTCCGTTAGCAGCATAAATAGCACATCGGTTTCGGTAGGTTTGTTTTTGATAATTATCTTCAAGTTCAAACACTACAGAATCAGCGTTATAAATTGCGGCGTATTGCGAAATAGGCGCAAAATAGGTAGGTATAAAAAGTGCCATTTATTTCTTTTTATCTTTTTTAAAACTATAAAGTGTGTACCCTGCAATTAGTAAAAGGGCTAACCATAAATATGAGGTAGGTTTTCCGCTTCCGCCAACTGTGGTAAACATTCTTTGCCAACGAATAGAATTTATTTTCGACATAAAATCAGGCGCGTTAGGATTCCAACTTAGCCAAATTAACACGGGTTTACCAACCACATGGTCAAAAGGAACATATCCCCAATTTCTTGCATCTAATGAGTTTTGACGGTTATCTCCCATCATCCAATAATAATCTTGTTTAAAAGTGTAGCTTGTTGCTTTTTTTCCGTTGATATAAATAGCATCCCCAAAAATGGTTAAATTATTATTTTCATACCTACGAATAATTTGCTCGTAAAAAGGAATGGTATCTTCATTTAAAGGAACTGTACTTCCTGCTTTTGGAATATAAAGAGGACCGAAATTATCAGAAGACCAAGCGTATTTTGGGCTGTGAGGAAAAACAGAAGCGTCATAAGTTCCTTTTGGTCTTATGCGTTTTGTAACACTTTTTACCAAGCTGTTTTTTGCTAAAGAAGCAGCTTCGTCATCGGTTAAATTAAAATAATAGATGCCATCATTAGACATTTTTCCTTCACCATTTATATTAAATTCGTTGATGGTTTCCATTGGTAATTTTACACCTTGGGTATCCACTTTAAAATACCATTGTGGCTTTGCTCTGTCTGGTAAAATTGTTTTTTTTCCGTTGATAAAGACATAGCCATCACGCACTTCTAAAGTATCGCCAGCAATACCTGTGGCTCTTTTTACGTAATTTGTTTTCTTATCAATAGGCTTATAAGTTGCTACGCCCGATTTATCGCCCCACATGGTTTTTAAACTATCCGCAGGCCAACTAAATACAACAATATCGTTGCGTTTAATTTTTTGAAAACCAGGAATTCTCATATAAGGTAACGAGGTTTTATTTAAAAATCCATCTTTATTTTTATCATCAGAAATAAAAGATTTTACACCTAAAACAGGAAGGGTATCATGTGCCATTGGTGCGGCAATTGTAGTACTAGGAATACGCGCTCCGTAGTGAAATTTACTAACAAATAAATAATCACCAACCAATAAAGTTTTTTCTAAAGATGAGGTTGGAATGGTATAAGGTTGCATAAAATAAGTATGCACCAGTGTTGCTGCAATAATAGCAAAAGCGATAGAACTTACCCATTCTCCTAAGGTAGAATTTGGCTGTAAACTACGGTTTTCAATATAAGGTGTATCGGTTAAATAATTGATATAATAAATATAAAAACCAAGTGTAAAAACCGCTAAAAGGGTGTCGGTTTTTTTATTAAAACCGAAACTTCTACAGGTTTCTATCCAAAGAATAGGAAACATTAAAAGGTTTACAACAGGAATAAATAATAAAATTACCCACCATTTCGGGCGGTTAATTATTTGCATTAAAATAATTGCGTTGTAAATAGGTAAGGCAGCTTCCCAAGCTTTTCTACCAGCTTTAACGTAGAGTTTCCAAGTTCCTAAAAAGTGGATTACTTGAAGTATTAAAAAGAATAAAAACCATTCTGAAAATGTCATAATGTAGCTATTTTTTTGTTCCTATAAAGTAGGAATTATATTCAATATTATTAGTGTTTTTATGTAGGCGGTTGTTACGTTCTTATACGATTATTAACCTAAATTTAACACATCTCTCATGGTAAAAACACCTGTTTTGTCAGCCAGCCATTCGGCAGCAATAACAGCACCTAAAGCAAAGCCTTGCCTGTTGTGAGCGGTGTGTTTTATAGCGATAGAATCAACAATAGAATCATAGGTTGTGGTGTGTGTGCCTGGTACATCGGGTGTTCTAATAGCGGTAATAGGAATGTTTTCTTCGGATGTTTTAGCGTCTAATTCCCATGCTTTTTTAGCGCTGTTTTCAATAATTCCTTCGGCTAAAGTAATTGCTGTTCCACTTGGTGCGTCTAATTTTTTTGTGTGATGAATTTCTTCAATAGAAATAGTGTATTGATCTAAAGTTTGCATCATTTTAGCGAGTTGCTTATTTAGTTCAAAAAATACATTTACGCCCAAACTAAAATTAGAAGCGTAGATAAATGCCCCTTGTTTTTGGTTGCATAATTCAACAATAGAATCGTATTTTTCTAACCATCCTGTAGTTCCTGAAATAACCGGAATTTGGTTGTTAATGCAATGACTGATATTATTAAAAGCGGCATCTGGAATGCTAAAATCAATAGCAACATCGGCTTTTGTAATATCGTATGTTGCTGTTCCTGATGCTTTAATTATTATTTCATGACCTCTTTGTAAAGCAATTTTTTCAATTTCTTTACCCATTCTGCCATAGCCAAGTAATGCTATTTTCATATTAAAAGGAATATTTTAAAGTTAAACCAACTTTTGGGGCTTCTATAAATAATGGGTCAGGGTAGACCATTGGTTGTAACGACAAACTATCGTCGGTATCAAATTGTAATAAATGGGCGTTTACACTTGCTTCTACAATTTGTAAAACATAGAATAAAACACCTGTTAATAAAGATAAATCTCTATTTTTTCGAAGTACTTTTTGTGCATTTTCTAAACCTGGAGTAGAAATTAATTCTTTACCTTCTGCATTGGTAAATTCATCTCTAACTCCTTGTGATCTTAGTTTAAAAGCAGTTCTGTAGCGATTATATTCATTACTATTATCAATATAAAAATAAGTTGGTATGGCTAAAGAAGCCCAAACAAAGGGTACTTTCCAGTATTTTTTATTATAAATTTGCCCAGCTCCAGGTAAAACAGCAGCATAAAAAGCGGCTTTACTTGGCGACAATGGATTGTATTTATTGCTACTTATTTGTAGTTGATTAGCTTTTACAGCTGTAGAATCTTTTTGAGCAACTAATATTTGACTCAAAAAAAGACTCCAAAAAACGAATATGAGAGTACGAGTATGCAATTACTTTAATAAGTTTTTATAGGGTTAAAGTGTTCTTATAAATAGCTTTGAAAAGCGTAAATTTACAATTATTTATCATTTTTTGAAGCGAAAAAGGATAAGAAAAAAAAGCTACACTATTTTTTTGATGAAAAAAAAGCCACATAGTTGAATATGTGGCTTTTGTAGTTATAAGTGTTTTTTATCCGTTTAACATTACTGGCATTACTAACATGGTAACTTGCTCACCCTGATCTGTTCCGTCAATAGGTGTTAAAATTCCGGCTCTGTTTGGTAAAGACATTTCAATTAAAACATCGTTTGAATTTAAGTTATTAAGCATTTCACTTAAAAAACGAGAATTGAAGCCTATTTGCATATCATCACCTTGATAATCACATTGTAAACGTTCATCCGCTTTGTTTGAATAATCTAAATCTTCGGCAGAAATATTTAATTCTGTTCCTGCCATTTTTAAACGAATTTGATGCGTAGTTTTACTAGAAAAAATAGAAACACGACGTACAGAGTTTAAAAAAGAAGCTCTATCAACAGTTAATTTATTTGGATTCTCTTTAGGAATTACCGCTTCATAATTAGGATATTTCCCATCAATTAAACGACAAACTAATACGGCATTTTCAAAAGTGAATTTTGCATTAGTGTCGTTATATTCTACTATAACATTGCTTTCTGATCCGCTTAAAATCCCTTTTAATAAGTTTAAAGGTTTTTTAGGCATGATGAATTCCGCTGGTTGTTCAGTAGTAACATCGGTACGGGTATATTTTACTAATTTATGTGCATCAGTAGCTACAAAAGTTAATTCTTTCGAATTAAATTGAAAAAACACACCACTCATTACGGGTCTTAAATCATCATTTCCCGCAGCAAAAATTGTTTTTGAAATTGCCGTAGCTAAAATATGTGACGGAATTTCAGTACTACTAGGTGCTGGTAATTCAACAGCTTTTGGAAATTCGTCACCGCTAAAATACGCCATGTCGTACTTACCTTGTTCTGAAATAATTTCAATAATGCTGCTTCCTTCTACGTTAAATGTAAGTGGTTGCTCAGGAAATGTTTTTAGGGTATCTAGTAATAAACGAGCATTTATAGCTATTGCTCCTGTATCGGTACTTTCTACGGCTATAATTGAACTCATCGTTGTTTCAAGATCTGACGATGATACTTGAAGTTCACTATTAGCTAGTTCGAACAGGAAATTGTCTAAAATAGGTAATGTGTTATTGCTGTTTATAACACCTCCTAAAACTTGTAATTGTTTTAATAACTGAGAGCTAGATACGATAAATTTCATTGAGTATGTTTTCTGTTTATTAGATGTGCAAAGGTATCGTAATTTGACGATTTTAAAAATTATTTTTTCATTCAGATAAACAATTTAATTAAATAGGTAATTAAATTGTAGTGTTCCGTAAAAATTGTAGTCAGGCACACGGACACTTTTTAGTTTTTTACTGTGATAATTTATAGTGTAACCAAAATTATACTGATTCGCTGTAAAACGAATTCCTATTTCTGTGGTAACTTTAAATGGAGTAATTTGGTAGGTAATCGGGCTTTTATTATCGCTTAAAAAACCGCCTTTAATGGTCGCATCGTAGGCAATATAATGAAGCATTGGTTTTATATAAATGAAAGATTCTATTTTGTTAGTATAAGCGGTTTTTTCGTTATTTAAATTTGCGTTAAAAGCAATCGAATTTGTAATTTTTTCAAGTGGTTTTAAGCTTAATCTTCCGTAAAAACCTGTGGCTAAATTGGTGTGAATTGTTCCAATATTAAAGCTGTTGATCCAGTTAATATCTGTAAATGTTTCTTTTGATAAGCTTTTTATGTAAGCTATTTTTAAATTGATGCCAACGGTGTTTTTAATTTGATATTTCCAACCTGTTATTTTAGTATAACCATACAAGTTGTGTACAAAACTTTGAAGCTCTTTACTTTTACTTGCTGCGCCAAGTATGCCTATTTGTAGGGTTGTTTTTAATAGGCTGTTGTCTTTATAAAATTTAGAAACAGCAAAACTTCCAAAGGAATACCCTGCAAAAGGACGGTCATGGTTTTTAGGATGTTCTACAGATGCTTTAAAAGGCGTGTACATTTGGTTTCCAACTTGGATTTCAATTACTTTTTTATCAATATTTTTAGGCCATTTTTTAGCCAAATACCGATACTTTAAAAAAAGCCCATTGGTGTAATACCTGTCTTGTTCTAGCGAAATATATAAATCGTTATCGGTTAAAATACTAAATTCTTTTGCCTGTTTTTGTTGTGCAAAAAGAGTTGTTTTACAGAGGATTAAAAAAAAAAAGATTTTTTGTTTCATAGCAATTATTATCGTCTTATTTTAGCAATGTAGGGTTAAATATAGCGTATTTCAACTTAAATTTTTTAAATGAAAAATAAAAAAATGCTTACCATTGAAGATTTTGAAAGTATTTCATCAACAGATGAATTAGTAGCTTTAATTGAACAAAAAGAAATACCAATACAGAAGGTTCTTGAAAAAATAACCTATGAAGAAGAGTTGAAAAAACTCCAGATAGAATTGGTGAAATTACAGCAGTGGATTGCCAAGAATAACAAGCGAGTAGCAGTTATTTTTGAAGGAAGAGATGCCGCAGGAAAAGGAGGGAATATCCGTCGTTTTATGGAGCATTTAAACCCTCGATCTATGCGTTTAGTAGCGTTAAATAAACCAACCGATGTTGAAAAAGGACAGTGGTATTTTCAACGTTATATTAAAGAATTGCCAAATCCAGGCGAAATTGTTTTTTTTGATAGAAGCTGGTATAACCGTGCTGTGGTAGAGCCTGTAATGGACTTTTGCAGTAAAAATCAATATAAAAAATTTCTTGCTCAGGTACCAGAATTTGAACACATGTTACATGAAGACGGTGTTACGATTATTAAATTTTGGCTGTCTATTTCAAAAGATGAGCAAATGCGTCGCTTTGATGCTCGAAATGACAATCCTTTAAAAAGGTGGAAATTTAGTCCTGTAGATAAAAAAGGACAAGAGCTATGGAGTAGATATACGTATTATAAAGAAGAAATGTTTAGTAAAACACACACTACGTACAGCCCATGGATTGTGGTGAAAACAAATGATAAAAAGAAAGCAAGAATAGAGTGCATCCGTCATGTATTATCGCAATTTGATTACCAAGAAGCATCAGAAAATAAAATAGTAAATAATCCAGATCCTAATATCGTAATGCGTTATTATCGTTCAGCAAAACAATTAGATTAACATGGAAAAATTAACACAAGCAGCCGTAAATAAACTGAATACAAATAAGGGGTTAAAGTCGTTATTAACGAATCCGTTAAACCTAGAAAAAGCTGTTCGATATGTAGATTACGAACGCAAGCTTAAAAAATTACAGGTAGAATTAATTCGCATGCAAACTTGGGGTATTCATAAAAATGAACGAATTATTGTTATTTTAGAAGGAAGAGATGCTGCCGGAAAAGGAGGTGCTATCCGTAGAATGACCGAAAGAATTAACCCACGTCATATGCGAATTGTAGCGCTGCCAAAACCTAATGAAGATGAAAAAGGACAATGGTATTTTCAGCGATATGTAGAGCAGTTTCCTAAGGCAGGCGAAATTGTTTTTTTTGATAGAAGCTGGTACAACCGTGCTGTGGTAGAGCCTGTGAATGGTTTTTGTACCGATGAAGAACATCAAATTTTTATGAATCAGGTAAACGATTTTGAAAGAATGATTTTAGAATCGGGCATTCGATTGGTTAAAATTTATATGTCAATCAATAAAAAAGAACAGGCTAAACGTTTTAAAGAAATTGTAAATAATCCATTAAAACAATGGAAAATTACTCCTGTAGATTTAAAAGCCCAAGAACTTTGGGATGATTATACTGACTACAAAAGAGCTATGTTTTCTAAAACAAATACCCAAATATCTCCTTGGAAAGTAATTCGAGCAAATAGAAAAACAATTGCTAGAGTTAACGTAATTAATCATGTATTAAAGAGTATTCCGTATGATAAAAATACCGTAGTATAAGCTACTGTTCTTTTTTTATCATCTCAAAAATATAAAATAACTCACCAGCAATTTGTTTGCTGGTGTTTAAATAGCTTTCAACAGTAGTATTGGTGTTGTCTGAACTTTTTGGATCGGTGTATGCTAGGTGAAATCGATCAATAGCATCGGCAATAAAAGGGCAGTTTTCATCGGCATTATCGCAGGTTGTAATGGCAATATATGGGTAACTATTATTAGGGTCGTCATAGGTTTTTGAAAATCCTAAAATGTTGTTTTTACATCCTTTAAAAGAAATTAAATATCGAGGGTTTTGATGCGAAAAATCTTGAATATTAAATTCAAAACCTGTTTTTTGCAAGCTTTTTACCGTGTTTCTATGAAAAGCAGTTGTTTCTGTTCCGCCTGAGTATGCAAAAATATTTTTTAAGTTAAAATATTCAATAGCAAAAAAACTCCAAACTTGTGCAAATTGGCTTCTTCTTGAATTGTGGGTACAAATAAAATTTAAATTTATTCTTTCTCTTTCTTGATATTCCTTGGTAATTAAGTGTGCAATATCAGTAAGTACTTCTTTGCGTTCAGGGCTAATTGTTATATTTTTTTTAGCTTGTTCAAAGAATATTTTTGTACTGATATTTTTAGTGTTTATCATTTTTTTAGAGTTCTTTTGTAAGATGCAATTTTTGCAAAAATACGCTGTAAAGCTCTTTTTTTAAATTAAATAAAGGTTAAGTATGTGTTTCGAAATAGGAAATAAAGTATCGGTGCTAGATGCTGATATTAGGGGGATTATAACAAGGAAAGAAAAGGAGCTGTTTTTTGTTAAAGATCAAGATGGCATGGAGTATCCTTTTTTAGCATCAGAATTAATTAAAATTCAGGTAGAACAATATGAATTAAGTAGGCAAACACGTGTTTCAAAAGCGCTGTTGCAACAAAAAACGCAAGAACCTGTTAAAAAGAAAAAATCTTTTTTTGTAAAAGACAAGAATGAAGTGGTTATGGAAGTAGATTTACATGCTAATAAATTGGTGAAATCTACCCGTGGCATGGATAATTACGAAGTATTGTCATTGCAGTTAGAAACCGCAAAGCATAAATTGGAATATTGTATTTCAAAAAGTATTTCGAAATTGGTGTTAATTCACGGAATAGGAGAGGGCGTTTTAAAAACCGAACTAGATTATTTGTTGAATAATTATCCTGTAAAATATTATGATGCTTCTTATCAAAAATATGGTAAAGGAGCTACCGAAGTTTACATTTATCAAAATCCGAATTAATTATATATTTATTTTATGAAAGCTGTTTATTTAGATAATGCCGCTACCACGCCCATGTTACCCGAAGTTGTTGCGGTAATCAATGCGTCAATGTTAGCAAATTTTGGAAATCCATCTTCTGTGCATCAATTTGGTCGAAAAGCCAAAGCAGCTGTAGAAACGGCTCGAAAAAATATTGCCAAACGCTTTAATGTATCGGCAAGCGAAATTATTTTTACAGCAGGTGGTACAGAAGCCGATAATTTAATTTTATACAATGCTGTTTTAAATTTAGGAGTCACAAGAATTATTACCTCTAAAATAGAGCATCATGCGGTGTTGCGTACTGTTGAATATCTTCAGAAAAAACACCAAATAACCGTAGAATTTATTTCTGTAGATAAAAAAGGTGCTATTAATTTAACAGAATTAGAAGCTATTTTAAAACAAAATACAGCAAACACGGCTGAAAAATCTGCCGAAAAAACCTTGGTTAGTTTAATGTATGTAAATAATGAAATTGGAAATTTATTAGCAATTGATAAAGTAGCAGAATTATGCACACAAAATAAGGCGTATTTTCATTCCGATACTGTACAAGCAATTGGTCATTATGAGTTAGATTTACAAAAAACACCGATTGATTTTATTGCCGCAAGTGCGCATAAATTTCATGGACCAAAAGGTGTTGGTTTTGCCTATGTAAAAAAGGGGATTTCGATAAAACCTTTATTATATGGAGGCGAACAAGAAAGAGGTGCTAGGGCGAGTACCGAAAATGTGCATGGAATTTTAGGGATGGAAAAAGCCTTGGCAATTTCATATGAGTCTTTATTTGAAGATAAAAAACATATTCAAAGCATAAAGGCGTATTTTATAGCACAGTTAAATACTAATTTTGAAAATATCGAGTTTAATGGTGCATCAGCAAATTTAGAAAAAAGTAGTTACACGATATTAAATGTCCGTTTTCCGATACAAGATAAAATGATGCTTTTTACGTTAGATTTACACGGGGTAGCGGCATCAGGAGGAAGTGCTTGCCAAAGCGGAGCTAGTAAGGGGTCACACGTGTTGCGAGCTTTTTTAAATGAAGAAGCAACTCAAAAAACTTCGGTACGATTTTCGTTTAGTAAATTAACAAGCCTTGATGATATTGATATTGTTATTGAAAAATTAAAAAAATTCAAGATTAGTTAGTTTTATCTTTTATCAAAATATATGATATATTTGTAACTAATTAATTTAAGGCTTCTTATCTTTTTGTAGAAGATTTTTAAATTTAAAAGCGCATTTTGGGAGCGCCTAAAAAAGTAAGAAATGAGCTTTAATACTAAATACGGTTACAATTCGTATTCATAAAATAAAAAAATTACATAAAATGAAGTTATTTTTAAGTATAATCTGTGTATTTGTATTTAGTATATGTACCATAACAACTACACAGGCACAGCAAGATCCTCAATATTCACAGTATATGTATAACACCATGAATATAAATCCGGCATATGCAGGTTCTAATTATTACGGCATTATTACGGTAATCGGTAGAACGCAGTGGGTTGGTTTTGAAGGTGCTCCAGAAACTCAAAATATAAGTTATCACACGCCTATAGGCTCTTCAGGTTTAGGTTTGGGGGTTAATATAATGAATGATGAAATAGGTCCATCAAAAGAATTTTACCTAGATAGCAACCTGTCATATACTATTCAAACTGATGTAGATGCTAGTTTAGCATTTGGTTTACGTTTAGGAGGACGTTTCTTAAATATTGATTGGAGTAAAGGAGAAGCAACTGATACAGAAGCTGCTTTTGGGCAAAATGTAAGTAAATTTTTACCAACTATTGGTGCAGGAATTTATTATTACAAGCCAGATTGGTATGTAGGATTATCGGTGCCGAATATTTTAAGAACAGAACATTACGATCAAGAAATACCACTAGGAAAAACAGCGGTTGAAAGAATGCACTTTTTTTTAATAGCAGGATATGTGTATGATATTAATTATGATTTTAAATTTAAACCCGCTGCACTTTTAAAAGCTGTTTCAGGAGCGCCATTATCGTTAGATTTATCAGCAAATTTATTATTTAAAGATAAATTTAGAGCAGGTTTAGGTTGGAGATGGGACGATGCGGTAAGTGTTCTTTTAGGTTTTCAAGCCTCAAACACCTTACTTATCGGATATTCGTATGATTTAACAACCTCTAATTATAATGTAACAAATTCAGGAACTCACGAAATTATGTTGCAATACGAACTATCGAGAGGTCAAAAGTATAGATCACCGAGATTCTTTTAATTTTAAGGCGAATTTTTATAGCTTTTTTACAATATTTTTCACTAAAACTACAACAATAAAAAAGCGCTCGAAAGAGCGCTTTTTATATATATTTAAAAATAAGAATTACTTATATAAATAAGCTATCAATCTTTTCTTTTTCTTCTTGAGCTAAAGCAGCATCAACTAAAATACGCCCACTATGCTCATCAATTGTAATTTTCTTTCTGTTTGCAATTTCTAATTGAATTTGCGGAGGAATTGTAAAGAAAGAACCACCAGCAGCACCACGCTCAATAGCAACAACAGCTAATCCGTTTCTTACTTTAGTACGGATTCTGTTATAAGCAGTTAATAAATGCTTGTCAATAGATAAGGCATATTCTTCAGATTTCTCTTTTAATAATTGCTCTTCTTTTTCAGTTTCCTTTAAGATACTATCAAGTTCATTTTTCTTGTGGGTCAAATGACTTTGTTGTTGCTTTACTTTTTCTTTGGTTCTGTCAACAACGCTACTCTTTTGAGTTATTTTAACCTTGTACTCTTTAATTCTTTTTTCAGATAATTCAATTTCTAATTCTTGAAACTCAATTTCCTTTGTTAAAGCTTCAAATTCACGATTGTTACGAACGTTTTTTTGTTGCTCTTCATACTTTACAATTAACGCTTTAGATTCGATAATTGCAGATTTTTTATTACTAATATCAGTATCTAAACTAGCAGCTTCTTCTTTTAATTTAGAAAGTCTAGTATTTAATCCGGCAACTTCATCTTCTAAATCTTCAACTTCTAAAGGTAATTCACCACGAACGTTTCTGATTTCGTCAATTCTAGAATCGATTAACTGTAAATCGTATAACGCTCTTAATTTTTCTTCTACCGTTACTTCTTTTTTTGCCATCTCTGTTTATATATAGTGTATTGGATTTGTACTTTCTTCGCTTAAAGTAATTGCAAAAGTACTAAATTTTTTACGAAGATAATCAATCAAAAGGTTTTTTGTAAACTGTTCACTCTCATAATGCCCAACATCGGCAAGGACTATTTTTCCTTCTGCCTGAAAAAACTCATGATATTTAAAATCGGCACTTATATAAGCATCGGCATTTAATTTGAGGGCATTTTTGATAGCAAAACTCCCTGAACCGCCTAAAACGGCTACTTTTTTAATCGGTTTTTCTAATAATTCGGAATGTCGAACACAATCTGTTTTAAATGTTTTTTTTACAAAGGCTAAAAAATCATGTTCATTCATCGGAGTTTTAAACTCGCCAATCATTCCCATTCCTATATTCTGGTGACTATTATCTAAAGTAATTATTTCGTAAGCAACTTCTTCATACGGATGATTATTAAAGAGCGTTTTAAGTATTTTTCCTTCTAAATTATTGATAAAACTCACTGAAATAGCGATTTCTTCTTCGGATATAAATTCGCCTTTTTCTCCTACCGTCGGATTTGAACTTTCAGCTCCTTTATAGGTTGTTGTTCCTTGAAAATTAAAAGAGCAATTGTCATAATTTCCGATATTTCCTGCACCTGCTTCAAAGAGTTTTGTGCGTAGTTTTTCGGCATTTTTAATTGGAACGTAGGTGGTTAATTTTTTAATAATTCCTTTTTTAGGAATCAATGTTTTGCAATTTTGAAGCCCTAAAACTTCACACATTTTAGCTGAAACACCATTGTTTACATTGTCTAAAGCGGTGTGAGTTGCATAAATGGCAATATTATTTTGAATGGCTTTTAAAACAACACGTTCAACATAATTGTTGCCATTTATTTTTTTTAATCCGCTAAAAATAATCGGGTGAAAGCTTACAATTAAATTGCAATTCTCAGCAATTGCCTGATCAACAGTTTTCTCTAAAGTATCTAAAGTTACTAAAACACCTGTAACTTTTGTAGAATAATCACCTATTAATAAGCCAACATTGTCAAAACTTTCGGCATAAGCAAGCGGGGCTAGTTCTTCAATATAATTGGTAACGTCTTTTATTTGCATTTTTTTGAGTTTAAAAAAGATGTTTCAAAGTTACTAAAATTGGATATAATCCGATTTTTATTTTAATAATCTATTTTTTGAAAGAAGATAGCGTCTGTTTAAAATTAAATTATTTAGTTAAACTCAGACCTCACAGTTTTTAAAAACCTGTGAGGTCTATTTATTTGAGTTTTTTTGAATGATTTTGTCAATTCGAGTAATTTTAATGACTAAAAGGAATTAAAATTGTATCGAGAATTTGAATTCTTTTATATTGATGAATTTTGATTTTTTTTGATGCTAAAAAAGTTCTCGATACAATTTTTTTGAAAGAAAAAAATCACTCGAACTGACAGTTTATTGAATTTTAAATAGGTTATAAATATTCGAAAAAGCTTAAAATTAGTAAAAATGCCTAGCCCCGATTGCAGCAATTGTTTGAGCTCTTTTTTATTTTTCTTTTCGAAAAAATAAAAAAAGCGAGTGCGGAAAGCGGGAAATAGCTTCAAATAATTTTTAATATATTCTGATGAAAAAAATAATTTAAAGAGATGCTTGTTTTTGCTAGTAAAATAATTTTTACTTTTGAGGCTATGAAATTACTACGTTTTTTACTGTTTCCGTTTGCCATTTTATACGATGTTATTACAAAAATTCGCAATTTGTTTTTTGATATAAATGTTCTAAAATCGACTAAATTTAAAGTTCCTGTTATTTGCGTAGGAAATTTAAGCGTTGGCGGAACAGGAAAATCGCCACAAATTGAATTTTTAATTCGTTTGTTAAAAGATGATTATAAAATTGCCGTTTTAAGTCGTGGTTATAAACGAAAAACGGAAGGTTTTCAATTGATAAATGACACACATTCTGCTGCTGATGTTGGCGATGAACCGCTACAATTTTATACGAAATTTAAAAATGATGCCAGCATTGCAGTTGATGCCGATAGAACTAACGGGATTCAAAATTTATTAAAAAATGATGCTGGTTTACAAGTTGTGTTATTAGATGATGCGTATCAGCACCGAAAAGTAAGGGCAAGTACAAGTATTTTATTGACAAAATATAATGATTTATATGTCGATGATTTTATATTGCCAACAGGAAATTTAAGAGAGGCGAGAAGTGGTGCCGATCGTGCAAAAATTATTATTGTTACCAAATGTCCTGAAAATTTATCTGAAGAAAAACAGCAAGAAATTAAGGAAAGATTGAAGCTTAAAAAGCATCAGAAATTATTTTTCACAACAATTTCTTATGATGAAAAGTTAAAGGGAAGTGATGCAAATTTGACTATTTCAGATTTAAAAAATAAAGAAGTTTTATTGGTTACAGGAATTGCAAACCCTACTTCGTTATTACAGTTTTTATCGGAAGAAAAAATAAAATATACGCATTTAAAATATCCTGACCATTATAATTTTACAAGCAATGATATTGAAAAAATAAAAACAGATTTCAATAAATTATCAGCAAATAATAAAATAATTGTAACCACCGAAAAAGATTATATGCGTTTGCAAGATCAGCTTAAAAAGGTGTGTTATATTTCGATAAAAAGTACGTTTATAAAAGATGAAAAATTATTTACTGATTTTATAATCAATGAAATAAATCGTTAATTTTTTAGTTTTTGGTATTATTTTTGATATTTTTGAGTTATAAAATGAGAATCACAATGAAAAAAATATTTTTAACTTTAGTGTTAATTTTAGGAGCACAAATATCTTTTGCGCAAGAACATACTGTAGCTCACCAAGCTGAATCACAAAAAATACAATGGGAAAGTTCTTTTAATACAGCTATTGAAAAGTCAAAAGTAGAGAATAAGCCTATTTTGGTGTTTTTTACAGGCTCAGATTGGTGTCATCCATGTAAAAGAGTTGATAAAGAACTGTTTGAAACAATGAAATTTAAAAACTTTTCTGAAGGGAATTTAATTTTTTATAAAGCCGATTTTCCTAGAAATAGAGACTTGGTTTCGGTAGCAGCTAAAAAAGAAAATGAGGAATTGCAATATAGGTACGGAATTAATGCGTTTCCTACAGTGGTTGTGGTTAATTCAAAAGGAAATGTTTTAGGAAAGAAAAAAGGGGCGTATATGGCGGAGTATTATTACCCGTTTTTAACGAAAATTATAAAGAATAATTAAAAATTTTGATAAAAAATAGAAAAGCGAAACACTTAAAGTTTCGCTTTTTTTATTTTAAAGTTTTTAAGATTTCGATAGTAAATCAACAATAACACCGTCTTTCATGGTCAGGGTTCTGTCTGCCATTTGAGCTAATTCTTTGTTGTGGGTTACTAGTACAAAGGTTTGCCCAAATTTGTCTCGTAATTCAAAAAATAATTTATGTAAATTTTCTGCTGAGGTAGAATCTAAATTTCCTGATGGTTCATCGGCAAAAATAACAGCTGGTTCGTTAATTAAGGCTCTCGCAACGGCTACTCGTTGTTGCTCTC
This sequence comes from Tenacibaculum finnmarkense genomovar ulcerans, assembly GCF_900239495.1. GTDB lineage: Bacteria > Bacteroidota > Bacteroidia > Flavobacteriales > Flavobacteriaceae > Polaribacter > Polaribacter ulcerans. The sequence goes on from NZ_OENE01000035.1 coordinate 95,303, forward strand.
CTCCTGAAAGTTCGTTTGGCTTATGGTTTTCTCTGTGCGATAATCCTAAGAATGATAATAATTCTTTTGCCCTTTTTTGAGTTGCTGATTTCGCTTTTCCGCTAATAAAAGCAGGGATACACACGTTTTCGAGTGCTGTAAATTCAGGTAGTAATTGATGAAATTGAAAAATAAATCCGATGTGTTTATTCCTGAAAGAAGAAATAGCTTTATCGCTTAATCCTTTGATTGAAATAGTATTTAATAATAACTCGTAGTCTTGTGTTTTTTGAGGGCTATCTAAAGTTCCTAAAATTTGAAGAAGTGTTGTTTTCCCGGCTCCAGAAGGACCAACAATCGCAACAATTTCTCCTTTTTTAATATGAAGATTTACGCCTTTTAAAATTTCAACATCACCATAGTATTTATGGATATTTTTAGCAATAATCATAGATAATCCTCGTTTTATTTTCAAGGTAACGAATGTATAAAAAAGAAATCAGATAGCCTTTTAAAGCGAGTCTGATTTCAAAAGATAAATTAAAACCGTGTTAAATTAATTTTTTGATATGATTATAATCAATAAAATAAACTAATCGAACAGAAAAAGTATGTTGATTGTCTTCTTTTAAAAGTGATTCTAAATTTTCTGAGAAATTTTGAGTAGCAATATCTGTATCATTAGAAATGGTATTTCTGTAAAAAGCAGTTAATTGACTACCTGGCGCAAATTGCCATAAATAATTGACATCAACATTCCAGCTATTAAAATTTTTATGATGATTGTCGGTATAATTACTTTCAATTAATTCGCCATTATTTTTATTTAAAGTGTAAAATTGCTCCTTATACGGAACTTTACTCCAATTGTGTCTGAAAGATAAAGATAGTGTTGATTTTGTATTAAAACTATATTTACCTGTTAAAGAATTATTGAAAGTAGTCCAGTCTCTTTGACCGAATATAATGTGGTCTAAAAAAGGAGAAAGTATTGGGTTTTTATCGATATCTTCTTGATTTATATCATTTACAAAACCCTGCCCATTGTTTGTCTGTCCGTATTTAAAGCTATAAACTAAGGAAAATTGATTGTTAAAACGATATCTTGGAGAAATTTTAAAGCCATAATTTTCTTTTGGATTGTTTTTGAAAAAAGAATATCGCCAGTTATAATCAATAGCAAATTTATTTCTGTAATCGGTAGAACCCCAATGGCTAATGCGTATTCTTTGTGGTCTCTTAAAGTAAATTCCGCTTGTTGTTCCTTGCCTTGGTTCGTTAAAATCTTTACGTTTACTGCTGTAAATTATGTTTGCCCCAAAAGCAAAACGTTTTTTAGTTTCTGCCTGAAAAGCGGTGTTTATATTGCTGCCTGTATAGGTGCCAGGATTGTGTAAAAAGTTACTATTGTAAGCGGTATTTATGCTGTAGTAATTAAAAATACCTGTAGGTTTTAGTGTGCGGTATTGTGTAAAACCATAGATTGATTGTTGATTATTACGAAATAAAATTCCCATATCATTTGGGTTAAAATCTTTATTTTTTAAATTATAACCAATTTCACCTCTCCAGTTCCCCGATTTTTTACCAATACTAGTGTCAAATGTATAACCAGTGTTTGGGTTGTTTTTATCATCAGAAATAGTACTCATTTTAACAGAACCATCTATATTGTAATTACTGTTTTTATCTTCTAAATGCCAAAGTAAACCTGTAACATTAGCATCTTTAAAATGTCCATTTCTAGTAACATTGGTGTTAATTAAAGTTACCGCTGAATTTTGATTGAATTGCTGATCTAAAACTAAAATATTATAGTTTGATAGTGGATTAATTATTTCTTCTCGAATTTCTTTTGTCGTATTATTTTTAATTACGGCTTCTGTTTTGGCAGTAACGGCATTAAAAAAACCGATGCCTAAGCCTTTTTTTGTTCTACCAGAAACTTTTATAGCGTTTAGCATTTGTACTTTTTCAGGCGATTCAATAAGGGTTTCTGTTTGCTCATTTACAGAAGCATTTTTTATTGGTTTACCTCCAATTCTACGAGAATAAAATAAATTTCCTTTGGTAAAAAGTGCGGTTCCTTCGGTAAAAAATTGTCGTTGCTCTGAAAATTGCTGTTCAAAAGGACCTAAGTTTAAGGTAACATTATCAAAAGCGGTTTGTCCAAAATCAGGAATTAAAGTGGCATCTAAAGTAAAATTTTCGGTAAGCCCATATTTTACATCCATACCAACGCTCCAATCAAAATTTGTTTTTCCTTTAAAAGAAGTTGTTGTTGCCGATGCATACGGGTAAAAATTTAAACGAGTAGGCGGTGTAATATTTTTTAAGTTTTCTAGTAAACCATCGTATTGTGTCCAATTTCCTTGTGTATTATCAATAGGATTCCATGTAAAACGAGCATTTAAATTTTTTATTTCTCGATGAAAATTAATTCCCCAAGATTGTATAGGGCTATTTGCAAAACGTAGCGCACGATACGGTATTTTCATTTCTACAGACCAACTATCTTTATTTATTTTAACAGCACTTTGCCAAACAGCATTCCAATTAAAATCTTCATTACCGCTAGCTACTTTTGAATCTGCCTGAACTCCTGCGGCACTAACAATAAACATGGTCGGGTTTTGCCCGTCATCATTTGGGTTTATCATCAGCATAAAAAAATCAGCATTTCCTATGTTGTCTCTGTTGTTAAATTCGGCAGGTATTTTAGCAGGATTTGGAGTGTACATGAAGGCACTTACATAAATAGCATCATTATCGTAGACTAATTTTACTTGGGTTTTATGAGTGCTAGGTTCGTTTTGTCCGTTAGTGGGGCGCATCATTACTAAATTATTAGCAACAGGGGCTTTTTTCCATATTGATTCGTCTATAAGTCCATCAATAATAGGAGGCGTTTGTGTGCGTGTAGCGGGTAATTTTTTTCTTTTTTTAGAGATTTCTTGTGCAATACTATTTTTACAGATAAAGAGCATTAAAACCAATAATGAGGTTGTTTTATACATAGTTAGTCAAGGGCTTAAGGTGGTTTGTAAAAATATTTAGGATTTAAGCTTTCAAATGACAATTTAATGTTAATTACATTAAATAGGTGTTAAAAAATGCGTGTTACAATGAAACGAAAAGAAAACTCAAAATAAAAGTTATAATAAAATGGTAATAATTATACTAAATAGTAATGTATTGTAAATTGAATTTGTATTTTTGTTGGACTTTAAAAATTCATATCTAATGAACTTACACGAATATCAAGGTAAAGAAATATTAAACAGTTTTGGGGTTCGTATTCAACGAGGAATTGTTGCAAATACACCAGAAGAAGCTGTTGCGGCAGCAAAGCAATTAACGGAAGAAACCGGTACAGGTTGGCACGTAATTAAGGCACAAGTACACGCAGGTGGTCGTGGAAAAGGTGGTGGAGTTAAGTTGGCTAAAAACTTAGAGGACGTAAAAAATATTTCTAATGATATTTTAGGAATGATGTTAATTACACCTCAAACTTCAGCGGAAGGTAAATTAGTAAACCAAGTGTTAATATGTGAAGACGTATATTATCCTGGAGCTAGTGAGCCAGACGAATATTACATGTCAGTTTTATTAAACCGTGCTACTGGTAAAAACATGATTATGTATTCTACCGAAGGTGGAATGGATATTGAAACTGTTGCCGAAGAAACTCCTCATTTAATTTTTACAGAAGAAATTGATCCAACTTTAGGATTAATGCCTTTTCAAGCACGTAAAATTGCTTTTAACTTAGGTTTAAGCGGTGTTGCTTTAAAAGAAATGGTAAAGTTTGCTAGTGCTTTATATACAGCATATATTAAATCTGATTCAGCAATGTTTGAAATTAACCCTGTGTTAAAAACTTCGGATGATAAAATAATGGCGGTGGATGCTAAAGTTACTTTAGATGAAAACGCTTTATATCGTCATAAAGATTATGCTGCAATGCGTGATATTCGTGAAGAAAATCCTATTGAAGTAGAAGCAAAAGCTGCTGGTTTAAACTATGTCGATTTAGATGGTAATGTTGGATGTATGGTAAACGGAGCAGGACTTGCAATGGGAACTATGGATTTAATTAAGCAAGCAGGTGGTGAGCCAGCTAACTTTTTAGACGTTGGAGGTACTGCTGATGCAGAGCGTGTTGAAAAAGCTTTTGGTATTATCTTAAAAGATAGTAATGTAAAAGCTATTTTAGTAAATATCTTTGGAGGAATCGTTCGTTGTGATCGTGTTGCTCAAGGTGTTGTAGATGCTTATAAAAGTATGGGAGACAGAATTAATGTGCCTATTATTTGTCGTTTACAAGGAACTAACGCTAAAGAAGCTAAAGAATTAATTGATAACAGTGGAATGGAAATTATTTCAGCTACTGAATTTCAAGAAGCTGCCGATAAAGTTGCAGAAGTTTTAGAAGCTTAGAAATTAATTTTTTGTTTATATATTGAAATCGCCTCATAATTTATTTATGAGGCGATTTTTTTTGTTTTTTGAATAGTGAATTATCAGTTGATAATTCTAAAAGTAGAAACTATAGGCTATCTTAAAAAACTCTCATCGCTTAATTATAGTCATTCACATCTATTTAATGGTCATTCACCGTATTTTAATGTAATTACACCTTTTTTCATATTACTTTTGGAGATTAATCCCCTAAAGTTTTATAAATGAAACAAATAATAGTGAAATTACTTTTTTTAATCGCTTTTACTTTTCAAGTAAGTGCTCAAATTACAAATTACAAGGAAGCTTCTTTAAAAGAAGGAGCAAATTTCTTTGAAATTGTACATAAAACAAGAAAAGAGTTATCGGAAAAAAAACAACGTTCAAGAGGTCTTATTTCTAAAAAACAAAACAAAGCAACCAAGCAGTTTGAACGCTGGGTTTGGATTTGGAAAGATAGAATTAACGCTGATGGTTCTTTTGTTAAGAAAGAAAATAAAAAAGAATACATCGATCTTTTATTAGCGAATTCAAACACACAAGCTCAAAGGTCAAATACCGTTACGTCGTGGGAGCAAATAGGTCCTAAAAAAAATGTGTTAGAAAATGGATATACTGCATATCCAGGTTTAGGAAGAGTTAACGTAGTAGCAACAGATACTCGTAATGCACAAATAATGTATGCCGGATCTGCCGCAGGAGGTTTGTGGAAAACAACAGATGGCGGAACAACTTGGTTGCCTAAAACAGATGATTTAGCAGGTTTAGGAGTTACCGATATTATTATTGATCCTCAAAATTCCAACATATTATATATGGCTACTGGTGATCAAGATGGAGGACATGTTAATTCAATAGGTTTGTTTAAATCTACAGATGCTGGTGAAAATTGGGCTGTAACAGGTTTAACGTTTTCATTAACGGATAATGAATATATTAGAGATTTAAGTTTTGCACCTAATTCGTCTACTACAATTTATGCACTGACCAATAATGAAATTCAAAAATCTACCGATAGCGGTGCTACTTGGGTTAATATGAATACGGTTCCAGATTATAGCGGTGATAATTTTCAAACCATAATTTTTGATCCTAATAATGCCAATAAAGTAGTGGTATCTGACGCTTATGGAGGTTTGTGGTATTCTTCTGATGGTGGAGCTAATTTTTCAGAACATTCAGTTTTACAAGGAAGTACACAAAACAAGTTAAAGCTAACAGCCTCTGCAAATGATACTGAAAATTTTTATGGAATTACCCAAGATGGTGTTTTTACAATTTTTCGTTTTGATAATACCGATACCGCTGCCGATAAAATTAGTGAAACAACTATAGCTAATTTTAATTCACAGTGGGGGTATAACCAATGTATCGCTGTATCGCCTACAAACAAAGATGATATTCTTGTAGGAGGTGTAAATGTGTATAAATCGACAGATAATGGTACTTCTTTTTCAATGTATTTAAACGCCTATGATGATCCTGTTGGAGTTGGTTTTTATGTACATCCTGATCATCATTATTTATCTTTTTTAGCCGATGGTGTTACTGTTATAAACAGTCATGATGGTGGAGTTCATAAAGGTGCTTTTACCGCTACAAAAGCCACAGGTGGTTGGACAGATTTATCAGATGGTTTGGTAATTTCTCAACCCTACAATATTGCCATTACAGAAGGGCTTAATGGTGATGATTATATGATGGCAAACCAAGATAATGATGGTTTTTCAAAGGTTTCAAAAGGTGGTCGTCAAAAATGGGTAGCTTGTTCAGCAGGTGATGGAACAGCTACAGGAATTGATATTTCAGATTCAAATATTCGCTATTTAGGCGGAACTTATGGTGCTTTATACAGGACAAATGATGGCTACTCAAGTAGTGCCTATTCAGCGGTAACAATTCTTTCGGATTCAAATGATGCTGATTTTATTTCTCCTTTAGCTTTACACCCAACAATTGCAGCAACTATTTACGCAGGGCATGGTGATGTAAAAAAATCTACAGACAGAGGTGTTAATTGGGCGGCTCTAAATACAGGTTTAGTAGAAACTTCTTTTTTAGATGTGTCTTTATATAATGGCGCTACAAGAATTTTTGCAATAGGTTATTTAGGAACAGATAAAACACTTAGAAGAAGTAATGACGATGGTGCAACTTGGGTTACAATTTCTAATCCAGCTTCAAATTTATCTATTAATAGTGTGTATGCCGTACCAAATACAGCTATTGTTTATGCAACAGTGGCATCATATAAAGCGGGTGAAAAAATTTATAAAAGTATCGATAATGGTGCTTCATGGGTAAGTATTAGTGGTAATATGCCTAATATTATTATGAAAAAGATATTGGTAGACCCTAATAAAAATAATGAAACTATTTATGTAGGAACTGAATTAGGGCTTTATTATACCAATAATACAACTACTAATTGGACAAAATTAGGTGCTGGTTTACCAAATGTTATTATTAGTGACATTAAAGTAAGTAAAAGTAACGGAAATGTTTATGTAGGTACTTTTGGTAGAGGAATGTGGGTTTATAACGATCAAAAACATTTTAAAAGTGTTACTAATAACAACTGGTCTGAAACTACAAATTGGGAGGGGAAAACCTTACCAACTTCAGCTGATGATGTTGTAATTAAACAAGAACAAGATGTGGTGTGGGTAAATGTTGCTGGAGTTACAGTAAAATCATTAGAAATTAACAATGCTAAATTAGAGATAAAAAACACCAATAGTTTAACGGTTGTTAATGATTATGTATCAACAATAAACGACAATACTTTTGTGTCAATTTTATCAGATCAAACCGATAGCGGTGTTTTTATGGTAAATGGAAACGCAACAGGTAATCTTATGTATAGTAGAGGCGGTTTATTAGCGAATAAATGGTCTTTAATTTCATCGCCTGTAATTGGTCAAAAAGTTAAGAGTTTTGCAACGAAAGTATCAAATGATATTCGAAAAAATGCTGCTTCTAAATATGCAATATCTACCTATAATGATGCCAATTTAGTAGGGGCTAAATGGGAATATTTTGACCAAAATGTTAGTGAAAATACATTGTTTGAAAACGGAACAGGTTATGCCGTTTCTAGAGAAACAGCTGGTGCGGTTTCTTTTTCAGGAATAATGTATAACAGTAATTTAAATGTAAGTGTATCTTCGGATAAATGGAATGCTATTGGAAATCCTTTTTCGGCATATTATCCTGCAAGTAAAAGAACTTCAGAAAACTTTATTGCAAATAATACGAGTAAATTAGCTAGTAATGCACAGGCAATATACTTATGGGAAAGTACTCAGAATAAATATGTTGCTTACACTAATTTAGCATCATCAACTCAAAAAGTATTAGCGCCAGGACAGGGGTTTTTTATCAAAACAAAAGCTTCAGAAACCGATCAAAAGGTAGTTTTTAAGAAAGCTAATATTGGTACAAAAACAACTTTAGCGGGAAATAATACCTTTAGTAGAGGTTCAGAAAATGGAACTCCTTATGTAAAATTATTTGTTGAAAAAAGTGACAAAGAAAAAATTAAGGTAAATACCGATATTATCTTTTCAAAAAATGCAACTCAAGGATTTGATGCAACAATGGATGTTATAAACTTTGGAGATGCTACATTTGACTTAACTTCTAAAATTATAAATGAAGCAAAAAGCAATGTAAATAATGAATATGCAATTCAATCGGTTTCTTCGGATGCTATTGAAGGTCAAATTATTCCTTTAAAACTTACCGCAAGATCAAAAGAAAAGGTAGTATTTTCATCAGCAATTCATAATTTACCTGAAAATATAAAGGTTTTTATAGAAGATAAAGAAACTGCAAAATTCCATGAAATAAGCAATACCAAAAATTATGAAGTAACTTTAAGTGAAAACTCAAATGAATTTGGACGATTTTATATACATTTTTCTAAAAGAGCTTTAAATGAGCTAGAACCGAAATTAGTTGTGTCAAATTTAAAAGTTTATACCGATCATAATTTATTACAGGTAATTGGGTATGATAGAGAATCGTTAACAATTGATATATTTGATATTATAGGTAAAAAAGTGCTAAGTAAAACACTAAAATCAGCTGGGTTTAAAGGTTTAGATTTGAGTAATTTATCAGCAGGTGTTTATATTGTTAAAGTTGTTTCGGGTAATAAAAGAGCAACAAAAAAGGTTGTTGTAAAATAATTGACATAAAAATGAAGCCTAAATAACCAAGGCATCGTAAAATTAAGACAAAATGAATTCAGATAAAATAAATAGAAAAGAAGCGTTACAAAAAATAGGGAAATACAGTAAATATGCTAGTTTAACCGCACTAGGAACCTATTTAATTTTGAATCCTCAAAAAGCACAAGCGCAAAGCCCCAATAAACCTGATATTCCAGGTACAAATTTTTAATAATTATTAATATAAAACACGGTATTACAATTGTAGTATCGTGTTTTTTTATAAAAAAATATACAAATGATGTTAAACAACAGTTCTAAAATTATAATGATGCTAATGATGCCTTTATTATTTAGTTGTAAATCGGTTTTTATAAGTGATATTAAAAAACAATATATTTCGGCAGGTTCTAGGTTTGATACCTCAAAAATGAAGTATTCTGTTATTATAGAATCGTCAAAAGAGGCGTTTAAAGTTGTATCAATAGAAATTGCCGATAAAAAATATCAAAATTTAACGATTATTGAAATTCCAAACGGAAAGCTTAAAAATCAGCAAGAAATACTATCTGCGGGGACTTATCATGTTAGTATTAATGTAGGGGAGGCTATTTTTCCTAGAGAAAGTATTGAAAATTTAAAGTTAAATGTTTTAGTAAAAAACAACCCTTTAATTTTAGAGGGAAAAGTAACTGTTGAAAAAAAACGATTAAGAAGATAAAAAATGATCTTTTTAAGTATTTAATTACCTGTAAATCATGTTTTTATTTTCAGTGTAAACTAATTGTTACGCCTTTTTTTTTGCCAATCAGTAATTTTAAAATTATAGATATTCTAAGACTTTTGGTTTTTAGTTGCAAAATAGATACTGATAATTCTGTTTTATTATCAAAATCTTTCATTAACTAATATCTTATTAATTAGAATTTTTAAGCTGTTTTTAAAAAAGCGATACATTTAGCTTTTTAACCCATTTTTAAGTAACTTTTTTATGAGTTTATGTTAAAGGTTTTCTAACATTGTAACCATTATTCTGCCGTAAGTTTGTACCGGTTTGCAAACCCAGTAACATTTTGACAATTAATTAACTATAAAGGTTAATAGGACAGAAAAAAATATAAAGAAAACAAAAATTCGGTTAAAATACCTTATTAAAAAACATTATGAAAACAATTAAATTTTTATTAGTAGCACTTTTTTTATCAGTAAACGTATTAGTTGCGAACGCTACAAATCCTTCGGATAAAAAAGAAGAATTAGTATTAATAAACAAAGAGGTTCATAAATTATTAAAGAACCCTAAATTTGAATTGAACTCTGACGTATCTGTAATCGTTAAATTAACAGTAAACAGTAAAAATGAATTGATAGTATTATCTGTAAATTCAAAAAATGATAATCAAAGAATAGAAAACTATATCAAAACCAGCTTAAATTACAAGAAAATAGCAGGAAAAGTTACAACTGATGTGTATAATTTGCCTGTTACTTTAGTAGCAGCTAGATAATTAAAAATTATTTTATTAAAAGGCTTCTATGATATTCATAGAAGCCTTTTTTTGTTTAAAAAAAACGAAATTTATGATTCCAAATTTTTTCTTAAAACAGCAATTTCGTCACGCAATTTTGCGGCTAGCATAAAATCTAAATTTTTTGCAGCAGCTTCCATCTCTTTTCGTTTATTTCGGATGCGTTTTTCTATTTCTTCTTTAGATAAAAATTGCAAATCTTGTTTTGCAACGTTATCAATCGCATTATCATAATGAAAAGAAGTAATAGTATCTTGAGAAAGTGTGTTATCTAGTTTTTTGTTGATTTGTGTTGGCGTAATACCATTTTTAGTATTGTAATCTTGCTGTTTTTTACGCCTATAATCGGTTTCATCTATAGTGCGTTTCATGCTATTGGTAATTTTATCAGCATATAAAATAGCACGTCCGTTTACATTTCTTGCGGCTCTACCAACGGTTTGGGTAATTGAGCGATGACTGCGTAAAAAACCTTCTTTATCGGCATCTAAAATAGCAACTAACGATACTTCGGGTAAATCCAAACCTTCTCGCAATAAATTGACACCAATTAAAACATCAAACAAACCTCTTCGTAAATCTTGCATTATTTGAACACGCTCTAAAGTATCTACATCCGAATGAATATAACGACAACGAACTTGAATTCTGGTTAAATATTTTGCCAATTCTTCCGCCATTCTTTTGGTTAAAGTGGTTACCAAGGTTCGCTCGTCTTTTTCTACACGAATTTGAATTTCTTCAATTAAATTATCAATTTGATTTTCGCTGGGGCGGACTTCAATTATTGGGTCTAATAACCCCGTTGGGCGGATTACTTGCTCTACAAATACGCCTTCGGTTTTTTGTAATTCATAATCGGCAGGCGTTGCCGATACATAAATTACTTGGTTTTGTAATGCTTCAAATTCCTCAAATTTTAACGGACGATTATCCATCGCCGCAGGCAAGCGAAAACCGTATTCTACTAAGTTTACTTTTCTGCTTTTATCGCCACCGTACATGGCGTGAGTTTGTGGAATGGTAACGTGGCTTTCATCGATAACCATTAAAAAATCGTCAGGAAAATAGTCTAACAAACAAAAGGGGCGGGTGCCAGGATCACGCCCGTCTAAATATCGAGAATAATTTTCAATTCCTGAACAATAGCCTAATTCACGAATCATTTCTAAATCGAATTCGGTGCGTTCTAGTAAGCGTTTTGCTTCTAAATGTTTGCCGATTTCTTTAAAATAATGGACTTGTTTTACCATATCATCTTGTATGCTGTGAATGGCATTTTGCAAAACATCAGGAGAGGTTACAAACAAATTTGCAGGGTAAATAGTGAGTTCGTTTAACTTTTCAATACGCTGGTTATTTTCAATATTAAAAGTTTCAATTTCTTCAATTTCATCGCCAAAAAAATGAATTTTATACCCGCTATCGCCATAAGATGGGTAAATAGTTACCACATCGCCTTTTACTTTAAAAGTTCCACTTTTTATTTCGGTTTCGGTGCGAGAATATAAGCTGGTAACTAGTTTGTGTAAAAATTTGGTGCGTGAAATTTGTTGATCTACTTTTATAGGAATTACATTTTTTTTAAATTCCTTCGGATTTCCAATTCCGTATAAACAAGAAACCGAGGCAATAACAATAATATCTCTACGCCCAGAAAGTAGGGATGAAGAGGTGCTAATTCGTAGGCGTTCTATTTCATCATTAATAGATAAATCTTTTTCGATAAAAGTTCCGGTAACAGGAATATAGGCTTCGGGCTGATAATAATCATAGTAAGAAACAAAATATTCAACGGCATTGTTAGGAAAAAACTGCTTGAATTCGGCATATAATTGCGCCGCCAATGTTTTATTATGTGCCAAAACCAAGGTAGGACGGTTTACCTGAGCAACAACATTTGCCACGGTAAAGGTTTTACCAGAACCGGTAACACCTAAAAGTGTTTGGTGTTTTTCGTTGGTATTTAATCCGTTTACTAATTGTTTTATAGCGGTTGGCTGATCGCCAGTTGGCTTAAAGTTGGAGTGTAATTCAAAATTCATATAACAAAAATACGGATAGTTTATGTTAAAAACTACCCGCATTTAAGTAGTATTATAGGGCTATTATCTTAATAAAGAAAAATGCCCTTGGCGTCGATGTGTTTTTCCTTTTTTATCAATAAGTATCGTTTTAAACCAATAATCGTTAGAAGGAAGTTCTTTTCCATTATGCCTGCCATCCCAACCTTTACTATCAATAGGGATAATGGCTAGGCTTTTACCAAATCTGTCAAAAATAAGAGTAGTACTTGATCGATAAAAATAAGAATTGACACCTTTAATTTTCCAGATATCGTTTATTCCGTCTCCATTAGGAGTAAAAAATTTAGGATACTGAATAACAGAAACGATAAGTGTGGCATCCGGTAAACAGCCATTTTTATTGTTTACCACAACGGTATATAAGCCCGCAGTAATATTATTAAATATAGGGCTGTTTTGAAAATTGGTTTGAACGCCTTGCTGATCAATTAATGAAAATTGATACTGATCAGTTCCTAAATATTGATTTGCTGTAATTATTTTAATCTGATAGCTGTTTTCACCATGATTATTGTTATCGTCTAAAATAAGAACACCGGCATCATTTAAGTTGGGTTTTTTAGATTCGCTAACGATAATTTGACGAGTTCGAGTACAGCCTGCATTATTTTTTGCGGTAAAAATATAAGTGCCTGCCTGTGTGGTATTGTAAAAATAATTGGTACTAAGAATTGTTGGGTTTCCTTTTAAACGCCACTGATAACTATAAATATTCATTGCTATTGTAGGTTTTAATTCGATTGGTTTTCCATAACAAATAAGGGCGGTATCATTTAATTGAAAAACAGGTAAAGTGTTTACTTTAATCAAAAAAGAACCCACACCAAAACAGTCGTTATTTGTTTTGTCGATAACTTTAATATACAAAGGTTGTGCTGTTTTCGCTGGCTTGTTTTTGTTTCGATACTTTGAAATGTTTTTTATAGGATTAATAATAGCATCTCTATCAGTACTTTTTTCAAAAATTAAAACATCTAAATTTGCCCTGTTTGAAATAGGAAATGTTTTTTTAATTTCTTCTTGAACATCGCTTAAATCAAAATAAGAAATACCGTCGGTATCGTTGTTTTGGTTGGTGTTATTTCCATTGATATCTAAAAAATCATCACAACTGGTCATGGTTTTTGAATAGGTAATATTTGGAGTAAACCCAACGGTAATGGCTATTTTTGAAATAAGATAACAATTTTTATTGGTAATTGTTCGTACCCAAATAGTAGCCCCATTATTTACAGGATGCGTTATTGGATTGGTAATTTCAGCAGTGTTATTTATAGCGTTATTTTTAGTAGCGTAGTATTTAAAAGCTTCGTTGCTATAATTTGTTGAAATATTTTTTTCGGCAAGTGTTAAATTAACCGTTGTATGTAAGTTCGACGTTGTAGCACATTGTTTTAAGTGAACTATATTTTTTACAATTGGTAATGGTTTTGTAATTAAATCAAACGATTTTAAAGAAAAACAGCCCGAAGTATTTGTTACTCTTACCCATATTTTTTCTGTTGTAAACGCTGTTTTATTGGTGTACTTAATAGGCAATGGATTGCTATTGCTTTGGGCATCATTTTCAGATGAAAAATAAGCAATTTGATCTGTAGTATCGGATGAGATAAAAGAATTATCATCCAAATTAAACTCATTAAAACCGGTGCTTGTACAGCTAATTAAATTAGTTGGAGTTCCTATATTTGTATAAGATGTTACCTTTAGATTAAAGCTTTGTGTAATAAAACACTTGGTTATTGAGCTTGTTAGTCGTACAAAAATAGTTTGAGGATTACGCGTGTTTTTATATGAATTAGTATTGCTAATCGGGTTGGATCCTAAAATGGCATCATTACTAGATTTATGATAACTAAGAAGAGTATTTGTTTGATTCCCTAGAACAATATCATTTTTAGTTAGGTTAAATGTAGTCATAGCATCATCAACTCCATCGGTATCACATTGTGATAAATTTAAAGCATCATTACTTAAAATAATAGGATTGATAATAGGCGCATCAAAAAAACTAGCCGTTCCTGTCCAGGTTAAATTAAAACTACTGTTTCCAACAGGTCTATCGATAACTAAAAAATAAGATTCACCAACTTTTACATCTAAAGCTTTAAGAAAACTATTTCCTGAAGGGCCAGGACCTTCAGAGGTGTCTGTTTCTATAAAATTCATTCCTGTTAGGTTATCGGTTTGATTAGATGCCGATGGGTTTGTAGTAGAGCATCGAATAGCGGTGCCTAAATTAGCACATGTTGCGTTTGGTCCGAAGATAAAAAAATCAAAATCTTCAGTAATGGCATTATTTTTTGGAGTTAAAGTAAAACCAAGCGTTCCTGCTGTTTTTATAGTAAGTTGAAACCAAACACTGTTGTTTTCTTCACTAGAACAACTATTGGAATTTGTTAATTCTTGAGTTCCAGCCCCTGAAACAGTAAGGTCTGAATAACCGCTATTACCACAAACTATAATGGCATCTGTACAGTCGTTTTGAGAATATAAAAAAGGGATATAAAAAAACAATAAAAACAAGGGGAGTATTTTTTTCATAAAAAATATATTAGTTAACAAATATAGAAAATCAATATGTTTTTATTAAGAATAAATAAGAATACATGATTTTCATTTTTTATTATCAACTAGCTAAAAAGTGTTAAAACAGCTGTTATGATGAAATTAAATTATAAAGGAACAAAAAACCCTCGAAATTTTCGAGGGTTTTAGTAATATAAAAGAATAAAAAAGTAGTCAATTTAATTAAAATCTACTACCAGGAACTTCAGGACCACTTTGCGCTTGTGCTTTTTGTGGGTTTAAAATTAGATAGGTTCCTAATGCTGTTAAACTTGCATATTTTCCGTATTTCCCTATTTTTTGTAGCGCTTCTTTTCTTGAAATATCGTTACTATTATTACTGTTATTTTCGGTTTGTTTTTTCATGATGTTTGTTTTTTTTATTAAAGATTATTCTAAAATAATTTTCTTAGTAATTTTTCCTGTATTTGAAATTAATTCGACAATATAAACGCCTTTTGATGTTTTCGGTAATTCAATTAGGCTAACTCCTGTTGATTTGAATGAGTTATTAAAAATTGTTTTCCCTAGTATAGAATATACTTTTAAGGAAGCATTTTGTGTTTGTAAACCTGTAATGGTAATCGTGTTTTTATCAGATTTATAAATACTTACATTTTGTACCTCTTTATTAACAATAACATCAGGTCTTTTTGAAGTTGTATGAATATAAAACTGTCCAGCTCCTTTTGTGTTATTTTCAACTACGATTTTTTTATCAGAAATATCGGTAAATGTATTGGCTATTCTATCTTCTAAATAGATTTTTACATCCGCAGGAAGATTTTTAGCATCTACAGAAATACTTACTTCTTTACCCATTTTTGTTGTTAATCCAATAGGAATTACTAGTTCTTCAATTTTAGAAGTTGGCAGGGTTTGTATGGCTAATTTATTTCCTTTATTATCAGAAATTAATTCGGTAAATACTTCGAAATTACTAGAAACTCCCCCGAATAATTTAGAATCTGAACCGTTATCAAAACCAGTGGTTTTATTGTTTGCATAAAATACTTTGGTTGATTTCTGACGAGTTCCATCTTCTACAAATAATTCAAAAGAAGTTTTTGGTGCTTCTCTTTTAAAAGTATCGGTATTTTGATGGCTTTGATTTGCTTTGGTAAAAGTAATACTACTATTTGCTGGCAATGGGTCAGTAGTTTCTATAAAGAAACCTTGTGCAGGGGCAATTTCTAAACTGTTTTGCTCATTATATACTTGATAACTTGTTCCGTTCCATATCCAAATTGTTTTTTCGCTTATAGAAGTTTCGTTATTATTTAAAAAAGTAACAGCGTTGATGTAGGTTGTAAACGGGTTTCCAACTAAATTGTAATTATTTCTAGTTCCGTTATTAATTTCGATGTTCACATCGCTCGTGTTAATTTCTCCTGTGAAAGAAATGTCGCTAGGCGTTGCTAATTTTAATGAATATCCTTTTGCTAGGTCAAAATTTCCTGTAGAATTTATTGTTTGATAATTCCAAGATTTGGTAAGATGCTCATTATTAAAAGGTGCAAAACCAATATTTCCTCGTGTTCCTGATGCAAAAGAAAGTGTTCCACCAGTAATAAAATTCTCAAGAGTTTCTCCTTTTAAAGGCGATGAAATTAAATACCAATCGGTGTTTTCAATATTTCTCTTATAAGTAACTGTTCCTGTAACGGCTGCTTTTGCCATAAAAGTAGCACCCGATTCAATAGTTAAACTGTTAAATCCAACATCATTATTTGCTGTTGGATAGGTTGATAATCCAGCAGGAATTACCACACGACTCGTTGAGGTTGGTAAAGAGTTTGTACTCCAGTTTGATGCTGTGTTCCAATCATTGTTGCTGTTTCCTGTCCAAGTAATATCGTCATTGGTAATTGTTGAGGTTACGCTGATATTATCAATCCAAATACGAGTTCCGTATCCTGAAATATTTTTAAATTTGATTAAAATGCTTGAGTTTCCTGTAAAAGCATTTAAATCGATGCTTTCTTTTCTCCAGTCAGATGCTTTTGAAGGAACAAAATCATTTGCTTCGTTATCATCAGGTGTTGCTTCTAAGTCACGAACTTGAACTGTTTCTAATTCAGTATGTGTTTTATTGTAAACTTCCGTCCAAGTTAATCCACAGTTTTTAGAAATTAACACCATTAATTTATCTGGAGAATCAGATTCTGCATCAGTACCGTATGCGTTGGTGAATTTAGTATAAGATAAATCAAAAGCCATTTTTTTATCTCCTTCCGAAGAAAAATCTAAAGGATTGATAATTAATTCATCGATTTTATCCGTAGGATTATCGGCATTATTGATAATCATACAAGAAGAGTCTCCATTACCAGCATCATCTCTTTTTTCCCATGAAATATCATCATTATCATGATTTATAATTTCCCAATTGTTAATAGGGAATGTTCCTTCAAAGTCTTGATTATATGGTAAAGCAGTAACATCTTTTACGGTAACAAAACTTGTTTTGGTAGTGGTTGTTCCTGTTCCAGTGGCATTTGTAGCGGTTAAAGTTACACTATAATTCCCTGCAGTATCGTAGGTTACTACTGGATTTTTTTCTGTAGAATTTGCAGGTGTTCCACCTTCAAAAGTCCAAGCCCAAGAAGTTGGTACGCCTGTTGAGGTATCATTAAATTGTACATTGTTTCCTAGACAAGCACTTTCCCCTTGTTTTTCAAAACTAGAAGTTGGTTTTTCTTGACTATCGAAATTAACGGTTACATTGTCAATCCAAATACGAGTTCCGTATCCTGATTTATTTACAAATTTCACCAATACATTTGCTAATCCTTGATAATCACTAAGATTTACACGCTCTTTTCTCCAGTCTGATGCTGTGGTAGGAATCCAATTGTTAGATTCATTTGCATCTGTTGCAGGATCGTCAACAACATTTACAGTTTCTAAAACGGTATGTGTTTTTTCATATAAAGTTTTCCAAGTTGTTCCACAATCGCTAGAAGCCATCACCATTAATTTATCTGGGCTATCAGCATCAAATTTGGTATAAGCAACATCGAAATAAAAATCGGTAGCGCCTACGGATAAATCTAAAGAAGGCATGATAATTTCATCCAATTCACCAATGGTTTCATTATCGGCATTGTTCATCATCATACAAAAACCATCGCCATTTCCAGCTAAATTACTTTGTTCAAATTCTAATTTCCCATCAAAATTACGAATATTCCAATTGGCAGGAGGGAAGGTTCCTGAAAAATCTTCACTAAAAGATTGTGCGGTTGGTGTTTTTAAAACGACAAAATTCTCTATGGTTTTTTCTGATGAACCATCGGTGTTTTCAACTTTTAAGCTAACGTTGTAATTTCCGTAAGTATTATAGGTAACCGTCGGGTTTTGTTCGGTAGAAGTTGCAGGTTCTCCTCCTGGAAATTCCCAATTCCATGAAGTTGCTGCTGTTCCTGTTGAGGTATCAAAAAATTGAACAACTTCACTTTCACAAACTGAGGCTCTTTTTTTAGTATAAAAATCGACTATTGGTCCTGTGCTGTTATCTAAAGAAACAGTAACGTTGTCTAACCAAACACGCGTTCCGTATCCTGATACATTTTTAAAACGAATGGCTAAATTTGCTTGTCCGTCGTAACTGCTTAAATCAACCAATTCTTTTCTCCAATGTGATTTTTGATTAGGAATCCAATCATTTGGCGATAATGCTGATAAAGCAGTTTCTAATTCGGTATGTGTTTTTGAATAAACTTCTGTCCAAGTAGCACCACAATCGGTAGAAACTTCGGCTTTTAGCATATCGGCACTCACTTCATCAAATTTAACATAAGCAACATCAAAATAAAGTTGTGCATTTTTAGCGGCTGTTAAATTATAAAAAGGCAATTGCAGGTAATCAGCTTCCCCAATTTTATCATTATCGGCGTTGTTCATAACGACACAGGATGAATCGCCATTTCCTGCTTCATCACTTTTTCCCCAAGCTAATTTTCCATCAGGATTTATAACTCTCCATCCTTGAGGCGGAAAAGTTCCTTCAAAATCTTCCGAAGTATTTGCTATTGAATGTTGGTCAACATCAATAAAATTTGCTGTTTCAGTCTTATTGTAACTTGTACCGTTAAAGCCATTCCAAACTTCTAATGTTACTTTATACTGTCCTTTAGATACGTAAGTAACTGTCGGGTTTTTTTCTGAAGATGTAGCAGGTGTTCCTCCTTCAAAAGTCCATTTCCAAGAAGTTGGATTTCCTGTTGAGTTATCTTTAAATTCGATACTTTGAGTACTACATATTGCTGTTATATCACTTTTAAAACTAGCAACAGGCGCATGAGGTAATATACCTGTAGCAATTAAATTGTCTGTTTGCCAAAGTAAGCTTCTTGAGTATTTAGCAATTGTAGTATCTTCTAGCCAACCATTCATTACATCAACCTGATCTTTGGTAAACATAATTTGACAAGAAGTATTGTAATCCATATAATTTTCTACATTTGGATATACATTACACGCATTTAATTTATCTCTTGTACAACCTTCCGAACCCATTGTTGGCGGTGTATCAGTAATTCCATCATTTTCAGCAGTCCAAGTTCCTTTATCTTTATCACTTTGATGAAAAGTGTGTCTTAATCCGAAATAATGACCAAATTCATGCGACATTACTTTTTCAAAACCAACAGCACTAGACGAAGGATTGTCAGGGCAACCAGTTGCTCTTCCTAGATATCGCCAGTTAAATACGACTCTTGGAACGGCGTCTTGTGTTGGTAAAAATGCGTGTCCAGAAGCGTAATTTCCTTCTGATATTCCGTTTGCAGCAGCTACAATAAATATCTGTAAATAGTATTTATTGTTTTTTCCCCACCACCAATTGTTTGTGGTAATTTTAGGGTCATATCCATCTTCTACAAGCCCATCTTGAACACGCCAGTTCATTCCTGGGGTTTCTAAAAGATTTCCATCAGGATCTTCGGTAGCTAATAGAAATTCGATATTATCCATTTTTTGTTTTACGCCGTCAAATCTTGGGTCAGATTCATTCCATTTAGGAAATTCTCCACGAAAATCTTTATTAACAACTTCCATTACGTCGTTAATTCGGCATGCCATGTTTTCTTTACTAACAGAACCTGCTTCACCTTGTCCGTTGTGTAAAATATGAAAAACTACTGGTATTTTGTAGTCTCTAACACCTGTTCTTTTACTGGTTCTATTAGTTCTTTGTTGTTTTTTTAATTTAGACATGGATTGTCTAAATTTAATATTGTCTTCTTTAGACAATTTTGTACCACAGCCATTTGTGGTTGCTTTTTGACTGAAAGCTGTAAAAGCAAACAATAGCAAGGTTAGGGTTGAAAGGTAATTTTTAATATTCATAAAATTAAAGGTTCTATTTGTTAAATAAATTTTTTGTTAAAAAAATACAGCAGAATGAATTGATTTTTTATTGTTTTTTAGGTATTGGTTATCGTTTTTTTTAGGTTAATTAATTTTTAAAATGATATTTTTTACTTTTTAAAATTTTTATCAAAGGAATAATCTTAGTTTTTTACAATATGATAACATTCGCTATTCTTTTTGTTAGTATTCTTTTATGTACGTTACTTATTTTTTACAGTATTATTTGAGTAATATATGAAAGGAAACAGGTAATATTAAATCAGTGTGGTTAATTATTTTTTAGTAAAAGTGTATATTTATTTCATTTATGTTGTATATCTCTCAATAAAAACACTTATTTTTTGCTAAATTAGTATTTTTAATTCGGTTATCAATAAAGTAATAAGTAGTTTATCTGTTTTAATTATTGTTAACAATTTGTAAAGTAATTTGGTATTTATATTCTTTTTTTTGATGAAAAAAAGTGGAACACAATAAATGATTTATTGCATTTTTTCAAAAAAAAACAATACATTTGCAACTAAACAAACGTTGTTTACACTAAAGTGAGCAACATATAATTAATTATTATGAATAGAGGTACCGTAAAATTCTTTAACGAGTCAAAAGGATTTGGATTTATTACAGAAGAAGGATCAAACAAAGAACATTTTGTACATGTTTCAGGATTAATCGATGAAATTCGTGAAAATGACGAAGTTGAATTCGAATTACAAGAAGGAAAAAAAGGATTAAACGCTGTTGACGTAAGAGTATTATAATATATTATTACCAGAGTAAACTTTTTAAAGAAAGCCTATCAATTTATTGATAGGCTTTTTTGCGGTTAAAATAGTGGCTTAATTCAAAATTGTAAAAAATAATTACAATAAAATTAATATTTACCATTATTTTAAATATTTGGCATTACATTTGCAGTACAATTAACGTTGCAATCAATTAAGTAAGCAACATATATTTTTTATATTATGAATAGAGGTACCGTAAAATTTTTTAACGAGTCAAAAGGATTTGGATTTATTACAGAAGAAGGATCAAACAAAGAACATTTTGTACACGTTTCAGGATTAATCGATGAAATTCGTGAGAATGACGAAGTTGAATTCGAATTACAAGAAGGAAAAAAAGGATTAAACGCTGTTGACGTAAGAGTATTATAATATATATTTTATTACCAGAGTAAACTTTTTAAAGCCTATCAATTTATTTTGATAGGCTTTTTGTTGTAAAAACCCACACTTTTATTAATGTTTTGGGCTGTAAAAAAAATATAATGCTAATAAAATCAAATATTTACCATTATTTTAAATATTTGGCATTACATTTGCAATTCAATTAACGTTGCAATCAATTAAGTAAGCAACATTTATTTTTTATATTATGAATAGAGGTACCGTAAAATTTTTTAACGAGTCAAAAGGATTTGGATTTATTACAGAAGAAGGATCAAACAAAGAACATTTTGTACACGTTTCAGGATTAATCGATGAAATTCGTGAGAATGACGAAGTTGAATTCGAATTACAAGAAGGAAAAAAAGGATTAAACGCTGTTGACGTAAGAGTATTATAATATATATTTTACCAGAGTAAACTTTTTAAAGAAGCCTATCAATTTATTTTGATAGGTTTTCTTATTTTAAAAACAAAACTAATTTTCAGAATGAAAGAAGGAACAAACAGAAAAGATATTACAATAGGCGCATCTGTTGAAATAGTACAGAAAAATCACCAAAGAACAGGAGAATTAACAGCGGGAATTGTGAGTCGATTATTAACCAATTCAGCAAATCATCCTCATGGAATAAAAGTACAATTAACTTCAGGAATTGTAGGAAGAGTACAAAAAATAACAGCAAATTAGTTTAACTAATTTGCTGTTGTATTATTATTATCTAAGTTTTTTGATTCCATCAACTAAAAATAAACTAGCAAATAATACTTTTACAAGTAAGTATATATATTTACTTTGAGTGGTAATTCCGAAAAAGACCCTATATAGTTCTTTGTCTTCTAGAAAATTATAAATTGATTCGACTAAAATTAAAACTCCGATTATAACATATATAAATGGTAATGCTTTTTTCATTTTAGTTAAGAGGTATTTTTATGGTGTATGTTTTTCTACTTTTATTATTAAGTTTTGTATCTCGCAACCAAGGGTTCATTATTTTTAAATCTTTATAAGTAACTCCATGTTTTTTAGCAAAATCAGTAATATTTGTTATAGTCGTATCCACTTGAACATTATAAGTAGTCGGAAAGGTGTATAAATCTTCTTGATCGTATATAAATCCATATTTATTAGGGTTTCCTAGCACTTCTTTTAAAGCTAAAATTCTAAAAACATACCTGCTAGTTTCACTATTTAAAAGTAAATCATAGTAATTATCAACTTGCTGTTGCTTTAAACGTTGCGAAATTCGACCGTTACCTGCATTATATGCAGCAGCAGCTAGTGTCCAAGAACCCAGTTTTTTCTTCGCCTTTTTTAAATATTCGGCAGCAACTCGTGTTGATTTTTCTAAATTATAACGTTCATCAACATTTCTATTTACCTCTAATCCATATTCACGACCAGTGGCAGGCATAAAATGCCAATATCCAGCGGCACCTTTTGATGACGGAATGTTAATTAAAGCACTTTCGGCAACACATAAATATTTAAAATCATCAGGCACGCCATATTTTTCTAGCAAAGGTTCTATGATGGGGAAAAATTTATTAGCACGTTTAATTAACAATACTCCGTTAGATTGCCAATAGGTATTTACCAATAATTCACGGTCCATATGTTCTTTAACATCTGCTTTTTCTAAAGGAACACGTTCTCCTGCGAGTTCCATGTAGCTAGGTGCTTTTACAGCTCTAATTTCATAGCTTTCAGCTACATTTTTTATTTTAGGTTCATTTTTTTTGCTTATTGTATTGGTCAATAATACCGCTACAAAAACAATAGTTATAAGTGATAAAAAACGGATGGATTTATTCATTTTCTTTAATTTTTAGGTGAATTTAAGTTCTTTTTCTGATTTTTAGCTATTTATAACAAGTTAATGAATAAAACATTCTTTTTCTAAAATTTTAGAAATAGTTTTTGCTTTATTTAAAATCATAATATGTGTTCCGTTTTCAACTTCAATATAATTTTGAAGATTTTTTGCAGGAAAAACTTCATCATCAGTTCCGTGTATATGAGTTATATTCGCCAAGGGCTTAGATTGTTGCCAATGTAACACATTATAAACCGACCATTGTAAATAAGTTTCATCTCTTTTTGATAGATATATTTTATATAATTCAGCTCTTTTTTTCAGATAATCATTAAAAAAATAGCGTTCATAGTTTTCGATATTTGCAATTATTTTGGAAGGGAAAAGTTTATAAGCTCCTGTTATATACGCTAATTTCAAGCGTTTTGGCAATTCGTTATTACTTTTGATGCTCGATATTAAAATTACTTTTTCACAATCAATAATTTTACTCATTTCCTGTACCATAATACCCCCAAAAGAAACACCTATTAAAATTGGGTTTTTATGATGAATATTTTCACACATTCTTCGGGCATATGCTTCGATGCTTTCATCAATAGAAATCGGCAATAACCATTCTAGAAAATGAAGTTCAAATTTTTCTTTTGATAGTTTTATATATTCAAATATTTGTGTATTTGCTCCTAAACCAGGTACAAAATAGAGGTGTTTTTTTTCCATTAATAGTTATATTATAGTTTATAAAATTTTAAAACACATAAATTATTTAGTTAAACTCAATACCTCACAGGCTTTTAAAATCTGTGAGGTCTGAAAAGAAAGTATTTTAGTCCTCAAAATTAAAACGGACTATACCATCTTCATCAATTTTAGTTAAAGTGACAGTGTGTAAGGTGTTTACTAATTCAGGATTCCAAGGAGTTTTAACTTTTACATAATTCTGTGTAAAACCATGAATATAGCCTTCTTTATTTTCACTTTCAAACAATGCGGTTAGCGTGTTTCCTAGTTGACTTTCATAAAAAGCTCTACGTTTTTTAACCGATAAACCACGCAACATTTTACTTCGTTTTGCACGTACATTTTTAGGCACTATTCCGTCCATACCAACAGCTTGGGTGTTTGGTCTTTCAGAATAAGTAAATACATGTAAATACGAAATATCCATATCGTTTAAATAGTTGTATGTTTCTAAAAACAACTCGTCTGTTTCACCAGGAAAACCAACAATAACATCAACACCTATACAAGCGTTAGGCATTACTTCTTTAATTTTTTGTGTTCTATTGGTATAGGTTTTTGTTAAATAACGACGCTTCATTTTTTTCAATAATTCGTCATTACCAGATTGCAGTGGAATGTGAAAATGAGGCACAAAAGTTTTCGATTTCGATACAAAATCAATAGTTTCATCTTTTAATAAATTTGGTTCAATTGATGAAATTCGTAAACGTTTAATACCTTCAACCTTGTCTAATTCTTTGACTAATTCTAAAAAAGTATGTTCGTGTTTTTTATTTCCAAATTCCCCTTTTCCGTAATCACCAATATTAACACCCGTTAAAACGATTTCTTTGATGCCTTTTTCTGATATTTCTTTGGCATTTTTCAATACATTTTCTAAAGTATCTGACCTCGAAATACCACGAGCCAACGGAATTGTACAATAGGTACATTTATAATCACAACCATCTTGCACTTTTAAAAATGCACGGGTACGATCGCCAATAGAATACGCACCAACATACGAATCTGCCTCTTCAATTTCACACGAGTGAACCTCGCCAATATCATTTTTAGTTAAATCGTTAATATAGCTGGTAACGTTAAATTTTTCGGTTGCGCCTAATACCAAATCAACGCCGTTTACATTGGCTAATTCTTCGGGTTTTAATTGGGCATAGCAACCAACACCAATTATAAAAGCATCTTCATTTTGTTTTAGCGCATTTTTTACAATTGCTTTAAAACGTTTGTCGGCATTATCGGTTACCGAACAGGTATTTATTACATATATTTGAGCTTTTTCATCGAAATCGACACGTTCAAAACCTTCATTTACAAAGTTTCGAGCAATTGTTGAGGTTTCAGAAAAATTTAATTTACATCCTAAAGTATAAAAAGCTACTTTTTTATCTGCGTTCATTCTTGTACATTTATCAACTACAAAATTACAATTTTATTCATGATTTTTGAAACGGAAAGATTACTCATTAGAAAACTTATTTTTACTGATTTAAAACCTTTTCATTGCCTAGAAAGTAACCCGTTGGTTTTGCAATATGCAACAGGTGAGGTTAAAACAATTTTAGAATGTGAAAAAGAATTAATAATGTTGATAAATAAATATGAAAAACCAGGTAATGATTTTTTTATTTATGCAGTAGAACGAAAATCGGATGGTTGTTTTATAGGTACCTTAGGTTTAATTAAAGATGTTGAAAATAAAGAAGATGATGAAATAGGCTATCGATTTATTCAGCAATACTGGGGCAAAGGCTACGCTAGTGAATTATGTGAAGGATTGATCGGTTATTGTAAAAGGGTAGGAATAAAAAAAATTATAGCCTATGTTATTGATAAAAATATTGCTTCTAGTAAAATTTTAAAACGTTTTAATTTTAAAGTAATTAAACATTTGATAAGCGATGATATTGGTTTACCTGAAACAAAATATGAGTTAATTTTATGATAGAAGATTCTTTAAATCCGCCATATTATGCGGTTATCTTTACAACAGTATTATCTGATAATTTAAACGGATACGATGCGATGTCAATTAAAATAGAATCCCTAGCAAAACAACAAAAAGGATATTTAGGCATTGAGTCTGCTCGTTCAGGAGTAGGAATTACCGTTTCATATTGGGAAGATTTGGATGCAATTGTTCAGTGGAACGTGAATATGGCTTTAATAAGTGATTTTAAGGTTTAAAATTGATTAATTTTTTAAGAAAAGAGACGCTTCAGTTATTTAGACAGAAGTTTTTAAAACGATATACATTGCAGATAAATCATATTATAAAAATAAAAGAAAGTAAGCGTAATTATTTCATTTTATTCATTCTTTTTATAGGATTGTATTCCTGTACCAAACAAAGCAGTAAATTTACAGATTCACAAGTTTTTAGATATAATGAACATTCAAATATTACTTCGTTAGATCCTGCTTTTGCTAAAGATCAGCGGAATATTTGGGCGGTAAATCAATTATTTAATGGCTTGGTTCAGTTAGATGATAGTTTGCATATTCAGCCTGATATTGCTAAAAAATGGTCGATTTCTGAAGATGGAAAAATATATCGTTTTACTTTAAGAAATGATGTGAAATTTCACAAGCATCATTTATTTGGTAAAGATTCTACACGAAGCGTAAAAGCTACGGATTTTAAATATTCATTTGATCGATTAGTATCAAAAAAAGTAGCTTCACCAGGAGGTTGGGTACTTCAAAATGTAAAAAATTTCAAAGCCCAAAATGATACTGTTTTTACCATCAATTTAAAACAAGCTTTTCCGCCTTTTTTAGGATTATTAGCTATGAAATATTGTTCGGTAGTTCCTAAAGAAGCTATCGATTACTTTGGGAATTCATTTAGAGCAAACCCTATTGGAACAGGTGCTTTTCAATTCAAATTATGGGTAGAAAACACCAAATTAGTATTGCGTAAAAACCCATTGTATTTTGAAAAAGATGCAAACGGAAATCAATTACCGTATTTAGAAGCCGTAGCAATTACTTTTTTGCCTGATAAACAAAGCGAATTCTTACAATTTATCCAAGGAAATATTGACTTTATGAAAAGTTTAGACGCCTCTTATAAAGATGATATTTTAAATACCAATGGAACTTTAAAAGAGAAATATACCGATAAAATAGTGATGCAAACAGGCGCTTATTTGAATACAGAATATTTAGGCATTTATTCAGAAGGCTTGAAAAATTACCCAACGAAATCAAAATTAATACGACAAGCAATTAATTACGGATTTGATCGTGAAAAAATGATTAAATTTTTACGTAACGGAATTGGAACTCCTGCCAAAAATGGATTTATACCCAAAGGTTTACCTTCATTTAATTATCAAAAAGGATATTCATATCAACCTGAAAAAGCAGCTGTATTAGTATTAAAATACATCGAAGAAACAGGCGATAAAAATCCTAAAATCACCATTACAACCAACGGGAATTATTTAGATTTATGTGAATTTATCCAACGAGAATTACAAAATATAGGATTGCAAGTAGCCGTATCTGTAATTCCGCCATCGACTTTACGACAAGCAAAATCAAACGGTAAATTGCCTGTTTTTAGAGCCAGTTGGATTGCCGATTATCCTGATGCTGAAAATTACTTATCGTTGTTTTACAGTAAAAATTTTACACCTAACGGACCTAATTATACCCATTTTAAAAATATAACTTTTGATGCTTTATATGAAAAATCAATACAAGAAATTGACATAAAAAAACGCTATGAATTATACCAAAAAATGGATAGTATTATTATTGAACAAGCACCAATTGTTCCGCTTTATTATGATGAAGTTATTCGTTTTAGTCAAAAAAACATACAAGGGTTAGGTATCAACCCAATTGATTTATTGAATTTAAAACGGGTTAAAAAAACGAAGAGCCTATTAAAAATTAAATAAAGATTAGATTATCGTCCTGTTGAACTAAATTTAGGTTGACGAATTCCATTTTTTAGCCATAAAATGTTTTTAAATCAAATTAAACAGGCGCTAAAAATCATCTAAAATAAACAATAAAAAAACTACCAATGCAAACGACTCATAATAGGGTAGTGGTCCGAAAATTTAATATCGCTAAATGTTTTATATTGATTTATAGTGGCGGTATTATCGGTCAGCATAAAATCAATCCGCATCGGATAGATGTATCGAAACGATTTCCCTAAGCCAATTCCAGCGGTTAAAAAGGCATCTTTTTTATCTTCAGATAACTTTTGATACACCCAAGAATATGCGGTATTATTAAAATCGCCACATATAATTTTTTTCTTCTTCCAAGAATATTCATGCTGTAAAATTAGCTCGGTTTGCGCTACTTGTTTTTCAAATCCATTTGTTAAACGCTTAAATAAATGCCCTGAATCTTTTTCGCCAAAATAGTCTTTATTCGGGTTTATTTTTAACGACTCTAAATGCACATTATAAATACGAATGGTGTCTTTATTTTTAACAATATCAACAAAAATAGTATTGTTTGCACTATTTTT
The DNA here is from genome assembly GCF_900239495.1 of Tenacibaculum finnmarkense genomovar ulcerans. GTDB lineage: Bacteria > Bacteroidota > Bacteroidia > Flavobacteriales > Flavobacteriaceae > Polaribacter > Polaribacter ulcerans. The sequence continues at coordinate 123,718 of NZ_OENE01000035.1, forward strand.
AAAGTTTAAAGAACCGGAGTTTACAATAGGGTATTTAGTGTAAATAGCAAGCCCAAATTTCCTGGATTTTGACTTGGTTTTAATATATTTATAAGGCAGTTTTATGTCTAATAATTCAGATCGATAAAACTCTTGCATAGCCACAACATCGGGGTTTTGATTGTTGATAAACTCGTATATTTTTTGTTCGGTGGTAATGTCATTTATATGTTTGTAATAATTAAATAGATGCACATTGTAGCTCATTACTTTTAAGTCATCATTTAAAACTGTTTCTTTATTTGATAATTTGAGAAGTGGCGTAGAGCTCACCCATCCGATACTTAAAACAAGCAGTGATAGTACCGCTTTTTTATTAATTTTAAGCAACCAATACACGAAAAAAAAGCAATTTAAAATAATTAATAACGGCACAAATAAACTCAAAACTGCTAGGGCAGGAATTACCTGTGGTGACACATAGGGTAAAACATAACAAAGCAATAATAGCGTAGCTAAAATTGAATTAACGAAGAATAATAATTTTTGTATGATAGGGGATTTTTTCATTTAATTAGTACCTTGTTTGAATAAAAATTCTTTTTCGGTTTGGGTTAAAGTATCGTAGCCAGATGTACTTATTTTATCTAAAATAGCATCTACTTGTTGTTGATTAACTGATTTTTTAAACGAGGTGGTTACTGGTTTTTTCCCTGATTTATAAACTGTTTTTAATGGTTCTTCTTTTTTTTCAAAACAGTTAGTAACGGTTTCTTTTAGCTTGTTAAAAATGGTTATTTCTTTATTACTTGCTTTTAAAACATATAAAAAACCAAACAACGCCCCACCTATATGTGCCAAATGTCCGCCAGCATTACCAGCAGGTATTTGAAGTACATCTAAAGCGATCCAAATGGCGGCTAATTTCCATAATTTAACATAACCAATTAGCGGAAATCGCAATTCATAAGTAGGCATATAAGTTGCACTTCCTATAAAAATAGCTGAAATTCCTGCGGATGCGCCTAATAAAATATTATTGTTAGCAGCTTGTTGTAATCCTGGGAAAAAATGATAGCTCGCTATAAAAATAACACCTCCAAAAACAGTTCCTAAAAGATAAAAATTTAGCAGTTGTTTTGAGGTAAAATAGTGCTTGAAAAAATTACCTATATAAAATAATGCAAATAAGTTTGCTAGTATATGTATAAAACCGGTGTGTAAAAATCCGTAGGTAATAATGGTCCAAGGTTTTGATAAGAAATCATCAAAATTAGCAGGTAAAGCAAACCATTCTACTAAAAAATTGCTGTTGGATTGAAATAAAAAACCGAAAGTATTGCTGATAAAAACCAACAAAAATACCGCAAGGTTTATGTAGATTAATTGCTCTACAATACCCGCGTTTTTAAATCGATATTTTAAATTATCTAAATTTTTTGAAACATTAAATTGAAATCTATTCATTCATTATTTAATTTTATACGATACAATATACTAAATTAATGAGTTTTAAATTGATTTTTTTTCCAATACCAAGCAATTATAAAACCAATAATAGCTCCTCCAATATGTGCAAAATGTGCAATATTACCGATAGAATATTTGGTGACTCCAAAAAACACATCACTAGCAATCATGATCGGAATAAAATATTTTGCAGCAATCGGTATGGGAAAAAATATCAACGCCAATTTAGCGTCAGGAAATAGCAATCCGAAGGCTACTAAAATACCGTAAACAGCCCCTGAAGCTCCAACAGCGGGAGTATGATATAGGCTGTAAAATTCGCTCATTGTTTGATTGGAAAGCGTAATTAAAGTATCATTATATTGCCCTGTATTTAATAAGTTTTTGATGTCAATAGCCGATACTCCTTGCTCAATTAATTGGGTGTAAATTCCATTAAATTGATAATAATTAACAAGTGTATAAATTAATCCTGCTCCAATACCTGCTGAAAAATAAAAGAAAATAAACTTGTTTTTACCCCACATTTGCTCTAGCGGCGTACCAAAAGCCCATAAAGCATACATGTTAAAAAGTAAGTGCATCGGGCTTGCGTGCATAAAAATATGCGTAACATATTGCCAAATAGCAAAGTGTTCATTTTCAGTGTAATGTAATGCAAAAATATTTGTTATATCTAAATTTAAAAGCTGTGGTGCAAAATACATAATCACATTAATGATTATTAAATGCTTTATAGCGGCTGTTATTTTTGCCATATTTGTTTGTTATTTGTTGAAAATGGTATCAATTTCGTTTAAAGTTAATGTTTTAAACGTTGGTTTACCAAAGGGTGAAGTATTGGGTTCTCTACAAGAAAATAAATTATTTACTAAGTTTTCTTGCTCTTTAATAGATAGTACGGTTCCTGTTTTTAGTGCTAACGATTTTGCAAATGATTTAGCCATTACATCAAAATGACTAAAACTAGCGTCAGGCACTTCTAATTTAATGTCGTCTAATAATTCTTCTAAAATTAAGGTTATTTGACTCTCACTAATTGAAGTGGGTATGCCTCGAATAATAACACTTTCTTTGGTAAATTCGTCAAACATAAAACCAGCACTTTCTAAATCTGATTTTATGGTGTAAATCATTTCGATGTCCGATTTAGAAAAAGAAATAGTTACAGGAAATAATAATTGCTGACTACTTGCTTCTTTGATGGTAATGTTTTCTAGAAACTCTTCGTATAAAATACGTTGATGCGCTAAAGATTGATTGATTAAAACAACGCCTGATTTTATAGAGCTTAATAAATATTTTTTCTGAATTTGAAAGGTTTTACCCGTTTCTGTTTCTTGTTGAGATTCAAATAGTTGCTCTTGTGTTGTAGCGTCTATAGATTTATTATTGCTATATAAAGCCTCCCAGTCATCTGTATCTTTTTTGAAATTAGATTGATAACTTACCGATTTTGAGCTGTCTGTGTTGGTTTGTTTATTCGTATTATTTGGTTCGTTTAAATATTCAGCAGTAGTTGTTTTTTCTTGATAACTAGGCGATGCTGTAAACGGATTAAAAGTGTGATCTACGGTAATTGGTGGAAGTTTAGAGGGATCTGATGATTTTTTACTGTAATCATACGGTGTGTCTAAGTTGGCATCCCTGCTAAAATCTAAGGCGGGTGTTACATTGTATTGCCCCAAACTATGTTTAACGGTTGCTCGTAAAATAGCATACAGTATTTTTTCATTATCAAATTTAATTTCCGTTTTTGTTGGATGTATATTGATATCAATACTATTTGGCGGCACTTCTAAATATAAAAAATAAGAAGGATGCGATCCGTTTTCTAACAAACCTTCAAAAGCCATTACTACGGCATGGTTTAAATACGAGCTTTTTATAAAACGATTGTTTACAAAAAAGTACTGTTCGCCACGTTTTTTCTTTGCAAATTCAGATTTTGTGGTAAAACCTCTTATTGAAATAAGATCAGTTTGTTCAGAAATAGGAACAAGTCTTTCATTCATTTTATTACCAAAAACAGCTACAATTCGCTTGCGTAAATTGCTTTTTTTCAGATGATAAAGTTCGGTATTGTTGTGTTGTAATAAAAAAGAAATATCAGGATGTGCTAAGGCAACTCTTTGAAATTCATCGACAATATGACGGGTTTCAATACTGTCTGATTTTAAAAAATTACGACGCGCAGGAATGTTGTAAAATAAATTTTTAACCGCAATACTTGTTCCTTTAGGTGTTGAAATAGCTTCTTCAGAAATAATTTTACTCCCTGCTATTTTAATAAAAGAACCAAGCTCTTGATTTTCTTGTCTTGTTTTTAGCTCTACATGTGCAATTGCAGCGATAGAGGCTAAAGCTTCTCCTCGAAAACCTTTGGTATTTAAGTTAAATAAATCTTGAGCATCTTTAATTTTTGATGTAGCATGTCGTTCAAAACTCAAGCGAGCATCTGCAATACTCATTCCTTTTCCGTCGTCAATTACTTGAATTAACGTTTTACCAGCATCTTTAATTAATAGCTTTATAGTAGCAGCGCCTGCATCAATTGAATTTTCAACTAGCTCTTTAACTACAGAGGCAGGGCGTTGTACTACTTCACCAGCAGCAATTTGGTTTGCAACATGATCAGGAAGTAATTGTATAATATCAGACATTCGTTATTTTTTAGATAAAAAGATAGAAAGATCGAAATCGATAAAAAATAAAAATAAGAGTATAAAAAAAGCAACTAAAATGATAATTGTACTATTAAAACCGCCGTTTTCAGAATTTTTAAACTCATTAATAGCAACTGTAAATTTACCTTTTAAGCTTTTTGTTTTACCAACAGTGGTACGGTATTTATCAAATTTGTGTTTTACTTGATACGGGTTTCCCTCGCCTTTGTAGTAGGTGGGTTTGTAATCAAATTTTTTATTTTCTTTTTTAATAAATCCCATGGTTACTGTTTTTGAATACTGTAGTGTAACAAAAATCACACCAAATTAAGACGAAATTCAAAGTTACTGAATTATGAATTGATTGTCAAAAATTAAGACTAAATTAACGTTAAAAAAGAACCAAAAAGCATATTATTTTGGTTCTTTTTTATCTGAAAAAATAAAATATGTTAAAAAAAGGCTTTAAAACCCTAAAGAACTAGAAGGTTTGTCTAAGTTTTTAAGTGCTGCCATTTTAACAGCTGCAATGGCACATTCAATACCTTTGTTTCCTAGTTTTCCTCCTGATCTGTCTAATGATTGTTGCTTTGTATTGTCTGTTAAAACACAGAATATTACAGGAACATCATATTTAATATTCAAATCTACAATACCTTGTGTAACACCATCGCACACAAAATCAAAGTGTTTTGTTTGTCCTTGAATTACGTTTCCAATAGCGATAACTGCATCTACTTTTTGAGATTCAATCATTTTTTTGCATCCGTAAACCAATTCAAAACTTCCTGGAACATCCCAAGAAACAATATTATTTTGTTCTGCACCACAGTCTAAAAGTGCTTGAATAGCACCTTTGTGTAAGTTCCCTGTAATTTCGGGATTCCATTCTGATACAACAATCCCAAATCGAAACGATTTCGCATTTGGGATGGTTGCTTTATCATAATAAGATAAATCTGTTGTTGCCATTTAATTATTTTTTAGAAACTCTTGCTGCAACACGTCTGTTTAAAGCACGCCCTTCGCTAGTGTTGTTGTCAGCTATTGGATGTTCGATACCGTATCCTTCAGCATTTAATCTTTCTTTAGCAATACCCTTGCTAACGATTGAATTTAAAACAGCATTCGCTCTTTTTTCTGATAAACTTTTATTAAAATCAGCGTTACCGGTATTGTCAGTATAACCACCTAATTTTAAGTTTACGTTAGGGTAGGCTTTTAAAATTTTAACAACATTATCAATTTGGTTGTTAGATTTTTCGTCTAAATCAGCAGCACCTGTTTTGAATAAAACTCTACGTAAGTTAAACCAAGAATTTTTGTCGGCTTTAGCATCACTTTTAATAAAGTTTAATAATCCGCTTTCAAAACCTTTGCTTAATGCTAAAAATTCAGTTCCGTCGTTAAGTTTTAAATTTACAAATTCACCTAAAAATTCGTATCCTTTAACAGATTTCCCTAAAAATTCTGATTTCGTATTATAAAGTGCGTTAACATCATTCATAATATGAACATCGCTTGCAGTAGTTACAGCTGGCTTGGTTTGTTCAACTTTCGCTAAAGAAACTGCGCTAGATGCATCTGCATATTTTGCAGTATTGATGTATTTTTGAATATCTCTACCTTGATTAGTAGTAGGGTATTTCTCTTTAATAGTTGTATATAATTTTTCAGCAGTCGTATATTCTTTTAAAGACATAGCTGTTTGTGCCGCTTTAAATAAGAATAAAGGCGCTGTAAAGTCATTACTTTTCTTTTTAGCTGCTTTTTGGTAGTATGTTAAAGCATCTTCAGGTTGATTGATATCTGCAAAAGCATCACCAATTGCACCTAAAGCAGTAGCACCTAATAATTCATCCTCTGAATTAAAATTACTTAAATATTGAATTGCTTCTTCGTATTTTTTTGTTTTTAAGAAAGAAATACCCGCATAGTAATTTGCTAAATTTCCAGCTTTAGTTCCGCTAAATTTATCAGCAACATCTGTAAAACCATATTTACCATCACCACCATTTAACCCAATGTTATAAAGTGCATCTGCAGGTTTACCAGCTGATTTTTCTGCTTTGTCAAAAAATGTTCTTGGATATGCTAATTCATTTGAAGCCTCTTGTTCATTCGGTTCAGAAATAAATGTATTGTAGGCTAAATACCCTAAAATTACAGCAGCAACTGCTACCAATCCTAAAAATAAAGCCTTGCTATTTTTTTCAATCCATTGTTCTGATTTATTCGCTGTGTCATCTAAAGTATTAAATACTTCGGCTGTTGTACTTTGCGCCTCATCAAAGTTTTCTTCAACTTCTTGCTCAACCTTTTCTTTTTTAGGTTTGTAACCCCTTTTCTTGTATGTAGCCATAATTGCTTAAAAATTTGTGGAACAAAAATAGCTTTTTAAATTGGATTTTAAAAATGGATTATTCCTGAAAAAATGATAATTTGCGCTTTCTTTTTTGAAAAAAATCTTATTCATGTATCTGCAAAAATTATCGTTAGTAAATTTTAAAAATATTGAAACGCAATCGTTTGATTTTCAGCAGAAAATAAACTGTTTTGTAGGAAGTAATGGCGTTGGAAAAACAAATGTGTTAGATGCTATTTATTATTTATCGTTTGCTAAAAGTTATTTTAATTCGGTAGCAGGACAAAATATTCGTCATGGGCAAGATTTTTTTATGATTGAAGGTTCGTACCAATTAGCTAGTAGAAATGAGAAAATTTTGTGTTCTTTAAAAAGAGGGCAGAAAAAAATATTAAAAAGAAATGGTAAGCCTTACGAAAAGTTTTCGGAGCATATTGGGCAATTGCCATTGGTCATTATTTCACCTGCCGATAGAAATTTAATTGTAGAAGGTAGTGAAACCCGTCGCAAATTTATGGACAGCGTTATTTCTCAGCAAGATAAAAATTATTTACAAAGCTTAATTTTGTATAATAAAATTATCAGTCAGCGAAATGCCTTGTTAAAATATTTTGTAGCAAACAGAACTTTTGATGCTTTAAATTTAAAGGTCTATGATGCTCAATTAGTGGAATATGGAACTGTAATTTATCAAAAGAGAAAAGCTTTTTTGGAAGAATTTGTGCCAATTTTTAATGCAAAACACCATATAATTTCAGGCAATAAAGAAACCGTAAATTTGCGCTACAAAAGTCAGTTACACGATGCTTCTTTGACTGATTTATTTGCAGGTAGTTTAAATAAAGACAGGATGTTGCAATATACATCATCAGGAATTCATAAAGATGATTTGAATTTTGAAATTGACCAGTATCCTATTAAAAAATTTGGATCGCAAGGACAGCAAAAAACCTACTTAATTGCCCTGAAACTAGCGCAGTTTGAATTTATAAAAAAACAATCAAATGTAACGCCAATTTTGTTATTGGATGATATTTTTGATAAATTAGATGAAAATAGGGTGGCACAAATTGTTGCATTGGTAAATAATGATGCTTTTGGGCAAATTTTTATAACCGATACACATTTTGATAGAACCGAAAATGTGCTTAAAAATAGCAATCAAGAATATCAGATTTTTAAATTGTAGTAATCATAAATTTAAAAAAGTATGGCAAAACGAGAAAACGATAGTTTTTCAATAAAGGATTTATTAGGAAGTTATATTAAAGAAGGAAGTTTAAAAAAAGGTTTTCAGAAAATTCACATTTCAGAAGCTTGGACCAAATTAATGGGCGCAGGAGTAGCGTCTTATACAACCGAAGTAAGGTTGCAAAACGGAACGCTAATTGTTAGATTGTCTTCTTCTGTTTTAAGGGAAGAGTTAAATTACGGAAAAGATAAAATCATAAAAATGATGAACGAAGAAATGGGCGAAAATTTGGTCAAAAAATTAATGTTGGTGTAATTATTTAACGTCATGCTGAATTTATTTCAGCATCACATCAAAATAGGAACATGCCAATCAGGATGTGAAACTGAACTAAATTCAGTTTGACGAAATTTACATTATTAAAAAATTTAGTTCAACTTTTTAATAATTACATAAAAATTTTCATCTATTTTAATTTCTTTAATTTCTTTAATTTCTTTAATTTCTTTAATTTTAGATGAGATTTTAGACGAAATTCTTGTTGTTTGCCACTCTTTAGAAGGTTTTAATTGCTGTATTTTTTTATCAACTAAAATATTTATAGGCATATTAAAACCTTCAATAATATTATTCCAACGATATGAAATACTGTTATTTTCAACTTTATATTCAAAAACAGGAATTTTAACGGTGCGTAAATACTGATCAAAAATACAAGATAAATCTAAGCCCGACTGTGCTATCAAATAGTTTTCAACCTGCTTGGTGCTTACTGTTTTATGATAAAAAACCGAATTCAAACCACGTAAAATTTGTCGCCATTTTTCATCATTATTAAGCAAGGTTCTAATGCTGTGCAACATATTGGCACCTTTATAATACATATCGCCAGAACCTTCGCTGTTTACATCATATTGCCCAATAATAGGAATGTTGTTTAAAATACTTTTTCGAGTACCAATAACATACTCAGAAGCCGCTTTTTTACCGTAGTAATAGTCTAAAAATAAGCTTTCAGAATAGGCGGTAAAACTCTCATGAATCCACATATCGGCAATATCTTTATTGGTAATGTTATTGGCAAACCACTCATGCCCAGATTCGTGAATAATAATAAAATCAAACTTTAAACCCCAACCAGTCCCCGATAAATCACGTCCTAAATATCCGTTTTTAAAATTATTTCCGTAGGTAACCGAACTTTGATGCTCCATACCTAAATACGGTGCTTCTACGAGTTTGTATCCATCTTTATAAAAAGGATATTTCCCAAACCAATGCTCAAAAGCTTTCATCATTTTAGGGGCGTCTTTAAACTGCTTTTTTGCTTTTGATAAGTTATCTCGCAATACATAATAATCCATGTCTAAAATACCTGCTTCTCCTTTATATTTTTCAGAAAAATGCACATAATCGCCAATATTTATATTTACACCATAATTATTAATAGGATTATCAACAAACCAATGATAGGTTGTGCTAGCGTCTTCATGTTGTTCTATTTTGCGTAATTTTCCGTTAGAAATATCCATCAAATTTTTAGGAACACGCACGCTAATTGCCATGCTGTCTACCTCGTCGTACATATGGTCTTTATTTGGCCACCAAACACTAGCGCCTAATCCTTGGCAAGAAGTGGCTACAAAATGATTGCCATTTTTATCTTTTTTCCAGGTGAAACCACCGTCCCAAGGCGCATTTTTAGCAACTTTTGGGTGTCCTTGGTAGTAAACATCTAAAGAATTAACAGCGCCTGTTTTTTGATACTTTTTCAAATGAATAAAATGCGCATTTCCTTGATGAGTTACTTTTAATTCTCTGCCATTTTGAATAACTTTCGTAATTTTTAAAGGCGCTTGTAAATCAATTTGCAATACATTATGTGGTTTTAAAACCGTGTATTGTACCGTATTTTTTCCTTGGATAAATTTTTTATCAGGATGAATAGAAATATCTAAATGATAATAGGTCAAATTCCACCAAATTCTTTCAGGTGTAATTGACCCTCTCAAACTATCTTGATGTGTGAAATTTTTATGGTGTTCAAATAGCCCTGTTTGTGCTACGATATTGCTGCTGATAAGCAAGAAGAAAATACTTATAATTAATTTTTTATACATAATACGATACTGCTGTTTTCTGAAAAAATAAGAATTACAAAGATAAGTATTTTTAAACTCTTCTTAATTATAGCGAACTTTTCTGATATTTGCACAAAATCAATTTAATGTCAAAAGTCGTATTAATAACAGGCGCATCTTCTGGAATCGGAAAAGCGGTTGCTACCTATTTACACCATAAAAATTACACCGTTTACGGAACAAGCAGAAATCCATCAGATTTAAAATTACCGTATAAAATGGTCGCTTTAGATGTTACAAAACCAGCAACAATACAAAAAGCTATTCAAAGTATTCTTCAAAAAGAAGGTACAATAGATGTGTTAATAAACAATGCAGGAAAAGGAATAACAGGGTCGATTGAAGACACGCCAACCGATGAAATGCGTGCCAATTTTAATACGAATTTCTTTGGTGCTATTGATGTTATCAAGGCTGTTTTACCACAAATGCGCGAGCAAAAATCGGGTGTTATTATTAATTTAACATCTATCGCAGGCTATATGGGATTGCCTTTTAGAGGGATTTATTCGGCAAGTAAAGGCGCTTTAGAACTCGTTACAGAATCCATTAGCATGGAGGTAAAAAGCTTCGGGATTAAAGTAATAAATGTAGCTCCAGGTGATTTTGCCACCAATATTGCCGCAGGACGCTACCATACGCCAGTGTATGAAAAATCGGCTTATAAAGAAAAATATGCCGAAAATTTAGCGTTGATGGACGGGCATGTATCATCAGGAATGAACCCTGATGTAATGGCAAAGGCACTGCATGAAATTATAGAACATAAAAACCCAAAAATTCATTACAAAATAGGAGGTTTTATGGAGAAGTTTTCGATTGTTTTAAAACGAATACTACCCGATAAAATGTATCAAAAACTGTTAATGAACCATTATAAATTGTAAATTTGCAGGCAATATTCTGTAAAGTCAAAATCGCTTTTAATTAAAATTAATTTAACCACATAACATATATACAGATGAAATTTTTTATTGATACAGCAAATTTAGCGCAAATTAAAGAAGCACAAGCTTTAGGAATTTTAGACGGTGTAACAACCAATCCATCTTTAATGGCAAAAGAAGGAATTACAGGGCATGAAAATATCATAAATCATTACAAGGCTATCTGTGAAATTGTTGAAGGCGATGTTTCTGCTGAGGTTATTTCAACCGATTTCGAAGGAATGAAAAAAGAAGGGGATGCTTTGGCTGCTTTAAATCCTCAAATCGTGGTAAAATTACCAATGATAAAAGACGGAATTAAAGCCTGTAAATATTTTTCTGATAAAGGAATAAGAACCAATGTAACTTTAGTGTTTTCAGCAGGTCAGGCGTTATTAGCGGCAAAAGCAGGGGCAACCTATGTATCGCCATTTATTGGTCGTTTAGACGATATTTCAACAGATGGATTAAATTTAATCTCTGAAATTCGTTTAATTTATGATAACTATAATTTTGAAACACAAATTTTAGCGGCATCTGTACGTCATACTATGCACATTATTGACTGCGCAAAATTAGGGGCAAATGTAATGACAGGACCTTTAAGTGCTATCGAAGGATTGTTAAAACACCCTTTAACAGATATCGGTTTAGCAAAGTTTTTAGAAGACTATAAAAAAGGAAATTAAGTAATATTATTGTTTTAAAATAGGAAGTCAGAGAAGTAAAAGGATGTTTTGTCTTTAATTTTTCTGACTTTTTATTTCTTTAAAAATAAAGGAAATCTTGAGTTTCTATAATATTGAAACGTATTAATTAAAGTAAAATGTATCCTAAAAAAGAACTCGCACAATTAGTTATTTCGGCATGTCATCAATTTAATATTGATACCGTTATTATTTCGCCAGGATCAAGAAACGCACCGCTTACTATTGGGTTTTCAAATCATCCGGAAATAGAAACATTAAGTGTTGTTGATGAGCGTTGTGCTGCTTTTTTTGCCTTAGGAATCGCTCAGCAAAAGCGAAAACCTGTGGCAATGATTTGTTCTTCAGGCTCTGCATTATTAAATTATTATCCCGCCATAGCGGAGGCCTTTTATAGCAATATTCCGCTGGTGGTAATTTCTGCGGATAGACCCAAACATTTAATCGATATTGGCGATGGACAAACCATCCGTCAGGAAAATGTGTTTGAAAATCATGTATTATTTTCGGCAAATTTAACAGAATCGACCAATAAATCGGGCAATCAGTTTATTCAAAATAAAACGTTAGTAAGTAAAGCCTTGCAAATTGCAATTTCAAAAAAAGCACCGGTACATATTAATGTTCCTTTTGATGAGCCTTTGTATGAAACTGTTAATGAATTAAAAAAGGTTGATTTTTCTGAGAATTTAGATGAAAATTACAAAAATCAGGAGAATTTAGATGAAAATTATGAAAAATTACTAGAAATTTGGAATACATCTTCTAAAAAAATGATTTTAGTAGGAAGTCATTTTCCTGAGGATGAATTGCAAGCTGTTTTAAGTGATTTAGCGGATAATCAGTCTGTTTTAGTTTTTACAGAAACGACTTCAAATTTAGATCATTTAAAATTTATCAACAGCATTGATAAATTGATTATTCCTTTAAACGAAGCTGATTTTTCGGCATTGCGTCCAGCGGTTTTAATTACCTTGGGAGGAATGGTAATTTCTAAGAAAATAAAGCAATTCTTACGAAAATATACACCTAAACATCATTGGCATATTGATGAATTTAAAGCCATGGATACCTATCAATGTTTATCGGAATTTGTGCAAGAGAAACCGGTACATTTTTTGCGGAAATTAGTAAATCAGCAAGAAAATTATCAAGGAAATAAAGTAAGTGAATTAGCAGAGGTCAGCAATTTTTATCAACAAAAATGGCTGGTTAAAAAGCAAGAACGACATCAAAAACATCAACAATATTTAGCAAATTGTGAATATTCCGATTTAAAAGTATTTGAAACCATTTTAAAAGCAATTCCTAGTAATTCACAGCTTCAAATTAGCAACAGTTCTATTATCAGGTATTCGCAATTGTTTGACACCAATAAAACCTTGCAAATATTTTGTAATAGAGGAACGAGCGGGATTGACGGAAGTACAAGTACCGCAATTGGAGCGGGATTTGCTACAAAAACCATCAAAAGAACAACTTTTATTACCGGAGATTTAAGCTTTTTTTACGACAGCAACGCTTTATGGAACACCAATATTCCTTCAGATTTTAGAATTATTATAATAAACAATGCTGGTGGCGGAATTTTTAGGTTTATCCCTGGGCCATCGACTACAAATGCCACAAGTTATTTTGAAACGCCACATAATTTAACGGCGGAACATTTGGCAAAAATGTATGATTTTGAATATACAGCTATTTCAAATTTAGAAGAATTAACAGCTGGGTTGCCTGATTTTTATACAAAATCGGTTCAACCAAAAATAATGGAGATTTTTACTCCAAAAGAAATAAATGACGTAGTTTTAAAGAACTATTTTAAAAACTTATAAAATGGAATTACAAGACGGATTATACGAAGACTCACAAGATGGTTTACAGGAAGGAGATCAGGTAAATTTAAAAATAGTAGAGCAAACACCTTTAGGGTACAATGTTTTAATTGATGATGAATTTGACGGTTTATTGTTTAACAGCGAGGTATATCAAGACATTGAAGAAGGTATGGAAACCTATGGATACGTTAAAAAAATACGTGATGACGGTAAAATAGATGTATCGTTACGCCCACAAGGTTTTAGAAATGTAATTGACAGCGATGCCGATGTAATTATGCGTAAATTAGATGAAAAAGGCTATTTAATGCTTACTGATAAAAGCTCGCCTGAATCAATTAAATTTCGTTTACAGATGAGTAAAAAGGCTTTTAAAAGAGCTATTGGTGGTTTGTATAAAGATAAAAAAATTGAATTAAAGCAAGACAGAATTGAATTAATTAAATAATTAAGAACAATAATTACTGTTTTAAAATAGGTTTTTTAACAAAAAAATCCGCAACCAAAAGGCTGCGGATTTTTTGATTTTTAAGGCTTAAAATTATTCGCCGTTATCTTCATTATTCTCGTTATTATTGTCTTCGGGGTTTTCCTCTGGATTATCGTCTAAGTTTTCCTCTAAATTGTCTTCAGGTAAAGCTTCTTCTTTTGGTTGGCTTTCTTTTAAGCTGGTTACACGTTTAATATTCTCATAAAAAGCATTGGCATTTGGGTCGGAAGGGTTCATTTTTCCAAAGGCTGCTTTGTAGTAAAACTCCGCTTTATCGTAGGCTTTTCCTAGTTCGTGGTATTTTCCAACGTAAAAATCGCCAATATGTGAATTGGGGTATTTTATCATTACAAAATCACCTAAAACACGTAAATAATCTCCATCTTGTTTATCAATAACAATGTTTTCAATGGCAAAAATATCTTCTAATCGAACATTTAAATTCGATCCGTATAAATATTGAATGTCTAAATATTTTTGTTCTACATATTTAATTGCTTCTAAAGGATCTAAATCTTTAATTTTTTGGTCAAATTCACTTTTGGTTATTTTAGCGTATAAATAAAACATTTTTTCAAATGCTCGTGGTATGGTTTCGCCAATTACAGATAAATAATTAGGGGCGTTTTCAAATTTATCAAAAGTAATGTGTAGGTTTTTTGCTTCAAAAGAGGCTAAAAAAGTGCCGATTTCGCTAAAATATTCCTGCTGTTTCGGGTTGATGTATTTTTTATTATTACTAGTATATAAAAAATAGGTATTGTCTTTTTGAGCCAATCTTCCTAAAGAATAAGACTGAATGGCACTAGCACTAAATTTGGTAAACTGTGGCGTAATACAGATAAATGCGTTAAATAAAGGCTCGGCATCTTTTAAAAAATAGGTGCTAAAATTAGCTGCTTTTCCTTCGGCAGCTATTGTCATAAAAGGAGAGGTTCTGTAATTTAATTCCATATAAGGAATCAGTTCTTTTTTGATGAACTTCTGAAATTTTTTAGCACTACTTGTTAGGGCGTTATTAGATGGAATAATTGAAATATCCTTTTTATAGGTGGTTTCCATATCAATTCCAACAACAATTTGTCGGGGAGCTTTGTCGGTATTTGCATATAGTTTTGCATTACCTACATACATATCAAAAAGATATTGACTGCCTAAAACAATGGCTAAAGGGTATTTGGTGGTTTCATCTTTTTCGTAATTTTTGGGGATGTAAATTTTTACAGATCGACCCTTCTTAAAAAAGGAAGAATTAATATTGTGAGTAATCACTTTTTGTGAAAAAATGCTAGTACTTATTGCTAAAGCGACTAAAAAAAAGAGTTGTTTCATAGAGGTTTGTATTATATCGTTCAAATATAAAAAAGAAAAACAAAGTTATTATGTTATTTTTGCTGTACTTATTAACGATACTATTTTAAAATTATGATACAACCTCAATGGAAAGTTGCCAAAGAGTATGAAGATATTACTTATAAAAAGTCGCATAACGTAGCAAGAATAGCGTTTAACCGTCCTGATATACGCAATGCTTTCAGACCAAATACAACTTCTGAATTGTTAGATGCTTTTCAGGATGCACATGAAGATACTAATATAGGAGTAGTTTTATTATCGGCAGAAGGTCCTTCGTCAAAAGATGGTGTTTGGAGTTTTTGTTCGGGTGGCGATCAAAATGCCCGTGGCGATAAAGGCTATGTTGGTAAAGATGGTTACCACCGTTTAAATATTTTAGAAGTACAACGATTGATTCGTTTTATGCCAAAAGCGGTAATTTGCGTGGTTCCAGGTTGGGCAGTTGGTGGCGGACATAGTTTACATGTTGTTTGCGATTTAACTTTAGCAAGTAAAGAACACGCTATTTTTAAACAAACCGATGCCGATGTAACGTCATTTGATGCAGGATACGGATCAGCATATTTAGCAAAAATGGTTGGGCAGAAAAAAGCTCGTGAAATTTTCTTTTTAGGAAGAAATTACTCGGCGCAAGAAGCGTACGATATGGGAATGGTTAATGCGGTAATTCCTCATGATGAATTAGAGCAAACTGCTTTTGATTGGGCGCAAGAAATTTTAGAAAAATCGCCAACGTCTATTAAAATGTTAAAATTCGCTATGAATTTAACCGATGACGGCATGGTTGGGCAACAAGTTTTTGCTGGTGAAGTTACCCGTTTAGCTTATATGACCGATGAAGCAAAAGAAGGGCGTGATGCGTTTTTAGAAAAAAGAAAACCAAACTTTCCTAAAACTTGGATACCATAGTCAATTCATAAATTTTCAATGATGAATTACGAATTGTTATTTTTTAAGAATTCGTAATTTTAAATTATTAATTCGAAATTAAAATAAATGAAAATAATTTGTATCGGGCGTAATTATGCCAAACATATTGAAGAATTGGCAAACGAAAAGCCAGAGAGTCCTGTTGTTTTTCTAAAACCAGACTCGGCAATTCTTCCAAAGAAAATGCCTTTTTTTATCCCGCCTTTTTCTGATGATATTCATTATGAAGTGGAGGTTTTGGTAAAGATAAATAAGGTAGGGAAACATATTTCGTCAAAATTTGCTCATAAATATTATGATGAAATAGGTTTAGGAATCGATTTTACAGCAAGAGACGTACAAGCAAAATGTAAAGAAAAAGGTTTACCTTGGGAAAAAGCAAAAGCCTTTGACGGTAGTGCCGTTATTGGTAATTTTTATCCGAAGGAAGAATTTGATTTAGAAAGCATTTCTTTTCAATTACATAAAAATGATGAAGTTGTTCAAGATGGAAACTCTGAAACGATGCTTTGGAAAATTGATGAATTAATTAGTTATGTATCGCAATATTTTACCTTAAAAAAAGGAGATGTTATTTTTACAGGAACACCAGCAGGAGTTGGTAGGGTAGTTGAAAATGATGTTTTAACAGGTGTTATTGAGGGTAAGCAAGCTTTTAATATTAAAATAAAATAAATATACATCCCGCTTTTTGCGGGATTCTTTTTTAATAAAAATAAGATGAACGCAGAAATAATAACTATTGGTGATGAAATTTTAATCGGTCAAATTGTAGATACCAATTCGCAATGGATTGGGCAGGAATTAAATAAAATTGGGGTTTCGGTATATCAAATTTCATCTATTCAAGATGAAAAACAACATATTTTAAATGCCTTAAAAGAGGCTGAAAGTAGAGCCGATATTGTAATTATAACAGGTGGTTTAGGTCCTACAAATGATGACATCACCAAAAAAACAATAGCCGAGTATTTTAAGGATACTGAAATTATTGAATATCCGAAGGTTATTGAACATATTAAAGCTTTGTTTAAAAAAGTAAATCATCCTTATAATGAGGTTCAGAAATACCAGGCGCAATTGCCATCAAAGGCAACCTTATTAATGAATCAATTTGGTACGGCTCCAGGAATGTGGTTTTTTGAAAATAATACTGTCTTTGTGTCATTACCTGGAGTGCCTTATGAAATGAAAGGTTTAATGACAAATGAAGTATTACCTCGGATTCAGCAAAAATATGAGCTACCTTATATAATGCACACCACAATTATGACAGTTGGCGTAGGTGAAAGTGTTATTGCTCAAAGAATTGAAGATTGGGAAAATAATTTGCCATCACATATAAAGTTAGCGTATTTACCATCTTTTGGAAAAGTTCGATTGCGAATTTCGGCAAAAGGAAGTGATAAAGAAACTCTTGAAAAACAGGTTTCAGGCTATGTTTTAGCTTTAAATACTTTAATTTCTGATGTTATTGTAGGTTTTGATACAGATGCATCTATAGAAAAAAGAGTAGGAGATTTATTAATCGCCAAAAATAAAACAGTAAGTACTGCCGAAAGTTTAACAGGAGGAAAAATTGGAGCTAATTTAGTGTCAATAGCAGGTTCTTCGGCATATTTTAAAGGAGGTTTTATAACCTATACCGCCGAATTAAAAGAGCAGTTATTAGGGGTTTCAAAACAAACAATACAAGAATTTAGCGTTGTTAGTAAACAAGTTGCTAAAGAAATGGCAGTTGGTTGTTTAAAAAAATTAAAAACAGATTTTGCTATAGCGGTAACAGGAAACGCAGGACCAACTACTGATCATACCGATAAAAGCGTAGGTGTTGTTTGTATTGCTATTGCAAGTAAACAGGGGGTTGAGGTGCATGAGTTTAATTTTGGGCAACCTCGCGAAAAAGTACTAAATAGAACCGTTACCAAAGCTTTAGACTTGTTACGGGAACGTATTTTAAAAGAGTAATTAATTGTTTTTTAGCTCGCTATCATTTGTTGAAAAATAATTGCGAATAAGTTATTAAATATTTTTTTAATTAGGCGTGTATATTCAAAAAAAATTGTAAATTTGCCGTCAGTTACGCTTCCAGTAGGTTAGATGCTTAACCTCAGTTAGAATAGATCAAAAATAATAAGAATTTAAATGAGAATTTTTTGCGCAATCAATATAAATGCGTAAATTTGCCCCTCGTTTAGAAATAATACTAAAAACTGTCAAGAAGATGTCTAGAGTTTGTGAACTTACAGGAAAAAAAGCAATGGTTGGGAACAATGTTTCTCACGCATTAAATAGAACTAAAAGAAAATTTAACGCTAACTTAATGACTAAGCGTTTCTTTATACCAGAAGAAAGTAAATGGATTACTTTAAAAGTATCTGCTTCTGCATTAAAAAATATTAATAAAAAAGGAATCTCTGCTGTGATTAAAAGCGCTAGAGAGAATGGTTTTTTAACTAAATAATTCCTTACTAGATAAAATTTCACAGAGATGGCAAAAAAAGGAAACAGAGTTCAGGTTATATTAGAATGTACTGAACACAAAGCAACTGGTTTACCAGGAACTTCACGTTATATTACTACAAAGAACAAAAAAAACACTCCTGATAGAATGGAATTAAAGAAATTTAATTCAATCTTAAAGAAGATGACAGTTCATAAAGAAATTAAATAATTAAAAGTTTTTTTAAAACTTTAATAAACCATAGAACATGGCAAAGAAATCAGTAGCATCGTTACAAACAGGAGCGAAAAGATTAACTAAAGCAATCAAAATGGTAAAGTCTCCAAAAACAGGAGCTTATACATTCGTTGAAGCTATTATGGATCCTGCACAAGTAAATGATTTTATCAAGAAAAATTAATACTTGTTTACAAAATATATAAAAGCTACTTTCATAAGAGAGTAGCTTTTTTTTTGTGCTAAAAAACTGTATTTTTGGACGTTAGCTCTTTTTTGTGCTTCTAATATACTTGTTAGAATGACAAATAGCGTGACAATTTGACTATAAAATAAGTTTGGTATGGTTTTTAACCTTTATAAATGATTGTAAAATTTAACTATGAGTTTTTTTAAGAAAATTTTCTCAAGAGAGAAGAAAGAAACATTAGACAAAGGACTAGAAAAAACAAAAACAAGTTTTTTCTCTAAATTATCTAAAGCCGTTGCAGGAAAAACAAAAGTCGATGCTGCTGTTTTAGATAATTTAGAAGAAATATTAGTTTCTTCGGATGTTGGTGTAGCTACTACATTGAAAATTATTGATAGAATTGAAGCTCGAGTTGCTAGAGATAAATACGTGGGAACTGATGAATTAAACCAAATTCTTAGAGATGAGATTGCGGGTTTACTTTCTGAAACAAACACGAAAGATGCTACCGAATTTACCGTTCCTACCAATAATAAACCGCATGTAATAATGGTGGTTGGTGTAAATGGTGTTGGTAAAACAACTACGATTGGTAAGTTAGCATCGCAGTTTAAAAAGCAAGGCTTGAGTGTTGTTTTAGGAGCTGCTGATACTTTTAGAGCCGCAGCAATTGACCAATTACAGGTTTGGGCAGATAGAACTGATGTGCCAATTGTACGTCAAGAAATGGGGTCTGACCCTGCGTCTGTGGCGTTTGATACGGTTACCTCTGGTATTAATCAAAATGCCGATGTTATTATTATTGATACCGCTGGTCGTTTACATAATAAGGTTAATTTAATGAATGAATTAACGAAGATTAAACGTGTAATGCAAAAAGTAATACCCAATGCACCGCATGAAGTATTGTTAGTTTTAGACGGGTCAACAGGGCAAAATGCTTTTGAACAAGCAAAGCAATTTACCAAAGCTACAGAAGTTACTTCGTTAGCAGTTACCAAGTTAGATGGAACCGCAAAAGGTGGTGTTGTTATTGGTATTTCTGATCAGTTTCAGATTCCTGTAAAATATATTGGTGTTGGTGAAGCAATTGATGATTTACAAGTATTTAATAAACATGAATTTGTAGATTCTTTCTTTAAATAAGAAATTTTAAACATATTTTTAAAATTATAAATATAAAAAAACTCCCAATTTGGGAGTTTTTTGTGTTTTACTGAAAAAATTAATAACGAATTAAAGTCTTAAATGTATAATTTAATTTATAGATATTTAAGTTATCGTCAAAGGCATTTTTTACTTCCAATAATTTATTTTCAAGATCAATTGTTTTAGCGTCTATTTTAGTTGCATCACCAATATTTTTACTTTTTTGTAAAACTTTTTTAAGTTCAAGTTGATAAATGGTAAATGTAGAGGCGTATTCTTTACTCAAAGATTCAATTTCATCTCTAATAAATTTTGCCTGATTTAACGCATAATTTGGATAAATTAATTTATTATCGGTTAAATGAGCGCTGTAAGAAAAAGGTTTTAAATTGATTATTTGCGCTACCTTTTGCTGTACAATAGTGTTTGTATAATACCTGTTTATTAACTGTGTTAAAGACGTTTTTTTGTCTTTTTCTGATATCATATTAGGGCTTAACGTGTTTGAGCGTTCGGTGGTATATTGGGTTAATAATAATACCAATCCTTTTTTTCTGATATCTAAGGTTCTTAAATTTTGCTCAAAATTAACTTGACATTTTGCCAAACCTTGATAATGTTCTAAATATACTTTTAATGATTTTTTTAGTTCAACAATATGATTTATAGATACATTTTTATCTTTTATAGCGTTTCCGATTACTAAATCGACAATAGATTTAATCGAATTAACAATGGGCATTGCGCTACTTATTGTTTTAGTTATCGGCGATTTTATGATATTATCAACAAAAAGTAAAAACTTTGATTTTTTAATTCCATTGATTTTACTTTTTCCTTTAAAGATGTTTTTTTCGATAATTGTAGCAATTTGATTCGATAATGAAAAACCTAATTCCACATTTTCAGGATTGTTTAAACTTGATATTTTAGTCAGATAATCGCTTGTTGCATCTAATTGTTTTATGGCATTTAAACTTGCGTTTGCTGCAAAAACAAAATCAGTGGTATTGACTATTTTTTTTCTTCGTTGTTGCAGCTGTTTTTTTAAACTAAAAAGCTCGGCATCGGTTAAACTTTTAATTTTTCGATTGTTAGACTCCATCAGTTCTTCAAAATTTTCAACTTTTAAAACAATGGTATCTAATTTTTCTTTGGTGTTTAATAAATTAAAATAGTTTTTGTAAATAATATTGATCGAGTCTTTTAGGGTTTGTCCGCTTGCATTTGAAGACAAAATGATAATAAAAATAAAGAATGCTTTTTTCATGCTGTTTAATAGTTGCTGTTTCAGAATTGTGTATAAAGCCGCGAATTTACAAAAATGAAATATAAACGTCATGCTGAAATAAACTCTCGTTGACCGATGCGATTTCTTAATTTTTATGTGATAAATTTTTTCAGATGAAATTGAAACAGGTATAAACAAAGTAATCGAATAGTTTAAAATTAGTACAAATGCCTAGCCCCGATTGTAGCAATTGTTTGAGCTCTTTTTTGTTTTTTTCTTTTAAAAAAATAAAAAAAGCGAGTGCGGAAAGCGGGAAATTGCTTCAAAAAATTTTTATAGCAGAAAAACAGCAAATCGAATGCAGGTTTCTTTAATTTTTTAATAACCGCTACAATTAGTAGTGATTAAAGTTCTATTTACTTATAAAAAAACAGGCTGTAAAATCTTTTTTTAAACAGTATCTTTGCAACCTAAAATTTTTATAGCACAATGCGCACAAAATCACCAAAGCAGAATAAAATCAACGTAGTAACCTTAGGATGTTCTAAAAACATTTACGATAGTGAAATTTTAATGGGACAATTAAAAGCCAATGGTAAAAACGTAGTTCATGAAGATAAAGATGATGATGGTAATATTGTAGTTATCAATACCTGCGGTTTTATCGGAAAAGCCAAAGAAGAAAGTATTGATACCATTTTGCATTACGCACAACGTAAAGAAGCGGGTGAAATAGATAAAGTTTTTGTTTCAGGATGTTTAAGCGAGCGCTATAAACCCGATTTAGAAAACGAAATTAAAAATGTAGATCAATATTTTGGAACCCACGAATTACCTGAATTATTAAAGGTTTTAGAGGCGGATTATAAGCATGAATTAATCGGAGAGCGTTTAACAACGACGCCAAAACATTACGCATATTTAAAAATTGCCGAAGGTTGCGACCGCCCATGTTCATTTTGTGCAATTCCTTTAATGCGAGGAAAACACAAATCGACACCGATTGAAGATATTGTTATTGAAGCGACCAAATTAGCTAAAAAAGGGATCAAAGAATTGATGTTAATCGCGCAAGATTTAACCTATTATGGGTTGGATATTTATAAAAAACGTGCCTTAGCCGATTTATTAAAAGAGCTGGTAAAAGTTGATGGAATTGAATGGATTCGTTTGCATTATGCCTTTCCTTCAGGTTTTCCGATGGATGTTTTAGAGGTAATGAAAAATGAGCCAAAGGTTTGTAATTATTTAGATATTCCGCTGCAACATATTAATACGGAAATTTTAAAATCGATGAAACGTGGAACAACTCACGAAAAAACAACTGCTTTAATTCATAAGTTTAGAGAAGCGGTGCCAAAAATGGCAATTAGAACTACTTTAATTGTTGGATATCCTGGTGAAACAGAGGAACAATTTGAAGAATTAAAAGCATGGGTTGAAGAAATGCGTTTCGAAAGAATGGGAGCTTTTGAATATTCTCATGAAGAAAATACAGGTGCTTTTGTTTTAGAAGATGATGTTCCTGCGGATGTAAAATTCCGAAGAGTAAATGAAATAATGGAAGTGCAAGGGCAAATTTCTTGGGAATTAAACCAGGCAAAAATTGGTAAAACCTACCGTTGTTTATTCGACAGAAAAGATGGTGAATATTTTTACGGGCGTACTGAATACGATTCGCCAGATGTTGATAATGATGTAATTGTAGATGCGACCAAACATTATATTAAATTAGGAGAATTTATCGATATTAAAATTGATGAAGCGGGTGATTTTGACTTATACGGAACTCCGCTTGTAAAGCAAGAAAAGCCAACAAGTTTAAATCAGCGTAAGAAAATAAATCATTAAATAAATTATTTTTTGAAAGATTTATAAAGATTTTGAAATTTTTTTGAAGAGATAAAAATTATAAAAACCCTGCTTTTAGCGGGGTTTTTTTAGTTTAAAATATTGCTCTAAAAAAATGTTTATGTTTCAATTAAATGAAATTGATTTTAAAAATGATGCTTAAAAATAGTTGTAAATTATCATAAATCTTATATTTGAAGGAGTATATATTTATTAAAAAAATATATAGTTCCTTATTTATAAGAAGAATAAATCAAAAAAAAGAAAAAGAAAAAAAGTGTTATGAGTGATATAATAATTTATCCTATAAATGAAAATTTAGATGGAGATAAAAACATTTCTAATGAAAAGAAATGTTTTGGAATAGATTTAGGTACTACGACAACATTAATGTGTTATGTAGATTCAAAATATGTTGATTTAAAGAAAGATACGAACCTTCCTATTCAGTTTATAAAAGTAAAACAACAAAGTCCGTTTGAGTTTGACCAAACGATTGAAAGCGAGAAAGTCGCTTCTATTGTAGCAATTTATAATGGGAATCCCTATGTAGGACAAAATTTAGATCATTTAAAAGGTCATGCCGGTTTTGAGTACAAGAAAAATTTATTTTATCATTGGAAATTAGAATTAGGAATAGATCATCATCCTATGTATCCGAATGCGATAAGTGAGAAATTGAATATGCCTTATAAAATTGCAGGAGGTATTTTAAATTATATCCGAAAATCTCGATTTCAAAATACGCCTTTAGGCAATACAATAATTACTGTACCAGCTTCTTTTCAAGCAAATCAGCGTAAAGATGTTTTAAGAGCAGCTGAAATGGCTAAAATTGAAACTGCAAAAAATATGCTTATTGATGAGCCTAATGCAGCTTTTTTGGGGTATTTTAATAGATTACCTACGGAAGAAAAGGTTGAATGGGCTAAAAAGGTAAAGAATAAAAATGTTTTAGTTGTCGATTTTGGTGGAGGAACTTTAGATTTATCTATTTTAAATGTAGATTTTAAAAAAGAAAAAGGAATAATTATAAGTAACAGAGCAATATCTCGATATAATGATTTAGGAGGGAAAGATATTGATACTTTAATTGCAGAAGAATTTTTAGTTCCGAAATTAAAAAAAATATTAGAAAATTTTGAAGCTACCGATAGTATTGATATTAAGAATATTATACTTGCTCAGTTGGCGTTAATTGGAGAGGGATTAAAAATTGGGCTTTCAAATAAATTAAGCTTAAAATCAGTAGATAAAGACGTTAGTACTATTGATATTGAAAATGTTAGTTATACGCATGTAAATAGTGTAATAACGTATAAAAAAACGCAATATGATTTAGGAGATGTTACCATAACAGCCAATGAATTTAAAAATTTGTTCATTAAATTATTCAGAGGAAAAACATACTCTTTTAAATATTTTGATAAAACAGTAACAACAATAAGTAGTTCAATTTCTGATATCATAGAAAAATCAGAATTAGGATTAGATGAGGTAGATTATGTTTTGTATGTTGGCGGTAGTAGTTTTAATCCATTTTTACAGTCGTTTTGTAGTGAGAAATTATCAAATAGTAAAGCGCTAACGTCTCATGAGCCAGATAAATTGGTAGCTGAAGGAGCTGCAGTATATTCTTATTTTTTAAATATGCACAATATTTCTTTAATAAGCCCAATAACAAGTGATACTATTGGTGTTGTTCTTAAAGATAATAGATTTTTCCCAATTTTAGAACGTGGTCAATCTTTACCTCAAAAAATATCTATTCCTGATTTTCGACTTCAAAGTAATTTAAATCAAAAAATTGTTTTACCTGTTTGTATCAATAGTGTTGATTTTCCAATAGGAGAAATACGTTCAACTTTAAATTCTTTTTATGATATGGATAGTGTTGTAAGAATAGACGCAGAAGTAACCATTGATAAGGTTTTTAAAATGAAAGTATATGTTAATGATGATATTATTGGAAATGCAGAATTTGATAATCCTTATGGAGTAGGGAAATTAACAGAGGAAGAACGACTAGTCTATGATTTAAAAAAAGAGTTAAATCAAGCGAAATTAGCGAAGAATTTTAAAGGAGAGAAAGAGTTGTTAAAAAATCTAATTTGGAAATATAGTGATGTTAAAAACTATCATGGAGTTGTTGAAACTTCGGAAGAATATTTAAAACGTTTTGATGACCAAGATGAATCCGTTTTAAATATGCTTTATATTGGTAATAGGAAAATAGGACGAAAAGAAGCTGCTAAAAAGGCTTTAAAAAAAGGGGTAGATTTAAATCCAGAAGCTGCTTATTTACAGTATAATTATTCTATTTTTTTAAGCGATAATGATGATGACGATGAGGCATTAATTCATCTAGAAAGTTTAGATGATAATATTAAAAAGGATATGGATATAACGTGTAGAATACTTATTTTAAAAAATAATTTAGGTGAAGATGTTCAAGAAGAAGCGCTTTTATTAGTTCATAAATATAAAGAATCACCTCAAGATTTCACAGGCTTTGGTAAAAAGAATTTATTAAAAAGTATTTTTAATATTGTAGGAGAACCTTATGCCTATGTGAGTCCTAAAAAACTTAGAAAAAATGAAGATCAGAAAAATTATTTAGACACTAATAACTTACCATTTTAAAAGCTATGTTAATACCATATAATCAATTATCGAATGAACAAAAAGGAGTAATTAGAAGCGTTTCTCGTGAAACAGGTAATTTATTTGTAGAAGGTCCTCCAGGTTCTGGTAAAACTTTAATCAGTTTATATACATTAGGTGATATTGTTAAAAAGGAAAACATTAGACCTTTATTATTGATGTATAATCATAGTTTGTATGGCTATTTATCATCTGAGTTAAGTGAATTAGGAATTCGGGATAATATAACATTAGCAACGAAAGATACGTTTTTTTGGAATCTCGCTAGAGAGCATGATATTAAACCACCAAATTATGATGCACGATATGGTGAAAAGTATGAGTTTGTACTTAGGGAGTTAAGTGCTATTGCTATGGATAAGCAACATGATATTACTGTTATTGATGAAATCCAAGACTTAATGATTGAAGAGTGGGAGGTTCTTAAGAAAATATCGAAAAGAATACTAACTTTAGGTGATTTTAATCAGGGGATTTATAAAACGAATTTAACTAGGGATAAAATTAAGGATTATGGTGTGTTTGAATCGCTGTCTGTTATATATAGATTTCATAAAAATATCGCTAAATTAGCTAGTTATTTTTCAGAAAATAAAGAAGATATAGTCGGTAAAGTCGATGGAGACTCTCAAACTCAACCCGAACTTATAGATGTTAAAAGAAGTGAGGATTTTAGTAAAGTAGCTGAAATTTTAAAGCAAATTAAAAGCTATAGAAAATCGATTGGTGTTATTAGCCCAAATATTTCTCGATTAAAACAGCTAAACGAATACTTAAAAAACAATGGCATTGAAAATAACTATTATCCTTCAACAAAAGATTTAAGAACCCATGATTTTACATCAACAATACCGTTATTAATTTCTAGTCATAGTTCAAAAGGTTTAGAGTTTGAAAGTGTTATTTTATTTGGTTTTGATAAAGGAAGTGGAGCTATATATCATTTAGAACGTGAAAACAAGTTAAATAATATCATTTATGTTAGTATGACCAGAACAAATAACCATCTTTATATTGTAAGAACAGAGGATACTATTCAAGAATTAAAAAATTTAACAGTAGACAAGGAAGTTGAAAAGATAGAGATGTCAATTGATGATATTTTTTAAAGTTAAAAAAATTATGGAGGATAAAAAGAATAAAAATATTTTAATATCATTAAAAGAAGCAGAAGTATTAATTTTTAATCATTACTTATCGATTGAAAAATCAAGATTAGATATAACAAATATAAAAGGTGCTTTAGCTGTTCGTTTATTTATAGATAAAGAAAATTTAATAGATTTTGAAGGTAATTATATAATCCTTTTTACATCTGTTAATTTATTTGAAATACCAGAAAAGGACGAAACGTTGTTTAAAAATCATTATAAGATACCTAAAGGTTTACTAAAATTAAACAAAAGAAAAGTTAGAGATACTAAAGAAGGTTCTCAAATGAATATTTTACCTAAAGATGATTTTGATATAGAAAAGTATCGAAATTTAAGAAATGCTTTATTTGGTGTTTATAATTCGGGCTATTTAATGTCATCAGTAAAGTCTTATAAAGCGACATCAACCAAAGTACTTCAAGGATTTAATTCTCTTTCTGATTTTAAAAAACAATTTATAAAGGAAGTATTAAAAGAATCTAAATTTCCGTTATTAAAAGTGAAAATAGATAAATTCGTTACAAATAATTTTTACAGAGTTGTTTGGTGGGGGAAATTTATTGGAGATAATTATTTGTCAAAGATGAATTTAGAAGAAGAAGATGTTAAATCAGTTAAAGACTGGTTGCGAGGGTTTTTGAATTTTGATGATATCGAACATTTAAATAGGCAACTTTTAGATATTCCAAATGAATTATCAGAAGAAATTGATTTTTTATTAGGTTATTATTTTTCGGCAATATATTTGGAACGCTTTAAAGCCGAAGATACTTTTTTTAGGAGATTATATGATTCTTTGAAATATGAAAATAAAGAGAAGATGTTTTCATGGATTTCTTTTTTCACCTCAATATTTAATCCGAAGTTATCGAGTTTGTATTTTGTAAAATCATTACAAGAAGAAACGTTTAAACTGGAGTGTTTAGCATTTGAATTAACTCAAAATAATTTAGAATTCGTATTAAAAAATAAGTATCATATTAATGATAAAAAAATAGCGAAACAGCCTTTAATTATTGAATATTTAACATTGAAAGAAGGTGCGACTAAAGTTGAACCACAAATAATTGAGTTAGAAGAAGCGAAAGCTGTTTATGAAAATAATTTATTTAAAGATAAATGGCAAACAATAGGATTAGAAACATCAGAATTTGAAAGCTCTGATGTTATTGAAAATTCTTGTTATTTTGTTGAAAATAAATTTAATTTAGAATTAAATTCTTCAATAAAAAATAAATATATTACTTTTTATATTGATGAAAATTCTAAATCGATAGAAAAATTAAAAGAATTAAAATTTAAAGTAAAGACACCTGATAAGCTACTGGATATTTCTAAAAAAGTATTAGTAGGTTTTATTGAACTAGGGGAAACTCCTAAATTATTACATATTTATGAAACATATTTTAGAGAAAGAATTGTTAATAAATTTGAAAAAATACTATTTGTACTTCTTGTAGATTTAGCTTCGGAAGAATTACAATCGTTAGACTTTAACAAAAAGTTAAAAAGCAGGGAAGGTGATTTAAAACAACTTTTTGGAGAAAAGGTAGAGCTGGTTGTTAAAAATAAAAGAACAAAAAATGATACAGAAATTAAACGAAGTTTAAGAAACGTATTAAAAAAATATAACCCCAAGCAAATAGAAGTTATTGATGAAAATTTCGATAATGAACAAGCGTGCTGGTTAATCGATAGTAATCCAGCGTATTTTATAGAAGATAAAAATAAAAAATATTATTCTTTTTTTAATAATCACACAAAATAGCCGCCATTTTGAATCCAAATGAATTAAAAGAGTTTTTAGACGCAAAAGTACAGCAATATAATAGTTTTGACTTTATTGCCCCCGATCCAATTTCGATTCCACACAAATTTTCTGTGAAAGAAGATATTGAAATTTCGGGTTTTTTGGCAGCAACAATTGCTTGGGGAAATAGGAAAAGTATCTTAAAAAACGCCAATAAAATGATGGATTTGCTAGGAAATTCGCCCTACGATTTTGTAATGAATCATCAAGAACATCATTTAGAAAACTTAGATGGTTTTGTGCATAGAACTTTTAATGCTATCGATTTTTCACATTTTATAAAGGCGTTAAAACATATTTATACGCATCATAATGGCTTAGAAAATATTTTCAATAAACACGCTTCCAAAGATTCTTTACAACCTGCAATTCATGAATTGAAAAAGATATTCTTTGAAATAGAACACCCAAGCAGAACTACAAAACACGTATCTGATCCGTATAAAAAATCAGCATGTAAAAGAATTAATATGTGGCTTAGGTGGATGATAAGAAATGACAATACAGGCGTAGATTTTGGTCTTTGGAAAAATATATCACCCGCCATTTTGTCGTGTCCGTTAGATGTTCATTCTGGGAATGTTGGGCGTAAATTGGGTCTTTTAACGAGAAAACAAAACGATGCCAAAGCGTTGTTAGAGCTAGATACTTCGCTTAGAAAACTAGACAGCCAAGACCCTGTAAAATATGATTTTGCGTTATTTGGCTTGGGAGTTTTTGAGAAGTTTTAAGGAGTTTTTATCCTTTTTCATTCAGATAATCAGCAACAAAAACGCCCATACTAAAACAAGCTTGCAATAAATAACCACCCGTTGGAGCGTTCCAATCGAGCATTTCGCCGATGCAAAACGTGTTTTTAAGGTTTTTAAGCTCAAAATTTTCAGCAACCTGTTCTAAAGAAACGCCGCCAGTTGTAGAAATCGCTTCATTTAACGGCGCAGAATCTTCTATAATAAGCGGCAAGGACTTTATTTTTTGTGCTAACATATTTTTATCAAGATATTCCTCTTTCGTTAAAAAGGACTTTAATAAATCAATTTGAACAGGGCTTAATTTTAAAACTTTTTTAAGAATATCAGTAATGCTATAATTCGATGTGTTTATTTTTTTGAAGATTTCATCTAAACTAAACATCGGTTTTAAATCTAGATAAATACTTGCTTTGTTATTGGCTGAAAGTTGCGATTGTATTTCTGGGCTTAACGCATAAATAGCATTTCCTTCCAAGCCAAATTTTGTAATTACAAGCTCTCCTTTTTGGGTTTTATCGAAACAAGAAAGAGCAATGTTTTTTAAAGGTTTTCCTTCATTTTTTAAAATAAAATCAGGTTTCCATGCAATTTTATAAGCACAGTTTGAAGGCAAAAAAGGACGTGTTTTAATGCTTTTATCCTCAAAAATAGGCAACCAATTACCATCAGAACCTGTAATTTTCCAACTTCCGCCTCCCATTGAAAAAATAGTATAATCGGCTGAAATAATAGTATTTTTATTTTCTGTATTATTTTGATGTTCAAAAATCAAATCATTATCAGAAGTCCAACCCTTCCACTTGTAATCACATAAAAAACGAACGTCTTTATCCGAAGAAAATTGTTTGATTTTTGATAAAACACTAATCGGTTTGATGCCTTTTTCAGGGTAAATTCGGTTGCTACTTCCCTTAAAAGTTGGGATATCTAATTTCAATAACCAAGCCTGTAAATCATCATTTGAAAAATTTAATAAGGCATTTTTCAAGAAATAATCAGGCGTATATCTGTCAATCATTTTATGAATACCTTCGCCGTGGCTAAGATTAAAACCGCCATCACCAGCGACTAAAAATTTGCGTCCTACCGATTTTTTTTGCTCATAAATAGTAACGTCAAATTTTTTGGTATCTAAAAATGCACTAGCAAAAAGTGCCGCCGCGCCACCGCCAATAATGGCTATTGATTTCTTCATTTTGCAAAATTACTATTTGTTTATTAAAAGATTCCTATAAATGTAAAAAATCAAAGGAAGTCGGTTTTTATCAGCCAATATTTATCAGCCAAAATTTAGTTGTTAAAAAGGTAAAATAAATATCAAATAAATATGAAATATTTAGCTCATATTTGCAAAATGAAGAAAAAATATATTTCAGAATTAATAGGAACTTTTGCGTTAATTTTCTGCGGAACAGGAGCAATGACGGTAAATGAAATTACCGGCGGAACAGATTTAACCCATACGGGCGTTGCCATAACTTGGGGGTTAATAGTAATGGCGATGATTTATGCTTTTGGCGAAATTTCGGGCGCACATTTTAATCCTGCGGTCACTATTGCTTTCGCTTTTGCTAAAAAATTTCCGTGGAAAGAAGTTCCAAAGTATATTGTTTTTCAATTAATACGAGCAATATTAGCAAGCTGTATGCTCTGTGTTTTATTTCCTGAAAGTGAATATTTTGGGGCAACAATACCATCAATTGTACCGTGGCGCGCATTTATTTTAGAGCTTTTATTAACCTTCTTTTTAATGCTAACCATTATCAATGTTTCGTCAGGAAGCAAGGAAGTTGGGGTAATGGCAGGAATCGCAATTGGAGGCGTAGTTTTACTAGAAGCCATGTTTGCAGGACCGATGACAAAAGCATCC
The DNA here is from genome assembly GCF_900239495.1 of Tenacibaculum finnmarkense genomovar ulcerans. GTDB lineage: Bacteria > Bacteroidota > Bacteroidia > Flavobacteriales > Flavobacteriaceae > Polaribacter > Polaribacter ulcerans. Next base: position 155,129 of record NZ_OENE01000035.1, read on the forward strand.
ATGAACCCAGTACGTTCAATTGCTCCCGCTTTAATTTCAGGACATTTAGAGCATTTGTGGCTGTATATTTTAGCCCCTATTTTAGGCGCGATATTAGCTGTCTTTTCTTGGAAATTAGTCAAGTAATTTCCTTTTTTATTAGAAGCTATTTCCCGCTTTTCGCACTCGCTCTTTTTTTGAAGAAAAATCAAAAAAAGGAGCTCAAACAATTGCTACAATCGGGGCTAGGGTTTTGTGCTTATTTTGAAGATATTGCCTAATTTTCATATTTTTTCTTCCTAAAATAACGAAATCCAAAACCGAATAAAGCAAGTAAAATTAACGGAACACCGATATTTATAAATTGCCAAAAACGTTTTTGAGTGTAGGCTTTTTGTTTGTCTAATAAATGAATAGCAATCGATTTATTTCGCAAATTAATTAAACCAGTATCGTCTAGTAAGTAATCAATGGTGTTTATTAAAAATTCTTTGTTTCCAAAGTGTTCACCAGTCCATTTATCTAAGGCTAAATCGTGTGGTTTTCCTTTTAAAATTTGATTTCTAGCCACATCACCATCGGCAATAACAACCATTTTATTTGCAGTGCTTTTAGCTTTAAAAAGTGGTGTGTTAAATGGTTTTGTTCTGTTTTTATATGCCGAATTAAAATCGCCTTCTAATAAAACAGCTAACAATTGTGGTCCGCTATTGTATTGTTTTTCTTTTGGCTGTTTGGCAATACTTTGTAATTCAACAAAATTAGGCGTTCCTATCTTTTTTGTTAATACAGAAGTAACAAATAAGGGTGTTTTTTTGATGCCTCCTTTTAAGGTATCTATTTGTGTGGTAAAACGAAAACGAACAGGAGCAATGTTTTTGGTAATCGGGTGGTTTGGGTTTGGGTTTACCAGCGGATGATAAAACCAATTTAAGTGTTTAAACTGTGCCTGATTTCCTCTATTTCCTGTTGCTAACGGAATTTTAGCCGAATACAAATCTTGAATTAATGTGTTATTAACACGAACTTGATAGCTAAATAATAGGTCTGTTAGGTTTAAATCACGTGGAAAAGCGAGCATTTTTCCATTATTATACAGGCTGTCGGTATCGGCATAATTGGTGTCAAGCATCCAAAGAGTTTTACCGCCATTGCTAATAAACTGATCGAGTGTAAATTTTTCTTGTTCGGTAAATTTTTGGGTAGGTTTTGCAATAATTGCTAAATCATAGTTGGTTAAATCACTAAGTGTTTGCTGAGGGTTTTTAGCCACACTGTCTAAAGTAAATTTTGCCAAACGATATTTTTTACCAACTTCTGTCAATAAACTATATACATCGATATCTTCTAATTCGCCATTACCAGCAATTACGGCGATTTTTTGTTTTTGATTTGTTGTAATATTGTTTATCGCATTTGCAAAAGAATATTCTAGTTTTTCAATGGCATTTTGTAGCTGTTTTTCTTGTGTTTTTGCTATAGTATTTGGTAATAAAGAAACCAATTCAGTTTTTTGTCCGCTGCTAATTTCTGCCCAAGGAAAAATAATAGCTTCCGACAATTTCCCGTCTTCTTCGACAGTTAATTGACTAGGCATCATGCCTTTTTTTATTAGTTTTTCACGAATATGAATCGGGTTGATAAATCGAAATTGAACGTTTGAATTTAGGGCTTTTAATTCTTCTAAAAACTGACGTGTTTCGGTTTGTAAGCGCTTAAATTCTGCAGGGAAATCGCCCTCTAAATAAACGTTAATAAAAATAGTGTTTTCTAATTTATCCAATAGATTAATACTGGTTTTAGAAATCGTATAACGGTTGTCTTGTGTTAAATCGAAGCGTTTGTAAACGGAGTTTGAAAGGTAATTTATCAATAATAATCCGAAGAAAGCAAGGGCGCTATATTGTAGCTTTTTATTCATTTTTTAACTGTTGTTTGGTCATCAATAAAAAGAAAAAAGTAAGGCTGATAAAATAAATAATATCGCGGGTATCTACAACGCCACGGCTAATACTTTTAAAATGTTCGTACATTCCAAATTGTTGTAGCGTATATCCTGAATTTCCAAAAGAAGAACTTAAAGAGTCAAATCCGTAGAACAAAATAAAGCTGATAAAAATACTTAAAATAAAAGCGACAATTTGATTTTTAGAAAGCGTAGAGGTAAATAAACCAATTGCGGTATAAGTTGCGGCTAAAAAAAGAACGCCTAAATACGAACCAATAGTACTGCCAATATCTAGGTTACCAATAGGGTTTCCAAGTGTGTAAACGGTGTAAACGTAGGTTAATGTTGGTGCTAAAGCAATGCAAACTAATACCAAGCAGGCTAAAAATTTCCCGACAACAATTTGCCAATCGGTTACTGGTTTTGTTCTTAATAACTCAATAGTTCCACTGTTAAATTCATCAGCAAAACTTTTCATGGTAATGGCAGGAATCAAAAATAAAAATAACCAAGGTGTTAAATAAAAGAACGAACTGATATCTGAAAAACCAGCATTTAAAATATTAAAATCATCTTTGAAAACCCATAAAAACAAGCCGTTTACAAGTAAAAATACCCCAATAACTAAATACGCTATTGAGGATGAAAAAAATGAATTAATTTCTTTTTTTAGTATTGAATACATTATTCTTGGTTTATGTCAAGACGAAAAATATGATTGTCTTCCGGTAAATTTTGGCTAGCTTCTTGTAAAGTAAATTGATTTTTTTCTAATAACGCTATCGCATCAGAATTATTTTGATGGGTAATGGCATCAATAGTTTTTAATTCGGCAGTTAATTGTGTAAACGCTAAAATAGTTTTCATGCTTTGATCCATAAAACCTTCTTTTTGATAATCAGGCATTAATTCATAGCTTATTTTTGCCGAATTATCTTCCGAATTTATATCATAAAGATTAATTGAGCCAATAATTTTGGCACTTTCTTGCAATTCAATTGCCCAAAAAATACCGTTTTGAGTTTCAAAATTATCTAAACAAGCTTGAATAAAAGCATCAGCATCATTTAAATTTTTAGGGGTTTCTCTTGTAATTAATTTGTTAATTTCTTTGTTAGAACGCAATTTAAAAATAGCTCTTTTATCGTTAAAAGATACTTGGCGTAATGTTAATCTTTCTGTAGAAAGTTTTGGGAAAATTGTGGGGTAATTCATTAGTGTAAACGTCTGGTTTTATTAATACTCTAAGTTTAGAGGTTTGTTATTGAAAATTAGCTAAAAAGTTTTTTTTAGTTTTCGGTGGTAAATTTAGCTGAAGGAATTGCATCAAATTCAACAGTAATGCTGTCTCGGTATCCTAAGCCTAATAGGGTAGAGGCTCCTCCAACAGTATTTAAGTTGCTTCTGTAAATGGCAATTTCTAAAAACCCTGACGAATTAAAAATGGCTAATTTTTCGCCGTCATTATTTCTTTTTTCTTTCGGAATTGCATAGTCTACAATTTCGTTATAGCGTTTGTAAATTTTAGTAAAGGTATAGCGCTTGGCTGTAATAATAAAATTTCGCCCTTTTCCTACGGATTTAAATAGTTTTTTATCAATATTGGTAATTACATTCCCATAATTATCGGTATAAATAACTCCGCCACTAATAATAGTTTGTTGCTTATTTACGGTTGTTTTTATTTCAACACTATTTTTATAGACATCAATTTCTTTTCCAATAACATTTAAGCTACCTCCACGTGCAATGTGTGAGGCAACTTGCACAAAAACATCGAGCACCGGAAAACTAGTTTCAATATGATTGTGAATGTTTATTTCAACAATTTTTGTGGGTTTTATATCTGAAGTAATCATTGAAATAATGCCGTTGTCAGGGCAAATAAAGTAATGATTGTCTAATTCAATAGCGATATGCTTATTTTCGGCACTTAATTCAGAATCGACACCAATAATATGTATTGTTTTGTCAGGGAAGCTTTTATAGGTGTTTCTTAAAATATAAGCAGTTTCTGTAATGTTAAAAGGGGTAATATGATGTGTGATATCAACAATTTTCACCTCGGGTAACTCACTATAAATAGCTCCTTTAACGGCACTTACAAAGTGGTCTTTTATTCCAAAATCGGTGGTTAAAGTAATTAGAGACATTAAATATAACTGCGTATTAATTATTTGTTAAGTAGTGTACTTTAAAATAGTACCTTAAATTTTATGGCAAAATTACATAATTCAATAAAAATAATCATTATTTTTAAACTGAATAATATTAAAACATGTATCTTTTGAACGAACGTATCTTTGAATTAACAGAAATTGATCCAAATGAATTTTTTGGAGCGCAAGATAGTACTATTACAACGCTAAAAAAGTATTTTCCAAAAGTTAAAATTGTATCTAGAGGAAATAAATTAAAATTATATGGCGAACCTGAAATTTTAGATGAGTTAGAAAAACGTTTAGGCATGCTAATTAAGTATTTTAATAAGTACAATAAATTAGATGAAAATAGTATTGAACGTATTTTAACAGCCACAGGAAAAGAAGAAGAATTTAGAAAGTCGGCTAAAATAGAAGGCGTTTTAGTGCATGGCGTTAATGGTAATTTAATAAAAGCACAAACCTCAAATCAACGGAAAATGGTTGATTTAATGAGTAAAAATGATATGCTTTTTGCCGTAGGTCCTGCGGGAACAGGTAAAACATATACTGCGGTGGCTTTGGCTGTAAAAGCATTGAAAGAAAAAGAAGTCCGTAAAATAATATTAACACGTCCTGCGGTAGAATCGGGCGAAAACTTAGGGTTTTTACCTGGCGATTTAAAAGAAAAATTAGATCCGTACATGCAACCTTTATATGACGCTTTGCGTGATATGATTCCTCATGAAAAATTAGAATCGCATATTGAAAAAGGCATCATTCAAATTGCTCCGTTGGCATTTATGCGTGGAAGAACGCTAGACAACGCTTTTGTTATTTTAGATGAAGCGCAGAATACGACCCATAATCAGATGAAAATGTTTTTAACAAGAATGGGGAAAAATGCAAAGTTTATTATTACTGGCGATCCTGGGCAAATAGATTTACCACGTAAACAGGTTTCAGGTTTAAAAGAAGCTTTGTTGGCATTAAAAGATATTAACGGTATTGCCCAAGTATATCTTGATGATAAAGATGTAGTGCGTCATCGATTGATTAAAAAAATTATTAAAGCTTATAAAAGTATCGAAACGGAGTAACGCCTGTTTTTTTATCTTCAGAAATTAAAAGACTATTTAAACGAATGAGCCGTTTAAATAGTCTTTTTTAATTAAAAAAAATGTTTGGTATTATAGCGTAGAAGTTATCTTTAATTTATACTATATTGATTAAATTTGTTGAAAAAAAACACCCGATGATAAACATGGCAAGCATGACAAACATGATACATAAAATTTTATTTCATATTAGTATTCTATTAATAAGTACGCTGTTATCATGCTCTTCAAATGGTATTAAAAATAATGAATTATCAGAAAATAATGATTTAAATGAAGGAGTAGAAAAGAAAGTAACGATATTTTTTGTAAATGATCAACATGCTCAGTTAGATAACTTTGCGAAAATAAAGTATTTAATAGATAAGGAAAAAGAGACTAAAAATGTTATCGTTGCTTGTAGTGGCGATATGTTTTCAGGAAGCCCCGTAGTTGATAATTATAAAGACAATCAAGGTTTTCCGATGATTGATGTGATGAATAAAGTAGGTTTTGATGTATCAGTATTAGGAAATCACGAATTTGATTATGGCGAAGCCACATTAAAAAAGCGGATAGAGCAAGCTAATTTTAATTGGGTCTGCGCGAATGTAGACATGTTAAATTCAGGAGTTCCGCAGCCAAATGAATTTTATACGGTTTCAAAAAATGATATAAAAATTACTTTTTTAGGCTTGGTGGAAACCAACGGAAAAAAGAACGGAACAATTCCTTCTACCCATCCATGGAAAGTTAAAAAAATGAAATTTGAACGTCCAGAAACGATCGTAAATAAATATAAAGATGTTAAAAAATCAGAAGATTCCGATCTTTTTATCGCATTAACACATTTAGGACACACAAGTAGTCGTAATTTAGGCGATGTTCAATTAGCGAATAAATTTCCTTACTTCGATTTAATTATAGGCGGGCATTCGCATCAAGAAATTAATACAAAAGAAAACGGAATTCCTATTTATCAATCAGGTTCTTATTTAAAAAAATTAGGAAAAATAGAACTATCTGTAAAAAATAAATCCATTATCAGTAGCAAGTACACGCTTATTAATTTAGAGGAGGTTTTAGAATATGACCAAGAGCTGAAGAGCGTTATTGATACATATAATAATGTACCCGAATTAGAAGAAGTAATAGGAAATTCATTAATTAACCACCAAAGAAATCAAGTAGGGTGTTTATATGCCGATGCGCTTAAAGCAACCATGAATGTAACAGTTTCTTTTCAAAATACAGGAGGGATTAGAAGTTCGTTAAATCAAGGAGCGATTACCAAAAGAGACATCTATACTATTGAACCATTTAATAACGGAACTGTTAAATACGAAATGACTATCGGGCAAATCAAAAATTTTTTAATAGAATCGAAGTCGGGCTTTTATTATTCAGGTATTCAAATTAAAAAAATAGGAAGGGTTATTGAAATTAGAGATGAATTAGGAAATCTGTTAGACTATAATACCGTTGTTTCGGTAGGTTTAACCGATTATATACCCGCTGTTTATGATAATTTATTTCCCGAAAATAGCGAGGTTCAAAATCTTTCGGCAGCAGCATCCATAATAAGTTATATAAAAAATACCAATCCGCAGGTAAATTATCCTAATTGTGGTAATTATTTTAGATATTAAGCAATTGTTTAAATTTCATTTAAAAACGTTTTTATATCCTTTTATTCTTTATCAGAAAGAAATAAAAACCAAAAATAAATACCATATTTTTGCAATCAACAACACAGTTAACAACACAACAAAAAAAGTATGAATACAATTAACGAAACTAACTTTCAATTTCCAAAGCAAAAGTCGGTTTATAAAGGTAAGGTAAGAGAGGTTTATAATATAGATGACGAGTTATTGGTAATGATAGCTTCTGACAGATTATCTGCTTTTGATGTGGTTTTACCACGTCAAATTCCTTATAAAGGGCAAATTTTAAATCAGATAGCAACCAAAATGATGAACGAAACCGCTCAGGTTGTTCCAAATTGGTTACACGCAACGCCTGATGAAAATGTAGCTGTAGGGCATTTATGTGAGCCTTTTAAGGTAGAAATGGTTATCCGTGGGTATATGTCAGGGCATGCAGCACGTGAATATAAAGCTGGTAAAAGGGTTTTATGTGGCGTTGAAATGGCGGAAGGAATGAAGGAAAATGATCAGTTTCCAACACCAATAATTACGCCTTCAACAAAGGCTGAAAACGGCGATCATGATCAAGATATTACTCGTGAAGAAATTTTATCTAAAAATGTGGTTTCTGAAGAAGATTATATCATCTTAGAAAAATATACTAGAAATTTATTTCAAAAAGGAACAGAAATAGCTGCTTCTCGTGGGTTAATTTTAGTAGATACTAAATATGAATTTGGTAAAACAAAAGATGGTAAAATTGTTTTAATTGATGAAATTCACACACCAGATTCTTCTCGTTATTTTTATGCCGATGGATATGCTGAACGTCAAGAAAAAGGAGTGCCACAAAAGCAATTGTCAAAAGAATTTGTACGTCAGTGGTTAATTGAAAATGATTTTCAAGGAAAAGACGGGCAGGCAATTCCTGAAATGTCAGACGAAAAAGTTACCGAAATTTCAAACAGATATATTGAATTATACGAGCAAATTACAGGAGAGAAATTTGTAAAAGCAAATACTGAAAATGTATTAAATCGTATTGAAAAAAACGTTGTTAATTTTTTAAATGGATAGCAACAAAATAAGTATTCGCCCGGTATTAAATTTATCCTCTGAAATTCCTGTAGAAGATTTTCAGAATAAAACAATACGCCCAATTTTAAAATTACAACACGAACTGCTTTTGCAATTTTTTATCTTTTTCTGTAAAAGTCAAAAAGTAGATATCGTACATATCGAAAAAGAAAAATTTAATAAAGCGGTAAATAGTATCACCAAGAAAAATATCAATTTAAAAAATCAGTTTTTAGGGTTGATTATCGGGCAGTTTACCGTGGGTGAATTTGAATTTTATAAAGATAATAATACCGATATCAATAAAAGAATTTTAATGATGATTGGGCAACGAATTAAAGACAGCCAATTAGAAATTAAAAGTTTTAAAACAGATAGCAATTAATAAAAATTAATAAGAAATTAGTTAAAAATGATAATAGAGCCAAGAACTAGAGGATTTATTTGTTTAACATCTCATCCAACGGGTTGTGAGCAAAATGTAAAAGATCAAATAGCATACGTACAATCAAAAGGAAAAATTGAAGGTGCTAAAAAAGTATTAGTAATCGGTGCTTCAACAGGTTTCGGATTGGCATCAAGAATAACAAGCGCATTTGGTTCAGATGCTGCTACAATTGGTGTTTTCTTTGATAAACCTGCAACAGAAGGAAAGCCAGGGTCGCCAGGTTTTTACAATACAGCCGCTTTTGAACAAGAAGCAACAAAGGCAGGCTTATATGCCAAAAGTATTAATGGAGATGCGTTTTCAAACCAAATAAAAGAACAGGTTGTTAATCTAATCAAACAAGATTTAGGGCAAATTGACTTGGTTATTTATAGTTTAGCATCGCCAGTTAGAATGCACCCTGTATCAGGAAAACGTTTTAAATCAACATTAAAACCTATTGGAGAAGTTTTTACTAATAAAACCGTAGATTTTCATACTGGAAAAGTTTCAGAAATTTCTATAAACCCAGCCCAAGGCGATGATGTTGCCAATACGGTAACGGTTATGGGTGGTGAAGATTGGAAAATGTGGATGGACGCATTACAATCAGAAAACTTATTATCGGAAGGCGCTACTACAGTGGCATATTCTTATATCGGTCCTGAAGTTACCAAACCTGTGTACAGAAACGGAACAATTGGTGCGGCTAAAGATGATTTAGAAGCAACTGCTTTTACGATTTCGGATGATTTAAAATCAATAGGAGGAAAGGCGTATGTTTCGGTAAATAAAGCCTTGGTAACACAAGCGAGTTCTGCAATTCCTGTAATTCCATTATATATTTCACTTTTATTTAAGGTGATGAAAGAAAAAGGAATTCACGAAGGATGTATCGAGCAAATTCAGCGTTTATATAGCCAGCGTTTATTTGGCGGCGATTTAGCTTTAGATGAAAAAGGAAGAATCCGTGTAGACGATTGGGAAATGCGTGAAGATGTACAAGCAGAAATTGCGGAATTATGGGAAAAAGCAACCACTGAAAATTTATCGGAAATTGGAGATTTAGAAGGATATAGTCAAGAATTTTTTAAATTATTCGGTTTTAAAGTAGCTGGTATAAATTATGATGCTGAGGTTAACGAAGTTGTTAGCGTACCAAGTATTCAATAATTAAAAAGCATATAAAAACACCATCAAAACCTCATAGTCGTAATAGCTGTGAGGTTTTTTTTTTTTTATTTAAAATTATGTTATGGAAACAGCAACAATTAAAGCGTTAAAAGACGAATTAAAACATAAAAATCAAAATGAATTATTAGAAATTTGTTTGCAGTTAATTCGTTTTAAAAAAGAAAATAAAGAACTGCTTACTTACCTGTTGTTTGAAGCTGATAATGAACAAGGTTATATTTTAGCTATTAAAAATGAGATGGATGTGTTGTTTGAAAATATCAATACTAAAAGTTATTTTTTTATCAGAAAAAGTGCCCGTAAAATATTAACAAATACCAAAAAATACATTCGTTTTTCAAAGAATAAAGAAACAGAAGTCGAATTATTATTACATTTTTGTATCAAACTCAAAAATTTAAAACCGTCAATAAAAAACAGTCCTCGTTTGCAAAATATACTAGCAACTCAAGTAAAACTGATTCAAAAAATTGTAGCAAGCCTGCATGAAGATTTACAATACGATTATGGTTTAGAATTAGAAAAATTATAAAAAGAACTTTTTTAACAAAAGAATCAAGTGCTTAACTATTTTGAGAACATCTTAAAAATCATTATTTTTGTAAGGAATAAAATTACAAAAGTAATAATGACTAAAGATTTATTTGAAAGAATTAAACAAGATAAAGGACCGTTAGGAAAATGGGCAGATAAGGCAGAAGGATATTTTGTTTTCCCAAAATTAGAAGGACCAATTTCTAACAGAATGTCTTTTAATGGAAAAGAAGTAATTACTTGGAGTATCAATGATTATTTAGGCTTGGCAAACCATCCTGAGGTATTAAAAGTTGATGGTGAATCAGCAGCAACCGACGGATTAGCTTATCCAATGGGAGCTCGTATGATGTCAGGGCACACCAAATACCATGAGCAATTAGAGCAAGAATGTGCTGATTTTGTAGAAAAAGAAGCGGCATATTTAGTAAACTTTGGCTACCAAGGAATGGTATCGGCAATTGATGCTTTGGTTACCAAAGAAGATATTATTGTTTATGATATGGATACCCACGCTTGTATTATTGATGGTGTTCGTTTACATGCAGGAAAACGTTTTGTTTACAGACATAACGATATTGAAAGCTGTGAAAAAAACTTGCAAAGAGCCACTAAAATGGCAGCAAAAACAGGTGGAGGAATTTTATTGATTTCCGAAGGTGTTTTTGGAATGCGAGGAGAGCAAGGTCGTTTAAAAGAAATTATCGCCTTAAAAGAAAAATATAACTTCCGAATTTTAGTTGATGATGCCCATGGTTTTGGAACCTTAGGTAAAGACGGAAAAGGAACTGGTTTTGAGCAAGGAGTTCAAGAGGGTATTGATGTTTATTTTGCAACATTTGCAAAATCGATGGCAGGAATCGGAGCTTTCTTTGCAGCCGATAAAGATGTAATTCAGTATTTACAATACAATATGCGTTCGCAAATGTTTGCTAAATCGTTGCCAATGCCCATGGTAAAAGGCGCCTTAAAACGATTAGACATGTTGCGTACCATGCCAGAGTTGAAAGAAAACTTATGGAAAATCACCAATTCATTACAATCAGGTTTACGTACTGCGGGCTTTGATTTAGGAACAACGCAAACTTGTATTACTCCTGTATTCTTAAAAGGAGAAATCCCTGAAGCAATGGCAATGGTTCAAGATTTACGTGAAAATCACGCGGTATTTTGTTCTATAGTGGTATATCCTGTAATACCAAAAGGATTAATTATTTTAAGATTAATACCAACAGCACGTCACACACAAAAAGACGTAGATGAAACAATTGTTGCATTTTCAGCAATTCGAGAAAAATTATCAAATGGAACTTATAAAAAGGTTGCAGAAGCAATTATGGCGGAATAAAAGATATAATTATAGCAAAAAAACTCATGAAGCACATACTATATTTCATGAGTTTTTTGTTTAAAAAAAAGGAATATCTTTGAGTCTTTATTTGATACTTAAAATTAATGAAAAAACTTTTATATATATATATAGTACTCTTCGTTTCTAGTAGCATAGGACAAATAAAAGACACACTACCAAACGTTAATGAAGAATATTTTTTGTTAAAAAATGGCGACAGTTTAATGATTACATTAAACGAAGTGGCTATTTTTCCGAAGCATAAGTTTAAAGAAAAATTAGATATTCATTATTATTATTGGTTTCGAAAAAAAGTTTTCAAAGCCTATCCTTATGCTGTTTTGGCGGCAAAAAAAATAGACAGTGTAGCGGTTCGTTTATCAAAAATAAAATCGAAAAGAGCCAAAAGAAAATATATAAAAAGAACTCAAAAGTACCTCCAAGAAGAACTAACGAGTCCTTTAAAAAAATTAACCAAAACAGAGGGGCGCATTTTATTAAAATTAATACATCGCCAATCAGGCAAAACCGCTTTTCAAAATATTAAAGAATTGCGAAGTAGCTGGAAGGCATTTTGGTACAATACCACCGCAAATATATTCAAGTTATCATTAAAATCTGAATACATACCAGAAACGATAAATGAAGATTTTTTAATAGAAGATGTTTTACAACGTGCCTTTATTGATGAAAAATTAGAATATCAAACACCAAAATTAAAGAAACCCTATAAAAACATTGTATTAAAAGGCAGGGGAAGCATCGATGTAACGGTTTATAAAAAGTTATTTGTAAAGATCCGCAAGAAGCGCGCAAGAAAAACCAAGCCTAAAAAAAAGTAGCAGCTATATATAAGGTATAAAAATTCAATATTTTTTTTTAGAAGCAATTTCCCGCTTTCCGCACTCGCTTTTTTTATTTTTTTGAAGAAAAAAAACAAAAAAGAGCTCAAACAAAGCATCAATCGGGGCTAGGCATTTGTACTAATTTCGATAATTTGAGAAACTATTATAATTTTTGCAAAATAGCGGCTAAATAGTAGTTGTTTTACTCAATATATTTTCATTTGTTTAAATTTTAGGTTATTTTTATATATTGCTATTAGGTTTTAAGCTTCATTTAAAGCATTTTATAGCTAAAAAACACTAACTTTTAAATAAAATTACTTATGAATTCTTTCTGGTTTTTTGATGATGTAAATTTATTTAACCTTTTATGCCCACATAAATTTAAAGGCTATAAATCTTGTCATACTTTTGATGCGTATCTAAAAAATGATTACATCTATTTTGAAAAAGACCAAGCGAGTAAAATCTATTTAATAGAAAGCGGAAAAGTAAAAATAGGTTATTACTCCGAAGCAGGAAAAGAAGTTGTTAAAACCATTTTAGCTAAAGGAGAGTTATTTGGTGAAAAGGCTATTTTAGGAGAAGAAATACGCAATGAATTTGCACAATCAATAGATAATAAAACCTCTATTTGCAGAATTGGTGTAGACACTATCCATGAACTGATGCGTGATAACAAAACATTCAGTTTGCATATCTATAAATTTCTTGGTTTTCGTTTTAAAAAATTAGAACGTCGGTTAAAAATTTTGCTTTTTAAAGATGTAAAAACACGATTAATGGAATTTTTACAAGAATTATTTGAACAGTACGGGCATCGTTGTCAAACCACGGGCAGTCGTATTATTGTTCATCCTTATACACAAAAAGACATCGCATCACTTATAGGCACTTCTCGACCAACACTAAATATAATATTAAACGAACTACGAGTAGCTAAAATTGTAGATTTTGACAGAAAAACCATTACTATTTATGAAAAAGATAATTTAGTGTAAGCTAGCTAACATTTCAGCTCAAAAATTAATTATATTTTTGAATTAATAATAATTCTAAAAAATATAAATATGATAAAACTTAAATTTTTAGGAGTGTTGGCTATTGGTTTATTAGCTGCTTCTTGTGGAAATGATAATGATGACATTGTAATTGAAAACTTAGAAAAGTCAACCTTATCTGTTAATTTAGAAGGGCTAGAAAATTTAGGTGAAAATTTTAAATACGAAGGCTGGGTAATTGTTAACGGAAAGCCTGTTTCAACAGGTTTATTTACGGTAGATGATTCTGGCGTAGCATCAAAAACTGATTTTACAGTTTTAGCTACTAATTTAAACGCAGCAACTAAATTTGTAGTAAGTATTGAGCCGCTTATAGATAAAGATGCAGGTCCATCAGATACAAAAATATTATCTGGTAATTTTTCTGGTAATTCAGCCATTGTAAATTCTACTATTGTAGCTGATTTTTCGACTGCCGCAGGAACCTATATTTTAGCAACTCCAACTGATGGAGGCAGTAATACTGACGAGCTTAGTGGTGTATGGTTTTTAGATAATTCTTCTGGAGGAGTAAAACCGGGGTTAATATTACCGAAATTATCAGCAGGATGGAAATACGAAGGCTGGGCAGTGATTAACGGCGTAGCAGTTTCTACAGGAACTTTTACCGATGCTTCAAAAGCAGATGATAATGCAGGAACCTCACCATTTAAAGGCGATGCTGGTAATGGGCCAGGATATCCGGGCGAAGATTATATGCAAAATGCACCAGCAGGTTTAACTTTCCCTTTAGATTTAAGAGGAACAACATTGGTAATCACTGCAGAACCGTACCCAGACAATGCCCTAACACCTTTTACATTAAAACCACTAGCCCATATAGTACCGGCAACAGCATCTGACCACACAGCAATTAAAATGGGCGATGGTCCTGTACAGCAATTAACCGGTATGGTAACTAGGAGGTAATTATTTTTTTCTAGAAGCAATTTCCCGCTTTCCGCACTCGCTTTTTTTGTTTTTTTAAAGGAAAAACAAAAAAGAGCTCAAACAAAGCATCAATCGGGGCTAGGCATTTGTACTAATTTCGATAATTTTAGAAACTATTATAATTTAGGCAAAGTTCACACTATCATTTCGAGCAGTAAAACTTAAACCTCACAGGTTTTAAAAACCTGTGAGGTTTGTTCTTGTTTGAAGAATTCAAAACGAAACCCCATTAACGAAAACAAACTGTCAGTTCGAGTGATTTTTTTCCTTCAAAAAAATAGTATCGAGAACTTTATCAGCATTAAGAGCCTGTTTAAATTTCAA
>NZ_OENE01000036.1 GCF_900239495.1 Tenacibaculum finnmarkense genomovar ulcerans
ACCTACTTACGAAAATCCTTAGGGGATTTTCTATTCCGTTTTTATTTACTTAATTTAGTGCTTCAAAAATGCAACAAACCATATATAAAACGTTGCCCACAAGCTAAAACCGAACTAAACCAAAACAAATGTCTACTGAAATAAAAACTTGGGAAATTATAGAAGGAAAATTAAATCCGATAAGTTCCACACTTGCCGAAAACGGCAGAAAAGAATCTGAACATTTAGAACAATGGATAAAAACAAAACCTGATATTCTCGGAAATGATATTCTTATTATTGGAGAACAGGTTTATACAAAATCTGGTCCACTTGACTTTTTAGGAATTGACAATAATGGAAATCTTGTAATCGTTGAATTAAAAAGAGAAAAACTTGCAAGACTTGTTTTAGCTCAAGCAATTGACTATGCATCTGACTTGGCAACTTGGGACATTGAAAAATTAAGTGAAATCTGCATTGCTTTTACAGGAAATAATTTAGAAGACCAACTTTCAGCACATTTTGACGAAATAAAAATTGACGAAATAACTATAAATCAATCACAAAGATTATTACTTGTTGGTTTTGCAATAGAAGAACCTTTAAGTAGAATGATTGAATATTTATCTACCAATTTTGATATGGCAATAAATGCAATTATTTTAAATTATGTTAGAACTTCAAATGGTGCAGAAATTTTATCGAGAACAGTAACCATTCCAGAAGAAGTTGCGAAAGAAAAATCTAATAAAAAGAAGTTTAAAATTGCAATGTCTGACGAACCTGGAGAATATGAAATACCAAAACTGAAAGAACTTCTAAAATCGTATTTTATTAAAGCAAACTATTCTTCAAACAGAATAAAAACTGTTTTACTTCCAGCTTTGTTAAAAATGAAAGTCTTAACGAGAGAGCAATTCAAAAAAGAATTTGTTAAAACGAACGAAGCAGATGACGAAAGTCAAGCTGGATATTTTATTGCATTAATATCAAGTCAGTTAGGACACGCTAAAAAAGATTATTTAAGACAAATAATAAATTATGAATATCCCGAAAATCATTGGACTAAAGATAATTTCAGTTTAAGAGAAGGTTATAAAGAAATAATAGAGGAATTAATAATAGAACTGAAATAAAGCCAGTGGGCAATCGAGTAGACGGCTCCGACTAAAATAGTCGGAGTGCGCCTCTCACACCACCGTACGTACGGGTCTCGTATACGGCGGTTCGTAAATCATCAA
>NZ_OENE01000037.1 GCF_900239495.1 Tenacibaculum finnmarkense genomovar ulcerans
TGATTTAAAAGACTGACGCATAAATTAATAAAAACGGAATGAATAAAACTGACCGAATTATCATCCAAAATCTGAATTTATAACGGCTGTAGAATTTAAGGAATGCAGAAAATGGAATTGGAAAATTGACGCAACCGCTGATTTAAAATACTGACGCATAAATCAATAAAAACGGAATGAATAAAACTGACCGAATTATCATCCAAAATCTGAATTTATAACGGCTGTAGAATTTAAGGAATGCAGCAAATTGGAATTGGAAAAAAAACAAACTACTTGCAACAAAATATATAATTTATTGCTAGTACTCGCCTACTTACGAAAATCCTTAGGGGATTTTCTATTCCGTTTTTATTTACTTAATTTAGTGCTTCAAAAATGCAACAAACCATATATAAATCGTTGGTGGTAATTAAAAAATAGTCTTAACATAAATGGATTTTCCTAAAAGAATAAAACAACATAAATCTGAATCTGATTCTTTTGCAATTTTGCTATATAAATTAAGGGAACTTGGGATTTTTAGAAGTGCTACAGATAGTGATTATGGTATTGATTTTGAAATTGAAATTGTACATGAAGACAGAGTCATGGGTAATTACCTAAAAGCTCAGGTTAAATCTGCTCAAGAAATTACAACAAGACAAGATGGCACTCCAACAGTTGGCAAAATTAAACAATCTACACTTTTATATTGGACTGAATTAAGCTTTCGAACTCACGTTATTGCCTTTGCTGTAGATTTGAAAACTGAAGAAGTTTACATCTCTAAGCCCCTTTTTTGGCAAGCGACATGTCTACTTGATAAAACCAATTCTACTAAAACGATTGAGTTCTTACCTAAAATTGATATTTCAGAATTGACTAAAGAAAAGGACTTAAAAGAACCTATTAAAAGTCAGTTTACAGATTATTTAAGAGTATCACAACTTAAAAGTATAGCTTCTCAAAAAGGAGTAGTAGATACTATTTATGCACACAAAACAATCTTGCGCAATTTGAAGTTAATTTTCGAGCTTTATACTGACACTTGGCATTATGATGCTTGGACAGAAGTACAATCACTTGATATGTTCAAAACATTCTTAGATTGCGCTAAAATACTCATAAACAAATTGCCTAGGGAAATTGACAATATAAGTGAAGAAGAAAGAAATAATATATTTAATTTTGAATATTGGGCTAGAGAAACAGATTGGGGTGCTGATGAAGTCAGTAATCAAATAGCTAAAAAGCCATTACTAGTTTTGACTCCTAAGCTTATGGAAGAATTACAAAAATATAATGATTATGTTCTTAATGGAAAATATTATTGGAAACAAAAAGATGTTCCTTATTTAAAACTTGTACATAGTATTATAGTGCCAAAAGTACGTGAACATGAAGAAATAGTTAAAATAGGATATAATCAAGAACAATTAATAAACAAAAACTCATTTGATGATATATTGTATGGAGAATAAACTACCACCAATCGAGTAGACGGCTCCGACTAAAATAGTCGGAGTGCGCCTCTCACACCACCGTACGTACGGGTCTCGTATACGGCGGTTCGTAAATCATCAA
>NZ_OENE01000038.1 GCF_900239495.1 Tenacibaculum finnmarkense genomovar ulcerans
TGATGATTTACGAACCGCCGTATACGAGACCCGTACGTACGGTGGTGTGAGAGGCGCACTCCGACTATTTTAGTCGGAGCCGTCTACTCGATTAGCTTTTCGTTTTTAATTATAAAAAAAATAACCAAAATGAAAGAACGTGTACGTTTACATGAATTAATAGAAATTGAAAAAACAGTGCAATTCCAGCAGATATACTTTAGAAAACAGGTAGTATCGCAATCTGATAATAAATGCCTTGTAGAAGCCCACCACGTAGCTAAGATAGGAAAAGTTGAAATAACAGATGTTAGTAGCGAATATCATAATCAAGTAGTAATGCGCTTAGAAATAAACGGCAAGGAAACTACTTTTACAGAATACATGTCTGTTCGTGAGTTCGAAAGGTGGATTAAGAATTTTATGATACCACTTAGAGAGTTAATTTACGCTTGGGTAAAAGTAAATAACATATAATAGCAGGTCGTATTTTTACTATTCTGAAATGAAAGCTAACGATTTATATATGGTTTGTTGCGTTTTTCGAGCAACTAATTTAGTAAATAAAAACGAAATAGAAAATCCCCTAAGGATTTTCGTAGGTAGGCGAGCACTAGCAATAAATTATATATTTTGTTAGCTTTTCGTTTATTTTTCCTTTTTTACAATTAAAATACCGATATAAAACTACATATTTTTCAGCATTTTTATTCGGCGTTTAACTTGTCTAAATTTTCATTTCTGATTGCATAAACAGGCTAAAGTCTGCCGTTTCCATTTCATAATTACAGACAAATTCTTGCGTAATATTTGTCAGAATCCCACAGTTTTTCATTTCCGATTCCATAAACAGGCTAAAAGTCTGCCATTTTCATTTCATAATTACAGACAGATTCTTGCGTAATATTTTTCAAAATCTACTACGTTAAAATTCCATTTCTAATTGCGTAATATTTATCAGGATTCTACTTTTTTAAACCGCTTTATTTTTCCAATTTCACGCATTTTTTTTGTTAATGAAAGCTAACGTTTTATATATGGAAAGTACTGTTTTGTGCGTGAGGATTTTCCGAAGGAAAATCGGAATTAACAAAATAGTACTAACTTTTGTCTTAGCACTAAACTAAGTATTTTTTATATATTTTGTTGCAAGTAGTTTGTTTTTTTTCCAATTCCAATTTGCTGCATTCCTTAAATTCTACAGCCGTTATAAATTCAGATTTTGGATGATAATTCTGTTAGTTTTATTCATTCAGTTTTTATTGATTTATGCGTCAATATTTTAAATCAGCGGTTGCGTCAATTTTCCAATTCCAATTTTCTGCATTTTCTCAATTCTACAGCCGTTATAAATTCAGATTTTGGATGGTAATTCG
>NZ_OENE01000039.1 GCF_900239495.1 Tenacibaculum finnmarkense genomovar ulcerans
AAATACCGATATAAAATCTCACATTTTTCAGCGTTTTTATTCGGCGTTTAACTTGTCTAAATTTTCATTCCTAATTTCACAAACAGGCTAAAATTCCGCCGTTTTCATTTCATAATTACAGACAGATTCTTGCGTAATTATTTGTCAGAATCCCACAGTTTTTCATTTCCGATTTCACAAACAGGCTAAAATTCTGCCGTTTCCACTTCAGAATTACAAACATATTTTTCCGTAATATTTTTCAAAATCTACAGCTTTACGATTCCGTTTCTATTTCGCAAACAGGCTAAAATTCTGCCGTTTCCACTTCAGAATTACAAACATATTTTTCCCATAATATTTGTCAGAATCTGCTGCGTTATAATTCCATTTCTGGTTGCGTAATATTTATCAGAATCCTACTTTTTTAAACCGCTTTTTTGCCAATATTGCGTGTAATTTGGCTTAATGTAGGTTAACGTTCGGTATAAGATTAGTTGCGAGTTTGTCAGCGAGGAATTTCCGAAGGAAATTCAGAAGCTGGCAAATACGCAACGCCTTAAAAATTAAGCACTAATATAGCAATTAATTTTATACATTGTTGCCCACAGTATTTATTCATTCTCATTTTTTTCTCCGATTGGGACAAAATCTTTTTCATTCGGATAGTAATTACGCATAAATTTATAATATTCTTTAACTTCTCCACCTTTATCTCCCAAACCTTTCGTGTAAAAAATCAACGTATCATTTGGACTTAATATTTTGTAAATCCGCCCACTTTTTGGGTTAGTTTTTGTTCGTTTTATTTTTTGAGAAAAATGTTGCTCAAATTCGTTGTCAGTATTCTCGATTATGACAGGCTTGAGTTTATTTGTCCGCCATTGATATTTCATTTCAAATGTAGTGTCTTCCTTAATCGTTGCTTGAAGTTGAATTTGATTGTTCTTTTTTGTAATTGTTAGAGTGTCAACTCTAATCCACCATTCCATATACAATTCGGCAATAATTTTTATCGTGTCTTTTTCATTCATCACGTTTGTAAAATTCGATAAATTTCTATTCATACTTAGTTCCGAAATATAGTATTCAGATTTTTTTTCCGATTTACAATTCGCTAGTAGTACAGAAGTCAAAATTATAAAACTGAATATTAATTTGGGTACTTTTCTCATATTGTGGGCAACGATTTATATATGGTTTGTTGCATTTTTGAAGCACTAAATTAAGTAAATAAAAACGGAATAGAAAATCCCCTAAGGATTTTCGTAAGTAGGT
>NZ_OENE01000040.1 GCF_900239495.1 Tenacibaculum finnmarkense genomovar ulcerans
ATTAAGCCAAATTACACGCAATATTGGCAAAAAAGCGGTTTAAAAAAGTAGGATTCTGATAAATATTACGCAACCAGAAATGGAATTATAACGCAGTAGATTCCGACAAATATTACGCAAGAATCTGTCCGTAATTATGAAATGAAAACGGCGGACTTCCTAGCTCGTTTGCGCAATAGAAACGGAATCGTAAAGCAGCAGATTTTGACAAATATTATGCAAGAATCTGTCTGTAATTCTGAAATGAAAATGGCGGAATTTTAGCCTGTTTGCGAAATTAGGAATGAAAATGAGAAAAACTGTTCGGAATATTGCCGATTTTAGATTTTTTCGCGTAAGTTTATATGAAATTTTAGACAAGTTAAACGCCGAATAAAAACGCTGAAAAATGTGAGATTTTATATCGGTATTTTAATTGTAAAAAGAAAAAACGCAGGTTAACAAAATATATAATTTATTGCTAGTGCGAACCTACTTACGAAAATCCTTAGGGGATTTTCTATTCCGTTTTTATTTACTAAATTAGTTGCTCGAAATACGCAACAAACCATATATAAATCGTTGGCAATAATGAAAAAAAACCTCGAACAAGAATTAAAATATTTAGATTCAAATATTGAAATAACAGATTTCAATACAATTGAGCGTAGACTGAAATTTTTTTTGAGATTTGAATTAGGAGACCCATTTGAAAACGGAACAAAAGAACGTGTGAATCAATCAACAAAACGTGCATCTGAACTGTTTGAAAACTATTTTGATAAAAATTCGGAATTATACACAATTGTTTATGATTTTGGAGATGATATTTTTGCTGAAACACCGAATCATATTTATGAATTGTTAAAATCTGAAAATATTAAATCTCAAGAGTTTGAAGAAAATCTGGCAACCCGATATTTTGAAAACGAAGATAATATTGAGAGAATTAAAGGAAAATTAACTATTTGTAAAGGAAGAAAAAACGGAATAAATTATCAAAAAATTTTTAATGGAATTGCAAATACAGAAATGGGATTTTCACCAACAATTCATCAATTAGTTTACTTTTTTCAACCAAAAACAAAAAAATGGTTTTGGATGTATGATGACAGAGGTTGTTTAATGTTTAGCAACGAAATAGATGATTTGAAATCAAACTTATTGAAATTTGACAAATGGATTGTTAAATCTCAAAGAGAAGTAATGGAAAAACAATTTGAATAAATCACTATTGCCAACACCATATATAATTTATTGCTAGTACTAGCCTACTTACGAAAATCCTTAGGGGATTTTCTATTCCGTTTTTATTTACTAAATTTAGTGCTTCAAAAACGCAACAAACCATATACAACAACGTTGCAAGTAATTGGCAAAAAATCACGCAAATTATAATGTGTTTTTTAAGGCTAATAAAGAAGTATAATCGGAAACTATTTCCCTAAAAACCCTC
>NZ_OENE01000041.1 GCF_900239495.1 Tenacibaculum finnmarkense genomovar ulcerans
AAAGAAACTATCATTTTTCCCATCGTTATCAGGTGTCATGATGTTATAAGGCGTTCCGCAAGGATTTGCTTCTGGTACAACGACAATCGTTACTGTAGCTACCTGACAATTTGTTGGATTTGACCCATTTTCACAAATTTCATATTCTAGCTCGTAAGTTCCTGGTGTTACATCTGAAGCAATTGTTATGGTTCCATCAGGGTTAAATGTAAAACCATCTTTGTTTGTTTCGTTTGGATCTGGCGTTAAAGTAACCTCTCCAACTGCCATTCCTACTACTACAGGATTTCCGTTTAAAGTATCATTTTCGGTTACAGCTTCCGTAGTTCCCCCTACTGCTGTAGGATTTTGATTATAATCATCTACTACTGGATTAATTGGTGTAACTGGTTTTACTGTAATTAAAACGGTTGTTATTTCACAATTTTCAGAAACTAAACCATTTTCACAGATTTCATATTCTAAGACATAATCCCCTGGAGTAACATTCGTATCGATTGTAATATTTCCATTTTCATCAAAGATAAATCCATCAGGGTTTGCTCCATTCGGATTAGGCGTCAATGTTACCTCTCCTGATGCAGTTCCTATTATTACAGGATTTCCATTTAAAGTATCATTTGCTGTTACATTTCCTATAATGCCCCCTATTGACACAGGACTTTGGGTATAATCATCCATTACTGGTGCAATTGTCGCTACTGGTAGTACTGTAATTTCAACACTGATAACACTACAATTCGTTGGATTATTAACTTCGCAAAGACTGTATTCAACTTGGTAAGTTCCTGATGCTGTATTTGGTGCTACCGTTACTGTACTATCATCATTTAAAGTAAAACCTGCCGGAAGGCTTACTGCTGATAATGTTACATTTCCAGGCGCTGTTCCTATTACAACAGGCATACCGTTTAAAGTGTCATTTTCGGTTAAAGCTAATGTGGTTCCGCCTAATAATCCATTAACGTCTGGTATATTATCCGTTATAGCTTCAATCGTTGGAACTCCTACAATTACTTCAGAAATTGCCGTGCTACAATTCGTTGGATTTAATTTCTCACAAATACTGTATTCAACTTGGTAAGTTCCTGCAGGTGTATTTGATGGAACTGTTACTGTTCCGTCATCATTTAAAGTTAAATCATCAGCTATATTTACAACTGTTAATGTTATTTCTGATAGAACTACTTTCACTCCATTTAAGGTATCATTTTCTAAAACACTTGTGGTTGTAGCTCCGTCTTTTCCGTTGATTGAAGTAAATTCATCTTTTACCG
>NZ_OENE01000042.1 GCF_900239495.1 Tenacibaculum finnmarkense genomovar ulcerans
GGTAAAAGCAGGATATGACGAAGCAGATCCTATTGCAACAGATGATACATCAACAGGAAATACACCAGGCGATGATGCAACTGTAAATTTATTAGATAATGATAAATTAAGTGATGGAACTGAAATAACAGATCCTTCAACACAGGTAACGATAGATTTAGACCCAACAACACCAGGCGTTCAAAATACTTTAGTAGTACCAAACCAGGGAACTTGGACAGTAGATCCAGCAACAGGGATTTTAACATTTAATCCAGAAGATGGATTTACACAAACGCCAACGGATATTATTTATGAACTTACAGAAACAAGCACAGGTTTAATAGATACCGCAACGGTAAAAGCAGGATATGACGAAGGAAATCCTATCGCAACAGATGATACCGTAACAGGAAATACACCAGGCGATGATGCAACTGTAAAATTATTAGATAATGATAAATTAAGTGATGGAACTGAAATAACAGATCCTTCAACACAGGTAACTATCGATTTAGACCCAACAACAGCAGGTGTTCAAAATACTTTAGTAGTACCAAACCAGGGAACTTGGACAGTAGATCCAGCAACAGGGATTTTAACATTTAATCCAGAAGATGGCTTTACGCAAACACCAACAGATGTAGTTTATACCTTAACAGAAATAAGCACAGGTTTAATAGATACCGCAACGGTAAAAGCAGGATATACAGAAGTTGATCCTATCGCAACAGATGATTCATCAACAGGAAATACACCAGGCGATGATGCAACTGTAAAATTATTAGATAATGATAAATTAAGTGATGGAACTGAAATAACAGATCCTTCAACACAGGTAACTATCGATTTAGACCTAACAACAGCAGGTGTTCAAAATACTTTAGTAGTACCAAACGAGGGAACTTGGACAGTAGATCCAGCAACAGGGATTTTAACATTTAATCCAATAGATGGCTTTACATCAACACCAACGGATATTATTTATGAACTTACAGAAACAAGCACAGGTTTAATAGATACCGCAACGGTAAAAGCAGAATATACAGAAGCAGATCCTATTGCAACAAATGATTCATCAACAGGAAATACACCAGGCGATGATGTGGTAGTTAATTTATTAGATAATGATAAATTAAGTGATGGAACTGAAATAACAGATCCTTCAACACAGGTAACTATCGATTTAGACCCTAGTACACCAGGCGTTCAAAATACTTTAGTAGTACCAAACCAAGGAACTTGGACAGTAGATCCAGCAACAGGGATTTTAACATTTAATCCAGAAGATGGCTTTACGCAAACACCAACAGATGTAGTTTACACCTTAACGGAAACAAGCACAGGCTTAACAGACACCGCAACGGTAAAAGCAGGATATGACGAAGCAGATCCTATTGCAACAAATGATTCATCAACAGGAAATACACCAGGCGATGATGCAACTGTAAATTTATTAACGAATGATGATTTAAGTGATGGAACACAAGCAACGGTTTCTAACACAAGTATTGAATTAATCGATCTAGCAACCGGAATTGCAACGACAACACCAAATGTTGTAACAGTAGCAGGCGAAGGAGTTTGGACATTAGATCCTTTAACCGGAAATTTAACGTTCAATCCAGAAGATGGATTTACACAAACGCCAACGGATATTAGTTATGAACTTACAGAAACAAGCACAGGTTTAATAGATACCGCAACGGTAAAAGCAGGATATACAGAAGTTGATCCTATCGCAACAGATGATACATCAACAGGAAATACACCAGGCGATGATATTAGCGTAAATGTATTAACTGACGATAGCTTAAGTGATGGAACAGCAATAACAAATCCAGCAACACAGGTAACTATCGATTTAGACCCAACAATAGCAGGTATTCAAAATACGATAGTAGTAGCAAACCAAGGAGTTTGGACGGTAAACCCAGCAACGGGAGTTTTAATATTCAGCCCAGACATAGGCTTTACAACCGACCCAACAGGTATTATTTAT
Source organism: Tenacibaculum finnmarkense genomovar ulcerans (assembly GCF_900239495.1). Taxonomy (GTDB): domain Bacteria; phylum Bacteroidota; class Bacteroidia; order Flavobacteriales; family Flavobacteriaceae; genus Polaribacter; species Polaribacter ulcerans. The sequence continues at coordinate 1,982 of NZ_OENE01000042.1, forward strand.
GAACTTACGGAAACAAGCACAGGCTTATCAGACACTGCAACGGTAATAATGTTACTAGACACAGACAGCGATGGAATTCCAAATGTTATTGACATAGACGACGACAACGATGGAATTTTAGATACCGATGAAGGAGATGGATTTTTAGATACTGATAACGATGGAATCCCTGATAGTTTAGATACCGATAGTGATAATGATGGCGTAGTAGATATTATAGAAGGAAATGATGCCAATGCAGATGGAATTCCAGATGCTATTCCAAGTGGTGTTGATACCGATTCAGATGGGTTAGACGATGCTTTTGACACCGATAACGGAGGTTCTCCAGTTGATTTGTCAGATACTGATGGAGATGGTATTTATGACTATCAAGATATAGATGATGATAATGATGGTATAAATACTGAAGATGAAAATCCAGGAGATACTAATATTACCACTAACGATTCGTTAGATACCAACGAGAATGGTATTCCAGATTCTTTAGATACAGATACTAATAAATGTGGAACGCCTTACAACATCATGACACCTGATAACGATGGGAAAAATGATAGTTTCTTTATTTCTTGTATTGATAAGCCAGAATACAGTAAAAATACGGTAGAGATTTTC
>NZ_OENE01000043.1 GCF_900239495.1 Tenacibaculum finnmarkense genomovar ulcerans
TTCAATTTGGTGAACCGCCGTATACGAGACCCGTACGTACGGTGGTGTGAGAGGCGCACTCCGACTATTTTAGTCGGAGCCGTCTACTCGATTGGCTGTAGTTTTTTTATTAAAATCCTTTAATTTCTTCAATTGTCGAATCAATTAATGTTGGAATTTCATTATTTTCAATTTCAGAATAATTTACTTCTTGACCATTAAATAAATCTATTGCAGTACAATATTTAGAGTTCACGTAAAAGTCTTCAGAATAATGTTTCTTTAAATATCTATAAATTATATCTGCAAACATTCCTAATTCGGCTTTTTTAAAACCATTCAATTTAGCGACAAACCAAACTCCTCCAATTTCTTCACTATTATTTTCAGAAAATGAAAATATATGACTAGGTTTTGATTGAATATTTAAGCCTCCAATGTCAATTATAGATTTCAATTTTGGTTGTTTTAAGAAAGTTAACTCAGAACTGGGTCTTATATCTTGTAAGTCAAAGTCTTGGAAATTTAATAAAACATCAATGTTTCTTTGAAATTGGTCTTTTATTCTTTTGTCTTTAGCAAAATTGATTTTCTCTCTTAATAATTCAATTTTTTCTTCTAATAAGTCTTTATTTTCATATTTGTAAGCATTTGCAATTGCACTCAAGCAACTTATCCAATAATCTCCACCTGAACTTTCTTGAGGAACTTTCTCTTTTTTTAAATTATTTACAAAAGTTATTCTTGTTCGTTCATTTTTTCTCCTAAAATCAATTAAGTTTTTGATAGTTATCTTTTCCATTCTTTTTTTTTAACAATTATTTTTTCATTCTTTAGCAAATTTTCAAATTCAAGGTTTCGAGTGAGCAATTACAGCCAACGATTTATATATGGTTTGTTGCATTTTTGAAGCACTAAATTAAGTAAATAAAAACGGAATAGAAAATCCCCTAAGGATTTTCGTAAGTAGGTTCGCACTAGCAATAAATTATATATTTTGTTAACCTGCGTTTTTTTTAATTAAAATACCGATATAAAATCTCACATTTTTCAGGGTTTAACTTGTCTAAATTTTCATTCCTAATTGCATAAACAGGCTAAAAGTCCGCCGTTTTCATTTCAGAATTACAGACAGATTCTTGCGTAATATTTTTCAAAATCTGCTGCTTTACGATTCCGTTTCTATTGGATAAACAGGTTAAAATTCCGCCGTTTTCATTTCATAATTACAGACAGATTCTTGCGTAATTATTTGTCAGAATCTGCTGCGTTATAATTCCATTTCTGGTTGCGTAATATTTATCAGAATCCTACTTTTTTAAACCGCTTTTTTGCCAATATTGCGTGTAATTTGGCTTAATGTAGGTTAACGTTTTTATATATGGTTTGTTGCGTATTTCGAGCAACTAATTTAGTAAATAAAAACGGAATAGAAAATCCTTAAGGATTTTCGTAAGTAGTTAATCACAAGCAATGAATTATATATGGTGTGTGTGCCCAGCATGGGCATCTTTTGACTACCGAAAGGTAGTTTATTAATCTAGAGGGTGCAAGTCCCTTATGCGCAGGAGTAACGTTCTGA
>NZ_OENE01000044.1 GCF_900239495.1 Tenacibaculum finnmarkense genomovar ulcerans
AAATTACTAAGTTGAAAATTTTGTGATTATTTACGAAATCCACCAAACTTGAAATTTTATGGTTGAAGAAAATAACAATAAAATTGCAAATTTGGTTAAGTACTTAAATGAAATTTATTACAAATCAAATCCTTACTACTTATACACGAGTCGTTGGCATTAATATAAAAAACTCTTATGGAAGGAAACAAACTTGCTGAATCATTTTACAAATTTTTAGAAGAAGAAAAAGGATTTCCTAAAACAAGCCTTTTAAAGCAAACTCCTGCTTATAATATAAATGCCAGAAGAGTTGAAATTGATTTACTTTTATTAGATATTCGAATTGGGAACTATATTGGACAAGTTGAATTTAAAACTCAAATAAATCCACAAACAAAGAATTTCGTTAAAGTTCAAACTGACCTTTATGCTAAGGCACTAAAGTCAGAAGGAATTCCAACTTATCTTGTTTTCCCAATTGATGAAGGTGATTTTCAAATTTTGGTATACGGTGAAAAAGACTGGATTTCCATATCAAAAGATGAGTTTCCTGAATTTGAAACATTATCAACAAAGAAAAAAATAGAGGAAAAAATAGAATCTAAACAAATTGAGGAAAAGAATTTAGAAAATATAGAGAAAAAAAGAGAATACACAAAAAGAACTTCCCTTTGGACTTTAACTAGTTTAATCATTGGTGTATTAACATCAATATTTGCATTTTATATATCTACTAGTAACAGACAAAAAGTTAATGAACCTACTCTTGTCAATGCAATGATATTAATGCAAATTGATAGTTTAGAAACACAGATACACGAATTAAAAAAGACAAATAATAAAACTGTAGTTATAGATACATTATTTGTAGTTGATTCAACTAGAACCTATGCAGGTATAAATAGAAGATTGAAAATTCTTGAAAATGGAATTTTAGATAATGCTGAAAAAACTTTAGCACTAAAAAATACTAATCAAAAAATTGAACTATTAAAACAAAGCTTGATTAATCAAGAAAAACAAGTGGAATTAAGAAATGATAATTTAAGTAACCGAATTGAATTACTAAATGCAATAGTTATTGGAATGGTTCTTTCTCTATTTGCAGCTGCTATTGGATTTGTGATTAGTAACTATAATGAAAGAAAAAATACTAATGCCAACAATGGCTATAATTAATACGGGTTTTGTGCTTAACCCAAAGTTTATAGCTTTTTAATGAAGTCCGCCAAATCTTTTGATTTGGCTTTAAACAAAAAAGATAAAACAAAATAAAAAGTTTTGGCTAAGTGCTTAATCGAAAGTTTACTACTTTTAATTCCCGTACTAACCATAGCCGAGACGTTGTAAGTAATGCCGAAAAACCCAGAAACCGAATGAAAAAGACAATATTTGAAATTACCAAAATGGACTGTCCTTCAGAGGAAAATCTAATCCGAATGAAATTAGATGGAATTTCAAGCATTGCGAATTTGGACTTTGATATTCCGAATCGAAAATTGACCGTTTTTCACAGCGGAGAAATTGACCAAATCGAAAAGTCAGTTATCGAACTAAATTTAGGTGGAAAGAAAATCTCGACTAAACAAACCGACCAAACGGAATTTAAAGAAAACAAAAACCAAAAAAAGCTACTTTGGTCTGTACTCGTTATAAATTTTGCGTTTTTTATAATCGAAATGACAACAGGAATTATCTCAAAATCTATGGGACTTGTTGCCGATAGTTTAGATATGCTTGCGGACAGTTTTGTTTACGGAATTAGTTTGTTTGCGGTTGGCGGAACAGTAATAAAGAAAAAACGGATTGCCAAACTTGCTGGATATTTTCAAATAATACTTGCGATTATTGGATTTGTAGAAGTTTTAAGAAGATTTTTCGGAGACGAGAAACTTCCCGATTTTTCGACAATGATTATCGTTTCGATTTTCGCACTTATCGCAAACGGAATTTGTCTTTATATTTTGCAAAAGTCAAAAAGTAAAGAAGAAGCACATATGAAAGCGAGTATGATTTTCACCTCGAATGACGTGATTATAAATTTAGGAGTAATAATTGCAGGAATTTTAGTGCATTATTTGAGTTCTAATAAACCTGATTTGATTATCGGAACAATTGTTTTTGCATTGGTAATTCAAGGAGCATTTCGGATTTTGAAATTAAGTAAGTGAACTAAAAAAGCACTACTTACAACAACGTGTATAATTAATGGCTGGTTCTCGCCTACTTACGAAAATCCTCGCGGATTTTCTATTCGGTTTTTATTTGCTAAATTAGGTGCTTAAACACGCCACTAATCATACACAAAACCGTTGTGCAACATACCGAAAACCAATTATTCCGAATAATATTTAGGAATGATTTTTGACAAATTAATAATAAGTTCTTTAAAATCTTGGTGAATTAAATAGTTGGGTTTATAACTTAACTCAAGGAGTTATTGTTCGATTAATCTGTGATTCTATAATTAAAAAAATAAGTCATATGAGAGAAAGATTCAATAATATCGTAAAAGGTTCAACCTTTATTATAATTCCAGTAATTCTAATAACGTTACTTCTATTTGGTGGGCAGACCATCCCGAACAGCAGACTTGTCCAAACAGAAATTCCTTGAAAGTGCCAACATTTATGAAACCTAGGGACGGGTTAGAGGTTCGATTCCTCGGTCTGCTACTAATTATAGGCTGTCTTTTCAGACAGCCTATTTATTTTAAAGAATACTAAATAAATTATACAAAGTGAAAAAAGAAATAAAATTAGGAACAGAGGAATATTTAGAAGTTGCACAGCAAACACTTGACAAAACTATTCGATTAATTGCTAAATCTGTAAACAAGGGATTAGCAAATACAAAAGACGATGTATCAATGTCTTTTTCTCTTATGGTTGGTCCAATCCTGGACACAAGTAATTCGTTACTCGTTTTGTCAACTATGGGAAAAATGCGAGATTGTTATTCTTTATCACGTATCATATTTGACCACGTTCTAAATTTGGGATATTTTGGAGCAAAAGGAGAGGAAACGGTAAAAAAGGCTTTGCAACATTATCACCAAAAAGCGTTTCGTGATTTAGATAGAAAAATTGAAATAAAAGATTTAGCATTTGGTATCGGATTAAAAGATATTGATAAAGCACCAATTTCTGACAAACTAAAAGAGGCTCTCAATTACTTCACCTCTAATAAAGGATTTGAAATTAGGTCTTGGACTGGAGATAATGTTTTTAAAAAAATCGAGATAATTAGGGATTTTTACGGAAAGGAAATTGGAATGATGTTGGTTATAAATTTGTTTTTCATTTACCGACATTCATCTGAAATTATGCACGGAACTCTTTTTGGGAGTCTTTTTGCACGTGGAATGACAAAACCCGAAAGTGAACAACCAAACGATGAACAGGAATTAGAAATATTTCACAGAACCAGAATTAGTTTTGTTTTAATATGTTCAATTCTATTAAACTATGTTACTTTTAGTGTTATTAACAAACATTACCCAAGACAAAAAGAAATGGATGAATTATCGGAATTAATAAAAGATTTTAGAATTACATTATACGAATAAGTACGTTGCACAATCGAGTAGACGGCTCCGACTAAAATAGTCGGAGTGCGCCTCTCACACCACCGTACGTACGGGTCTCGTATACGGCGGTTCGTAAATCATCA
>NZ_OENE01000045.1 GCF_900239495.1 Tenacibaculum finnmarkense genomovar ulcerans
TATAAATCCCACATATGCCATTTCGGTTTTAAGATTCTTCAAAATCAGATTTTACCATATCACGAGCCGTTTCCGCTTCTGAATTATCCACAAAAACAGCGCTTCTTAATTTCTCTTTTTTGATCAATTTTTTTCTTCAATTGTGGGTAACGTTGTTGTATATGGTTTGTTGCGTGTTTTAAGCAACTAATTTAGTAAATAATTACCGACCGAGAAAGTCCGCGAGGACTTTCGCAAGTAGGCAAGAAGCCAGCAATAAATTATATACGGTGTTCTACGCAGTTTTTTAATTTTTCTTTTTCACATATGTTTTATTTCCGTTTGAGTTGATATAATATTTTCCTCCTCTTGAACCTGTATGGATAGTTTTACTTGAAGAATTATTCGGTACTGAATATGTAGGTGAAGAATAATTTGGACTCGAATAGTAACTATTTGTTGTCTTTTTTTTAGATTTTACATAGACTTTTTTTCCACTACTATTATAATAATATTTTCCGCCTCTACTTCCAGTATAAATTGTTTTTTGGCTATTGTCAGTTCCTGAATAAGTTGAGTTTGAACTTTTAGAATTACTGTTAAGACTATTATAAGTCGAATTGGAATAATAGTTTCGTTTAGTTGTTGAGTAAGTTGAATTACTTCTGTTTGACCTTTCTCGTGCTGTTTTTCTTTTATGCTGTCCGATAGTAAGTAATTGCATATTGCTTGGGTCATCTGAACCTCCTTCTGACAAAGGTTTTATATGGTCGATTTCATAGCCGTACGGAATTTTATTGTATCCATATGATTTTAAAAATTTCCGTTTGTTAGCATCGCTTCTTTTCACAAGTGGTTTTCCAGTAGTTGAATAATATTGTCCAGAATAATATTCTGTATTTCCAATTTTATAAGTGTCTTGAGAATAACTACTTAATGTAAAAATAGAAGCAAAAATTAATGTTAGAATTTTATTATTTATCATAAGATTTTCTGTTTTAAATTATATTTATGAAGTCATAACAGCAACAAATGCTAAAATAACTATTATTATTAGTATAACTGTACCTCCAATTTTGAAAGATTCTATACTTTCTTTTTTCTCCTTTTTTGTCTTTCTTCCCCATTTATCTTCACTATCTCCTATCCAATCTAATATTTTAAAAAAAAGGAAAAATGCTCCTATGCTTAAAATTACTGCTAACATATTTTTAGTATAATTGTCAAATTCATTTTATTGTTGTTCTTGAACTCAGAGTTTTTCCTTCAAATTGCGTAGAACGATTTATATATGGAAAGTACTGTTTTGTGCGTGAGGATTTTCCGAAGGAAAATCGGAATTAACAAAATAGTACTAACTTTTGTCTTAGCACTAAACTAAGTATTTTTTATATATTTTGTGTGTGCCCAGCATGGGCATCTTTTGACTACCGAAAGGTAGTTTATTAATCTAGAGGGTGCAAGTCCCTTATGCGCAGGAGTAA
>NZ_OENE01000046.1 GCF_900239495.1 Tenacibaculum finnmarkense genomovar ulcerans
CTTCAGAACGTTACTCCTGCGCATAAGGGACTTGCACCCTCTAGATTAATAAACTACCTTTCGGTAGTCAAAAGATGCCCATGCTGGGCACACACAGTATGTATAAGTAATAAGGGAAATTGCTAAGTTGAAAATTTTGTGATTATTTACGAAATCCACCAAACTTGAAATTTTATGGTTGAAGAAAATAACAATAAAATTGCAAATTTGGTTAAGTGCTTAAATGAAATTTATTACAAATCAAATCCTTACTACTTATACACGAGTCGTTGCAAGTAATTGGCAAAAAATCACGCAAATTATAATGTATTTTTTAAGGCTAATAAAGAAGTATAATCGGAAACTATTTCCCTAAAAACCTTCTAAAGAATGAGCAAAATACTGAAAAACTTACGCAACTGTTGATTTAAAAGACTGACACATAAATTAATAAAAACGGAATGAATAAAACTGACCGAATTATCATCCAAAATCTGAATTTATAACGGCTGTAGAATTGAGAAAATGCAGAAAATTGAAATTGGAAAAATTGACGCAACCGCTGATTTAAAAGATTGACGCATAAATCAATAAAAACTGAATGAATAAAACTAACCGAATTATCATCCAAAATCTGAATTTATAACGGCTGTAGAATTGAGAAAATGCAGAAAATTGGAATTGGAAAAAAAAACAAACTACTTGCAACAAAATATATAAAAAATACTTAGTTTAGTGCTAAGACAAAAGTTAGTACTATTTTGTTAATTCCGATTTTCCTTCGGAAAATCCTCACGCACAAAACAGTACTTTCCATATATAAATCGTTAGGCACAATTAAAAATAAACCTGAGATTATTCAAAAAACTCGGAAAGATAAAAACATATAAATGAAACCAAGAGTATTTATTAGTTCAACTTATTATGACTTAAAACACGTAAGAGAAAGAATCGAAAGGTTTTTTGAAAAATATGCTTATGATGCTGTATTATTTGAAAGTAATAATGTGACCTTTGAACATGATAAACCTTTAGATATTTCATGTTACAATGAAGTAAAGACTTGCCAGATAATGGTTTTAATTGTTGGAGGACGTTATGGCTCAATAGTTTCAGGAGAAAATCAGATTGAGAAAAAAAACAATTATGACGAATATGTTTCAATAACAAGAAGAGAATTTGAAACAGCTCAAAAAATGAGAATTCCAATTTTTATTTTTATAGATAAAAATGTATATGCAGAATATCAAACATTTAAAACAAATTTATCATTATTTGATTCTTCCGATTTACTAAAAGAAAAAAAATTTAAATTTGCTCATGTAGATGACCCTAATATATTTAGGTTTATTAATAATATTCGTGGTCAGGCTATTAAAACATTTGAAAGAGTTGAAGATATTGAACAATACTTGAATAATCAATTAGCTGGTTTCATGTATTTGTACTTACAACAATTACAAGAAAATTCAAAAGAAGAAAAAGTATTAGATAGTGTTTCTGAACTTAGGAGTGTGACAAAGCAAATGAATGAAATGCTTGGTGCAATGGGAAGAAATTTAATGGAAGAGGATAAAGTAAAAGAAGTTTTATTTAATCAAAACAAAATACTTATTGACTTTTTTATAAATCAAATCAAAGATAATATTTCATTTCAAAACGAAATTATTGACTTTTCTAAAGAAGAAACTGAAAGGGTTTATTATGCCTTTAAAGAAACGGTTTTTAACTATGAATTACTTCATGAAATAGAATTAGAAGAGGATTATAAAAATGCTTGGGAAAAAAGAGGTGAATTAGAACTTTTATTAAAAATAAAGTTATTAGAAATCAATCCACATTTAGTTAGTAAAGACTTAAATTTCTATAAACTATCTAACAGTTATTACAAAAAAATATATCCAATTATTATTGAAGAGATAGAATTAAAAGAGTTATTCAAAAAACAATTTATAGAAGAGATAGAGTCAGAAATTACTGGACTTCCTTTTTAGAAAAAATAAAAGTGCCTAATCGAGTAGACGGCTCCGACTAAAATAGTCGGAGTGCGCCTCTCACACCACCGTACGTACGGGTCTCGTATACGGCGGTTCGTAAATCATCAA
>NZ_OENE01000047.1 GCF_900239495.1 Tenacibaculum finnmarkense genomovar ulcerans
ATCACTCGAACTGACAGCTGTAATTTTGTGTAATTTTGAGTTTTTTCTACCATAGTTCTCTTTTTGATGGGATGCTGAACTAATTTTAGCATGATGTTTGTTTATTTTAAAAACAGATTCTTCGGTTGAAAAAAGTTCTCGATATAATTTTTTGAAGGAAAAAAATCACTCGAACTGACAGTTGTAATTTTGTGAAATTTTGAGTTTTTTCTACCATAGTTCTCTTTTTGATGGGATGCTGAACTAATTTTAGTATGATGTTTGTTTTAAAAAAATCACTCGAATTGATAGGGTAGAGATTGGTGGAATTATAGTTGATGTATCGATTTATGAAAATTAACAGAAATGCCTAGCCCCGATTGAAGCATTTGTTTGAGCTCTTTTTTGTTTTTTTCAAACAAAAAAAGCGAGTGCGGAAAGCGGGAAATTGCTTCAAAAAAATAGAAATATCTAGCACTAAATTACAACTAGAAATGGTGAAATTATAATTTTTTAAGCTAAAATAACCTGCCGTATTCAATATTGTTTTTAATTAGATAGCGATTTTTATGATTCTGTTTTTTATTGTTAAGCTTTTTTAAATAATAATTTTCTTGATTTTATGTCAAAAAGCAGCAACTAAAAAGGCTTTTTTTATTCGTTCTAAATTTTTTTATAAAAAATAATTCGCATTTATAGAGCGTTTTAAAAGTGTATTGACCTGTTGTTCAGTTTATTATATTATGACTTTCATTATTTTGTAACTGAAAGAGTTGTTAGTATTATATAATTGTTAAAATAATGTGAATTTTAATCCTTATTTAGAATAAATAAATATAAATTTGCGAAAAAATAATCAAAACATGTTGTTTAGTAAATCTATTAGGGGTAATAAAATATTCTTTATTAAAAGTATTCTGCTCTTCTTTTGTTTAAATTTTAGCTTCTTTTTGTCGGCACAAAATGTATCTATAGGTGGTGGCGGAAGTACTAGTGATAATTCTGTTATTAACATCCGAAAAAGTAATAATTATAGTCAGATTATTTATTTAGGTTCGGAGATAAAACAAAGCGGAAAAATAGAAAGTCTTACTTTTAAATTAAATACAACGGGTAATGTAGATATTAGTACGTTTAGAAATTGGACAGTTCGATTAAAGTTAATTTCAAGAAGAACAAGTGAGTTTGATTACAATAGAGGGCAGACTGTTAAGAAATTTAGTGGATTTACTGAGGTGTTTTATGGAGGTATTCAATACGATAGGAATACAGGGTACGTTAAAATTCCTTTTAATACCGCTTTTAATTACGATAAAAATAAAAATTTAGTCGTAGAAATTACAGAAAATACCCCTGGAGCAATGTACAAACAATGGTATGATAAGACTCCATATCCTAAATTTAAGGTTTTTTGGCCGGGCGTAAATAGATTCGGTTATAGAACTGCATATAATTACATTACTCATGATCAAATTAGGTATGGTTTACTAAAAGAAACGTCTGTTCCTCAGGTAATCATAGGGTTTAAAGCGGTTGTAGTAACTCCACCTGTAAAAGCATCGGAATTACATTCTACTCTTAGTGTTGACAAGCCTGTAATTGGTGCTAATAATAAAGAGATAGCTACGATTACTGTTGTTTTAAAAGATAAAGATGGGAAAAAATTAAGTAAATCTGGCGGGGAATTAACTTTTTCACCTACTGGCGTTTCAAATATTACAGACAATGGAGATGGTACTTATACTGCTAAATTTAAAACCAACACTCCTGATGATTATAGTTTTACTGCGACTATTACTAGCGCCGATAAAACTAAAGTAACAATAAAAACTCCTGCAAATATTAAAGCGACTAAAGTTATGGAGGTTACTGTAGGTACTGGTGGTTGTGGACAATCGGCACAGTCTAACAGTCCTGCAAAATATGATAACGGAAGTTGGAATGGCGGTAAAAAAAATAGTTGGTCGCTAATGTTATATAAGGCAAGTGATTTAAATAATTTAGCAGGAAAATTAACTACGATTGGTTTTTATACTGATTGTAAAAATAAAACATATAAACGTGCTAAAAAACAGCGTGTTTATGTAAAGGAGGTTAGTGAAAATGAAATTACAAATAATAGTCATCCTGATTTGAGCACTTTTACAAAAGTATTTGATGGTGAATATACTTGGAAATCAGGTGCTAGTTTTGATACTTCTAGAAATGATATTACACTAACGGAAGATTTTGTGTATTCTGGAACAAAAAACTTAGTGGTTTATTACGAAAATGAGTCGGGAATTGAAATGGGGTTTAGTTCTGTTTCATTTTTATGGGATAATAAAGGAGAAAATAGAGTTGCTTATACAGTGTATAAGAACAGTGACAAAAATAAGAGTAAAGGAACTATTTCTAAAGAGCTTCCTATTACATATTTCAAATTTAGCCCCGCGCCAATAGAAATACAGCCTGTAATTAGCATGCAAAATCCGGCAGAGGCGAGTATTTGTGAAAATAACAGTTTTACTTTTTCTGATATAGGTGTTACTGAAAATCCAATATTAAAATGGACAACAGATGGTACTGGTCTTTTTGAAGATGATGCCAAATTGCTATCAAAATATACACCTAGCGACCAAGATGCTACTAAAGGTTTTGTTACGCTTAGTTTAACAGCTACAAAAGGAAAATTAAGTGATACTAAAACGTTTAAATTAAATATTCAAGCCGATGCAAAAAGCGCAGGAAAAGATGGAGATTTAACTGTTTGTAAAGGAGTAAATCCTACAAATGATGATTTATTCGCTGCTTTAGAAGGAAATCCTGAGGCGGGCGGAACTTGGGCTTCAAATGGCTTGGTATATACTTATACACAAACAACTGATTTAGGTTGTAAAGAAAATTCTGCAAAGGTTACAATTACAATTCAAGATGATGCAAAAAGCGCAGGAACAGATGGAGATTTAACTGTTTGTAAAGGAGTAAATCCAACGGAAAAACAATTGTTTGATGCTTTAGAAGGAAATCCTGAGGCGGGTGGAACTTGGACAAAAAATGGCTTGGTATATACTTATACACAAACAACAAAATTAAAATGTAAAGAAAATTCTGCAAAGGTTACAATTACAATTCAAGATGATGCAAAAAGCGCAGGAACAGATGGAGATTTAACTGTTTGTAAAGGAGTAAATCCTACAAATGATGATTTATTCGCTGCTTTAGAAGGAAATCCTGAAGCTGGTGGAACTTGGGCTTCAAATGGCTTGGTATATACTTATACACAAACAACTGATTTAGGTTGTAAAGAAAATTCTGCAAATGTTACAATTACAATTCAAGATGATGCAAAAAGCGCAGGAACA
>NZ_OENE01000048.1:0-36867 GCF_900239495.1 Tenacibaculum finnmarkense genomovar ulcerans
TCTTGCCCGTTTATTGATATACAAGCAAGAAATAAATGAATTATTAAAACTACTTTTAGTTTCATATTACTGTTTTTCAATATTAATTAATGTTGATTTATCTGATACACTACACTTGTATGATTTAACCCAATCACCATTAAATTTAGTCTTATCTTCTGATAAAACAAGCTCATAAGTATTTCCAGAACAATAACGACCACAACCTGGCTTAGGAGTACCTGTATTTTCTGTTTTACCGATGGTTTTAATGATTAATTCATTTCCTTTAAGCTTCATATCTAGCTTAAAAACAGCAAAGTATTGCTGATCTGGAATTCCTGAAATTTTTAATGAACCTTCAATTAATTCGCTTACTAGTTCATGCTTTGTAATAGTTAAAGTATAGCGATACTTTGGCGAACAACAACCCGTACAGTCTATTGTACCATCCCAAACACCAACAAGATTTTGTTCAGGTTCTTCTTCGGGCTCTTCTTCAACAACCTGTTCAATAACCTCTTGTTCAATTTCCTGATCAACTATACTCATTGTTTGGTCATATACTATCTCTATTGATTTAGTACATGCCGCAAACAACAAGCATAAGATTATTATATATCCTATTTTTTTCATTTTATTTAAAAATTAATTAAAAGGTAAACGTGTTCTTTAAAGTAATCGAAGTTGCCTCTAATCCGGTAGATCTTTTAAAACGTGACAACCTAAATTCTAATGATTTAAACTGAAATTCTCTTTTTTTGTTGATTTTAAAACCTAACACACCATTTACTGGTGAAAACTTCATTCCTACCCCATATTTATTGGTTGTGAATTTGGCTAAATCATAATCAGAGGTGTAATATTCTGCATCTAAATTATGCGCACCATACGCTTCGAAATAGTCTGATTTTGTTTGGGTATGAAAACGATAAAAAGGATATAAAGTAAAACCATCGCCTAATTTTATTGGTGTTTCTATTTCAAAACTACTCGCTTTTATACCAAAATCATCGGTGTACCATCTGTAAAACAAACGGGTTACTAAAAAATTACTAACAAAATAATTTGCTCTAAAACCAAGGGCTTTTTTAACTCTTGACTTCGGTAATTTTTCACTTTTAACATGTTTAAATTGCTCTTGAGTAATTCCGTCATTAAAATAAACACGGTGAAAAGGCGTATTTAAAATCCCTTTCTGAATAATAACCTCAGCAGTTACAGAGGCATTTAATCGGCTGTTTATATTCCCACCATAGGTTGCACCTACATTATAGGTAAACCTAGTGTCTTTATCATAGCCTTTAAAAGCTGCTGCTTTTTGATTACCATAATAGTCGTCATCGTCGTCATCATCATCGTCATCTCTAGCACTATAATTTTTAGTAACTAAACGATCGTGGTGATCATGATCGTGATCGTGATCATCATCATCTTTATCATCGTCTTTATCATGATCTTTATCAGTATTAAAATAATCGTAATAATAATCATAATCATGGTCGTCATCATCATCATCATCATCATCATCATCGTGGTCGTCGTCATCGTGGTGATGCCCATTTTTACCGCCACCTGCGCCAGTATTTCTACCGTCTCTAATTTCACCAGGATAAATTAAAAGCCATTTATCTATAAAAACTCCCGCTGTAATGCTTAAAAATTTATTACCATCTTTCGAATCTTTCTGCCAAGTAATTTTACCATAATTTGAGGTAACATCAAACTCTTTTGAATAGCCATACAATACAGAAACTGCCGAATTATTATCGGGCATTAACCTGCTAAAATTTAATGACAAATACTTTCGAGTATCTTCACTCGCTAAATTGTTATCATTATTTTCAGGAGTTTCTGAACGAGTACTTGCCGATGTTACAGCACCGTATTTATCAATATTAGCCGTACTTGCCGACGTATAATGATCTAAGCCTAAAGTTGCCCCAAAAGTTGCCGTTTTATTTACCGGTATTGAAACCGATATTTGCGGCGCATTATTATCTAATTTTTCGGTACCTAAACCACCTGTTACTGCACCATTATTTCCGTCTTGTTCATAGTAGTTATATAAAATATCTACCTCAACTTTATCTAATTGTTTTATTTTTTTTTGTGAAAAAGCATTTACACCTGCTATAAAGCATAAAGCAATCATTAATCTAGTATTTAGTTGCATCCACATCCGCCGCCTGTTTTTCCTCCGTTAGCACCTGAAGCTCCTTCTCTATAGTTTTGAGAGCTTGTTTCGTATTGTTCAATTTTTCTTGATGATAAAGCCATATCTTCATCATTTAAATACATTTTTTGATAAGGTTTTACACTTACACAATTTGAAAAAGTGAGTGCTATCAATAAAAATGCCATTGTTTTTTTTATCATATTTCAAGTTTAGTTTTACGTTAATTTTTGTTTTTAGTTTAGTTTTAAATTCGTAGATGTTTTCATTTTATTATCAGCAGTAATTAGCAAACATTCAACACCTTTTAGCTGATTTATAAGCGTCAATCCTTTTTCTTTACCTAGTACATAAACAGCGGTTGCTAAGGCATCGGCTAATTCGGTATTTTGACAAAAAACACTAACACTTTTTAAACCCCTAACCGGCCAGCCTGTTTTAGGATGAATAATATGTGAATATTTAATGCCATTAAATTCAATATACTTTGCGTAATTCCCTGAGGTTACCACAGCATTATTGTGCAATTTAAAAGCACCAATACTTTTTAATATGTTATTAGGATCTGCGAGTTTTATCAGCCATTTTTTAGTAATCGGATGATTTCCCCAAGTGGTTAAATCGCCACTAGCATTTACCAAACCTGCGGTTACCCCTAATTTTTTTAATTTAGCTTTTACCTTTTCGGCGGCATAGCCTTTTCCGATAGATCCGAAACCAATACGCATGCCTTTTTTAGTTAAAAACACGGTGTTTTTTTGTGTATCAACAATAATATTTTTGTAATTGATGTTTTTTACAGAATTTAAAACCGCCAAGCTATCTGGTAATCTCTTCATTGGTTTATTAAAATACCAAAGCCTGTCTAACGAAGCAAAGCTGATATCAAAATTACCATTTGTTAAGGCTGAAATCCTGTTACTTCTAGCTATTAAACCGACTAACTCACTACTCACTTTTACAGGCTTTATCCCTGCGTTTCTAATAATTTCTGATGTTTGAGAAGTCGCTTTCCATGACGATATTAAATTTTCAATACGTAGGGTTTCTTCTATTGCTTCTTTAATAAAAAAAGCTGCTTTTTCTGGCGTTTTTGCAACCACTGTAAACTCAAAATCAACGCCCATTAAAAGTGTTTTTTTATTGTAGACTTCTTGTGATTTTACTGAAAAAGATAAAAGAAATACTATTGATGATACCAGTACTTTTAGCATTATTTCAAGTAATTATTAATATAATAACTTGCTGTTTCACTTTTATAACCATCAACCGATTTAACAACCTCACCTTTGTTATTTAAAACCGCTACAAAAGGAAAAGCACCCGAATTATTGTATTTTTCTGCTGCTTTTTCAATATAAGCGATATGCTCTTTGGTTAATTTTCTTCTACTGCGTAAAAAATCAAGATTTACTAAAACATAGTCTGAAAAAGCTTTCTTTTTAAACATTTCAGAGTCTAATACTTCCTCTTTCAATTCTTTACATGGAATACACCAATCAGAACCTGAAAAATAAATAAACACCTGCTTATTTTGTTCATTTGCTATTTTTTGTGCCTGCTCAACATTGGTAAGCCAAGTAAGTTTTTTATTATCAGACACTTGTGCATTTGTAGTAATAGCCACTACTAGGAATAATACTGTAAAAATTATTTTATTCATTTTTTTTTGAAATTTTACGCAAAACTAATACTTATTTAGAATTAATAAATATAAATTTGTCGAAAATTTAATACTATATCCTTAATTAATCTAAATTAATTCATTGCTCAATGAAACAAGTATTTTTATTGTTTATTATTTTTTCATATTCTATTCTCTTAACCGCTCAGCAAGTGACTGTTGGAGGAAAAACAGTAATGTGTGGTAGTTCTGAAACTACAGTCATTCCTGCTAAATATGATGATGGCTCTTGGACTAGTGAAAAAAGTAATAGTTGGTCTCTACTACTTTATAAAAAAAATGAATTGAATAAGATTAAAGGAAATTTAACCGAATTAGGGTTTTATGCTAATTGTAATCCTTACAGTCCGAAAACATATACCTTTTCTAAGCAACGCATTTATATTAAAGAAATAACTAAAGGTGCAATTACAAGTAGTAAAATCCCCGATTTAACAACATTTACCAAAGTTTACGATGGTGATATTACTTGGAAAAGAGGTGTCGATTTACCTAGTAGTCTAAATATAATAACACTTACAACGCCCTTTAAATATTCAGGAACTAAAAACCTGTTGGTTTATTTTGAAAATGAATCAGGAAAAGGTGCTGGAGGATGGAGTAGTATTCCTTTTTTATGGGATAATCATGGAAATAACAGGGTTGCTTACGAATCTTATAAATTAAGTGATAAAGGCAAGTATAATGGGCGTATCGGTAAAGAATTACCTGTTACCTATTTCAAATTTTCGCATGTAAGCACACCTCCAAAAATTACTATGGAAGCTGATAAAAGTATTTGTAGTAAAAGTCCTTTCAGCTTTACAGGTGTTAGTGTTACACCAGCTATGGTTACATTAAAATGGACAACATCAGGAACTGGAAGATTTAATAATAAATTCATCAAAAACCCAACATATACACCAAGCGCTACCGATTCAGGAAATATAATACTAACATTAACCGCTAAAAACACTGATGGCTCTATCAGTAAAAACTTTACACTTACTATTAACCCGTTACCAACGGCATCTATCAAGAAAATTTAAATAACACGTATAAATAATAATTATTATGAAAAAGAAATTACTATCAATTACCGTATTCTTATTTTGTTGTCTTTCAATGCTAGCAAACAATACACTATCTAATAAAACAACACCTCAACCTCAAAAAAATTTAATAAAATCGGTAAACCCTCCTACTACTTCTTTAGCGAATATTACACTATGTGAAGGTGAAGAGTTAAAATTAACAGCTGAAGATGCTGGTACAGGAGCAACTTATAAGTGGACTAAGGGAGCTAGCACAAAATCATCTGTGAAAGATTTAATTATAAACAATGTTTCTTTAGGTGATGCTGGAATTTATACCTTAACTGTAACAAAAAATGGTTGTACAAATGCTGTTGATATTGAAGTAAAAATTAATAAAAACCCTACTACACCTACTTTAGGTAATACAGTTGCTTCTTGTAGCAGTGCTAGTTCAACTAAAATTGATAATTATGATGCTACAGTTACCTATGTTTTCACTCCTACAGGTCCTACTGTAAAAGCATCTGGAGAAATTGAAAACATGGTAATCGGTACTTCATATACGGTAAAAGCTAAAAAAGGTACTTGTGAGTCTGGAGATTCTGCTTCATTTAAAAATGACGCTATGTTGCCTACTCCTACACTACCTAGTTTAAAAAATACAGTTGCTTCTTGTAGCAGTGCTAGTTCAACTAAAATTGATAATTATGATGCTAACGTTACCTATATTTTCACTCCTACAGGTCCTACTGTAAAAGTATCTGGAGAAATTGAAAACATGGTAATTGGTACTTCATATACGGTAAAAGCTAAAAAAGGTACTTGTGAGTCTGGAGATTCTGCTTCATTTAAAAATGACGCTATGTTACCTACGCCAAAAGCAATTATTAAACTAAAATAAATTAAACCCTTTTAAAATCTTTAAATCTACGAGGTAAATAGCCTCGTAGGTTTTTATTAAAATTTATCCGAATGTTAAAAAAAGTATTCTTTATTATTTTGGTAATAGTGCATTTTAGTACAATATCGGCTGAAAATAAAATTTATGCGATAAATAACACTTCTTTACATACAGATAAGCATCAAAATTCTTTAACAGAAATCACCCTTTGTGAAGGAGAGGATTTATCGCTTACAGCAGAATTTTTTGTGGGCGCAACTTATAAATGGTTTACCTCAGATAACAAAACAATTAATAGCATTGATTTAGTCCGTTCAAATATTTCTGTAAATATGGCGGGGATTTACCTGTTAACCATCTCTAATAATGGCTGTAATGATACTGCTGAAATAAATATTATCGTTATTCCTAAACCAAATGCGGGAACAAACGGTTCTTTAAATATTTTAAAAGGTATTAGCCCTAGCGAGCAAGAATTATTTAACGCTTTAGGAGGAAATCCTGAGCAAAATGGTGTTTGGACAACCAATAACAACGCATATACCTATACCGTAAATTCAAATACTTGTAAAAGCACTGCCAAAGCTACAGTAAATATTATTGAAGATGTTAAAATAACAAACGCTTTTACCCCTAATAAAGATGGTATTAACGATACTTGGGTTATCCTTTCAGATTTATCAAAAATATATCCGAAGAACAAATTATTCATCTTTAACAGGCATGGAAATAAGGTGTATCAGGCTGCTCCTTACAAAAATAATTGGGACGGAATTGCCAATTCAAACCTAATTATTAACAGCCATAGTAAACTTCCTGTAGGTGCTTATTATTACGTTTTAGAATTAAATGACATCAATAATACCGCTTTTAAAGGTTGGGTATATATTAATTATTAAACATGAAAACAACAACTATTATTTACGTTTTTTTACTACTAATACTAGCTAGTATTCATAATTTAAGCGGTCAAAATACAGCTGATTTTTCGGTTTTTAATCATAGTTTAAATATTATAAATCCTGCTTTTACAGGTAAAAATAATAAAACGCAAATAGCAACTAATTACAAAAAAGTATGGGCAGGTATTGAAAACTCCATACATTCTAATATTGTTTGCTTTAGTATGCCTACCCAAAAAGGTATTGGTCTTGGTGTTTCTATAATAAATGATCGTTTTTATTTATATAATCAAACAAATATAGCTGCCGATATTTCATCTAAAGTAAAATTAGATGCAAATCACGAACTATTATTTGGTTTAAAAGCATCGGTAAATTTCTTTGGAATTAATTTAAAAAACCTGAATACTTTTCAAAGCAACGATCCATTATTTATGCAAAATGAGCAGCTAATTTCACCGAATTTTTCCGTTGGTTTTGCCCTAAGAAATGAACGTTATTTTGTACATGCTGCCTTATTAGATGTTTTAAAAGAACGTAAAAACACCACATCTGCAAATACTTTAAATGCAATGCGCGTAAATTTTGGTGCAGGAATTTATCATCAACTTAACCCTGTTTTAGGCTTAACTAACACCGCTTTATTTAGAGCTACAAAAGGAGCGCCACTTTCTATTGATATTACTTCAATGTTTTCTGTAAACAATAAATATGATATTGGGCTTACCTACCGATATAACGCTGCTTTAATGACTAATTTCCTTATAAAAACCACCGATTGGCTACAACTAGGCTATAGTTATGGTATTCCTACCAATGAAATTGCAAAGTACAACAATGGAACCCACGAATTTTTTATCCGAATATATTTTAATACCAAAATAAATAACCGTTTTAAATGGAGATTAGGCTGTTTTTAACACATAAATACTTATAATGAAAAAAATAATTTTACTCGTTTTATCTTTCTTAGCAACCACAATTTACGCACAAGGCAACCAAGTTACTGTTGGTACTCCAGAGTGTGGAAGTTCTATTTCTAAAGCTGCCCCTGCCCGTTACGATTACGTACTTGAAAAAGAAAATAGCTGGGCTAGCATGTTATATAACGCATCTCAAATAAGTGCTTCTGGTGCTATAAAAGGACTTGCTTTTTATGCCGATTGCATTACCTATAATGAATGCACTTTTGATACAGCAAAAAATCAAAAAATATATTTAAAAGAAGTTGATTTCAATCAATTTAACAGCACTTCAGAACCTGATTTATCGACGTTTACCAAAGTATATGATGGTGATATTACCTGGAAAAGAGGGCTTACTATTGAAAATTCTAAAACACAAATTGCTTTTGATACCGAATTTAAATATTCTGGTAAAAAAAGCTTAGTCGTTTATTTTAGTAATGAAAACAATAAGCCTTTAGGAGGTTATACAGGCTGTGGAACTTCACCTTCTTTTTTATGGAATGATGCAGGAGAGAATACTGTTATTTATGAAAACTTCAAAAAAGGTGAGAAAAAAGGCGAGGGAAATTATGCCAAAGAACTTCCTGTTACTCGTTTTTATTTTGATGAAATGAATACCGAAGATTTTACACCTTCTGAACAAAAAGCAACAATTACTGCCGATACTAAAACAATAAGAGCAAACGGTGTTTCATCGAGTCTTATTACAGTTCAATTATATAATAAAGATGGAAGCATTTTAAAATACGCAAATCAAAGGGTTACTTTAAGTACTACCGCAGGGGTTTTAGGATCTGTTATGGATAAAAAAGATGGTACTTACACCGCTTATTTAACCAGTAGCACCGAAGAAGAAACAGCCGTTATTTCAGGAATGTTAAATGGCGTTATGATTAGAGATACTGAAGAAGTAAAATTCACCAAAAATAAAAATACAGGCGCAGAAGAAGCGGAAGAAGAAAACGAAACTCCGAGTACAGATAACGGTACAAAATCGAACAATTTAGTACAAGGGTTTTCACCAAATAACGATGGTACAAACGATACTTGGCAAATTTTTAGTAATACCGATATCGCTACAAAATACCCTAACAATAGCTTATTTATTTTTAATCGATTAGGTTACCAAGTATATGATGCAGCGCCTTATAAAGATGATTGGAATGGCGAATCTAACGGAAAAATAACGGTTTCTAAGGATGCTAAACTTCCTGTAGGTTCTTATTATTTTATCTTTAATACAGGTCAAGACAAAGAAATTATTAAAGGTTGGGTACAAATAAATTATTAAAAAAAATAACATGTTATTAAAAAAGACACTCTTAATAAGCGCATTCATATTCAGTTTTTGTGCCGTTTCTCAAAATAAAGTAAATTACGGTTTATATAACAATAACCTAAACCTAATTAATCCTGCTTTTGCTGGTCAAGCTGATAATACATCAATACTTATAAACTCTAAAACACAATGGGTTGGCGTAGCAGACGCGCCTAAAACAAGTACAGTTTCGTTAAATATCCCTTTAAAAGAAAACATCGGGATTGGTTTAAATATTATTAATGATAAGATATTTGTTTTTAACCAAACGCAAATTTCCTTAGATGCCTCTTACAAACTTAAAGTAAGTAGAGATCATGATATATCATTTGGTATTAAAGCCCAAGCAAATTTATACAGCGGTGAATTTAACACGATTAAAACAGCGGCAGAAAATGATGCTTTCTTTGCAGAATCTGTTCATAATTTTAGTCCTAATTTTTCTATGGGAGCAGCCTTAATTCACGACGATTATTACCTGCACGCAACACTAAACACCTTATTAATCGACCAGCGATATAAAGACCTTAACAGCAGTAAAAACAAAAGTAAGTTACACATGAATATTGGTGGTGGTTACACCATAAAACTGAACAATTACTTAAACTTAACACCTTCTACATTGCTAACCGTTATAGAAGGAGCGCCATTAAGTATTGATGCAAACACCACCTTAGAAATTAACGAAAAATACGATGTTGGGCTGTCGTATTCTTTTAATAATTCGATGCAAATAAACACCAAAATAACCGCTACAAATTGGCTTGATATTGGCTATGGCTATAGTATTTACACCAATAAAATAAGCCCTTATCAAAATGGAACTCACGAATTTTTTGCTTTATTTAATTTAGATGATATTTTTTAATTAAATATTTAAAAAACAACTCTATTACAAACATATAAAACCTAAATACTTAGGTTTTATATGTTTTCAAATAATAATTTTACGTAGCTATCTTCGGGGTTTTCAAATACCTGTTTTGTAATTCCTTGCTGTAAGATAACGCCATTTTTTAACACGATTATTTCATCAGAAATAGCCATAGCATCTTTAATATCGTGAGTTACAAAAATAGCCGTTGTGTTGGTTTGTTTTAAAATAGCTAAAATATCTTTACGCAACTGACTTCTTAAAATAACATCTAAATTACTAAAAGGTTCATCTAAAATTAACAATTCGGGCTTTGGCGCCAAGGCTCTTGCCAACGCAACACGCTGTTGTTGTCCTCCTGAAAGCTCGTGTGGATAACAATTTTCTTTATCTGATAAACCTACCAAACGCAATACTTCTTTAATTCTTTCTTTTTTATCCGTAGCCGATATATCACTAATTCCGTAGCCAATATTATCAGCCACCGAAAAATGAGGAAACAAGGCATAATCTTGAAATACCATTCCTACATTTCGAAGCTGTGGAGCTACAAATACTTCATTAGATGAAACCACCTTTTCTTTTAATAAAATAGTACCAACATCAAGTACTTCTAAGCCCGTTATTAAACGAATTAAGGTTGTTTTACCACTTCCACTTTCGCCTACTATGGCGATTATTTTTCCTTTGGATAAAGAAAATGACACGTCTTTTAATGCAACTACTTTTCCTTTATTAAATGTTTTTTCAACATTTTTAACTTCTAATATCGTACTCATTAATTTTTTATTTAACTTTCTGTTTGATTCTTTTCTAGCGCTATTTTTAACACTTTTTTTGACTTTTATTTAACGCTCTTTAACTGTCTTTGCTTAACTATCTTTAGCTATTAATCGATTTAAAAATAAGATCGGTAGTATTCCTGTTAAAATAATACATATAGCAGGCAATGCAGCTTCGGCAATTAGCTCGTCACTGGCATATTCATAGGCTTTAACCGCCAAGGTATTTATATGATATGGCTTTAAAATTAAGGTTAATGGCAATTCTTTCATTACATCGACAAAAACTAAAATAAAAGCACTTAAAATAGCAGGTTTTAGCAAGGGAAATTCAATTTTGATAAAAGTTTTAAGCGTTCCACTTCCTAATAATTTAGAAGCTTCGGATAATGATTTTCCAAATTTTAAACTGTTCGATTCAATAGGGTTGTAAGCAACGGCTAAAAATCGAACAAGGTAGGCATAGACCAAAACCATAATGGTTCCGTTAATGATAAATCCTATTTTTATATCGAAGTTGGTTTTCATAAAAGTAACCAGCCATTTATCTAACGATAAAGTTGGTATTAAAACACCCACCGCAATTACAGCGCCTGGAATTGCATAACCTAAAACCCCTATTTTTGCAATCGATTTTAGTATTGATAATCGATTCCATTTTGATAAAAATATCAAAAGCAAGGCAAAAACAACCGTGGTAAATGCCGATATTGTAGCAATACCAAAACTTTGAAAAGCAATCGTTATAAATTCGGATGTAAAAACCTCTTTATAGGTTAAAAATGCCCAATATAATAACTGCATAAAAGGCAGTAAAAACCCAAATAAAACAGGTGTAAATGCGATCATAAAAAACGTTATTCTTAAGCGTTTTGAAACCGATTCTCTAGTTACTTTCTGATGATTTTTAGTGGCATTAAAATAGCCTATTTTTCGGCGTTGCCATTTTTCGGCTGTAATTAATAAAAAGATAATAATCACTAAAATTGCCGATAAATAAATAGCCGTTTCTGGTTCTTCTAATGAAAACCAAGCCCTAAAAATACCCGTTGTAAAAGTGCTTATCCCGTAATATTTAGCAGCACCATAATCGTTTAAAACCTCCATTAAAACCAACACCAAACCACCTGCAAATGCAGGGCGTGCTAAGGGTAAAATCAACTTAAAAAAGGTTTTTCGTTCACTTGCGCCTAATAATTTTGAAGCCTCAATAATATTATTCGATTGATTTAAAAAGAAAGCTCTCGAGGCTACATATATATACGGATATAACGAAATACTGAGTACAAAAATTAACCCTGCATGATTCATTACATCAATTTTTAAGCTAAACACTTTTGCTACAATACCGCCATAATCAAAAATACCAGCATAGGCATAGGCTGTAATATAAGACGGAATTGCCAACGGAATAATTAACAACCACTCTAATTGTTTTCTAAACGGAACATGATATCGTGAAACAACCCAAGCAGATGAAATACCAAAAAATAAGGTTAAAATACTCGTCCCGATAATTAATATCAGTGAATTTTTAAGATAATTTGGCAGTAAATGTTCTAAAAAATGACCCCAGGTTTCGCCAGGTCCATAAAATAAATTGATAAAAACCGTTAGTATTGGTATGGCAACAAACAAAACAATGATCAATAAAAATATTGACCACTTGCTTGCATCTCTTCGAATGTTTTGAAACTTATTTTTCACAAAAATTAATTTAACGTTTGGTTAGTTTTTATACAGAATGCTGTAACGTATTTTTTTTAATTAGGTATTTATTGATCATCATTTCAGTACTCTTAAAACCAATAATAATCCCTAAATATCCGAGTAATTCTATTCCTGTCATATTCTCTAAAATATCCCCTAAACAAAGTCCTGTAAAAATCCCTAAAATTAACAATGCTATATATTTTAACATTTTTATCTTTCCTAACTTTATTAACTCGATATTCTTGCTTTTATAACATTCGTTATTGTTTATATAGCTTTCTAAATGATACAAATATTTTTCAAATAACCTGGAAAATGCTACAGGTGTAATAAACCCAAAACCTTTGGTTTTAACATTATGATGAATTACTACGTTGTCCTTTTGTTTTACTTCAATATTAATTTTTGCCTCCCAATTTAAAATATTTAGTTTCCAACCGTCTAATAAAGTGCTTTTTTTAATAAAAAGCAGTTGATCTTTTTCATTTTCAACCGCTATAAAACCATCACTTTCAAAGTAATTTTTCAAGTTACTTTTAAGCTTTAAATTGTCTTTTACCTTAAATTCAATATCATTAAAATATTCTTTCATAGTTCATTTTTTTAACGCTATAATTCTATAAAAAATTATTTTTTATCAATTTGTGTTTTATCTAAAGATTCGTTGATTTTTTCATAGTCTCCTGCTAAACTTCCTCCTCCAGAACAGTAGAAATTTAAAATTAGCCTGTTTTCAAATTTTTCCGTTGATATTGAAATCTTATTATCTTTAAAGGAGAATAAAATTATTTTTCCATTTGTCAACGTTTTGAAAGTATTATTACCCGCCTTTTTTGCTACAGTGTCAAAAGTACAGGTTGGTTTTTTACCATCAGCACGAGACCGAACAGAAATATAAATTTCTTCTGCTGAATTTTGCGCTACTGAAACGGCAATCCAATCGTAACCTTCACTACGTTTTTTATAAGAGGCAGTTACATAATTTCCTGAAAAATCAGTTGTTGCAACAACGCCCTTTTCTTGTCTTTCTTGTTCTTTTGAATTGTGTTTGCATCCGATAACTATCAAGCCAATAACAGTCAACAATATGATTACTTTAATTGATTTCATCTTTTATTTAAATTTGCTATAATTTAGATACTCTGGAATTTTTAAATTTTTTTCACAAAAGTAACTTTTTGTTTTGAAAACTAATCGATTTCTGACCTGGGGAATTACCGCCAATGTGTCCTGTATGTTTAGTTGCATGGTTAAGTTACTAATTTAGTAAACAAATAAAAACCTGAGAAAATTCCGAAGAAATTTTCCAAATAAGCAACGACCAAAGCAATTATACACCCTGTTGAACCATATTTTTACTTTTCCGCTTGTATTCAGTCATTAGTTCTATCAGTTTATCAGTAGAAATATTATAAGAGGATTGAATAGCCCCCTCCTTTCCAGACAAAAACTTAGCTACTTTTTTTCCATTATTCCACTTTTTATGATTGTCAGTATAATCAAAAAAAATCATTTTATTACCTTTGATTTTCCCTTGTCTGAAGCCTTTTATATCAGTCCATTTTGTAAAATTAGAACGAAACAAAACTTTAACTTCAAATCCGCCATCAGTCAATTTTAAATATGTAGAATTGGGGTAAAATTGAATTAATGAAACAATCACTCCAAGCCCGAAAAAAATAATATTACCCCAGCCAATTTTAGGGTCTGAATCTAGGATAAAAACTCCAATTACAACAAAAGCAGAGCTAGCTAAAAATAAAATCAAGGTTTTTAATTGGTTAGGTCTAAATATATGAGATTCGTTTTTCATAACGTGGTACAACGTTTTATATGGTTTGTTGCAGTTTTGAAGCACTAGATTTTGTTACTCACAGTTTTTTCACAGTTTTTTTTGCATTAATGATAGTCAAAAAATATTTTTATAGAAAATCTTTTGACTATCATTATTTATTGCTATAGTTTATAATATTCACCATTTACAAATTTAAAATATGGATATTCTTTTCCATTTTTCTTTTTTTCAGATAAACAAATAAGAGGGAGTATTCCATCTGATGGGAAAGATTTATTCGGTAATGAATCTTTTTCTGTCTGAATTTTATAGCTTGTAGCTACAATAATATCGCTTGATATGACTCTGTTTCCCTCAAAATCAAACTGATAAAAATCTAATAAGCTCTGATCAATGTGTACGTGAAACTCTGATTTCGGAGAATTTAAATCATTGTATAATTTTTTCATTTCTCTAGATATAGCTTCTGGGCAGTTATCTTCATCTCTAAAATCATTTAGCATACTGCATATTTTTTTCAAAAATTTAGTATTATTACTAAAATTTCCTTTTTCTATATAAGTAAAAACAAAAGCAGCATATTGTATTTCACCTTCTTTTTCCCAAAATTCAGGAGCAGCTTGCACTACAGAAGTAAGTGCTAATTGACCACCTATAAAAGATTTTTCGTTGTTAGCATCACCATTTAAACTCTTTTTTATAATTTCCATATTTTGATTGATAGGAATAGTTAAAAAAGGTTTTAATTTACTTAAATCAGTAGGGTTAGGGATTTCTTCTAATAATAAATCTGTTTCTGATAACTCTTCAAAACGTAATCTTTTTGATTGATTTTTTATTCTGTTCTTTTCAATTCGTATAGCCCCTTTTATTTGTTTTGGGTGTTCTCCTTTTTCATATAAATCTAAGTACTTTTGTACTTCCTCTACTTTATATCCTTGTTTTTTCATACCTGTTAACTCTTTCTGAGTGTATCTCTCAAGACTAAGATCAACAGGTGAAAACTTTTGCATTATATTCATTAAAAAATCTGTAAAGCCCATTTTATTTGTTTTTATTATTAATTATGTTTAAAATTTATTTAGAAAGTAAAAAACCGCCCAATGCTCCTAGGCTACCTATTAAAAAACCACACCCCATTATAATACTAAACCATTTTTCTCCCATTGTACTATATAAAAAACGTTGGTAACTACTTCCAGGTGAAATAGCCCAATTATATTTTTTAAAACTACCCAATGAAAAAATTAGGAGAACTACTGCCACCAACAAATAACCATATTCAGGATTAGTTATCATAAAGTCATTTGCTTGTTGAATTAAATCATTCATTGTTTTTTTTATTTAATTTTTTTTGAATTATTACTAACGTCAGTCTGTATAAAAACCGATTAATTTTTTATTATTAAATAGAAACCACCTGTTTTTTATGTAAAATTGTCAATTATTTTAATTTATAGCATATTTCAATTAGGAAAAGCTTAAATAAATCATTTATATTCTATTTTACCATGTATAAAAAATTGAATAAATAGTTTTTAGACAGTCTGACGTCTCGGCTATGGTTATTAAAAAACTGAATTTTCGATTAAGCACTAAACCTCGTATTAATTATAGCTTTTGTTGTGTGCAGTTGTTTTAACATCCAGGGCAACTAATAGTTGGGTCAATTATTTCTATCGGTGGTGCTGGGTACTCTATTTTTTCGAGTAATTTCGATGACGATTTAATTATCTCAGTCAATTCTAGTTTCTTAGGTTTTTCTGGTAACTTCCATCCATTTTTTTTAGACCAATATTTTTTTCGCCTTTTAATATTTTCAATTCTATTTTTTGCTTCGTGTTTCCAAAATGAATTAGGATAATTTTTTATTAAAAAGTCATAATCTGATATTATTTGATTAGGAGGATTTTCCAATTCAGTTAAAACTATTTCTTCATAAATCTTAAAAGGTTTTATAAATTCAGTATTAATATAATTCAGTCTGTCAACTAATATTTTATTCTGATTTTCAAGATTAGAAATTCGTTTTTCAAAACCTTTTAATTTGTCAGTTTTATTACAAGATGTAAGAATTGTAAAAACTAGAATAATTCTAAAAAAGTATTTCATTTGTCTATTTTTTTTAATTGAACACAACGCATAAATAAATATATTTATTTCCACTGTGCTTTATCAAAAATTAAAACTGCTTTTTTATTGTTTTCACCTAATTTTGTTAACGATAACTTATCTTCTTTAAAAGTTCCCCACGATTTTAATAAATCAGAAGGAACAACTTCTTTATTTACTGGATATTCATAATTAGCCTTTGCAAATACTTCTTGCGATTCTTTACTTACCAAAAATTCAATAAATTTAATCGCATTTGTTTTGTTTGGCGCATATTTAGCAACCCCTGCTCCACTTACGTTTATATGTGTTCCGCTACCATTTTGGTTAGGAAAAAACAATTTAATTCCTTTTGCTGCATTTACCTCGTCAGGGTTTTTTGAGTTTAATAATTTACCAATATAATAGGTATTTACAATGGCTACATCTCCTTCGCCAGCAACGACTGCCTTTACTTGATCACGGTCGTTTCCTTTTGGTGAACGTGCCATATTTGCTACGATTCCTTTAGCCCATTCTCCGGCTTTTTCTTCGCCATTATTAGCAATAATAGAAGCTAATAATGATTGATTATAGATATTCCCTGATGAACGAATTAATACTTTATTTTTCCATTTATCATCGGTTAAAGCTTGGTAAGTTGATAAATCTTCAGGGCTTACTTTTTCAGGATTATACACCATTATACGGGCTCTTTTTGTTAACGAAAACCAGTTATTATCGGCATCTTTTAAATGCGTAGGAATTATTTTTTCTAAAATTGATGAGCTTGCCGACTGCAATAATCCTTTCTTTTTTGCTCTTACCAAACGCCCTGCATCAACAGTTATTAATACATCTGCTGGCGATTGCGCTCCTTCGATGGTCATTTTTTGCATTAGCTCATCGGCTTTTGCATTGGTTACATTTACTTTGATGCCTGTTTGTTTTTCAAATTTGGCAAACAATTCCTGATCTGCTTTATAATGACGGTGTGTATAAACGTTTACTTCTTGTTGTTTTGCTGCGGCTTTTTTCTGATCATTTTTACATGAACTAAAAAGTGCTGTAATCATTAAAATTGCTACTATATTTTTCATATTTATTTTTATTTTGATACTATTTTTATTAGTTACTTTAACGCCCAATTTATATTTTTAGCCGTTAATCATTACCCTGTTATTATACATTAATTAAACGTAAACAAATGTAATTATTTAGATTGATTCTATAATAAGTATTTTAAATTTTATACTTTTTTTTATTTTAAATGATGTTATATTTTTTTTCAGATGAATTTAAAAAGTACTTAAAGCCCATTAATTTTGATATCGCTGGTAAATGGTAGAATCCATTTTTTATGTTTAAAACTTTCTTTTTCTTGGTATAAATTTACTTTCGAGTTTATATAAGGAGCACTTAAACGACCATTAAGCGTTACATAACTCTCCACATATACAGCTATATTTTCATGCCCTTTATCCTTGAAATGATTGCCTAAGTAATGAGCGTATTCTAGTATAAAATCGGGTTGAAAACTCATTTGTTTTTCTTGAAATGAAGTTAAAAACATGCGATTATCTACATAAAAAAATGCTCCTGTTTTACGATCTACAATTTTAAAATTAGCATAACCTACTTTTTCCATTAGCATTACTCGCCATGAAAAACGAAAACCTTCTTCTGTCCAAAATAATTCACCAGGATAAGCTAAATATCGCCATGGAAACAATACTTGAAACACTAAAAGAACAGCAACAATCCCTGTAATAACCTGCTTTTTTAAATGGCTTGTATATTGATAATTTTCAATATGTTTTATTCTTATTTTATCCAAAGGATTTTTTATTTTTCTTCGGATAAAACCAATTATTTTCTCATGAAATGTAGCGTCAAAAAAGATTAATGTTGCTATAATCATAATAAAAGGAAACATCCCGATAGGAAATAAAATACGGGTAAAAACATGAAAAAACACAACTACTGTAAACGCCAATAAACGTGTTTTTTTCCAAAGTAATAAAAAAGGAATAGTTAAATCATAGGCAGCACCACTCCAACTCATTGCATAACAAAACCATTCTTGTTGCATTAAATTACCGCCAATTAACGGGAAATTAAATTTTGATGGCAGCCAAATTTTTAAAGGCTGTGCTCTTAGCAACCAATCGGAATTTAGTTTTGCCAATCCTGCATAAAAATAAACAATCCCTAATAACAATTTTATACTATCAATGGTCCATTTAGGTACGTTTTTATAGGATTTTTTAGCAATAAAACTATCTAGTGAAAAACGGGCATTTGCGGGTAAAAAAACCAACAAAAAACTAAGTACACTTATAAAATAATAATGGTTTAAATAGGTGGTTTTATCAATCAATTCAATATAAGTGAAACTTAAAAAAAACGTAATTATTGCCAAGCGATATTTATATCCAAAGGCTATAAAAATGGCTGATAATCCGCAGATAAAAAACAGTAAATAGGTGTATTGACCTAAGGGTTTTATCCATTGAAAACCATCGTATGAAAAATGAAATTCAGGGTCAATATATAATGTTTCTATCCATCCGTTATACCAAAATCGTACAATACTGGCAAGCATCATAATACCGAATAACAGTCTAAAAACCGCTAAAGGAGCCGCATTTGTTTGTATGTCTAAATATGTTTTTTTTTGCATTTTTTATTGAAAAAAGGCCGCTAATTTTAAAAAAAGCGTTTCTATTTTATAAAAAACAGAAACGCTTTACTTTAATCTTAAATTGATTTGAATTTATAATTTAAATTCAATAGTTCCGTAAAAAGATCTTGGGTCAGAAGGTATAATTCCTGGTCCTGGATATCCTGTTGCTCTACGGGTAAAGTAAGAATTGTTTAGCATATTATTTACCCCTGCTTCAAAACTCCATCTTTTTGAATAATCATAGCTAAACGATAGGTCCATAATTTGAAAAGAAGGAATTTCACCAACCGTTCCATTACCTCCTTGCGCTAAAGCATTTGACGCATCGGTAAATTGTTTTGATAAATAACTGTATTGTAACGAAGTTCCAAGTTTTTTATAACGGTATTGCAATCCTGTTTTTAAGTTTACCGCAGGCACAAATTCTACTTGATTCCCTTCAATACTTTTAACTGATGTTGGGTAATATTGTTTGGTATATTTCGATTTTATTACCGCTAAATTTACAAAAGCACTCAAATCATGGTCGTTTGACTCTACATTAAAAGTAGGCAATACTTTCCATTGCACTAACGATTCAACGCCTAAAATATCGGCACTACCAACATTGGTTCTAATACGTTTTAAAATTCCACTATTTGGATCTGCTCCTAAAATATCACCAAGACGATTGTCGTAATTTAAGTAAAAACCTGTTACATCAAATTTAAGCACATTCACCAATTTACCTCTTAAACCTAGATCGACAGAGAATCCTTTTTCATCCTCTATATTAGGGTCCACCAACGAATTTGGGCTTACTACACGAATATCACTAAAAGTAATTGATCTATAATTTTGAGAGAAATTTGCGTATAATTCTAATTTATCTGTAGGCTTATAACTGGTTCCTAATCCTAATAAAAAGAAGTTACGTGACAAACTTCTATGCTCTTCTTTGGTTACATCAGAACGGATATCACCAGCAATATTCGATTTTATATTTCTATAACTTCCAATTGCTTTTGTATTGATATTTTCAAAACGAACACCTGGTGTAAATGATAATTCATCACTTACCTTTATTATATTTTCGATAAAAACAGCCGCGTTTTTATTCGGGTATTTATACGATGAACTATTAATTGTTATTTCATCATAAAAACTTTTTTTTATATAATTATCTAAAGAAATAAATTTAAAATCAGCATCGGTTTTATCGGTTCCTAAACCTTGTTTTCCTGTATTATTACCTTGATAATAACGAGCACCCGCTAAAAAGGTGGCTTCACTGTTAAATAAATCATAATGATGTAATAAACGAGCTTCCGCCCCAAAGGTTTTAAAATTACCTACAATCAATTCACGTTCGGCAGGAGCATCTGATAAAACAGGATCTGCTGCTTCAGGTTCATAATGACGAAAACCAACGGCTTTTCGGCTTGCATTTAAAGTAAAAGCTCTAAGGTTAAGCTTGGTTTGGTTTGAAAACTTGTGGTCAAAATGTAGTGCTGATAACAACCATCTTACTTCAAACCAGTTTCTAGCTCTGTTAGATTGTTTTGGGTTTTTATCGAACATAGTCTCTGATAATCCTCCAGATTGATGCGCCAAATATTCCATATAGGTAAGCTCTACGCCTAGTTTCGATTTTTTATTTAATTGCGAATAAACACCTGCAAAGGCATTGTATTGATTAAAATCAGAATTTGGTCTGTAGCCATCGCCACGTTTGTAGTTTAAATACCCAATATACCCCACTTTACCAACCGTTCCACTAATAGTATTGAACGAATTAAACAAGCCAAATGAAGCAAGTGTTTGCCTTGACGACAAGCTAAATTCTTTATTTTTATTAGGTTTTTTAAGTTTGAAATTTAGCAATCCTCCAAACTGTGTACCGTATTGTAATGATGCTGCACCACGAACAATTTCAATTTTTTCTAAGGCTTCTGTTGGCGGTGTGTAATAATTTTCAGGATATCCTAAAGCATCGGCACTAATATCATATCCGTTTTGACGCACGTTAAAATTAGAGGTTCTGTTTGGGTCTAAACCTCTACCACCAATTCCTAGTTGAAGTCCGCCACCATCGCTTTCCCAGATATTTAAACCTGCAACTTTTGAATATATTTGACGGGCATTATTGGTCGCTAAATTGGCGATGGTATTTCCTAGTAAAACAACCTCACTTTTTTTACCTGCATAAATAGCAACCTCTTGTACATCTTGCAGTTTTTGTAAGCTAAAAACCTTTTTTTTATGGGCTGTTATTACTACTTCGGATAAATATTCTTCTAATTTTTTTAAAGAAGCATTTAAAACGATATTTTCATTTTCAATAGTTACTTTTTTATTTAAAATATGATAATCTTCCGAATAAAAAGCCAGTTCATAATCTCCTGGTTTTAGATCTGATATTACATAATTTCCTTTTGAATTTTGCCATAAATCACCTGCTTTATTAATATAAACAGTTACATTTTTTATGGCAGAATTTGATTTTTGATTGGTAATCTTCCCTGATATTTTAAATTGTGAATATAAGCAAGTACTTAATAAACAACTTAGTGTTACAGCAATTTTTCTAGTAATTTTCATAATTTATTTTGAGCTATAAAAGCGTAAAATTAAACCTTTTATTTGAAAAAAAAGGTTGGTAAATGGTTTATATAAATTTTTTAAAAAAGTATTATAATTTTTATCATCGCCTAAACCTAAGCCGTACGAAATATTTCCTACTTGCTCTGATCGTAATAAGGTACCAAAAAGCCAGTCCCAAAGGGCTAGTTTTGATCCCATATTTTTATCAAAATGTTCTTGGTTATTACTATGATGAATTTGATGCTGAAAAGGGCTGATAAAAATATATTCTAAAAAATTAAAATAGGTAAGTTTAATATGCGAGTGTCGAAGGTTTGATCCAAAGAATAAAAAAATAAAGCTAAATATATTTACTCCTATAAAAGTTAATTTGCTTATTTTAACAAAAGAAATATAGTCAAAAAAACCTGTTATAAGCCCGAATATTAAAATACTTTTGATGTTATTAATAATCAACTCTACAGGGTGTAATCGGTATTGTGTTAGCGGATTTAAATGTGTTGCCGAATGATGAATTTTATGAAACTCCCATAAAAAAGGCACTTTGTGAAAAATATAATGAATTAAAAACGACATAAAATCGTTTACCAAAGTCATTGCAAAAGTGTAAGTAAGTAAGACGGTGAATTGAGATACCTTCCAGTGAGTTTCACCAAATTGAGTAAGAAAGTATTCTTTGGTATAAAAAGCGATGTATAAGCCGAAAACAAAATAAGGCGCTAGCAAAAGTACTTTTACAAAAGCATTAAAAAACAACAGCCCATAATCGGTATAAGCCGAACTGCTTTTCCAATTTTTTAAAGGAAATAAATAAGACCAAAAAGAGCTTTTGATCTTATTTTTAGTGTACATATAATATGCCAATACAATAGCACTCGCCAAATACAAAAAGTAAATTCTTTTCCGTGGATTTAGTAGGTATAAAAAAGGTATTTTTAACACCTCCTCTAGTATATTAATCACTTCGTTTAAAGACATTTTTTAAGTATTTAATAAGCTGCTAGTATTAATCATTTAAATATCCTTTAATCTCCGTCAGAATCTACATAGTTTATAGTACCTTCAAATGCAGGAATAACTTCTGATTTTATCATCGCTACAACCGTTACAAAAGAAGTATATGCTTGGTTCAAAGAAGGATCTTTCTTTTTAACTAATGTTTCAAAGTCGGTAGCAGGAATTGCGACTAACTTAGTTTGTACAGCATTTAATTTATCTGATAACTCATCTGATAATAATTTACCAGATATTTTACTTTTAACAGCCGTTTGTTTTAATAATGTTTTTAAACTTAGTGCTTTTCCATTTTCATAAAAATTAAGTATTGCTAAATGTGCCGCTACTAATAATTTTTTAGATTGCTTACTATAAAGCGCTTCAATATCTTTTGGATATTCTTGTCCTTGAGTAAACTTCCCTAAAGGACCACCTAATTTTGCTTTACGGATTTTCTGTTCGTAATATTCAGAAAACGCATTTAATATTTTATTAAACGACCCGTTGGCAGCCATAGAAGTATTTGAAATAAAACTAGCACGTTCTTTTTTCCATCCACTTACAACATCGTTATTTTTTTCAATCATTTTAGCTAAAATAGCAGTTACATGCCCAACACGCTTGTTTTTATTTTCTCCAGAAAACTCCGCTAACACATCAACACTACTGTCATAAAATAATAAATCTAAGGCAGCTAATCCTTGAATTTTAAAATTTGAAGAAAGACTATAATTAGAATCATCCTTTTCTTGAAGCCCTACAAGTTCATCAATAGTTTGTTTATCGGTAGGAAAAACATTTACAAAACGATTTAAATAAGTCACTACAGAAGGTCCTACTCTAGTTCCTGAGCCTCCTTCATATAAACCAGCTTTTTGCCAAGCAATAGCCGTATTTATATACTGAGCTTTAACTGCGGCTAAATTTTCTTTAGTGCTTGCTGTTGAAAATGTTGTAAAACTCGTATTTAATTTACTCAGTTCTGTTCCAAAATTCGTAAAAGCAGGAATTATATTGACATCAACCATATTGGTTAAAAATAATTCCATTTGCTTTTCATCTACCTTCTCTTCTTTGGTCGCTTCACTAGCACAACTAAGCATTAACACTAAAAGCAGTGCGCTTGTTAATATTTTAAGTACTTTCATTGGTTCTTTTTATTTACTAGATAAGCACCTTTACAAAGAAAGGTGCTTATTTATATTATACAAATTTTTAAAAAATATTATGCTTGAGCAACAGTAAAACCAAATTTCTTAGCTATTTTCTCTGATAATTCTTTTAATACAGCTTCAATACCATCTTGATATAAACCACCATTTGCTTTTAATTTAGCAACCATTGCAGCTACCTCAGCTTTTGTAAAATAAGGGTTGTCAGAACCATTATTTGTAAACTGTAAACTATATACAAAACCTAAACCTTCTGATAATGCGTGAAAAGCATCTGCTTGTGCTTGAGCATCATCCGTAGAATTTACATTTGCAATACCAGCATTTAAGTAATGTACTGCACGAATAGCACATACTAACGACAATCCTTTTTTAATGATAGCAGCTTGTGCATCTCTAACTTCGTATTTCTTGTTAGCAATTGCTTGACGACCTTCTAAGAAAGCATTCATTACTTTATTTTTAACACCTTTACCTGCTTCAGAAGCATCGGCACTATAAATATATCCACCCCAGAAACGGTAGTTTGCAGCATAATCACCTGCTTTTAAAGCTGCTTTATCAGCAATTGCTAAAGCGTCATGACTTAATGCAGAATATCCGAAAGCTTCATCCCAATGGTGCTCCATTGCTGTATAGTCTTTCCCTTCTTTATTCTTATCGTTTTCTACTTCTAATTTAGGTGTGGTTAAATATTTGTTTACAATTTGGTCTAATTCCATAGCCCCCATTAAACTCTTAGAAAACTCCTGAACGTATTCAAAACCATTAGCATCTACTAAAATCTTTTTAGAACCGTCTGCCTTTCTATTCATAATTCCGGCAGTTCCTTTTGAAGCCAGAACTTCTGTACCTGAATTTTTAGCAGCTTCTGTAAAAATTGAGTTTATAAATGTTTTTACCTCTTCGCTATAATCTTTACTATAAGCGGTAGCTCCTGAAATATTTTTAGAAGAAGCGTTTAAAGCAGCAGTATCAAAAACCAAACCATCTTTAAAATCAGCTACGCCTTCTTTATGATTAAACATTGCATTTAAAACAGTTGCATCAACCTTTGCTGTTGAAGCAGCTCCTAATGCTGATTTTAATTGTGTATGCATATCTAAACGGGTTTGTTGACCTGAATAGCTTACGGTACTTTTATCACCTCTTGAAAATTCATATACTGATGGTGCTTTTACAACCTCAGGAGTAACTACTTCAGGGACTTCAGGAACAGGGCTTGTTTCTTCAGTACATGAGGTCATTAACAATGCAGAAACTGCAAATATTGATAGAACAACTTTTTTCATCTTATTTTATATTTAGTATTTTTTATGCAAATTTATACAACAAATCTAATTTAACAAATTTTATTAAGACTTATTTTAAATAAAATTCACTTTCACTTAAAAAAGGCTTAACTTACTAATTAAAAGAAAATTACTTCTTTTTAAGATACTCAACTACCGCCTTTCTAATATCAGCACTTAGCGCCGTGTTTTCGGGCCTATAAACACTAAGAATTCCAGTGTTTTTTTCTGATAACATAGGGATATCAAGTCCTTTTAGTAAATAATCAGAAAAAGCAACGCTATATATTTTATTTTCATTAATACTTTCTGAGCCAATTGTCCAAGTATCGCCTATTTTTGTTGCGTTATAACGCTGTAAATAAGCTCCTGTACCTGATGAATTTTCACCATATTCTAATACTTCTTTTAATAAGCTTCCTTTAATTTTAACTTTTAAAATAGCTCCTCCATAGGGTAAAACTCTAAAAATATCTATCACACTTATGGCTCCTACTAAGGCATCGTCAATACGAACAGAACCACCATTTATTAAAGCGCAATCAACAGTATTATTATATGCAAAACTCATTGAATTTGCTATAATTTCGCCCATATTTGTTTGCCTGCTTCTAATAGGTGTTTCTCTAGCATCTAAAGGAATTTTAGTTTTATAAATTACCTGATAAGGATTCGATACAATATCTTGAATTTTGTTCTTTAAAACAGTTTGCCATTTATCAACAATAACACCTACTTTTTTATCCGAAGGAATTTTATCATTAATTTCTTTTAATTCTGATTTTAATTGAACTTTTTTAGTTAAAGGATCGTATTCAAAACGGTGAATATAAACTGTTTTAGCATTGGCATCTGCTTTAGCAACAATAACATTTCCTACATTATCATAACTATTGGTATGCTCATGCCCTCCCATTATTAACGGAATATTCGGTAATAATTCGGCTACTTTTTTATCTTGTTCTAAACTTAAATGTGTTAAACCTACAACAATATCTACCTGGTCTTTTATTTCATTATAAGCTCTTTTTATTTCTTGATACACATCACCATAATACACGTAACTTTTTGGGTTTGATGCAATACAAGCACTAATAAAACCAACCTTTAGTGTTGAACCATCAGGGTTTAAAAATTCTCTGATATATGAATCTTCTAAGCTTTCTTTTTTTCCGTTGATTACTTTATGAAAATAATGATGTTGTCCATTTTTATTATGCAATACATTTGATGAAATCCAATCAAAATGACTTTCATTTAATCGCTCTTGTAAATGCGTATAACTTAAGTCTAATTCGTGATTACCAATGGCAACTAAATCAAAATTCATCGCATTCATTACCTCCACCATTTGCTGACCTCTAACACGAGATCCGTCAACTTTCATAGCTCCTATTAATGATGGATTTAAAAAATCGCCTGCCAAAACTAGCATCGTATTTTCAGTTTCTTTTTTTAAGTTTTGATGCACTGTTTCTACGCGTGCCATTCCACCAAACTTACCACTTTGAATGGGTGCTATTTCATAAACATCGTTTAATTGTAAGATATTAAAATATGTTTTTAAAGAATCTTTTTTAAATAGATATGCCGTATTTGAGTTCTTTTTAAAACCCTTTTGTGCATGCTTTGAAGAACCACAACTAACAACAAGCGCAGTTGCTATGGCTAATAATACGAATTTAAATTGTTTCATTGATTTATTTTTGATACTTAATTTTCCACAAAATCATTACGACAATAAAAAACACCCTAATGAAGGTATTTACGCGTGTTTTGTCTAATTATTTTACGATATGCTACTAATTCAGGAAATTGATAGAAGAAATTTCTTTTTTTATGCGCAATGGTTCTAGGCTTTCTTATTCTTGGTCTTAAAACAAATGCTGTCCAACTTTCAACAATATCTTCTTCGGGGCTTTCAACAGCATAATCTGTTAAAAATTCAGATGAATTATCTTGGTATAAATCAAATAGTTTATCAACACAATTTGCTTCTGTATAGCAATAATCTCGCTGAATAACATCCCATCGGTTTAATAATTTCCCTTTCCAAAATAAATTTACAAACCTATTGATATAACTTTTTCGATACGCCTCACCTTCATGAGTTAAATACAACTCTCCCTCTTCTTGTTTTCTTTTATTTGTAGGTCTTATTTGGGTTTTATTTAGTGTTAATAAATGCCCAAATTCATGCACCATGGTATAAACAGATTCGTACAATATTTTTTTATCCCTGGTTTTTAAATTTACATCTTTAACATCTATTTCTAATTGCCATTTATCGTTTCTAGAATTTAACGATACCAATGCACCTACTTTTTCTTGTTCGCCATCGGTCATTAAAACTAGGCGTTTAATGTATTTTGTTGTTAATTCTTTAGGGAAAATTCGATAAAATTCCTTCCAGTAATCATTTGCTAAATCATTTTTATTTGACTTATTAATAACTAAAACTCCTTTATTTATTTGCCACACTCCTATTCGTTCATCAATTGAATCTTGACAAAAAAGAGCTTGACAAAAAAGAGTTAAAAAGAAAAAAAGTATATTTTTAAATTTCATATTTTTTTTTAAAAAAGTTCAAGCGCTTTATTGTAAGCACTTTCAAAACTCATTGGTTTTATATTGGTCACTGCTTTTTGAACCGTAAAATAAGATAATAATTTTTCTGTTGGCATATTACCTGTTAATTCATCCTTAGCCATTGGGCAACCTCCGTAGCCCATAATAGCGCCATCAAAACGCTTGCACCCTGCCTTAAAAGCTGCATCTACTTTTTCGTGCCATTTTACAGGCGTTGTATGTAAATGAGCACCAAATTCAATTGCCGGATAACTCGGTATTAAATTTGAAAACAAATAACTTATATCCTCAGGCGTTGAGCTACCAACCGTGTCTGATAATGATACTATTTTAACGCCTAAATTAGCTAGTTTTTCGGTCCATTCACCTACAATATCTACATTCCAAGGATCACCATAAGGGTTTCCAAAACCCATTGACATATACGTTACAACCTCTTTATTACTTCTGTTCGCGATTGATAATACTTCTTTTAAAGTATCTAACGATTGTTCAATTGTTTTGTGCGTATTTCGCATTTGAAAATTTTCAGATATCGAAAAAGGATAGCCTAAATAATTAATTTCTTCAAATTGAGCGGCATCGTTTGCACCTCTTACATTGGCTACAATTGCCAATAATTTACTCGTTGTTTTTGATAAATCTAACTGTGATAAAACCGCAGCAGTATCTCTCATTTGAGGGATTGCTTTAGGCGATACAAAACTTCCAAAATCAATCGTATCAAAACCTACTTTTAGTAGCGAATTGATATATTTAACCTTTGCCTGGGTAGGAATAAAATGACTTTTTATTCCCTGCATTGCATCTCGTGGGCATTCTATAATTTTTATACTGTCAATCATTATGCCAAATATACATATTTTGATTCGTTTATATGCCCTGTTTTGCTGTGATATTGTTAATTTCACAATAAATTACATTCCTCTTTTATTCAAAATTTAACACTTTTTTTATACTTTTAAATAAACTGTCACAATTCAAAAACCGAACAGTCTCTATTATAGAATGATAGCTTTAAAGACTAAAAAAACACATATCGACCAACTAATAGTTCGCTGTAAAAAAGGAGATAGCACTGCACAAATGCAAATCTATAACAACTATTATAAAGCAATGTATAATACAGCGTATTATATTCTGAAAAAATTTCAATTAGTGGGGATGGAAATATTAATTTAACAGCTATTTTGAAAACTCTTTAGTTGACTCAGAAAGTTGGTTCTGGCGATATTATTAATAAAAACGAATCAAAATAAACACAAAAAACCTCGATAATTATAAAATTATCGAGGTTTTTTTTATACACTAAAAGAATCTTTTTAAAGATTATTTTAAAGAAGCTAAACTACTTTTAATAGTTTCAATCTTCGCTAAAGTATCTGATTCTTTTTTACGTTCAATAACAATTACCTGATCTGGTGCATTGCTTACAAAACGCTCATTTGATAATTTCTTTTGAATTCCGAATAAGAAACCTTCTGCTCTTTTTAATTCAGCATTTAACTTAATGGTTTCTGCCTCTACATCAATTTCTTCTTCAGCAACAGGAATAAAATATTGGTTCGATTTTACCCTAAACGAAGCTCCGTCAACTTTTTCAGAAACATAGTTAATTGTTGATGCGTTGGTTAATTTTTCAATTAAAACATCAAATTTATTGGTGAAATTTTCATTATTTACCACTGATAATTCAACAGCATCTTTAAAAGAAATATTTTTATTTTTTCTGATAGTTCTAATTCCTGATACAACATCCGTAGCAAATTCAAATTCACTAATAATTGCCGTATCTACTTTTTTAAACTCAGGATATTTAGCAATAATTAACGCTTCTTCTGGCGTTCTGTCAGTAATATGTTGCCAAATTTCTTCGGATAAGAAAGGCATAAACGGATGTAATACTTTTAAATTATCTTCAAAAATAGCAATTACCGCATCAAATGTTTTCTTGTCAATTGGTTGCTGATATGCTGGTTTTACAGCTTCTAATAACCATGAAGAAAAATCATCCATAATTAGTTTATAAATTGCCATTAAAGCATCCGATAAACGATATTTAGAAAAATGATCTTCAATTTCAGCTAACACAGTTTGAAACTTTGCATTATACCATTCTAAACCAATTTTTGCTGATTCAGGCTGTTCAATAGTTGCATCAATTTCCCAACCTGTAACTAAACGAAAAGCATTCCAAATTTTATTTGAAAACCCTTTTCCTTGCTTACATAAATCTTCATCGAACATTAAATCGTTCCCCGCAGCAGAACTTAATAATAATCCTACACGAACACCATCGGCACTATAATCTTCAATTAATTTTAAAGCATCAGGTGAATTCCCTAACGATTTAGACATTTTTCTACGTTGTTTATCACGTACCAAACCTGTTAAATAAACGTTCTCAAAAGGCTTTTCATCTTTATATTCGTATCCTGCAACAATCATACGAGCTACCCAGAAAAATAAAATATCTGGTCCTGTAACTAAATCGTTTGTTGGATAATAATATTTGATTTCTTCATTTTCAGGATTATTAATTCCATCAAAAACAGACATTGGCCATAACCAAGAAGAAAACCAAGTATCTAAGGCATCTTCATCTTGTTTTAAATCGGTTACAACTAAATCAGCTTTTCCAGTTCTTTCTTTTGCTAAAACAACCGCTTCTTCGATGCTATTTGCTACCACAAAATCTTCTTTTCCATCGCCATAGAAATACGCAGGAATTTGTTGTCCCCACCATAATTGACGCGAAATATTCCAATCACGGATGTTTTCCATCCAATGACGGTACGTGTTTTCAAATTTCTTTGGATATAATTTAACCTCGCTATCTTCACCTAAAACAGCC
This sequence comes from Tenacibaculum finnmarkense genomovar ulcerans, assembly GCF_900239495.1. Classification (GTDB taxonomy): domain Bacteria; phylum Bacteroidota; class Bacteroidia; order Flavobacteriales; family Flavobacteriaceae; genus Polaribacter; species Polaribacter ulcerans. The sequence goes on from NZ_OENE01000048.1 coordinate 30,372, forward strand.
TCAATAGCAGGTTTTGCTAAATCTTCCATCTTTAAAAACCATTGATCTGACAATCTTGGTTCAATAACAGCTTTAGTTCTTTCCGAAGTTCCTACTTTATTCATGTGGACTTCCGTTTTCACTAAAACACCATTTTCTTCTAGTTCTTTAGCTACTAATTTACGCGCTACAAAACGATCTTTTCCTTGATAATGTAATCCGAAAGAATTTAAAGAAGCATCCTCGTTAAAAATATCAATTACTTCTAATTTATGCTTTTCACCTAAAACTTTATCGTTTTGATCGTGTGCAGGCGTTACTTTTAAACATCCTGTACCAAATTCAACATCGACATATTCATCTTCAATAATAGGAATAACTCTGTTACATAAAGGTACAATTGCTTTTTTACCTTTTAAATGCGTAAAACGTTCATCATTCGGGTTGATACAAATTGCAGCATCTCCAAAAATAGTTTCAGGACGTGTGGTTGCAATAGTTAATTTTTCGTCAGAACCTTCAATTTTATATTCTAAATAATAAAGATTTCCTTGTTTTTCAACATGAATAACTTCTTCATCAGATAACGTTGTTTTTGCTTCAGGATCCCAATTTACCATTCTATAACCACGGTAAATTAAGCCTTTATTATATAAATCAACAAAAACTTTAATTACAGATTCCGACATTTCAGGATCCATCGTAAAAGAGGTACGTTCCCAATCACAAGAAGCACCGATTTTTTTAAGTTGCTCTAAAATGATTCCTCCATACTCATTTTTCCATTCCCAAGCATGCGCTAAGAATTCTTCACGAGTTAAGTCATTTTTATCGATTCCTTGTTCTTTTAATTTTGCTACCACTTTTGCTTCGGTAGCAATTGAGGCGTGATCGGTTCCAGGAACCCAACACGCATTTTTCCCTTGTAAACGCGCACGACGGATTAAAACATCCTGAATTGTGTTGTTTAACATGTGCCCCATATGCAATACTCCTGTTACATTAGGTGGTGGTATTACAATGGTGTAAGGTTCACGATCATCTACTTCAGAATGAAAATAATTATGTTTCATCCAGTAATCGTACCACTTTCCTTCTACTTCTTTAGAATCGTATTTTGATGGAATATTCATATGTTTTATGTATATTTATGCCATAAATAATTCACTTACTTATGCTTTGGCATTATTTTTGAATTAAAAAAAACAAAAATACAATTATCTATAGAAGTATAAAAAATTAGGTGTTGGTTTTTTTTTAAAACTAAAAAAATATTAAATTTGTAACGGAGTCATTTCCTAAATTAACTTTACTAATTATGAAAAGAATTTTATCATTTATCGCTGTTTGTTTAATTACCCTAACAGTAAACGCACAAGAATTTAAGTTTGAAACAGAAACTATTGACTACGGAAAAGTAGGCATTGCTTCAGAAGGAAAACGTACCTTTGAATTTACCAATATTGGTGATGAACCTATTATTATTAAAGATATTATTTCTGCCTGCGGATGTACAGTTCCTAAAAAACCCGAAGCACCAATTATGCCAGGACAAAAAGGACAGATTGAAGTTTCTTACGACACAAAAAGACCAGGAGGTTTTTCTAAAACTTTAACGGTTGTTTCGAATGCTAAAAACAAAAGAAAAAGAATTAAAATTAAAGGTTTTATTGCTAAAAAAGATGCTGCTGTAAAAGCTAAATCGTTATAATATAATGTTAAAACTGTTATAATTCAGTTTTATAAATTTATAAAACACTTAAAAGTGCCAATGTAAAAATTGGCACTTTTTTTATAGCCGTTGTTTTAATCTGAATTCAAATTTAAGATTTTTTTCACCTCTTTTTACCGTCATTTTTATTTTCTTAGAAGGTTTTTGCTGAAACATCGCTATTATTTCACCTAACTCATATTGATAGGCTGCCCTATTATTTATTTTTTTGATAATATCGCCTTTTTGCAAACCTGCTTTACCTGCTGGCGAATCGGTTAAAACCTGATCAATTTTAAAAGAAGGTTTAAATTTGTATTGATATTTTGTACTTAAAGAAATAATACGCCCATTATTTTGATGACTATCTGCAGTTGCACTTTTAGCAGTAACTTCTTCTTTTACCAATTCTTGCCCATCATGAATAAGCTGTAAACCACTCATATTATAATAAAAACCTTTTTTTAAAGACGCATTTTTCTTTAATAGCAGCTTTTTATTCGGATAATCTATCCAAACTTTAAAGCGCTTTAAAATAGCACCACCTATACTCCCATTTCGTTCCTTAAAACGCCTGGCATTGATGGTTGATGTTTTATCTAAAAAAGAAACCGTAGGAGTCTTAATTTCATAATTACCCAGCAAAATAGCGGGGATTTTACTTCGTTTTCCGTAAACAGTTCCGCTAAGCCCTTCACCTAAAACATCATTAAAATGCTTTATTGGAGTTTTTAGTACCTGTTTTGTGTTTTCAAACAACCACATCGCATCGCTACCGCCTGTATCTATTAACATTTTTACAGGCGTTACCAAATTACCTACGGTATCAACTTTAACGGCAACATCGATATAAGGTTTTTTACGATAAAAACGCAGCGGAAATGCTTCACATTTTCTGCATTTTTTTTGCTGATATTTCTTCGGATTATAAAAAATAATTTTTGAGGTTTTATAATTAATTTCAGCAATAACATCTTTTAATAAATCATAGCCAATAATGCCATGAATAGTTGTTCCCATTTTTGCTGACAAATTAAAATCTTCGGTTAAAACAACAAACAAATCTTGATTATTTCCTACAATAGTATTAAGTTTTAGTTCATTTTTTGTTGAAATCAATGCCGTAACAGGAGCACCGCCCCCCAAACCACGAAGCAGTACTTTTTTTACATTATTCAATTTTAAACTATCTTTTTTTGTCAGATTAAATAACAAGGTATTCCCTACGCCTGTATCTAAAATAAAAGATAGTTTTTGCCCGTTAACCGACACAGGCATAACAATTAAATTATTTATTAATTTAAAACGCACTACCTGTTTTTTTGTTTGACTCCCTAAAAACATAAAGTTATTTTGAGAAAAGGAAATCACACTACAAAAGACAGCAAAAAAGAAGCTTATTTTTTTGATTAAAGTCATTCATTTCAATTTTTGCATTAAGATACATATTTATATTTTCAAAATTTTGTTTTTTTAAGAAATAAGGGCTATTTTTTTCAAATAAAAATTGCAAATTTGCATATCAAACAACTATAAATTATATACTATGCCTGCTATTTCTATAAAAGGGAATTCTATGCCTCAATCACCAATTCGTAAATTGGTTCCTTTTGCTGAGGCCGCTAAAAAAAACGGAACAAAAGTGTTTCATTTGAATATTGGTCAGCCTGATATTAAAACACCTCAGGTAGCTTTAGATGCTGTTAAAAATAATACAATTGAAGTATTATCGTACGCACGTTCTGAAGGTTCTGAGCAGTACCGTACAAAGTTAGCTGCATATTATGCTAAGAATGATATTCATGTAAAAGCAAGTAATATTATTGCTACCACAGGTGGTTCTGAAGCGTTATTATTTACCATTGGTAGTATTACCGATCCGGGTGATGAAATTATTATTCCTGAGCCTTTTTATGCCAACTACAACGGTTTTTCTACTGCATCAGGAGTCAAAGTAGTTCCTGTAATTTCTAAAATAGAAGATAATTTTGCCTTACCTGCTATTGAAGAGTTCGAGAAATTAATTACACCAAAAACAAAAGCAATTTTAATTTGCAACCCTGGTAACCCAACTGGTTATTTATATAGCGAAGCTGAAATTGAAAAATTAAAGCAAATTGTTTTAAAACACGATTTATTTTTAATTGCTGATGAAGTGTATCGTGAGTTTACTTATGATGGTGAAAAGCACAATTCAGTAATGACTTTAGATGGTTTAGAACAAAACGCTATTGTTATTGATTCTGTTTCTAAGCGTTACAGTATGTGCGGTGCAAGAATTGGATGTATTGTTTCTAGAAATGAAGAATTTATCAACACGGCTCTTAAATTTGCACAAGCTCGTTTAAGCCCTCCAACCTACGCTTTATTAGCGAGTGAAGCCGCTTTAGACACGCCTCAAAGTTATTTTGAACAAGTTATTGAAGAATATCAAGAACGTAGAAATACATTAATTTCTGAATTACAAAAAGTAGATGGTGTAAAAGTTGCAAATCCTAAAGGAGCTTTTTACTGTGTTGCAGAATTACCTGTAGCTGATGCCGATCATTTTGCACAATGGATTTTAGAAGATTTCAACGACAATAACCAAACTATTATGGTTGCCCCTGCTAGTGGATTTTATTCTACACCAGGAGAAGGTAAAAACCAAATTCGTATGGCGTATGTATTAAATAAAGTTGATTTAATTCGTTCTGTAGAGATTTTAAAAATAGCTTTAACAGCATACAAAAAAAGATCATAAATACATATTCATTGAATATTCAACAAAACATATCCTTAAAAAAATACAATACGTTTGGCATTCATGTTAATGCCAAACGTTTTGTTAGTATCGATTCACTTTATAGTTTACAACAACTTTTAAAATCAGAAAAAGACTTATTTTTAATTTCTGGCGGTAGCAATATGCTACTAACTAAAGATATTGAAAAGTTAGTTGTTCATATTAATTTAAAAGGAATTTCTATTGATAGAGAAAATGACAACGATATTTACATAACCGTAAATGCTGGTGAAAATTGGCACGATTTTGTACTTTGGTGTGTTTCTCAAAATTATGGTGGTATTGAAAATTTATCACTTATTCCAGGAAATGTAGGCACCTGCCCTATCCAAAATATTGGTGCTTATGGAGTAGAGGTTAAAGATACGATTACTCGAGTAGAAGCTATTGAAATTGAAACAGGTAAATTAGTCTGTTTTTCTAATGAAGATTGTAATTTTGGCTACCGAAATTCTATTTTTAAAAATGCTTCGAAAGGCAAATATATTATTACTTCGGTTTGTTTTAAACTTAGCAAAAAAGAACATAAACTAAACACTTCTTACGGTGCTATTGAAGCGGAATTTACGTCAAAAAACATTGTAAACCCAACTATAAAAAATATTTCGGATGCTATTATTGCCATTCGAAAATCAAAATTACCAGATCCTAAAAAAATTGGAAATAGCGGTAGTTTTTTTAAAAACCCTGTAATTTCAAAAAACCACTTTGAAACACTTATCAATCAGTTTCCGTTAATGCCTCATTACGAAATTTCAAAAACAGAAGTAAAAGTTCCTGCGGGATGGTTAATTGAGCAATGTGGTTTTAAAGCAAAGCGTTTTGGTGCTTGTGGCGTGCATGAAAAACAAGCTTTAGTACTTGTTAATTATGCAAATGCAACGGGTAAAGAAATTTACGAACTAGCACAAAAAATTCAAGCAACAATTAAAGATACTTTTCAAATTGATTTAGAAATTGAAGTAAATATTATTTAATATTTCTTTTGATGATAAAAAAGTTCTCGATACATTTTTTTGAAAGAAAAAAACACTCGAACTGACAGTTCTTTTGATAATCCTTGTCAATTCGAGTGATTTTAATGACTGAAAGGAATTAAAATTGTATCGAGAATTTGAATTGTTTTCTTTTGATGATAAAAAAGTTCTCGATACATTTTTTTGAAGGAAAAAAAACACTCGAACTGACAGTTATTTTAATGATTCTTGTCAATTCGAGTGATTTTAATGACTGAAAGGAATTAAAAATGTATCGAGAATTTGAATTGTTTTCTTTTGATGATAAAAAAGTTCTCGATACATTTTTTGAAGGAAAAAAACACTCGAACTAACCATTTTTTTTGATGATCCTTGTCAATTCGAGTGATTTTAATGACTGAAAGGAATTAAAATTGTATCGAGAATTTGAATTGTTTTCTGTTGATATTTAAAAAGTTCTCAATACATTTTTTGAAGGAAAAAAACACTCGAACTAACCGTTTTTTTTTGATGATTCTTGTCAATTCGAGTGATTTTAATGACTGAAAGGAATTAAAATAGTATCGAGAATTTGAATTGTTTTCTGTTGATACTTAAAAAGTTCTCGATACATTTTTTGAAAGAAAAAAACACTCGAACTGACAGTTATTTTGATAATTCTTGTCAATTCGAGTGATTTTAATGACTAGAAGGAATTAAAATAGTATCGAGAATTTGAATTGTTTTCTGTTGATACTAAAAAAGTTCTCGATACATTTTTTTGAAGGAAAAAAACACTCGAACTGACAGTTATTTTGATAATTCTTGTCAATTCGAGTGATTTTAATGACTGAAAAGAATTAAAATAGTATCGAGAATTTGAATTGTTTTTTGTTGATACTAAAAAAGTTCTCGATACATTTTTTTGAAGGAAAAAACACTCGAACTGACAGTTATTTTTGATGATTATTGTCAATTCGAGTGATTTTAATGACTAGAAGGAATTAAAATAGTATCGAGAATTTGAATTGTTTTCTGTTGATACTAAAAAAGTTCTCGATACAT
>NZ_OENE01000048.1:36872-224026 GCF_900239495.1 Tenacibaculum finnmarkense genomovar ulcerans
AAAGGAATTAAAATTGTATCGAGAATTTGAATTGTTTTCTTTTGATACTAAAAAAGTTCTCAATACATTTTTTGAAAGAAAAAAACACTCGAACTGACCGTTTTTTTTGATAACCCTAGTCAATTCGAGTGATTTTAATGACTGAAAGGAATTAGAATAGTATCGAGAATTTGAATTGTTTTCTGTTGATACTAAAAAAGTTCTCGATACATTTTTTTGAAGGAAAAAAACACTCGAACTAACCGTTTTTTTTTGATGATCCTTGTCAATTCGAGTGATTTTAATGACTGAAAAGAATTAAAATAGTATCGAGAATTTGAATTGTTTTCTTTTGATACTAAAAAAGTTCTCGATACATTTTTTTGAAGGAAAAAACACTCGAACTGACCGTTCTTGATTTTTGAACAGGATTATTCAATTTTAGTTGAAAAATAAAGTTTGATGCACAAATGCCTAGCCCCGATTGAAGCATTTGTTTGAGCTCTTTTTTGTTTTTTTCAAACAAAAAAAGCGAGTGCGGAAAGCGGGAAATTGCTTCAAAAAAAACTTTTAAAATACTTTAAAACCAAAAAAAACACCTAAAAAAGGTGCTTTTTGTATAGAAATAGAACGTTTTTACGCTTTGTCAAATAATGCTTTATGAATAAATCCTGCAACAATTGCTCCTGCTATAGGTGCAACCCAAAACAACCACGATTGTGCTAAATAACCGCCTCCTGCAAATAAAGCCTGACTCATAGAACGTGCAGGATTTACCGAAGTATTAGTGATTGGAATACTGATTAAATGGATTAACGTTAAGCCTAAACCAATAGCGATTGGAGCAAAACCTTTAGGCGCTCTGTCGTTGGTACTTCCTAGAATTATCAACAAGAAAAACATGGTTAATAAAAATTCAGCAACAAAAGCCGATGTCATATTATAACCTGCTGGCGATAATTCGCCATATCCGTTAGCAGCAAAACCGCCGATAGATTCAAAACCTGATTTTCCTGATACAATTAAAAATAACGCAGCCGCAGCTAAAATTGCACCTACTAATTGAGAAACAATATAAGGTACTAATTCTTTTGCAGAAAACTTCCCTCCTGCCCATAAACCTAATGATACCGCAGGGTTAAAATGCCCTCCAGAAATATGCCCAACTGCATACGCCATGGTTAAAACGGTTAAACCAAAGGCTAAAGATACGCCCATAAAACCAATACCTAATTCAGGGAAACCAGCAGCAAAAATGGCGCTACCACAACCTCCAAAAACCAACCAAAATGTTCCAAATGATTCTGCTAAATACTTTTTCATATATTAAAGTTTAAATTAAATAATTATTTTTATGACCCTCAAAAAAATGAAAAGTCACAGCCATAAATTTACAATAAAATAATTCTCTAAAAAAGGAAGTTCGTATCTTTGCACTACAAAATTTAATATTATGAAATTAGTTTTTATTACCATCGGATTATTGGCTATTGCTTTTGCAGGGATTGCTATAAAAATTTGGGCAAAAAAAGACGGTGAATTTGCAGGGACTTGTGCTAGTCAAAATCCTGTTTTAAATGAAAGTGGTGAATCTTGTGGTTTTTGTGGTAAAACGCCAGATCAATTTGACTCTTGTAATGATACTGAACACCAAAACTAAACACAGCAAGCAAAACATTTTTTCTTATAATAGGTGGTAAAAACTGCCTATTTTTAGTAGCGTTATTTTTTATTGCTATATTTGCACTTTAAACACACCTCTTGGAAATACCTAAAGAAAAAGTACTTCAACATATTGAGCTAGCTAAAAAAGGAAATCAAGCTTCTTTTAATTTTTTACTAGATACTTTTTGGGGAAATGTATATAGTTATCAATTATCGAGAATAAAAAATGATAATGATGCTGAAGATATTACCATTCGAACATTTTCTAAAGCTTTTGATAAAATTGATACTTTTAATGATGAGTATCAATTTAAAACATGGCTAATTACCATTTCGAAAAATGTGTATATTGATTCTTTAAGAAAAAAAAATAGCGCTTTTTTATTAAATACTTCCAAGGAACAACAGGAAGCCGCTTTTAGAATTATAGACAACACACCATCGGCTGAAGACACGCTTATTACCGAACAAAACTTAGCCAAACTTTTAAGAGATATTAAGAAATTAAAACCAAAATATCAGGAAATTATTAATTTGCGGTTTTTTCAAGAATTAAGCTATAAAGAGATTTCAGATAAAATTGGAGAACCGATGAATAATGTTAAAATTAAATTATTAAGAGCTAAAAAATTATTAGCTGAAATAATCAAAAAACCTTAACTTACCCTACTTTTAGTTTTAAAAATCAACGTATTACCTTGAAATTTAAAAGACAGCTTTTATTTTAAACTTTTTTTCAGCTCCCCTTTTTATGAAAAAATCACTATCAAAAATACTTGGTCCTGGCTTGTTATTTGCTGGTGCAGCAATAGGCGTATCTCATTTAGTACAGGCTACAAAAGCGGGTGCCGATTTTGGCTTTGGGCTGCTTTGGGCTTTATTAATTGTATCCTTTTTTAAATACCCTTTCTTCCAATTTGGTCCTCGGTATGCTGCAGCTACTGGCGAAACGCTATTAGACGGCTATAAAAAATTAGGCAAAGGGGTATTAATTGCTTATTTTATTTTAAATTTTGCAACCATGTTTACCATTCAAGCAGCAGTAACGATTGTTACAGCGAGCTTGGCGTCTAGTATTTTTGGGTTTACAAATAATTTGGTTATTTGGGCTGTTATTATTTTAGGTATTAGTATTGTGCTTTTAAGCTTCGGAAAGTATAAATTACTTGATAACTTGATGAAATACCTCATCATTATTTTAACAATAAGTACCATTATAGCGGTAATAGTAGCGCTTTTTAGCACCAAAAAAGGATTTAATTTTCAGCAAATACTACCTAGTGGAACTGCACAAATTACCTTTTTAATTGCTTTTTTAGGATGGATGCCTGCGCCTTTAGATGTTTCTATTTGGCACTCTCTCTGGTCTGTAGAAAAAAGTAAAACCACCTTCGAACAAATAAAACCCAAATATGCTGTTTTTGATTTTAATGTTGGCTACATAGCAACCTTCTTTTTAGGGGTTTGTTTTGTGGTACTTGGCGCATTGGTAATGCATCAATCAGGAGAATCTTTTTCAAATAAAGGAAGTCGTTTTGCTCAGCAATTAATCAATTTATACACCGAAAATTTAGGTGATTTTTCTTATTTATTTATAGGAATAGCCGCATTTACCACCATGTTTAGCACCGCTTTAACTACTTTAGATGCTTCTCCAAGAGCAATGACCAAGGCTTCTAATTTATTATTTGTTAAAAAAAATAGGCTAAATTATTCTTTTTGGATACTTTTTTTAGCCATTGGTACTTTTATTATTCTAAACTATTTTTTAACTGATATGGGATTTTTAGTTAAAATAGCCACTGTTTTATCGTTTTTAACAGCTCCATTTTATGCTATTTTAAATTATGTATTGATAACAGGAAAACATACGCCTAAAAAAAATCAACCAAAATTACCTTTACGAATATTAAGTATTGCTGGTATTATTTTTTTAATCGGATTTAGTCTTTGGTTTTTAATCAATTTATAACAGTTTTCTTTGTAAATTTGCTATTCAATTTTTTATCGAATTTTTATTGAAATGGCAAACGAATCAGTAATAGTACCAGAAAGAGTAAAAAAACCAAAATGGTTGCGTGTAAAGCTTCCTGTTGGAAAAAAATATACCGACTTACGAGGTTTAGTAGACAAATATAAATTAAATACCATTTGTACCAGTGGAAGCTGCCCAAACATGGGAGAATGTTGGGGGGAAGGAACGGCTACCTTTATGATTTTAGGAAATATTTGTACCCGTTCATGTGGTTTTTGCGGAGTAAAAACAGGAAGGCCAGAAACCGTAGAATGGGATGAACCTGAAAAAGTAGCGCGCTCTATTAAATTAATGGGTATTAAACATGCCGTTTTAACATCAGTAGATAGAGATGACTTAAAAGACGGTGGTTCTATTATTTGGGCAGAAACTGTAAATGCAGTGCGTAGAGCAAATCCTAAAACAACCATTGAAACATTACTTCCCGATTTTCAAGGAAACGAAAAACTAATTGATCGAATTATTGAAGTTGCTCCTGAAGTAGTTTCTCATAATGTAGAAACCGTTCGTAGATTAACCCGTGAAGTTCGTATTCAAGCAAAATATGACCGAAGTTTAGGCGTATTAAAATACTTAAAAGAAAAGGGAATGCGTACAAAATCGGGTATTATGCTTGGTTTAGGCGAAAAGGAAGAGGAAGTTATTCAAACCATGAAAGATTTACGTGCTGTTGGTTTAGATATTATTACTATTGGTCAGTATTTACAGCCTAGTAAAAAACACTTACCTGTTAAGCAATTTATTACCCCCGATCAATTTAAAAAATATGAAACTTTAGGTTTAGAAATGGGCTTTATGTATGTAGAAAGTGGCGCTTTAGTGCGTTCGTCTTACAAAGCGCATAAACATGCACAATAATATTAAGAACTTCTTAACGTTTTAGCTCCTTAAATAAGGCGATAGCGTTAAAAAAATGTCAAATAATTTATTTTTAAGCAACACCAACTGTTTAAGTTTTAATTTTGCAGTGCCTTTAGTTAATAAATGCTTTAAAACAACTTTGTAAACTGTTTTTCATAATTTAAATTATTTGAATTAATTTAAAAAAGCCCACTCTTATGAGTGGGCTTTTTAATTATTTTTACTTTATATAAAATACTTTTAAATAAAAAATATTAAATAGCACTTATAATATCGTACTTGGTAATAATATGGTGTTTTCCATTTCCTAAATCAACTAAAACTGCTTGATTTTCTTTTGTAATTAACTTAGATACAGCATCAATTGAAGCGTCTAACTTTACCATAGGATACATAGCGCCCATTATATCTTTTATTGGCGTATCGGCAATGTTTTTATCGGCAATATAACGGTGTAATAAATCTGCTTCGTCAATAGAACCTACAAAACCATTGGCATCTCTTACCGGGATTTGTGAAATTTTAAATGCACGCATTCTTTCAATAGCATGCGACACTAATTCTTCAGTTTGAACGCTTACTAAAGCTTTATCAAGGTGTCCTTTAATTAAATCTTCAGCGGTAGTTACTTCTTTATCTAAATAACCACGTTCACGCATCCAATCGTCATTAAACATTTTCCCTACGTATCTACTTCCGTGGTCATGAAAAATAACAACTACTACATCGTCTTTTTTGAAATGTTCTTTTAATTGTAACATTCCTTTTATTGCCGATCCTGCTGAATTCCCAACAAAAATCCCTTCTTCTTTGGCTATTTTACGGGTATAAACGGCTGCATCTTTATCGGTAACTTTGGTAAAACCATCGATTACAGAAAAATCTACGTTTTTAGGTAAAATATCTTCTCCAATTCCTTCGGTGATATATGGATAAATTTCATTTTCATCAAAAACACCTGTTTCGTGGTATTTTTTAAACACAGAACCGTAGGTATCAATTCCCCAAACTTTTATATTCGGGTTTTGCTCTTTTAAATACTTTGATGTTCCTGAAATAGTTCCTCCTGTTCCTACTCCAACTACTAAATGTGTAATTTTACCATCAGTTTGTTCCCAAATTTCAGGACCTGTTTGCTCGTAATGTGTTAAAGCATTCGATGGATTATCATATTGGTTTACATACCATGAGTTTGGTGTTTCTGCTCCTAATCGCTTAGAAACTGAATAATATGAACGAGGGTCTTCTGGTTCTACATTTGTTGGGCAAACAATAACCTGTGCGCCAACGGCACGTAAAATATCCATTTTTTCTTTAGACTGCTTATCAGAAAGTACAAAAATACATTTGTAGCCTTTTATAATTGCCGCTAAAGCCAATCCCATTCCTGTATTTCCTGAAGTTCCTTCAATAATAGTTCCTCCTGGTTTTAAACGACCGTCTGCCTCAGCATCTTCAATCATTTTTACTGCCATTCTATCTTTAATAGAGTTCCCTGGGTTAAAGGTTTCTACTTTGGCTAAAACTAAAGCATCGATTTCTTTGGTTACAGAATTTAACTGAACTAATGGCGTGTTTCCAATAGTTTCTAAAATATTTTTTGCGTATTTCATTTCTTCGTTTTACAAAGGCAAAGGTAATTTTTTTTAAACGTTTTACAAGTATCCTATTTGTTTAGTATTTGTTATTAATAGCAAGAGAAATCATCATATAATTACTATATTTTCTGTTTTTAACGCCTCAGGTTATCCATCATACTAAAAGCAGTCGCTTATTCTTAAAATTAAAAAAAGCCATACCATTTTACGGTTATGACTTTATATTTTTACTATTGTTATCGCTTGCTTATATACGCCACTAGTTAAAAAATAGCGGGGAATCGAGGATTTATATTTTTGCATCTGTTAAACCGAATCATACTTGGCACAAGCAAGATGCTTGGCGCTAGCGGGGGTTATTTTAATTTACTAATTCAAAACCTATTCCGTTGTCTATTTCTATAAACCTATAATATGAAAAATTTATATTAATAATTTTTTCATAAGGAATAACTAAAATATGACCAGGTATTTGATAATATGGATTGTTTTGATTTATTGTACCGTCATTCTCTGATAATGATTCTGGGTTATTACCTTCATTGATTGAAGAGGCGTTTAGGTATCTTCTCTGAACATTTTTTAACGTTATATATTTTAAATCATTTTTATTAGATAGTTCATAATCAACTAAAAAACCATCATATATTATTGTCCCTTCTTGAGTTTCGACAAGTACATCTACATGAGTAAAATCAATCGATTTAATTTTATCTTTAGGTAAGTCGTAAGAAGCTCGTTTAAAATTAAAAAATTCACCTGTTATAATATAATGCCAAGAATTTTGAAATCTAAATATTTTAAATTTAGAATCTAATAAGTTTTTTCGAATTATTTTTTTAGAAATATACCCTAAGATGCTCGATATTAATATTGAAATTATTAAATATACGAATATATTTAATATATTTAAGTCAATATTCTCATAAGCTTCTTTTGGATAATTTCTAGAACTTAATAATTGACCCAGAATTTGGAATTCTATTTTGTAATTAAAAAACCCTACAATAATGATACTAATTCCATGTATAAAAAGACTAGGTATAAAAAGACTAGGTATAAAAGAAGATAATATTAATTCAAATAAATTTTTAGAAGTATATTGACTTGAAAATTCTTCAGAATAATAAAACTTCCTTAAAACAATACCTGGTAGAATTAAAATTAAAATTAATAGAGTTGAAACGGCAATATTCACTTATTATCTTTTTAACATTGATACAAATTCTGGTGAAAACCCTACTTTTCGTTGTGTAGAACCACTGACTTTAGAGTGTCTAGTTTCTCTGATAGCTTTTATTAAAATTTCAGATTGATTAGTATTACTGATTACTTTACTACCTTTTTCACTTGTGACAGGTGTACTAGAAAACCAAAAACCTTTTGTTCTGTTTGAATTAATCATATTACAAATATACGTTTTTTTAATTATAACTCTCTTGTGTTATTAACCACCTACCTTAATTAAAAGCTTTTTTAGGAATTAACTACAATAATCGATTAAGAGATTGTTTTAAATTTCATCTAAAAAAGTTTTATAACAGAAAAATAAGAAATCGAAACTGTCAACCTGAATTTAGTTCAGCTTCTCATTCTGATTTGCTGTAGTTTTTAAGTTTTTTTGATTACTCTTTGTCAATTTGAGTGATTTTAATGACTAAAAGGAATTGAAATAGTATCGAGAATTTTAATTGACTTTACAAATTCTCGATACTATTTTTTACTAAAAAAACCTAAAACAAGCAGTATTTTGATTGATTTTCACAAGGAAACTAATAGCTGTAAATTACCTAAAAATCCCTAGCCCCGATTGTAGCATTTGTTTGAGCTCTTTTTTGATTTTTCTTCAAAAAAAGCGAGTGCGGAAAGCGGGAAATAGCTCCAAAAAAAAAGTATGAAAATAATTATCTACGCAAATTTTATGGCTTTTGATGGGGCTATTTTTGTGATAATATATGAAGGGATTATCAGCATTAAAAAACATAAAAATAACGTTCCTAAACTTAGTGTAATAATCGCTAAAATACTGATATCAACAGGTACGGTTGCCACTGCATAGGTTGCGGGGTTTAGCTCGATTATTTTAAAGTATTTTTGAATTAATAACAGCGATATTCCTATTAAATTACCCCAAAAAAGTCCTTTTAAAATTAAATAAGAGGCGTTGTATAAAAATATTTTTTGAATGCTCCAATTACTGCTTCCTAAGGCTTTTAAAATCCCGACCATTTGTACACGCTCTAATATTAAAACCAGCAAGGCGGTTATCATATTAATTCCGGCTATTAAAATCATAATTCCAATGATAAACCATACATTATTATCAAAAAGTTTAATCCAATCAAAAATTAATGGGTAATTTTCTACAATCGTCATACTGTTTAAGGTAGATCCGATGTTGCTATAAATCTCGTTTCCTTTTTGGGTTAACTCCTCAAAATTATCAATTAAAACTTCAAAACCGCCAATTTGATCGGCTGTCCAGCGGTTAATTTGTTGAACTTCTCGGATATCGCCAAGTAGCATGGTTTTATCAAATTGGGCGAAACCTGTATTGTAAATCCCTACAATAATTGGCTTTCGCATTTTATATTTTAGCTTGCTTTTGGTAGCGCTAAAAAGGGTTTGAATGGTGTCGTTTAATTTCAAATTTAACCTGCTGGCAATTGCCTGAGAAATTAGTATTTCTTTGTTTCGAGGCAACTCAAAATTTGGCAAGCGTCCTTCGACTAAATATTCTTTGAAAAATGAAAAATCATAATCGGAAGAAACGCCTTTAAAAACAATAGCTTCAAAATCGGTTGGGGTTCTTATAATTCCGCCGATATTGGCAAAAACTTGCACGTTTTTAATGCCTTGAATATTTGTAAACTTCGGATAAAAATCTTGGGTTTTAGAAATCGGTACGGTAGAAATATCTGAGTTATTGGTATCGTAATTTACAATTTGAATATGCCCTTTAAAGCCCGTCATTTTATCGCTGATTTTTTTCTGAAAACCTGATGCGATTGCTACGGAAATTAACATAATTACAATACCTAAAGCAATGGCAATAGTCGCAATTTTAATAATAGGCGATGAAATACTGCTTTCACGTTCTTTTCCTGCAATAATTCGTTTGGCGATAAATAATTCGAAATTCAAAAGTTATATGTTTTTTTCAGATTCAAAAGTACTTAATTATTGCTTAATTTTAGGCGATGCTTAGTAGCAATTAAATTTTTCGTGGTTTTTATTCGTAAAAGATTTTTAAGTAGTAATTTTATCTTTTTTAAAGATATTTACATGAAAAACAATTTTAGTTACTTTTTATTATTATTAATCTGTTTTAGTTTTCAATTTTCTTCTTGCGCTCAGCAACAGAAATCAATGCCTAAAAAGGTAGCAATAGCAACTACAACCCCTACAAAAACAACACTTCCTTTAAAAATTGGCGCTGATAGAACCAATTTATATCTACATAAATTAAAAGGAAAAAATATCGCTATTGTAGCCAATCAAACTTCTGTTTTAAATGTTTTACAACGTGCCGAAGTAGCGCCTAATACAATGGGTTTAAAAACAGTACAATATCATTTAGTTGATTATTTACACGGTTATAAAAACATCAACGTGCAAAAAGTTTTTGCACCCGAACATGGTTTTCGTGGTAAAGCAGATGCTGGCGAAACGGTTATTGATGGCGTTGATACTAAAACGCAATTACCGATTATTTCGTTGTACGGAAAAAATAAAAAGCCCTCGCAAGCGCAATTAAAAAATATCGATGCTGTGATTTTTGATATTCAAGATGTTGGTGCTCGTTTTTACACCTATATATCGTCGTTGCATTATGTGATGGAAGCCTGTGCCCAGGCAAATATCCCTGTAATTATTTTAGATAGACCCAACCCTAACGCTCATTATATTGATGGTCCTGTTTTGCAAATGGCGCATACAAGTTTTGTAGGAATGCACCCTGTTCCCGTGGTTTATGGAATGACTATCGGCGAGTATGGAAAAATGATAAATGGCGAAAAATGGCTTAAAAACACTTCAGGAAATGTAAAATCTAGTCTGAAATGTGATTTAACCGTAATTCCTTTAGAAAATTATACGCATAATACAAGTTATAATTTACCGATAAAACCATCGCCTAATTTACCCAATGAAATTTCTATAAACCTATACCCTAGCCTTTGTTTTTTTGAAGGAACAACAGTTTCGGCAGGTAGAGGAACTAACAAGCAGTTTCAAATTTATGGTGCGCCTTATTTGAAAAAAACGCCTTTTAGTTTTACCCCAAAAGCCAACGATGGTTCAAAATACCCAAAGTATAAAGGGAAGTTATGCTATGGTGAAAACTTGCAAAAAAGCGATAAACTTTCGGGCTTAAACTTGTCTTGGCTACTAAAAGCCTATAAAGAATCGCCTAAAAAATCTTTTTTTACCGTGTTTTTTACCAAACTTGCTGGAACAAAAAAGTTACAGCAACAAATTCAACAAGGTTTATCAGAAAAAGAGATTAAAAATTCATGGCAAAAAGAGTTATCAGAATTCAAAAAAATTAGAGCGAAATATTTGATTTATAAATAGCTTTTAAAATTAAACTAAGAATGGCAAGGATAAAAGCAAGGGGTTGAAACCCCTTGTTAAAAAGAGTATCAAATCGAACCTGTCAATATGAATTTATTTCAGATTCTCATCCTGATTTGCCGTAGTTCTACTCTGATACTCTGATGCGATGCTGAAATAAATTCAGCATGACGACACAAAATAAAAGCATAAAAATCACTTAAAAAACAGTATAAAGTGTGGTTATAATTATGCCTTTTTTATCTTCTAAAACAACTGATAAAAGCTCTTTTTCCTCTTTCACTTGAAAATTAAAAGGAGCTTTTAAAATAGCTAATCCGCTTTTCTTTTTTATCCTAATTCCCTGCCCTGAAATAATATCTTTATTTGGAATAAATTCTGCACTTGGCAAATGTTCTGTTAAAATAACGTATTTATAATTACTTAATTTAGCTAGCACTTCTTGTACTTCATTGTTCGATAAATGTTGTAAAACTTGCCTTAAAATTACGCAATCGGCAGTTGGTAAGGTATCTTTTGCGATATCTAAGGTTTGAAAAGTTAAATTCGGGTTTTTGAATTTTTCGGTGTTATATGTTATGAGTTCTGGCACAATATCTGCCGCAATATATTGCTTTGTGTGTGTTACTAATTCTTTTCCGATATTGAAATCGCCACAGCCTAAATCGCAAACGGTTAAAGGCGTTTTAAAAGAGGTTAAAAATGAACTTACCACCGATAAATAAGGCGTTACAATTTCCGCTTGATGTGAACCCGCTCCCGAATAAAAAGCGCTGTTGTTATTTCCCCATAAATTTAGTTCATAAACCTGTTGCATTGCCTCTTTTGTTGGCCATGGGGTTTTTGAAGGTTTAGGATTTGTCGTTAAATTATTCATTTATAGATTATTATTGATAATGAATTAAAGCGATTATTATTGAGGATAAATTAAGCTTCAAAAATAATAGAAAATAATAGAATTGTATCTTTATCCTCTTTTAAAATTATAAAAATTATTTATTCAAATAAATGAAAGACGCAAATATAGCATCCGCAAGTAAAACCAAAACTTACAATAAAGTTCAAAAAGAAATTAAAAAATGGATGCGTAAAAATTCTTTTTTAATTACAAAAAACGCAAGATGGTACGTAGGAATTACCAATGATCCTAGCAGACGAAAAAGAGAACACAAAAACAAGAATAATATACAATGTCTGTATTGGAAAACATGGAATATGAAATCTGTTCGACTATCATTGGCGTTAGAAACTCATTTTCACAATAAAGGTTTATTGGATAAAGACCTAAAAGGTGGTTACGATAGAAAAACATCTAAACATATTTATGTTTATAAGAAATTTCCTACTTTGATTAATAAATTGAAGTAACTTTATTAAATCATTTTATTTAAAAATATACATAAAATATTGATGAACGAAAATATAGATATATCTGATTTTGATAAAATTAGATAAATAATCATTTTACTTATTTATCTTTAATTTACAGATGTTCAGAAAATTAAAACTAAAATTATCAAAATAATATATCCAAAAACCAATGCTATTAAATAAAAATAAAATCCCCGTAGCTTTTTCTATTATACAACTACTATGTTTCGTTTTATATTATATTTTTGATACTCCTCTTGTACATCCTCATGCTATGATATCTATAGAAACATTCTTTTTTTTAATAATAAATACTTTTTTAATACTTCTATTTTCGATATTTTTTTTAATTAAAAAAAAACAAAATATTAGTATTTGGATTATCCCTTTTTTCTTGTTTATCTTTAATTTATATCAAACTACATAATATTAAATAAGATTTATTTCAACATCATGATAATTTGGTTTAAAATGAATCTACTTTAAGTGTTTAATATTTATTTTTGTATGTTGATAGAACATCGCCAAATATGGAATTTGGTGATGTTTAAATTGCTGAAAAAAAATTGGTTTATGAATACTTTTAAGAATATAAAAGAATTAGTATCTATTCTTTATCGAGAAGAGAAATTACTTTCTGAAATGTTTAGCAAACGAAAATTGCTTCATTATAAAAAAAGTTACGCTTTAGATATTGTTGAATGATGAATCGAAAATTAACTCACTTTTAGAATTATCGGTGCTTCGAGAGAATGATAATTGTTTAGAAATAGATGATGTATTTCTTGATTTTTTTGAAAAAATACTAGAAGTTAATGAAGAAATAAATGTTTCTTTTATTGATGAAAACATCAGGGAAATAAAAGAACGAATAATTTATTATCTTGAAGTAAATAATGAAAAACAAAAAAACAATCATCTAAAATTCATCAAAAAAACATTTCGTAAAATAGGCAATATCACGCTACGAAATGTAATCGATATACGACGAAATATCGAAAACACCTTTAAAAATGAGCCTAATTATAAAGTCAAAAAATTAAAATTAAAAAGCCTCGATGAAAAAAGAAATGCTGTTAAAAAATTAATTGACAAAACATTAAGCTTAATAAATACCGAAGAACTTACGTTTTTTGAACAAGCAAAAGACGAGGAATTAAATCGGATTCTTATCGATTTAAAATATAATTTAAGTGACTGTGCTCACAATCTTATTGCTATTCAAAAACAGCTCATTAATTATCTAAATCAAATAAAACATCAAGGCGAGTTTTTAGAAAAATTACGAAAAGTTAAATATTTAAAAGACCAATTTCGAATTAAATCGGAAACCGATATTAAAAAAATTCTATCGCTTAAAAATGATGTGATTTTTGAAAAACGTATTGCAGAACCATTAAATTTATCTATTGATTTTTTAAGAGATGATGAAAATGCTTTTACGATTATTAAAAAAATTGCATCCAAAAACCTCGATAAACTACATTATAAACCGCTAATTGCCGATAGTATTTCTGATGAATATTTAGAAAATAGTATCGAACAAGAAGTGATGATAAATTTAGAAGAAATACGAAATGAATTTGTAGGAACAAGCGATAATCTTTTTAATTTCATTCTTAATTACGATTTTTTAAAAGAAGTTAATTTTAACGAGCGTGTTACTATTTTTTGTCAAGTAGCCTCACAATTTGAATTAGAGTTAAAATTCGAAAATGAATATCAACAAAATAATGGGATTGAATATGCTTTAATTTATCCGAAATAAAGAAAAATAAAAATTCAAAAAAAAGATTTAAAAAAAGACTAAAAAATGCTATCAAAACACACCGCTACTATTTTTGAAACACTAAGAAAAGGACACTTTATAAGTTCGAATAGCCCGAATGAAAAAATAAAAACATTGTATAAAACTTTAGACGATGAAGAAACTTTTGAGCAATTATACGACTATTTTTATCCTATAAATTACATTTTAGAACAAGGCGATGACTATTTTTATTTTAGTCGTCCTCGTGAAAAAAACATAGATTTAGAACGAAAAATAAACAAAGCCTTTGAATGGATTGATATTTTAGATTTCTTTAAAACCTACGATTCTTCTTTTGATGTCGGTGTTCGATTTACAGCATCAGAAATTGATAGTCAATTAAAAAATAACGCCGATTTAAAAAATAAATTAAAAAACTTAAAAGGAATCGGTAAGGAAAACAAGGAAATAAAAACACTGGATAGCATTAAAAAAATAATCGACAAATTAGTAAAAGATAACTATATAAGTCTCGAAAATGAATTGACAGAAACTTACAAAGTTCTTACTTCTTTTCACTATTTAAAAGACCTTATCAATACTATTAATATTCCTCAAGAAACTGAAAATGAAATACCTGAATAAAATAATTTTTATAAATAGTGCTTCTGTAAAATATGCAGAAATAGGACTCAACGGAAATGTGCATTTAATAGGGACGCAAGGAGTTGGAAAAAGTACGCTTTTACGTGCTATTTTATTTTTCTATAATGCTAATAAAAATAAATTAGGAATCCCTAGTAAAAAGAAACGTTTTGATGATTATTATTTTGAATATCAGAACTCTTACATTATTTATGAAGTGATAAAAGACCACATTCCTTTTTCTATTTTAGCATATAAAGTAAATGGAAAAGTGGCGTTTCGTTTTTTTAAATCGGAATATAAAAGAACACTTTTTATCGACCAAAATGGAAAAGCTGAAAATTGGGAAGGAATTAGACGTAATTTCGGGAAAGATATTCATTACACTAAAATAATATCGAGCTATGAGGAATATCGAAAAATATTATATGGCGACAATAAAAGTTTAAATTCTGAATTTAAACAGTATGCTTTGATGGATAGCAAACAATATCAAAATATCCCTAGAACCATACAAAACGTACTGCTAAACGCTAATTTAGAAGCCAAAGATATTAAAGATACGATTATTAGTTCTATCAGCGAAAATGAATTTAAAATAGATATTGAAAATTATTCCAAAACTCATTTAAAAGATTTTGAAACCCAAATAAAGGATATTAATCTTTGGTTTAAAAAAAATAGAAAAGGTGAAATAACGATTAGAAATCAAGCTGATAAAATTATTAACACCTATCAAACGCTAAATTATTTAAAAAAAGATACACTAAAATTAACCGTCGATTTAGCCAATAGATTGCAATATATTAAAAATGAAAATCCTAATTTATCTGTTAGTGTATCGAACGAAAAAAATACGCTAAGTGTTTTATCTGATAAAAAAGAAAATTTAAAAAATGTACACAAAAAAAGAGAACAAAATATAATTTCTGACATAAAAGTTCTTGACCAAAAAATAAAAGAAGCCAAACAAAAATTAATAAAATACGAAAATCAAAATATTTACACCGTAATTGAAAAAGTTGCCCAAAAAGATACGCTGACAAATGAAAAAGAAGCCAAAATAAATGAAAAACAACTTTTAACATCCCAATTTTCAGGAATAACAGAAAAGTATAAAAATTTAATTTCACAAAATAAAAATCAATATAACCAATTTGAAAATGATAAAAATGCCGAAATTAATAAAGCTAAAAGTATCTTTTCAGATGAAAAATTGGCAATTGATACTTTTTATAATGATGTAATCGCTAAAATTAAATTAGCAAATCAAGAAGAAATTACAAAAAACAATAATGAACTAAAATTTCTTATAGATAATGAAAATAACATCAAAAGAAAAAAAGCCGAATTAAAACATAAAATTTTCTTTGACGATGAAATAAAAAATTGTAACAACGTAAAAACTACATTAAAAAAAGAAATTTCAGATGCTAAAACTGAAATTTCTAACGCTAATAAAGAAATAAAAATCGTTCGTAAAGAATGGGAATTAGAAGAGGCAAAAATTAACGAAAAAGTCAAAAATATTCTTGAAAAAAAACAAGAAAATCAACAAAATAATTCAAATGAAATTATACAGATTCAAAATAATCTGAAAAAAAATAAATCGTCTTTATATGGTTGGCTAAATGATAGCATTCCTAATTGGAGAAACACGATTGGAAAAGTCATTGATGAAAAAAATGTACTTTTTCAAACCAATTTGAATCCCAAAAAACTAGAATTAACCAAGAAATTAGATAAAAATAACACTAATTTTTTTGGCATTGAACTGAATTTAAATGCTATTGATAATCGCATTAAAACAGTTGAAGAATATCAAAAAGAAATAGAAAATTTAATACAAAAAAATGCCGATATTCAAAATGAAATCAATAAAATTAACGAAGACAAAAACAACGACTTAAAAAAACTGAAAATAAAATTCAGAAAAAAAGTAAGTATTTTAAATGATTGTATTTCAGAAAATGAATACCTAATTTCTAAAAATAATCAAAAGTTAAAAACGAATAAAATTACGCTAGATGAGTGGATAGAAAAATCTACTTCAGAAAAAACAAAAATTCTCCAAGAAAAAGAAGAATCTTTAGCTAAAATTTATAGCGAAAAAGATACGTTTACGACAAATTTAGAACGTATCGAAAAAGGAATTACCCGTGAAATATCGACCAAAAAAAATAAAAAAAAGACTGAAATAGATAGCATTGAAAATATAAAAAATACAGCTATTCAAAAATATAAAAATGCGATTTCAAAAGAAAAAACAACTTCCGACAACAGAATTAAAGAACTTGAAAAACAACAAAATTCGGAATTAGAAACCAAAGGAGCCGACAATAAAAGAATATCAGAAATTGAAAAAAGAGTATCGAAAATTGAAAATAATTTAACTTTTATCAAAGAAAATGAAACATCGGTAATCGAATATCAAAAAGATAAACGAGAACTTTTTGATAAAGTTCCTGAATTTAAAATATTCAAAAATGATTTTGTAAAAAAACAAGATTCTTTAGTAAAAGAACAAAAAATTGAACAACATAAATTCGATAAAAAAGTTAAACATCAACAAGAAAAAGTTCAAATTATTGATGCTAAAATAAAAGAATTTAATGCCGATTTAGAGAGATTCAATACTTTTAAAACAACCGATATTTTTTTAACTATCGAAGATTATTTTTTAAATGAAAATCAAGAAAATAGTACAGAAACAAACACTTCTAAAACAGGTATTTCAGCCGTTTTAATTATAGAAGAATTAACTCAAAAATATTACGGAAGTATTCAGAAACTTAACGATTTAAAACAAAACATCAATTTATTTACAGATAATTTTGAAGAACAAAATATTTTTAAATTTAAAATAAATATTAATGAAGATGCTGAATTTTATGATTTTGCAATCACATTAAAAGAATTTATAAACGAAGATAAAATAAAAGAATTTGAAAAACGAGTGAATGAACACTTTGCCAGTATTGTTGAGCAAATCGCTAGAGATACTAAAGAAATTATATCGAAAGAAGCCGAAATTGAAAAAACTATCCGAAAAATAAATACTGATTTTAGAACTAAAAACTTTGTTGAAGCTATCAAAAACATGGAAATGAGAACTCAAGAAAGTTCGAATCCTATTGTAAAATTATTAATTGAAATCAAAAATTTTAATGATGAAAATAGTGATTTATTAGGCATAGAAAATTTATTTACAACAAACGAATCGGGAAACAAAAACAATAAAGCTATCGATTTATTAAAACTATTAGTCAAAGAAATCAATAAGTCAAAAAAATCAAATTTAACACTTTCAGAATCTTTTGATTTACAATTCAGAATTGTTGAAAATGATAATGATTCTGGTTGGGTTGAAAAATTATCGAACGTAGGAAGTGAAGGAACCGATGTTTTAGCAAAAGCAATGATTAATATTTCCCTTTTAAATGTCTTTAAAAACAATGCGTCTAAAAAAGATGAAAACTTTAAATTACATTGTATGATGGACGAAATTGGTCGATTACATCCAAATAATATAAAAGGAATTTTAGGCTTTGCCAATCAAAGAAATATCTTGTTAATTAACGGCTCGCCAACAAGCCAAAATGCTACCAATTATAAATATACCTATCGATTATCTAAAGAACAATCAAAAAATGACCGTAAAAAATACATCACAAAAATTACACAATTAGTAAAAGTAACCGCAAAAGTTCTTAATTAATAATATAAAAAATGAAATTAGCTCTTAAAACAGCAAAAATATTAATACGGCTAATTGCTGGTGAAAAAGTGACTGCAAGTTCTGCTAAAAGTAAATTAATCGCCGATTTAATTGCTGAAAATATTTTATGGACAAAAGGAAAACATCAGAAAACAATACACCTTAAAAATGAAAAAGCATTAATCACCTATATTTCAAATCAATTAGAAATTAATGATTTAGAAAATTATATTTCGGCTTCAGAAAACGAAAATACAACTCGTGCCGCTTTTGTTAAAATTACTGCGGATTCAAAAAACTCAAAAGAAAGAGCTTTTAAAGGTTTTTTAATCAATAGTTACACGCCTATTAAAGCCGAATTAAATAATCAAGAATTCATTATACATCCAACAATTGGAAGTTTTATTTTTATCTCTGATTTTGAAACTTTTAAAATACCTGAAAACACGATTATTATTGGTGTTGAAAATTCTAGAAATTTTAGACATATTCACGAGCAAAAATATTTATTTAAAGATATAAATCCACTTTTTATTTCTCGCTATCCACAAAATCAAAACAAAGATTTTATAAAATGGATGCAATCTATTCCTAATAATTACCTGCATTTTGGCGATTTTGATATTGCAGGTATTGGAATTTATATCAATGAGTATAAAAAACATCTTACTAAAAAAGCAACATTTTTTATTCCTAAAAATATTCAAAAAGCAATACACGAAAACGGAAATAGAGAACGATATAATATTCAAAAAATAAATTTTGATATAAAAAATATTCAAGAAAATGAATTATTAAAACTTATTCAAATTATTAATATCGAAAAAAAAGGTTTAGACCAAGAATTTTATATTTTTTAAAAAAACACCTCAACAACGGGCTTTAGCCCATTGCCATCATTATTAATTCCTAAATAATTTTATATTTTTAAAAACCTCTTAACTAATATTACTCCAAAGCCCGTTTGATTTTTGTAATTGCGTATAGACTTTCAATAGATTTGCATTTTCAGGTTTAGAAAAAGTTGCATCATTTTCTAAAACAGCGATTGCGGTTTGACGGGCTTTTTGTAGGATTGCCGTATCTTTTACCACATCGGCAATTTTTAGGTTTAACACACCACTCTGTTGGGTTCCCATAATATTTCCAGGACCTCGAAGTTTTAAATCTACCTCGGCAATTTTAAAACCGTCGGTAGTATCAACCATGGTTTGCAAACGGGTTTTACTATCGGATGATAATTTAAAACTCGACAATAAAATACAATAACTTTGTGACGCTCCACGCCCAACTCTACCTCGTAATTGATGCAACTGACTCAAGCCAAAACGCTCGGCACTTTCAATAACCATTACCGACGCATTTGGCACATTTACACCAACTTCAATTACCGTTGTTGCCACCATTATTTGGGTTTCGCCTTTTATAAAACGATTCATTTCAAATTCCTTATCCGCAGGTTTCATTTTTCCGTGAACGATGCTTATTTGATATTTTGGCGATGGAAAATCACGAGCAATACTATGGTAACCGTCCATTAAATCTTTATAATCCATCGCTTGCGACTCTTCAATTAACGGATACACCACATACGCCTGTCGCCCTTTGTTTATCTCATCTTTTAAAAATTTAAACACCGATAAACGATTGCTATCATACCGATGTACCGTTTTAATTTCCTTACGCCCTGGCGGTAATTCATCAATTACCGAAATATCTAAATCACCATAAACCGACATCGCTAAAGTTCGTGGAATTGGCGTTGCAGTCATCACCAAAACATGTGGCGGAACCGATTTTCTTACTGAAACCGTAGGCAAACTATTTAAAGTTGCAATGATTCTTTTTGTTGTTTTATCTAGTCTATTTTCAAGGCTATTTTTTAGGCTGTTTTCAGACGAATTTAGAATTTGATTTTCACCTAACCGAACCACTTTATAACCGAATGCTGTTAGAATTTCGGTACGCAAATTCATGGCTTCTTGCTGTTTTTCGGTCGTGTGATATTTTCCTATAACCTCTATAATCAGTTTTTTTTCTAGGCAGATAAAATCAATTAAAAATCCATCAATAATATAATATCTTCGGAACTTAAAACCTGTTTGTTTACTGCTTAAAACCTCCCACAAGGCTCTTTCGGCTTTCGATGTTTTATTTTTTCGTTTAAAGGCGATTTCTTTAATTAATTGATAAGACTCTGAATTTTCATCCTTATATTTTTGATGAAGATTTCTACCTTTTTCATTCAGAATTGCAGGCGGTTGATTTTTCTGCCATAATTTAGATCGCTGTGCCACACCAAAGCGATGTTGCTCATCAATAATAGCAATCCCTAAGTTTTTAAAACAGACTTTATCTTCTAAAACAGCGTGTGTTCCTACTAAAATATGCGTTAAACCCTCTTCTAAATTCGTATGAATTTCACGTCTTTTTTTAATTCGGGTTGAACCTGTTAATAATTCAACTTTTATCGTTGTTCCTTCTAAAAGCTCCGTAATTCCGTTATAATGTTGAATCGCTAAAATTTCAGTTGGCGCCATAATAGTTGCCTGATAGCCGTTATCAATGGCAATTAACATGCTTAACAGCGCCACAATTGTTTTTCCTGAACCAACATCACCTTGCAATAAACGGTTCATATGTTTGCCCGAACCCACATCTATTCTGATTTCTTTTAACACTCTTTTTTGAGCATTTGTCAATTCAAAAGGTAATTTATTGGTGTAAAAATCAGTGAAATTTTCACCTACTTTTTCAAAAACAGCGCCTTTTATTTTTGATTTACGGATGCGTTTTTTCTGTAATAATTGAATTTGAATAAAAAATAATTCTTCAAATTTTAAGCGATATTGTGCTTTTGCTAATAATTCTTGACTTTTAGGAAAATGGATATTTAGTAAGGCTTCTTTTTTGGCTAATAAATTATTTTCTTCGGATACATAATCAGGTAATGTTTCTTCTATTTGCTGAACTATTTCTTTGAAAAGTTCTTGAATAAAACCCCGCAATATTTTATTAGTAATTCCTCTATTGGCTAATTTTTCAGTCGATGGATATACGGGTTGCATGGCTGTTTGAACATTACTTTTGTGTTCTTTTACTGTTTCCATTTCTGGATGTGGCATATTTGCCCTGCCGTTATACCAATTTAATTTTCCATAAATTACATACGGAACATCGGTTTTTAAGCTGTTTTTTATCCATTTAGCACCTTTAAACCACACCAAATCTAAAAAACCTGTGCCATCAGAAAAAGTTGCCACTAGCCTACTTCCTCGTTTTTGTTCAATTTCTTTAATCGCTGTTATCTTACCAACTACCTGAACCTCAGCCGTATTTTGAGCCAATTGGTTAATCGTATAAAACTGTGTTTTATCAATATAACGAAACGGAAAAAGGTGTAATAAATCATTACAGGTTTTAATCCCTAATTCGGAATTTAACAATTCGGCACGCGCTACACTAACGCCTTTTATATATGTTATCGGGTGATTTAAATTCATTAAATACTAACTAATCTTTATGTTGAATAAATGTTTTTCCTTTCCAAATTAACTCTTTTTTTTCTATAATTATTTTGGTATGGTTTGTTTTTTCGTCTAAAACATCTCCTATTTCTTTTTCATATAAAATGACTCCTTCCTTACCATTTTTATTTGTCGGAAAAATTAATTCCTCTCCAAACCAATTTCCTCCATCTCCTATTTGAGTTAATTCTACATCATTAAACAAATAATAACCTCCGCCGTTAAAACCACATGATTCTACCATAAAATCGATATAAGCCATGTTTTCTATCGACACTACACCTTGATTATCAAAAGTTTTCATTAAAAAACCTTGTTCAAGCCCTAATAAAGATGAATTTTCTAAATACGGTTTATCTTTATTAACAACTCTTACTATTATATAATAGGCTGAATTTTCTTTTTTCAAAGAAAGTAAATATTTAGAATTATCAACTTCTTTTTTATCTAAAGAAATAAGCCCACCTAAAATAAAACCTATCGAATTTTTATATGCTATTTTTAATAATGAAATCACCTTAGAGTTACTATTGGAAGCTTCTCTTAATTTTACATTATCTCCAAAAACATATCTTATTTAATTCGCTGGAAATTCATTTTCTTTTCCAAAGATGTTTTCTTGAGCTGTTACATTAAAAACAGTATTAAAATTAGCATCAGTTGTTCATTTATTACTTTTTTAGCATGATTTTTTACTCAAAACGAAAGTACAAAAAACCATTAAAATCCACTATCTTTGCGCCTATAAATTCACCAAATGAGATTACATAGAAATTTAGTTTACGCAGTTATTGACAGTTTACGTGACGTTTTTAATGATGACGTATATGCCGATAAAGCTGTTGAAAAGGCATTAAAAAGAGATAAAAGATGGGGCGCACGTGATAGAAAATTTGTTGCCGAAACTATTTATGACATCGTACGATGGAAGCGTTTATACGCCGAAATTGCAGATGTAAAAACTCCATATTCACGACCAGATTTATGGCGTTTGCTAGTAGTTTGGTGTGTATTAAAAGGAATCAAATTACCAGATTGGAATCAGATTGAAGAAACGCCTACAAGACGAATCAAAGGACGTTTCGATGAACTTTCTCAAATTAGAAAATACAGAGAATCTATTCCTGATTGGATTGATGAATTAGGTGTTAAAGAATTAGGCGAAACTGTTTGGACTAAAGAAATGGCGGCGTTAAACAAACGTGCCGATGTTATTTTACGTACCAATACATTAAACGTAACCAAAGAGCATTTACAAAAAGATTTACAACAAGAAGGTATTGAAACAGAATTTATAGAAGGCTGTGACGATGCATTACGTTTAGTAGAACGTGCCAATGTTTTTAAAACAGAAGCATTTCATAAAGGATTTTTTGAAGTTCAAGATGCTTCTTCGCAACTAGTAGCGGCTTATTTAGATGTTGCTCCAGGAATGAAAGTTATTGATACCTGTGCGGGTGCTGGTGGTAAAACATTACATTTAGCGGCATTAATGAAAAATAAAGGGCAAATTGTTGCCATGGATATTTACGAAAGTAAATTGAGAAAGTTAAAAATTAGAGCTCGTAGAAATGGTGTTAGTAATATCAATTTAAAAGTAATTGATTCTACCAAAGTAATTAAAAAATTATACGGTAAAGCCGATAGAGTTTTAATTGATGCACCCTGTTCTGGTTTAGGTGTTTTACGTAGAAACCCTGATAGTAAATGGAAATTACAACCTGAATTTATTGATAATATCAAAGAAATTCAGCAAGACGTTTTACAGCGTTATTCACGAATGGTTAAACCAGGTGGTAAATTAGTATATGCTACCTGTTCTGTGTTACCTTCGGAAAATCAAGAACAAGTTGAACTGTTTTTAGCATCGGAAGATGGAAAAGATTTTACCTTTGTAAAAGACCATAAAGTATTAGCCCATGAATTTGGATTTGACGGTTTTTACATGGCACAATTAGTAAGAAAATAATTTTTTGCGACATTTCATACATTAAAAAAAGCTCGAAACTTTAAAGTTTCGAGCTTTTTTAATGTATAAAGAATTATTATTTTATTTTCAACTTTTGTCCAATAGCAATCGTATTATTTTTAATATTATTTAATTCTTTTAATTTTTTTACAGCTATTTTATATTTAGAAGCAATTCCGTATAAAGTTTCTGTTGCTGTAACAGTATGATATTTAACTACCGCATTTTTACCTGTAACAACAGCTACTTTTTTTGCTATAACTTTCTTTTCAACAACAGGATCTTTTTCTACAATAAGCGCAAAACGTTTTGCATATTCTTTATTTAAAGCCGTTTTAGTTTTAGGGGTATCTTTAGAACTCGTTTTAGTTTTTATTTCAGCTTTAACCTTAGCTTTGTTTGCTATTATTACTTTATTTTTAGCAATTGGTTTATCTAACGGTTTAGGCGTTGTTTCTACCTGAGTTTTAGAGTTCACTTTCTTAAAAAAAGCAACTTTTTCTGCTTTACTTTGCCCGTAACCAATTACAACTTCTTGTCCTATTTTTAAGGTATCGAAATTAGTCATGCTATTTAATCGGTACAACCTAGATAGTTTTACATCATATTTTCTTGAAATAGTACTTAATGTTTCTCCTTTTTTTACTTTATGTGTAATTGTTGGATCAAAGGCTAGCTTCCCCGAAGGTTTTACCGCAGCTTTTGTAGGATATTTTTTAGAAATACTTCCTGTAATTAAATTCATATAAGCTGTTTTATTATCTAAGCTAATAACATCCCATCCTGCTGGTAATTTTTTATCTTGTGAAAAAACAGTTATACTTATAAACAATAAAAACACTAAACTAAATTCTTTCTTCATCTCGTTTATTTTAATTTTGATAAAACATTTTTTTTAAAACTACCCCAATTCACCCAAAGCATCGGCTTTTATTTTTGGTAATTCTAATTTATACTTTACTACAATTGATCTTATTAAAAAAACAACCAGTGTTGGTATTACAAACTGAAGGTCTTTATTAATCTTAAATTCTTCTAAAATAAGATATACGACTCCACCTGCTAGGCAAGCGGATGCGTATATTTCTTTTTTAAATATTAAAGGAACTTTTCGGGTAAGCACATCTCTAAGAACACCTCCAAAAACTGCGGAAACCATTCCCATAACCAAGGCTACAAAAGGATGTAAATCATACGATAAACCTTTTTCTAAGCCCAACAAAGTAAATACGCTAATACCAATAGTATCAAATAAAAACATGGTTTTACGTAGTGGCGCTATTTTACTTCTAAATAAAAAAGTAAAACCAACGGCAGTTAAAATTGTCCAAATATAATTAAGGTCACTAATCCAATTTATAGGATGCGCGTTAATCAAAACATCTCGTATCATACCACCACCTACAGCGGTAACAAAGGCGATAATAACAACACCAAATACATCAAAATCTTTTTTCATTGCCACCAAAGCACCACTAATGGCAAAGGCAAATGTTCCTGCAATATCAAGAGCGTAAATAATATCCACTGAAAATACTAATTAAATATTAATTTCTGAAAACTTTATCTGTAATGTTCTTTCCACCTCTTTAATATTATTTCTTTCGTTATTTAAAATTAATACTAAAGAAACACCTTTTTTCCCTGCTCTTGCAGTTCTTCCACTTCGGTGTGTGTAATATTCTAATTGTTCTGGTAATTGATGGTGTACTACAAAACCTAAATCTCGTACATCAATACCTCTTGCAGCAACATCTGTAGAAACTAAAATTTGAAGACTCTCGTTTTTAAAAGCACGCATTACCTTTTCACGATCTCTTTGCTGCATATCACCCTCTAAAGCGGCAACCGAAAAACCATCATCTTGTAACAATTTTGTTAATTTTTGCACACCTGCTTTTGTTCTAGCAAAAATGATACCTCTTTCGCTAGGTCTTTTTTCTAAA
Organism: Tenacibaculum finnmarkense genomovar ulcerans; assembly: GCF_900239495.1. GTDB lineage: Bacteria > Bacteroidota > Bacteroidia > Flavobacteriales > Flavobacteriaceae > Polaribacter > Polaribacter ulcerans. The sequence continues at coordinate 62,512 of NZ_OENE01000048.1, forward strand.
AACTTTACAATTACATCTACTTTTTCAGGAATAGTCGTTTGTATAAACTGATGCGTAATATTAGCATTTACCAACGAATTTTTGTTCACCTCCACTTGTTTTGCCGATGAATCCATGTATTTTTTGATGATATTTCTAATTTCATCGGGCATTGTTGCCGAAAATAACCATGTTTTTCTAGTACCTGAAGTGTATTTTAAAATACGATTTAAGTCTAACTTAAACCCCATACTTAGCATTTCGTCAGCCTCGTCAAGTACCAAAGTATTGATATCTTTTAAATTTACTTCACCTCTTTCAATCAAATCGATTAAACGCCCTGGAGTAGCTACAATTACGTGTGTCGTTCTTTTTAAATTATTTATTTGACGATCAATTTTTTCACCACCGTAAACAGCTTCTATAAAAATTTTATCATCTACATATTTTGTAAACTTAAATAATTGTTTTTTTATTTGCTGCACCAATTCTCTTGTTGGCGATAAAATCAAAGCTTGAACCGTATCTTTTGAAGCGTCAATTTTATGTAAAACAGGCAAGCCATAAGCCGCAGTTTTACCCGTTCCTGTTTGCGCTAACCCAATAAAATCAGCATTATTTTGCAATAAATATGGTATTGCCGCTTCTTGTACTTCGGTAGGTTTTGTAATCCCTAATTCCTTCAGTCCTTCAACGTATTGCTTTTGTACTCCTAACCCTGTAAATGTTGTCATTATTTCTATATATAATATGCAAAGATATTGCTTATTTTTTTCCTAAAAGTACGTTTGTAACTTCTTTAGTTATTCTTTTTGGTTTTTGTGTTTTTGCATCTAATAAACAAAAGGTAGTTTCCGATTTCACTAATAAATCAGTGCCTTTGTGTATTTCAAAATGACGAACAGAACGAATTCCTTCGGTTTTACCAACCCATGTTTTTACACTTATTTCATCGCCTAGAACCGCTTGTTTTTTGTAATCAATTTCATGACGAATTACAAACCAAACATAATCAGGTTTAGCAATATTTTTAATTAGCAATAACCAGTGTGCGGCAGATACCTCTTGCATCCATTGTACATACACTACATTATTAACATGTTGGTATTCATCAATTTCGTTTGTGGTAACAGTATATATTTTTTCATAAAAATTCATAAAACAAAACTACATGAATGTTACTTAAAATACCACTTAATTTTCTTTCTAATTACATTTTTATTTCAGTAACATTATAACCGAGGCAAATTATTATTTTTTGAAGCAATTTCCCGCTTTCCGCACTCGCTTTTTTTGTTTTTTAAAAGAAAAACAAAAAAGAGCTCAAACAAAGCTTCAATCGGGGCTAGGCATTTGTACTAATTTCAAGCCATTCGATTCTTTTGATTATAACCTGTAATTCTTTAAATCCTGTTTAAATTCTTACATTCTATTATAAAAACTCAAAACAACCTGTCAGTTCGGGTGGTTTTTTTCCTTCAAAAAAATGGTATCGAGAACTTTTTTAGCCTAAAATAATTCAAATTATCGATATAATTTTAATTCTTTTTAGTCATTAATATCACTCGAATTGACAAAAATCTTGACAAAAATCATCAAAAAAATCGTAGAAAAAATTTAAACAAGCTCCTAGACCTCACAGGTTTTAAAAACCTGTGAGGTCTGTTTCTTTTGAGGATTTTAAAGTAAACTTTCACCGTTTAAATTGGTTGTTAATACGTCGCTCATCAAATTAAAAAAAGGTCGCAACGCTTTATAAGAAGTATCAATTTCTGATAAAAAATTATTAGACAACACCTCTTTATCGGTAAAATTACGCACAGCGATAAAGCCTTTTTTTCGTAATAAATCAATATCAGGATGGTTTTTATCAAAACCTCTAGGTGCCGATTTTAATTCATCGCCTTCAAATTTAGTTCCGAAATTTTTTACAAACTCAGGGTTGTTTAAAATTTCTCTAAACTCAGAAGCATCGAGTTCAATTTCTTTTCTAATACGTAGTAAATCCTCTTTATTGGGCTGCCAAAATCCACCAGCTAGAAAACTGTTTCCTGGTTCAATTTGTAAATAATAACCACCTCTTAAATGACTTCCTTTTCGTGAAAATGACCCTGAAAAATGTGTTTTATACGGCGTTTTATCTTTTGAAAAACGAACATCTCTATAAATTCGGAATAATTTAAACTTATCAATAACATCGTGTGTTTCTAGGTTTTCGCTTACTTTTCCATAAAACTCTTTTACGCTTTTTTGAACCTCAACAAAACGTGGTTTTTGATCGGTAAACCAATCTCTATTGTTATTTTGTTTTAAATTTTCTAAATATTGAAATATTGATTTATCTACCTGCATATTTATTAACGCTATTTTATGTTTGATAAGATACAAAAAAAACGCTGCAGAATTAATCTACAGCGTTCTGGTTTTGCGTTAGGGATTGAACGGCTTGTTTGAGCTCTTTTTTAAATTTTTTCTATTTAAAAAAAGCGAGTAGTGAAAGCCCGCCCGAACGCCCTAATTATTATTTTAAAAGTTAAAAAATTAAACGTTAAATCTGAAGTTCATAATATCGCCATCTTGTACAATATATTCCTTTCCTTCAACCCCTAATTTACCTGCTTCTTTTACTTTTTGCTCACCACCTAAAGTAATGTAGTCGTTGTATTTTGTAACCTCAGCTCTAATAAATCCTTTTTCGAAATCGGTATGAATAACACCTGCTGCTTGTGGTGCAGTATCGCCAATATTAATGGTCCAAGCACGTACTTCTTTTACTCCTACAGTAAAGTAAGTTTGTAGGTTTAATAACCTGTAAGCGGCTCTAATTAAAACCGATGCTCCTGCTTCTTTTAAACCGATATCGGCTAAAAACATTTCACGTTCTTCGTAGTCGTCTAACTCGGTAATATCAGCTTCGGTACCTACAGCTAACACAATTACTTGTGCGTTTTCGTCTTTTACAGCCTCTCTTACTTTGGTTACATAATCGTTTCCGTTTACTGCCGATCCTTCATCAACATTACAAACGTATAATACTGGTTTTGCCGTAATAAATTGTAAACTCGCTACAATTTCTTGGTCTTTTTCTGAAAAATCAATGGCTCTTACTGATACTCCTTGTAATAAAGTTTCTTCGACTTTTAATAAAATTTCTAATTCTATTTGCGCTTCTTTATTACCAGTTTTAGCCGTTCTTTTTACACGCTCTAAACGTTTTTGAACGGTTTCTAAATCTTTTAATTGTAACTCAATATCAATGGTTTCTTTGTCTCTAATAGGATCAATAGAAGCATCAACGTGAATAATATTTTCATTATCAAAACAACGTAATACGTGAATAATAGCGTCTGTTTCTCTAATATTTGCTAAAAATTGGTTCCCTAAACCTTCTCCTTTACTTGCTCCTTTTACTAAACCAGCAATATCTACTATTTCAACCGTTGCAGGCATTACTCTTTCTGGGTTTACCATACCTTCTAAAACCTGAATTCGTGGGTCTGGTACGTTTACCACACCAATATTAGGTTCTATCGTACAAAATGGAAAGTTGGCACTTTGCGCTTTTGCGTTTGATAAACAGTTAAATAATGTTGATTTTCCTACGTTTGGTAATCCTACAATTCCGGCTTTCATACTATTATTATGTATTGTTTTTATTGAAAATTTGCGTTTGCAAATATACTTGTTTGCTTTCAATTTTAACCGTTTATTTAAAGTTGAATTGACTTTTTTAAAACGAAATAAAAATTGATTAAAATATTTTTCACTACATTTAAAACGTATTAACCTAAATATCAAGCCTTCTTTATGAAAAAATTGTCTGACGAAATTTTATGGAAATCATTAAAAGAAGGTGATTTAATTGCTTTTGAAGCGCTTTTTAAAAACCATTACGAGCCTTTATTTAAATACGGTCTAAAAATTTCAGGAAATAAAATAATTACCGAAGATTCTCTTCAAGATTTTTTTATCTATGTATATGAACATCGTGAAAACTTAAGCGATTTAACCAAAATTGCGCCTTATCTATTTGTTTCTTACCGAAGGTTTTTAATTAAAGTTCTTCAAAAAAATCAAAAAAATAAACTTGTTCGAGATATAAACCAACTTATTGTTGATATTCATTTTACCCCTGAAGAATTTCTTACGCATCAAGAAGCAACGGTTTTTAGAAACAAAAATTTAACAGCTTCGTTAAATAAACTTTCTAAAAAACAACGAGAAGTATTGTATTTAAAATATAATTGCAACCTAAAAACACCTGAAATAGCCGAAATTATGGATATTAACTACCAAAGTGTACTTAATCATATTCATAAAGCTATAAAACGATTGCGCGAAGACGTTTTAATTTTACAATTATTTAATGCTTAAATTTGCAATCTTAAAAAGAGTATATAATTTTAGTAAATTACTTCTAATAGTATATTTCTTTGGCACTATTGCAAAATGACACACAAAACATACCATAACATTACCGATTTTTTAAAAGATACTTCGTTTAAAAATTGGGCTTTAAATTCAAACCTAAGCGATGTTTCTTTTTGGGAATATTGGCTAAAAAATAATGCCGATAAAAAAGAACTCGCCCAAGAAGCTAAAGCAATTATTATAGGGATTCAATTTAAAGAAAATCCTATTGATACCAAACAAGTAAACCTTGCTTGGAATACTTTTGAAGCTAAAATTTTAGAAAAACAACAAACCAATAAAAACACTGCTGTTAGTAAACTGTTATGGCTTGGTATTGCCGCTAGTATTGCACTTTTTATAGGCATCGGTTTTTATAGTTTTAACAACCCTACTACAACCTATAATAGTGGTTTTGGTGAAGTTTTACAGGTTAAACTTCAAGATGGTAGTTTGGTTACTCTAAATGCCAATTCATCTATTTCTTATTCAAAAGATGCTCCACGAAAAATTAAACTACAAGGAGAAGCGTATTTTAATATTACTAAAAAAGAAACTAGCAATGCCAAATTTTGGGTTTGTACAAATGCCTTAAAAATTGAAGTTTATGGTACAAAGTTTAATGTAAATTCTAATAAAAAAAAGACACAGGTGTTTTTAGAAGAAGGAAATATATGGCTCGACTTAAAAAATGGCACTGCTAAAAAAATGCTTCCCGGTGATTTTATTTCTTATTCTGCCCAAAAACAGCAATTTTTAGAAACACGTACACAAGTAAATGCTTCTGAAAATACTTCCTGGAAAAATGGATACTTCACATTTAACAACGCAACACTATCCGAGGTATTTAAAAAGGTTGCTGATACTTACGGCTATAAAATTCTCTTTAAAAATACTGCGATTAAAAACACGTTAATTTCAGGAAGTATACCAACAAGAAACTTATCTATTTGTTTAAAAGCGATTGAAAAGGCTGCTAATATTCACATTAGAAAAGAAAACACTAAATTAGTTGTTTCTAAAAAGTAATTTTTCATTTTATCAAACAATCTGTCTCTTTAAAAAAAAGTATATCAATAAACATAATCCTCTTTTGGTTTTTATGTTTTTTTACGACGCTTTCGCTTTGTGGTCAAAATAACATTAATAAAAAAGATAGCCTTTCGCTTGCTCAATTACTAACTTATTTAAGCGACAAACACTCCGTACACTTTACTTACAATCCACAGATTTTAAGCAATTTTACTTTTAAAAAAGTGCCTTTTAAAACGCTATCTTTAAAAGAATCATTACATCTTTTAAAAAAAATCACACCGTTAAATATTGATGCACTAGGCAATAATTATTATGTATTATATGCTACAAAACCGCAACGTATTTTTACTTCGGATAAAAAAACAACCACCACGTTAAAAGCTAATTTACAGCTTGACGAAGTGTTAGTTACTGGTTCTCGAAATAATCTTAGAGCAACAAAAGATGCTGCTATTGCTACTGATATTATCAATTTAAATAAAATAGCCTCAAAAAGCAGTTTGCTAGAAATCAATGACTTTTTACAAAAAAACATTCCTTCTTTTAATGCCAACAAACAATCTGGTGCCGATGGCGCTGACCACAGTATTCCTGCCACGTACAGAGGTTTAGGGCCCGACCAAACTTTGGTACTTATTAACGGAAAAAGAAGGCATCAAGCATCGCTTATTAATTTACACGGAACTCGTGGAAGAGGAAATTCAGGTACCGATTTAAACGCCATTCCTGTATCGGCGATTAAAAAAATTGAAATTTTAAAAGATGGCGCATCGGCACAATACGGTTCTGATGCTATTGCGGGGGTTATAAATATCCTCTTAAAAAACGATTCTAATTCACTAAACGTACAGACAACTCTTGGTTTTAATAACGCTAGTAAAAACACCAATGCTACAAATAATATTGATGGTCATATTGATGGTTTTACCTATAAAATTGCTATTAATTACGGCACTAAATTATTTAATAAAGGATTTTTAAATATTTCGTCAGATTTTTTATCAAAAGACCAAACCAGCAGATTAGGAACCGATATTAGAAGAAAATATGGCGATGCCGCTATAAAAAAAACAAGTAGCTTTTTTAACTCAGAAATCCCTATTGCTAAAAATTTAGTGTTCTATGCAAACGGCGGATATCATTTTAAAAACACTGCTGCCTATGCATTTTCACGAAAAACGGATAGCGAACGAAATATAACAGCGCTTTACCCGAAAGGTTTTGACCCTTTAATAACAGCCAAAATTTCAGATAAATCTTTTTCTACAGGTTTAAAATTAACCCACAATAATTGGAATATTGATGTTAATAACACCTTTGGAATAAACAATTTTCACTATTTTATTAAAAACACCTTAAATGCTACCTTGTTAGAAAAATCGCCTAAAACCTTTAATGCAGGCGGTCATTTATTGAGTCAAAATACCACAAGTATTGATTTTTCTAAAAACGTTCCTACATTTTTTAAAGGAATTAATATTGCCTTTGGAACAGAGCATCGGCTAGAAAAATATCAAATTTTTTCAGGCGAACAAGCCTCTTATAGTTCCTACGACACACAGGGTAATTTAGTTACTCCTTTAACATTAAAGGAAAAATTAGTTACTTTAAACACGAAAATAAGACCTGGGGCATCGCAAGGATTTCCTGGGTATTCACCTAAAAATGAGCTACAAAAAAGCCGTAACAATTTAAGTTTCTACCTAGATTCTGAAGTAGATTTCACCAAAAAATGGATGCTTGCCACCGCTTTCAGATATGAACATTATACCGATTTTGGCAATGCCATTAATTATAAATTAGCTAGCAGAATTAAACTTTTGCCCACACTTAACTTAAGAACTTCTTTTAGCACAGGCTTTAGAGCACCTTCGTTGGCACAGGTTTATTATAATTTTTCGTTTACAAATTACATCGGAAATACTCCTAGCGAATCGGTACTTATTGCCAATAACAGCCCTATTTCCCGCACATTTGGAGTCGATAAATTAAAAGAGGAAAAAACTAAAAATACGAGCTTTGGAATTGCTTATACTCCTAAATATAATTTTATTGTTAATCTTGATGCTTATTTAATATCAATAAAAGACCGAATTATATTAAGTGGTAATTTTAATGCTGCTCCCTTAAATTTACCTGCCCAAAATATTCAATTTTTTGCCAACGGCGTACACAGCACTACCCGCGGTTTAGATGTAAAAATAAATTGGTTTAAAAAGTTTAATACCGCTAAAATTTCAATAAATTTATTTGGAAACATCAATACGATGAAAATAGATAAAATAGCGCATAAAAACCTCGATAAAGAAACTTTTTTTGGGCTTCGAGAGCGTCATTTTTTACTAGCCTCTGCCCCTAAAAATAAATTTATCTTAAATTTTAATTACCAAAAAGAAAAAATCAATATCAACACAAATATTACTAGGTTTAGCGGTGTTACATTAATTGACTGGAAAATGAATAACGATATTTACCTTCCAAAATACACGGTTGACCTACAATTTCAATACCATCTTTTTAAAAATATAATTGTACAAACAGGCGCTACCAATATTTTTAATATCTATCCAACAATTCAAGATAAATATACCGATAGCGGCGGCGTTTGGGATGCTACTCAAATGGGTACTAGCGGTGCTTTTTACTACTCTAAAGTTCAATTTTCTTTTTAAAAAAAATTATTTGAAGCTATTTCCCGCTTTCCGCACTCGCTCTTTTTTGAAAAAAAATCAAAAAAGGAGCTCAAACAATTGCTACAATCGGGGCTAGGAATTTGCTGCTTTTATTAAAAATACAAACTACATTGCTTATAAAAGTTATTTTAATTTAAATAAAAAGCAACAAATTGAACAAAATCGAACAAACTGCTCTTAAAAAACCATAGTCCTAACAACTAAATTATTATATTTGTAGCTCTAAAAATGAAGCCGATACATGTTTAATAATTTAAGTGAAAAGTTAGATAAAGCGTTACATACGCTTAAAGGACACGGAAAGATTACAGAAGTTAACGTTGCCGAAACACTAAAAGAAGTTCGTAGAGCTTTATTAGATGCCGATGTTAATTTTAAAATCGCCAAAGAATTTACTAAAAGAGTACAGCAAAAAGCCATAGGACAAGACGTATTAACTACGTTAAACCCAGGGCAATTAATGGTTAAATTAGTTAAAGATGAATTAACCGATTTAATGGGTGGTGACACTGTTGGTATTAATTTAGGAGGTTCAATGAGCGTTATCCTAATGTCTGGTTTACAAGGATCTGGTAAAACTACTTTTTCAGGTAAATTAGCAAACTTCTTAAAAACTAAAAAGTCGAAAGAAGTATTATTAGTAGGTTGTGATGTGTATCGTCCTGCCGCTATTAATCAGTTACAAGTTGTTGGTGAGCAAATTGGTGTTGAAGTTTATGCCGAGGTTGACAATAAAAACCCGATTGAAATTTCTCAAAATGCTATTAAGCATGCAAAAGCAACGGGGAAAAATGTCGTAATTATTGATACCGCTGGTCGTTTGGCTGTTGATACAGAAATGATGGATGAAATTTCAAACATTCATAAAGCTGTTAATCCGCAGGAAACGTTATTTGTAGTAGATTCAATGACAGGGCAAGATGCTGTAAACACCGCAAAAGCCTTTAACGATATTTTAAATTTTGATGGTGTTGTACTAACAAAATTAGACGGTGATACTCGTGGTGGAGCTGCATTATCGATTAAATCAGTCGTAAATAAACCGATTAAGTTTATTGGTACTGGTGAAAAGATGGATGCTATTGATATTTTTCACCCCGATCGTATGGCAGATCGTATTTTAGGAATGGGAGATGTTATCTCATTAGTAGAACGTGCCCAAGAGCAATACGATGAAGATGAAGCTAGAAAACTTCAGAAAAAAATTGCAAAAGATCAATTTGGTTTTGATGACTTTTTAAGTCAAATTCAACAAATCAAAAAGATGGGTAGCATGAAAGATTTAGTTGGAATGATTCCTGGGGCGGGTAAAGCCTTAAAAGATGTCGATATTGATGAAGGCGCTTTTACAGGGATTGAAGCAATTATTCAATCAATGACTCCGCTAGAAAGAAGTACACCTTCGACTATTAATGCGAGTCGTAAAAAACGAATTGCAAAAGGTTCTGGAACATCAATTCAAGAAATAAACCAATTGATGAAGCAGTTTAACCAAATGAGCAAAATGATGAAAATGATGCAAGGTGGTGGCGGAAAAAAGATGATGCAAATGATGCAAAACATGAAATAATTAAAATACAATATATTAAAAAGAGAAGCCGTGGCTTCTCTTTTTATTTAGATATAATTATTAACAACAACACTCTACAAAATGATTTTACTAGACGGTAAGAAAACATCAGCAGATATTAAAGAAGAAATTGCTATTGATGTATTAGATTTAAAAAATCAGGATAAAAAAACCCCTCATTTAGCTGCTATTATAGTTGGTAACGATGGCGCAAGTTTAACCTACGTTAATGCAAAAGTAAAAGCCTGTGATCGTGTCGGTTTTGAATCTTCTTTAATTCGATTATCAGAAGATATCACAGAAGAAGAATTATTAAATGAAATTGCTATTTTAAACATTGATAATGATATTGATGGTTTTATAGTGCAATTACCACTACCCGATCATATTAATGAACAAAAAGTATTGATGGCAATAAACCCCGACAAAGATGTGGATGGTTTTCATCCAACGAATGTTGGTAAAATGGCATTAAATTTACCTACTTTTATTTCAGCAACTCCTTTTGGAATTTTAGAATTATTAGACCGCTATAAGGTAGAAACTTCTGGTAAAAACGTCGTAGTTATTGGGCGTAGTCATATTGTTGGTAGCCCAATGAGTATTTTATTATCTCAAAAAAGAAGCGTTGGAAACGCGACTGTTACTTTAACACATAGTAGAACTAAAAATTTAAAAGAAATTACCTTACAGGCTGATATTATTATTGCTGCTTTAGGAATTCCTGAATTTTTAAAGGCTGATATGGTAAAGGAAAATGTAACGGTAATTGATGTAGGAATTACCCGTGTTGCCGATTCGTCTAAAAAGAACGGTTTCCGCTTGGTTGGTGATGTTGCTTTTGATGAAGTTTCAAAAAAATCAGCATTTATAACGCCTGTTCCTGGCGGTGTTGGTCCTATGACTATTGCAATGTTATTAAAAAACACCTTGTTAGCTTGCCATAGAAATTCATAATAAAATTATAAAAAATAGTGTTTTTTTAAACTATTTTTTGATATATAATAAAATCCCGCTTATTTACTAAGCGGGATTTTTATTTATAATTTAGAGCCTGTTTAAATTTCATTTGAAAAAAAATATGACATAAAAATAAGAAATCGCATACGTCAACCTGAATTTAGTCTTTATTTAATTTTTAAACAGGCTCTTATAATTTATTAAAAAAAACTATTTAACCCTTTTCCTGTAGGTAAATCTATTGGTTCTTTATCTTTTTGAAACAAACGTGCCGATAAAGTTCCTTTTAAAACAATTTCATCTCCTGTTACCGCTAACCAACTTCCTTCACGCAATCCTAAAACGGGTGTTTCATTAAAAACATGGTATTCTTTGATACGAGTTTCACGAGTCTCACCCATATGAGTTGAGTTTTTTATAGGATCTAAATAATGCGCGTTAATATTAAAAGGAATCAAATTTAAGGTGTTAAAACTCGGCGGATATACAATAGGCATATCGTTGGTATTCATCATCGTTACGCCACAAATATTACTTCCTGCACTGGTTCCTAAATAAGCTGTTCCGTTTTCTACAACATTTTTTAAAGTGTCAATTATATCATTTTTATATAATTGATTTACCAATTCAAAAGTGTTTCCGCCTCCTGTAAAAATTCCTTTTGCTACTTTTAAAGCTTCCTTCGGATTTTCAAATTCATGGATTCCTTTTACTTTTTTATCAAGCTTTGCAAAATATTTTTTGGCAATATCGGTATATTGGTCATAGGTAATTCCACCAGGGCGTGCGTAGGGAATAAATAAAATAGTGTCGGTATCTTTAAATAAATTAATCAGTGTTGCGGTTATATATTCTAAATATCCACTTGCGTGAACAGTCGATGTACTTGCTATTATCATGTTTTTCATAGGTCAAATTAACAAAAATTTACCATAGCATTACAACATTTTTAAGACAATTAGGTGGTTTATTTGTAACATGAAGTGCTTTTGACGATTTTTAAAAATAAAAATAACCAGTGTTCAAAAAAAATATATGAAAAAAAAATACCTGTTAATTTTATTCCTTTTTAGTGTTATTAAAGTTACTATCTCTCAAGAAAAGCAAAAAACAGTTCGAAAATTTTTATACGGAAACCTTAAAGATACTATTGGAAACCTATATAATGCGCACATCATCAATTTAACGACAAAACAAGGAACTTTTACCAACCAATCTGGTGAGTTTAGAATTTTAGCAAGCGTAAATGATTCTTTAAAAATATCGTTTGTTGGTTATAAATCAATCCGTATTAAAGTGAGCGCAAATCATTTTGGGATTCAAAAAAACAGCTTTATTTTAAGTAAAGAAACTTTTGAACTAGACGAAGTTACCTTAAAAAAGCATCAATTAAAAGGGCGTTTATTCAGCGATTTAAAAGAAGTTCCTACAAATTTTGGGGCGATAAAATCAAAAAAAGCAGTAGATTTTTCAATGATTGATTTTAACCAAATTGTTATTTCAAAAATTGATGCAACAGCGCGTATCAAAGCGCCCGACATGAGAAAGCAAGTTGATCCTACAGCAAGGTTTGAAGGTGTTTCTATCAAATCTGGAGCAGGAATTGACCAATATGCCGCCGAAAAAAGAAGGCTTCGAAAAGAAATTCAATTTAAAGAGAACTTTCCTAAAATATTGCTATCGGAATTTGGTGAAAAATTCTTTTTTATCGAGTTGAAAATCCCCAAAGAAAAATACCATCACTTTTTAAATTATTGCAATTATTTAGGTATTGAAGAATTATACAAAAAAGGCAGGGTTTTAGAAATGCTTAAAATACTTCAACAACAAAGTGAAAATTATTTAAAAATTATAAATTCAGTAGAATGAAAAAAATAGTTTATATCTTGTTTTTAGTACTTTTTTGTTTAAAAATACAGGCGCAAAAACAACAAATACCTCGAAAATTTTTATACGGAAGCGTGAACGATAAAATTGCCGCTATTTATAATGCGCACATCATCAACTTAACCACAAAACAAGGAACTTTTAGCAATCAAGCGGGGGAGTTTAGAATTTTAGCTAAAGTAAATGATTCTTTAAAAATATCGTTTGTTGGTTATAAATCAATCCGTATTAAAGTGAACACAAATCATTTCGGGATTCAAAAAAACAGCTTTAAACTACATAAACAAGCCTATGAATTAGATGAAATAACCCTTAAAAAAAATGATTTGCTAGGCTTTTTATCCTCCGATATAAAAAATATAAAAACAACAGCTCAAATAAATGCGACAACATTAAACCTGCCTTATGCAGGCTCTAAACAACTAACACCTGCCGAAAGAACACTGCAAACCGCTATGGGAGGAAGTAAGCCTTTTACCTTTGGTTTGGCGAATGTAATTTCGTTAGACTACATTATAAACAGCGCTTCTGGAAGGATAAAAAAGCTTAAAAAACTAAAAGCCATCGAAAGTTTAGAAGTAAAAGTACACAAGATAAAAAACAGTTATTCGGCGGCTATTGTGCAAGAATACAAGATAAAAAAAGCAGACATTTATAAATTTATTTATTATTGTACTTCGGATGAAAAATTTGAAGAAACCTATCACGCTGGCGAAATAAATATGATTTTATTTTTAAAAAAGAAGGCCGAAAAATTCAAAAAATTAAACTTAAACGATTACAAAGAGTAAAAAAGAGTAATTTGGCGCATTTATCAGTATAAAAACATCAAAAAATAAACTTAAAAAGATACATGAATAAAAATATCATAAAAATAAGCCTACTTTTTTTTATCCTTCCACTACTCGCTTTTAGCCTTCATAAATACTATATTTCATTAACTGAAATTAGCTATCAAGAAGAAACAAAATCAGTACAAATGATTATGAATGTTTTTATGGACGACATAGAAACAGCCATAAATAAAGAGTATAATGTCGATTTACAATTAACATCAAACAAAGAATTGAAAAATGTTGACTCACTTTTTGTTAAGTATTTAGAAAAAAATTTTAAGATTAAAATTAACCAAAAACAGGTTGCTTATCATTTTATTGGTAAAGAATACGATGGCGATATTATCTATTTTTATTTGGAAATAGAAAACATAGCAAGCCTAAAAACCATTGAAATAGAAAATAACATGTTAATTAAGTACTTTGCTGAACAACAAAATTTAGTAAAAGCTTCTGTAAAAAAAGAACGTAAAAGTTTATTTTTAGATAAAAAAAACAATACAGGATTGTTGAAATTTTAAGGTTATTTTTATTAAAATACTCAAAACTATCTACTTACCTTTTTATCACTTGATTTTAATAATCTAACTATTTTCTACAGATAAAAAACAAATAATCATCTTTTATAAAAAACAAATAATCATCTTTTATAAAAAAGCGATGCTCTTAAAAGTATCGCTTTTTTTATACAAATTAAACAGGCTATAAAAGGTTTGTTAAAGTTTTAAAACAAATTTTTCTACTACTCAAATTTCAGTAACTTACCACGATATTTTAAAATTAAAAAAAGAAAATGAGAAAATATTCTACACTACTATTTTCAGCTCTTTTTGTATCTGCATCACTATTTGCACAAACAACAAATAAAGAGCCTCAAAAAGGTCATATTGATCAGAACAAATTTCGTCAATTAAAAAATGTGTTGGCTACACCAAACGACCAACACACAGCATCAGGAGCGCCTGGACATCAATATACTCAGCAAAAAGTTGACTATGTAATGAACTTACATTTAGACGAAGCTGCTAATAAATTATATGGTGACCAAACAATTACCTACCATAACAATTCTAAAGATAATTTAGACTATTTATGGGTGCAGTTAGATCAAAATATGCGTGCTCCAGATTCTAAAAGCCCGCTTGCGGAGTCTAAAAAAGCGAGTATTTTTCAAACTCCTGAAAAATTTGTAGCAAAAAACTTAGGGATTTCTAAAGATTTTGGATTCAAAATAGAAGAAGTAAAAAATGAAAATGGAAATGATTTATCATATACCATTAATCGCACAATGATGCGTATTAATTTACCAAAAGCATTAAAATCGGGCGAAATTTTTAGTTTTAAAATAAAATGGAACTACCTAATTAATAATTCTGTTGATGACGGTGGGCGTTCTGGTTTTGAATTATTTCCTGACGGAAACAAAAACTATACTATTGCGCAGTTTTTCCCTCGTTTAGCTGTTTATGACAACGTTGAAGGTTGGCAAAACATGCAATTTTGGGGACGTAGTGAATGGGCATTAGAATTTGGCGATTACGACGTTAAATTAACCGTTCCTGCCGATCATATTGTAGATGCTACTGGTCAATTACAAAATGAAAAAGAGGTGCTAACCAAAGAACAACGTAAGCGTTTTGCAAAGGCTAGAAAATCGTACAAAAACCCTGTTTTTATTGTTACCCAAAAAGAAGCAGAAGCAAACGAAAAAGGAAGATCTACCAAAACCAAAACATGGCACTTTAAGGCAAATAACGTACGTGATTACGCTTTTGCATCTTCAAGAAAATATATTTGGGATGCCATGGCTGTAAAAATAAATGGTAAAAATATTATGGCGGTTTCTTTGTATCCAAAAGAAGGAAACCCTTTATGGGAGCAACATTCAACAAGGGTTGTGGCCAATACTTTAGAAGAATATTCTAAAATGACTTTTGATTATCCGTATTCAAAAGCAATTTCTGTTCATGCAAAAAAACAAGGAATGGAATACCCGATGATTTGTTTTAACTACGGACGTCCTAATGCCGACGGAACCTATTCTGATAGGGTTAAAAACGGAATGATTGGTGTTATTACACACGAAGTTGGGCATAACTTTTTCCCGATGATTGTAAATTCTGATGAGCGTCAATGGACTTGGATGGACGAAGGTTTAAATTCTTTTGTTGAAACCTTAGCAGAATTAGACTACGACCCAAACTTCAATACGGGTAATTTACCCAAAGATATTGTGCGTTATATGAGTTTAGATCAAAACAGATTATCGCCAATTATGTCGCAGGGTGATTACGTAAAAAACTTCGGACCAAATGCTTATACAAAGCCTGCCGCTGGTTTATATATGTTACGTCATACCATTATGGGACCTGAATTATTTGATTATGCTTTTAGAACCTATGCTAAAAGATGGATGTTTAAACACCCTACTCCTGCTGATTTCTTTAGAACTATGGAAGACGCATCTGGTATGGATTTAGACTGGTTTTGGAGAGGTTGGTTTTATTCAACAGATTATACTGATATTGCAATAAAAGAAGTAAAATCGTTATTTTTATCGAATAAACCAAACGAAAAAACGAAAAAACTACAAGAAAAATATCCTTCTTACTTTGCTGGTTTAGGTAAATTAGTTTTTTTAACAACCGATAAAAAAGCTGCAAATTCATCGGAAGTAGAAAACTATATTAATAGTTTACCTGCCGATAAAAAAGCACGTTTAAAAGCATTACCAAAGTATATGTATCAGGTTGAATTTGAAAAGCCAGGAGGTTTACCAATGCCAATTATTATCGAATTAACATACGCTGATGGCAGTAAAAAGAGAGAAACTTTTCCTGCTCAAATTTGGATGAATAATGATCAAAAAGCATTCCGTGTTTTTTCTTCGGATAAAGAAATAAAAAGCTTTGTAATAGATCCTGATTTAGAAACTGCTGATATTGACACTACAAATAACAGCTGGCCTAAGAAAAAAACAAGTAAATTTAACCGCTTTAAAAATAAGGCGAAAAAATAATTTTGATATTTTTTCAAACATTAAAAACAACAAAAAACCCGCTTTAAAAGCGGGTTTTTAATTTTATAAATAGCTAATTTATTAACAAGAAGTATCTGCTATAATTTTCCATTGATTTTTTATCTTCTTAAAAATAATCATAAAAACACCCTTGGCATTCCCTACTTTTCGGGTTAAATGGTATTCGCCCATTACAAAATAAGAGCCATTGGTTATTTTTGAAATATCATTTACTTTAAATTTTAAAACTCCTGAATGCGCTTTTGTTGGATAGCCTTTTTTATAGTTCGATAGGGTTTTGTTCCATCCATAGGTAAGCCCGTTGCTTCCGTAAAATTTTAGAGAATCGCTTTTCCAATAGCCTTGCATATAGCCTTCTAAATTATGGTTTGACCAAGCGGTTTCTTGGGCTTTCATAACGGCTAAAATTTCTTTCTTTGCTTCTTTTTCTGACACTTCCTTTTGACAAGAGAAACTAATTAATAATAACAGTGTTGCTATAAATACTTTTTTCATCTTAAAATAATGATTTAATAATTTGTTCAATAGTAATTCCTTCGGCTTCGGCTTTGTAATTTTTAACAATTCTGTGCGATAATATTGGTACTGAAACTGCTTGAACATCTTCAATATCGGGCGAAAACTTACCTTTTATAGCTGCGTATGCTTTAGCGGCTAATATTAAATTTTGTGAAGCTCTTGGTCCTGCTCCCCAATCGATATATTTTTTAACTAAAGGCATTGATTTTTCCGATTTTGGGCGTGTTTTAGCCACCAAACCAACAGCATATTCAATAACATTATCGGCTACTGGAATTTTTCGAATTAGGTGTTGCATTTCAATAATTTCTTGAGAAGAAAGAATAGAATTTACGGCTGGTTTATTTGTTGATGTGGTATTTTTTACTACCTGAACTTCTTCTTCAAATGTAGGGTATTCTAAATGAATAGAAAACATAAACCTATCTAATTGGGCTTCTGGCAACGGGTATGTTCCTTCTTGCTCTATAGGATTTTGGGTGGCTAACACAAAAAATGGCAGGTCTAATTTATAGTGATTTCCAGAAATAGTTACTGATTTTTCTTGCATCGCCTCTAATAAAGCAGCTTGGGTTTTTGGCGGTGTACGGTTAATTTCATCAGCTAAAATAATATTAGAAAAAATAGGTCCTTTTATAAATTTAAACTGACGGTTTTCATCTAAAATTTCGCTTCCTAAAATATCCGAAGGCATTAAATCGGGTGTAAACTGAATACGACTAAACTGCAAACCCAATACTTCCGATATGGTATTTACTAGCAGTGTTTTTGCCAATCCTGGCACACCTATTAAAAGAGAATGACCTCCACAAAGAACAGATAATAGCGTATAATCAACAGCCGATTGCTGCCCAACGATAACCTTACCTATTTCTTGTTGTAATTGACTGAATTTTTTAACTAAATTATTTACAGCGGCTACATCTGACATAGAATAAATTTTAAATTTACGTATTTCAAAAATAGTGTTTTAGAAACTATTAAAAAACAAGAATCCCGCTAAAGGCGGGATTCTTGTTTTACTAAAATTAGTAGGGATTATTTATGTTCTTTTTTCCAGTCTTTTTTAAAGACACACTTCTTATAATCGCTTGATAATTTGATGTAGGTTTCTTGTATTTTTTCTTTAGACCACTTGGCAATTTTTTCTTCTTTTTTCTTCGCCAAGGCAAATTCTTGTAATTTCACATAGTCATCTACCAGATTTGCTTTATGTGTTTGTGTTTTTGTTTTTAATAAAATCACTTTATACATTTTTTTACCCTCTCGAGTTTCATCATAATGAATATCTGATAAATCTCCTTGATTAAGCTCGCTAATTCTACCAAATAATTCTGGTGCCATTCTAGTTAATTCAAAAGTAGTTTCTTGTGTATATGGGTTAATTAATAACCCGCCATTGTTTTTAGTTTCTTCTTCTTCTGAATATTTTTTTACAGCATCTTCAAAAGTTATTTTCTTTTCTTTAATATCTTTTACAATATTTTGAATAGCTTGTTTTGTTTCTTTTAATTTTTCATCAGCAATTTCTGGCTGTAGTAATATATGAGAAACCTCACGTCCGTTACCTCTTATTTTATTTAGTAAAATAATATGGTATCCAAAAGGCGATTTAAAAGGTGCTGATATTTGCCCTTCTTCTAATGAAAAAGCTACTTCTTTAAATTCTTTTACAAAGTTAGTTTCTTTGGTAATAACCCCCATGTTTCCGCTGTTTTGAGCAGCACTTGGGTCTTCAGAGTTTATAATTGCTTTTAATTTAAAACTAGCACCATTTTCAACCTGCTTTTTAATTTCATTAAGCTTGTTAATAACACGTTCTATTTCTTGCGGTGTTGGTTCTGCATTTAAAACTAATTGCGCTATCGATACTTGCGCAGGAATTTCTGGCAATTCATTTTTATCATTTAATCCTTTAAAATAAACACGTATTTCTTCGGGAGTTACATCTACTTTTTCTGTAATCTTTAACTGCTCCTTTTCAATAAGAATATTTTCTTTTTGTACCCTCGCTAATTCTTTTTTAAGGTCTTCAATATCGTTAAAACCATAGGCTTTAATTACTTTTTCTTCACTTCCGTATTGGTTGGTAAAATAAGAAATACTTCGTTGTACTTTACTATCAACATCTGACTGAGCAACAACAACACTATCAATAACTCCATGGTGAGCTAATAATTTTTGTTCCATTAGTTCCTCTAACATTTCACAGTTAGAAATTTTTATTTTCCCTTCGCTTCTAACCTCAACTTCTTGTTTAAATTTATCAATATCAGAATCTAAAACAATGTTTTTACCAACAACCACAGCCACACCATCAACTTTGTTTTGTTGTGCATTTACACTCCCTAAACCTACCAAAAAAAAGGTAAATAACAGGCTAGTATTCTTTAAAGTTTTTATTTTGAATTGCATCATTTATCAAGGTTTTTTCTATCTCTCTAATTAATTCTAATTTTCTTTTGTGTAAAATTATTTGCTTAATCCTAGGACGTACAAATATTAAAGGGGCGCTCGCATTTTTTGGCAACCTCTTTTTTACAGCCACCAAATATACTCCTAAACTATCTTCTTTTTGTATGTATTTTGAAATTTTTAACAAACTTTGCGTGGTTTGCAGCTGAAAAGGAGGGATTATTTTAGGCAAATAAGAAAATGGCACCCAGGTTGTATCTCCTAATCGATACGATTTGAAGTTTAACAAATAACGTTCTAATTCTTCTCTATCGGATTGTTTTGATGATTTAAAATTTTTAATAACCTCGGCTTTATCTAAAAAATCTTTTCCAAAGTTAATATATTCAAATTGTAAAATTTCTTCGTTTAATTTAAAATTTTCTTTATTTTTATAATAATACGTTTCTATTTCTTGCAAGGCTACAACAGTATCTAACTGTTGTTTTATTAAACGTTCTTTGTAGCCATTTATATACAGACTGTTTTTATAATTATGAACTAGGTCCGCTATTTTTTTACTATTAAGTTCCGATATATTTTCTTCTGCCTTAGCTAATAATAATTGTTTTTTTGCCCATGAGTAAATAAACCCTCGTGCCATAACAACACTATCTTTTGGGTTTATATCTTTTGGTAACAGCTCTTCAATATCTTTTTTATAAAGATTTTTATTATAAACCGTTGCAATAGGTTTGTGCTGTTCTGATACTTTTTTTGTTTTTAAACTGATAAAATCACAGGAAACAACAGATAATGCAATTAAAAAAAAGAGTGTTTTTTTAATTATTTTTTTACTGATTATATGTTTTTTTAAACTCACTTAAATATACTTGCGTTTATTTTTACTTCTTTTTTTCGATTTGCAACAACTACAAATCGGTTTTTAACGCCTTAAAAACTATTAAAATTTTTAAGGCTATTCAAAAATTTTTTTTGATATTATAATGAAATAATACCTTTAATAACATCTGCTCTTTTATAATAAGCAATTACCTCTTGGGCATTTTTAACATTTAAAAAAATAGAAAGACTGTTATATTTACCTGTTTTTGACTGTTTGGTTTTAATAACCGCCCCCCCATTACTAAACACTTCTTTTACTTCTTCTGCCTGATTTTCATCCGTAGGTACAATAAATTTAAACAAATATTTCGTAGGAAATGTTGTTGTGTCTTCTAATTGTCCTTTCAATTTAATATAAAATGCTTCTCTATCTGACATAATACTTAACTATTATCGTTTTTAAAATTAATTTTTCATCCTTAAAAAATGATCTGGCACAAAATTACACTATTTATTACATTTATAAATTGAAACTTATATTTTTGCAGCATGCAACAAAAAATAGTTTTAATAGGTGGTCCTGGCACAGGCAAGTCTTCAATTTTAAACGAGTTTATAAATCTTGGTTATAATTGCATGCCTGAAATTTCGAGAGAAGTAACGCTAAAGGCCAAAAAAGAAGGAATAGAGCAATTGTTTTTAGAACAACCTTTGCTTTTTAGTGAAATGCTACTGCAAGGTAGAGAACAACAATATTTAGATGCTGAAAAGAATGATGCAGATATCATTTTTTTTGACAGAGGAATACCAGATGTACATGCGTACATGAATTATTTAGGAAGTGAATACCCGCCTATTTTCAAACAAAAAAGTGGTCAGTATTTATATACTAAAGTATTTATGTGCCCACCATGGAAAAGTATTTATAAATCTGATAATGAAAGATATGAAACCTTTGAACAAGCAGTCGAGATTGATGAATTTTTAAAAAAATCATACCTAGAAATTGGTTATGAAATTATAACTGTTCCTTTTGGAACTGTAAGGGAACGCTGCGATTTTATTTTACAATCGATTTAAAAAAATGTATGAAAAATCGATAGAAATATTAACGCATTACTGGAAGCATCAATCTTTCAGAGCACCTCAACAAGAAATTATAACGGCTGTTTTAAACCGAAAAGATACCATCGCCTTGTTACCTACGGGCGGTGGAAAATCTATCTGTTTTCAAATTCCTGCTTTAATTAACGATGGCGTTTGCATTGTTATTTCGCCACTAATTGCCCTAATGCAAGACCAGGTAGATAGCCTTGTTAATAGAGGAATAAAAGCAACAATAATTCCTTCAGGAAGTTCTCAAGACGAAATAATTACACTTTTTGACAATATTCGCTTCGGAAAAACGAAATTTTTATACATTTCTCCCGAACGTTTACAGTCGCGTTTTATTCAAGAAAAGATAAAACAACTAGCGGTTAATTTAATTGCCATTGATGAGGCGCATTGTATTTCAGAATGGGGACACGATTTTCGTCCTTCGTATCAAAATATTGCTATTTTAAAAGAACTGCAACCAAAAGTCCCTTTTATCGCCTTAACAGCAACGGCAACTAAAAAGGTTGTGAACGATATTATTGTTTCGCTAAAACTTGATACCCCTAAAATTTTCAAAAAATCTTTTTATCGAAAAAATTTAGCCTATCAAATTTTTCAAACCGATGATAAACTTCGTAAACTAAATCAGATTTTTACCAAAACAAAAGGTTCGGCAATTGTTTATGTAAATTCAAGAGCCAAAACAAAAAATATTGCCAGCTATTTAAATGCGAAAGGATTTAAGAGTTCTTTTTATCATGCAGGCTTAACAATTCAAGAAAAAGAACGTGCTTTTGATAATTGGATGACCGAAAAAACACCCATTATAGTTGCCACAAATGCCTTTGGAATGGGAATAGACAAGCCAAATGTGCGGGTGGTAATTCATTTAAACCTTCCTGGATCTATCGAAAATTATATTCAAGAAGCTGGGCGTGGCGGACGAGACGGAAACAAAGCTTTCTCAGTAGTTTTAAACAATCAGAATGACCTCAAAAAAAGTACTGATTTATTAGAAAAATCACTTCCTAATATTGCTGATATAAAATTAGTTCATCGAAAATTATATCAGCAATTTCAAATTACAAAAGGCGAATTGATTGAAACAGCTTTCGATTTTAATTTCTTAGAATTTTGTACAAAATATACCTTTAACGCAACTAAAACACATGCTGTTCTACAACTGTTAAATAGCAACGGAATTATTGAATTAAATGCCAATTTTCAACAAAAATCAAGCATTTATTTTATCGTTTCAAGCAAACAGGTGATTTTATATTGGCAGCAAAATCCAGCAGCAAAAAATTTTATACAAACACTTTTGCGTTTATATGGCGGAGTTTTTGAAAATCCTGTAAAAATTGATGAATTTTATATCGCCAAAAAAACAGGCATTACCTCCTGGCAAGTTGTAAAGGAATTAGAACGAATGCTTGAAAAAAATATACTTGAATACCAAAAAGCAAATGATAATTCTGAATTATTTTTTTTACAGCCAAGAGAAGATGATAAAACAATTAATAGGGTTTCAAAAAATATTGAGCTGTATTTAGCTCAAAAAAAGAAAAAACAGCAAGATTTAATTCATTTTTTAAAAAATAATGACCTTTGTAGAAGCGTGCAATTATTAAATTATTTTAATGAAGAGACTACTAATAATTGTGGTATTTGCGATGTTTGCCTACAACATAAACAAACGTTTTATATTAATCCGAAGCAAATTATTAGCTTATTAAACAAAAAAGATGCTTTAACTGTTGCTCAAATAGCTACAGCCCTGCACCAAAAAGAAGCTAACATTTTAATACTTTTACGAACGCTTTTATCCGAAGAAAAAATTAGCGTTACTAACAATAAATATTTTTTACTATAATTTTTACTATAAACTTTACTATAAATGAGAGATTTACGCATCGTTTTTATGGGAACGCCTGATTTTGCGGTAACCATTTTAAAACACCTTATCGAAAATGATTATAATGTAGTTGGCGTAATTACCGCGGCAGATAAACCTGCTGGTAGAGGTCGTAAACTAAACCAATCTGCTGTAAAAAAATATGCGCTTTCTCAAGAGCTTCCTATTTTACAGCCTACAAATTTAAAAGATGAAGCCTTTCAGGCAGATTTAAAAAAATGGAACGCTAATTTACAGATTGTCGTTGCTTTTAGAATGTTGCCAAAAACAGTTTGGGCAATGCCTGAATTTGGTACTTTTAACCTGCACGCTTCTTTATTGCCTGATTATCGTGGTGCCGCTCCTATTAATTGGGCTATTATTAATGGCGAAACTAAAACAGGTGTTACTACTTTTTTTATTGATGATAAAATAGATACAGGTGAAGTTATTTTACAAAAATCGGTAGCTATTAAAGATGATGAAATTGTTGGGCAGCTACACGACCGATTAATGAATTTAGGTGCTGGTTTAGTTGCTGAAACCTTAGATTTAATCGCCACAGGAAATGTTCCTACGACAAAACAACCCGAATTAGAAGAAAAGCCTGCACATAAACTGTTTGCTGATAACTGTAAAATAGATTGGTCTAAATCTTTAAATGATATTTACAATCATATCCGTGGATTAAACCCATATCCTGCCGCTTGGACAAGCATAAAAAATGGCGAAACAGAAATTTCAGCTAAAATATACGGAACAACAAAAGAATTTGCCGAGCATGATTTAGCCAATGGAACTCTTGTAACTTCTAAAAAAGAATTAAAAATTGCCGTAAAAGAGGGGTATCTTATTATTAATGAAATTAAAATTTCAGGTAAAAAATTAATGGATGCTAAAAGTTTATTAAATGGTTTTCAATTTTCTGAAGATGCAAAAGCCCTGTAAGCCTTTATACATCGGCTTTAGCCATTTTTAACGAAAAACAAGTAGGGTTATTAACAATTTCAGGAATGTTATTAACAATTGACTGTTTTTTTGATCTAAAAACTTGCAAGGAACTCCATTCCTACTATATTTGTTGAGCTATTAAGCGAAAAACAAAAATTAATTTTTAAAAATATTAAAATTATGAACAAATCAGATTTAATCGATGCAATGGCTGCTGATGCAGGAATTTCTAAAGCTTCTGCTAAACTTGCATTAGACTCTTTAACTACTAACGTTACTACTTCTTTAAAAGCTGGAGAAAAAGTTGCTTTAGTTGGATGGGGAACTTGGTCTGTTTCTGAAAGAGCTGCTAGAACTGGTAGAAACCCTCAAACAGGAAAAGAAATTCAAATTGCTGCTAAAAATGTAGTAAAGTTTAAGGCAGGTGCTGGTTTAAGCGATTCTGTAAACAACTAAGAATTTTTCTTAAAATATATTTTAAAACAGCATTTAGGAAACTAAATGCTGTTTTTTTTGTTATTGATTTTTATACTTTAGTATTATTCTAAAACAATGATCATGAAACATGTTTTAATTATTAACGGACACCCAGATAAACAGAGTTATAATTACGCATTATCCGAAGCTTATTTAAAAGGTGCTAGTAAAACAACGGCGGTTTTATCTCAAATTAATATTGCTGATTTAGATTTTAACCCGAATTTAGCCTTTGGATATCGTAAAAGAACCGAACTAGAGCCCGATTTATTAATCGCTATTGATAAAATAAAAAAAGCAACACATATCGTATGGATATTCCCGATGTGGTGGCAAGGCACTCCCGCTATTATGAAAGGATTTATTGACCGTACATTTTTGCCAGGTATTACCTATCAACCTATAGAAGGAAAACCATTTCCTGAAAAATTATTAAAAGGAAAATCGGCAAGAATAATTATCACCACCGATACGCCTCGATGGTATGATTTTTTAGTGATGAAAAGCCCTGCCCTACGTCAATTTAAAAAAGGAACTTTAGAATTTTGTGGTATTAGCCCTGTTAAAACAACCTATATTTCGCCTATTAAAAACTCTAGTATTTCGTTTAGAAACAAATGGATAGAAAAAATAACCCTGTTAGGTGAACAATTAAAATAAAGCACAAAAAAATCCGAAGTAATTTTACTTCGGATTTTTTTTATTATATAATAATATTAAGCTTCTCTTTCATCATCAAAATCATTTTTAATTCTTTTACTTCCTTCATAAAGTTCATATTTTACAAAACGACAATCTAAATCGGCATTTTTAAGCGGTATTCTTTTTGAAGTTCGTAAACCAACATGTTTTAATGCTTGTATATCTGAAGTAATTAACCATGCCATTGAGCCTGGATAATTATGCTTTAAAGTATCTCCAATTTTCTTGTAAAACTCTTCAGTATCAATATTTAAACGCTCTCCATAAGGAGGATTAAATAAAATAGTAGTGTTTCCAAATACCTCTTTCTTAGAATTGAAAAAGTTTACGTGGTGAATTCCTATAAATTCTTCTAAATTAGCATTAATAACATTTTGCTTCGCCTTGGTAACTGCCGAAGGTGCTTTATCAAACCCCATTATTTTAAAATGAGAGCTTGTAATTTTTTTCAACAAAGCATCCTGAATTACAAAATATAAATCTTCATCGTAATCTTTCCAGCCTTCAAAAGCAAAATGCTTACGGTTAATATTTGCAGGAATATTATTAGCAATCATTGCTGCTTCAATTAAAATAGTTCCCGAACCACACATTGGGTCAATAAAGTTTTCATCACCTTTATACCCCGATAACAATACTAATCCTGCTGCTAAAACCTCGTTGATTGGCGCAATATTTGTAGCGCTTCTGTAGCCTCTTTTATGTAATGAATCACCAGAAGAATCTAACGAAATTGTTAACCATTCGTTATGAATATGTATGTGAATTTTAACATCAGGGTGTTTTAAATCGACATTCGGGCGCTTTTTATATTTATTCACAAAATAATCAGCAATCGCATCTTTTGATTTTAAACTGATATAATGTGAATTTGTTGTAAAATTCTTAGAATTTACAACCGCTCCAATAGCAAAAGTTCCATCAACATCAATGTATTTATCCCATTTTATACGTTGAATTGCCTCGTATAAATCTTCCTCATCAAAAATTTTACTTTTTTTAATTGGTTTTAAAATACGAATTGCTGTGCGCAACGCAATATTTGCCTTGTACATAAACCCCGTGTCTCCTTTAAAAGAAACATTACGTATTCCTTCTTTAACTTCTTGGGCACCAAGCTTTCTTAGTTCATCTGCTAGTACACCTTCTAAACCTGCCATCGTAACGGCAGTCATTTTAAAATCTTTCTCCATATAACTGTAAAATTTCGTTACAAAAGTACAGCTAATTTTGGCTTGATAGGAATCTTTTCTTGTTTCAATCTAAAAAAGCTAAGATTTATGTATTTTTGCAGACCTTTTATACTTATGAAAACAACAGACTGGTTTACCTCTTGGTTCGACACAACTTACTATCACACGTTATACAAGCACAGAAACGATGCCGATGCACAGTTTTTTATGCGCAATATAACAACATTTTTACAACTCCCTAAAACAAGCCATATTGCTGATTTAGCTTGTGGTAAAGGACGACATTCGCTTTATTTAAACTCCCTTAATTACAAAGTAACAGGTGGTGATTTAAGTAAAAATAGTATTGAATATGCTAAACAGTTTGAAAATGAAACACTCAATTTTGAAGTTTGGGATATGCGAAATGCTTTAGAAAGTAAATACGACGCTATTTTTAATTTATTTACCAGTTTTGGCTATTTTGATGACGATATGCAAGATATTGCTATTTTAAAAAGTGTTAAAAATGGCTTAAAAAAGCAAGGTGTATTCGTTTTAGATTTTTTAAATGTTGAAAAAGTAAAAAAATCATTGGTTAATGCAGAAGTAAAAACCATTGATGGCATTGAATTCAATATTAAAAGAGAAATTAAAGATGGTTTTATTTTAAAACACATTTCATTTATTGCCGATAAAAAACAACACAATTACACTGAGCAGGTAAAATTTTTAACCCTTGATAAAATGGAATTGTATTTTAAAGAAGCTGGCTTAAAATTAAAGCATGTTTTTGGTGATTATGCTTTAAATGAATTTGATAAAAACACTTCGGATAGATTAATTTTGATTGGAGAATAGCATGAGTTATATATTATTAATTATTGCCGTTTTAATTGGCGCTTTGCTCGTTTTAATATTAAAACCAAACAATAAACACGTTCGATTATTACTTGCCTTTAGTGGTGCTTATTTGTTATCGGTAACTATTTTACATTTACTTCCCGAGGTTTATATGCACACGCACAATGCTAAAAAAATTGGAATTTTAATTTTGGTTGGAATTGTTATTCAATCGGTATTAGAGTCTTTTTCAAAAGGAGCTGAACACGGGCATATTCATGTACATTCCGATAAATCACAATTTCCGTGGTTGTTGTTTATTAGTTTGTGTATTCACGCATTTTCGGAAGGCTTACCAATACATCATGCTGGCGATAACTTGCTAGGAGCAATTATTGTGCATAAAATTCCGATTGCTATTGTTTTAACTACCTTTTTATTACAAACAAACTACAGTAAAAAAACAATTATTTTATTTTTAAGTATTTTTGCGTTTATGAGCCCGTTAGGTGTTTTAGTTTCTGATAAAGTAGCTTTTTTTAGCGATTATCACACAGAAATTACCGCTTTAATTATTGGGGTTTTTCTGCATATTTCAACCATCATACTTTTTGAAAGTTCAGAAAATCATAAATTTAATTTAAAGAAATTTACAGCAATTATTTTAGGCGTTTTGCTTACTGTTTTTACACTTTAATTTATAATTCCATATATAAAAGTAGAGATGCGATAAATCGCGTCTCTACTTTTTGTGTTTTTTAATTAAACCAAATTGTAAATGATTTAATTTTTGCTAAATCAGGAATTTGCTCAATGCTTACTTTTTGAGTACTAAAATCTTTTAAACCTAAATCTTCTTTATCTAAAGAAATTGTAGCGTTTAAATCATCAATAAATAAGGTTACTGATAAAAATGATGACTCTACTTTGCTAATGCTGTTATTCGTATTAATTTCTTGAAATGACGAATTAATATTTAAACCAGAAGCGGTTTTAAATCGTTTATCAAAAACCTCGATACTTTTAATTGTTGATACTGAATCTAACTGTTCTTTTGGTACAATTGTTAATAAATGCTTCCCGCCTTTTTCAAAAATTAAATACTTATCATCTTCTTGAAAAAAGTCGCTTCCCTTTGCTCCTTCGCTTAAAACTTTTACAATAGAATCATTTTTAAAAATGACATCTACCTGTTTCAGGGTTGTTTTACTGGTTAATTCACCTACTTTTCCTTTAGAAATATCATATTTACTATTTTCACATTGTATGAATACTACTGATATTAAAGCGATTATTAATGGTTTGATTATACTTTTCATCTAGTTTTTATTAATTATTTAAAGTTAAAAGTTAGGTTGCATTATTTTTTTCTTGATAAATAACGTAAAAGTAACAAAAATGATCCATAAAATTTTAATGTTAACTATCTTTGCATCCTTATGTTGAAAAAAGAAGTACAAGAGTTAATTGATAAAGGGCAAATGCTTCCATTAATGGAGGAATTTTATACTATTCAAGGAGAAGGATCGCACACAGGTACTGCGGCTTATTTTATTAGAATCGGAGGTTGTGATGTGGGTTGCCACTGGTGCGACGTTAAAGAAAGTTGGGATGCTAATTTGCATCCGCCAACCAAAACCGATATTATTGTTTCAAACGCTAAAAAACTAGCTAAAACCGTAGTAATTACTGGTGGAGAGCCTTTAATGTGGAGTTTAGATTATATTACAAAACAACTACAGGATCACGGCATGAAAACACATATCGAAACCTCAGGAGCGTATGCTTTTTCTGGTGTTTGGGATTGGTTTTGCTTATCTCCTAAAAAAACAAAATTACCTACAAAGGAATGCTACAAAGAAGCCGATGAGTTAAAAATGATTATTCATAATAAGAATGATTTTAAATTTGCGGAAGAACAAGCTGATAAGGTTGGCAAAAAATGCCAATTATTTTTACAACCTGAATGGAGTAAAAAAGAAGAAATGACTCCGTTAATAATAGATTATGTGATGAAAAACCCAAAATGGCGCATTTCGTTACAAACGCATAAATTTTTAAATATTCCTTAAATAATTAATAAAAACAACAAAAAAGCAACCTTAATAGGTTGCTTTTTTATTATGTAATAACTAAAAAATAGTTTTTATTTCTCATTATAAACACCCATTTTTTCGTATTTATCCATACGTTGGGTAATTAATTCTGCTTCGCTTAAATCTTTTAAATCAGCAAAAGCACTTATTATTTGTGCTTGTACCGCTTTAAATGCGCCTTCTCTGTTAGCATGTGCTCCTCCTAATGGCTCTTCAATAATTCCGTCAATTAATTCTAATCGCTTCATATCTTCCCCCGTTAATTTTAACACTTCGGCAGCTTTTTGCTTATACTCCCAACTACGCCATAAAATAGAAGAACAAGATTCTGGTGAAATTACCGTGTACCAGGTATTTTCCATCATATAAACCCTGTTTCCAACACCAATACCTACAGCACCTCCTGATGCTCCTTCACCAATAACAATGGTAATAACAGGCACTTTTAAACGGGTCATTTCTAAGATATTACGAGCAATTGCCTCTCCTTGTCCACGTTCTTCAGCTTCTAAACCAGGATATGCTCCAGGAGTATCTACTAAAGTAACCACAGGAATACCAAATTTCTCTGCCATTTTCATTAAACGCAACGCTTTACGATATCCTTCAGGGTTTGCCATACCAAAATTACGGTACTGACGTGTTTTGGTGTT
Source organism: Tenacibaculum finnmarkense genomovar ulcerans (assembly GCF_900239495.1). Taxonomy (GTDB): domain Bacteria; phylum Bacteroidota; class Bacteroidia; order Flavobacteriales; family Flavobacteriaceae; genus Polaribacter; species Polaribacter ulcerans. The sequence continues at coordinate 92,567 of NZ_OENE01000048.1, forward strand.
ATATCCTTTTTGCTGACCAATAAACATAAACGACTGATCGCCTATTTTACCTAAACCACCAATCATCGCTTTGTCATCTTTTACATTACGATCACCGTGTAATTCCATAAAAGTATCGCCACAAATAGCCTTAATATAATCTAAAGTATAAGGACGGTTTGGATGACGTGATAATTGTACACGCTGCCAAGGGGTTATATTTTTATATATCTCTTTTTTGGTTTCTGCTAATTTTAGTTCAATCTTATTAGACGTTTCTGTAACATCAACATCGCTCTCTTCTCCTAAAGCAATACATTTTGCTAACTGCTCTTCTAGTTCTTTTATAGGTAGTTCAAAATCTAAATATTCCATTATATATAGTTTGATTATATTTTTGTTGTTTGTAAAAGCAAACATACTAAAAAATTGTAATTTTTAGCTTTTTACTTTTTTTAAAAAAGATTATTTTTTAGTGAATTTCTTTTTTACTTCACTTCTATTTTTTAAAATTCCATTGGCTAAAACAATTAATAAAATAACCACTGCTCCGTAATAAAAAGCAGCGCTCATTTGTTCTTTTTCACCAAATATTATTAAGGCTAAAATAATAGCGTAAACGGGTTCTAAATTTATGGTTAACATCACCGTGTAAGGTGTTATGTATTTCATCACTTTTACCGAAGCAATAAACGCATACGCCGTACAAATACTACTTAAAAGCAGTAAATATAACCAATCGTTTGTTGGTATCTGAAAAAAATCAACAGTAAATTTATGGGTAAAAATCAAATACAAAGTAATGGCTAAAGCTCCAAATAATAATTGATAAAATGAAATAATCTTTGCCTCATATTTTTTGATAAAAATACCATTTAAAACCGCAAATAATGCCGATAAAAAAGCAGATATCAAGGCGTATATAATTCCTAAGGTATATTGACTTTCAAAATTAAAAATTAGGTATAAACCGCCTATAATTAGCATCCCTAATACAATTTCGAGAATGGCTATTTTTCGTTTAAAAAATAAGGGTTCAATAAGTGCTGCAAAAAAAGCGCCTGTACTCATAGTTACTAAGGCTACCGATACGTTTGATACCTTTATCGCTTCAAAAAAAGTAATCCAGTGAACGGCAATAATTACGCCTGAAATAGCAAATTTTAAAAGTCCTTTTTTATCAACTTTAAAGGATGTTTTTTGAAAAAAAAAATAAATAGCTATAAAAACCACCGCCAAACACATTCGATACCAAACTAAGGGTACTGAATCTATTGAAATTAACGCACCAAGTATGGCGGTAAAACCCCAAATAAATACAATGAAATGTAAATGAAGATAGTTTTTTAACTTATTTTCTTCCATTTAAATATAAATAAAGTGAATACAAACCAAAAACGATGTTTGGTATCCACACATTTAGCAAGGCGTTTGCTCCTGCCACCGCTCCTAGTACCTCTGCTACCTTTAAAAAGAATACATAAAGAAACATTAACGAAATACCTAATGCTAAATTAGCCCCTATTCCTCCTCGGGTTTTCTTGTATGCCAAGCCTACCGCAATTAAGGTTAAAATATAACAGGCTATTGGCAAACTGGTACGTTTATACAGTTCAACCAAATACATATTTAAGTTTTTAATCCCTCTATCTTTAGACATTTCTATAAATTTTATTAGTTCTGGCGTTCGCATTTCTTGCGCCATTACATTTTTATAGTTAAAGTCCTTAGGGGTAAAAGCAAAGGTGGTATCTACATTGTTTCCTGAAAAAATACTGTCACGGGCTTTGAAAATTTTTCTTAACTTCCAATTATAAAGCTTAAAAGTACTGTCTTTTTCACTCCAATTAATATTATCGGCCGATAATTGCTGTTTTAATTGAATTCCATCGTAAATTTCGGTGGTAAAATTATAGCCTGTATTTCTTTTTAAATCAAAACTTTGAAGATAAATATACGTACTGTCATTTAATTGTAAACTAAACTCTCTAATGGTATGATCGGAGTATTTTCGCTTTTTTAAATAGGTTCTTTCAAACTTCTTTCTGGTTTTACTACTCGATGGCACAAAAAAATGATTCATCAATAAAGCCACCGAACACACAATTGTTGCTCCTATAAAATAAGGATATAAAAATCGGGTAAAAGATACTTGCGATCCATTTATCGCTACAATTTCGGTATTGTTTGCTAGTTTTGAGGTAAATAATATTACCGCAATAAATAATGCCAAGGGCATAAATGTATTGGCGTAGTAAATAATAAAATTCACATAATAATCATTTACAACCTCAAAAAATGTTAAGGTTTCTTCTCGTAAAAACTTGTCTATTTTCTCGGCAATATCAATAGCTACCGCAATAGGTATTAATATTAATAAGGTGAATAGAAATGTTGCCAAAAAACGCTTTAATATGTACCAATCAAGTATCTTCAAAAAAAAATATTTTATAAACGGTTATCCATTTGTTTGACCATTTTATCTTTCCACTGTACAAAATCGCCAGCAATAATATGCTTTCTAGCTTCTCTTGTAAGCCATAAATAAAACCCTAAATTATGAATAGAAGCAATTTGCTTTCCTAGCATTTCTTTTGCCGCAAATAAGTGGCGTAAATATGCTTTAGAATACATGGTATCTACATAGGTAATTCCCATATCATCAATAGGAGAAAAATCGTTTTCCCACTTCTTATTTTTAATATTGATAGACCCGTGTGCGGTAAATAACATTCCATTACGAGCGTTACGTGTTGGCATTACACAGTCAAACATATCAATACCTAGTGCGATGTTTTCTAAAATATTAATTGGCGTACCAACTCCCATTAAATAACGAGGTTTGTCTTCAGGTAAAATAGCCGTTACAACTTCGGTCATTGCGTATAATTCATCGGCTGGTTCACCTACTGATAATCCTCCAATGGCATTTCCTTCTGCTCCTACGGATGCGATATATTCTGCAGATTGTTTTCTTAAATCTTTATAAGTACTTCCTTGAACAATCGGGAAAAATGCTTGTTTATGCCCGTATTTGAAAGGTACTTTTTCTAAGTGATTTACGCAACGTGTTAACCAACGATGCGTCATGTGCATAGAACGTTTTGCGTAGTTATAATCGCAAGGATATGGCGTACATTCGTCAAAAGCCATGATAATATCAGCACCAATAGTACGCTGAGTTTCCATTACATTTTCTGGTGTAAAAAAGTGCATTGAACCATCAATATGACTTTTAAACTTTACGCCTTCTTCGTTTATTTTTCTTCTTCCTGATAATGAATATACTTGATATCCACCACTGTCAGTTAAAATATTGCGGTCCCAATTCATAAACTTATGCAAACCACCTGCGGCTTCTAAAGTTTTTAATTTTGGGCGTAAGTATAAATGATAGGTGTTTCCTAAAATTATATCGGGGTTTATTTCATCTTTTAGTTCGGATTGATGCACACCTTTTACTGTACCAACAGTTCCTACTGGCATAAAAATTGGTGTTTCAATTGTTCCGTGATCTGTAGTAATAACTCCTGCGCGGGCTTTACTTTTTGGGTCTGTTATTTTTAAGTCGAATTGCATAGGCGACAAATATACGTTTATTTACTAAAAAATAAACGTATGGGGTGTTTTTAGGTTTTTTTTAGCTATTATTTTTTATCCGTTATAAAACGTACTTTATTTACGTCTTCTTGCCGATTTTCCTTTTGCACTTGCTTTTACAGTTCGTATGGTTTTAGGAGAATTTTTTCTAAAAGCAGCACTTTTTTTGTTAACTAGCTCTTTTTTCTTTGCTTTTTTCGCTTGTTTTGCCTGCCCTTTTTGACCTGATTTACTTGCTTGCCTTGCTTGCCTTGCTTGATTTTCTTCCCTTGCTAGCTTGCTTTGCATCAACTTATCACTCTTAAAATCAGAAGCTTCTTCGGTTTTAGACGAACTTGAAATCATTTCATTAATTTCGTTCATTTCCTCTTCGGTTAACTCGCGCCAATCTCCAGATTTTAAATTTCCTAAAGAAACATTCATAATACGATTACGCTTTAATTTAGTTACCTCGTACTCTAAATATTCACACATTCTACGAATTTGACGGTTTAATCCTTGTGTTAAGGTAATTTGAAAGATAAAATCTGTTATTTTTTCAACCTTACATTTTTGAGTTACTGTTCCTAATATCGGTATTCCGTTACTCATTTTAGCAATAAACTCGTCAGTTATTTTTTTATCAACACTAACAATATACTCCTTTTCGTGATTGTTTCCTGCTCTTAAAATTTTATTAACAATATCGCCATCGTTGGTTAAAAAAATTAACCCTTCCGATGGTTTGTCTAAACGACCTATCGGAAATAATCTGTCGGGATGCCCTACAAACTTTACAATATTGTCTTTTTCTCGACTATCGGTCGTACAAACAATACCTACGGGTTTATTTAAAGCGATATAAAGTATCGTTTCTTTTACTATTAAACGTCGGCCATCAACCCGAACGTCATCTCCTTTAGAAACTCGATTTCCTAATTGTGCTACATTTTTATTGATGGTAACTCTACCTGATCTAATATATTTTTCAGCATCTCTACGAGAACAAATCCCGGTACTACTGATAAATTTATTAAGATTTACTGAAACTTTATTGTTGTTTTTTTGATTTTCCATTAGTGCAAAGAAAAAGAAAATCCCCAAGTTTTACTTGAGGATGTTCATTAATTATTATTATTATTTTAAAAAATAATCATTTTTTGGGTACATCGTGCTAAACTTGGGCGTCTATCGTAATCAAAACCAAGGGTTATCATATGTGTTCCGTAATTAAAATTTTGTGTTTTATTTAAATCGATACTAAAACCGTACGACATATATAAATTATTCTTTTTTAAACCTACTAAAGGTGCAATAGCATGAGGCTTAAATAGTTGATCATTTAATGAGGTGTAACTTGCCCCTACCCAAACATAACCATCATAAATACCTTTTCGAACCTTTACGTTCAAATCTGTTCTTGATCTTTTGTCAGATTCATAGTATTCTATAAATATAGAGGGTTCTATTTCTATCTTATTACTAATTCTGGCTAAAACATAGGAAGTATAAAGTGTATAACGCCCTAAAGATTCAGGTTCACTTGTTAATAGATTCTCTATTTTTTTATCTAAAATATTATTTGCGTTTACACTGATACTAAAACGTTCGTAACGGTACAACAGCCCTACATCAAAATTAGAATTTGTTTCTGATTTGTTAGGTACTATTTGCCCTGAATTATTTTGAGAGGTGTCAATACCAAATTGCACAAAATTATAGGTTAATCCGAAGGATAAAAAACTATCGTGAAATTGGCTTAGCGTTAAATGACTTGCCAACGATAATTTAATTCCTTTTTGACTTGTAAACCCATTTTTATCATTAAAAATAGTTATACCGCCACCAAAACGCTCTGCCAAACGAGTGTCTATAATTAACGATTGTGTGTCAGGAGATCCTTTAACCCCAAGCCACTGACTTACCCCATTTAATCGAACCTTAAATTCCGATCCAATACCGGCATAACTTGGCGATATTAAAAATGGATTATCTGCCATGTGGCTTACATATTGTGGTAAATTAATTTCCTGAGCCACTAACTTTACACTACAAATTAGAATACTTATTGTTATGAATATTTTTCTCATTTTTTATCTGTATAAAGTAAAGTGACCCATTAATTTTTTCTCTTCTCCTGATAATTCATTGTAATAAATGGTGTACCAATAATCTCCTGCTGGTAATGGTTTCCCTTGGTAAGTTCCGTCCCATCCTTGGGTTAATCCTTGGTAGTTTTGAATTTTACGAGCGTATCGGTCATAGATATACACTTTTATATTGTGATAATTTTCTACTTCTAAAGGATACCAGAAATCGTTAATTCCATCACCATCTGGTGTAAATAAGTTCAATACACTTATACTTACATATCTTCCTGTTACAAGTAACATTACCTCACAACCTCTAGCATCGGTTACTTTAATTTCATATTCTTTGGTTTGTAAAATGGTAAACTCATTGTCTTGTCCATAATCTACGCCGTCAAGAGTGAAATTATATGGCGGTAAACCGAAATTAACATTGGCGATTAATTTATTTTTCTGCGAATCATCAATAGTCATTGCTAATGCCTGAATGTCTTGAATATCAAATTCATCCGTAGAAGTTTCTGTACAACTAGAAGCAGTATGCGTTGCCGTTACTTTATAACCATCACCTGGGGCTACATCTATAAATTCACCTGTTGTATTAGTTAAAGGAGTATTTATACCGTTATCTAAAGTAAAAATTACATCATCTTTATATTTATCAGCAACAAAGGCTTTGATAAAATTCCCTGAATCACAAGTATAATTAGAAACGGCTTCTACTTCTAAATCAATAGCTTCTGTTGTTTGTGTAGCTAAGGTTTCTACTGAACAACCTTCGTCTTTTCCTCGAACGCTAATTGAATACTTTTTTCCTGCTTCAATTCCTTCATCTTTACCTAATGTAATTAGATTTGTACTTGAATCAAATGGAGCTTCAAATTCATCTTCATTGTTTATACTGATGTAATAAGGCAGTGTTCCTCCTGTAACATTAACTGTTATGGTTGGTGTTGCATCATTAATACAAATTTGTTGAGTTATCGTTCCAGGGTTTATCTCTAAAACATTTGGCTCTTTAACAGTTACTTTTATTGGTGCTTTGTCGGGGTCTGGCGAAATACAACCACGAATAACATCTTTTACCATTATATAATATTCTCCAGCAGGTAAGTTTGTAAACACACCACTTTGAACAAATTTATTTTCAGGATATTCAGCGCTTGATGGAATGGTGTAAATATTATATTCATACTTTCCTTTTCCATTTTCATCTAAATTACCACCTGTTGCCGATGCTGTAATAACACCTGTACTTCCACCATTACAGGTTACATGTTTCACTGATTTAATAAAAGGCTTTAATACTTCAGGTTCTTCTATTTTATGTTCACCTGTTACAGCAAAACATTCCTTGCCAAACCTATTGATACTTTTAACTTTAATTTTATAGGTATTTACTCCTAAGCCTGAAAAAGTATTTGATGTTTGCCAGATTCCTGTAATTGGAAAACCTGCATTATTTAGTAATTGATATTCATAATTTCCAAAACCACCTGTTACTGTTGCCGATAACACTCCGTTGCTATCATCTTTACAAGTAATAAAACCTAAATCTACATTTAAAGTTGCTTTTAAAGGCACATATTTAGCAATTGTAGCGGTTGTTGTTGTTACACACTGCTCAGTATCTTTTACATAAAATGTATTTAACCCTGGGTTAAGCCCTGTAAAAGCATAAGTAGTACTTGCTGATGCTGTATAATTAATTCCATCGGTACTAAATTCGTATGGTGCTTTTCCGCCACCTGCTGTAACCTCAACGCTTGCTGTTGAATTATTCTCACAAGTAATATCTTTTGTAATATTTACAGATGATATTATTACTTTATTAGGATCTTTAATTTCAACCTCAACATTTTTTAAAGCTCCTGTGGTACAACCGTATTTATTATCAATCACTCTTATTTGATAATTTCCTGCTTGTAAGCCTGTAAAAATATTTGAGGTTTGCTCTAATTCTAATCCACCTAATTCAGTCGGGTATTTTAAAATATAACTGTAAGCTCTTATTGAAGTGTCTTGCGTTTGCCCGCCACTAATTACGTTTACTTTAATACTTGCATTTTTTTCACCTTCACAAACATTATTTTTAACTTCAGTTTTCACAGTTAATTTTACTCCTTTCTCTAATACAAAATCAAACGTTGCTTCACAGTTATTAATATCTCTTACCGTTGCAGTATAGATTCCTTCTAGTAATTTCTCAAATTTATTATTTTTACTAAAAGGTTTTACTATACCTGCTGTTGCTTCTTCTAATTGATATTGGTAATTACCCCAACCGCCATCGGCTTTTAAAATAATAGCTCCTTCACCAGAATTACAACTGATAAACGTTACAATACTATCATCTAAAGTTAATTCAGGTTGCGTTTTTATCGTAAATTCTTCAGATAAAACATCACATCCAGGAGCATCGGTCATCGTTACTTTTACTTTATAAGTTCCTGCAGTTAAGCCTGAAATCATATTTTGAACTCCGCCTGTTCCGTTTCCTGTTATTGGAGCTGTTAATGAAGTTCCTGTATTATCTACAACTTCATAAGTATAAGCGCCTGTGTAATCAGCATCTGCAATAATAGTTTCAATATCTAAAGTTACTGTTGCCGTTGCAATTCCTGTTGCGTCAAAACAAGTTCTTTTATTACCACCAATTTTGATATTAAATGTTGGTTCATCTTTTACAGTATGATTTGTTGTGAATATACAACCTGTTGCTGGGTTTGTAATTGTTATGTTATAAACATCAGGATCTAAACCTGTAAATGTTGCAATACCTGTTGCAGAAACAATTGTTTCTTGCTCATCATAAGTTGTGTTCGTTCCTTTTATCGTATAAATTAAGTTTGCGATATCAAGGTCTGCTTTTACAGTAATTGTTTCTTTATTGGTACAATCTAATTTTTGAATTATTTTAATTTCTGCATCTCCTATTTTTTGAAAAGCACCAATAGCAACTGTTGTTGTTGCTGATGAACAATTTTGTGCATCGTAAACCGTAATTGTAACAGTTCCTGCTTTAATATCGTTATTATTATTAACAATATTAAAGATCAAATCATTTTCATCTTGTTCAATATCATCCGTAGCATCTAAAGGTGTTCCGTTATCGTACACAAATACGATTCTGTTAATATTTTGAACGCCTCCAGGAACTGTTCCGCCTTTAATTGCATCTGTAACATTTACCGTTGCCATATTTGTTTGGTTAGCTCCTGTTGCACAAGAAAATTCTACTACCGAATTTTGAATTTCAACAATATCAATAGTAATTTCTGATTTTTCAACAATCGTTACATCTTCAGTTGCTATACAGCCGTTAGTTCCTTTTCCTGTAATAGTATAAGTTCCTGCTGATAATCCTTCAAATTTATTTGTTGTTAGATTGAAAGTTCCACTATATGCAATTGCATTAGTAGGATCCGATGTTATCGTATATGTTAAAGGATTAGCTCCGTTTGGAATATAAATAACGCCATCAGAACTTCCGTTACAAATATTATCAACAAGTTTTACTGGTTCAAAATCTGGTACTAATTTATCATCAACTATAAAATCTTTTGTAATTGAATTACAAGATGCTACTATTGAATCTGTAATAGTTACGCTATAACTTCCCGCTTTACTGATACTAAAAGTTGGAGGATTTGTTCCTGTTATAAATGTAACTATGTTATTCACATCATTTTTATCAACAACTGAATAACTAAAACTACCACTTCCGCCTGTTACATTTATGATATACTCTGCATTTTCAGTAGTTGTTCCATCAGATTGACAGGTTAATTTACCTGGAGTTAAGCCTAAAGCAATATCAGGATAAACTGTTACGACATCTGCATTTACTGTTTCAGGAGTTCCGACACATCCTTTTACATCGTTTACGCTTACCGTATAATTTTCGTTATTATCTACAGATAAATTTTCAAAAGTATGTGTTAAAGAAGTTGTTTTAATACTTTCTTCGATTCCTGCACTATCTTTTAATGTATAAATATACTCCCCTGAACCTCCTTTTGCGGTTACTTTAATTGCTGGTTTTGTATCTGAACAAATATTGGCAATCATTTCCGTTTCAAAAGTAACTGGTTTTGGGTTTACTATAATTTGCTCTTTAGAATACACGTTGTCACATCCTAAAATATCTTTTACCTGAACTTTATAAGTTCCCTCAGGTAAGTTTTTAAAGATGTTATTGCCTTTATTATTTGCAAAATCATAAATAACATCAGCTCCTAAAGCATCTTTTACTGTAATAGTATTTCCTAAATTATCTTCCAATTGATATTCATAATTACTTCCCCAACCGCCTGTTGCTGTTGCAGTAATTGTTGCATTGTTATCGTTATTACAAGTTATTTCTGATGAAATATCTGCTGTTACTTCTAATTTTCCATTTGGAGCATCTATAATTGTAAATACTTCGGATGTAAAACTACACGCTGTAGCATTATCAATATCTGTAATTTTCACAACATAACTTCCTGCTTTTAAACCTGAAATTTTAAGCGGGTTTGTTGTTCCTGTTGCTGGTTGTACATTTCCATCTTTTACTAATAAATTTCCTTCAAAAACTTCATATTCATACTTTCCTGTATAAAATTCTTGTGAATTTCCTTTTTGGACATCTATAACCACGCTTCCTGTTTCCGAACCTGTACAAGTTGTGTTTTCAATACTAGAAGAAAGAACATTATAAACAGGTTCTTCAATTGTATAGGTTTTAGTTGTAACACAATTTTTTGTTATTGGATGCGTTACTGAAATTTCATATTCTCCTACTTGTAAATCATTAAAAGTTACTTCAAAAGGAGTCGCTGTTATTTCTTGTAAACTTGCAGTTCCTGTTCCATCTGCTTTTTTAATTTCAACTTTTATTGGATTCTGAACAGAAGCCTGAGCTTTTATTGAAACATCTAAATTATCTAATTTAACAGTAATACTTTGCTTATCAACTTCACAAGTTGGTGTATGTGATATTTGAATATCGCTTGGTAATATCGGTGCAAAAGCAGGGATAGTAACTGTTTTTATATCTGAATCACAGCCTTGGTCGTCTGTAACTTTAATTTCAACTGTTCCTCCTAAAACATTATACGTTGTAAATGTAGAATCTAAAATTGGTGCTTCTGCTGTTCCGCCTGTTGGCGTAAATATAAATTCTACATTGTAATTTCCTGTTCCGCCTTTAATATCTGTTTTATCAACAGTTATCGTTGCCGCTGGGTTTGCTACATCACAAATATAAGTAACGTTCTGTATTGCATTTGCTCCAATTGTAACTTTATCTAATTGCTCAATTTCTCTAGTTTTAGTTGTCGGACATTTATTATCTCCTTTTGCTGTTATTGTATAAGTTCCTTCTGGTAAACCTGTGAAAGTTTTTGTTACTGCATCAAAAGTTTCTTGAGTTGAAGTTAAAGTTCCACCATTTAAACTTATTGTATATTCTATATCCTTAATTCCGTTAGAAACTTCATCAGTAATTGTAATTACACCTGTTGCAGTTCCGTTACAGATTTTATCTGAAGGAGTTGCTTCAAAACTTGGTTTTAATTTCGGTGCTATTGGTATTGTATTTGAAATCCCACAGTTTGAACCATTTTCACTAATAGTTACAGTATAAGTTTGTGGCGTTGTGTTTATGCTTGGAATTGCAATCGTAAATATTTTACTCGTAACATTACCTCCTGATATTGAACCTGGATTTAATAGAGATGAAACACTATATGTATAATTTGATGTTGTACTCCAATTTTTTAAAGTAACTGTAACTATTCCATTTGGAGATGTTGAACAATCAACGTTCTTTGTTTCTACTAATGTAAATTCAATATCAGGATTAATTGTTATTGGGTTTATACTTGTTGGGTTTTCTGTTCCTACACATAAATTAGTATCTGTTACGCTTACCGTATATACTGCTGCTGGTAAATTTGTAAATGTGTAATCTGCTGTAACTCCTGTTTGTGTTCTTACTATTGCAGGAATTGAATCATCTGTTAAAACATAAGTATAAGTTCCTGTTCCGCCAGAACCTGTTACCGTAATTTCTCCACCGATTTTATTATCACAAGATGTACTATTTTCTATTAGACTAAATGTAACAGGTATTGGATTTTCTACTTTTACCTCATCAACAGATTTAACATCACAACCTAAAGCATCTTTTACGCTAACTTTATAAGTTCCTGCAGGTAAGTTTTCAAAAATGTTGTTGCTTCCGTTATTTGCAAAATCATAAATAACATCAGCTCCTAAAGCATCTTTTACTGTAATAGCAGTTCCCGAAGTATCTTCTAATTGATATTCATAAGAACTATTCCAACCGCCTGTTGCTGTTGCAGTAATTGTTCCATCTTCTTGCCCGATACAACTTACTTTTGTTGGTGTTCCTGTTACACTTAAATCATCTGTTGGTTCTTTAATTTCAAAGACTTTAGATATTGGCGAACAATTTGGAGAAGCCTTCATCGTAATTTTAACGGTGTATCTCCCTGCTTTTAAATTTGAAATTGTTTCTTGTCCTGAAACATTTATTTTTTCTTTCTTAGGACTAAATGAAACCCCTAATTCATCCAATACTTCATAATCATAAGCACCTGTATAAGGTAATGCTGTTCCTGTTTCTTTAATATTTAAAATTGCAGTTCCTGTATCTCCTTTACAAGATACATTTACAGGGTTTGTAATTACTGCATTATAAACTGGTGCAGCTTCTACCGTATGGAATGTTGTTGCATCACAACCTGTTACTGCATCGATTACTGATATGGTATAATTTCCTGTTGGTAAATCTGTAAATTCTATTGGTGATGTTAATGGATTTACTTGAGTTGAATTATAAGTTGTTCCATTATCATCTACAACTGTAATCTTATTTATCGTTCCTGTAAAACTTACTTTAATACTTTCATTTGCTAAACAAGTTATTGGAGTTTTCTGAGTTACTTTTAAATCTAAAATCGGTGCAAAAGCTGGAATTATTACTTCTTCTTCCGTAGATGAACATCCTTGGTCATCAGAAACGATAATTTTAACTTTTCCTCCTGAAGTGTTATCCGTAGTAAACGTAAAGTTTGAAATTGGTGCTTCTGCTGCTCCACCTGTTGGCGTAAACACAAATGCTACATTATAATTCCCACTTCCTCCTGATAATTTTGTTTCATCAACTTTTATCGTTGCCATTGGATTTGTACAATTATATGCAACATCACTTATTGCATTTGCTTCAATTTTAACCTCATCTAATTGCTCAATTTCTATTTCATCAGGATAAGGAAATGTACAATCATTTGTTCCTTTTCCTGTAATTGTATAAAATCCTGCTGGTAAATTTTCAAAACTTTTTGTTGTAGTATTAAAAGTTCCAGTATAAGGAATTACATTATTAATATTCGGACTTATCGTATAAGTTAAATCATTAATTCCATTTTGTAATTCTGAAGTTATCGAAATTACACCTGTTGAACTTCCGTTACAAATCTTCGTTGTTGTTGCTTCTGGTACAAATTCTGGCTTAACAGATTCTTTAACTGTAAAATCTCTTGTTATTGGACAATTTCCTACTTTATCTGTAATTGTTATGGTATAATCTCCTGCTTCGCTTGTTGTAAAAGTTGGTGGAGTTGTTAATGTTGCTGGTGTAACTGTAATAACCTTACTTGTATCATTTTTATCAATAACTGAATACGTAAAGTTTCCACTTCCGCCACTTACATTTATATTGTAAACGGCTTCTGTATTTGTATTTGGAAAAACTCCTGCTTGACATTTTAATCCTGTAACAAGTGTTGGCTCATTAAATACAATATCATCATAAATTTCTACGGCATTCGTACTTCCTGTTACTGTTCCATCACATAAATTCGCATCTTTTACGCTTACCGTATAATTTGCTTTTGATAAACCTGTAAATGTGTATTCTGTATCGGTTATAGTTTTTGTTTTTACAACTCCTGAAGTTGTATTTGTTAAAGTATAAGTATAAGGAGGTTTTCCGCCTGCTAATCCTGATACTGCATCTTTTAAATCAACAGTAATACTTCCTGCGATATTTACATCACAAACCGTATCATCTTTAGTTACTATAAACTTAACTTCTGTTGGGTTTGTAATTATTATCGCATCAGTAATTTCTGAAATACACCCTAAAGCATCTTTTACTTTTACTTTATAAGTTCCATGAGATAAACCTGTAAATATTTTATTATTTCCATTATTTACAAAATTAATATCATTTGATAAAGCATCTTTTACAACAGTATAATTTGTTCCTGTTGCATCTTTTATTTCTAATTGATATTCATAACTACCCCAACCGCCTTTTGTTTCGGTTACAGTAATTGTTGCATTTGCATCATCTATACATTGTACTGCTGATGTTTCTTCTGCTTTTACACTTAAAACTGCTGGAGCATCTTCAATTTTAAAATCTATTGGAGTAACTGTACAATTTTGAGGATTTGTACCTGCTGCTCCAATTGTTATATTAACTGTGTAATTTCCAGCTTTTAAATCTTTAATCTCAGTTAATGTTCTTACTGGTATTGTCCCTGTTCCTGTTCCTGTAATTGCAGTTACTAATGTAGCTCCTGTTATTGTATAATCATAATTTCCTGTATAATTATCAACATCAAATTTAATACTTCCTGTACTTGAACCTACACAAGTTGTAGGTACTTTATCAGAAAGAAGAATAGTATAAGCAGGAATTTCTTTTACTGTATGAGGAATTTCATAAGTACAACCTGTTGCTTGTTTAACCGTTATTGTGTATTTTCCTACTGGTAAACCTGTAAATATTGTTCCTGATGCTGATGCTGTTGCTGGCGTTGAATTATAATTAATTCCATTAGCATCTACGACTTTAATTTCCGTTGCAATTCCTGTAAAAGTTACTTCAATACTTTCATTTGTTGAACAAGTGATTGCTGTTTTTGGTATTGCTAATAAATCTGCAATCGGTGTAAAAGCAGCTATTGTTGCTGATGTTGTTCCTTTACACCCTTGGTCATCATAAACAGTAATATCAACTGTTCCACCTAAAACATTATCCGTAGTAAATTCAAAACTTGATGAAGCTGCTTGTGTTTCTATAGCTCCTCCACCGTTTGGCGTAAATACAAATTCTGCTTTTGTATAAGTTCCACTTCCTTCTGTTATGGCTGTTTTATCAACTTTTACAATTGCACTGTTTCTTGTGTTTCCTGTTGTACACGCAAACTCTGTTATACCTCCATTTGCTACCGTTGGTGTAGGTACTGTTATTGCTTTAAATTCTGTTATTATTATATCTTTAATTTCAGTTGTACAACCGTTAGTTCCTTTTCCTGTTACGGTATAGGTATTTGGTGGTAAACCTGTAAATTTATCTGTTCCGTTATAACTATATTCTATATTTGTTGGTACTGGTAATATCGTATATGTTAAAGCTTCAGTACTTATTAATGTTATTGTTCCTGAATTATCCGTAGCACATTTACTATCGGTAAACGTATGCGTAAAACTAGGTTTTATCGGTTCTGATACTGTAAATGTTTTCTCTAATGTACAAGTAATATTCAGTTTATCAATAATTTTAATAGTATGATCCCCTGGTGTTAAAGTTATAGGTAAAGTAACCGTAGTTCCTATAATATCTACAGCTGGTAAAACACCATCTAAACTATATTCATAATTTCCTGAACCTGTATTTACGGTTATAGTTGCTGTTGCATTATCCGCTGAATTATTACTAGTATCACAACTTGGTACTGTTATGTTATCAATATCAAAAGTAATATCAGGATAAACATTAAATGTAGCAGTAGCAGTAGCAATACAACCGTTTGCATCTTTTACTGTTAATGTTTGATTTAAACCATCAGTAACATTCATTGTATATTTATCCGTAGGATTTACAGGTGTAAAAGGAGCAGTAAAAGTTACGCCATTATCAATAGAATATCTATAAGGAGCTAATCCGCCTGTTGTATTAATATCAATAGTATTTACAGCTCCACAACTATTTACATTTACAATGTTAGTTGTTGGCTTTTCGCTTACTGTTAAGCTTACATTTCCTATCGTTTTTGTACAAGAATTTGGAGCAGGATTTGCATCTACAACTTCTATATCAAAGGTTACTGGTAATGCTTCATCTGTTACATCAGCATGGGATACTGTTATGCTATTACCTGTTACGGTAGCAGTTGTAGCATTTACTAGATTAATTACCTTGTAAGTATAAGCTGCTCCTGTTGTTGCAGGAAGACCTCCTGTTACATTTTCAATTAAAACCTTTCCATCAACAGAACAAGTAATATCGTTAATTTTCTTAAAAGTTCCGTTAATAGGTGCAATTGGTTCTATTTTAACATCCTGACTACCAAATATACAGGTTTTTATATTATTTTCTATTTCAAGATAATACTTCCCTTTTCCTAAACCATTTACTATAATATCAGTAAATCCTGTTTGTGGTTTGTCTATATATGAAGAAACTTTTACTCCTAAATTAGTTATTTCATCTCTTTTAAATAATGTCCAAGTAAAATCATTAGATAAATCACCAGAGTTATTATCTATTAAAAAAGTAATACTTCCATTATCGGTCGTTGCACAGGTTTGGTTATTTACAAGTCCTGTAATAGGCACACTCGGATTAAAATCTACGTATAAATCTTCACTATTTTTTTCAATACATCCTCTAGAGTCTCTTACATAAAACACATAACTTAAACCTGGGGTTAAACCGTTATATGTTAAAGTTCTATCCGCATCAATTACAACTCCGTTCTTATCAGTATTAATTAAATTATCTGCACTTTGCCATGCTGTTGGCGAGGTAATATCATTTATAGCAAACTCAAAAGGACCTACACCATTAATTGCCTGTACTGTTACAGAAAAACCTAAAGCACAATTTGCAGGGTCAGCAATAGGATCTACAATTAAACCACTTACATTAAAAGGTATTTCATACGAATTAAATGTTTCTATACATTTTACAACACCATTTTCTAATAATCGTATTACTGGGTACACTACAGTTCCTTGATTAATACTCGTAAAAACTGGAGATGTTTCCCAAGTAATCCCATTATCTTTACTATACTCAATTGCATAAGGAGATGCTACAGCTGTAATATTTTCAAATTTAAAACCAAATAGCGTTTCATTTCCTACAAAAGGCACATCACAATCAGGTAATATTGATGCTAATGTTGCCGTTAAAACTGGTGGAGTTACTAAATCAAAAGTTTTAGTATCTGTACAACCAAGGCTATCGATTATTTCAACTTCATAACCTGTTCCCCCAGGAATATCATTAAAACTAAAGGTAGATAAACTATGATTTGCTATGTTTTCTATTAAAACTCCTGCATTATCTTTTAAAGTAATTGTATGTTCAATTTGCCCAGTATTTGCCGTAATTATACCACTTACATTTCCATTGGTAGTACATGTAGGGTTGTTCGGTGTTAAGGTAATTTCAACAGGCGTTATTGTTTTTATAATTACGTCTTCTACTATATATTGACAATTTTGAGCATCTTTTACATAAACGTCATAAGTTCCTGCGGCTAAACCTGTAATTAGGTTTGTTGCTAAATATGTTCCTGCTGCTGGTGCTGTGGCATTTGCTGTTACTACTGAAAATTGATAATCTGTAGGAGTAACAACACCAGTACCACCACTTGGCACTACTAATATTTGTCCTGTCGGAGCTCCTGCTGGTGTACAACTTAAATCTGTTGGTGTTGCAGTAGCCGATAATTCAGGATAAATAGTTATTGTTTTTTCTAAAGAACAACCTCTTTCATCGATTATTTTTATTTTATGAACTCCTGGTGATAAACCTGTTATTGTAAATGAAGTAGCTCCTGCAGGTATTGCATTTAAAGTCGTACCGCCATTTTGAGTATATTTCAATGCACCATTTCCTAGGACATTAGTAACCTCTATTGTTCCGTTGCTTCCATCGTAACACAATGCTTTTGCATCAAAACTTACGTCAATTTTAGCTTCAACTTCTATCGAGAAAGCCACTGACTCACAACCTTCTGAATCTTTTGCTTTAATCGTATAATTTCCGACTGCAACATCAGTAAATGTATTTACACCTGCTAATGTCGTTTCTTTTAAAGTAACTCCATCAAACAATTCATAAGTATAAGGAGTTCCGTTTCCACCACCCGCAAATAATGTTATGGTAGCACCTGTATTTGGGTCACAAGTAATTTCTTTGGTTACTTTTGTTAATGGACTTACAACTACTGCTGTTGGGTTTGATAATATTTTAGTTAAAGTAACATCACAAGCTGTTGATGTTTCGTTTGTTGGGCGAACTTTTATTGTGTGAATAATATCAGGAGTCCCTGCATTAAATCCATCAATTATAAATGGGTTTGTATTCGCATCTTTCCATGTTGTTCCATCTGTAGAATATTCAAAAGATATTGGTGTTACTGATGGAAAAGAAGCTGTTACTTCAATTTTACCATTCGTTTCATCTTTACACACAGGATTTGTTTGCCCTGTTATGCTTGCCGTAAATTCTTGATTTGCTGCTACAATTACATCAATATCTGTAAAACAATCACTTCCATAACCTACAGATACCGTATAAGAACCTGCATCTAAATCAGCAAAAATACCTGTTGCATTACTTGTTTTTGCAGTATCATCTAAAGTATAAGTATAAGCCGAATTAGAAGGCAATACTGTAATCGTTCCTTTTCCATCACAATTATAAGCTACCGATTCTGTTAATGTTGGTGCTGTTGGTAATGGATTAATTGTAACATCGTTTAAAGATATTTCACAATTATTCGCATCTTTTACTTTAATATTATAAGTTCCTGCATCTAAATTTGATACTGATGTTATTCCTGCTAATAACGATGTGTAATTTGCAGCAGTTGTAAGTTTATAAGAATAAGTATAAACACCTGTTCCTCCTTTAGGATTCACACTTACAAAATCAATTCCTCCTTTTGTTGTTTTACAAGTAAAATGTATCGGCGTTGCTTCTCCAACTTTTTCTAATTTACCTGGAGCTTTAATTGTTTGAGTTGGAATTGTAGCAGTACAAGTATTTGCATCTGTAACAGTAATTTTATAAGTTCCATCAGCTAAACCTGCAATTGTATGTGTATTTCCTACTACAGTAACTGTTGCTGTTGCTGGAACTGCTGCCCCATTTAAAGTATAAGTATAAGTTGCTTTTCCTCCTGATATTTCAAAAACAACACTACCAGTTTCACCATTACATTTTGGTTGTATTGGCGTTTTTGCTGTTGCTGTTAAATCAGGGATTTTAGTTATTTCTTTTGATATTTTAAATTCACAATAATCAGTTCCTAAAGTTCCTGTTCCGTTATTATCTCTTACATAAACATCGTATTTTCCTTTGGATAAACTAACTGTTGTTAGTGGATTTGTTATTGCTATAAAAGTAGTAGGTACAGGACTTCCTTCAGCTACAACGGCATACACATAATTTGCTCCGCTTGCACCTGCGACACTTGCTATTGTTAAAGTTCCATCCTTACAGGTTTCTTGTGTTGTGCTTAGTGTTGCTGTAATTTTTGCATTAATTGTAATGTCTTTTACTTCCAATTCACAACCAAAACCATCTGTTACAGTTACGGTATAAATTCCTGCGGATAAATTAGGAATTGTATGTGATGTTCCTGTTATATTTCCTCCTCCTGTTGATGTTCCAGTTAAAGCAAAACTATAAGTTCCGTTTCCTTTGGTAACATCTAGTGTAATTGACGCATCATTTCCTGTATGACAAGCTGATGCTGTTGCTGTAAATTCAACATCTTCTTTATCAGCAATAGTTACTTCAAAAGGTGCTGATGGACAATTTTCTTTATCTTTTGCTACAACATAATAAGTTCCTGCAGCTACATTTGTAAATGTAGTTGTCGTTGTTTTTACTGGAGAATATGAAGCTTTTGCACTATTTAATAATTCAAAAGTATAAACTGCTCCATTTCCGCCACTTGCTGACGGTGTTATCGTACTTGTTGTTGAAGTACACGTAATTTTTGTATGCGGTGCTTTTGTAACTTTTACTTCCGTTGGGTTTGTTAATATTTTAGTTAAAGTAACATCACAAGCTGATGGCGATGTTTTTCCTGTTGGACGAACATTTATCGTGTGAGCAGTAGTTCCTACATTAAATCCATCAATTGTAAATGGGTTTGTATTTGCATCTTTCCAAGTTGTTCCATCCGTAGAATATTGAAATTCTGTTACAGCCACCGAACCAAAAGAAGCCGTTACTTCAATTTTACCGTTTGCTTCATCTTTACACACAGGATTTGTTTCTCCTGTTATGCTTGCCGTAAATTGCTGATTTGCTTTAACCTCAACAATAATATCCGTAGAACAATTACTTCCATAATCTACAGAAACCGTGTGAGAACCTGGTGCTACAGCTGTAAATTCTCCTGTATTATTAGTTGTTGTTTTATCTTTATCTAGCATATAACTATATGCTGTTACTGGTGTTGGTGCAACTGTAGGTGTTGGTGCAACTGTAGGTGTTACTTTAATAGTTGCTGTTCCATCACAATTATAGGTAATTGCTGTAGGGTCAAAAGTTGGTACAGCTGGTAATGCTTTTATTGTAATTGGATTTGTAACTGTGTTTAAATCTAAAGAACAACCTTCAGAATCGACTACTTTCGTTAAATAATCTCCTGCCGATAAATTTGTTACTGTAACCGTATTTGTATTATTTCCTAAAACTGGTGTGAAATTTGCATCAGTTGTAAGTTTATAATAAAAAGTATAATTCCCTGATAAATCTGGTGTTCCTCCCGTAGGATTTGTAAACGTAATACTTCCTCCTGATACGCCACAAGCTAAATCAGTAGGCGCAGCTTTACCATCTTTTAATACTGATGGAACTACAATTTCTTGGGTAGAAGCTGCCGTACCTGTACAAGTATTAATATCTTCTACAGTAATTGTATAAGTATCTGCAACTAAATCTTTAAATTCATAGTTTAATGAATTTCCTGTTTGTGGTTGTACTGATGTTGTTCCCAATAAACCTGTTAAAGTTACTGTGTAATCTGTTGTTCCTCCTGAAACTGTTACATTTATTATTCCTTTGTCAGTGCTACATTTTGGTTGTATAGCCGTTACTGTTTCTACTTTTAAGTCTGGAATTTTAGTTACTTTATTGGTCGTAAATATTGCTTGACAATAATCCGTACCTAAAGTTCCTGTTCCTCCATTATCTCTTACATAAATATCCCAAATTCCTGCGGTAATTGTTGTAGGTTTTGTAGCACTAAAACTTGTATCTGCTGGAACTCCTGCTCCACTAATTACAACCGCATAAACATAATTTGTATCTTTTCCTCCTGATGCTGTAATATCTAATATTCCATCTTTACAAGTTTGCTGTGTTGTTGTTGCTGAAACTGTTAAGTTCTCATTAATTATAACATCTTCTGTTTCTGAACAACCAAAACCATCAGTTACAGTTACTTTATATGTTCCTTTTGATAAACCAGAAATTGTATGTGCAGTTCCTGTTACACTTCCTGTTCTTATTATTGATGTTCCATCATGTACACTAAAAGTAAAATTAGCATCGTTTCCTGTAATACCTGTAACTTCAATTTTTGCATCACTTCCTTTATGACAAACAGATGGTGTTGCGGTAAATTTAATGTCTTTTGGTGCTTCAACTTCTACATCTATTGGTGCTGACTTACATCCTAATTTATCTGTTGCAATTATGGTGTATTTTCCTTCAGATAAATTTGTAAATGTATCACCTTTAGATGTTCCTGCATTATCAAATAATTCAAAAGTATAAGGCGCTCCATTTCCTCCACTTGCTGTTGGCGTTATAGTTGCTCCTGTATTTGGATTACACGTAATTTCTTTAGTTAATATTTTTGTTGATGGATTTACAATTACTGCTGATGTTGGTGCTGTTAATGTTATTGCATTTGAAGTAGTTTTACAACCTGTTGCATTTTGACGAACTTTTATTGTATGAGTTCCTTCACCAAATGTATCAATTATAACTTCATCTGAATTTATTACAGGAATCCAATTATTTCCATCATCAATAGAATATTGAAATTTATCAACAGTAACCAAACCAAAAGAAGCGACAACTTTAATTTTTCCGTCTGTTCCGTCTTTACATCTTGGGTTTTCAACAAAACTAGCCACTGCCGTAAAATTCTGACCAGCTTTAACCTCAACAATAACATCCGTAGTACAATCGCTTCCATAATTTACAGAAACCGTATAAGAACCTGCAACTAAATCAGTAAATACATTTGGATTAGCTCCTGTTTGTGGTGTTGCTCCGTCTAGGCTATATGTATAACTAGCGTCAAAAGGCTTTACTGTAATCGTTCCTTTTCCATCACAATTATAAGCTACCGATTCTATTAATGTTGGTGCTGTTGGTAAAGGTTTTATTGTAACATCATTTAAATTTATTTCACATTTATTTGCATCTACTACTTTCGTTACATAAGTTCCTTCAAGTAAACCTGTTGCTATATTTCCTGTAACTACACTATAATTTACAACAGAAGGATCTTTTGCTTTATAATAAAAAGTATAAGGTTTTGTTCCTCCCGTAGGGTTCATAAAATTAATTCCACCTTTTGCTGTTACTGCTTTACACGTAAAATGTATAGGTGTTGCATCTGCATCTTTTTCTAGTTTCTCAGGAGCTTTAAAAATTTCTTGAGTTAAATTAGAGGTACAACCACTAGCATCAGTAACCCCAATTACATATTTCCCTGGGTCTAAATTATCTATTGTATAATAAACATAATCATCGATTACTTTAGGGTTTAATCCATTTAAAGTATAAGTAAATGGCGCTAGTCCGTTACCTCCTACTGAAAAATAAATAGTTCCTTTTTCACCAAAACACTTTGGTTGTATTGGTGGTATTTTTGTATTAGTATAATGAGGAGCTCCTGAGTAATATCCTGCGTCATAAATTTTTGAAGCTTTTTTATACTCACAAAAACCAACATTCCCTCCATTATCTCTTATATAAATATCATAGTTTCCTGCCGATAAACCACCACTTTTAGTCGATGGATTCGTTATTGGTTTAAAATCGGTATTTGTTGGTATTTCATCTTTTAGAACAACAGCATATACATAATTTGTATCGCTACCTCCTTTTACATCTATAATTGTAAAAAAACCTTTTTTACACATTTCATTTGTTGGTGTTACTGTAGCTATTAACTTCGGATAAACAGTAAGCGTACTCACTGGCGATTCACAACCGCCCCCATTTTTTGTTTTTACCTGATAATCTTTAGCCGTAGTAGTTGGCAATGCTAATCCGTTGGTAGTATCAAATACAAACGTTGCATTATTTGACGTTTGCCAAGTAGCTCCATTATCAATAGTAAATTGATATGGCGCTGTTCCTGTTGCTGTAATTTCTATTTTAGGATCAGTACAACTATCTGTAACTGTTGCCGTATGTGTTGCAGCCGCTGCAGCTGTTACTTCAATATCTTTAAGAACACAAGTAGCTCTTACAATTTCTATTTTTACGGCATCAATAAAGTTACCAGTACTTTTATCCCCTGTAAATGTACTTACAGCATCAAAAGAAATTACTGTTGTTGTTTGACCTGCTGGCACAGTATAAGCTCCTGAATATTCTTTCCAAGTTTTACCGTCAGACATTGTTTCTTTAATCACTGCAGTCGCAAGACTCTTCCCTATTTTTACAGTAGCTACATCACGTCCTAACCTACCTCTATGAGCTACAGACCAATTAATTACATCACCTGGTTTTGTACAAAATTCTTGATATAATGACCCTACTGTATTAGCGTTTAATTCAACAAAATTATCACTCCCATCATAAGAAGGAACACCTTCAAAATTATTTTTGTACCAAAGTTCCATTTCATTATCGGCTGCGGTAGTTTCCCATCCTGTAAAATTAGACTCATCTGCTATATAAGGATAATTGCCTGTAAAATAACGATCTTCAAAACTTCCATTTTCAAAAGGATTATCGGTACAACCACATTCATCACATTTTTTACTATCCAATAACATTACCTGGTATTTTTTAGCGCGTACTGCTACATCAGTATATATATATTGGTTGCTTAAATTTGCATTTTGCCAAGAAGTACCGCCGTCAATACTAAATTTATAAGGTGGTGTTCCTCCTGATGCTTCTACAGTAATTGTTGCCCCTGTTACACAAGTTGCAGGCGTTGTAATACCTGTATTTATTAATTCTAGTTTAGTCGGCTCACCTATGGTATGTTTACCTAAATCAACTTCACAGCTAACCAGATTAGGTGCTGTTCCTATTGTTTCTCTAATTTTTAAATCGTAATCTCCTTTTGCTAGCCCTACAATTCGATATGGATTATCTCCTGTTTCTTCCCAAGTAGTTCCACCATCCGTAGAATACTCATAGCTTCCTCCTTGAAAATTACGTGCATTAACTGTAATACTTCCATTATCCGAACCAGAACAATCACTATCGGTAGTAGCTGTAACACTTCCTGTCAGTGGTTGCCCATAAAGAGATACATACGGGGTTTTTACAGTACACGATTTACCATATTTTATGCTAAATTTATACCAATCTTGACGTACATTTTCAAAGACATTACTAGCTTGAAAATTTGTACCATCAATACTATAGCTATAAGACGCATCTTTTGGTGTTATAATAACTGTTGCTGTATTACCACAAATTAATATTTCATGTTTTATAGTTGGCTCTGTTGGTAAAGCATCAATAGTAATGGTATCTAAAGCTAAAGAACAACCATTTTTATCTTCTACCTTTGTATTGTATGTTCCTGCAACAGGAACTGAAGCTGTTGTTCCAGAGGTTACTGTTGTAAAATTAGTATCCGCAGCAAGTTTATAAAAATACGTAAAAGGTGCTGTTCCTCCTGTTGGCTGGGTAAACGTAATTGTTCCTATTGGACTAGACTGCGTATTTCCCCAACGACATTCTAAACCTGTAGCAACTGCTTTACCTGCCGATAAACCTCCAGTTTCTGTAATAGCAATATTTTGTATTTGGTAATTACATTGATATGTTCCTTTGGTTGCTCTAATATAAACGGTATATAATGTTGCTGCTGTTGTAGCATCCAAACCATCGAAAAAACCTGTAGTTTTCCAAGTAGCATTATCAATACTATATTCTAATTTATAACCCGTATTATTAGTAACATCAACTGTTATAGTTCCTTTCTTATTACAATTTACTTGAGTTTCTTTATGTGTAAATTGCAAAGGCGCTTCTACACTAATTGTAGCGGTAGCGGTTGCTGTACAGTTTTTACTATCGGTAACCTCAAAAATATAATCACCTTCTGTACCATTTACCACATTATATGTTGTATCTGTAAAATAGGTTTTTGGGCTAACAGCTGCTCCATCTATTGATAATAATGCGTATGAATATTTGTCTCCTGTAGCATTTGGTACACCATTAGCTCCTGCTAAAGTTATTATTCCTGCCGATGAACCTGCAGTACAGGTAATATTTTTAGTTGCTACTGCGGTTAATATAAGCGGAGTTGGTTTAATAACTCTGGTTGTTACTGTCTCTGTACAAGTAGTCGTAGTAGTTGCTACCTTTACACTATACACCCCTGCTGTTGTTACCTCAAAAGTCACACTTCTATCAGGAGTTGCTGCCTTTGTTTCAATAACTCCACCAACACTATTTAATAATGTATAAATATAATTACCTGGTAAAGTACCGTTTACTTGTGCTGTTATTATTGCTTTTCCATCACAGCCAGCATTAAATTCAGGGTCAACAGTTAAACCTAGTGCTTGTTTTTGAATATTTATAGACGGTTCGGTATAACTACATGATGTTGCTGGTGACCCTTGTAATCTTATTGTTACCTCATAATCTCCTGAATCTTTTAAACCTGTAAAAGCATTTCCGTTCTGAAAACCATTAACAGGAATAGTAGTTCCATCGGGTTTTGTTAATTGATATCCGTAACCTGCTGGCACACTATTTATAGTAATACTAGCATCAGTACCGCAAGTAATATGTTTTTTTACAATGGTAGGGTTTAATGCTGATGTATAGACATTAAAATAATAGGTAGAAGGACATTTACCATCGTATAAAACCTCTACTTTATACTGTCCTTCTGTTGAAAATTCTTTAGAATAAGCTGTTCCTATTTCATTCCAAGTACAGCTAGTGTCTAAATTAGCACAATTTGATACGGCCTTAAAAGCACAGGTTTCATCTAACTGAAACCATTTTACCGTAGTTCCTGTTGCTCCTGTAAATGGTAAATCTATCTTTTTTGAAACTCCCGCGCCACATAAATATATTTGAGACAACTCAACAGAATTACTAGTACAACTTGTTAATGTTTGATCTACTAAAAGTAGTAAAGGGTTTGGCGCTGTACTATAAGGAATAACTATTATTTTTTCGGTAGAAGTAACACAACCTGTTGGCGCAACTTTTGTTACAAGGTAAGTTCCTGTTTGTGTTGCGTTATATGTTTGACTTGTACCTAACACTGTTAATGGTGCATTTTCATTTACCCATGAATATGATGTGAAACCTGTTCCGGCAGCAAGAAGAATGTTTTTACCACAAAGAATTTCTGTTCTTTCAAAGGTACATCCACTGGTATCAATTAAAAAATTAGAACTCCCTGCTTGCCCTAAATTACAAGCGTCAATTCCTGAAAAACTTGGTGTATTTTCTATTCTGTTATACCCTGGAATATAGCCTAAATCCCCTACATTTAATGCAGATAAATCCCTACTATAATTAGCGTAAGCTTGGTTCTCTATTTTATCAGAACAAACATCTCGTAATTTACTACAATCACTAACAACTTCAATTTTTAATTTTATTGAGTGCTCAGCGCCTTTTATTTTAACAAAACTATCAGGTATATAAAAACGTAACTTCCCTCTAAATCCATTTGCTGAAACAGGTGGTTCATAAGTATATACAATATCTGTGTTTGTGTTTGGGTACGCAGGTGCTGTAGCCACGAGCTGTATACTCGCAGGTAAAATATCTCCTGGTAATAAATTTACATTTTTAGGTAATTCATCTATTATTACCGTGTTTTTAGCATTATCGGTACCTACACTACTAAAGGTTAAGTCATAAAACAAAGAACTACCTAAACCTACAGGTGTTCCCGAAATATTCCCCCCTGAAGCATCTGTAATTGTTTTTACTAATTTTATTTTAGGCTCTACAACCTCAACAGACATCGCATTTAAAAATGGCCAATAAACATCTCCTCCTGTAGTAAACTTAACATCTAAAGATGTTTCATTATTACCTATAATACTATTATTTGGGTTATTTATTTTAATATGATCTATATCAAAACCAAGGGTATTGGTACTCGCTGGGTTTCTGCCAGCTAAATAAGTATCAAAAACACTAATAGACCCATTAAAAAAATTATCTTGAGGACTAATAGTGTTAAATACATTTACATAATTGTTTGCTGCATTTTTAATTTGATAATTATCCCCTGGAATTGCTTTATCCCCTTCTAAGGCAGCCATTATTAACTCTACATTAACAGGTCCTTTTGGTATGGTTTTAAAATTCAAAAAAGTTATTTCCGCTTCATTTGCTGGAGTTATTACATTACCACTAGCATCTTTTGTTTCTCCATGTATATCTGCAAATCCATCAAAAACTGAAAACTTCTTACTTGACTCATTATCATTTTCATAAACTACAATCATTACCCAACCAGAAGCACCTCCTAAACCTCTATAATGATCGACTCCTCTAGTAGCTCTAATATTTGCTGCTGTATAGACTCCGTTAGGGTTTACTTCTGCTTGTACTTCAGTCGTTATATCTTTAAAACAGATATAAGGCTCATTGTTATTGTAAATAGTTTCATCAGCTGTTATATTTTTATACGTAGTTGATGAAGGATATTTGAATTTTATCTTATCATAATCATCCGACCTTAAGGGATTCGTTGTTGTAAGCCAATGTTCTCTTGGATATACACCTGCCCAATACAACCCTGCATAAGCTACACGTGAACAATTAGGTAAACTTAAAGTAGATGTGCTTGATGAAAAAGTATCATCTTTTCCATCTCCATTCTCATCAACAGAACCATCAACATCAACATAATCCATGTAAGCAGAACCATTACCTAAATCTTGTCTTATATTACCATTTTGATATATATACAAATCTAAATCATATGAGTCATTTGGCGTCTCATTTCCTGTATAAACACTACCATTATTCAAAATATAAGGATAGCGATATAAATCAAATGCTTTATTTAACTCTCTAAAATCTCTAGTTTTTTTAACATCAACACTAAGGTTATTATTCCCTATAAAAGTCATATTACCTCGCAAAGTTAAATCCATACCTGCTGAGCTTTTATCAATATCACTTTGCGTAAAACCTGAAGGTCTCTGCCCTAATGCTAAAGGCATTGTTCTTTCCATCATTACACTCTCACCTTCTCTTAAATGCTCTAATGAAGCATCTATTTTTTGCGAGAATGAAATTAGTGTAAAAAATAAACTAGCTAATAAAAGTATTTTTTTTATCATATTATGAAAATTTATCGGGGGAAATCCTTAAAAAATTAATTATTTTATATGTACTATCGTTTTACGATCGTAAAACGCGCCATCTAAATTGCTATTATATAAACGGATAATTTCTTCTCTATTATCTGTTTTTGCTATATACACATGCATATAACCCGTGGTTGGATTTATAAAATATCCTGCTTCAATATCGTCATTTCTTAGCTCGTCTACATTTCTATCTGCTAATGGTTTTTTTGAATTTACATAAACTTGTAAATAATACCCTGGCTCAATTCCTTGTGAGTTTGACATAGTTCTTACCCTTGCTGGCGGTTGTTTTTTAGGCTCTTTATATGAATCACCTTTTTCACCAATAGTTAATTTAACTACATAAACAGGATCTTTACCTCCTTTTTTCATCTTTATTGATGATTGATCATTTTTGTCGTTATTTTCAAACAAACGGGTTTTATCGTTAAAATCGTACACTTTATCTTCAGCATCCGACTCCTTTGCGTATCTGTCAATATATACGTAATACCATTTATCGGTAGGGTCGTAAATATATTTAGCTTCTATATCTAATCTGTTCCATTTTTCTATTAGAACCTCTACATTTTCTTTATTTCTGTACCTATCTGAAACTACATAATACATAGTTCCGCCTCCGCCACCGTCAGATTTCGTAATAGTGCTTTCACGCCAAGGTGCTTTTGATCTTCTTTTTAAAGAAGTGTCTTTTTCATCGCCTTTAATCTCCTTAGGAATAAATGTTTTTGGTTCTTTTATTACCTCTTTTATTAGTGCTGGTTGATTTTTTAAAATTCGAAGCACCTCATCTACTTTTTTATTTAAATTATTAATAGAGTCTTGTGCTTGCTGAAGTTCATCAGATAAATCATGATGTTCTTCGTCTTTATATACAGGTTTTTTCTTAGGTTTTCTTTTTGGCAAGGTAATATTTACTTTACCCGTTCTTCTCTTCGATATTTCTCGAGTATATCTTTTTTGCCCTAAAGTATAAACCAAACCAACTTCATTCGTTGCCGAAAATTTATTTTTTTCATAACTAAATCCTATAGCTAGTTTATCAGAAATATTAACACCTAAACCAGCAGACATACCATACGTTTTATCGTAACCTGCTTTTATCCAACCTGCTTTAGGCAAATCTAATATTACAGTACCTGCACCACTAAAGCCTTCTGTACCTTCTTTTCTAGCAATTATTAATGTTCTCAAATCTGTACCTTCAAAAATACCTGAAGCATAAGTAAACTCGTGAGAATACATTGCGTGAGCTGATATTGTTTTTTCGCCAAAAGTAGTTGCTAATTCGTTATTTTTCAAATTAAAATCAACTAAATTTTCAAAAAACACTCCTACATCAAACTTACCAAACGATAAGGTTACCGCAGGCTGTAGCATTACAATAGGAATATCTTGAAAATTACTTAAAAAAGAGTCCTCTTTATTTTTTACCAATACCCTAGCCCAATCTAAACTGCTTCTACTATATAAAAAATTAAAACCAAAAGTTAAATCTAGGCTTTGGCTTAACTGCAATCGCTGAGCGTAATTCGCGATAGCGCCAAAATCTTTCATTCCTGCAACTTCTTGCTGATAAATAGCAAAGCCTGCACCTATGTTTTCACGCATTTTTCCTGCATAAGAAACTACATGCAACCTTGGGTTGTCTTCAAAATCAATATTACTGTTACGAGCAATAGCCGTTATTGTTGTTTTACTCTCTCGCAATGATGAAAAAGTTGGTATCGTTAAAAAACGATTAA
This sequence comes from Tenacibaculum finnmarkense genomovar ulcerans, assembly GCF_900239495.1. Lineage (GTDB taxonomy): Bacteria > Bacteroidota > Bacteroidia > Flavobacteriales > Flavobacteriaceae > Polaribacter > Polaribacter ulcerans. The sequence goes on from NZ_OENE01000048.1 coordinate 122,592, forward strand.
ACTTCATAAAATTACGTGAAGTAAAACTATTGTACTGCTGCCCGCTACTAGATACCTGTGCCTCTAATGAAAGAACGGTAAAAAATAGCGTTATAATATATAATGTAATTCTTTTAATCATCTTTAAACATTTAATCTAACACAGATATTGTTCCTGCTTTAATCAATATATTTTCTTTTATTATTTTATAATAAAAAACTCGCTGATTGCCTAAGCTTTCAAAAGGCCAATCATTTTGATAATCATTTGTTTTAAATATTTCTTTTCCGTTGGCATTATATAATTGTACACTTACCGTTGGTTGAAAGGCATATTTATTTGAAATACTCCAAGTATCATTAACACCATCGGCATTAGGGGTTACAATATTTGGTACAATTACCTGATCATCTTGCGCTATCACTTCAATTGTTTTTTCTATTCCACAGGCTCCTGCAGTGGCTACTACAGTATAAAAACCTAAAGATGTTACCTCTAAGGTTTCACTTGTTGATAAAAGCATCCCATCGGTATTTTCACCTTCATACCACACATACGACTCTGCACCTGCTGCTGTTATTGCAGTACTTTCTCCCTCTTTAAGCACTACCTTTTCTGATGGTGTTACAACAATCGCTGCTGCATCAAACAAAACAACTTCTAGTGTTTCTATTATTTTTTCACAACCAAAGCCTGTCATTTTTAAGGTATAAGTACCTATTTCATTTACTACAAACTCGGCTACATCAGTTCCTAAAGCTGTTTGATCATCATTTTTAAACCATTGATACGTATAACCATCAACTACATCTTTTATTGTGTAGGTAATAATACCTCCTGGGCATAATGAGTTTGAAGACGGTTCTGATGTTACTACTGCTGGCTTAGCGATTAGTTTAATATCTAATTCGCTAGAAGATACATTATTTAAATGTCCTGCGCTAATCCCTAACGTATAAATTCCGTTTTGCGTATATGAACTACGTGTTAATTTGTTATCTGTAGCATTAACAATATTTACACCGTCTAAAATCCATTGATAATTTAATAGTTCTAATTGTTCCGCTGTTAAAACATACTCGTTATCATCTTGAGCAATAACATTTACTTGTTGTAGTTTTAAATCAACACCTGTGGCGTTACAACTTTCATAATTGTCATCTGTAATCATAACAGGTTCAAATCTTTTTACACTCAACAAGCGTATTGGCTGTGATGACAAGCCTGAAGAACATAATCCTGTAGCTGTTTCTACAACATTTGCAATATAAGTACCTGGCTGATTCACATTTAAAGACGTTCCATCTACACCAAATAATCTTTTATCATCTTTATACCATTCAACCTCAAAATTAGCGGCGTTATTTACTGTAATCGATATATCTTTAGCTTCTCCTGGTAATAATACCGATGCTAAAGGGGTATTTTCTGTAATGGTAAAACTAGGCGCATTTTTTTGATTTAAGCTTACATTATTTGAGGTAGTTACACAAACACCTGTATCAATTTCTAAAGAATAAACCCCTAACTGCCCTACAGTGGGCGTTGTATATGTTGAACTATTTGAAGACTGCACCTCTTGATTGTCTAAAAACCAAGTATAAATATAAGAAGTGTCCGTAACATTCGCTTGAAAAGTATGTGCTTCATCACCACAAATTTCAACAACATCAGGGCTATTAATTTGTGCATCTGTTTCACTAAAAGTAACCACGTCTATTAAGGTTGAATCTTTAAAACCACAAGCACCATAATCTATTTTAACCTGATACTTACCCGAAGCTGAAACTTCTAAAAAAGGATCCGTTGTTGTTGTAATTATACTGCCATCTCTATACCAAGTGTATGCGCCTTGTTGATCGGTGTTTAATGTTAATTCAGTGGTAGCACCATCACAAAGCACTACATCTTCAAAATCATTTAAAATTAAGGTTCCATTCAATTTTTTATACGCCTCAAAAGATTCAGAATCGGGGCTTGTCATTGCAGGCGAAGTTGCAACTAATCTTATTTTATAATTTTTACCAAAAGTGTTTTCTGGTAATTGAAAAGTTCTTGAAAAAGTAAAGGTATCGTTTTCAGTAGCAACTGTCGCTAAGTTTATAGGGCTATCCCAAGTACCATTTGCGTCAGACAATTCAATAGTAAATGTATTGTCGGTAGCGAATGTAGATGTTTTATACTTAAACGTAACCGTGTAATCGGTGCTTGTAGTATCATCACACGCTGATGTAAATTTTAATTCAGGCTTCAACAATGTTTGAGATACAATGGAAGTACTCATAAAAAAGAGAAATATCCCTAAAAGTATGTAGGTGCTTTTAATTATTTTCATTTTAAAATATTACTTAGAGGGGAGAAAGAACAAATGTAAACTTTTTTACAGAAAAAAAACAGTAAATACAAAATCTATATCTAATATATGTAAAAATAAACAAAAAAACTATAAAAACCATAAAAATAGACTTGTTACAAGCTTTTTTAAAGAATTATTAACTAGAAACCCCAAAGAGAATCGTAAAATCTATTGTATATTCGTACCTCTATTTTTTATTATTTTATGACACAAAAAATTACCATAGCCATTGACGGCTTTTCATCGACAGGAAAAAGTACGATTGCCAAACAATTAGCAACAAAATTAGGCTATATTTATGTTGATACAGGCGCTATGTACAGAGCGGTTACCTTGTACGCAATGCAACATAATTATATTTCAGACACGCATTTTAATTCTGCTGATTTAATTGCTGATTTACAGAATATTTCACTTAAATTTATTTTTAATGAAAAAGCAGGGTTTGCTGAAATGTACTTAAATAATAATAATATTGAAACTCAAATTAGAAGCATTGAAGTATCAAGACTTGTTAGTAAAATTGCAACCATTTCAGAGATTCGTAGAAAATTAGTTAGCGAACAACAAGAAATGGGTAAAAATAAAGGTATTGTAATGGATGGTAGAGATATTGGTTCGGTTGTTTTTCCTGATGCCGAATTAAAATTATTTATGACCGCCTCTGCCGATAAACGAGCAACACGTCGTTATAAAGAATTATTAGACCGTGGCGACAATGTAAATTATCCAGAAATTTTACACAATGTTCAAGAACGTGATCGTATTGATTCTACCCGAAAAGATTCGCCCTTAATTTTAACCGATGATGCCATAGAATTTGACAATTCTAATATGGGATTAGAAGACCAATTTGATAGAATTATGAGCTTAGTAAAAATGAGATTGTCTTCATAAAAAAACTAGCACAAATGCCTAGCCCCGATTGAAGCTTTGTTTGAGCTCTTTTTTTGATTTTTCTTCAAAAAAAAGCGAGTGCGGAAAGCGGGAAATTGCTTCTAAATATTTTACTATTTAAAACAATATTAAACGCAAAAAACCAGCCAAAAAGCTGGTTTTTTTATATAAATATTTCTGAAAAAAATTATTCTTCGTCTAATTCTTGTAACTTAGAATTTTCAGAATAGGTACGCCATTTTACTAAACAGGCTTCAATATCAGCAGGTATTTCTGTATTAAATTGCATAAACTCACCACTTACAGGATGTGTAAATCCTAATGTTTTAGCATGTAAAGCTTGTCTTGGCAAGGTTTTAAAACAGTTTTTCACAAATTGCTTATACTTTGTAAAAGTTGTTCCTTTTAAAATATCGTCACCACCATAACGCTCATCGTTAAATAAGGTATGACCAATATGCTTAAAGTGTGCTCTAATTTGGTGCGTTCTTCCTGTTTCTAATTTACATTGTACTAATGTAACATAGGTCAAACGCTCTAAAACTTTATAGTGTGTTACGGCATGCTTTCCTTGATCGCCTTCAGGAAAAACATCCATTTGCAAACGATTTTTAAAACTACGCCCGATATTTCCTTCGATAGTTCCAGTATCTTCTTTTACATCACCCCAAACAATAGCGTAATATAAACGTTCGGTGGTTCTATCAAAAAACTGCTTTGATAAATGAGTCATTGCAAATTCATTTTTTGCAACCACTAATAAACCACTAGTATCTTTATCAATACGATGTACTAAACCAGGACGCTCGTTTGAGTTGGTAGGCAAGTTTTCAACATGATGAATTAACCCGTTTACTAAAGTTCCTGAATAATTTCCATGCCCTGGATGCACCACCATTCCTGGAGCTTTATTTACCACAATTACGTCATCATCTTCATAAACGATATCAAGCGGTAAATCTTCGGCTACTAATAAATTTTCCGCTGGCGGATATGCTAAAACAACACGAACAACATCTTTTGGTTTTACTTTATGATTTGGTTTTACAGCCACCTCATTTACCAACACATTCCCTGCTTTCGCTGCTTGCTGAATTTTACTTCTAGTTGAGTTTTCAATGAAATTCATTAAAAACCTATCAACTCTTAATGGTTCTTGACCTTCTGTTGCCACAAACCTGTGATGTTCGTGCAATTCGCTATTTTCTATTTCTAAATTCGTGTCTTCCTGCATTAATCAATTATATAAATTAGTTACCATTACCATCCCCTAAAATTAGGTTGATCGTTGTTTTTTTAGGCAATTTTGTTCCTACTGTAATTTCTTTCCCGTTGTATTTTAAGCCTCTTACAACATCTTTACCAATATCTTCTACCCATGTAATTTCGTTACCAACAATAAAACCTTGCGATCGTAAATGTGTTGTTGCCTGCCTTTTTGTTCGACCGTTTAAATTTGGCACTTCAATATCTCTATATTTAGACGGATTTAATGTTAAATAAATTTTACGTTTTTCTTTTACAAAATCGTTTACCGCTGGGTTTTGTTCTATCACTGATTTTTTTGGATACTCCGGATTATAAGTAGCACTGTCAATAATAATAAAGTCTAAATTAAGTTCCTTTAATTTCTTTTCAACCTGTGCTAACGACATTTTATGTAAATTAGGTACTTGTATTTTTTGATCGTGATTCGTTGTAAACCCTAACCACCATTTTAATACAAAAACAGTTATAAATAACGAAACTACGGCAATTCCTATTTGTATAAAAAATGTTTTACTTTTTATAAATTGAAATAAATTTTTAAGTTTTTCTGAAAAATTACTCATATTTTTTAGCTGTTTTTTTGAATCTTTTTTAGCGATATGTTTTTTTGAATATTATTTTTAATACGGTTGCAAATTTACAGTAAAAATATTAGTATTTTTAGCTCATTAAGTCTTTAACGAGTTTTTTTAGTAAGTTTGCCTGTTTTACACCCTTAATTTTTACAAAAAAATAATTTAAAAATAGTAACGTGAAAAAAAATATAGCGATTATTATGGGAGGATATTCTTCGGAAGCAGCAATATCCTTAAAAAGCGGAACAGTAGTTTACACGCATCTTGACAAAGAAAAATATACGGCATATAAAATTCATATTTTAAAAGATAAATGGGTTTTAGTTGATGATAACGATCAAGAATATAGCATCAATAAGCATGATTTTTCTGCGGATGTACATGGTAAAAAAATTACTTTTGATGTTGTTTTTAATGCCATTCATGGCGCACCTGGCGAAAACGGAGCTATTTTAGCCTATTTTGATTTAATCGGAATCAAGCATACCTCAGCTCCTTTTTATCAAATGGCATTAACTTTTAACAAACGAGATACCTTAAGTGTTTTAAAAAACTACGGAATATCAACGGCAATTTCGGTGTATTTAAACCAAGGTGATCTTATTGATGTTGATAAAATCATTGAAAAAGTTGGCCTGCCATGTTTTGTAAAGCCCAATAATGCGGGTTCTAGCTTTGGTATTTCAAAAGTACACAGCAAAGAAGCCTTTCTTCCTGCCTTAAAAGTAGCTTATAAAGAAGATACCGAAATATTAATTGAAAGTTTTTTAGACGGTACAGAAGTTTCTGTAGGTGTTTTTCAATATAAAGGAGCAACCACCGTTTTACCGATTACAGAAATTGTATCAGAAAACGATTTTTTTGATTATCAAGCAAAATACGAAGGTAAATCAACAGAAATTACCCCTGCTAGAATTTCAAAAAAGCAAGAAAACCGTGTTTCAGAAATATCAAAACGAGTCTATGATATTTTAAAAATGAAAGGTTTTACCCGTTCTGAATATATTTTTATAAATGATGAACCTCATTTCTTAGAAATAAACACCGTTCCTGGTTTAACCCAAGCAAGTATTTTACCACAACAAGCAAATTGTGCGGGTATTAATTTAACCGATTTATTTGGCAACGCTATTGAAATGGCTTTAAAAAACGATCTTAAATAATTAAAAACATGAAAAAAGCTATTTTCCCAGGATCTTTTGATCCTATTACGCTAGGACACCTAGATATTATTGAGCGTGGCGTTACTTTATTTGACCAAGTTGTTATTGCAATTGGCGTAAATGCTGATAAAAAATACATGTTTTCATTAGAAGAACGCAAACGTTTTATTGAAGAAACTTTTAAAAATCAGCCTAAAATTAAGGTTGTTATTTATAGCGGATTAACCGTAAAATTTTGTCAAGAAGAAAATGCAGCATTTATTTTAAGAGGTTTGCGAAATCCTGCCGATTTTGAATTTGAAAAAGCTATTGCACACACCAACAGAAAACTTTCAGAAATAGAAACGGTATTTTTATTAACATCATCAGGAAAAAGTTATATTTCGTCATCAATTGTACGTGATGTAATTAGAAATGATGGCGATTATACAGGTTTAGTCCCTGATGCAGTGAGAGTTTAACACCTAATAAATCATCAATAGATATCATTTGAATTTTAGTTATTATTTATCTTTCTAATTTCTAAAATTTAAATGATATCTATTAAAATCCTGTTTAAAAATTAAATAAACTGTCAGTTCGAGTGATTTTTTTCCTTCAAAAAAATTGTATCGAGAACTTTTTAGTATCTAAATCAATCAAAATAAAATTCTCGATACAATTTTAATTCCTTTTACTTAGTAATTAAAATCACTCGAATTGACAAATTAAATTTCTCGTTTTATACTAAAAAACTTTTTTAAATGAAATTTAAACAGGCTATAAAACACTAAAAATAATTCTTTTATGATTTTTTTAATATGAATTTTATTTAAATTTCAGTAACTTTGTAATCTGTATGAAAAAAATATCTCATAAAATAATGTCTGTATTAATGGCTTTAGTAGTGTTGTTCGCTACTATGTCGTTTACTATTGATATGCACTTTTGTGGCGATACTTTAATCGATACAGCAGTATTTCACAAAGTAAAATCATGTGGAATGAAAATGCAAAAATCAGCAACTAAAGGATGTAGTATAACAAAGAAAAATTGTTGTAATGATACCCAAATTGCAGTTGATGCACAAGATGAATTACAAATTACAGTTGATTCTATTTCTTTTGAACAACAAGTATTTATATCATCATTTGTTTACAGTTATAGTCTTCTTTTTAAAACTGTAAACAATAACATACCTTTTTACACGGCATACAAACCGCTACTCGTCATAAAGCAACTCTACAAAATTGACGAAACTTATTTAATTTAATTTTTAAACAATAGACTGTATTGTCCTATGGATTTTTTCCATTAGGATATTTTCTTGTATTCGGTATTCTCGTAATACCAATGTCTAACTGTTTAAAAAAATAAAGCAATGCTAAATAAAAGCATCAAATTTTTAATAGAAAATAAACTCGTAGCCGTTTTAATACTCTTAATTTTTATCGGCTGGGGAATTGTACACGCCCCTTTTAATTGGAATACTGGCTTTTTACCAAGCAACCCTGTTGCCGTAGATGCAATTCCTGATATTGGCGAAAATCAACAAATTGTATTTACAAAATGGGATGGTCGTTCACCTCAAGATATTGAAGACCAAATTACGTATCCTTTAACAACATCATTACTTGGTATTTCTGGAGTAAAAACAATTCGTAGTTCTTCTATGTTTGGTTTTTCTAGTATTTATATCATTTTTGAAGAAGATGTAGATTTTTACTGGAGCAGAAGTCGAATACTCGAAAAGTTAAATTCGTTGCCCAATAATTTACTTCCTAATGAGGTAAATCCATCTTTAGGTCCTGACGCAACAGGACTCGGGCAAATATTCTGGTACACTATTGAAGGAAGAAACAAACAAGGTGATGTAACTGGTGGTTGGGATTTACACGAAATAAGAAGCGTACAAGATTACTATGTAAAATATGCGCTTTCATCCGCTAGCGGAGTTTCAGAAGTCGCTTCAATTGGTGGATATGTTCAGGAATATCAAATAGATGTAAACCCTGAATTAATGCGTCAATATAAAATTGGGTTAAATGAAGTAGTTAAAGCCGTAAAACAAAGTAATAAAGATATTGGTGCGCAAACTCTAGAAATTAACAAAGTTGAATATTTAGTACGTGGCTTAGGGTATATAAAATCTATTTCAGATATCGAAAATGCAGTCGTTACTTCGGAAGATTTTACGGCTATCAAAATAAAAGATATTGCCAAAGTAACACTTGCACCAAAAGCAAGACGTGGTATTTTAGATAAAGAAGGTGCTGAAGTTGTTGGTGGCGTAGTCGTTGCAAGATATGGAGCAAATCCACTGGAAGTTATCAATAATGTAAAATCAAAAATAAAAGAATTAAGTGCAGGATTGCCTTCAAAGGTTTTAAAAGATGGAACAACTTCTCAACTTACTATTGTTCCTTTTTATGATAGATCAGAACTTATTACAGAAACATTAGGCACACTAAATGAAGCTCTTACACTCGAAATATTAATTACTATTTTGGTCATCATTATTATGACATTTAATCTTCGAGCTTCTATTCTTATTTCAAGTTTGCTTCCTGTTGCTGTTTTAATGGTTTTTATCGCCATGAAAATTTTTAATGTTGATGCCAATATTGTGGCACTTTCAGGAATTGCAATTGCCATCGGAACAATGGTAGATGTTGGCGTAATTCTTTCAGAAAACATCATTCGACATTTAGACGAAAACAATGATAAATCCCCTATAAATGAAGTAGTTTATACCGCTACAACCGAAGTTTCAGGAGCTATTATAACAGCAGTTTTAACAACAATTATAAGTTTTATTCCTGTATTTACCATGATTGGAGCTGAAGGAAAACTATTCAGACCTTTAGCATTTACTAAAACTTTTGCTTTAACAGCTTCTATTATTGTTGCCTTATTTTTAATTCCACCTTTTGCGGCATTTTTATTCAAAAAAAGAAGCATCAAAAAAGTATCAGGAATTTTTATCAGTAGCTTTTTAATTTTGATTGGAATAGCAGCCGTAATTTATGGATATTGGATTGCTATTATTTTGATTGCCTTTGGAATATCTGCTATTTTAAAATCGAAACAAAAAATTAATGAGAAACAAGTAAATTATATTAATATCGGTATTTCTGCGCTGGCAATTGTGTTTCTTTTAGCAGAATATTGGCGACCATTAGGTGTTGATAAAAATATCTTTTGGAATTTAATTTTTGTAGCTATCATTTGTTTTGGACTTTTAGGCGTTTTCACCTTATTCAGAACATATTATACTCGTATTTTAAATTGGGCTTTAAACAATAAAATACTGTTTCTTTCTATCCCTACGACTATTGTAATTTGTGGTTTTTTTATCCTAAAAAATACTGGAAAAGAATTTATGCCTTCCTTAAATGAAGGTTCTTTTTTACTGATGCCAACATCAATGCCACATGCAGGTGTTGAAGAAAACAAACGCACTTTACAATTATTAGATATGGCTGTAGCCAGTATTCCTGAAGTTAAAACAGTTGTTGGTAAAGCAGGTCGTGTAAGCTCATCTTTAGACCCTGCTCCGCTTTCGATGTATGAAAATTTAATTCAGTATAAACCAGAATACATGCTGAATAAAAATGGAAAACGACAACGTTATAAAACAACTAATAATGGATTATTTGTTTTAAAATCAGGAGCAACTATTGAAAATCCAAATAATACAGAAAATAATGTTTCAATGCCTGAAATTACAGTCAAAAATCTTATTGAAGATGATAATGGTGATTTTTACAGAAATTGGCGACCAAAAATAAAATCAGCAAATGATATTTGGGATGAAATTGTACGAGTAACAAAATTACCTAGCGTTACTTCAGCTCCTAAATTACAACCTATTGAAACCCGTTTGGTAATGCTACAAACAGGAATGCGTGCACCAATGGGAATAAAAGTAAAAGGACAAAATTTAAAACAAATTGAAGATTTTGGTATGCAATTAGAATCGATTTTAAAACAAGTAGAAGGTGTTAAAACCGAAGCTGTATTTGCTGATAGAATTGTTGGAAAACCTTATTTACTTATCGATATTAATAGAGAAAAAATTGCACGTTACGGAATAACAATTCAAGATGTTCAAGATGTACTAAAAGTTGCCGTTGGTGGTATGGAAATAACACAAACAGTAGAAGGTCGTGAGCGATATGGCGTGCGTGTTCGCTATCCTAGAGAATTAAGGTCCACTCCTACCGATTTAAAAAACATTTATATTCCTGTTACAAAAGGTAGCGCAATTCCTTTGAGCGAATTAGCAACTATTAAATACGAACAAGGTGCACAGGTTATTAAAAGTGAAGATACTTTTTTAATCGGTTATGTACTTTTTGATAAACTAAATAAATATGCTGAAGTTAGTGTTGTTGAAAATGCACAAGCTTTAATTCAATCAAAAATAGATTCAGGTGAATTAATCGTTCCTAAAGGGATTAATTATCAATTTACGGGTACTTATGAAAATCAAATAAGAGCCGAAAAAACATTATCTGTAGTAGTTCCTTTGGCATTAGGTATTATCTTTTTGATTCTATATTTTCAATTTCGATCAGTAGCAACATCGTTAATGGTTTTTTCAGGAATTGTTGTCGCATTTGCTGGAGGTTTTATTATGATTTGGTTATATGGACAAGGTTGGTTTTTGAATATTAATTTCTTTGGAGAAAATCTACGAGCATTATTTCAGATGCATCCTATCAATTTGAGTGTTGCTGTGTGGGTTGGTTTTATCGCTTTATTCGGTATTGCTACGGATGATGGCGTTGTTATGGCAACCTATTTAACACAAATATTTGATAAAAATAAACCAATCAGTAAAAAAGAAATTAGAGCTTCGATTATAGAGGCTGGTGAAAAACGTATCCGCCCGTGTTTAATGACAACCGCTACAACTATTTTAGCATTATTACCAGTATTAACAGCTACTGGAAGAGGAAGTGATATTATGATTCCGATGGCAATACCTAGTTTTGGTGGAATGTTAGTTGCTTTAATCACCTTGTTTGTAGTACCTGTTTTATTTAGTTGGAAACAAGAATTAAAACTTAAAAAGAAATAATATGAAACATTTTAAATCATACTTAAAAACAGTTTTTTTGATGTCATTTTTTTGCTTTTTTACAGAAGGAAATGCACAACAACTCAAAACACTTATCGAAGAAGGATTATCAAAAAACCCTAAAATTCAATCTTTTAAATTAAAACATCAAATTGCATCAGAAAAAATAAACGAAGCAAATACCTTACCTAATACACAAATAGGTGTTGGTTATTTTGTAAGCGAACCCGAAACAAGAACAGGTGCTCAACGTTTTAAAATTTCTGCAAAACAAATGCTACCTTCTTTTGGAACAATAACTGCTAGAGAAAATTATCTTAATTCTGTTGCAGATGCCGTTTATGAAGATATTGTTATTATCAAACGGAAATTGGTCGCTTCAATATCTAAATCTTATTATCTTTTATATGCTTTAAAAGATAAAAAAGAGGTTTTAGAGGATAATATAATCCTCCTTAAAACCTATGAAAAATTAGCTTTAACAGCTATTGAAGTTGGTAAAGCGTCGGCTGTTGATGTATTGCGTTTACAAATACGTCAGAATGAATTACAGCAATTAAAACAGATTTTAGAACAAAATTACTTAGCAGAACAAACCGTAATTAATAAATTATTAAACAGAGAAAAAAATATTAAAATTACTATTGATACTGAATTTGTAATTCCTTCAGAAAATAATTTGATAAATGACAATAATTTAACCTTACATCCTGAATTATTAAAATACGATAAACTTTATAAATCAGTTGAAAAATCTGAACTTTTAAATCAAAAAGAAAGTAATCCGATGTTTGGTTTTGGGTTAGATTATGTAGCCGTTTCTGAAAGACCAAATATGGATTTTAGTGATAATGGAAAAGATATTTTGATGCCAATGATTAGTCTTTCTATTCCTATTTTTAATAATAAATACAAATCGAAAAGCAAACAAAATAAGTTACAACAAAGAGAAATTATCTCCAAAAAAGAAAACAGATTAAATACTTTAGAAACCTTACTTGATAAAGCTATTAAAAATAGTAATTCGGCAAGAATACGTTTCAATATCCAAAGTGAAAATTTGAAAAAAGCTAAAAATGCAGAAACTATTTTGGTAAAAAGTTACGAAACAGGAACTATTAATTTTAATGATATTTTAGATATTCAAGAATTACAATTAAAATTTCAAATCAATAAAATTGAAGCAATTACAGCTTATTATTTACAAAAAACTAACATCAATTATTTAACAAATTAAATTATTCACTAACCTTAAAATCAATCAAAATGAATTTATTAAACAACAGTATCATCAGTAAAACAATTTTAACCGCTTTAGTAATCGGATTAACATTTACATCAATGTCGTGTAAAGATGCTAAAAAAGAAAATAAAACTACTGAAAAAACATCCGTAGAAAAAAAAGGAAAAGAACATACATCAGCATACGTATGCCCTATGCATTGTGAAAATAGCGGAAGTGATAAAGAAGGTAAATGTCCAACTTGTGGAATGACTTACATAGATAATAAAATTCATAGCGCAAACGGTCATAAGCACTAAATTTTAAAAATCAGCAATACAAGTACTGTTTATTTTGAATATAATAGTACTGTATTGCTCTTTTTTATCAGGTTAAAATGATGATAATAATGTTAGTAAATATCTTTTAAAATGAAAAAATATATAATTTATATAGGAATATTAACTGTTGGTTTATTGTTAGGATGGAGTTTATTTGGTAATTCTCCAAAGGGAAAAACATCACATAATCACTCAGAAAAAGAAGCAGTAAATAAAATGTGGACTTGCTCAATGCATCCTAAAATAATGCAACCCGAAGCAGGCGATTGCCCAATTTGCGGAATGGATTTAATTCCTGCCGAAACAACTTCTGAAGGGCTTAATCCGAATGAATTTAAGCTAACTAAAAATGCAATGGCATTGGCTAATATTCAAACATTGGTCGTTGGTGATAATATAAATACAAATGCGACACTAAAATTATCTGGAAAAATAACAGAAAGCGAAGATGAAAAAATAGTACAAGCAAGTTATTTTTCTGGAAGAATAGAACGTTTAAATATTAGTTCGGTTGGTGAAGAAGTTAAAAAAGGACAATTATTAGCAACTATTTATTCACCTGAATTATTTGCCGCACAACAAGAATTAATTACGGCATCAAGTTTAAAAACATCACAACCTGCGTTATACAATGCTGTTCGTAATAAATTAAAACTTTGGAAAATCTCTGAAAATCAAATTAATCAAATTGAAAAATCAGGAAAAGTAAAACAAAACTTTCCAATATATGCAACTGTTTCAGGAACAGTATCAGAAAAATTAGTTGCACAAGGCGATTACGTTAAACAAGGACAGGCACTATTAAAAATCACAAATTTAACGACTGTTTGGGCGTTATTTGATGTTTATGAAAATCAAATTGACTTCTTTAAAAAAGGTCAGAATATTACAATTACTACAAATGCGTATCCAAATAAAAAATTAAAAAAGAAAGTCGATTTTATTGATCCAACTTTTAATTCAGCAACTAGAACTCTAAAACTAAGAGTAATTTTAGATAATAAAAAACGAGAATTTAAAACAGGAATGTTTGTTGAAGGAGCTATTGAAAACAGTTTTTCTGATAAAAAACAATTATTAATGATTCCTGCATCAGCAATATTATGGACAGGAAAACGCTCGGTAGTTTATATAAAAACAACGCCTGACCAGCCTATTTTTGAAATGAGAGAAATAACTATAGGAAAGCAATTGGGTGATAAATATGAAGTTATCGATGGACTTGTAAATGGTGACGAAATTGTGACAAACGGTACTTTTACTATTGATGCTTCTGCTCAATTACACGGTAAAAAATCGATGATGAGTAGAAATACTGTAAAAGATGAGGAAACAACGGAAGTGATAAATAATCATAAAAATCATCTTGAAAAAGAAATAAAAAACACGCTTAAAAATGAACGCATTAAAGTTTCAAAAGTATTTCAAGAACAATTAAAAATAGTTGTTAATGATTATATCAATCTAAAAAATTATTTAATTAATGAAGACGAAAAAAATGTAGTTATCGCTTCAAAAAACATTTTAAATAATTTAAAAAATGTTGATATGAAACTATTAAAAAACAATAACGCACATTTAAAATGGATGTCTTTTGATAAAAAAATTAAAAATGCTGTTTATGCTATATCAAAAGAAACAACTATAAAAGAACAAAGAAATCAGTTTAAAAACCTGTCATTAGTTTTCATAAACGCTGTAGAAACCTTTGGTATCAATGAAAAAATGTATCGTCAATTCTGCCCAATGGCAGACAATAATAAAGGCGGATATTGGTTAAGTAAAGAGGAAAAAGTACAAAATCCTTATTTTGGAAACAAAATGCTAAAATGCGGAAGTGTAAAACAAGTTATAGAATAATTTTCAAAAAAAATATGCTTTAATAATTAAAGCATATTTTTTTATTGTAATAAAATTATTCAGAATCAGGAACACTTGCTTTATAAATTTCAACACCTTTTGAAGAAACAATTCTATAACGAGTATTTGCTTTTATTAAAACAGCTTGTCCTTTTTCAATATTAATACGATTCTTATGTCTTATAACCGTAGCATTACCTTCTAAAATAATTAAAATTTCTATCGATTTTGATGTTGAATTATATTTTATAGCATCGGTTGATTGAATTTTACTTAATTTAAAGTCTTTTGCTTTTGTTTGATATACTAATTCATCGTTAAGCGGACTTTTAACACCGTGTAAAATAGTTGGAATTGTTTCTTCGAATTTGGTATTTTTCAAAAGTTCTTCAACATCGATATGTTTCGTTGTTAAACCGCCTCTTAAAACGTTGTCAGAATTAGCCATTAATTCAATGTTTTTTCCTTCTAAATATGCGTGCGGAACTCCTGCGTCTTGAAAAATAGCTTCACCTTTTGATAAATTTACAATATTAAAAAAGTAGAAAGAAAAAATTCCTTTATCAATATTTTCTAGACTTTTATTTTCTAAAGCTTTCCCAACCCAATATGCTGGCGATGATTTGGCTATTTTATTATTTAAAAAATCTGGTAAAATTCTATTCGCCAAAGGTTTTAAAATTTCATTTACTTCTTCTTGAGAAAACTGCATCACTTTTTTGTACAATTCAAAATAATTCGATTCTTGAAAAGTTGACAGTAAAAAACGCAACTCACTTGTTTGTTCAAGATTATTTATTATTTTTTCACTTTCTAAAAAACCATGTAACAGCCAAAAATCACTTAAAGCAACCATTACCTCTGGCTTATGATTTTTATCTTTATAATTTCTATTTCTTGCCGTTAATAAAATTCCTTTTTTATTTTCACGTTTAAAGCCTATTTCTGCTGCTTTTTTTGTTGGATGCACTTGTATTGACAGCATTTTATGAACATCTAATACTTTAAATAAATACGGGAGTTTACCATAGGTTTTAGCGACTCTTAATCCTAAAAACTCAATTGGTTTTTGTCTTAAAAAGAAATCTAAAGAAATATTACCTGCCTTTGTTTTAATAATTGATGGCGCTTTTAAATGCGCTCCTAACCAATATTCGGCATAATTAGCGATGCTTTTTCTTCTTTTGATTAAATTTGAGATAAATTTTTTACCTCCCCAATCATATCGCTGTATTTTTCCTTCGATTAAAAAAATTTTATGAATAGTTTGTTCTAAAATCATCATCTCCTATTTTAATAATTAATTATTTCATTCATAGAATACACCTTTCTTAGTAATATTCTTTCGTTTTTTTTGTGTGGTAATTCTATCTTAGATAAATCTAATTCTTGATCAATCCAGGTAGCATTTAACATATTTCTTGGGTTTGTATATATAATTAAACCAATATTTTTTATAGTTGATAAAAAGCGTACCCCTGCTTTTATAGCTGATATTACTTTTTTTTCTCGCCGTAGTGTTAAAATAGAAACATCACATTTTGATGTATCTTTCAAAATATTTAAAAACTCAAATACCACCTGATGATTGCCATTATTAATTAATACTATTTTTAGTTTTTGATTTATAAATGACCTTAAACAAAAAGTATTTAAAATAGCTGCGTCTTTTTTTTCAAAAATAATAATGAGTCCTTTCTTCATAGTACACTTGCTAAATATTAAGTTATGATTATTTTTTATAAGACCAGGCTATTTGCCCTAATTGTCCTATGATTTTAACAGAATCTTTTATCGATAATTTAGAACCATCTGCATGAATCCATCTTTTTAAAGGCATCTCACACAGTATTTTTTTTGCTTGTTCTAAACCAAAATGGAGTGTAATTCTTCTAAATATTTCAACATCAAAAATCCATTGTGTTACAAATTTTTCTCCAAATGAAATTTCAATAACATCTTTCTTAAAAATTTTAGCCCCACATTGAGTGTCTTTAAAATCCATTGAAAGAATTTTTCTTATGATAAAATTTATAGTTAAACTTATTATTTCTCTGGCAGATTCTTTATTGATATTTGCTCCCATTCTACTAATTCTAGAACCACTCACTATTTTATAATCAGAGTTTTCAATAGTAGAAACTAAATCATCAAAATCAGATAAATCTGTAGATAAGTCGGCATCTAAAAAACCTATATAATCTAAATCGTCTTGTTTTGAAAGATATAACATTCCTTGCCTTACAGCTTCTGCTTTACCTCCATTTTTCTCGCAATTATATACCGTAATAAATTCCTCTCTTCCTTTTCTTAAATCATTTAAAACCTCTAATGTTTTATCTTTACTACCATCATTTACAAAACATAAATGATATCCTGAATTCTTATCAATAAAATCAGTAAACTCTTTACTTAAAAGTCTTTTTTCTTCATTATAACAAGGTATTACAACACCAACACATCTTTGTTGTATAATGACACCTTTATACTTTATATTTTTATTGACAGCCTTTGCAATGCCTATCAGTCTTTTTACCCTAGCGCAGACTTCTACTAAACTTAGCGGTTTTTTCATATAATCATTAATACCTAAATCAAAACCTTGTGTTATCATGTTATCGTCGGTATTACCTGACAAAATCATAATAGGCGTGTCTGAATTTTTAGTTATTCTAATATGTTTTACTATTTCCATGCCTGAAATCCCTGGCATATTAAGATCTACAATTACTAAATCTGGCTGAAAAGAACTGAATAAAGCAATTCCTTTTAAAGCATTTGTTTCTGTTACAACTTCATAACCCAATTCTTTTAATCGAACTTCTAATGGTATTAAAACTAATTTTTGATCATCTATCGCTAATATTTTCATAACAAATAACATTTAATTCAAAAATAACGTAGTTTTTTCTAAAAAAAATAGCACCGCCTTTAAAGGAGCTTTTCTTTAGTCCAATGGAAGATTAGCGCTGTTAAATAAAAAATTCAAGCATCATTCAAGCATCCTTTAAAATGATTTATATTTACATTACTGAAAAAGAGCACTTTGTTTTATGAAAGAGACTTCTAATAAATATTTAATATCTGCAATACTATTCGCTATTGCCTTTCATGGAAGTACTATTTTTTTCACTTTAGAAACTACTTATGATGCTTTAATTCACTTGTTTTTTGCCGATCATTACGCAAATAATTGGTTTGAACCTTGGAACTTTAAATGGTACACTGGTTTTACGGTAATGAGTTATCCGCCTTTAGTACATCAATCTATTGGGGCTTTATCTTTAATTGGTGGTTTAAAATTCGGGCTTTTTAGTGTCGCTATTATTGCAATTCTATTATTTATTACAGGAGTTTATCGTTTTTCAGTATTGATGACTTCTAATAAAACCGCGGCTGGTTATGCGGCTATTTTAGCTGTTTTTTCATCTTCTTTTGTAGAAACACTTCATCTTTTCGGGCAGTTACCAAGTATTATTGGTATTGCTGTTTTAATGCACGCTTTACCCGAGGTATATTCTTGGCTAAAAACAGGTAAATATCGCTATTTATTTACAGCACTTTCTTTAATTTCCGTTACAGTTACCTCGCATCATGTTACACCTATTTTTGGAATGATTTTTTTTATATTTCCTTTAATTGGAATGGTTATTTTAGATATTTCTCGTGAACAAGTAACTTCCTATAAAGAAGTTACTTTTAAACTATTTATAAAAAATTTCGGTAAACAATTTAAACGAAATATTAGTTTTGGTTTTTTTTCTTTGATTATAATTATTTCCTGCCTCTTACCTTATTGGATTAATTCTAAAAAAAACCCGATTACACAAGTTCCTATTCCCCACGGTTCTAGAGATAATTTTTTAGAAATCACCTCATCGGGGCTTGTTTTTTTTATAATTCCTTGGGGTGTTTTATTATTCCTTTTACCATATTTTTTTTACAGATTTTTTCAAAAAAGATATTTATTCTTCGGAATTTCTTTTACAATGTTATTGATTTTGGGCACAGGAGGAACAACGCCTATTCCTAAAATGATTTTAGGACACAATGCCTTTAATATTTTAACGTTAGATAGATTTACATTATGGGCATCGATTATGGCTTTACCACTATTTGGTGAATTTGCTTATCGCTTTATAGAAGGTGATTTAAAAGTATTAATTCAACGTAAATTTGGTGCAGTATATCATCGTTTAATAGGAGGATTATTAGCTTCTTTATTTTTATTGATGACTATTTTCACCATGAGTTTGGGCTATTTTAGACCCTCGCAACCACAAAAAATTAAAATGTTACCTATTGTTAACTTTCTTAATCAAGATCAACATGATTTATGGAGATATTTAACCTTAGGTTTTGGCGATCAAATGGCGGGGTTATCGGCACAAACAAAAGCAATGACTGTTGATGGAAATTACCACTCAGCAAGGCGTTTACCTGAACTAACAACAAGACCGATAGAACGTTTAGAAAACTCAAAATTTAAGGGTGTTGCAGGAATTGGATCTTTACAACAATTTTTAACAACTCCAGAAAAATACAATTTAAAGTATATTTTTTCTAATGATAAGTTTTACGACCCGATACTCTATTTCTGTGGATGGCAACGCTTACCACAACTAGAAAACGGAATTATGGTTTGGGAAAAACTAAATGTACCACCACTTTCTTCTATTTTACCAAAAGAAGATGTTGCTACTTGGCAAAAAATAATGTGGGGTATTATTCCTTTTTTAACCGCTATTATTGCCTTTATTTTAAATATTCAAGCTATTTTTATACGTAGTTTAAAAACTAAAGTAAGAATATTACCACCATATTTAAATAGTAAATTTAAAAATAAATACACTGTTTTTTCTAAAGGGCTTTTAAGAATAACACATATTTGGGCTATTATATTATGTGGAATTTTATTTTATAGTTCTTATTTATTTTATATAAAAAATGATTCACAAAGAACTCCTGAAAATGTCATAAAAGCCTATTATGATGCCATTAATTTTAAAGAATATGAAAAAAGTTATCAATTAATAGACCCTAAAAGTGGTATCTCTATTGCACAATTTATGTTAGAAATTTCTGTTTCTGATGGTTTATTAGGTTCTTATGCCAAATTAGATGCTTTAAAAACTATAATCACTAAAAAAACAGCTAGTTTGGCTATTTTAAAAATACATACAAACTGGATTACTCCTCTTGAAAAAATTAGTAAAACCGATTTTAAAACATTAGTTAATCGAAAAGGAAAATGGTTTATTTTACCCGAAAATATGGATTCTGATGTACCGCCTGATCAATTGTATTCGAATAATGTAACAGGATATTTTAATCAAGGTAGACGAAAAATAACCACAGAACAAACACATCACGAAGATGTTTTAAAACAACCTGTTTTAGAAATTGTTTCTGCTAAATTGGTTAAATTTAAAAATCATTATGCACTTATCGGAGAAGTACAAAACATAGATAATGTGCCTGCCGATGTTGTTTTAAAAGGAACATTATATAATGATGAAAACAAAAAACTAGCTACTTATAATGCTAAATATCATATAAAACACAAATTAATGCCTAAAGAAATTAGTTCATTTAGAATTAATTTTGAAGGAATAGCATGGTCTAAAACAAAAGATGCTATTCCTAAAACATTTAATCCTGATGAATTTACACCTGTTGAATTTGAAGAACAACCTACTAAATTCAATTTACAAGCAGCAGGAAATGTTTCTAATTCAGACCTCTATAAAAATGTCGTTTTAAGCGATATTAATATCGATACTAAAAAAATACAAGGAACTTTGTTTAATAGTGGTTTACAAGAAATAACGATTCCTCAATTATTAATCACTTATTATAATAAAGATAAAGTACTCGTTTGGGTAGACCATTTATTTTT
Organism: Tenacibaculum finnmarkense genomovar ulcerans; assembly: GCF_900239495.1. Lineage (GTDB taxonomy): Bacteria > Bacteroidota > Bacteroidia > Flavobacteriales > Flavobacteriaceae > Polaribacter > Polaribacter ulcerans. The sequence goes on from NZ_OENE01000048.1 coordinate 143,219, forward strand.
AGAAAACGGAATAAGACAACAACGAAAACAATATTTTGAATACACTATTTTAAAAAATGACGAAGTTATTATTATTAATGATGATATGACCAATTGTTACGTTAACGGGCTACCAAATGAAGATATTTCAGATAAAATAATACCTAACAGAATACAAAATCATGCAAATACTCAATTTCAAAAAATAAAGCATCCGCTGTATTCTTTTATCAAAATTGAAATGAATAATTACATCGGAAATCCTAAATAATGAATTTTATAAAGACCCTTTTTTTACTTTTTTTGTGCTTTGTAACACATGTTTCTACAGCTCAAAATACCATAAAATTATTAACGCAACAAAAAGAATTTATTGCGGGAGATACTATTCTTTTAAAATTTAATGCTAATAATGAAAAAAACTATCAAATTTATTGCAGCAATAGTTACGGAAGCACTTTGCTTAATTCTGAAATTAATAATGATACTATAATTTTTAAAATACCTACTTACGTCAGTAATAAATCTGGAATTGTAAATTGGAAAATTGTAAATGATAAAAACAATATTTCAGGACAATTTAAAATAATACCAAAACCTAAACCTGTTTCTTTAGAAACTTATTTAGGTCCGCCAAGTATTGAAGCAGGCAGCATAGATTACACTATGCTAGTTGTAATACCTACAGATGATTTAGACAATCCTTTAAAAAAAGGTACTTCGGTAAAAGTGAAATATCAATTTTTAAAATCAGAAAGAAAAACAAACGTTTTAACGGATAATTTAATTGCATTTAAAAAAATATACTCCCCTTTAAAAAGCGGAAGAATGCTTGTATCATCAGCATCTTTAGGTTTAAATTCTAAAGAATACAGTCTAAATATAATGCCTGCTATAGGTACTGATTTTAAACTATTTTTTAAACGAAATCATAAATATGCAGACGGAAATCAAATAACAACCTTTTATACTTCTATTATAAAAGATAAAAATAAGAATGTTATTAGTGATGGTAGTTTTGTTGATTTTTTTATCACTAATAAAAAAGGAAATATGCTAAAAACAGCTGGAACTACTATAAATGGTATTGCTTATGCTAAAATGATTCATCCCGAATTTGAAGATACTTGGAAAGTAAAAGCTTATATAACTGGTATTTCGGAAAGTGATATTTTAAAAATAAGTTATCAAAAAATTATAAATAAATTTGATGTGAAATTTTCTGATAATAATAGAACAGTTAAAGTTGGACCTTTAAACAGTTTTATGAATCAGATGATTCCTGACGGATTAAAAGTAAAATTAGCCATTTATAAAGATGAAAAATTATTAAACGATATTATAAAAAAATCTAATGATGGATTTGTTTATTTTAAACTAAATTCAAACATCTATAAAAATGGAAATTACACTATAAAAATTACTGCGGCATCAGTAACTGAGACTTTTGAAGCTAAAAAACTATGGTAAACACCAAAAATATTTTAAAAATGGATAAGACTAATAAAAACATAATCAGAGGTATTTTAATTTCGTCCTATGTTCTTATTATGTCAATTGTTATCTTTTTAATAAGCTCATTATACACTCATTTTAACACAGGTGCAGATAGACGTAAAATGTTACATGTTGAAGTCAAAAAAGTAGATCAATATGTACCTAAAATAACTTGGAAAGAAGATGGTAACCAAGGCAGACAGATTGATGAACAAACCTTAAATAATATCGAAAATGATTATATCGATGCTTGGTATGTAAAGCATATAGCCAATAAAACAAACCTAAAAAGTGGTATTAATGATTATTTTACAAAAAATGCACGCAAAAATTTATTCAATTTTATAGCACACAATAAAAAAGAAAAAATCACTATTGAAAGTACCACATTACAACATAATCCTAATCTTATATTTTTTAGTGAAGATGGGCAATCAATTGTTTTAGAAGATAAAAATGTTGTTGAATATAAAAAAATACTTAAAGATAAAAAACTAGTTTTAGAAACTACCGAAGTATCCGATTATAAAATGGTCTTATTATTAGAAGATGGTTTTTGGAGAATTAGACACTTAGTTAAAGAAAATTCATCAATTTTTGATAAAACCATTAAAACAACCCCTATCGATTCATTAAATATAAAAGGAATTAATTATTATCCACAAGATACACCTTGGGATATGTTTGGTGATAATTTTGATATGGAAATTATAGAAAATGATTTTAAAATCATCAAAAAAGCAAACTTAAATACGATTAGAATTTTTCTTCAATATGAAGATTTTGGTAAAGCAAATGTAAAAATTAGTAAACTAAATAAATTAAAACAAGTTTTAGATACTGCTGAAAAAAGCAATTTAAAAGTTATTGTTACTTTATTTGATTTTTATGGAAACTACGACGTTTTAGATTGGACTTTAAACCACAGACATGCAGAAATTATTGTATCAAAATTTAAAAACCATGAAGCAATACTTGCTTGGGATATTAAAAATGAACCGAATTTAGATTTTATATCAAGAGGAAAAGAAAATGTTATTGCTTGGTTAAATCATATGGCTATTTTAGTAAAATCTATTGATAAAAAACACGCTATTACCATTGGTTGGTCAAACATTGAAAGTGCTCCTATTTTAAAAGATAAAGTAGATTTTGTTTCTTTTCATTATTATGAAGACATTCATAATTTTGAAAAAAACTATAAATCATTAAAAACTAAAATACCTAAAAAACCTATTATTTTAGGTGAATTTGGAGTTTCGTCTTATAATGGTATTTGGAAACCTTTTGGAAATTCCGTAAAAAAACAAGCTAATTATTATAAAATAATGCAACAACTACTTACAAAAAATAATATTCCTTTTATGTCGTGGACTTTATATGATTTTCGCAAAGTACCAAAGGAAGTTGTTGGTAAACTTCCTTGGCGAATAAACCCTCAAAAAGAATTTGGTTTTATTGATAAAAAAGGACGTAAAAAACCTGCTTTTAACTATATTTCTAAATAATTTATGATTCAACTAATACTTTTTTAGCTAATTTTTTAACCATTATAATCGCTTTAAACTGATTTAAATACATTGCTGTAATTCTTTGCATCGGAAATGCGGTAGCTGCTTTGTAATTTGCTTCTCCTAAAGCGATTCTATGTGCTTTATTCATTACAATTAACTCGATAGCATTCGCTAAACTAGCTACACTTTCAGGTTCAAAAAACTCGCCTCTATATCCTTCATCTTCAATTAAAGTTGCTAAATCGCCTAAATTAGGCATTACAACTGCTTTTCCATAACTACCCGCTTGATGTAAAACACCTGAACTACCTGTTGTAGATGTATAAGGAAACACTACAACAGCACTTTCATTAAATAAAGGAGCTACTGCTACTTCTTCCACATAACCTGTAAATGTTATTTGAGGTACATTTTTGTATTTTTCTTGTACAGATGCTAAATAACCTGGTACATTAGGGTTGTCTGTTCCTGCAATTACTATTTCTAAATTTAAACCTGTTGAAGCTCTAACTTTTTGAACAGCTTCAATCATTTTTTCAACTTTTTTATAAGTACCAAATTTACCGAAAGTCATTATTTTCAAAGCTCCTTTTGGCAATATATGTGATGGTTTATTTGGAATTTCAAAGGTTCCATGAGGAATCATTTTTACATTATTCACTTTATATTTATCCTGTAAAGTAGTTACATATTTATGCATAGTAACAGCTACAATATCAGCTTTTAAAATTAATTTAGTTAGAGTTTCTCCAATAAAATTATATACTTTTTGTACTATTTTATTGGAAGCAAAACCTGCGCTTTCTAAATCTGTTTGTTCTAAAATATTGTGTAATAATACAATGGTAGGTATTTTTTTTATCTTACAAACTAAAGGCAACATTAATCCTAAAGCGGCAGCAACTTTTTTATCACCAAACTTCATAAATTGTAAATTAAACAATATCGCATCTGGTTTTATAGCATGTATAGCTTTTGTTACTTTTATAATATTTGTATAGCTATTAAATTCCCAACACTCTTTTACAGTAATTTTACAACCATCTTCAGTAAAATGAATGTCTTTTTGTGCTGGAGTTACATCAGTTAATAAAATTAATTCCGTTACTTTTTTATTTTGTCTAAAGCTTTTTACCAAATGATAAGCATATTCATTTAAAGTTACTTTACTTGGCGGATATGCCGTTACAATAGCTAGTTTCATAGTATTTTCTTTTTGATTATATTCAATTTCGGAATAAAAAAGAGTTTACAGGTATTACTATAGTTGAAATGAAATCACATATCGTTAAAAGGTTTAAAAGTTTCGATATTATTTTTTAACGCTATTTTTTATCATTCAAAAAGAAAAAAGATAATTGCATCAATAATAATAAAACCATTGCCAAAATTTGTACGTGTACAACCTGTTCTAGACTTTTATGAAATAGCATAATTAAACCTATTTGTAGCATTCCGAAAAGCCCTGAAATAACAACTGGAATGTATTTATCTAAAGATAAATAATAATATGCAAAAATATTCGAAATAGCAAAAATACCTGTCGCTACAGCATATTTCCATAATAAAGGCGTTATTGCCATATATTCATCTCCAAATAAAATGGCTATAATTTGTTCAGGAAAAAAATAACACGCCATTATTATTGATGATGAAATTACAAAAATATACCCCACATATTTTAGTAAAATTGGCACGGTAGGTTTTCCTTCTTTTTTTAATTGAACAACCGTTGGTAATAATAACATTACAAACATCCATGCAATAAAATAAACTACTCTACCTATTAAGGCAAGTGAAGCGTACAAACCTGCATCGTAAGGCTCGAAGTAATGTTTTACTAATAAAATATCACTATTATTTATGATTATTTGAGTTAACTCGTAAAATGCTGTAATTATAAAAAAATTACGAACCATTTTAGATTCCGATTTTTCTAATGATACTATTTTAGAAAAAGAAATATTTTTAAATTCAAATGGAATTAATCCAAATACGAAAGAACATAAAATTCCGAAAGCAATTAATATCGAAGATTCAATATTAAAAAAATATAATAATGCAAAAGTAATTAATAAACGGCTTATCATTTCTAACTGATAAGTAACAGATAATTTTTTCAACTGTTTTTTACCTTGAAAAACACCTCTATTTACGCTCATTAAAAAATAAATTGGAACTCCAATTCCAAATACAATAAACATTGTTGCAGATGTCGTTTTAAAAAACACTTGTAATTCTGATGAAAATACAATGATTATTATCCCTAAAACCACTCCTACAATAGCTGAATTCTTATATATTTTTGATATAAAATTTTTAAAAACAATATCTTCAAACAATACTGAAAATTTAGCGGTAACTAGCTGAAAAGTCATTGCTATAAATGAAAGCACCAATAAAAAAGTAATCATAATAGCCGCATCTGCAAACTTTGCAGGACCTAAAATTCTTCCTAAAGCTAAATTATATACATAATTTCCGCCATTTACAAGTAAAACACTTATCATAAACAATTGTTCTGATGATATTTTATGCTTTACTTGTTTTAAAACTTCAATCATTTTATTTATTTTTAAAAATTAATTACACTGCATCCATCTGATTAAATTCATCATAAATCTCTTTAGCTCCATAGCCTATAACTGCAAATTTTTTATTCTTTTTAAAAGCAATCGAAATCAACGTACTTATTGCTCTTAAACCATCTCTAGTAATTTCATTTACTTTATCTATTTTTATTATCACCTTTTTATTTCTAGCGATAAAATGCTCAAAATAAGCAATAAGGAATTTAGATGTTGTATTATTTAATTTTCCTTTTAGGTGAAACTTCCCATTTCTTCTTGTAATTTGTAAAGCCATAATTATTGTTTTTAATGATTAATACTTACACCAATATCTTATTAAAACCATTAAAAAATTAACTATTGTCGATGAAAAACTATTTTGTTTAGTTGAATGATGAAATCGATTCCTTAACTTGCAAATAAGAAAAAAGCTATATGAAAATTAAACTCCTTGCATTTTTAGTGTTTTTTATTACAACTACTGCTATCTTTTCACAAAAGATGAAAGATGGTTTCACCTATTTAGAAACAGGAAAATACCAACAAGCAGAAGTTTTTTTTAAAACTATCTTAAAAACATATCCAACCAATAAAACAGCAAGACTTTGCTACGGTAGAGCTATTGGTTTAAATGGTGATTCCTATAAAGCAGTTACATTATTTACGAATCTTTTAAATGATTTTCCTACTGATTTTGAAGTAAAATTAAACTACGCTGAATCTTTACTTTGGAATAAAAATTATAATAAAGCTGAAGAATATTATAAAAATTTAATATCAGAAAATGATAAAAGTTTTCCTGCTCTTTTAGGCTATGCGAATACCTTATCTAATTTAAAAAAATTTAATAAAGCGATTACTTACGTAAACAAAGCGTTAATCGTATTGCCTAATAATCAAAATGCGTTGATTTCTAAAAAATATATGCGTTTAGGTTTGGCAAATAGTAAAGTGACAGATCAAAAATATATAGAAGCTGAAAATATACTAAAAGAAAATTTTATCGATTTTAAAAAAGATAAAGAAACTCTATTAAACTTAGCTAATCTTTATCTAATTTCAAATCAAATAAACAAAGCTAAAGAAACATATATTATTATTGGTGAAGATTCAGCAAGTAAATTAACCTCTTTAAACGGGCTTTCGTTGGCAAATCATCTTGAAAGTGATGATAAAGAAGCTTTAATCATCAGTAAAAAGGCTATTCATCTTTTAGATAAAACAACTAATACCTTAATAAAAAATCAAACAAAAGAACGTTTTATACAAGCTTTAATATGGAATAACAAATATTATTTAGCCCAAAAAGAGATTAATAAACTATTAGTCAATAATAAAGATCCTGAAAATTGGATACTTTCATTAAGAGCCACTTTAAATATTTATAAAAGTGATTTTAAAAAAAGTATTGCTGATTATAATTTGATATTAAAAAAAGATAGCGCTTCTTTTGATGGTAACTTAGGTAAAGCAAACGCACTAAAAGCTTCTGGCTATTTTATAGATGCCTATAAAAGTGCTGAAAACACTTTAAATTTTTACAAAAAACAGAAAGATGCGACTAATTTTATTAAAAACTTAGATAAATCATTTACGCCTTTTGTTGAAGTTAAAACAGCATATTCATTTGATAATGCTGATAATAGAGCGTATTTATATGCTGCTAATTTAGAATTTCCTTTTTCAACAAAACTTAAATTATTTGGTAATTACAGCTACAGAACAACAAGTAATTCTGTAACTAAAGCAAGTGGAATTTCTAATAATTTTTCAGCAGGAATAGCGTATCAATTATTAAACAATGCAACTTTTAAAGGAACTTTAGGTATTAGTGCTTCCGATACTGATACAAATAAATTCAGTCAATTATTAGCAGATTTATCCTTAAAAATAAAACCTTTTAAGCTTCAAGATTTAGAAATAGGTTACAAAAGAGAAGTCCAAAATTTTAATGCCGATTTATTAGACAAAGAAATTATTCAGAATAATTTTTTAATAAATTATAGTTTGAATACCAATTTTAATCTAGGTTGGTACACACAACTTTACTACACTTCTCAAAGTGATGAAAATACACGAAACTTATTATTTACTTCGCTTTACTATAATATATTTAAGAAACCATCTTTAAAAGCGGGTGTCAATTATCAGAACATATCTTTTAAAAATCAAGTTCCTACAATTTATTTTAGCCCGCGTACATTTAGTGCTGCTGAAATTTTCATCAATATTATAAAAGATGAAAATATTGCGAAAAATAAAGAGTGGTTTTATGAACTAACTGCCGCTACAGGATTTCAATTTATTGAAAAAAACAAAAAACAAAGTACCTACAGAATTCAAGCTAAATTAGGATATAAATTTTCAGAACGTAGTTTATTAAATATCTATGGTACTCAAAGTAATATTGCTTCTGCCTCGGCTATTTCAAGTAGTGCTGATTTCACTTTTACTGAAATTGGTTTACGCTTTAAATGGTATCTCTTAAAAAAACCTGTATTTAGAAAAAAAGAGTAAAAGTTTTCTTTTACTCTTTGCGCTTAAAAAAATAGCCTTTAATAATAAAGAAATTATTTATTTTCTAATTGATTATTAACTTTACAACTTTATGATCTTCTGAGGCTCCTATAATTTTACAAAAATACAAACCTGTACTTAAGCGTCCTTTTTTAAGTATTATCTTATTTTCACCAACTATTGTTGTGTAAGGAATTTCCTTTACTACTCTTCCTAATTGATTGTAAATAACCAGTCGCACCATTGCTATCTGCTTGGTATTAAAATAAATTTCAGATATTGTTTCCAACGGATTTGGAGCTGCTTTTAAAGCATTTCCTTTGGTAATTAATTCAGGTATTACAACTTTAGTACTTGTCGAAAATCGGATATTTTCTAAATTAATTCTTTTTGTAACCATCGCTCCTTGCTCAGATAACATGGTAAATACAATAGTTGTTATATCATTTAAAATAAGCTCTGTTCCATTAGTTGATTTAAAATCTGAAAAAGATATTACATAATCTTCAAAATTTTCTGTTACAGCAATTGTTGCTTTAAATTGCTCTTCCCAAGTAGCAATACTTTGTTTTATAAATGTAACCTCAACATTTCCTGTTCCCTTTGCTGTTAAATTAAAACTATTATAATCTGCTAAATTTACAGGTTTAAAACGTGGCGTTAAAGCTCTGTGCACTGCAAAATAAGAATCCGTTGTTACCTCTAACGCGACATTTCGCTCTATTGGGAAATCGGTATTTTCAAAATCAAGAGTATTTGCCGAAACAACATAATCAATCACTTTAGTATTCGCTTGAGAATCATCAACTCCCCAAGGTCCGTCAGACATAAAAATATCATCTGGCGTATTAATTCCGTCTCCAATTCTAAAACCGATATCAAATAAATTCCCTGTTTCAATTTTTATGTTTGTTATATAATTTTTTTCTAAACCTATTCTCTTATTGGTTTTATTTAAATCACTTGTTTCTGTGATTCTAAAACCTGCATCAAAATCAATATTTTCACTTGCGTTCGTATTTATAATTTCTAAAGCTAATGCTCCATTAATATATTTTCCTTTTCGAACAAATACTTTTGGCGGTGGCGATATTTTATAAGATAAAATAGGTTTTTCTATGGATAATAAATCAATAACTTCTTTTGCTAAAAGATATAAATCATCTAAAGAATTAGACCATATTTGAAAATTATAAAAAGGAATATCGCTTTGATATTTATCTAAATTCCAATGACTTTCTATTTCAAAATTAGCATTATTATTTACTATTTTAGCCGAAAGACTTAATACAAACTCAACTGTATTATCGGTATTTCTAATCAATGATTTAATAAATTGCTGACCGTTAATATCTATGGTAGATACCGAAATTAATTCAGCCCCAAGTAAACGATCGCAAATATATTTTGTATGTTCATATACACCATTTTCTGTTTTCAATGCTAAAACTGAAGCTACTGAAACACCACTTTTCATGTAATCTACCGCATAAATTTCTGTAGCGTTTGTAATTGAGATTAAATCAGTAGGTGACGATTCTATAACTTCATCTTCATTAATAATATTTAAAGGAATAAAATTATTTAAATTAAAAACAGCACTTGTTCTTTTTCTATAATTTTTAGATTTTATAACCCTTGCAGCCTTCTTTTTATCAAATTTATAATTTCCTTTAGTACGATTATAATTTCGTTTATTTATTTGTTCTGATAATCTATTATTACTTTCTAAACCTCCTGCATTTCCTCCTGATGTTGGTGGTAAAATAACATCACATTCTCCATATCCTGAACAAGAAGGATCTTGACAATCAATCAAACCATCTCCATCATCATCTATTCCATTGTCACAAATTTCTTGTAACACAGGTGCTGTCGGACAACGAGCTCCATCATTACTAGCACTTGAAGGACCAAATGCAAATAAATTAGAATCCATTTCATTTGAACCATTTAAATCTTGTACAGCTTGTATTACATAGATAGTTCCTGTTTGGTTTGCTGATACATAAAAACGTCCTGAAGCATCAAAATATACTGCTCCGTAAGTGTAGCTTAATCCTGATAAAATAGGAACAACTCCTAAAGATTCCACTATACTTGTTGTTGGATTTATTCTATATAAAATATTGGTATTTTTTTCCACAGCATATAAATTGCCGTCAACAGCATTAAAAGCCCAATCATGAATGCTTATATTTTGAGATAAATTTGCGGTAGCTAAATGCTCCGTATATGTTGGTGAGTTAGGATCAACATCTATTTTATAATAAGTTGAACCTCCGCCTTTAAGATAATAAACACCATTGGTATTTATATCCCCAATATATCTTCCACTGCTAGGTAATTCATCGACATAAAAAGTAGTGGTTGAAAAATTTTTTCCAATTCGTACAATTGTTTTTGATGGTGTGCTTAATGACCCCCAAATATATCCATCCGTAGGATTATAAGCTGCTGCATTTATACTTCCTGGAGTAACATCCGTTGCAACTAAATAAGAATTCCCTGATGCTAAATCAATAGAATAAACATCATTATATTGAAATAAATAAGCGTCATAAGTACAATTAAAAGGTATATTTTGCGCAGCAATAGTAAAACTATATAACACAAAAAAGATGGCTAGTATTTTTTTTGAAAAAGTTTTTTTTTTTTCATAATAGTAGGTATGTGTTCAAACCTAAAATACAAACCTCTTTTTATTCCTTTCAAAAAACTAGCTGTAATCAAACTTAGCGTAGTTGAAATGTAATTTTCGTTAGATAAGTTCTCTTTTTACAATAAATTTAAGCGCTTCATTAATTCTGGTCTTTTTGATCTACTAACAGGAATTACATCTCTTTTTATTAATACGCTATTATCTTCAATATCAATAATTTTTTTAAGATTGATAATATAAGAACGATGTACTTTTAAAAATAACGATTCAGGCAGTTTTTCTTCTATTTTTTTTAAGGTAGAATGTACCAAATAGTTTTTAGTCTCTGTTTTTATATGAATGTAATCACCCTTGGCTTCTACCAAATAAATACTTGGTAAATCAATTTTAATAAGTCGTCTGTCAATATTTATATAAAAATCATTGCTGTAAGATGCTACTGATTCTGTGTGCTTTGAATTAGTTGAAACTGCTTCTTTTAATTGATAATTTTGAGCTTTAATCATTGCTTTTTCAAACCTAGGCAATTCAATCGGTTTTAATAAATAATCAACAATAAAATCATATTCAAAAGCTTGGATAGCAAAATTAGGATCAGAAGAAGTTAAAATTATTTTTGGCGGATTTTTAAGTGTTTTTATAAAATCTAAACCATTAAAATCAGGCATGTGAATATCTGAAAAAATAAGATCGACTTCATGCGAGTTTAAAAATTTTATAGCTTGCATTGCGTTTGAAAATTCACCTACTACATTTAAATTTTTTATTTGATTACAGAGCGTACCAAGTACTACTCTTGCCATTTTTTCATCATCAACAATTATACAATTCATACTTTTAAATAGTTTTCAAGTAATTTGAAATAACTATTAAAATTTTCTCAAAATCTGGCGCTTTATCTAACGTAAGCGCTCTTAGATTATGTTCAAATTCATTCGCTATTTTATAACTTTTTTCAAGACCTAAAATACTAATTTTATGTTTAATTTTATGTACATTTTCTTCAATTTTTTTGTATTCCTTACTTTTTAAGCTTTTATAATAGGCTATTTTTTCGGCAGGAAACTCTTCTTTTATTACCCCTATGAGTATTTTCCGAATAGCTTGATCTCCTCTTGCTAATTTTTCTATATATTCTAAATTAGGTGTTTCCATCATTATTTTTTAATTATAAAATTAAAAGTAGTTCCCACATTTAATTGAGATACTACCCAAATTTTTCCGTTATAAACGTGTATAATTTTTTTAACAATTGCTAAGCCAATACCTGCTGACTTATAATCATTTTCCAATTTAAAAAAAGCAGTAAAAATTTTATCAAAATACTTTTCAGCTATTCCGTTGCCGTTATCTTTTACATAAAACTCCCAAAAATCAGTATTTTCAGAAAAACCTATTGTTATTTCTTTAACTTCTTTATCATTAAATTTAATAGCATTTTCAATTAAATTCGAAAACAATTCTTCTAATAATTTTTTATTTCCTTTTATAACTGGAAGTTTTTCAGGGATATTTATGATTGTTTTTTTAGAAACATTTAGCTGATTAATTATGGTAGCTAGTAAATTATCCATTTTTAAAACAGCAGCTTTTGCTATTGCTTTATCAATAGTTGCATATTTATGAATTGCGCTTACTAAGGTGTCTATTTTTTCAATGTTATCTCTTATAAGGGCTATTCTTTCTTCTCCTTGTTTGCCTAAAACACTGCCATAATCTTCCAAAAACCAAGCAGATAAAGCCTCAATACTTTGCAAAGGTGTTTTTAAATCATGAGAAATCATATGTGCATAATCGTTTAACTCCTTATTTTGTTGTGCTAAACTTTTCAATAAAAAATCTTTCTGTTGATTTATTTTTATAATTTCTTTGGTTTGATTATCAATTAAATCGACTAATTTTAAGGAGTCTGTGTTTTCTATAGAATACCCATCTTCTAAATCATAAAATTTAAGCGTATCAATAACACCTTTTAGTTTACCAATAACCTTGCGCTGAGAATTTGTTTCTTCTTTTAATTTTTCACCTGCATCAAAAAGTTCTTCTGAACTTATTGCAGTGGCTCTTTGCAGCATTAAAAATTGATCATCCGAAGTGGTATATGACCTATCAATAGCATCTAAAAATGCTGCTAATTCTTTATTCGAATGTAAATTTTCAGGTAAATATTTTCTAATTTGTCTTTTTAAAAGAGAGTTCATTATTCACTAATTAATGTTATCGTCATTGTTTGATTATGTAATTGACAATTATTTTCTCCATTAAACGGAGCAATTTCGCCATAAGAATACAAACCGCAAACAGTCGTTTGAGTTCCTATCACTTCTACAACCTCTTCCACTTCTTCTTCTACTCTTTGATCTAAAACTAATTTACGCCCAATACAACTAACTAAAATAGCTAATTCAGGTTTTTTAGTTCTTAATTCACTTGCATTTATAGCAGCTAATTCGGCGGCATTAACAATATTATCAACATTGGTCATCATTAATTGCACTTTCGAATTCTCTAAAATATCGCCTGCTAAAATCATTGAATTATCCGCTTCATTAATATTTAAAATAGTTCTAACAATAGATTGTTTATTATTGGTAGATTTTACTTTTAGTGGATATAACAACGCCGCACCAGGTAATTCTTTTGATTTATCACCTAAATATTTTTTATATAAATTCAAGGCTGGTTTATTATCTAACTCATATAAAATATTTCCTTTTGATTTTGTTACAATTCGTTCAGGACCAAAAGGTGTCCAACCACCATTAATAGCAAAAGAAACCTCTAAAGATTCGCCATACAAACCGATTGCTATTATTTCGCCCGATATTGGATTTTCATTGTAAGATGAAACTGTTTTTTCAAACCTAGCAGCATCTGCACATAAAGCACCTGTTATTAATAAATTATTATTTGTAGCAGCATTCATCCCTTTTGTTAACTGGCTTGCGTTGATAAAACTCCCTTCTGAAACTAAAAAAACATACCTTAAGCCTTCTTGAGCAAACTGCTGTATTAGTTCTTTTCCTATTTGAAAACTACCTGTTTTATTTACCGAACTTAAAACATTCGCTCTTTTAATTACGTAGGTGCTTTTTTCAAATTCGATCGCTGTAATTGTAATACTTTGATCAGCTACTGTTTTAGAAGATATATCACCAGCAGTTGATCCAAAAACCAAATGACCCTGCTTAAAAATAGCCCTAATTTCGTTGTAAATATTTTTATCTTCCAATAAAAATCGATTTCCAAAAACCAATACTAGCGGGTTCTTTAAAACTATTTTAGCGGTTAAATATTCCCAATTTCCATTTATTTTTTGCAATTGAACTGTTTTCATATATTATTTTTTAATGGTAAAATAAAAGGTAGTTCCTACACCAGGCTTACTCACTAACCAGATAGTTCCTTCATATAATTGTATGATTTTTTTAACAATAGACAGCCCAATACCCGTAGAATCTTCTCTTTTATTAAGCGCTTGAAAAATTTTAAAAATTTTATCATGATATTTCTTGTCAATTCCAATACCATTATCTTTTACTGAAAATTGATAAAAAGACGTTTGCTCTATAAATTCTATTTCAATCAATCCTTTTTCTTTATCGTTAAATTTAACAGCATTACTAATTAAATTCTGAAAAAGTTGCTGAAACTTCGTTGCATCACCATTAATCGTTGGTAATTTTCGTGGTACTTTAATCAAAATATGATCCGGAATAAATAACAATCCTCTTAAAGTATTAATAATCAAGTTTAAATCGACCTGTTTTTTTTCACTTGTTTCTGTACCTGCACTTGAATACTCTAAAATATTAGAAATCAAATTTTCCATGGTTTGCAAAGTACCTTCTATTAGCTTAAAATTAGCTAAAGTAGCGGTATCAAAACTTCCTTTATTATCTGTTTTTATCCAAGAAACCAAGGCATCAATACTTCTTAATGGCGATTTTAAATCGTGAGAAACAATATGTGCGTACTCGTTTAACTCATCATTACTTTTTTCTAACTGACTTAAAAGTTCTAAGTTTTCTATTTCTGCTTTCTCTCGTTGTCTTCTATTTATAGCACTTTTTAATTGCATCGAAACTAAACTAGCAATATTTTCTAAAACATGTAAATGCTCTTGGGTATAGTGATTTTTATCGATATGTTCCGAATCGATAACACCGATTACCTTTCCTTCACTTATTATAGGTACTGATATTTCAGAAAACCGACGCTCGCCTTCTACAACATATCGAGCATCTTTAGAGGTGTCTTTTATAATCTCTGCCTTACCCGATTTGGCTACATTTCCTGCTATTCCTTTACCTATTTCTAAACTGTTTTTTTTGATATTTTTCTTATCAAGCTTCAAATAATGTGAAGCAACTTGTTCTAAAGTATTATTTTTATGATTTACTAAAAAAATCACACAATCTTCAGAATCTAAATACGTCGCTATTTTTTGAGTTACCTCCCAAGCTATTTCATAAATAGTATCTTTTCCTAAAATAGATTTAGCCAAATCATTAATCATATTAATAATCAGCTTTCTTTCTCTTTTTAAAGTAACATCTTCAACAAGTACCACCTCATATTTTATGGATCCAACAGCATTTCTTACGGCATTTACATTTGCTTTTACCCACAAAACAGTACCATTTTTTCTTTTATATTTTTTTTCTAACACAAAATTATCAATAGCGCCACTATTCATTTTATCTAAATACTCTTTAGAAAAAGCATAATCTCCTTTAAAAAAAATATCTTTAATTGTTAATTTAGAAAATTCAGCTACTGAATACCCTAAAAGCTCTTGAAACATTCGATTCGTTTTTAAAAAACGACCTTGCTGTATAAGCGCAATTCCTAAAGAAGAATTTTCAACAATAACATCCAACTCTTTTTTTTGTTCTGCTATAAGTTCTGTTGTTCGTTTTGTTGCTGTTATATCTCTGATAATTCCTTGGGCTGCAATTTTTTTATCATTTTTATCATAAATTAAACTTGCATTTATTTGCACCCATTTAACTTCTTTTTTCTTCGTTAAAACCCTTGCTATATAATTAGAAAAAGAACCTGTATTGTACAATTTATAAAACGATTCAAAAGCATAGGTAGCATCTTCAGGATATATTAAATTTTTTGCATTTAATTTTTCTTTTGAAATATCGTATCCAAAAAGAGCAATTGCAGCATCGTTCATTTTAAGAACATCGCCCGATAAACTCATTATTAAATAAGAATCATTAATATTATCAAAAACACCTTTTAATTGCGATGATTTTTCTATTAATGATGCTTCTAATCTTATATTTGCTGCCTTTAATTCTTCGGATATTAAATATAATTCTCTTGATTTATCTTCTAATATTTTCTCGGCTATTTTCCTTGCTGCTTTCTGTCTTTTTAAAGCGCGTTCTAATATATCTATTCGATGATTACTCATTAATTTTTATGAATGATAAATTTAACTTCCGTACCATCTTGTTTTATTTTTTCTAAAACAATGGTCGCACTTGTATTAAAATGTTCAAATGTTTTATTCATTAATCCTAAGCCAAAATGATGCATCGCCCTACTCGATTTATAAATCATTACTAACGAGTTTTCGGTTCTTTCTTTTACAATAAAGGTTGGCAATTCAGCATCAGGATATATTTTTTGTACCTCTACATGAATATGATTTTCAATAGAAGCCAACATTTCGATCGGTTCTTTGTAGGTTGCTAAAAGTCCTGGGTAACTATTTTCAATAACGCTAAAAAAATGTTCTGCATATAGCAATAATAAATCATCTATAGAAATTCCACTATATTTACTTAAATGTTGTAATAACTGTAACATTTCAGAAAAACTATAGGTTCCTATTGCTGTATATATTCCTTGGGAATCTAAGGTTGATTGTGATATAATTTTATCAACAACCTCTAGCCCAAATTTTTCTTCTACTAAATCTAAAAATTCTGTAAAAACGATTCCTTTCATATTTTTTTTAATACTTTTTCAATTCATTGATGCTCCAATAAGACAAAACGACTTCAATTTTAGCCACATAATCCTCATATTTTAAAGGCTTTAAAATATATCCTGAAACGCCTATTTTATAACACTCTTCTAAATCTTTTTGGTTATCCGAAGTTGTTAAAATAACCGTTGGTATGTGTTTTAAAGTATCATCATTTTTTATTATTGATAAAAATTCAATGCCACTAATTTTTGGCATGTTTAAATCTAGTAAAATTAAATCAGGTAAATTACTTTTTTCTTCTAAAATTTTAAGTGCTATTTCTGCATCTTTCGCCTCTGTAATAGTATGTTGTAATTTTAAAAATGAAACAGTACGCTTCATTTTCATTATTTCAATAATAGTATCTTCAATTAATAAAACGTTCATTATTTTTTCCATCTAATATTTAATAAAATTTAGTTCTAATGTATAGCATAGTCGTTTACATTTCATCTTAAACAAGTTAAATTTACTTAATATATCGTTATGTAAACAATAAGTGTCGATAAACTGTAATTCTTATTAACGAACACTATTTACATACTATGACTTTTATCATTTTTTATAAACTACTTTGTGCTGTAATTTGTTGAAGAAATCAAAACGATTATGAAAACAAATAAACTTTTTAGTGCATTATTAATTCTTATTACAACAATATCATACGGACAATTAAAAGTAGCTGCTGAACTTCGTACTCGTTCAGAATATCGACACGGTTTTAAAACCCTAATCAAAGACAATCAAAGCGCTGGTTTATTTACCTCACAAAGAACCCGTTTAAATTTTTCTCAATCTATTGAAAAATTAAATTTTTATGTAAGCGTACAAGATATTAGGGTTTGGGGAGATGTGCCTCAATTAAACACCACCGATGCCAACGGATTAAGCTTACATCAAGCTTGGGCAGAAGTGTTATTAAGCCCAAATTACTCGTTAAAATTAGGACGTCAAGAAGTCCTGTATGACGATAGCAGAATTTTAGGTAACGTAGGTTGGGCGCAACAAGCTCGTAGCCATGATATTGCCGTTTTTAAATACAAAAGAGACGGAATTAAGTTAGATTTAGGTTTGGCTTTTAATCAATCAAAAGAAAATGTAACAGGAAGAACTTTAGAAACTGAAAAAACCTATAAAGCTATGCAATATGCTTGGTTACATAAAGATTGGAGTACTTTATCAGCAAGTTTTTTACTATTAAATAATGGTTTAGAAACTACTGATGGAATTAAATACAGTCAAACTGTTGGTACACATTTAAAAAGTAAGCAAAATAATTTACAAGTAGCTGCAAATTTATATTATCAATTTGGTACTGATAAAATGAACAGGGATTTAAGTGCTTATTTAGTAGGTTTAGAAGGTAATTATAAAGTTTCAAGCAAAATCAAATTAGGTCTAGGAATTGAATTACAAAGTGGTAATGATTACGATTCTAATACTGTTGACAACAATGCTTTTACCCCTTTATATGGAACAAATCATAAATTCAATGGATTTATGGATTATTTTTACGTAGGAAACCACGGAAATAATGTTGGTTTATTAGATATTTATGCAAAAGCTAATTTCAAATTAAATGAAAAATCAGGCTTAACGGCATTTGTTCATAATTTTTCAGCAGCAGCCGATATTAATGCAAATGTTTCTAAGCAATTAGGTACAGAAATTGACCTTGTTTACCGATATAACTTCACCAAACAAATCGGTTTTAAAGCAGGATATTCTCAAATGTTTGCTTCACAAGGAATGGAAGTTTTAAAAGGAACATCTGACAACAATACTAATAATTGGGCTTGGTTAATGGTTACTATCAAACCAACTTTATTTACCTCTAAATAATAAAAACAACCTTTTTCAATACACTTAGCAACGTATTTATTTTAACGAATAAATGCGTTTTTTTTCTTCGGATATTCTTCATTTTACAATATTCTCCTTTTATTCTCTTCTATTTTTAGATGATTTTTCAACTATTTTTACATAATTTTTACGTGCTTTTTACGTACTTTTATCTGTATGAAAACCTCGTTAAATACTTCTTTTAATTTATTACAAAAACACAGTAAAATAGCCATAGGATATTTTATTTTAATTGCTTTTTTAGGCGTTTTACTTCGTGTTTTTGCAGTAATTGACCTGCCAATAAATTATCGTTTTATGGTACATGCACATTCTCATGTTGCTTTATTAGGTTGGGTTTATACTGCTTTAACTACGCTTATTTTTAAATTATATTTAGATAAAAAAACACTTCACACTCGTTACAAGCAATTATTTTGGGCAACCCAAATAACCATTATTGGCATGCTGATTAGCTTTCCATTTGCAGGCTACGCATTTTTTTCGATTGTATTTTCCACCCTATTTTTAATAGCTTCTTATTTCTTCGGATACCTCTTTTTCAAACACAGTTCAACGATACAAAAACAAACAAATTCATACAAATGTATTCGCATCGCCTTATGGTTTATGATTATTTCAAGCTTAGGACCTTGGGCTTTAGGAATTATTATAAAAACAGTAGGAAGTGGCTCAAGTTTATACCGAAATGCCATTTATTTTTACCTGCATTTTCAATACAACGGCTGGTTTATTTTAGCACTTTTCGGCGTGTTTTTTTATATTTTAGAAAAACATAAAATCACCCTTCCTAAAAAGATATTTAACCGCTTTTTTTGGACGCTAAACATAGGCGTTGTACTAACCTTCGGGATTTCCTTGTTATGGAACAAACCAAGTTTTATACTCTATTTAATTGCTAGTTTTGGTGCTTTATTACAAGGAATTGCTTTTTATATTTTAAGCAAGCATTTACTTGCTGATTATCAAAAGATAAAAAATATTTTCTCACCAGTTCTTTTTAAAGGATTAAAAGTTGTTGTGCTACTTTTTATGATGAAATTAATTTTTCAATTTACAGGAACACTTCCTTATTTTTCAGCTGTTATTTTTTCAAATATCGATTTTATAATCGGCTATTTACATTTTAATTTTTTAGGAATTGTAAGTATTTCATTGCTTGTTTTTTTACAGCAATTTCAATTAATACAGCTATCAAAAAAAAGCCTACTCTTTTATATAGTAGGCTTTTTATTAACAGAAATTGTAATTTTTTACAAAGGAATTGTTGTTTGGTTAAATCTTAATTTAATCAATTATTACCCTGAATATTTAGTTGCAGTTAGCCTACTTTTTTCACTAGCAATAGCACTAATTTTCAGCCAGCAATTTAAAAAGAAACAAGCTGTTAAAATATAAAATATTCTCCCAAAAATAAACAGCTCTCACAGGTTTTAAAAAACTGTGAGAGCTAGTATTTAACTACATAAATTTTATTTTTAAACAGACTCTAAAACACTAAAAACTCATATATCATCAATAGATATATGAATTTCATTTACTGTTTTTATAATTTTTCTATAGCTAAAGCTACTTTATCGATGTTTTGGCTACTTAATTCTAAATCGGCTAAAACAGCTGGGTAATGTAATATTGCACTTTGATATTCGGTATTAAATAAGTTTTTATAATACAACAAACCTTCTTTTAAATTCTTGGCAAAAGTTTTTAAATATTTAATTTCTTTCGGCGAAGCCTCTGCGGTGGTTTCTTTTAATTTATCTTTTAAATAATCAATATAAATAGTCAATTCTTTGATAAATAAATTAGGTCTTTCTAAGCTTGTAACACTTGCCGATTGTCCGTAAATTGTTTTTGTAATTTCCTTTAAACTCATCTTTTTAGAAAAATAAGCAATATTAGGGCTAGGACAAACCGACACACCAGCACCTTCTGTTTTGGTATCTAAACCGTACGCCAATAAAGCCGAAGTTCCTAAGCCAACACAGGTACAACTTTTGGCTATTATTTTTGAATATTCTTTGTAATAAGCTTCTTTTGATAAGTTTTTAGCCGTTAATTCTTTTATTTTTAAATGCTGAAATTGCCTTGAAGCCGTACAAACCCCTTTTTCGTTAAACTCTTTATTTAAAGCGATAAATTTTTTAGGGCAGGCACTTCCAGGGCGCCCTTTATCAATAAAAGATTGCTTTTCTAAGTCTTTTGTGTTTCCTTTTAAGTTATAAAACGGCACGCCTAATGGCGAAATATCACTCAAATAAACATCCTTTTCAGTGGCTTTAATTAATTTATTTAACGTGTTTTTATCAACCGTTGTGGCTTCAGGGACTAATAAAAAAGGCGTTCCCCAACCCACAGAATCTATATTGTAATAATTTAATAAAAATTGATGCTCATCGGCAGTACCAACGCCTCCTTGTGCCGATATTTTAAAAGTTAAATCGGTTTCTGGAACTACATATTCTTTTTTATCTAAAGCAGAAAAAAGCAAACTTTGAATTGACTCTTGTAATTCTGCTCGTTTTATTTTAAATTCTTCTAAAACAGGTCCTAATAAATATCCATCGGTTGCGAAAGCATGTCCGCCACAATTTAAGCCCGATTCTATGCGGTATTCCGATACCCAAATTCCTTTTTTCGCTAAAAATTTCCCTTGGATTAATGCCGAACGGTAATCACTTACTTTTAAGATAATTTTCTTGTTGATACGCCCATTTTTATCAGGATAAAAGCCTTTAAAATTCTCTAAATAAGTATATAACCGAGGATTCATACCTGCCGAAAATACCACTGACGAATTAACATCGCTCTTTGCAAAACCTCTTAAAGCGGCGTGTGCATCGTTATATTCAATAGCTAATTTATCGGTTTTAGTATAATTATCTTTATCAACTTTGGTCATGATATTTACATCAATTTGCCCCATCGATAAATTTTCTTTTAACCAATCAGCAACTTTTTTTACATCAAAATTACTGCTCGTTACCTTTACAAATTCTTGTTTTAATGATGACGAATCAGGAAGATCTTCAAAAAAATCAACAATATCTTGCTTTGTTTGGGTAATATTCTTCTTAAATTCTTCAAACTTCTCTTCTGAAAGTGATTTGATCAAATTCAAGTAAGAAGTAACTCTTTCGGCTCTAAAATCGTCCATTTTTTCGGTGATTTCATCGTATGGAATTTTAAATTTCAACGAATACATTTTTCGTATCTTTTCTAATAAAATATCATCGACTAATGAAATAACAGAATCGATTCCGAATCGGGAAACTTTTAATGGAGAATCTATAGTAAATCCTATTCCCATAACAGGAATATGAAATGAATGTGTTTTTAACATAGTTTATAAATTATAATTTAAAAACGCAATCTACTTGTACTTAAAGTTTTATAATATGATAAATATCATTTAAAAACACAAAAACACCTTTTCAATAAAAATTGCAAAAGCGCAACTATAATTGAAAAGGTATTTTACATTTTGTGAGTTTTGTCAATTTATCGAAAAAATTTGTTTTTTTTGATAAATTATAATGTTCTAAAATATTCAAGAACCTCTCTTGCTTGTTCTTTTGTTAAATGCTGATTTGCCATTGGCGACCCATTAAATTTAAGTAACAATGCTTTTGCTATTGGATCTTTTTTAACCATTTCCCCAGGATTTAAAATCATATTCATCACCCATTCTGGCGAACGTCTTTTTAAAACTCCCGTCGGATTTGGTCCTATAAATTTCCTATTGGTTCTATGACAAGCTGAACACTTGTTTTTAAATGTTTTAGCACCTTTTGCGACCATATCTTGATCTATAGTAGCCGCTAATGTTACCGATTTCACAGAACCAATTCCTTTATTTTTTAAATCAATAATTTCTGGTTTTTCCAGCTTTTTTTTAAGTTTTTTTTCAGGTGCTTTTTCAACTGTTTTTTGTACTGATTTTCCTGAACTATATGAAGGTGCTTTTTTCTCTGTTCCTCCACAACTGATAAATAAGGCTACTAATAGTAGTAAAAATACATTTTGTAATTTCATCTGATTTTGTTTTATGTTATGTTAATTTTTGATGTTTTAAAAGAGCTCGTCATGCTTTCATACCTCAAATTTAAAAAACCAAACACCCTAAAAACATGACAAATGTCATAGAAATATAACTCGCTATTATCCTTTTAAAAATCATTGTTTTTATATACTACACTAATTTCACTTTGTATAATTAAATGGCATAAGTATTACTATACGTACTAAAAAACACTGTTTTTAATGAAAAAATGATAAATATGTTGCAAAAAACGCAATGTTATTTAGAATAAATACAAACTAAGTGTCTTTTGGTTATTTCATTAACAATGATAAATTTTAAAATCACTAACAAGCAAGAGGTTAAGATTTTTTTTCAAAAAAACTGAATTGATTAAAACACAATATATTCAAACACTGATAATTATCATGTAAAAGAACCACCCCGCGCTTTAATTTGCGAAAAACTAAACACCCATTTTCACATGCCAATTAAAAGTTATTTAGCGCATCCTCATCAAGGAAAAAAGGAGGAATTACAAAAAGCATTAATTATTATTGATGGCTGTGAAATTATTTCCGCAGAAAATAAAAATGTAATCGTCCTTGTTACAAATACCATTGATAACGACACTGATAAAATTTTAAAAGAATCCATAGAAAATTTACCTAGCTTAAAATTACTAGCCTTAGTTTCTGGATTTAATACACCTATAAAATAAACAAGATATGAGCGCCTCTTTAACAAGTAGACGAAGTTTTATAAAAAAAATGGCAGCGGCAGCAGCAATGACAGCGGCAATGACCATCTTTCCTGGAATTATTTTTGCAAATGAACAAGAAGCAGGAATACCTGAAGGAGATTTAGATTGGAAAAAAGGACCTTGTCGTTTTTGCGGTGTAGGTTGCGGTATTTTGGTAGGTGTCGAAAATGGAAAAGCAATTGCCGTAAAAGGAGACCCAAATTCAGCAGTAAACAAAGGATTACTTTGTGTAAAAGGCTATCATCAAACCATGTGTATTCAATCTAACGATAGATTAACACACGCTTTGGTTAAAAAGAACGGTAAATATGTAAAAACTCCCATAAGCGATGCCTTAGATATTGTTGCCAATAAAATGAAAGAAACCATTGAAAAACATGGTAAAGATTCGGTAGCAATGTACACTTCATTCCCGAAGGATATATCGCCTCTAAATTTATGAAAGGTGCTATTGGTACGAATAATTTAGATTGCAACGCTCGTTTATGTATGGCGAGTGCTGTAGCTGGGTTTTTAACATCATTTGGAGCTGATGAACCAATGGGTTGTTATGAAGATATTGAATATGCTGATTATTTTATCACTTGGGGAAACAATATGGCAGAAATGCACCCTGTTTTGTTTTCGAGAATGTTATCTCAAAAAAATAAAAGAGGTGCTAAAATTATCGATTTTGCTACCAGAACAACACGTTCTAGTATGGCTTCAGATAAATCTATTCTATTTGAACCTCAAACCGATTTAGCAGTTGCAAATGCTATTTGTTATGAAATCGTAGATCTGCCTTTAAAAAACTAACCGCTAGGGTGCAGGCGCAGTTTCATCATGTACAAGTGTGGTTTCTAGTGATGATTCAAAAGAAAAAGCACAAATAGATT
Organism: Tenacibaculum finnmarkense genomovar ulcerans; assembly: GCF_900239495.1. Lineage (GTDB taxonomy): Bacteria > Bacteroidota > Bacteroidia > Flavobacteriales > Flavobacteriaceae > Polaribacter > Polaribacter ulcerans. The sequence continues at coordinate 167,475 of NZ_OENE01000048.1, forward strand.
GGGAAGAACAATTTAAAGGAAACTATAAATTGATGGACGATAAAGAAAAAAATGCCACCGTTGATAGATTAGTACGTTCTTATCAATTACGTACAGGTAAAAACGTGAGTATGTCATCAAAAAATGCCGAAGAAGATGTATTATTTGGTTATGCTTTCAATATTTCTAAATGTCAGCGATATATGGATTGTGTAAGCGCTTGTGTGGAAGAAAATAATCAGGATAGAAATTCGCAAATGGAATATATCCGTATTCATGAAATGAAAGACGGAAAAGGTTTTAATTTCCATGAAGCTGATGATAATTATTATCATGAAGTTCCTGCCGAAGGACATTTTTACATGGGAACGCAATGTTTTCATTGTGATAATCCGCCTTGTGTAGAAGTTTGTCCTGTTCAAGCTACTTGGAGAGAAGAAGATGGTATTGTGGTAGTTGATTACGATTGGTGTGTTGGTTGTAGATATTGTATGGCAGCTTGCCCTTACGATGGTCGTCGTTTTAACTGGAGTAAACCCGAAGTTCCTGAAGAAGAAGTAAACAAAAATCAGCATTATTTAGGAAATAGAATGCGTAAACAAGGTGTGATGGAAAAATGTACTTTCTGTGTGCAACGTTCTAGAGCGGGTAAAAATCCTGCTTGTGTAGAAGCCTGCCTACTGGTGCTCGTATTTTTGGAAATTTATTAGATCCTGAAAGCACTATTCGATGGGTTTTAGAAAATAAAAAAGTATTCAGATTAAAAGAAGATTTAGGTACAGAACCTAAGTTTTGGTATTTTATGGACTAACTTCTTTTGCGTTAGGGATTGCAGTGGTATCCTTTTTAAAATTTTTTAATAAATAAGCACACTATTTTAGTGTAACAAAGCTTATTAAAATAAGTACTTAATATAGTAGATATTAAATTTTAAAAAGATTTAACGCAAAGCCCGACCCTTTTGGGAAACGCCCTAAATAATAGATATACTAAGCATTATAATAAAAAATAAAATGAGAAGACTTAAGGTTTTTACAAGTTTAATTAAAGACAGTCTAGATATTATTACTCATGGTTCAAAAAAGTATCATTTATGGATGGCTTTTTTAACCTTAATAATGTTGATTGGAATGTATTGTTATTCGATTCAAATAGAACATGGATTGAGTGTTACCGGTATGACAGATCGAGTTAGTTGGGGATTATATATTTCTAACTTTACCTTTTTAGTTGGAGTTGCTGCAGCTGCCGTTATGCTAGTAATGCCAACCTATGTTTTAAAAGATGTCGATTTTAAACAAGCCGTACTTATAGGAGAAGGTTTAGCCGTTGCCGCACTTATAATGTGTTTGGCTTTTGTGGTTGCTGATATGGGAGGCCCTGCAGTTTTATGGCATATGATGCCGATTATTGGTGTTTTTAACTTTCCTAATTCAATGTTAACTTGGGATGTTATTGCTTTAAATGGCTATTTATTTATCAATATTAGTATTCCTTTTTATATTTTATTCAGGCATTATCAAGGGAAAGAATCTAAAAAAAGTGTGTATTTACCAGGTGCTATAATTTCTGTTTTTTGGGCTGTTGGTATTCATTTAGTAACTGCTTTTTTATACCAAGGATTACAAGCTAAACCTTTTTGGAATACTGCATTATTAGGACCTCGTTTTTTAGCATCTGCTTTTGCCGCTGGTCCTGCATTAATTATTTTAGTGTTAGCTATTATTAGGACTTATACCGAGTTTAAAATAGAAAATAAAACTATTAAAAAGTTAGCCTTAGTAGTTACCGTTGCTGCTCAAATTAACTTAATTATGTTAGTTTCTGAATTATTCAAAGAATTTTATGCACCAACACATCATAGTGAAAGTGCCTATTATTTATTTTTCGGATTAGATGGAAAAACAGCTTTATTACCATGGATTTGGACAGCTATTACCTTAAATGTTTTAGCAACCGTTTTATTAACTTTTCATAAACTCCGTAATAATTTTAAAGTATTATTTTTTGCTTGTAGTATTTTATTTATTGCTATTTGGATTGAAAAAGGTTTTGGTTTAATTGTTCCTGGATTTATCCCTGGTCCTTATGGTAAAATAGCAGAATATACACCTACTGGAATCGAAATTGGAGTTACCGTAGGTATTTGGGCAATGGGTGCGCTTATTTTTACCATTTTAGCCAGAACAGCTATTGAAATTGAACTTGGTAAAATGAGGTATAAAAAATAATATTTTTTAGTTTATATTTTGATAAGAAAATCCGCAGTAAAAATTCTTGTAAATTTTCTGCGGATTTTTCTTGTTTTGCATATCATTTAAAATGACGTAATTTTACCTTTTATAATGATAAAATGACAGTACAAAATATACAAAACTTAGTGGGTACTTATTCCATAATTGGTACTAATCAAGACGCCGAAGAACATTCTTATAAAGGAGTGCTTTCCTTGAAACTTGATATGAATAATCGAATAATTGCTAAATGGTTAATCAATAATGAACAAGAACAAACTGGTTCAGGTTTTTTTAATGATAATATATTAGTTATCAATTTTGAATATCAAGGAGAAGATAATAATACTTATAAAGGCGTTGTGGTTTACAGATGTATTTCTAAAGATATTTTAGATGGATTTTGGTCTGAAAAACATGGAAACCCTTTGTTTTTAGGAAAAGAACGTTGTTTTAGAATTGATACAAAAAACACTTTTCTAAATTAATAATACTAAATAAATACTATGAAATGTCCTTGTAATCCTAGCAAAAATTATACTGATTGCTGTGAAATAGCACATAAAAACATCCAAAATGTGGTAACAGCGGAGCAATTAATGCGTTCTCGTTACAGTGCTTTTGCCTTAGCAAATATTGATTATTTACATAAAAGCCATCATTCGAGCACTCGCCCATCAGAAACTGAAAATAAAGAAATTTTACTTTGGACAAAATCTGTTGAGTGGATGCAATTAGAAATCAGCAATACAAATAAAGGCACAGCTTCCGATATTACAGGAAATGTAACCTTTGAAGCATTTTTTAAAGAAAATGATAAAATTAATAGCATAAAAGAGAACTCTTCTTTCTGTAAAGAAGATAATCATTGGGTATATTTAAAATGAAATTGATTTTTTTTGATAAAAAATACTGATTATTAAAAAAAAAGTTTACATTTGATACCGTGTTAAACAACAAAGCAAATAACAACTATTTAACCATCGTAAACTTTACGATGGTTTTTGTTGGCACTATTACCACTTCTATTATTATTCGCATTATTACCCTTTAGGGGTTATCTATACACATATCGTTCCGACTCTATTTACATTTTTCAAACACTTGAAAAACAGTAAATAACACCTTATATTTTTTTACCATATTATTAAAACATTAAAAACTTTTTTTAAGATGAAAATTTTAAAATTCGGTGGCTCATCAGTCGCTAGTAGTCAAAACATTCAAAAAGTAATTCAAATTGTTTCAGCAGCTTCGGCAAAAGAAAAAGTAGCCGTTGTAGTTTCAGCATTTGGAAAAACAACCAACAAATTAATCGCTGCAGCAAACAAAGCGGCAAATAATGACCGGTCGTATATGGTACTTTTTAACGAAGTTACCGAGCATCATGCACAGGTAATTTCCGATTTAATTTTTAAAGAAAAACAAGCCGAAGTTCAAGAAAAGGTAACCATATTATTTGGGCAATTAAACACCTTATTAGAAGGCTGTTTTTTACTAAAAGAAGCAACCCCAAAGGCCATGGCTCGAATTAGTGGTTTTGGCGAATTAGTATCTTCTTATATAATTTCTGAAGTTGCAAAAAACACTTTAAACGCAACCTATAAAGACAGTAGAGAGCTTATTATTACCTCAAATATTTTTGATAAAGCACAGGTTAAGTTTACCCTTACCAATAAAAATTGTCAAGAATATTTTCAAAATAATACGCATCAAGTTACCGTTTTACCAGGTTTTATTGCCAAATCTGAAAATGGCTTAACCACCACTCTAGGAAGAGGCGGTTCCGATTATACTGCTGCTATTTACGCGGCGGCGTTGCAAGTAAACGAACTTCAAATTTGGACAGACGTAAGCGGAATGTACACCGCAAACCCAAGTATTGTAAAACAGGCGTTTCCGATTCCTGAAATTTCGTATCAAGAAGCCATGGAATTATCCCATTTTGGCGCAAAAGTTATTTATCCTCCAACCATACAACCAGCCTTAGAAAAGGAAATTCCTATTGTTATCAAAAATACTTTTGAACCAGGTAATCCAGGAACTTTAATTGCCAAAAATGTAAAAAGCACCAACCTTGTAAAAGGAATTAGCCATATTGAAGATATTACCCTATTAACCTTAGAAGGTACAGGAATGATTGGTGTATCGGGTATTTCAAAACGTTTGTTTGAAACACTTTCGAACCAAGATATTAGCGTGGTTTTAATAACTCAGGCCTCATCAGAACATTCAATTTGCGTTGGAATTTACGATCAAGATGCCCAAAAAGCAAGCAAAGCGATTAACAATGCTTTTGAAATTGAAATAGAACGCAAAAAAATAAAACCTGTTATTATTGAGCAAGGCTTGGCTATTTTAGCTTTGGTGGGCGATAACATGAAAAATCATCAAGGGTTAAGCGGACAAATGTTTAGTGCTTTAGGTAAAAATAACGTAAATATTAGAGCCATTGCACAAGGAGCATCTCAAAAAAATATTTCGGCAGTTATCGACAGTAAAGACGCTAAAAAAGGTTTAAATACTTTACATGAGCAATTTTTTGAAGAAAAATTAAAACAACTTAATTTATTTGTAACAGGTGTCGGAAATGTTGGTGAACGCTTTTTAGCACAAATACATCAGCAAAAAAAGTATTTGAAAGAACATTTAAAAATGAATATTCGCGTAGTTGGTATCGCAAATTCTAAAAAAATGACTTTTGATGCTAACGGTATCGATTTAAATAACTGGAAAGACGCTTTAAAACTAGGAGAATCGGCAACTTTAGAGGCTTTTTTTAATAAAACAAAAAGCTATAATTTACGCAATTCGGTTTTTGTTGATAACACGGCAAATCAGAAAGTTTCTGAAATTTATGAGCAGTATTTACGCAACAGTATTTCGGTGGTTACTTGCAATAAAATCGCCTGTGCCTCTAGCCTAGAAAATTATAAAACATTAAAAGCCGTTTCTAGACAATACAATGCACCTTTCTTATTTGAAACCAATGTTGGTGCCGGTTTGCCTGTTATTGATACGCTTAAAAATTTAATTGCCTCTGGCGATAGAGTTCAAAAAATACAAGCTGTTTTATCGGGAAGTTTAAACTTTGTTTTTAATAATTTCGATGAAAACACTACGTTTCACAATGTCGTTACCGAGGCTCAAAAAGAAGGATATACTGAACCCGACCCAAAAATTGATTTAAGCGGTGTCGATGTGGCTCGAAAAATATTAATTCTAGCCCGTGAAAGTGGTTATGAATTAGAATTATCAGATATTGAAAACGATTCTTTTTTACCTGAAAAAAGTTTAAAAACGACTAATAATGAAGATTTTTACGCTAGTTTAACCGAATTTGAAGCACATTTTCAAAATATATTTAAAGAAGCAAACGATAAAAATTGTCGTTTAAAATACGTTGCCGAATTTGTTGATGGAAAAGCAAAAGTTGGTTTGCAACATATCCCTGCCGATCATCCTTTTTATAATTTAGAAGGAAGCGATAATATTGTGTTGTTTTTTACGGATAGATACCCTGTAAATCCGTTGTTAATAAAAGGTGCTGGAGCTGGTGCAGACGTTACCGCTTCGGGGATTTTTGCGGATGTAATACGCATTGGAAATAGTTAAAACCTTAAAAATTTCAACTTCGGATAAAAAAGAAAAAAGATGAATTATATAAAAATATTTGCGCCTGCTACCGTGGCTAATGTTTCTTGCGGATTTGATGCGATGGGTTTTGCTGTCGAAAAAATGGGCGATGAAATGACCTTTACAAAAACCGCTGAAAAAGGCGTAAAAATAACAGAAATTACGGGGGCTAAAAACCTAACTTTTGATGCTACAAAAAACGCTGCGGGTGTAGTTGCCTTGGCGATGCTTGAAAAACATCCTGTTGATTTTGGCATTGAAATTACCATGCACAAAGGTTTTTCACCAGGAAGCGGCTTAGGAAGTAGTGCTGCGAGTTCGGCGGGTGCGGCTTTTGGTGTTAATGAACTTTTGAACAAACCATTTTCACAATTAGAAATTACAAAATTTTCGATGCTTGGCGAACAAGCCGCTTGTGGAACAGCAATTGTTGATAATGTTTCTGCCGCAATTTATGGCGGTTTTGTGTTGGTTCGAAATTATGAACCACTCGATATTGTAAAGTTACCCGTACCAAAAAAACTGCGATTAGTGGCAATTCATCCGCAAATTGAAATAAAAACAAAAGATGCTCGGGAAGTTTTACCCAAAGATATTCCTTTAAAAACGGCAGTTATCCAATGGTCAAATCTCGGCGGATTGGTCAGTGGTTTACACACAAATAATTATCAATTAATTAGTGATTCTTTAACCGATGCAATTGCCGAACCTGCCAGAAAACATTTAATTCCTCATTTCGATTTGGTTAAAAATGAAGCCATAAAAGCAGGTGCTTTAGGTGCAGGAATTTCAGGTTCAGGTCCAACTATTTTTGCCTTATGCAAAGGTAAAAAAACAGCTAAAAAAGTTAAAGAAGCAATACAAAATGCCTACGCCGATAAAAATATTGATTTCACCTTATTTTCATCAAAAATAAATACCCAAGGAATAAAAATTTTAGAAACTAAATAAAAATAATAGCACAAAAAATATTTTCACTTTATTAATAATGCTTTTCATAAAAAATAAAAAAAATAAAAATGAACTATTATAGCCTTAATAAAAAATCGAAAAATGTAAGTTTTAAAGAAGCCGTAGTTAATGGTTTAGCTCCTGATAGAGGTTTGTATTTTCCTGAAAATATTACACCACTTTCAAAAGATTTCATTACGAATATCGAAAATTATTCAAATCATGAAATTGCTTTTGAAGTAATTAAACAATTTGTTGGCGATGAAATTCCTTCGGATGTTTTACAGCAAATTATTAAAGAAACACTTTGCTTTGATTTCCCTGTTGTTTCTGTGGAAGAAAATGTAGCAACTTTAGAACTTTTTCATGGTCCAACGATGGCTTTTAAAGATGTTGGTGCTCGTTTTATGGCACGTTGTTTAGGCTATTTTAACAGAAATAACAACGACCAATTAACCGTTTTAGTTGCCACTTCTGGCGATACTGGCGGTGCGGTTGCCGATGGTTTTTTAGATGTAAAAGGCGTGGATGTTGTTATTTTATATCCTAGCGGAAAAGTGAGCGATGTGCAAGAAAAACAATTGACCACTTTAGGAAAAAACATTACTGCTTTAGAAGTTGATGGCGTTTTTGATGATTGTCAAGATATGGTAAAAACGGCTTTTTTAGATACTGAAATTAAACGAACTTTAACCTCTGCAAATTCGATAAATGTAGCGCGTTGGTTGCCACAAATGTTTTACTTTTTCTTAGCTTATAAGCAAATTAAACAAACATTTCAACAAGAAAAAAATAAAAAAAATGCTTTAGAAAACCTTGTTTTTTCTGTTCCTAGCGGTAATTTTGGAAATATTTGTGCAGGAATGATGGCGCAAAAATTAGGCTTACCTATTAAACATTTTGTTGCATCAACCAATATAAATGATACGGTTCCTAATTATTTAAAAGATGGAATTTACACGCCAAAACCATCAAAATCCACAATTTCAAATGCGATGGATGTTGGAAATCCTAGTAATTTTATCCGTATTCAAGAAATTTTTGAAAATAATATAGAGGCTTTAAAAAATTCTTTTTCTTCGTATTCTTTTTCTGATGAACAAACTCGTGAGGCTATGAAATTAATCCAGAAAAATAGCGGTTATATTGCCGACCCACATGGTGCTGTTGGATATTTAGGAGCGAAAGAGTTTCAAAAGAATAATCCAGAAGCTTTTTGTATTTTCTTAGAAACTGCACATCCTGTTAAATTTTTAGAGGTTGTTGAAAGTACTTTAAATGTGAAAATTGCCATTCCTGAACAAATTAAATCGGTTATGGATAAAGAAAAAAAAGCGATTAAAATGAGTACTTATAATGATTTAAAAAACTTTTTAAATTCGTAAGGTTTTATAATCTTTTAAAGAAAGTGTATTTCAAAACAGATAAACGTTAAGAAACGTCATGCTGAATTTAGTTCAGCATCGCATCAACAGGAGAAATTTGGGGAAATTAGGCTGTGAAACTGAACTAAAATATCGTTGACCGATTATGATTCTACAACTAACGTAAGGCTCTCGCTTGTGCTTTGATACTCATTAATATCGGCACGAGCAAGATGCTTAGATAGCTCAAACTATATATAATTTCTAAATTTCAAAAATTAGCACAAATGCCTAGCCCCGATTGAAGCAATTGTTTGAGCTCCTTTTTTGATTTTTTTCAAAAAAGAGCGAGTGCGGAAAGCGGGAAATTGCTTCAAATTATTTTTCTTAATTTTTATGGAATTCAAAAAAAAGCACCCTTTATGTTGCATATACCACTAAAAAGCAGCAGTTAAAAATACCGCCACCAAGCCCTAATCAACTATTAATCAAATAATAAAATGAAACTTGTGCAATCGATGGAATTTACCTAATTTGCAATACGCAAAAAAAACAACAACTTTATGTCGATTGAAATCACCCGTCTTTTTGACTTTCCATATCATCTGCAAGAAACCTATAATTTAGAGAAAGCTTTTACCACCAAATATAATGGTAAATGGGAGTCTATCTCTACTCAAGAATATATTGATAAAGCCAATACTATTAGTAGGGGTTTGCTTCGTTTAGGCATACAGCCTAACGATAAAATTGCCGTAATTTCAACCACAAATCGTACGGAATGGAACATTTGTGATATCGGAATTTTACAGACTGGAGCGCAAAATGTACCTATTTATCCGACTATTTCAAAGGAGGATTATGAGTATGTTTTAAATCATTCTGAGGCTATTTATTGTATTGTTTCTGATCAATCTATTTTAGATAAACTAAATCAAATTAAAGGAAATACAAAGCTGAAAGGTGTTTTTACTTTTGATGATATTGCCAATGAAAAAAGTTGGAAGGATCTTTTAAAACTCGGGGAAGATAAAAGCAATCAAGCGGAAGTTGAAGCTAGAAAAAATGCCGTTAAATCGGACGATTTAGCCACCTTAATTTATACTTCTGGAACTACCGGAAGACCTAAAGGTGTTATGCTTTCACACGGAAATATTGTTTCTGATGTATTGGCTAGTGAAAAAAGAGTGCCGTTATTATATGGCGAAGAACGTGGATTGAGTTTTTTACCGGTTTGCCATGTTTTTGAACGCATGATTTTATATTTATATCAATACTGTGGTGTTTCGATCTACTTCGCCGAATCTATTGAAAAACTAAGCGATAATGCAAAAGAAATTAAACCGCATGTAATGACAGCGGTTCCTCGTTTGTATGAAAAAATTTACGATAAAATTTATGCCAAAGGAGCAGATTTAACAGGAATAAAAAAACGATTGTTCTTCTGGGCAATTGAATTAGGGCTTCAATATGAGCCGTATGGTGCTAACGGATGGTGGTACGAAAAAAAATTAAGCATTGCTCGTAAATTAATTTTTTCGAAATGGCAAGAAGCTTTAGGAGGGGAGCTTAAATTAATGGTTTCTGGTTCGGCTGCTTTACAATCGCGATTAACAAGAGTTTTTACTGCCGCAGGAATGCCTGTTATGGAAGGTTATGGACTTACCGAAACCTCACCTGTTCTTAGTGTTAACGATGTTAGAAATGGTGGTTTTAAAGTAGGAACTGTTGGTAAAATGTTAGACGGCATTGAATTAAAATTTGCAAGTACTGGTGAAATTTTAGTAAAAGGTCCTAATGTAATGTTAGGCTACTATAAAGACCCTGAAAAAACAGCGGAAGTTATAAAAGATGGCTATTTTTATACTGGTGATAAAGGGGAATTAGATGCCGATGGATTTTTGAAAATTACAGGGCGTACCAAAGAAATGTTTAAAACTTCTGGTGGTAAATATATTGTGCCGCCATTATTAGAGGGCCAACTAAAACAATCGCGTTTTATAGAGCAGGTAATGGTAATTGGTGAGGGGGAAAAAATGGCAGCTGCTTTTATTCAACCTAATTTTGATTTTGTTAAAGAATGGGCTTCAAGACATGGGCTAAAACTAGAAACAAATCAAGAGTTGGTTAAAAACCAAAAAGTAATTGATCGTATTGAAGAAGAGGTTATTATTTGTAATGCTAATTTCGGGAAATGGGAAACCATTAAAAAGTTTGAATTAACTCCTGAAGAATGGTCGATTGAAGGTGGACACCTTACTCCTACCATGAAAATGAAACGTAAAATTATTAAAGAAATGTATAAAGATTTATACGATAAAATTTATAGAAGTTAACCTTCTATTTATCGAGGTTATACTGCTAATTATATTTAAAAGTGTTGTGAAAGCAACACTTTTTTCTTTTAAATTACTTTTATTATTCTTATTTATTTTAAAAACATGCCTAAATTTATTGCTTTCACTTCGGATATTAGTCAAATTGCTATTCCTGAAAAATTTGATTATCCGCATAATTACACGCCACATTCTTTAGCTAAAATTGCTTCGGAAGAATTACAGGAGTATCTAAAAACTCAAACAGATTTTACGCATAACTTCGGATTAAAAAACTTGAGAAATATAGAAACTACTAAAAAAAAGCAAAATACTACTACTTTAGGAAAAATGTTTGGGGTTTTAGTGGTTAAAAATAAACAAGGTAAACTTGGGTATTTAACGGCTTTTTCAGGGAAGATAGCGCAAAGCACACAGCACAAGCATTTTGTTCCGCCCGTTTATGATGTTTTAAAAGAAGATGGTGTTTTCTTGAAAACTGAAAAAATAAACAATCAGATTAATCAGGAAATTATCAATTTAGAAAATAGTAGCGCCTATTTAAAAATAAAAAAAGACTATTTTATTTTACTAAAATCAACTGAAAAATTACTTCAAGAAGCGCAAAAAACACTTAAACAAAGAAGATTTTTAAGAAAAACAGAAGGAAAACAAAATAATCAACTAAATATTAATGAAGAGTTTTATCTTCGAGAATATGATGTTTATTTACAGGATAAAATTCGTCCTTTTAAAAAAAAATACAGCAATTTTCAAGAACAGATTGAGCAATTAAAACAACAGCGAAAAGAACTTTCATCATCGTCACAGCAAGAGATATTTAAGCAATATCAGTTTTTAAATGCGAATAATGAAACGCAAAATTTAATTGCTATTTTTGAAAACTCACCACAAAATATTCCCGCAGGAGCAGGCGATTGTTGCGCACCAAAATTATTACAATATGCGTTTTTAAACCAGTTTACGCCTATTTGTATGGCGGAGTTTTGGTGGGGAAATCCGTTAGCGACATCCGTTCGAAAACATAAAAATTATTACGATGCTTGTTCCGGGAAATGCAAACCGATTTTAAAACACATGCTTCAAGGAATTTTGGTGCATCAAAATCCGTTAATTGTGCAACTTCAAAAGCAAGAAAAAACAGCAAAAACACTAGAAATTATTTTTGAAGATCCCCATTTATTAGTTATTAATAAGCCTTCAGGATTGCTGTCTGTCGCTGGAAAAATAACGGAAGATTCGGTAAATAGCCGTATTCAAAAAAAACATCCAAATGCCCTTGTTGTGCATCGGTTAGACATGGCTACTTCTGGAATTTTATTGGTTGCAAAGAACCTTGAAGTTTATAAAAATTTACAAGATCAGTTTGTCAACAAAACAATTAAAAAGCGTTACCTAGCGGTTTTAGATGGTGTTTTATCTGAAGAAAATGGCGAAATAAACTTACCATTAAGAGTCAATTTAGAAGACAGACCTAAGCAGTTGGTTTGTGAACTTCACGGAAAAAAAGCACTTACAAAATGGGAAATTATCAAAATAAAAAATGATAAAACCTACGTTTATTTTTATCCAATTACAGGAAGAACACATCAATTACGTGTTCATGCAGCACACTGTTTAGGCTTAAATTCACCGATTATTGGCGATGTTTTATATGGTGTTACCGCTAATAGATTGCATTTACATGCTCAAAAAATTAGCTTTATACATCCTGTTTTAAAAAAAATAGTAACTTTTAAAAGCCCTACACCTTTTTAATTATTTCTTAGAGCCTGTTTAAAAAATAAATAAACGTCAGTTCGAGTGATTTTTTCCTTCAAGTTCCTTTTAGTTATTAAAATCACTCGAACTGACAATAATCATCAAAAAAAAGAAAATAAACACGGTAAATCAGCATGAGAAACTGAAATAAATTCCCTTGACCGATTCAATTTTCTATTTTTAGGCTATAAAACTTTTTTTAAAATTCTAGAAAATAATTAAGCAACATATTTTGTTTTTTTCATGGTACTTAACACCACAAAAGAAGCTAAAAAGAAAACCGCTAAACACAATACAGACCATTGCATAGAATCTGTAATAGCATATAACACACCGTAAACTGATGTTCCTAGAACGATGGCTATTTTTTCGGTAACGTCATAAAAACTAAAATAAGTAGCATGGTCTTGTGTGTCTGGCAATAACTTTGAATATGTAGAGCGTGTTAGTGTTTGTATTGCCCCTTGAACCAAGCCTAATAAACCGCCTAGTCCATAAAAATATATACCAACGTTTTCTTGTGTTTTATCTAACGAAAAGGCAAAGAAACAAACAAGCATCCAAATAATGATAGTTATTTTTAAGGCAGTAATATTACCAAATTTACCTGAGATTCTTGAAAAAATATAAGCCCCAAAAATAGCGATTATCTGCACTAATAAGATCGTTAAAATCATATTAAAAGTAGGTAAATTCAATTCTGATGAACCAAAAATAGCCGCCATTAAAATAATGGTTTGTACACCGATACTTAAAAAGAAAAAAGAGATTAAAAAACGTTTTAATGTTGGGTAATTTAACAGTTCTTTATATACAATTTTCAATTCTCTGTAGCCTTTCCAGATATAATCGTTATCGGGCTGTTTATTGTAAATATCATCGGGTAGTTTTTTAAAGGTAATTTGTGCAAAACCAAGCCACCAAAGCCCCACCATTACAAAAGAAATACGCGATGCCATACCTGTTGTAATACCAAATAAATCAGGCTTTTGAATCAGTATTAAATTGATAATCAATAATATTACAGAACCTACATAGCCATACATAAAACCTTTAGCGCTAGCCTTATCTTGTTGTTCAGGCAAAGCTACTTCGGGTAAATAAGCGTTGTAAAAAACCCAGCTAGCCCAAAAACCAATACTTGCTAAAATGGTGAATAAAATACCAATCCAAACGGTATCTACTCCTTTAAAAAAATACAAAGCGATTACCGATAAACCACCCATCCAACAGAAAAATTTCATGAATTTTTTCTTGCTTCCGGTATAATCGGCAATTCCTGATAAAATAGGCGAAATAAATGCCACTACTAAAAAAGAAAATGACAAGGCATAGCTATATAAACTATCGGGATGTTCCCAATCCATTCCTAAAAAACGAACGGTTTTTCCTTTGGTTACCGCACTATAATATAACGGAAAAACCGCCGTGCTTATTACTAATGAATATACCGAATTTGCCCAATCGTAAAATGCCCAGGCATTAATTAACTTCTTATCTCCTCTTTTATACATATCTTCTTAAAATAAAAAAAACCGCTCATAAAAATGAACGGTTGGCAATATAAATAATTTATGCTGCTATTTTCTTACTGGAACATTATATTTTGCTGCTAATTTTTTTGCTTCTGGTAAAAAAGCCCTAAGTGTTCGAATACGTGTTTGGTTTGAAGGGTGTGTACTCATAAATTCAGCAGGTGCTTTACCTTTTGATATTTGACTCATTCGTACCCAAACCTCAGCTGCTTCGCTACCATTATAGCCTGCCATTAGCATAAAAACCAATCCTAATTTATCGGCTTCTGTTTCATGACTTCTACTAAATGGTAACATTACAAGAGTTTGACTTCCTAAACCATACGCCATATTAAAAAGTTGTGCATTTTTACTATTTGCTGTTCCTAAAGCTACTGCTGCACCACCTAATTGTTGTATTTTTCCTGTTGACATACGCTCTTGTCCGTGTTTAGCAAAAGCATGTGCTACCTCATGCCCCATAACAGCGGCAACGCCATCTTCGTTAGCACAAACTGGTAAAATACCCGTATAAAAAACTACTTTACCTCCTGGCATACACCAAGCATTTAATGTTTTATCTTCTACTAAATTAAATTCCCATCGATATGAATTTGCTTCGGATGTCATTCCGTTGGCTCTCATAAAACGATCTACTGCTGCTGAAATCTTTTTACCAACTCTTTTTATTTGGTTTGATTTTGTAGCGTTTGTAGATAATTTATTTTCCTGCAAAAAACCTTTATATTGTGCAAAACTTGCAGGTAATACTTGCGCATCACTTACAAAATTAAGTCGTTTTCTTCCTGTAATTGGCACCGTACTACATTGTACTAAAAATAGGGCAACAATTCCTAAAGCTATAATTTTTTTCATTTTTAATGTTTTTAGTTGTTTTGGTCATTATATATGACACATTATAAATAATAATGTCACAAAAGTAGGAAACAATTTGTTTGTTTATCTTTACAAATTATATTTTTATATTAAAATAATATCATGAATTTAATAAATATACACCTACTACCTCCAAGCTTAACAATTCCTAAACCTATTATTTTTTTAGCGAAATTTACGCAATTTTTTTCAACACATTTAACGGCTAAGTTTGCGGCACTTCTTTTTAGTACCCCTGTAAAATTTCCAATTCCAAAACGAGAAAAAGTAATGTTGGATAGCGCCCAAAAGAAAACAATTTTTGTAGAAAGTATTGGTAAAAATATTGAAGTTTTATCCTACGGATATTCTCAGAAAAAAGTATTATTGGTACACGGTTGGGCTGGTAGAAGTACCCAGTTATTTATGATAGCTGATAAATTACTAGAACAAGGTTATATGGTTATCTCTTTTGATGGTCCGGCACATGGAAATTCCTCAGGAAAAACCACAGCAATGCCCGAATTTATAGATACCATTACTCTTCTTGACAAGCAATTTGGTCCTTTTGAAGCCGCTGTCGGGCATTCTTTTGGTGGTATGTGTTTATATAATAGTGTTGCTGACGGGTTTAAAATTAATAAATTAGTTACTGTTGGTGCACCTGATCGTATTTCGGAGGTATTGCTTAATTTTTCAAAAAACTTAAACGTAAAACCCCGTATTGCTATTAAAATGAAACAGTTTTTTGATAAAAAATGGCAAGTAGATATTGAACAGCATTCCGCTAGCGTAGTGGCTAAAAAAATTACCATTCCAACATTGGTTGTGCATGATACTGCCGATGGTGATGTATCTGTTAATTGTGCTGTAAATATTCGTAAAAATCTACAAAAAGGAACGCTTTTAATGACCCAAGGATTAGGGCATACCAAAATACTACGCAATAAAAAAGTAACTACTGAAATTGTTAAATTTATTACCAATTAATTGTAAAAAAGCAAATCTGGACGCGATGCTGAAATAAATTCAGCAGGACGTTTAGCTGTTTTGAAAAACACTTTCTTTAAAATAATAGCAATACATAAACAATAATTATACAAAACCCTAGCCCCGATTGTAGCAATTGTTTGAGCTCCTTTTTGTTTTTTCCTTTAAAAAAAATAAAAAGAGCGAGTGCGGAAAGCGGGAAATTGCTTCAAATAATTAAACTATAAAAAACAGCAAAACAATTAATTTTTAAAATTTTCTAAAAAAAATGTTAAAATAACGAGTATAATATTTTAACAGTACACTTATTAATAATATAACCAAAAACTAAAATTACACTATTAACTGTAATTTTTAACCAAAACTATTATTAATTAAATACATTTTTATGAAAAAAATTACACTTTTATTTTTCGCTATGTTGTGTAGTAGTCTTATTTGGGCTCAATCAAAAATTTCAGGAACTATTGTAGATAGCGCCAATCAACCGTTGCCTGGTGCAAATATTATTGAAAAAGGAACTGCTAACGGCGCTAATTCTGATTTTAACGGGGCTTTTAACTTGACCGTTCAAAATAATGCGGTTTTAGTCATTAGTTTTTCGGGGTTTGAAACCCAAGAAATTGCCTTAAAAGGTAAAAAGAATATTAAAATTATTTTAAAAGAAGGTTTAGAGTTAGACGAAGTTGTTATTACAGGTTCGCGAACGCCATCACGAAGTAATACCACAAGTGCTTTACCTATTGATGTGGTGTCTGCTAAAGATTTACAATCTACCGGGCAGGCTACTTTTGATAAAGCTTTACAATATAAAATTCCATCTTTTAATACGGTTCAAACACCTGTTAATGATGCAACTTCTTTATTAGATCCGTATGAAATTAGAAATATGGGACCTAGTAGAACTTTAATTTTAATTAACGGTAAACGTAAAAATTTAAGTTCTTTATTATATACCCAAACTTCGCCAGGACGTGGTGAAACAGGTTCTGATATTTCGGGAATCCCTACCGATGCCATTAAAACAGTACAAGTTCTTAGAGATGGCGCTTCGGCTCAGTATGGTTCTGATGCTATTGCAGGGGTTATTAATATTATTTTAAAAGATGATGCCAAAAATGGTTCAGCAACATTAAGGTCAGGAATTACAGGGCAAGGTGATGGTGAAATGTTGGGTGTAAGCATAAATAATGGAACTACAATTGGTGATGATAAAGGTTTTGTAAACTATACGGCTGATATTTCTAAAACAGCATTATCAAACAGACCTGGTACTGTTGATGCAGCGGGTGAATTTGCCGATTTTTACGACCCCGATGCTCAAAATCCAATTACACTTACCGATGTTCAAAACTATTTAAAAAGACATCCTGATGCGGCTAATATTAATGGATCACCACAGTTAGCGGCTTCTAAATTTTCAATTAACGCAGGATATACACTTAGTGAAACTACCGATATTTATGCCAATGCAGCATACGTGTTTAAAAAAGTAAATTCGTTTGCAAACCACAGAACACCTTATTGGAGAACGTTAGATAAAAAAACAGGCTATCCTTATTTGGCTGATTTTTATCCTGGAAGTCATCCGACAAATGCAGGTGGATATGACGGTTATACCCCAACTTTTGAAGGAGATTTAAGTGATTATAATGCTACAATTGGTTTTAAAACCAAGAAAAATGATTGGAATATTGACGTAAGCTTTACCACGGGAGGGAATTCACAAACTTATAGAGTTAGTGAATCTCATAACAGAAATATTGTCCACTCTGCTTCTACTTGGATTGATGCAAATAAAAATGGAATTGTTGATACTGGCGAAATAACCGAAGGTTCTGAATTATACAGAGCAAATAGTAAAAAGTCTTTTGATCCGGGAGGAACAGCTTTTTCTCATAAAGTAGGAAACATTGATGTTTCAAGAATACTTTCCGATAAAGTAAGTGTTGCTTTTGGTACGGAATTTAGGTCAGAAGAATTTGAAGTAATCGCTGGTGAATTAGGTTCTTATGACGGTGGTGGTGCCGATTCATTTGCAGGAAACAGCCTTGAAAATGCCGGTAAATTTAGCCGTTACAATTTAGGAGGATACGCAAGTTTAGATTACGATGTTAATGAAGATTTTTTACTTAGCGGAACTGCAAGAGTTGAAAACTATTCTGATTTTGGAAGTACTTTTGTATGGAAATTAAGTTCTCGTTATAAATTTTCTGATGATAAATATACCGTAAGAGGTTCGGTTTCTACAGGATTTAGAGCACCTACTTTACATCAAATTTATACACAAAAAGCACAATATAGCTTTGTACCAGGACAAGGAATACAAGTTGGAGGTTTGGTAAATAATGTATCATCGCAAAAAGGATTATTAGGATTGCCTGATTTAACCGCCGAAGAATCTACTAATATAACTGTTGGTATTGGAGCAAAACCTTTTAGAAATTTCTCTTTCACACTAGATTATTACAATATTAAAGTTGACGACAGAGTAATTTTAAGTACCGAAGTAAAACCACCAAACACCCCTACTTTTAGCGGATTATCAGACGTTAGTTTCTTTTTAAACGCTATTGACACTAAAACTTCTGGTTTAGATGTGGTTATTGGTTACAAAAATATTGAAGTTGCTGATGGTAAATTAGGCTTTAACTTATCGGGTAATTACACTATTGAAAACAAGCGAGTTGGCGCAGTTAAAAACCCTGCTTTTGTTACAGCATCAAATCAATCGGTAGTAAATGATACACAAGAAGCCTTATTTTTTACCTCAAGACCGCAAACAAAATGGATTTTAGGAACTACCTACGATATCGGTAAATTCGGAATATCATTAAACAACACTTATTTTGGTAAAACAAAATTTGCACAACAAGGACTGCAAGATTTAGAAGGATTATTTACCAATCTTTCTGATATTCCTGCTGGAGCAGTTTCTGACGGAAGTTCAGATTTAAGAACCGAGTTTATTCCAAAAGTAGTAACCGATTTAGGAATTAATTTTAGCGCAACCGACAGAATTACCATTGCTTTAAACGTAAATAATATTTTAAATGTATTACCAGAATGGAAATTTACAGAAGCAACCCCAACAGGGCAAGCAATTTTAAACGGTGCAGCTGTTAGCAATTCGCCATCAAACTTAATTACCTTTAACCAACGTTATTCTCAAATGACTTATGATGGTTATCATTTTAGTCAATTAGGAACCATGTTTAATTTATCTGTAAATTATCAGTTTTAAACAATTAATATAAAAAATCAACGCAAACTATTAACTCTCATTAATCGTTTATTATTTTGATAGAAAGCCGAAATCGTACTGATTTCGGCTTTCTTATTTTTACTTTATTTTAATTATTAGAAGCTATTTCCCGCTTTGCGCACTCGCTTTTTTTATTTTTTTGAAGAAAAAAAACAAAAAAGAGCTCAAACAATTGCTTCAATCGGGGCTAGGAATTTGTGCTTTTTTTTTAATAATTGTACAAAAAAGATAGATTATATAATTAAAACTTAGACCTCACAGGTTTTAAAAACCTGTGAGGTCTTTTGCCGATATATTTTTTAAGTGAAATTTGTAACAGAAAAATAAGAAATCGAATTTGTCTAAGTATTTTTTTTAAACAAGGAGTTTCAACCCCTTGCCTTTCTATTTTATTTTAACATTACGTTTTTTTAGGCACAAAAAAAATCCTAAGTGAAAACTCAGGATTTTTTTATTTTACTAATAAAATATCTTATTCGTTATGCATAAAACGCTGTTTTGCTAACAACTCTTGATCTGTTTCTACGTTATCGTCATCAGGAACACAACAATCTACTGGGCAAACTGCCGCACATTGTGGCTCTTCATGAAAACCTTTACACTCTGTACATTTATCTGCTACGATAAAATATATTTCATCAGAAATAGGCTCTTGATCGGTATCTGCATTGGCTTTTTGTCCGCTAGGCAATACTAAATCCCCTTTTAAATCAGTACCATCTGCATATTTCCAATCATCAGCGCCTTCATAAATTGCCGTATTCGGACACTCTGGTTCACAGGCTCCACAATTTATACACTCATCTGTTATAATAATAGCCATAATTAATCTATTTCAGTTTTGTAACTTTGCAGTTGCAAAAATAGTTCCAAATTAATTTAGAAACAATATAAATGGATACAATCCAAAACAGAATCGATGCTTTTATTAAATTAGGAGTCTTTTTAGAACAGTTTTCTCATGAGGATATTCAAAAGAAAGAAAACATTCCCCATAACGACTTATTTTTTGATGGTTTTAAACATCAATTAAAAATAGCCGAAGAAAATAATAAATGGTTTACCCGTCAAAATTTATTATTTGCCATAAAAAGTTGGGCAGAAGCTTTATCCGAAGAAAATATTCAGCAATGGATTGCTAACGAAAATTTAGGTAAAAATACGCCTAAAAATGTAGCGATTATTATGGCGGGAAATATTCCGTTGGTTGGTTTTCATGATTTTTTATCAGTATTAATTTCGGGGCATTCGGTTTTGGTAAAACAATCATCAAACGATAAACATTTAATGCCTTTTTTAGCAAAATATTTAGAATATGTTGCACCTCAACTAAAAGGAAAAATCACTTTCACCCAAGAAAAACTAACTGATTTTGATGCCGTTATTGCTACAGGAAGCAATAATACAGCCCGTTATTTTGAATATTATTTTAAAAATAAGCCGAGTATTATTCGAAAAAGTAGAAATTCTGTAGCCGTTTTAACAGGAAACGAAACTGCTGAAGATTTTGAGAATTTAAGCAATGATATTTTTCATTATTTTGGATTGGGTTGTCGTTCGGTTTCAAAATTATTTGTCCCTAAAAATTATGATTTCGAATCATTTTTTAAAGGAATGTACAACAAACAAGATATTATTAACAACGCCAAATACGCCAATAATTACGATTATAACAAAACGGTGTATTTAATGAGCGAGTTTGATATTTTAGAAAATGGTTTTTTAATGATTAAAGAAGACCCAAGCTACACCTCGCCTATTGCCACTATTTTTTATGAATATTACGATACTATTGCCGAGCTGAAAACAAAACTTGAAATCGAAAAAGAAAAAATGCAGTGTATTGTTGCCCGTAATTTTATGGAAAATGAAATTGCTTTTGGGCAAACTCAGCATCCTACATTATCCGATTATGCCGATGGCGTAAATACCTTAGCTTTTTTATCAAAAATTTAAAGTTTAACTTCCTATAAATTTTGCACCTTTGTTAGCTCATAAAAACAACATCAGCCATGAAAAAACATAACTTTAGCGCAGGTCCTTGTATTTTACCTGAAGAAGTTTTACAAAAAGCATCCGAAGCTATTATTAATTTTAATGATGATGATTTATCGTTAGTTGAAATTTCTCACAGAAGTACCTCTTTTGTAAATGTGATTGAAAATGCGCGTAGTTTAGCCTTAGAATTACTAGGTTTAGAAAACAAAGGCTATACGGCATTGTTTTTACAAGGTGGTGCAAGCAATCAGTTTTTAATGACGGCGTATAATTTATTAAACAAAAAAGCGGCGTACTTAAATACTGGAACTTGGAGTTCAAAAGCCATAAAAGAAGCAAAATTATTCGGCGAAATTGTTACCGTTGCTTCATCCGAAGATAAAAACTTTAATTACATTCCTAAAAATTATAGCATTCCTAGCGATGCCGATTATTTTCATTGTACGAGCAATAATACTATTTACGGAACGCAAATGAAAAGTTTCCCGGAAACCGAAGTTCCT
Organism: Tenacibaculum finnmarkense genomovar ulcerans; assembly: GCF_900239495.1. GTDB lineage: Bacteria > Bacteroidota > Bacteroidia > Flavobacteriales > Flavobacteriaceae > Polaribacter > Polaribacter ulcerans. Next base: position 188,882 of record NZ_OENE01000048.1, read on the forward strand.
TTAATATGTGATATGAGTTCCGATATTTTTTCGCGTGAATTAGATTTTTCAAAATTTGATTTAATTTATGCAGGCGCACAAAAAAACATGGGTCCGGCGGGAACAACGCTTGTTATTGTAAAAGATGATATTTTAGGAAAAGTGGAACGTATTATTCCTTCAATGTTAAATTATCAAACGTTTATCGACAAAGATAGCATGTTTAATACGCCTCCTGTTTTTGCGGTTTATACCTCAATGCTAACCCTAGAATGGTTAAAAAAATTAGGTGGAATTCCGTTTATTGAAAAAGTAAACGAACAAAAATCGGCACTTTTATATGCTGAAATCGATAGAAATCCTTTATTTACAGGAAGTGCCATAAAAGAAGATCGTAGCCATATGAATGCGACCTTTACTATTACATCGAGTATCGCATCCGAAGCTTTAAAAAATAAATTTGATACACTTTGGAGACAAGCAAATATTAATGGTTTAGATGGTCATAGAAGTATTGGCGGATACCGTGCAAGTATGTACAATGCCTTGCCTTTATACAGTGTTCAGGCTTTGGTCGATGTGATGCAAGAACTCGAAAGAACAAGTTAATTATAAAATTACCGATTAATTTATCAATTGAAATTACCAATTAAAAGAAATATACTTTAAATGAAAATATTAGTAAACGACGGAATCTTAGACGGTGGAACAACTACCCTAGAAAATGCAGGATTTGAAGTAATAACAACCAAAGTTGCGCAAGAACAGTTAGACAATTTTATCAATGAAGAGCAAATTAATGTTGTTGTTATTAAAAACAGCACAGAAATTCATGCCGAACTGATCGATAATTGCCCTACCTTAAAACTGATTGCAAACGCAAGCACAACGAACGATAATATTGATGTTGTTTACGCCCAAGAATGTGGTGTGCAAATTATTAATGTTTCAGATGCAAGTGCCAATGCTGTTGCCGAATTGGTTTTTGCACACTTATTAACAATGGCTCGTTTTTTACACCAAGCCAATAGAGAAATGCCTTTAGAAGGTGATACGAGTTTTAATGCTTTAAAGAAACAATTTTCAGCAGGAACTGAAGTTCGTGGAAAAACTCTAGGGATTATAGGAATGAGTACCGAAGGGCAACAGGTAGCAAAACTTGCCTTAGGTTTAGGGATGAAAGTTATTGCCTACGATGTTGAATTTGGTGATTCAATTACAATTCCTATTGAATTTTACAACGGGCAGGCTATTGACATTGAAATCGATTTTACCTCAGCTGATGACTTATTAAAAGAAGCTGATTTTATTACGGTACATTTAGCATCCGAAGAAAATCATGTTATTGGTGTTAAAGAGTTTGAAAAAATGAAAAAAGGTGTTGGTTTTATCAACGTTTCCCAAAGTGGTTTGGTCGATGAAATTGCCCTTGTAAATGCTATTGAAAGTGGAAAAGTACAGTATGCTGGTTTAGATACTTTTGAAAATCAGCCTACGCCAGAGATTCAATTATTAATGAATCCTGAGCTGTCTTTAAGCCCTAATATCGCTTCTTTTACCGTAGAATCACAGCATAAAATAGGAACGGAATTGGCAAATAAAATTATTAATTCATTACACGTATAAATTTAAATTATTAATGGCAATTGTAAAACCGTTTAAAGCTGTTAGAGCTACTAGAGACAAGGTGGGGTTGGTTTCGTCAAAATCGTATGAAATTTATAGCCCAGAAATGTTAAATGCTAAATTAGCGTTTAATCCTTATACATTTTTACATGTTTTAAACCCTGGTTATAAATATCATAAACAAGATATTACAGGCGAACAACGCTTTAAATTGGTACACAATCGGTATTTAGAATTTAAAGATGATGGTATTTTTACCAAAGATAAGGTTGCGGGGTTTTATATTTATCAAAAAACAACCGCAACGGCATCTTTTTGTGGTATTATTGCAGCAACTTCTGTGGATGATTATCATAATAATGTCATTAAAAAACACGAAGGAACGCTTCAGGAAAGAGAGTTATTATTTGAAAATTATTTAAAAAATACGGGGTTTAATACCGAACCTGTATTGCTTACTTATCCTGATAATAGTGTTATTACCGCTATTATTAAAAAATATAAAGCAACTAGAGCCGAATATGAATTTTCAACCACCGATAAAGAGCATCATTTGTTATGGCTGGTTGATAATAAAGAGGATATTGCACAAATAACCACTGCTTTTCAAGCAATCGATACCTTGTATATAGCCGATGGGCATCATCGGTCTACCTCTGCTTGTTTATTGGCTAAAAACTTAGCCAAAGAAAACCCGAATCATACAGGAAATGAAAAATATAACTTTTTTATGAGTTATTTATTGCCTGAAAGTCAATTGAGTATTTATGAATTTAATCGATTTATTACTGATTTAAACGGCCTAACTCCTGAAGAATTTTTAATTGAATTAGATACTTTTTTTAGAATAGAAAACAGGGGACAAGAATTATACAAACCCAAAGAAAAGCATCAATTTAGCATGTATTTAAATGGCGAATTTTATGCCTTAAATTTACGCTTATCAAGATATAAATTTACAGATGCTTTAAGTAAATTAGATGCGCAAGTTTTATATACTACTGTTTTAAAACCTATTTTAGGCATCGATGATATTCGAAATGCGTCTAAAATTTTATATTCTCAAGATAAATCGGATGGTTTAGAATTAAAAACAAAAGTTGATAGCGGTAAATTTAAAGTTTCCTTCGGAATGCTACCAACCGCTATTAATGAGCTTAAGCAAATTGTAGATGCCGATATGTTAATGCCACCAAAAACAACCTATATAGAGCCTAAGTTAAGAAGTGCTTTAACTATTTACGAGTTTTAGCCCATTAAAAAACATCAAAATAATAGCAAGAAATATCTTGAAAAAACAATAAAATGACAGGAATTAAAGAAAATCTTATCGAAATAAAAAAAACAATTCCAGCAAATGTAACTTTAGTTGCTGTTTCAAAAACCAAGCCTATTGCCGATATTCAAGAAGCTTACGATGCTGGGCAACGAATATTTGGTGAGAATAAAATTCAAGAAATGGCGGCAAAATTTGATGCGTTGCCAAAAGACATCGAATGGCATATGATTGGGCATTTACAAAGTAACAAAGTTAAATATATGGCGCATTTTGTAAATTTAATTCATGGTGTTGACAGCTTTAAAACCTTAAAAGAAATTAACAAACAAGCAAAAAAACACGACCGTGTAATTAATTGTTTATTACAAGCTCGTATTGCCAAGGAAGAAACAAAATTTGGCTTGTCATTTTTAGATATTGACACTATTATTTCATCCGAAGAACTTTTAGCTCTTCAAAATATAAAGATTGTAGGCTTTATGGGAATGGCTACTTTTACCCAAAACCAAGAACAATTAACGGATGAATTTACAGCTTTAGCACACTTTTTCAACCAAAGTAAAAAACAACATACTGATTTAAAAATATTATCAATGGGAATGAGTGGTGATTATCAGCTAGCTATAAAAAATGGCAGTACTATGGTGCGAATTGGTAGCGCTATTTTTGGCGTTCGAAATTATATTGTTTAGTTTTACATTTATCAGTTTAAAAAAAAAGATTTGTACGCAATTTTAGATATTGAAACCACAGGAGGAAAATTTAACGAAGAAGGTATTACAGAAATTGCCATTCATAAATTTGACGGTCATCAAGTTGTTGACCAGTTTATTAGTTTGGTTAATCCTGAACGAGAAATACAAGAGTTTGTTGTTAAATTAACAGGGATTAACAGTAATATGCTTCGCAATGCTCCTAAATTTTATGAGGTAGCAAAACGCATTCTTGAAATTACAGAAGACTGTATTATTATAGCACATAATGCGAGTTTTGATTATCGAATTTTACGCACAGAATTTGACCGCTTAGGATATGATTACCAAAGAAATACCCTTTGTACGGTTGCCCTTAGTAAAAAGCTAATTCCGGAAGCACCTTCACATAGTTTAGGTAAATTATGTAGGTTTATCGGTATTCCAATGAGCGACAGACATAGAGCCAATGGTGATGCCTTGGCAACCATACAATTGTTCAAATTGTTACTAGAAAAAGATACGGATAAAAGTATTATTCAGAAATCTATAAAATATGCCGATAACAGGCACGTAAAACAACGTTATTTAAAAATTTTAGATAAATTACCCGAAAAAGAAGGGCTTTTTTATGTGCATAGTGAACAAGGTGTTATTATTTTTATCGGTAGGGGTAAAAATATAAAACATGAAGTAAATAAACTTCTTTTAAAAGACAGTCCTAAAGGGCTAAAAATAATAAAAAGAATACACGAAATTACCTATCAAGAAACAGGGAATTTACTTTTTACCCGCTTAAAATATCATTTAGAACTGCTTAAATTAAAACCTAAGTATAATGTTATCCGTAAGCCAAAAATTTCTACTAAAAACTTTAATCACGATAATTTATTAGTGATTGATAAAGGAAGAACTCCTGAAGAAAATGCCGTTATTTTAATTGAAAATAATATGGTTGTAGGCTATACATATACCAGTTTGGCTTTTCAAGAAAATCAATTGGCTATTTTAAAACCCATGCTAACACCTATTGAAAATACGGAATTAGCGAAAACGATTATTAAAAATTATTTACTTAAAAATAAGGTATCAAAAATAGTACGATTAGCCGTTGAAAATCAATAAAAACCATTAAAATCGTTAAAACTGTTAAAAAAAAACACTTGAAAAAAAACATTAAAAACTGGAAAGAAACTCTTCATGAAGTAATTTATGAAGCCGATACCTCAGGTGGTAAATTATTTGATATCGTTTTATTAATTGCCATACTTGCGAGTATTTTACTAGTGATGCTCGAAAGTGTGGAAAGTATTAATGCAAAACACGGAACGCTTTTAAATATTTCTGAATGGATTATTACAGGGTTATTTTCAATCGAATATATTGCTCGAATTGTTTCGATAAAAAAACCATCGAAATATATTTTTAGTTTCTATGGAATTATTGATTTACTGTCAACTTTACCAAAATATTTGGCAATTTTCTTTACAGGAACACACAGTTTAGTCGCTTTAAGAGCCTTGCGATTGCTACGGGTTTTTAGAATTTTAAAACTCGCTCGCTTTGTTGGAGAGTCTAATAATTTTATGAAAGCCTTAAAAGCAAGCAGAACAAAAATTACCGTTTTCTTATTTTTTGTATTGATTTTATGCGTTATTTTAGGAACTATTATGTACTTAATTGAAGGCGGAGAAAACGGTTTTACAAGCATTCCTCGAAGCGTTTACTGGGCGGTAGTAACCTTAACCACGGTTGGTTATGGCGACATTGCGCCACACACACCTTTTGGGCAGTTTGTAGCGAGTATTATTATGATTTTAGGATACGGAATTATTGCCGTTCCCACAGGAATTGTAAGTGCTGAAATGGTCAAAGTAAACGAGCTTGATTTAAACACACAATCATGCCCAAACTGTTCGTATGAAGGGCATGATGATGATGCACTTTTTTGCAATCACTGCGGAAATAAATTACACGATTAAATTTACACAATTAAAATGAAAAACACCCTAATTACCATTGTTGGTGCTACGGCAATCGGAAAAACAGCATTAAGTATAAAACTTGCACAGCATTTTAATTGCAGTATTATTTCTTGTGATTCTCGTCAGTTTTTTAAAGAAATGAGCATCGGAACTGCGGTTCCTTCTTCGGAAGAATTGGAAGCTGCACCACATCATTTTATTCAAAATAGAAGTGTTTTTGAAGAATATTCTGTCGGACAATTTGAAAAAGATGCACTCGCTAAATTAGACGAATTGTTTACTGAAAATCCTGTGCAAATTATGGTTGGCGGTAGCGGATTATATATTGATGCCGTTTTAAAAGGCTTAGATTATTTTCCTGAAGTTGATGCTAGTATCAGAGAAAAACTAACCAAAGAGCTTGAAGAAAATGGCATCGAAAAACTTCAAGAACAACTCAAAGAACTCGATATTGAAACTTATAATACTATTACGATTGATAATCCGCATCGGGTAATGCGTGCTTTAGAGGTTTGTATTGGTTCGGGCAAAACATACAGTTCTTTTAAAAACAAACCCAAAGCGCCTCGTAATTTTGAAGTTATCAAAATCGGTTTAACTGCCGACAGACAAATTATGTACGACCGAATTAATAAACGTGTTGATATTATGTTAGAAAACGGTTTGCTTGAAGAGGCTAAAAAAATGCAAGCTCATAAAGGTTTAACCGCTTTAAAAACTGTTGGATATCGCGAATTATTTGAATATTTTGAAGGGAATTTTACCAAAGAATTTGCCATTGAAGAAATTAAGAAAAATACCCGCCGTTTTGCAAAACGACAAGGAACTTGGTTTCGTAGAGATACCCAAATTAATTGGTTCGATTTTCAAGATGATATTCAACAAATTATTACTTGTTTAGAAGATAAAATATAAACTATTTTTAACAGATGCATCAACAATTAAAAGACTTACAATTACAATATGAAGGCTTTTTAAAAACACCTTTTCTATGGAATGGAAAAGGTGTTTTTGGTTTACAGCAATTTGAAATAAATGCTACAAAAACAGCTTCTTTTTTAGTAGAAATTACAAAAATCCCACGCTTAGGAAAATTAGTGGAACGTTTTGTTTCTTTTGAATTTAAACAAGATAAACGCCTTCAAATTATTGCCGAAAATATTCAAATTCAACAAGAAAAAATTACCCTTGGCGAATTAGATTGCTTGCTTTTAAAAGATGAAAAACCAATTCATGTAGAAATTATCTATAAGTTTTATTTGTATGATATTTCAGCCAGTAATACAGAAATTGAACGCTGGATTGGTCCTAATAAAAAAGATTCTTTGGTTCAAAAATTAACCAAACTTAAAGAAAAACAACTGCCACTGCTCTATTCTAAACAATGTGAAAACTACTTAAAAACACTAAATTTAGAAGCTAAAAATCTGGAACAACAACTTTATTTTAAAGCACAGTTATTTGTTCCTTTGAATGATTTTAAGCAAGAACATCACAAAGAAAATATTAAATTTCCGCTAATTAATAATGATTGTATTATTGGTTTTTATGTTACTTTACAGCAATTAAATCAATTTAAAGATTATAAATTTTATATTCCAACAAAACATAATTGGCTCGTACAGCCTCACAGCAATACAAACTGGTTAAATTTTAATGATTTTATCACAAATCTTCAACCACTTTTAAACCAAGAAAGAGCGCCACTTTGTTGGTTGAAAAAGTCAAATGGTGAATTGTTGAAGTTTTTTGTTATTTGGTGGTAACTTGTTCTTTTAATAGCAAAAATAATGTTTTGTGTAAGAAACCCTAGCCCCGATTGAAGCTTTGTTTGAGCTCTTTTTTTGATTTTTCTTCAAAAAAAAGCGAGTGCGGAAAGCGGGAAATTGCTTCAAATAATAAACAAATAAATTACAAACAACACTTAAAAACTTCCTTTTTTAGGCAATACTTTTACTACTTTTTTTCTTGAATTTATAAAATAAACACCCAATAATAAAACCGCAGACGCTACGATTGATTGGCTTGTTAGTTGTTCATTTAACAAGCTCCACCCTAAAAATAAGGCGATTATCGGGTTTACATACGCCGATGTTGCTACTTTTTCGGGAGAAACTGATTTTAATAAATAATTGAATGCCGTAAAAGCCACAATTCCGCCAAAAATGATTAGAAAAAACATAGCTCCTTGGGTTTTTGACGACCAATTTAATGGCGAAATCCAAGTTTCTTTAAAAACTAAACTTGCTATTGCCAACATAAAACCTGCTAATAACATCTGATAACCCGTGCTTACTAAATGATTTTTTGGTAAATCGGCTTTTGACACAAATACGCTTCCGTAACTCCAACTTAGTACGCAGGTTAAAATCATAAAAATCCCTAAAACACTGCCTTCCGAAGTAGTTATTTCTTGCTGACTGACCAATAAATACATTCCTATTAAACCTAGTAAAACACCTATTATCGATTTTTTTTGCAATCTTTTTCCATCGATTAAACGCAATAAAAATAGCACAAATAACGGCTGTGTCGAGGCTAATAAAGCTGCAAAACCGCTATCGACATATTTTAATGCCCACACAAAAACACCATTTCCATACACCAAAAATAAAAACCCTGCAATTCCTGAATTTACAAGCTGATTTCTACTAATTTTTAAGGGTAATTTCATGATTTTAGCCAACATCATAATTAAAACGCCTGCAATTGAAAAACGTATCGACGCTAAAAATAATGGTGGTATTTCGGTAACGGCAATTTTGTTAAATAAATAGGTAGAACCCCAAATTATATATATTGAAAAAAATGCGGCTATAATTAAGAGTTTTGAATTTTTCATGCTGGGGTTTTAAAACGTAAATGTACTACAATATTTTTTGATTTTTTAGGAGCTATTTCCCGCTTTCCGCACTCGCTCTTTTTATTTTTTTAAAAGAAAAAAACAAAAAGGAGCTCAAACAAAGCGTCAATCGGGGCTAAGAATTTGTGCTAATTTTAAAAATACAGCCTTATTTAAAACCTAAAAAAACCACCAATAATGGTGGTTTTTCATCTATAAAACATCAAAAATAAATACGATTAAACAAGTGTTTCTAAATAATGACTTTCAATAGCATAGGCATCTTTTAAACCTGCTATTTTAGCATCAATTTTAGAAATATCGTTCTTTTTTATCGATTTGCTTGCCACTAACATTACGTTTTTACGCGTATGTTCGTTGCTTATAAATTCGAATACTTTGGTATTATAATTACTTTTTTCTAAAATTAACGCACGAATGGTATCGGTAACCATTTCAAACTGACGTTCTTTAAAAATTCCGTATTTTAATAACGGGCTTTCTTGCTCTTTTCCTTTTACTTGCTGACGGATTTGTTTATGACAACAAGGTGCACAAATAATCAGTTCTGCTTTTGCCGATAATCCTTTATAAATAGCATCGTCAGTAGCGGTATCGCAGGCATGCAAAGCGATTAAAATATCAATTTTATTGTTGTCGTATTCTTGAATTGGCTGTGCTACAAACGATAATTTTGTAAAGGCTGATTTTTCGGCAACATCATTACAATAATCGACCAATTCTTTACGCAATTCAATACCTGTAACAGTTGCGCTGTACTTTTTTTGATTTACCAAATAATCGTACAAAGCAAAGGTTAAATAGCCTTTACCCGATCCCATATCAACAATATTAATATGTTTTGGTAATCGTGTAGATTTTAATAAGCCTTCAATAATTTCTAAATATTTATTGATTTGACGGTATTTATCAGCCATTTTATGAATTACCTTTCCTTGTTTATCTGTAATTCCTAAATGATGCAAATAACTCCCTGCTTCGGCTAAGCGTTCTTTTGGTTTATCGTGGGTTTCAGGTAATTTATTTTTGAAACTCGCCATATTTTCTCGGTAAGAAACTAATTTTCTTTTAGAGATAAATATCAATAAATCTTTGGTTAAGGTAAACAAAGTTGCCGCTCTAAAGTTATCCATCAATAGAATTTCTATTTCGGTAATAGCTTCAGAAATTGTATAATTTTGAACCTTATCATTGGTATTATAATGATAGGTAAATTGGAACATTTCTGCGCCTTTTATCTTTACCAATCGAACATATACGTTTGGTAATCCATCACTTTTTTTGATAGGTTTGCTTAAAGTTAATTTTACAAAATTATTATTTAAAACGCTTTCGTTTAAAGTATCTCTTAGTTGTTGAAATTCATTCATTTTGCAAAAATACTATAAATCATTTAATTCCTTTCTTTTAAAACTGCTTCAATTTCACTTAACGTAAAACCTTTTGCTTTTAAAAGAATTACAATATGATAAAATAAGTCGGCAGCTTCATTTTTAAATAAATTGGCATCATTATCTTTTGCTTCAATAACAAGCTCTACAGCTTCTTCACCAACTTTTTGAGCCACTTTATTAATCCCTCTTTTATACAATTTATTGGTGTAAGATGTTGGATGATCTGTATCAATTCTATCAGAAACAATACGCTCTAATTCATATAAAAAACCTTTTGGAGTTTCATCTGCAAAGCAAGAAGTCGTTCCTTTATGACAAGTTGGTCCTGCTGGTATTGCTTTTATTAAAATAGTGTCGTTATCGCAATCGATTTGAATATCTTTTACGGATAAAAAATTACCAGACTCCTCTCCTTTTGTCCACAACCTGTTTTTGCTCCTGCTAAAAAAAGTAACTTTATTTGTGTCTTTTGTTTTTAAGAACGCTTCTTCGTTCATATACCCTAACATTAACACTTGTAATGTGGTATCATTCTGAATTATTACAGGCACTAATCCGTCTGATTTTGTAAAATCTATATTCAATTCTATATTCATCTTACTGCTATATTTTGTTCTTTTAAATATTTTTTTAATTTTGGAATCGGTATTTCTGCGAAGTGAAAAATACTTGCGGCCAGTCCTGCACTTGCTTGAGTTTTTGTAAATACATCTTTAAAATGTACTTCTTTCCCTGCGCCTCCTGAAGCAATTACAGGAATATTTACTGCTTTACTAACCGAATTTGTAATATCTAAGGCGAAACCTGCCTTAGTTCCATCACTATTCATTGAAGTTAATAAAATTTCGCCTGCGCCTAATTTTTCAACTTCTTTAACCCACGATACGGTTTCTAATTCGGTTTCATGAGTACCTCCTTTAGTAAATACTTTCCATGTATCATTTACATGTTTAGTATCAATAGCAACTACTACAAACTGACTACCGAATCTGTTTTTTAAATCAGTAATTAACTGCGGATTTTTTACTGCCGATGAGTTAATACTCACCTTATCAGCTCCTGCTTGAATTAATTTCGATGCATCTTCAACAGTACTAATTCCTCCTCCAACTGTAAATGGTATGTTTATTTCTTGTGCTATTTGCTCAACTAAATCAACTAATGTTTTTCGATTTTCTAAAGTAGCTGTAATATCTAAAAATACTAACTCATCAGCGCCATCTTTTACATATTGTTTTGCTAATTCAATCGGATCTCCAGCATCTTTAATATCAACAAAATTAACACCTTTTACAGTTCTTCCGTTTTTAATATCTAAACAAGGTATTATTCTTTTTTTTAACATAACTTTTGTAATTCTTTTAAAGTTACATACCCCTCATAAATTGCTTTTCCTAAAATAGTACCTTCGCAACCTATTTCTTTTAACTGAATTAAATCATCAATACTAGCAACACCTCCACTAGCAATTAAATTTACATCACTTTTACTTAAAATTTCTTTATACAAATCAACTGATGCTCCTTGTAACATTCCATCTTTAGCAACATCTGTACAAATAGTATTTTTTACACCTATTTCTTCGTATTGTTTGATAAAATCAACAACATCAACTTCTGATGTTTCTAACCATCCGTGAGTTGCTATTTTTCTGTTGATACAATCGGCACCTAAAATAATTTTATCACCTCCATACTTATTTATCCATCCTGTAAAAACATCAGGATTTTTAACTGCAATACTACCTCCAGTTATTTGATTTGCTCCGTTATCAAAAGCAATACGTAAATCTTCATCAGATTTTAAACCTCCACCAAAATCTATTTTTAAATTTGTTTTGGCTGCTATTTGTTCTAAAATCTTATAATTTACAATATGTTGTGATTTTGCTCCGTCTAAATCAACTAAATGTAAATATTCTATTCCGTTGTCTTCAAACTCCTTTGCTACTTCAATAGGGTTTTCGTTATATACTTTTTTGGTTGCGTAATCACCTTTAGTTAAGCGTACACATTTTCCTTCAATAATATCTATAGCTGGTATAATTCTCATCTTTACTATTTTATAATTCTAAAAAATTTTTCAATAATTTTTCACCCACACTTGCTGATTTTTCTGGGTGAAATTGCATTGCATAAAAATTATCTTTTTGCATTATTGAACTAAAAGGCTGTATATAATTACAGGTTGCTATAGTGTTTTCACAAACTTCTGCATAAAAACCGTGTACGTAATAAACATCATCAGTAATAGTTAAGTTTTCTATTATTTTTGATGATTTTATTTCTGAAAAACTATTCCATCCCATATGCGGAACTTTTTTTAAAGGAGGAAATTGTTTTGTTACCGTATTAAAAATTCCTAAACAAGTGGTATTTCCTTCTTCTGATGAAGCTCCCATTAACTGTAACCCTAAACAAATACCTAATACAGGTTGTTTTAACGATACTAAAAGCTCGTCTAATTTACGCTCTTTTAAATATGCCATTGCTGAACTAGCTTCACCAACACCAGGAAAAATTACTTTATCAGCCTTTAAAATTTCCGAAGGATTATCGGTTATAATGCTATCATACCCTAAACGAGTAATCGCATTTTGAACCGATCGTATATTACCGGCGTTATATTTTATTATTGCAATCATATTAATTATGAATTATAGCATTCCTTTTGTTGATGGTAAAATCATTTTACTACTGTCTCTTTTTACAGCTACTTTTATTGCTTTGGCAAATGTTTTAAAAATGGCTTCTATTTTATGATGTTCATTATCACCTTCGGCCTTTATATTTAAATTACATTTTGCACCGTCAGTAAACGATTTAAAAAAGTGAAAAAACATTTCTGTTGGCATTTTACCAATCATTTCTCTTTTAAAATCAGCTTCCCAAACTAACCAATTTCTACCACCAAAATCAATAGCTACTTGTGCTAAACAATCATCCATTGGTAAACAAAATCCGTAACGTTCTATTCCTAATTTGTTACCTAAAGCAGTATTAAAAACTTCCCCTAACGCAATTGCAGTATCTTCAATAGTATGGTGTTCATCAACTTCTAAATCTCCTTTAACTTGAATATCTAAATCCATTTGCCCATGACGTGCAATTTGATCTAACATATGATCGAAAAAATCAATTCCTGTACTAATGTTACTTTTACCTGTTCCATCAAGATTTAATTTAATATCAATCTTAGTTTCATTGGTATTTCTAACAATTTCAGAAGTTCTTTCTTCTAATTTTAAAAACTCATAAATAGCATTCCAATCGCTACTTTCTAGAGCGATAAAATCATCTAATTCACTTCTTTTAACGGTAATTTCATCAGTACCTAAAAAAGTTTCATCATTGATATAAATCCCTTTTGCTCCTAAATTTTTAGCTAATTCAACATCTGTTAAACGATCTCCAATAACAAATGAGTTTGACAAGTCATATTCTTCAGAAAAAAACTTAGTTAACAAACCTGTGTTTGGTTTTCTTGTTGGCTGATTGTCTTTTGCAAAAGTGATATCAATAATTTCTTCTGAAAAAACAATTCCTTCTTCTTTTAAAGTTCTCATAACAAAGTTATGTACTGGCCAAAAAGTATTTTCTGGATATACTTCTGTTCCTAATCCATCTTGATTTGTAACTAAAACTAATTCGAAATCTAATTCTTTGGCTATTTTACTTAATCCTTGAAATACCTTCGGATAAAATTCTAATTTCTCGAATGAATCTGTTTGCTGGTCTGCTGGTTCTTTAATTAAAGTTCCGTCTCTATCTATAAATAATACTTTTTTCATGTTTTTTCTTCTATTCTGATAAGAAACCTTACAGGTTTTAAAAACCTGTGAGGTTTGCTAATGTTTTTATTAGTTTTCGATTTTCTTCGGATTTTCCTACGGTAATTCGCAAACAATTATCAATTAATGTTGTTCTATTTCTGATAATTATTTTTTCAGAAACTAATTTATTATAAATTAAATCTGCATTTGTTACTTCGATTAAAATAAAATTAGCTTCAGTTGGATATATTTTTTTTACAAAATCAATCTTTTTCAATTCATTTATCAACGTTTCTTTTTCGTTGATAATATTATTTTTATTGATTTCAAACTGAGCTAAATTATCTAAAGATGCTATTACAGCTTCTTGATTTAAAGCACTCACATTATACGGTGGTTTTACTTTATTATACAAATCGATAACCTGCCGATTTGCGTATGCTGCACCTACTCTTACTCCTGCCAATCCCCAAGCTTTACTGAAAGTTTGACTGACAATTAAATTTGGATATTTCTCTAATTTAGTACTATAAGAAGCTCTTGAGCTAAAATCAATATAAGCTTCATCAATTAGTACTACTCCATTAAAATTTTCTAATATATATTCAATCGTTTCATCATCAAAACAGTTACCTGTTGGATTATTTGGCGAACAAATAAATATAATTTTCACATCCTCCATATCTAAATATGGTTCTAATTGGTTCAAACTTATTTGAAAATCATTTACCAAAAGTTGTTTAATCAACTCAACATCATTAATACCTGCAGAAACATCGTACATTCCATACGTAGGCGAAAATGTTAAGGCTTTATCTTTTGATGGTTCACAGAAAATCCTGAAGGCTAAATCAATTACTTCATCACTACCATTTCCTATAAAAATTTGATTTTCAGCAACTTTTTTAATCTCTGATAATCGTTTTTTAATTTTTGTTTGCTTTGGGTCTGGATATCTATTTAAATCGCCAAAAGGATTTTCATTTGCATCTAAATACACTTCTGCAATTCCTTTAAATTCATCTCTTGCTGATGAGTATGCTTTTAATTTCTTTATATTTTGGCGAACTATTTTATCTAAATTAAACATCTTATTTTCTTATTTTAATTTCTCTCAATATCTTTTAATCGTAAAGTAACAGCATTTTTGTGTGCTTGTAAACCTTCGGCTTCTGCCATTAATTCTATTGCTTTTCCGATAGTAGCTATTCCTTGTTTTGTTACTTGTTGAAACGTAATTTTTTTGATAAAACTATCTAAAGAAACACCGCTATAATTTTTTGCATATCCGTTTGTTGGTAACGTATGATTTGTTCCACTAGCATAATCTCCTGCACTTTCACAGCTATAATTTCCTAAAAAAACCGAACCTGCATTGCTAATTTTATCAATATATGTTGATGCATTTTCAGAAGCTATAATTAAATGTTCAGGCGCATATTCATTACTAAAAGAAATCATTTCATCGGAAGAATTTAAAATGATGACAAAGCTATTTTCGAGTGCTTTTTCGGCAATTTCTCTTCGAGATAATTCTTTTAATTGTGTGTTTACTTCAATAAGTATATTTTGAGCAATTTCTGTTGAAGTTGTTAGTAAAACCGTTTGACTATCCGCTCCGTGTTCGGCTTGCGATAATAAATCAGAAGCCACAAATTTAGCGTTTGAAGTTTGGTCTGCAATTACTAAAACTTCACTTGGTCCTGCGGGCATATCAATGGCAATTCCTTGTTGTTGCACTAATTCTTTCGCCTTGGTTACATACTGATTTCCCGGCCCTAAAATTTTATACACACTAGGAATTGTTTCTGTACCATACGCCATTGCTCCGATTGCCTGAGCCCCGCCAACTTTAAAAATTTTGGTAACGCCAACTAATTGAGCCGTATATAAAATTGCAGGATGCACTTTTCCTTCTTTATTTGGAGGCGTACACAATACGATTTCTTTACAACCTGCTATTTTTGCAGGAATGGCGAGCATCAAAATTGTTGAAAATAACGGCGCAGAACCTCCAGGAATATACAAACCAACTTTTTCAATAGCCACACTTTTACGCCAACAAGTAACACCTTTGGTGGTTATTACTTTCTTTTCTTCTTCTTTTTGAGAAGTATGAAAAATTTCAATATTACTTTTTGCTAATTGAATTGCTTCTTTTAACGCTGAACTGACTAATTTATCAGCTTCTTCAATTTCTTGTTGATTTATTTCAAAAGATGTTAAAGAAACTTTATCAAATAATTTTGCATATTTTGTTAAGGCTTTATTTTGATTGATTTTGACATCATTTAAAACAGTTTGAACCGTTTCTTGTAAATTATTTTGATTTAAAATCGCTCTTTTACACAACGATGCCCAATCTTTTTTTGCTGGATATTTTATAATTTTCATGTTATCTCTTCTTGAATTTTTATTAAACACCCCTTTTTAAACAACCATTTTTTCAATCGGGCATACTAAAATACCTTCTGCTCCATTCTTTTTAAGTTCGTCTATAACCTCCCAAAATTCATTTTTATCTAAAACTGAATGTACCGAACTCCAGCCTTTTTCTGATAAAGGCAATACCGTTGGGCTTCTCATTCCTGGTAAAATATTGATGATTTTTTCTAGTTTATCATTAGGAGCGTTTAATAAAATATATTTTGAGCGTCTTGCTTTTAAAACCGATTGAATTCTGAATTGTAACTTGTCTAAAATTTCTTTTTGGGATGCTTCTAATTTTGGAGAAACCGCTAAAACAGCTTCCGATTTTAAGATAACTTCTACTTCTTTTAAGTTATTTTTAAATAAAGTAGATCCGCTTGATACAATATCACAAATACCGTCTGCCAAGCCGATATTTGGAGCAATTTCAACAGAACCGTTAATAATATGTAATTGAGAAGTAATATTTTTTGAAGCTAAAAAACGTTGAACAGTTTTTGGATATGAAGTAGCAATTCTCTTATCTTGAAAATAAGACAATCCTGTATATTCCTCTGATTTTGGAATTGCCAACGACACTTTACATTTAGAAAATCCTAATTTTTCAATAAACTCAATATCGCCTCCTTTTTCGATTAATAAATTTTCACCGATAATAGCAATATCAATAACGCCATCTTTTAAATACTGTGGAATATCGCCATTTCGAAGATAAAAAACTTCTAAAGGAAAGTTACTTGCAGAAGCTTTTAGCTGATCTTTTCCATTATCGATAGAAATACCACAACTTTTTAAAAGACTTAATGAATCTTCGTTTAATCTTCCTGATTTCTGAATTGCAATTTTTAATTTACTCATTTTGTTGATTAATTAGTTTGAGTAAATGTATAAGGTGTAGTAAACTTCTATTTTTAGAAATGAAAAAACCCGTTTGATTTACTCAAACGGGTTTAAAATATGTGTTGTTTTTAGTCAATACATCTTCAGTTCGCTTGAGTGCAAATATGATGATGATGATGTAATTGATTAAAATTCATGTTCTTATTTTGATACTACAAATATTTGTCTTTTTTTTTTATCTCACAAGGAAAAATTAAAATTAAACAAAATGTTGGTAATTGTTAATTATATTTACTTAAAAAATTATGAAAGAAAAGAGTAGAAATTTAATTGTAATTATCGGTAATGGCTTTGATTTAGCCCACGGATTAAAAACAAGTTATAATGATTTTGCAAATTATTATTTAGAAGAAGTTATTCTTAATGAAATTACAAAAAACATAGATAAATCTACCATTATTAACAATAATTTTAAGAAAAAAATAAAAGAGGTTACCTTTTTAAAAGAAAATCCAAGTATGGAGAGTTTTCAAAAAAAGCTATCAATAAATTTAATAAAAGATAAAAAAGACACTGAATTACAGATTTTTATTAAAATATTAATAACTAAAAAAAACCAAGAAATTAAAAAAAGTATTAATGATAAATTATATTTATTACAAAATATATTAACAAATTCCTTTTTAGCGAAACTATATTCAAATTCCTTTGAAAACTGGTTCGATATTGAACAAGCATATTACGATGAGCTTTTAAATATATTCCATGATAAATACAATGATGAAGATCAGCCTCTTTTTGTAGAAAGAATTGATGCTTTAAATCTTGATTTCCAAGAAATAAAAGAAGCTTTAAAAAAATATTTAAAAGATAAAATAAAACCAACACGTAATACTTCTGTAAGTAATTCTTTTGAAAATCATTTTATAGACAGAAAAAATGTCTCTTTCATTAATTTTAATTATACAAATACAATAGAAAACTATACAAACTCTTCTTTAGGCAGAAATAACATACACATTCACAATAGTTTATCCGAAGATATTATTTTTGGTTACGGAGATGATACAGACGAAATGTATCAACAAATGAAAGCTAGTAAAAATAATAATTTTCTAAAATATTTTAAAACTTTTGATTATTTAAAAAGCAAAAATTACAGAAAAGTACTTAATCAATTAGCTACTTTTAAAGATGGATATGATGTTTTAGTAATCGGTCATTCATTAGGAGGAACAGATAAAACTATTTTAAAAACCATTTTAGATACTGATTCTTGTGAAAATATTGAATTATTAAAACGTTCCGACTTAGAAACTGAACAATTAAAAGAAGATAATTTATTTGAATTATACGCAAATCTTGCTAGAATATTTGATTCAGAAGCTTCTTTAAGAGAAAAAGTGATTCCTTTTGAATGGTCTATTAATTTTCCTGTAATGGCTAATTATGATTATACTAAAATTCAAAAAAGAGAAAAAGAGTTATTTATAATAAAAAGTAATCACATTACTCTTAAAACACGAAAACGAAAAACCACCTAAAAATAGGTGGTTTTTTATATAAAAATTTTAAAATATAATTTTTAAAATTATGCTTTAAAGTTAATTTTACGCATACGTAAACTTAATGGAGTAACTTCTAAGTACTCATCAGCTTTAATGTATTCCATGTTTTCCTCTAAAGAAAAATCAATTTTCGGAGCAATTTTCATAGCATCATCTGTACCAGATTTACGCATGTTTGTTAATTGCTTTCCTTTAATTAAGTTTACAGCCATCTCATCAGATTTACTGTTTTCACCAATTACCTGTCCAACATAAATTTCTTGATTTACATCAATAAAAAACTTACCTCTATCTTGTAAACGGTTTAACGCATAAGCAGTAGCTTTACCAGTTGCAGCAGAAACGATAGCTCCTTTTACTTCTTCAGTAAAGTCTCCTTTATAAGGACCATATTCACTAAATCTGTGGTTGATAATTGCTGCACCTCCAGTTGCTGTTAAAATCTTGTTTCTTAAACCAATTAATCCACGAGAAGGGATAGAAAATTCTAAATGTTGTAAATCTCCTTTTGGCTCCATAACTAACATATCTCCTTTTCTTAAAGATACTAAGTTAATCGCTTTTGAAGCAACATCTTCTGGTACATCGATAGACAATGTTTCCATTGGCTCATGTTTCTTACCATCAATCATTTTGATAATTACTTGTGGTCTTCCCACTTGTAATTCATATCCTTCACGACGCATTGTTTCTATTAATACAGATAAATGTAATACTCCACGTCCAAAAACGTTAAATTTATCTTCAGAATCAGTAGTTTCAACTTTTAAAGCTAAATTCTTTTCTAATTCTTTAAACAGTCTGTCACGAATATGACGAGAAGTTACAAATTTACCTTCTTTTCCGAAGAAAGGAGAGTTATTAATTGTAAACAACATACTCATAGTAGGTTGGTCAATTTCTGTTCTTGGTAATGCTTCTGGGTTTTCTAAATCAGCAATCGTATCACCAATTTCGAATCCATCAATACCTGTAATTGCACAAATATCTCCACAAGGAACTTTATCTACCTGAACTTTACCCATTCCTTCGAATACGTGTAATTCTTTAATTCTTACTTTTTTAGTAGTACCGTCAGCTTTACATAACATGTAATCTTTACCAGCTTCTAAATCTCCACGGAAAATACGTCCAATAGCAATTCTTCCTGTAAAAGAAGAAAAATCTAAAGAAGTAATTTGCATTTGTGGTGTTCCTTCGTTATACTTAGTTGCAGGAATAGATTCTAATACAGCATCTAATAAAGGTACGATGTTATCAGTTTCATTTTTCCAGTCAGTACTCATCCAGTTGTTCTTTGCAGAACCGTAAATAGTAGTAAAATCTAATTGCTCTTCAGTAGCTTCTAAAGCAAACATTAAGTCAAAAACTTTTTCGTGTACGATGTCAGGAGTACAGTTTTCTTTATCTACTTTGTTAACTACAACAATAGGAGTTAATCCTAATTCTAAGGCCTTACCTAATACAAAACGAGTTTGTGGCATTGGTCCTTCAAATGCATCAACTAATAATAAAACACCATCAGCCATTTTTAATACACGCTCTACTTCACCTCCGAAATCGGCGTGACCAGGGGTATCAATTACGTTGATTTTTGTGTTCTTATAGTTTACTGATACGTTTTTAGAAAGAATTGTAATCCCTCTTTCACGTTCTAAATCGTTATTATCTAACAATAAATCAGTACGTTCTTTACGATCGTCTAATATTTTTGCTTGATCTATAATTTTATCTACCAAAGTGGTCTTACCGTGGTCAACGTGGGCTATAATAGCAATATTTCTAATTGGTTGCATTCTTGGTCGTTTTTTAAAGTTGCAAAACTAGTGTTTTATATATAAATATACTGTAAATAGTCGATGAATTATTATTCTTTGTCTAAATATTGCTCATATTCTCTAAAAGCACTAGGTAATATATTTGGAATTAATTCTATTAATAACTTTACAACTTACGTCGTTTTCGCTCTATTTTTATCAAATTAAGCTCTCTTGATGTTTGCCCTGCTACCGAAGTATTTTCTTCGGCTCTACGGATTAAATAAGGCATCACGTCACGTACCGGGCCAAAAGGAACATACTTTGCTACATTATAACCTTCTTTAGATAAGTTAAAACTAATATGATCGCTCATACCGTATAACTGCCCAAACCACATGCGATTATCCGTTGCTTTTATACTGTATTCTTTTGCCAAATTCATCAATAAATAAGAACTCTCTTCATTATGAGTTCCTGCAAAAATAGCCATATTTTTGTGCTCCATCATAAAACGAACTGCTTCGTTATAGTTGTCATCAGTAGCTTGTTTGTCTTTACATATTGGCGATTTATAGCCTTTTTCTTCCGCTCTTTCACGTTCTTTTTCCATGTAAGCACCACGTACTATTTTCAAACCAATATGGTATCCTTTTTGGTGGGCTCTTTGATGTAAACCACGTAAATAATCCATACGATCATGGCGATACATTTGTAGCGTATTAAAAACAATTGCTTTGTCTTTATTATACGTTTCCATTAATTCTTCAATTAAATCATCGGCGGCATCTTGCATCCAACTTTCTTCTGCGTCAATTAATAAAGGAACGTCTTTTTTTACTGCAGCTTTACAAACTGTATGAAAACGAGCAACAACGGTTTCCCATTCTGCTTTTTCTGGAGTAGTATGTGCTTGGTTTTCTGTTAACTTTTGATATAAAGCAAAACGTCCAAACCCTGTTGGTTTAAAAACAGCGTACGGAATTGATTTTTTTTCTTCAGCAAAATCAATCGTTTTTAAGGTCATTTTTAAAGCGTTGTCAAACTGCGCTTCATCTTCTTTCCCTTCAACAGAGTAGTCTAAAATACTGTGCACATTTCCTTTTTGGTGCATTTTTTCTATGTTAGGCAAGCAATCATCTTCTGTTACGCCACCACAAAAGTGGTCAAAAACAGTTGAACGAATTAAACCCTCAACAGGTAAGTGCGCCTTTAAGGCAAAATTAGTGACAGCGGTACCAATACGAACCATTGGCTGATTTTGTATCATTTTAAATAAAAAATATGCGCGTTCTAACTCTGAGTCAGACTTTAATTTAAAAGCAGTTTCGGTGTTGTTAAAAAGTGTCATTGTAGGAAGTCCTATTATTTTGATTTCAAACACAAATATAAATCTACTGTATGATATATTTTAATTTTTTCTATTTATTTTTGCTTTAAATTTTCAAACAAAAATGACTTCTATTCAAGCAGTAACCTACCCTATTGATTTTAACGAAAAAGGATACACATCCTTAGCCAATTTAATTCGTAATAAGCAGTATTCTACTATTTTTATAGTAGTAGATGATAACACGATTACACATTGTTATCCTCGTTTTATCGAATTATTAGAAACCGATAAAAAAATTGAAGTCATTCAAATTGATGCTGGTGAAATTCATAAAAACCTAGAAACCTGTGCAGGTGTTTGGAGCGCTATGACCGAATTAGGTGCCGACAGAAAAAGTGTTTTAATTACTTTGGGTGGTGGCGTTATTACCGATTTAGGCGGTTTTGTAGCCTCAACATTTAAACGAGGAATTGATTTTGTAAACATTCCAACCACTTTATTAAGTATGGTAGATGCTTCGGTTGGCGGAAAAACGGGTGTTGATTTAGGTGTTTTAAAAAATCAGATTGGTTTGTTTGCCAATCCTCAAATGGTGGTTTTAGATCCTGAATATTTACAAACCCTTTCGCCTAGAGAAATTAGGTCAGGAACTGCCGAAATTATTAAATACGGAATGACGCATGATGTTCATTTATACAATGAAATTAAAAGCAATCCAAAATTAAATATTGTTGATTTAATTCATCGTTCTATTGAAATTAAAAACGAAGTTGTTCTAGAAGATCCAAAAGAACACGGCGTTCGTAAAGCCTTAAATTGGGGGCATACAATTGGACATGGAATAGAATCTTATTTTTTAGAAAGCGCACATAAAGATACGTTAACACATGGCGAAGCAATTGCTATCGGTATGGTTTGCGAAGCTTATCTTTCTGCTAAAGTTTTAGGTTTTCCTTCGGATAAAGTAGCGGATGTTAAAAAAACAATTCTTGCTATTTACGGTAAAACAGCTATTTTAGAAGCCGATTTTGCGCCTGTTTTAGAATTGATGAAACACGACAAGAAAAATATTGGCGGAGAAATTAACTTCGTCCTTTTAAACGATTTTGGGGATTTTAAAATTAATTGCACCGTTACAAATCAATTAATTATCGAAAGTTTACAGTATTATAATTTATAGAGCCTGTTTAAATTTCATCTAAAAAAGTTTTGTAACAGAAAAATAAGAAATCGAATCCGTCAAACTGAATTTAGTTCAGTTTCACATCCTGATTAGCCACGGTTTTTAGCTTTTTTTTGATAATTCTTGTCAATTCGAGTGATTTTAATGACTAAAAGGAGTTAAAATTGTATCGAGAATTTGAATTCTTTTATGTTGATGAATTTTATGCTAAAAAGTTCTCGATACAATTTTTTTGAAGGAAAAAAATCACTCGAACTGACAGTTTATTTAATTTTTAAACAGACTCATAATAAACCCCTAATTATTCTCATTATATTTAGGTATATATGCAACAAGGGTTTTTAAGCCTCTTGTTTTTTATTTATTTTATAGTAAATTTTAAAAATGAGCGCATTTTACGGCTCATTTATCAAAAAAAAACAATTACATGACCACATTATTCATAAATATTAAAGAATTAATTCAAGTTAGAGATGCTGCTGTTAAAAAAGTTTCAGGAGCAGCAATGGCTATTTTACCAACAATTAAAAATGCCTTTTTATTAATTAAAGATGATAAAATAATTGATTTTGGCGAAATGAAAAAGTTAAAATCAGCCGATTTAAAAGGGATTAATTTTGATGAAAAAATTGATTGTACAGGTAAAATGATACTGCCAACTTGGTGCGATTCACACACACATATTGTCTATGCAGGAAATCGAGAACAAGAATTTGTAGATAGAATTAACGGCTTAACTTATGAAGAAATTGCGAATAATGGCGGTGGAATTTTAAATTCTGCTAAAAAATTACAACAAACTTCTGAAGAGGATTTATACGCTCAATCGGCAGTTCGTTTAGAGGAGGTTATGAAGCTTGGTACGGGTGCTGTTGAAATTAAATCGGGCTATGGTTTAACCGTTGATGCCGAATTAAAAATGTTGCGTGTTATTAAAAAACTAAAAGAAAATTACAATCTTCCTATAAAAGCTACTTTTTTGGGTGCACATGCTTTTCCTAAGGAATATAAAGATAATAAAGACGGTTATATCGACTTAATTGTCAATGAAATGTTACCTAAAATATCCGAAGAAAATTTAGCTAATTTTATTGATGCTTTCTGTGAAACTGGCTATTTTTCAGTAGAAGATACCGACCGAATTTTAGAAGCGGGTAAAAAACACGGTTTAAGAGCTAAAGTACACGTAAATCAATTTACAACTATTGGCGGTGTTCAAGTAAGTGTAAAACACGATGCCTTATCGGTAGATCATTTAGAAATTATGAATTCAGATGATATTAATGCTTTGAAAAATACCAATACCATGCCTGTTGCCCTGCCTTCTTGCTCGTATTTTTTAAGTATTCCTTATACGCCTGCTCGTAAAATTATTGAAGCTGGATTGCCTTTAGCCTTAGCAACCGATTTTAACCCTGGTTCTACGCCTTCGGGAAACATGAACTTTGTGGTTGCAACTGCTTGTATTAAAATGAAAATGACTCCTGAAGAAGCGATTAATGCAGCAACTATTAACGGTGCTTACGCTATGGATTTATCCGAAGAAGTTGGAAGTATTACCATTGGGAAAAAGGCTAATTTTATCATTACAAAAGAAATTTTAAGTTATGGTGCAATTCCTTATAATTTTGGTTCTGTATTAATTGATAGCGTTTTTATTAATGGGAAAATGATTTAGATTGTTTTGTTTGCTTATAGTTTATGGGATAATTAATAGTACATATATTTAAGCCGTTGTGCCTAATTTGGAAAAAATCATATACATATTAACAATTTTATTTTTATTTAGTTGTAGAACTTACACTAAAGAAGAGCTAACTATTAATTCTGAATCTTATGAATTAATAGTTCCAAGAAATCATAAAGAATTATTAATTCTATTTCCAGGTTTTGGAGGAAATAATCAAACAGTTAAAAGCGAATCGAATTTAATTAAAAGTGTTTTAGATAAAAACATTTCCGTCTTAATTATTAACATAAATAGAAATTTATTCCTGAATAAATTAGAAAAAGAAAAAACCACAAAACTTGTTTGGAAAATAATAAGCGAAAATAACATCAACGGAAACGACATTTATATTGGTGGATTTTCTGCGGGTGGAAATCTTGCCTTACAATTAGGGAAACACCTGACTTTTTATAAAAATGGGGAATTTAGTCCAAAAGGAATTTTTGTTGTGGATTCTCCTGTAGATTTAATACAATTATATAAAAACTGTGAACAGAAAGTTGAGCAAAATAATTCTATTCTTGTAAATGAATCTACTTTCCTTTTAAATTATTTAAATCAAAAAATAGGAAAACCCAACGAAAATTTAGAGGAATATAAAATATTTTCACCATATTTAGATACTTTAAAATATATTGAAAATGTAAAATTTAAAGAAACCGAATTGGTATTTTATACAGAACCAGCCTTCGAATTTAATAGAACTGTTTATAACAGAGGTTTTGAGCAAACAAATAGTTTTCAATTAAAAAATTTACATAACGAATTAAAAAAAAATGGATTTAAAACATCATATATAGCATCTAAAAATAGAGGTTACCGAAAAAACGGAAAAAGAAATCCACATTCTTGGTCAATAATAAATGAAAGAGAAATTTTAGAATGGATAAAGAAAAAAACCATGCCCAATACTACATGCAATTAGCAAGTTATTAGTAAATTTAGTGTTTTAAAAACATAAAAAACTATATATAAAATATTGGTTATCATTAAAATTGAAGGAAATTGAAAAAAAGGAAAAAAGTTTTATTGGGGGTTCTTACAGTTTCAATTATCGGGTTTTTAATTCCTCAAAATTTGAATATGCCTGTAAAAGGTGCAACGAAATATGACTACAATTCCAAATCATTTTGGTTTTATCCTTGGGGAAAATCAGTTACTCACAAAGGGGTGGATATTTTTGCTAAAAAAGGAACTAAAATTAATTCAGCTACTTCTGGATTGGTATTATATACTGGCGAAATAAATGTTGGAGGAAAAGTAATTGTTGTTCTTGGCCCTAAATGGAGAATTCATTATTATGCACATCTGGATGAATTAAGAACACCCTGTTTTTCTTTTGTAAATAAAAATTCAACAATCGGAACAGTTGGAACAAGTGGAAATGCAGCTGGAAAATCGCCACACTTGCACTACTCTATTTTGACAATAATTCCATACGTTTGGAGAATTGATTCAGAAAAACAAGGTTGGAAAAAAATATTTTATTTAAATCCAATTGAATATTTTAAACAATAATGAAAAATTAAAAAACTCATCTAAAAAAATCTAAAATTCAATACTTAAAACACGCCACAAACCAAACACAAATCGTTTGGAAAACATTAAAAACCCATCCTTAAGTTTACAATTAACGAAACTTTTTATATATTTGTATCATATTTGATTTTATAACCATAATGATAAAACGATTTGAAACAAAGTTACTTGAAGAAGCTTTTGAGTTTATAGAGAAACAAAACCTAAAAGCAAGAAAGAAAATATTCCATAATATAAGAAGAGCCGAACAACAATCTGATCCAAAGTTTTTCAAAAAATTGACTGACGAAATTTGGGAATTTAGAACACTGTATTCTGGAATACAATATCGACTTTTAGCTTTTTGGGACAAAGAAAATAAAACCGAAACTTTAGTTTTTGCAACTCACGGAATTATCAAGAAAACTAGCAAAGTGGATATGAAAGAAATCGACAAAGCAGACAATATTAGAAAAACATATTTTAAAAATAAAAAGAAATGAAAAGTTACACTTTAAACCAAGCAGAAGACCTTTTAATTGGAAAAAAAGGAACAGAAGAAAGAGATGAATATGAATTTGAATTAAAACTCGAATTGATTGGCGACATGATAAAAACCGCTCGAAAAAAACGAAAACTAACTCAAGAACAATTAGGAAAATTAGTTGGTGTTAAAAAAGCTCAAATATCTAGACTTGAAAATAGCACTGGAAATGTGACTTTTGAAACTGTTATGCGAATTTTTAACGCTTTAGGAGCAAAACTGAATTTAAATCTTCAAATGTAAAAATAACGAAATGACAATACCGTCTAAAATCCATTACTAATCCTCGTATATTTACAAAAATATACGAGGATTTTTTATGTCATTTATTGACTAAATTCAGTACTTAAAATCAGATTCCTTCACTTCTAACAACATTCCTAGAAAAAAAACTTAAAATAATGCTTAAAATATTCAATCAAAATGATACTGATACTTTTGTAAATCCACGAGAAGGTGAAACAAAAATTGGGCAATGTGTACAAACTATTTCTTCTTTAGATGAACTTGAAAATTGTTCCGCTAATTTTGTAATTATTGGCGTTCCTGAAGATATTGGCGTGAAAATGAATTACGGAAACGGCGGCGCTCATACCGCTTTTATTCCTGCTTTAAAATCGTTTTTAAACATCCAAGAAAATCAATTTATCAGCGGAAAAGATATTCTTGTTTTAGGTTATTTAGATTTTTTAAACGACGTTTCAACTTTTAATGCTTCTGATAGAGAAAAAGGTAATTTACTAGTTAAAGCGATTGATAAAGAAGTATCTGAACTTGTTAAAAAAATCGTTAAAGCTAATAAAATTCCAATTATAATTGGTGGCGGACATAACAATTCTTACGGGAATTTAAAAGGATTATCCGAAGCTAAAAAACAGCCGATTAATGTGATCAATTTAGATGCACATACCGACTTGCGAAAATTAGAAGAACGCCATAGCGGTAACGGGTTTTCTTATGCAATTGAACATAAATATTTAGAGAATTACTTTATGTTTGGCTTGCATGAAAATTACACCCCACAATATATTTTTGACTACATTCATAGCAATGTTAATATTGACTATAATACCTACGAGGAATTAGAAGTTTATAAGTCGATTCCTTTTGAAAATGAGCTATTACGTGCTGAAAATTTTATTCAAAATAAACCTTTTGGTATTGAAATAGATTTAGATTGTATTCAAAGTTTTCCTAGTAGCGCTATGACTCCTAGTGGTTTTTCACCTCAGCAAACACGTAAATTTGTATATTATTTTGCTAAAAATACCAATGCTAGTTATATACATATTTGCGAAGGAGCGCCTACGGTTATGCAAGATCCTTCGGCGGTCAATCAGGTTGGTAAATTTATTAGTTATTTAATTACTGATTTTATAAAAGCGCAAAAACAGGATTAAAGACTGATTTTAAAAGTAATTTACGGCACGATAATTGCCTTCGAAAAACAACAACCTTAGTAAAAAATTTTAACCGCATATTAATTATGAAAAAAATACACATTTTAGCTTTATCAATTGCAATTGCTTTATTTGGATGCAAAAACAACGAGCATAAAAATAATCCTGAAAACATCATAAAAGAAGATGTAAAAGAAGATGTAAAAATTGTTGATAATCATACCGCTGAAATTTCTTTAGATTGGAATGGTACATATCGTAGTTTTTTACCCTGTGCTAGTTGCCCTGGAATTTTGACTACGGTAAAACTAAACAACGATAAAACATTTGAAAAATCAGATTTATATTTAGGAACTGAAAATGGTTATTTTGATAGCAAAGGAACTTTTTCATTTACCAAAGATGGTAGTAAAGTAATTTTAAAATCAGAAAAAGCTTCTGAAAACCAAACAACACTATATGCCGTTAAAGAAAATAAATTGACTTTATTAGATAAAGACGGGCAAGAAACAGCTTCTGAATTTGCTGAAATGTACACGTTAAAAAAAGCGTCAAATAACCCTATTGATTTTTCAAATAAAGTAACCAAAGGTTTGCTTACCTTTGGACATGAAGTTTCCTCTTTTAGACCTTGTGACGCTGAAAATTCTTATTGGATTACGGATCCAAGTAATAAATTAAGAGCGCTTTATTATAAGGAAATAGGAAACCAAAAAACTCCTTATACACCTGTAATGGCTGAACTTACTGTAAAAAACATTGGAAAAGCTACAGAGGGTTTTGCTGAACAATATGAAAGTGTTTTAGAAACAGTAGCAATTAAATCGGTAGCTGCTATGACACCTGAAAATTACTGTAAATAAAAAATACAGCCATTAATTACAACGCTTAAAACATGAAGCTCAAAATATAATATTCTTATATTTTGAGCTTTTTACTTTAGATATTTTCTCACTCTTTTTATTAATTATATATTTAACAGCTCAACGAACCGTTCAATTCATCAAAAAACAATTTTACGAGAACAAGAAACATCTAAAATGAAAAAAATCTTTATACTTTTTATACTTATTCACAGCTATGCTTGTAAAAATGATAAACAAAAAAACAGCAATATTACAAGTGGTATTGCTATTACAACAAGCATAAAAGAAGAAATAGCAACAAAAATAATACAAAAAGCAACAGAAAAAACGACCATAAAAGAAAAAGAATACAACTACAGCACTGATTTTATAGTAGGTAAATTTAATTACAAAAAAGATAGTTCTTTTACTAAAGTTCGTAAAAAACACGCTTCTAAAACACTTTATATTAATAAGGAAGTATATGCAGCATTTATAAAAATGTATGCGCATGCTAAAAAAGAGAACATTGATTTAAAAATAATTTCTGGTACTCGAAGCTTTTATGAACAAAAAGGAATTTGGGAACGAAAATGGAAGAAATATAATGCTTTAAAAGAAATTGACAGAGCGCTTAAAATCCTAGAATATAGCGCAATGCCTTCAACATCGCGTCATCATTGGGGTACTGATATTGATTTAAATAACCTGAATAATTCTTATTTTGATACAGGAAAAGGAAAAAAAGAACACGATTGGCTGCTTAAAAACGCGCCACTTTACGGTTTTTACCAAGTATATACCTCAAAAGATATGGGGCGAAAAGGGTATCATATGGAAAAATGGCATTGGTCTTATCTTCCACTTAGTAAAAAATATTTGAGTTTTTATATTAAAAATATTCAAGCAAAAGATATTTCGGGCTTTAAAGGTGCACATTTAGCATCGCAATTAAATATAATAGAACTTTATGTAAACGGCATTAATAAAACACTAAAAATCAAACAATAAAAAAAGTTTATAAAATGAATAATGATGCTATAAAAAAGGAATTCAAAGAAATGGATTCCTTACTTTTTGAGGTAGAAAAAGAATTTATCCAAATTAAAAAACACCATAAAAAGCTTAAAAAATTGATACAAAAAACAAAAATATTAGAAGAGTTTTACTTTTCTGAAAAATGGATGAAAAATAGAGATTTACTTACAGAATCATCTAAAAATAGCCCAGAACCAAACTCTTTTTATTCAGCTAGTGAGGATGCTATTTGGAATTTGTCACAAAGTTTACATATTGAAAAAATAAAAATTCTTAAAACAATTACCAAAACGCTTTAATTCTGCAAAAAATTAAACAAGCTCTTAGTAATGTCGTTTTATATTTCTTAAATTTGGTGAAAAATTGAAAGGAAACACCTCTATTATCCTATATAATTTGACTAAAACAAACCAATGACAAACGAAACATTTGGAGCTTATTACTATGAAACTAAATCACCTACAGTATTTAAAAGTGATTCTAATCAACTTTACTTTTTTCAATCTTTTATAGGAAATCATACTATTGATGTAGAACTTGGAGACTGCATATATTATTTTGATGATGATTTAAAATTTGCTAAAGTTAAAAAAGGTCCTTGCAAAATTAAATCTATTCATTTAGCAACTATAATACGTGGTTATATGCCTCCTGAAGCATCTATATCAATGGAAGGAGTTACTACTTTACCATACGTAAATGGCTGTTCTACAAAACAATTATTTCCTCCGATAAGATTAGGAGATCCTACATTACAATACTTAAAAATGCCAGCTTTTAGTAAAGAGCAAGAGCATCATATTCATTCAACTGTTAGAGTTGTTTTAATTATTGAAGGATATGGAAAAAGTATTGTCGGTATTGAAAATAAAAATATAATTACGGAGTTAAAACCTGGTTCTGTTTGTGTTCTTGAACCAATGTGCCCACATCATTTTGAAACAGACACAGAAAAACCTTTAATTGCAATTCCTTTACATATTTTTTCTTCTGTTGGAGCAATAGAAAAAAACCACCCTATGTTTAATGGTACTATTATGATTTAAAAAATGAGCAACGAAAATATTGATAAAATTATTAATGCATTTCTTAAAGATTTTAATGAAATGTGTAAAACTAAAAAAAGAGATTTCTTGATTAGAGAAAAAATAGTTAATTATGAATCGGGTACTTACTCTAAAAAACAGGTAAAATATAATGTAACTTATAAAGTAAGCCGTAAGAAAAATATATGGGTTATAGAAGCTATAAATGGATTTTGGTTTTTTAAAAAGAAATTTTTACTGCTTCAAATTACTACAAAAGGTGAAAAATTAAATTTCTCAGGACTTTATACACATTCTTTTAAAGATTTTGAAAAATCATTATTAGAAGATAAGCTAAAAATATATTTGAATACTTGTAAAAAAATACGTCATGATGCCTTTGTCAAATCTTAATAGTATTTACTATTTATCTAAAAAACAATTATTCAATAGTAAAGAAATTAAGAAAAAAGCAAATCCTATTTACTTGCAGAGTTGTCTATTTTTTGGTGCTACTTTAATTGACCGTACAAAAAATTTAGATTCTGGAATTGATTTTACCATTTTAGATAAAATACCTCAAACATCAAATACATCAAAAACATTTTCAGAAATATGTAGTGAAAGAGCTCGTGAAATAATTAATGCGACTGATGGAGGAATTAAAGTATTATGGTCTGGTGGAATTGATTCTACCGTAGCATTAATATCGTTAATAAATGAATTAAAATCTATTGATAAAATTAACCGATTATCTATTTATAATCGGCAAAACGAAAAGTACCAAAAAAGAAAACAAAAAGTACATTTTTTCACCAATTTAATACACCTTTAAATAGTGATTAAAAGGTATTTAATCACTATTTAAAAATGTTAATTACGCTACTCAATCATTAATAAATCAGGTTTATAAATATCAGTTACTACCATAGATGGCTCAAAAGTCGATAAACTTTCATCCTGAGCATTTTTTATTATAACCCCACTAGATATATCATCCAAAGCTTTACTCATAAGATTTAAACCCATTGGTTGCAGTTTATCTCTCCATAATCTACTGGAAGCTACTTTTAATTTTAAACTAAAATATTTAGGGTGTAATATTGTAAAATCTTGGTAGGCAATATCACCTCTATCAATTCCAGAATTTAACCAAAATACTGTTCCTCCAGTAACAGACTCCCGCATCTTAATTGCCCACTGTACAGCACTTTTACCTCTATGTAATGGTAATAAACTTGGATGATAGCCTATCCAGCCTAATTTAGCCTTGTAACGAGTTCTTTTACCCACGTAGTCAAATGAATGAGCGGTAATCCCTAAGTCTACACCGTTAGGAAAAGTATCTCCATTTAGCATTCCCGCAGGAATTATCGGAATTTCATTTTTAGCCGCTAAGGGCCTTATATACTTATCGTCTAAAGGGCAACAAACACCCACAACGTTAAATCCTTTTTTTAAGCATATGCTTAAAATCATTTCGGCAAAATACTTTTGACCGCTTATAAATACGTTAAAACGTTTCTCCATTTCCTAAAAATTTAAATCCTTGAATTGCTCTAAAATGACCACCATAGCCACCACCTTTAAATGATCCTTTTTTAGCAGTTTTTGCTATGCTTTCAATAGAGCTTTTTTTATTAGCACCATAAAGTTTGGCACTAGTTTGTTCCCATTTAGCTGAGGAACGCAAATAATTTGCAAGTTGCGGATGGCTCGTGTGAAAAAATGTATGAAAATTTTTATTTCTACGCCCATAGCCATCTAAATGGTATTGCATTATTTGGTTTAAAAAGGCAGTTCCAACTCCTGCTCCTTGCCACTCGGGCATCACAACAAGCCTTGACGCTCTGTAAGCATTCGCCTGAAACATAGGCATTACAGCCACGTGGCAAACAAGCTCGCCGTTTACTGTTCCAACAAAATACTCCGCACATGGTGGGTGTTTTAAGTCTAAATAATAATGCTCTTTAAAATACTTCCAGTAAGTTCCGTTTGTCTTGAAAATATCAAGTTTGATTTTTGGTCGTTCGGAAATAGATTTTTTTTTTTAAGCTCTTGCGTTGTTGTGTTATAAACCCAGTCAGGTTGTAGCCATTCAATTATATCATAATGTGGGCTTAATAAAACTATTTTTTTCCCTTTATTACGCCTCCAACCTTTAGCAAAAGCTAATGCGCCAATCTTAGCTATTTGCCTATCTACAACGCTTGTAAATTCATCTACAACAACTTCATCTGGAGCATCAATAATTAACCTTGCCATTCCTGCTCTAAATTGTTGCCCGTTAGAAAGTACGTTAAATGGTTTTAGCCAACTCGGAACATCTCCAAGACCAACACTAGCTAATGCTGCGGTTACTTCTTCAAAACTTCCGTCTGGAGCAATACAATCTATAATTGGTTTACTATTATCCCAATCGGCATAAGGATTGTAAATCTTATTTTCCTTAAAAAATGATTTCCCAAGTGAGGTTTTCCCTGTTCCACTTGCGCCAATAATAAGACCAATTTGCCAATCATCATTATCAATTGGTATTTCTGCGGTGTGTTTCCATGTGTCCGCCTTATCAACGTTAAATAAACTTTTTACTCTTAAAGCTCTGTAGCTTTCAAAATCTTTTGTTTTGTGATTTACTTCTATTTTCATAATTATACGTTTACTAATCTTATTTTTAATCCTAGTTTTTTCATCTTGCTAAATAGTTCTTTTTGTTCCATTTCTGATTCTACAAGTAGAATAACTCCAAATTGTGGCTTGTAGTTAAATTTATTTTTAATCATATATAACACTTACTTTAATTAATATTCTTACTTTTGTACCTCTCACAGTAATATTTTAAACAAGCAAAGCCCAATTAGAAGACTTATGTCCTCCAACTGGGCTTTGATGCTAAATTAAATTACTGTGAGAAGTATTTATTTTGTTGGGGGACTTTTTATATCCCCATTTTGTTTCTTTTTCTTTTGATGATTTTATTATTGTTTTAGGACGTAAGTCGCTGACGGGTCTTTGATCCAAGACCAATCGTCAGGCTGTGGCGTTACTCCGTTTAAAATATCTAATTGATTTTGGTTTACGTGAATTTTTGTTAGGTTGGAGTTATATTTGCAATTTATTTGCAATAATCTGTTGTTTTTTGACACGTCTAATATGTTTAAAAAGTTATCGGTACAGCTTAGATAAACTAGACTGGGGTTATTGGTTAAATCTAATGTAGTTAAACCGTTTCCTAAACAATATAAACCGTTCAACC
This sequence comes from Tenacibaculum finnmarkense genomovar ulcerans, assembly GCF_900239495.1. Classification (GTDB taxonomy): domain Bacteria; phylum Bacteroidota; class Bacteroidia; order Flavobacteriales; family Flavobacteriaceae; genus Polaribacter; species Polaribacter ulcerans. The sequence goes on from NZ_OENE01000048.1 coordinate 222,938, forward strand.
CCTTGCTAGATTCAATAATGATTTTTTTACGCCCCGCGCTACTACTTAAATTAATCTCAGGCATATTTCTCTCGTAAGTATTACCTAAAGCATGCCATTTAATCGCGCCTACACTTCCTGCATGCCTAACCTTCCAATCACTTTCCGTACTCGTGGTAACCATTGTTATTGTCTGTATCGGAGGACTTCCATACCTCCTTGAACTACTCATTCCCATAATTACGCACGTATTAATTGACCGCAAACGAAATACTCATTTGCTCCTGTTTTGGTTATTTCAATCATTGAATTTTGCCCGTCAAATTCGAGCGTATCATTTATATTTTTTAATTCATTTGCGCTTCCTGATGTAGCTACTTTGCACGTTCCTGTTCCTTTATATAAATATTTAGCTGTGTCGCCAATTCGTGGGAATGATGCGGTGTTTAGAATAATCTGTGCATTTGCGTTTGATAGTGGTACGACATTACCAACATCCGAAGATTTTGCCGTGTAGCTTGTTATTGTTGATATTGGTGCAACGGTTTGTTTTGGCAGGTTGCCCGAGTGGTAAACTTCTTTGTCGCCGACTTTAAAGCCACCTAAACTTGACGTTACGCCATAAAAATCAACATCTTTATCGTTTTTGATTCGAACAGCTAAACCACCTCTGATATAATCATAAATAAACATACCTAGATTGTCTGCGGCAAAGCCAAACTTACTTCCTCCCGTTTTTTCGATGAAAAGCCTTGAGTTTTCAATTGTGACATCTCCTTTAACTTTACCTCCAGATAATTTTAAAAATGTATTGAAAATACCAATATTCGCCTGGGCAATATTTTTTTGATTTTGCGTTAAATTTTGAGAAACAACATAGCTGACTTTATTAGCAATAGAGGCAATTAAAGCATTATCTGCCGTGGTCATTTCCGCTAATAACTCCTGTATTGAATTAATTTCAACGTCAGGGTTATTAAGTAGCATTTGAACAACCTCGTTCATTGATGTTAAAATAGCATTATCAACATCTACCTTACTATAAGTTGTTGCTGAATTGGCGTAAAAAGCAGGTAATTCACCATTAAGTGTAGCGGCATCTACATTTAA
>NZ_OENE01000048.1:224031-276226 GCF_900239495.1 Tenacibaculum finnmarkense genomovar ulcerans
TTTTTTAAAACCAGTAGCTACACCATTGTCGTCATAACCTTGATGATACAATGTATTAGAACGCGTATCTTTCCACAATGTAAATGCACGAAGTTTCAAGTTTTGACTCCCTTCTGTTTTCGACCCGAAAAAAAAGTGAACAGATGACCCATATTGATAAGGATAGCCTGTTGACCCAGTAGAGTTGATTGAAAGTGATATCCCTGAGCCTTTTAATTCTGGAAATAAAGCTTTTCCTGTTTTTGGCTCCAATAACTTTTGACTACTTATAAACGCCCCGTTTTCTTCATTTTTTAGCTGATAAATATCATCGTGATTGTGGTCTTTTTTCGCATAATATTCAGGCGGATGGTTTCCAAGTTTTAGCGAGTTTACGGCAGTTCCTGTTTTATCCAATTTACCGTTCCAATTTTCACGGTCATTTTCCGAAGGATGCAATATTTCATCTTGTAAATGCGTATTAAACGCTTGTTTATCCGCCTTGGCTATTAACAATTTATTTAAACCCTCAATATCTTGGACACTAATATTTTCATCAATCCAACGAATCCATTTAAAGAAGTTATAAAATTGTTTTTGGGAAGGTTTGTCGTGTGTTTCAAACCATTTTTTTACGTTCTCTTGATGCTTCATTATCCTATAAATTGAATTGGTAATGCCACAATGTATGGCGGTAAATTATTGTGAGGTTTATCGTTTCCTTCAGAATCTGTTGTAAAATGATGAGTATGACTTCCTGAATCTCTTATTAAACCATTACCACTAACAAATGCACGCTTCAAATCTTGTCCTGCAAAATTCGATTGCCCGCTAGAATTTCCTAAAATTGAACCCGTTTCAGAACCGTCATAACCGTCCATTACATCATGATTATGACTACCAGCTGAACGTGTTCGCCCTTCATGTTGATGACTTGGCATCTCAGACCTTGTTAGTTGATGTGTTTTTTCACCGCCTTTTTTACCGATGCTATTAAATTCTGTTTGATTAGCATCGTACCCAACGAGCATACGCCCTAAAATATTATCAGTTCCGTTTTGTCCGTTTGCGATAAACCAACCTCTTTGTAATTCTGCTTGAGTTACACTTGTACCAACGTATTTTATTTCTTTGAAAATTGGTTTAATTTCTGCTAATTCTTTTTTTAGTTCTTTTACTTTTTTTGATAAAACTATTAAATTATCAATATGCTTAAAATCACTCCAAGGAATTGAATTTCCTGAAACTCCAAAAGTTGCATAACGAGTAAAATAAACAGGTTTTTCGGTTTTATCTTCAAAAGTTGCTTTTGTTTCTTCTTGAATAATGACAACGCTATTTTGCTTTATACCGCCACGAAATTCTAACAATTCGCCTTCTAAATAAATAAAACCGTTTGTTATTTGGTTTCCGCTAATTTCGCATCCGCTGATAATTGTTTTATCGCCCGCCAAAAAACCAAAAGCATTAAAAATCTGCCATGCTTTTTGCATTTCGGTAAGCGTATTTGTTTCCAAAGGAAAACCGCCATTTTGTTGAAAATCAAGATAATTCATATCGCAATTATTTTATATTTTTTTGTTCCTTTTTTGAATATTTCAATCCACTTTTCGAGTGCTATTTTTTGTGATTTTACAGTGCTATCTGGTACGTAAACAATAAAATCAATTCCTGTATCGGCATAATCAGTTTTATCATTTATAAAAAGTTTACCAAGAAATACTGGTTTTTGTTCCGCCCGTGTATAAATATAATGTCGCTCAAATTGATTGCCATCACCAATTCTGATACGTCTTAAATCGGCATCAAAAACATCATTTAAGGCTTTACGTAAATAGCATCTTTGCCCATTATGATTTAAAATAAATTCATCAGCAACCCGCATTTTTAAAAATTCGGCGTGTAAATTAGCTACTGGAGATATGAGCGTTTTTATAAAACCAATCATTTTTGGTTTGCGTAAATCGGTAGGTAATAAAAGTATTGCCCATTTATAAAAATCAATATTATACCACATAACTAATATTTTCAAAAGTTTCAATTTCGAAATAACCACTTGCGGGTATTTTACTAACTTCAATTAATTGAGGTGTTCCGTGTGTATCTTTTGAAGCGTCTAAAGAGCTACTTTTTACCTCCACAATATGTGCGATTTTAACGCCTTTAATCGCCTGTAATTTATCGACCATTGTTTGCAATATTAACTCGCCATCAAAAGGCAATTCTTTCATAAACTGCTGTAAAGCTTCTTCAATTGGTTTATTTCCGTGTAATATTGACATACCAGTTTCATCTAAAACTAAGGCATCTCTATAAATTTTTAAGGTTAAAAATAGTTTATCCGCTAAATGATTGATAACGGTAATATCATCTCCAGCAAATTTAATTTCTTCAAAATACTGCTCTAAAGATTCTTCTTGTTGTGGCGTAATTCTTGAAAGTTTTCCGTTTATTTCGGTGGCAACTTTTATAACAATTGTTCCTGGTACTTCACCATCATTTGCGGTGGCATATTTTATAATTTTTGAAGCGTCTATTTCTTCGGATGTTGCTGTTTCATTTTTAAATTTATCGGTATCAGCAATTAAATCAAAACCATTTTGAAAAGCTAATGCCATAATTCTGTACCACGGTAATGTTCCTGCTTTTTCGTGCGCCAATCTATAATCTATGTACTTTCGGTGAGCATCAAAATAGCTTCGTAAATCTTGAAAACAAAAAGCCACGATAAACAAAAACAAATTCCAAATAGATACTTTGCTAGTACTATTTAAGTCTTTTAAGGAACTTTCATTTTCCTTAATGGCTATCATTTTAGCTTTAATTTCTTGTACTTTCATGGTCTTTTTTAAGTCTTTTTTGAATTATTCCTGAGCTTTAGCTCACTTTAAAATCAATTCCAATTGCCCAGCATCCGATGCCTTCACAACCTGTAATTACATCAATATTAGTTTGTGTTAATGCCGTTGCAGGAAGTATTTTTTTTGCTTGATAATAGTTTAAATGGTCTTTATTATAAATAACATTTTCAGGAATAATAATTTTATCTCCAGTTTCAATAACCTCACTTGGTGCTTTATTATTAGCTCTTGCAATTAAGGAAGCGTTAACGGCTAAACCTGTTGTTAAGATTGCGATATCTAAAAAAGATTGTTTATTGAGTGCTATTATTTGCATCTTTAAGTTGCTTTTTTAACAATTTGTTTTCGGTGTCTTTTTCACGAAGCTCTCTTTTTAAAGAAAGTATAAATTTGTTTTTTAGCTTTATCTCGTCTTCTAACAAGTTATTTTTTCGCTTATATGAAGACTCCAGCTGGCTCATTTCTTCGGTCATCATTTGAAACTTTCGTTCCCATAACTGAGAAGTTTCTTGATATTTTTTTTCGTACCGAATCGGTAAATCATCCAATGCTGATTTATACATATCAATAACCTTAGAGCCGTTATCAATTTCTTTGCTTTCAGCATCTGCCTCAACACCTTTTGTAATAGCATTATTTTTTCTTCGCTCCAAAATTGCCATTCCAACTCCTCCAGCTCCTAAAGTGTAACTCAATATTTCGCCTATATTTTCTTGTATAAAACTTACCATTAAATTTTAATTTTCAGGTTTTCAAAACCTCCAGTTAAATCAATCGTTGGATTTTTATAACCAACATATTCTAGTTGCATCTTTAAATTTCGTTTAAATTCAATTTCAGAAACATTGGTTTTTATATAATTAATCGCACCAAAACCAACTAAAGGAAATTCTTTAAACTCGCCTTTATTAGAAAGTAAAACAATTTCAACGTTTTGTTGATCCGATTTTCCAATCACAAAATCACCGTTTTCAATCGCTAAGTCACCATTTTCATCAAGTAATAAATCCATAATTATTATTTAATTATACCTGTTCCTGTTACTGGTCCACCTGTGGCACTAGCTCCAGTAACGGTGGTAGTTCTACCAATAACAAAATCGTTAATTGCTTTTGCTTCTTTAAGCGCCATTTCTTTGCGTGCTACTTCGGGTTTTATCGTTGGATTATTCGAATATTCTTCACGGATTTCAAATAATTTATCGGCTAATTGCTTTTGAGTGCTAGGCATTATTTAAGTACTTTATTAAAACGTTTTTTTATGGCATTCATCGCAGGAACATTAATTGTATTTCCTTGGATAACTAAAATTTTATTTAGCTCATCAATTAAATCATTGACAATTGTTTTAAAGGATTCTCCTTTATTACCAACGGATAAACCTTGTTTATTACAATCAACTTCAAATTCATCAATTTGAATAGTAACACGGTCAATTTCGGTGTATTTTATAATGGCTGTTTCTTGCGGATTATTTTCAATTTCAACAACTAAAACCTCCGAGTTTATTTTTGGATATACAATAAAAGAACTTTCAAAATCGCCAACAACGGCATTTAAACGCACGTCTAATAATTCAGATAAATGTTCTCTTTCAACGGTGCAAGTAGTTTCTGTAATTTCAGTTACTTTGCCGATACTTGTTTTTAAAGCCTTTTTAGAAACCGAATTAATAGCCCGAACAAACTCTTCCATGATATTTTTGTTAAAAGCCAAACGCTTATAATTACTATTGAAATTTTACCTATTGCAATCCAAAGCTTTTGCCACCAGCTCAATTGTTTTTCAATAATTTTAGCGGGTAGTGTTATTGTTTTAATTTTACTTATTTGCTCTTGAATATGTTGTTCTTTCCATTTTACAAATAGCTTTTGGGCTTTAGCTTTACAACTCACACTTAAAATATTATTCTCTAAATGTACCCTTGGAGGTTTTAAAATTTCCCCTGATATTTCCTTTGGAATTACTGAGTTATAATAAAAGTTACTTTTTTCATTTTCTTCTTGAGAAACAAGTATCGGATTATTATTAATACATTTAATGTAAGCGAAATAAAAAGAGCTATCTTTTTTGGTTGAAAAAATAGTATCTCTCAATATTTCTTTTATAATTTTTTTAGATTCAATACTTGTACTTTCAGTAGGTGGTTTAATCGTTTTACAACTCACTAAACAAACTATTAAAAGCATACTTAAACAATATTTAAACATCATTTTATTTGATTTTAAAGGATACCTTATTTGTCCGTTTGTATCCGTCAGATTTATTAATATTTACAATAACACTCTCCACAAAAAGAGTCATATCTCGATGTTTGTCTGGATAGTTTGGGTCTGTTAATTTCATGCTATCTCCAGCATTTGTAAAAGGAATTGCCCAACTATCTAATGCACCACCGTAACCTGTATAAACATGGGTATCGTGTATTTTATGCACCCATTCTTTTACTTCATTTTCTGATAAATTTAAAGGTAAATGCAACGTTCTATGATCGCCACTTGTATCGCCATATTCATAGGTTATCTTTTTAGAAGTTCCTGTTTGATGACTAATCCCTTTATAAAATCGTTTCCGTTGCTCTTTCGTTTCATATTTTAAACTGTTAGAATTGCGGATATTTTTACCAAAAACAAAATCATGCGATACTGCGGGTTTAAAATCAACGGTAAGCCCTGCGGTTAAAACTTTATTCTTAAAATAGCATCGAATCCCATACTGTTGCTTGAGTTCTTCAATAACTTTATAAGGCGTTGCATTTTCAATCATAAATTTACCAAGAGGCATATTTAAAGCTTCAATTTCATAGGCTGGAGCGATAAACTTTAACAAATCTTCTAAGGTTACTGAAGCGAAAGTTTTATTTATTTTTTCTTTCTTTTTCAGTTGATACATTTCATCTTCACAGATTAAAAGCAACGGAATTTCTGCACCAATTTCATCAATATAGCCTTCAAATTCTACTTTTAACTCGTCGTTATATCCAGCTTCTATTTTAATAGTATCGCCTGATTTTATGATTTCGAGCAAGTTCTTTTGTGCCAATGATACATTTTCGCCATTTTCCTGTGCATTTTTAAACGCTCTAGGAAGTGTAATTTTAGCAGTATCTGAAAACTTTTCAATGGTATTTTCTATATAAATAGATTCTACAACGCCAAATTGTATTGCTTCATTAATAGTGATTTTTACGGCAATATTATAATACTGATAATTCATTTTACATCGGATTTAATAGCGTGTAATTAACTCCTTTTATGCTTTTAGCCGATAAACTAATTTGTACGGTATCGGCAAAACCCTCTACTGGCGTTATTGAAATGGCGGTTAAATAAATACTATCAATATCTTTGTCATAAAACTGTTCACCATAAACTTCAATAATATCATTATGCTCAAAAAAACGAGCTAATAAATCTATTTTATATGAAGGATATTCACGGTTATCAACATCTATTAAAATACCTCGAATATCAATAGACCACGGTTTTGTACCCCAACGTTCCACAACAACGCTATCACTTCCTGATGCTTCCGTTTCAATCAAATTTTTCTCTCGAGAAAAACTTACCATTAACGGCGGTGCGTATGTAGTAGCATTTTTACCAGTAATCATTTCGCCAAATAACAATTCTTCGCCCGCGTACTTAAAAGTGATATTTTCGGCGTCTGAACAAGCATCGTTATAAAATTCAACATCATACTTATTATCTTCTTTAATAAGTATTGCTTTGTTTAGTAATTTGCTAATTGCAACCGCTCCAAAAGCGGCTGCATAACGAGCCGCTAAATTTATAACAATGGCTTCTCCGTTATTCATTTGTTTTAATTGTTAAAATACCTTGAGTTGATAACCAGTTTATTTGTGCCCATTTTATAGCCCAAACATCATCCGTTAATTTTTCAGGAAAAGGGATATGTAAAAAATGACTAATCAAAGCATCCGCCTTAAAATATAAATCGAATGCTTCTTCTTCGTTAAGCCTAGAACATCGCTCTAAACTTTCCCAAACTTTCCCTGGCGTATTGGAATTAAATCCATTAATAAACCTGCAACGGCATAAAACAATCCGTCATCGTTTACCACTTCCTCTTTACTTGTTAGCAAACAATTTTTCACTAAAATTTCTTGTCCTTTTTTGGGATCAGATTGCATGAATTTCATCGTTTGCCCCACAACGCTACGCTTTGGAATAATTGCCAATACTTCCAGCTCGTCGATATTAAAATCGTCTAATGGTAAGATCAACGACTTTAATTTGTCGCCGTGTTGTTTTTTTAGCGTTTCTTTTACTTCTTTACTAACTTCTTTTAATGCCATTTTAAAGGGTATTTAAATCTTGTTTAATTTTTTTGTTTAAAACCTTATTTTAAAAAATTAAGGTGCTACGTTTAATTTCACTTTTAAAGCAAATAAATCGTAATCTTTTACCAGCCCCATGTCGCCAGATACTTCACGACCTTCATTTTGAAATTTCGCCAAAATAGTATCCACAACTATAATATTGAACTCATTGACAAACTCTACGGTAATCAAAAAAGGCTTAATATTCATAATACTTCCTTTTGATGCAGTTTCAAAAGGAGTAATATCGTGCATCATTATAGCTATTGATGCATTTGGTTTAATTTTACCGTGAGACCATGAAGTCGGATTTGCCCCTAATGAATAATTCAATTGATTTTCCTGTTCGTTTCCGTAGGTAATTTTAGTTACTTCTAAAGGAACTCCATTTAATTGAACTTTTACGTCGGCAGAATCGTATGCTTTTCCGTTTCTTGTAACTTTTGACATTTTACGCTTGTGTTTTTAAATTAATAGTTCCTTTTATTTCACCAATTGCTCCTTTAGGAACTAAAACAAAGGAAACCTTCAACTCTTTAGAAACAATTAAATCACTGTCTTTATCAACAAAGGTTTTACCAAATGTAATTTCGCTACGTTGCTCCATATCTTCAAAAACTTTGTCGCCAATATCTTCTAAAGCAACAACTACTCCTGGAGGAATTTTACCCGTATCTTTATTGACCACCCAATCTGTTTTTACCTTAGGTAAATATGCCGTTCGCAAACCTCTTACAGCTTTATCTAAAACACGCCCATAAGCAATAGTATGCTCATTAACTTTGTTATTTGCATCTACAATAATAGGCGTACAAGTGTGGTCGTTATTTATACGAACACCCGCCATACCTGTATATTCTAAACCAAAAAGATAGCCTTTAGTTTCAAGGGTTTGCAGATCCTCAAAAATTTCATCATTTTGTTTATGTGATGATAAACCTGGTTCTAGCCAAGCATCCTTTGTGGCATCGGTAATATTAAATTTTTCATTATTACCTACATTTTCATTTACTTTTGCCTTGGCACAAATACCTAATAAACTACCGACATCCGCAAATTGACGATTTGTAGGTGTCTTTGTTTGTGTTTCTGCATAATGATAGTCTTGACCAATAAATACAGAAACTTTTGTGGCATTAAGATTTTCTATTTCTCTTAAATTAGCCATACTAGCGGCATTATTTCCACAGTTATATCCCTCTAAAAATACTTGGCAAGGCATGTGGTTATTGTAAGCCCACAAAGCTAGCCCTTGAGCTTTTGGAATTGCGCTATACACATTTTCAGGCATTCCATTTAACATGGTATATTGACCAGGTTCATTATAGGCAATAGCTATTTGTTTAATTTTTCCTTTCGCAAAAGCTAACATTCTTTTAGCCTGTTCTTCACAAATAGAGCTCATTGTTCTTAATCCACTTTCCACAACCATTAGGTACAATTCAGTACCATCTCCAGCGTTTCGGTAAAATTCTTTTAGATGCCTATGTAAAATTGTATTTTCCGTCGTATCGAAAGTTGCCGTAATTCCTAAAGATTCGACATCCTTCATGTTGTAAACTACTTTAGGGCTATCGAAACCAAGTGGTGTAGGAGCGGAAACCGCCCCTACAATTATTCCACTTACAGAATCTGCACCCCCCAGTACATTTGCACCCTGTTGTCCTTTTTTTATACTTACACCATTTATATTCGACATAATTTAATTGGCTTTAGTACTATCTTTATTATCTGCTTCTTTTAAAGCTTTTTCTTCAGCTTCCGTTTGGGCATCTTCTAAAGCTTGCTGTTCTGCTTCTTTTTGAGCTTTTTCTTCAGCTTCCGTTTGGGCATCTTCTAAGGCTTGCTGTTCTGCTTCTTTTTGGGCTTTTTCTTCAGCTTCCTTTTCAGCCTGTTTTTGCGTAGGAGAAACTACTTTTCTCTTTACAACTTCTAATTTTTCACCTGCTTTAAGGCTATTATCGCCCAAGTATTTTTCTATAAAAAATTCGCCTTTTGGGTTGATGTAAACAGCTTCGGCATCTTGGAACTTACCTAATATTTCGTGGGCTTGTTTTCTTTGTTCTTTTGTCATCACTTTAAAAGAATTTACTCGTTAGCACTTACAATTGCACCAAAACCATGCTCTTGCTTTTTGTCACATAAACCGTAAGAATGCAATCTAAACTCACTTGTCGGATTCGCATTTCGTGTATCTGTATTCATTGGTTTGAATAAAGTTTGTACACTTTCAATATGATACACCGTATTTGGCGCATAATAAAAAACAGACCCTTTTTGGTCGGTAGCATCAACTACTGCTCCTTGAGATTTTAACGCTCCTGATGCGTCGTAATAAACAGAACTATTATTCTCAAAAAACTTCAAATTAAAGAAGCGTTCAATAGCACCTGTTTTTGGGTTGATAATTAAATCACGATAATTGTTTGTTGCACCTCTATCGTGTAATAAATCTGACTTGTGGTGATCGCTTAAAATCATGTACCAAGCTGATTTATCTGTAAGATTCAAGCCTTCTAATAGCACTAAATAATCAACTAAATCTGTATAAGTTAAACGTTTTCTTCCGTTAATTACAGCGCCCGTAGTTCTTAAAATTGGCATTTTACCAGCAACATGTTTTTCTGGAGCTAATTTGTGCATCGCATAATCACGAACACCAATTTTAAAAGATTCGGAATGTTTCACTCTAATAGCTGCATCTTTATCAAAAGCCATTGCTCTTAATTCTGCGTCTGTAACTTGAGTTAAATCCGTGTCTAATTTGTCCCAGTTTACCAATCCTTTTTTACCAGTCATTGATTGTGGCGTAAAAGCATCTCCTTTATTTATATGAAAACCAACATTATTGATTAACTTATTAAACTTGATACCATCCTTGTCAATTGCGGCAGGATTTGGGCGTTTAAGAGTTCCGATAAAATCATCGTTGAAATTTTTAAACTCTTCTAATAATTGTGGCTCAACATACTGTTCTAACCATATTCCATCTACTAATGCTGGCATTATTTATTGTATTTAGCGTTAAACATTTTATCATACTCGGCAGGGCTTTTTTCTGCTAGTTTTTCCAATCCTTTTGGATCTTCTTTTTGCCATTTGTCAAAGTCCCAAGTAGCACGAGTTTCAGGTTGCCCAGAACTACCTTTTTGAATTGCATCTGCAATATTTGGAGCGGCATTATTTTTTGGAGCTTTTAGCACAATTCTTAAGGCTTCAACACCCGCTGATTCTCCTATTTTAGCGTAAACTTCTCTTTGCGTAGCATCGAATAGTTTATCCTTTTCGGCAGTATCTAAAAGGGCTTTTATTTCACCTTTTTTATAATCTGCTAAGGCATTTTCAGCAACTTTACGAGCCTGTGTTTCTGTTTGTAATTGAGCTTGTACCGCCGTTATAATAGCAGTATCTGAACTTTGTGCGGTAACTTCCGATAAGCCCAAAGCCGTAATCAATGGTTGTTTCATATTCGTTTTTTTTATCGTATTTGTTTTATTAATTGGTGTGGTTAACAAGGCGGCGTATCTACTGGACACTTCTGAAATTTGTAAGGCGGTAGGGTCTTCAATAATTACTGGAAGTTTTACAACCGCAGGAATTATTTTAGATACCAAGCCTAAAGCCAAACATTTTTCGGCATCAAACCAGTTATCACCAACTAACCATTTTTTTACTTCTGCCTCTGGTAAACCTGTTTTTGCGACTAACTTTCTTACAAAGTCTTTTTCCATTGACCGCAATAAGTCAACTTCTTTTTGAATTACATCGGCAGTACCACGAGGGTTTGCCGATGGCGCATGAATCATTAAATATCCATTATCTACTATTTCAACATTTTCAATAGCTGTTGTGGCTATAGCTCCCATACTAGCGGCAATTCCATCAACCACAAGCTTGCTAACTTTTGTTGATTTATTTAGACCATTAAAAATGAAATTTCCCGCAAAAACATCGCCACCAACAGTATGCAGATGTACTTCTACATCGTCATATTCAGCTTCTATTCTGTTTAGGCATGAAACAAAATATTCGCCATCACCATTCCAAATTCTGCCGTATGCTTGTAGTTTATTTCCAAGGGTTCTTATAATCATTTTAACGGATGTTTTTACCTAATTTTCAGCAAACATAAAGCTGTAATACGGATATAAAAACTACTTAAGTAATCGTTGCAATACATTGAAAGTAAGTAGTTTATTTTTTTGATTTTTGTTATAAAACACATAGTAATCAATGGCTAAAAGAACAAATAATGAACCTATAAGAGCAATCGCACAACGAATGTTTGTGGAAGAAGGACTCAACGCAAAAGCCATTGCCATTGCGTTGGATAAAACAGAACAAACTATCGGAAGGTGGCGTAAAGGTTTTGGTGATAATCCTATTAATTGGGATGAAGAACGAAAACAGTTTTTAGCAACGCCTCATAATATTCGCAAATTAATTGCCAAAGAACTTTCTCAACTTGTAGAAGGAAAAAAAGCCGAGCTAGATATGAAAGCAATTCAGGCGGCTATTAAGGCTTTGCAGGATATGGCAGATGAAACTTCCGTAGAAGTTGTATATACAGTATTCAAAGAATTTGATAATTGGATGGCAGAGCAAGAACCCGAAATTGCAATTAGCTTTTTAGAATGGCATAAAAATTATTTATTACACAAAGCACAACAAACATCATAATGAGCGCTATCGGATTAAATACGGCAATGGAAAAGTTGCTAAAAAGTTATGATGCTCACTGTAAATCAGTAGAGCAATCTACTTTTATAGACCTTAACCAAACACCAGCCGAACGTAGAAAGAAAATAAAAGCCTTAGAAAAAGACTATATTACTTGGTTTGCCGAAATGTTTCCGCAATACGCAAAAGTTGAAAGTGCTTGGTTTCACAAAAAAATAGCAAAGCTTTTAATAGATAATGATGTTTGTAATTTACTAGCTGAAATATATCGGTCTGGAGCAAAATCAGTGCATTTATGTATGGGTATTCCGTTGTATTTGTACGTTACTAAACGAATGAAATTTATGCTTTTAGTTGGGCAAACCGAACCAAAGGCAAAAAAACTAATTTCAGATATTCAAAGTCAATTAACGCACAATCGTAGATTTTTACATTATTACGGTAAAAAATTTAAGTTTGGCGATTGGGCTTCTGGTGATTTTACCACAACCGATGACGTTAAATTTATTGCCATGGGTATTGGTCAATCGCCTCGTGGTTTACGTGAAGGAAATGAACGACCTGATTATATTGTTGTTGATGATGTAGATACAAAAGAACGTTGTTATAATGATGTTCGAAGTCAAAAAGCAGCTGAATGGGTTTGGGAAGACTTAAAAGGAACTTTTGATGAAGGTGGTAAATTTCAACGCTTTGTAGTTGCCAATAATAACTTTCATAAGAACACGGTAATAAATCAACTAAAAGCAGATTTTACGCTAAATAATAAAAAGGCAAAGGAGTTTGGTTTTAAGAAAAAACACTTTGTAGTAACCGTAAATGCCGTTAAAAACTTAACGACTTTCGAGCCTAATTGGCCCGCAAAAACAAGTGCAGAATATTGGCGTGAAAAATACCATTCTACGCCGCATCGTTCTTTTATGCGTGAATATATGCACAAGCATATTGTGGAAGGTGCTATTTTTAAAAATGAATATATCAGTTATAAAAATAGATTAAAATACAGCCAATATGATGCTTTATGTTTTTATGGCGATTTATCGTACAAAGATGCAGGAGATTTTAAGGCCATGGTATTCGTTGGAAAAAAAGGACGTGAATTTCATTTATTAGATTGCTTTGTTAGGCAAACATCTCGATACAATGTAGCAAAATGGTTATATGAAAAGGTAGAAGATGAAAATTTACTTCAATACAATATTCAATATATGATTGAAGGGCTTTTTGCTCAAGATGAATTTGTAAGTGATTTTGATGCCGTTGGCGATGAAATGGGCTGGTATGTTCCTGTTGTTGCTGATAACAAAAGTAAAAGCGGAAAGTTTGACCGTGTAGAAAGTATGGCAGGATATTTTGAACGTAAAAATGTGTTTTTTAACACTAAAATAAAAGACACCATTGATTGCCTTGAATTACTAGACCAATTATTAGCCTTTCAAAAAGGAAGTGGTGTGCATGATGATGCACCAGATAGCTTACAATCGGCAATTGCAAAATTAAACACGTCCGCTTTTATTAATTCAACACCTCCAAGAACTACCAGCCGAAAAGAATTAATCAAAAAACAAAAAAACAGATTTTAATGGCATTTATAACTGATGACGATTATACCGTTTTGGTACGCAACGAGGTAAAAGAAATTTTACTTGAAAATTATTCTGAAACAAAATTAAGAGGTGCCGAACAAATGGCATTGGCACAAATTAGAAACTATTTAGCAGGTAAATACGACGTAAACGAAATATTTAGTCAAGTAGCTGAAGCTCGAAATAGTCATATTTTAATGATAGTATTGGATTGCGCCTTGTATCATTTATACACAAGTACTGTGCCTCGAAGCATGCCCGATATTCGTTCGGCTCGTTATCAAGATGCTATTGATTGGCTCAAACTTGTAGCCTCTGGAGATACCACTGCAGATTTGCCAAAAAAAACAAATGAAGAAGGAGAAGTTTTACAAGGCATAAAATTTACATCAAAACACAAACCCGAAAACCATCGTTGGTAAAAACAATATTTAAAACGGCTTTAAAAGCTATTTAAAAAGAAAGAAAATGAAAGTATTAGGATACGATGTAAACATAAAAAAAGCAAGCATTTTAGCGCAAGCTGAAACTCCAAATAACTCAGGAAAACGAAACCCTGGTATTATCAAAATAGCACAAGGTTTTAAAGATACTAGCCGTAAAGATATTCAGAAATGGAGACAAGCATTACAATTAATGCAACATCCAGAAGAACCAAAATTTAATGCGTATTATGATTTAATTTCCGATTTATTAACCGACGGACATTTACAGTCGCAAATACAAATGCGTAAAATGTCAACATTAAATTCCAATTTTCAAGTTATTAATCGGAAAACGAAAGATATTAATGAGGACCTTAGTTTTATTTTACAACAACAATGGTTTTATGAGTTTTTAGAACACGCAATAGACCATATTATTTTTGGAGCCACATTAATTGAGTTTTCTGAATTTCAAAATGAAAAAATAAAACACACGATTATACCTCGCAGAAATGTTGTTACTACGCAAAAGAAAATATTTCCAGATTTGCAAAAACCTCAATTTATAGATTATGCAAATCCAATGTTTGAAAATTGGTTAATTCAAATAGGCAAAAACGGTGAGCTAGGTATTCTAAACAACATTATTCCGAATCTTATTTGGCTACGTAATGTAATGCAGGCATGGGCTGAATTTTGTGAGAAATTTGGACTGCCATTAATAACAGCAACGACCAATACAACGGACACAAACACCATTAATAATGTTCACGCCATGCTATTACAGTTAGGCGAAGCTTCCGTTGGTACTTTTCCAACTGGAACAGAAATAAAATTTCAAGAGGCAAACAGAACGGACGCTTACAACACCTATTTACAGTTTATAAAAACCAATATGGATATGGTGAGTAAGCAATTAGTTGGCTCTACAATGCTATCCGACCAAGGTTCTAATCGAAGTCAAACAGAAGTACACGAACGTACTTTAGATAAAAAAATAGCACAAGCCGATAAGCGTTTAATTTCATTTATAATTAATGACCAATTATTTCCATTACTCGAAGCACAAGGCTACAAAATAAGCCCCGAAGATATGTTTGAATTTAAACCTGCAGAAGAAGTTTTAAATTTAAAAGACCTTTGGAGTATTACTGATGGCTTGCTAAAAAGTGGGCATGAAATACCTTTAGACTGGCTTTCCAAATCGTTCAATATTCCTATTGATAGTAAAAAAAAAAGCATAACGATAACTCCAAATAAACCCATAATTGCACTATCGGAACAGCGTTATCCTACGAGTTGTTGCCCAAGTACAATTGTTGCCGTTGGTGGTGCTATGGGTAGGTTATTAACCAAATTAAACAGCCAATTAATAAAAGAAATATACAATAAATCAGATACTTCAGGTATTGCTGGAAAAATGATTGTTTTGGAAGCTTTGGAGTTATTTAAAGGTTTAAAATCTAAATTTTCAAGCACTACACAATACACAGGACCTGATTTACTAATGCTTCAAATGATGGAATATAATCTGTTTGAATTTACGGCAAGTAAAACCGAAGCTCGACTATCGGCAATGACTAATTTATTAATTGATAAAGAAAATAAAAAGCTTCGCGAGTACAGCGATTTTAAAGCATTGTGTGAAAAAGAAACCAAAGAATTTAACAGCAATTGGCTACAAACAGAATATAATTTATCGGTAGCCGTTGGGCAAAATTCAGCAAATTATATTCGTATGATTAATGAAAAAGATAAGGTAACTTCTTATGTACAATATCAAACTATTGGCGATGGAAGTGTACGAAATTCACATAGAGCATTAGATGGACGTATTTTTAATTTGTCTGATAAAAATGCCATGGATTTATTACCTCCAAACGGCTATGGTTGCCGATGTGAATTTGTGCAATATATAGGAGATACCAAAGGAAAAGTAACAACAGGAAAATACGCAAAAGAATTATTAGTAGAACAAGACCCTAAATATAGAAACTCACAATTTGAAGTAAACCGTGCAAATTTAAAACAGGTATTTACAAAAAAACAATTTTATACCGATATAAAAGGACTTCCTGAAAAATTGAATAAAATGACTTTTGATAAATATGGCTTAAAAGCTCATGCAAGTTTTAAAGATTCTTTAAAGAATATTGAACTAGATGATACCATTACGAAAGAAAATGTAAAAGAATTGTTTAAAAAAGAAAAAGGCGAAACCTACATGGGGTTTGAAGATTATTTAGGTAGAAAAATGACTTTAGATAAAGCTATTTTTGATGACCATATAGAAAATCATTATTTAAACGAAAAAGAACAAAGAGATAAAATATTTCCGCATATAAAAGATATTCTTAAAAAACCTGATGAAGTTTGGTATTATGACACTAATAACAATGGTCAAAAATTTCAGTCAAGATATATTAAATTTTATAAGGATAAAGTAATAATAATTGATTGTGATTTAGACGAAAAAAAAGGCTTAAAAATTAAAACTTGGTATCCTATGAAAGCAATAGAAAATAAAATAAGAAAAGGTTTAAAAATAAAATAGAGGTAAGGAATTTATAAAACTTAGCCCGTGTAAACTCATAAAAGAGCCGACTGTATTCACCGCTATGTTCCTCTAACAGTGAGCGATATTAATAGAAGTTTTACAAATTCCTACTACAAATATACAAAATACAAAACAAAGATTATGGCAACCTTAAAAATGACGATGTTATTAGATTTAAGCACCAAACTTTTTGGAGGTAAACTTCAAAAATTACAAAGCAAATTTGATAAATTTGGAACTAAAGTTGGTGGAAAAATAGACAAACTAAGATTAAAATATCAAGGTTTTATTGATGAAATACCAGGATTAGGGCGTGCAATGGATTTATTAAAAAATCCAATGGCATTGGCTACCGTAGGAATACTAGGCGTTGGTATTGCTTTTGGAGCACTCGCCACAAAAGGCGTGCAAGCCGCCGAAAAGTTTGACACTGCTTTTTTGCCCATCAAACAATTGAACCTTGATAAATCAAAAGTAGAACTTGATAGTTATCGTTCCAAAATTAGAGATGCCGCTTTTGATATTGGTACAAATCTTGGCGATTCTACTAATGCAATGTACGATTTACAATCTGCTACTGGCTTATACGGTAAAGATGCTATTGCTGTTTTTAAAAAAGTAGGGCGTTACTCTCAAGCAACAGGAGCTGATTTAGGCGATTCGATGAATTCCACCACAAAAGCAATGAAAGCCTTTGGTATTGGCGTTGATGGTATTGATGCTTTATTAGCCTCGAACGCTAAAACGGTGCAAACAGGTATTGTTACTTTTGATGAGCTAGCCAAAGTACAAACGGAATATGCAGGTGCAACAAGTGCGGCAGGGCAAAGTGTTGATGTTGGTAATAAGGTTTTTGCGATGTTTACATCGATTAGTAAAAATGCTGATATTGCAGCAGGTCAAACAAAAAACTTTTTTGATGGTTTAGGTGCTCAAGGTTCAAAAATAAAAAAAGAACTAGATATTGATATATTTGGTGTAGATGGCAAAATGAAAGATGCCGATAAATTATTACTTGATATTAGTCAGAAGTTTAAAAACATGACGGATAAAGAAATAACTGATACCATTAATAAAATTGGAGGTCCTGAAGGATTACGAACCGCATTAGCAAAAGTAAAAACAGGAGCTGATGATATGGTTAAAACTTTTAATGCTTTTGATAGCTCTAAATTCAGCCTAAAAGATGCTCTAAAAAATGCAGAAGGCGACTTTGGTCAAATGAAAGAACTATTTGGTAATCGGCTTGAAATGGTATTTTCTAAAATAGGTGAAAAAATAATACCGATATTGGCTAGTATATTTGGGTATTTGGCAAGGGTTTTGAATTTTATGTATAAAAATTTTAACAGCTTAGAGACCGTATTTGATGCACTTATTATAGGTATAGGAACATATATTGGTTTACTTGGCGTATTAAAAATTCAATCTTTATTAGCCGCCGCTGGTTCCGTAACATTATCAGGAGCTTTAGCTCTTGTTCAGTTAGGTTTACACGGTATTAAACTAGCTATTTTCTCAATACCTATTATAGGATGGATTGCTTTAGCAGTGGCTGGTTTTGTTGTTTTATATCAAAAAGTAGATGGATTTAGAGCTTTTATTAAGGGAATGGTTGGTGTAGTTAAAGGGGTTCTTACAACTATTGGAAATGGTTTTAAGGGGCTAGGTAAAATTATTGCGGGGGCTTTTACTTTAGATTTAGATAAAATGAAGGAAGGAGGAATGATGTTAGGCGATGCACTTAATCCAAACGTACAGGCGGTTAAATTAGGAACTGCTTTTGAATCTGCCTATAATTCTGAAATGGATAAATCGAAGAAAAAAACAGAAGAAACCGAAAAAACGGGTGAGGCTATAAAAGAGCCAAAAAAAGACCTATACGGAAATCCAATTAAACCAAAAGGAAATACTGATCCTAAAAAAACATTAACAAAACAAGTTAATAAAGTTGTCGGCGATGCCAAACAAACACGTAATATTTCAATTACTATTGATGCTTTAAATAAAGGTGGTATCAATTTAAAAGGAGGTGCAACTCAAGGAATGACTTTGCAAGATGTAGAAAATTGGTTTAACGAGGCTATGATGCGAGTTGTACGAAATGCCGAAACTAGTTAATTATGTCTGTAAAATTTAAAGGTGATTTTTTTGAGAAACTTCAAAGAATAGATAACAAATTCTTTTTAAGTAAAATGACTTCGGAAGCTGGAGTAATTGCTGTTAAGTTTTCTAAAGATAGGTTTCGCCAAAAAAACTGGGTGGATACATCACAAGAAAAATGGGCACCTCGAAAACGAAAAAGAGCAGGTTCTATTTTAGTAAAATCGAGTCGTTTAAAACGTTCTATTCGTAAAATTAGCGAGGGTAAATATTATGTACTTATTGGTACAGATGTGCCGTATGCTCAAATACACAATGAAGGTGGGACAATAAAAGCATCCGCAAGAGTAAGAGCGCATAGTAGAACTAGAAAAGGACGTAACCAGCCTATTAAGGTAAAAGCGCATACAAGAAAAATGAATGCTAAAATTCCGAAGCGTCAATTTTTAGGAGAATCAGCAGTTTTGGCATTGCGGTTGGAAAATCATATGTATGATAAAGTAACAGACGAAATTTATAAGAAATGAAAGCATTTTATACCGAATTAATCCGAAAATTTAAAGATTCTGATATTAAAAATAAGTTTACAAGTAACAATTTACCATCCGTTAAATTTGTAGATTTATATGCAGGGCAAGATTATAATGAAACAGGTTTTGAGGCTCATTTATTTCCTGCTGTTTTTGTAAAGTGGAGTATTGATTATAAGTCAAAACCCCCCATTGCTACCATTACTTTTCGATTGGCTTACGAACAGCTTCGGGATACCAGTAGCATCAGCCGAGCTTCGGAAAAGAGCCTGCAATTTCTCGACTTTATTACGGTAGTAGATGACGTTATTAAATCCATAGAAACACCAAATACAGGTAAAATTACGTTGTTATCTGAAGATTTTAATATTGAAGATACTATTGTAGATGTATATACGCTGGTATATAATTGTACGTATTCAGGCAAAAAAAACACCCTGAAAACAGCGTTTAAACAGGGTGTTATTGATGATGTTAATTTATCGGGTAATTTACATACTAAACTTTTAATTGATTAAATTTTAGTATTTTCTATATACAAACCGTCTGTACGTTTTTCTACCTGCAGGCGGTATTTTTTTAAATCGGTATAACTATTTAAACGCTTTTTAAAGAATGTTTTAACAGCGTTTTTATATTCTTCTGAAATAGTAGTATCCTTAAAAGTGATGCCATACATTGTTTTTGATACTTCAATAACTCCAGTTAGTTTAATGTTTTCTGTTGGCGTTGTTGGATGCTTTTTAAAAACTTCGCTCTGGCGTATTTGTGCAATGCTTAAAAAAGGAAGTAGTACTATTACTAATAGTAGGTTTTTCATTGTTTTAAATTTTCTATTTTTTCGAAAAATAAATCATTATCAGAATATCCAAAAGAATCCGATAAATAGGCTAAAAATTCATCTATTTTACTATTTAATTTATCCTTCCTATTCTGTTTTGCTTTTTCAGTTTTTAAGGCTTCTATTTTACTATTCTGCTCTAAAACATAAAGATTAGCACAATTAAAAAAATGTTTTTCAAAAAAATCAGATTCGTTAAAATTCTCTAAATCTTTTTGTATGGCAATAGTATTTCTATTGTGATACATTAGCTTGTATTTTGTGGCAGTATCATTAAAAGCATCTTTAAACCTCCAGCCTTCTTTAATAGGAAGTATTTCGTTTAATTTATCATAAAAAAGATTATAACGAGATTTAAAAGTTTCAAAATTTTTAGTTGATTGTATAATATAATGAGATTCTATTAATTTCATTATCAGACTTTCAATTTGTCCATTTTTAAATTGTCGGGCAATTTTGTTTGCCTGATTTACTTCGTGCCAATTGGTATCATCATCTTCATCCTTTTTACTGTTATCTTTAAAGCTAAGATTAATAAGGATAAAAAAGACTATAATTCCACCAAAAATATACGATTCAAAAATTACACATATTATAAACAATAAGGAAAGAACCGTTGTTGATATAATTTTTTTTAAATTTCTTTGTGACTCATCGCTCATAACCTGTTAGTTTTTAACCAAAAATAGCACTTTTTTAGAGAAACAAGTATTTTAAAACAAAAAAACCGCTCCAAAATTGAAGCGGTTTTAAAAATTATTTTTCCGTAAAGCATTGCATACTTAAAGTAGTCAGGCTAATATCTTCTTCTCCTGGAGGAATAGCACAGATGTAATCTTTTATATCAAACGTACCATCTGGATTTTTATCTAACGACATCCATCGACTTTCTTTTACCTTTTCGCCTAACTCGGTAATAACACCTTGATAGGTTAATTCATACTTTCTTCCGTTTGGAAATTCTCTAATAAAACCAATTTCTTTACTCATCTTTTTTGTTTTAAAAATTATTATTTTACTTGGTATTAACTATTTTTCAGCGTTAAAAAACACTTTATAATACTTCATCTTTTTAGCTTCATCATATCCTAACTCTAAATATTCAGAAGCGGCATCTGGAGCATCAATATCAATTTTTATCTGAATATTAGTATCTAATTTAATTTCAGATTTAAACTTGCTTTTTTCCTTTTTTAGTACGGCTTCTGATACTTCAAAATTGTTACGAATTAAAACATCGTTTAGCTTTTCAAAATGTTTTTTGTAGTCTTCAAACATTTCTTGGTGTTTTTCATCTTCAAAAACTTCTTCTTTAAAATTATGATAATCTACATTTTCTTGCTCTTTAAAATAATCAACTGTGTTGGCTAAAAACTTACTTTGTTCTTGTTTACCAAATTCAGGTTTTATAATTTCTTCAGAAAACTCTTTACACATTTCTAAATAATTTTGGGTGTGTAAATTACCATCATTTGCAAACTGCACGTTTAAGAAGTTTTTAATCCAGTACTGTGCATCGTAATTATTGTTATCTACGGATAATACCACCGTTCCTTCAGTATCGGTTGTATTTAAAATTAAACAACCTTTGTCTAGTTTTTTTGTTGATATTCCTTTTTGAACAACTACATCAAAACTTTCTTCCTCTTTATAGGTTTGAAAAAAATCAACTTTACTTTCTATTTTAAAAACACCAACCGCATTGGTTAAAATATTTTTATATTCGATATTTTCAAAATAAACAACCAATACATCGCCTGTTTTTATTTGAGCTGAATTTGATTGTTCAAATAAATGATTTACAATATTTATTGAATTTTCAATAAATACATCTTCATCATCAAAAATAGCATCGGTGTATTTATTAACTTCATTTAAACGAACATCGGCTTGATGACTAAATCGGTAACTTTGTGTAAGCGTTTGAAAAGACTTTAATAAAAAAGGCATTAATAATTCATAGCTTTCTTCATCAAAACGAACTAATTCTTCAGAAAATGAATTTTGACCACTGTTAAATTTATTTGCTACTTTATGAATAATACATTTACTAATTTCGGCACGGGTTCTTTTTATCATTTTGTTTTTGTTTTAAAAATTATTACACTTTACTTAATCAAAATTTAAAAGCGGTTTAAATTAACAGTATTTACTTAACTGAGATTTTAAATAATCAACGTGTTCTTTTGATTTTGCAATATTAATCTCTGTAGCATAAATCATTAACTTTAAAGCTGTTTTAATACATCTGTCATTATCAATTTCAAATCCTTCTGTAAACAGCAACAATTTATATCTACCAATAGTCAAAAATTCATAACTATTTAAAATTTCTTTTTTAAAGTATCTATGCCTAAACGTCCGTCCTGGTAATTTGACGCTCCCCTTTCTGCTATATCCAAAATCATAATATTCAGGATCAGCTGGTCTAATTAAATAACCTTCAGGTGAGCGCTCTACTCTAAATGGTTTAATTTTTTTCATTGTATTATCATGTATACCTATTTCGCCCATCTATTTTGTTTTAAAAATTATTACACCTTACTTAATCAAAAATTAAAAGCGGTTTAAATCACTTTTAAATACTATTTAAACTTGTTTGAAACACTATTTCGTTTACTTGCTAATCTATTAGCATTAGGGGCTGATTTAAAGTGTTTTTGTAGTCTCGCTTCTAGCTGATAATTAACACTTTGTTTAGCTATATCTGATGATTGTTTACTTAACTGTATGGCTAATTTTTCACGATTATCAGAATACTTTTTAATTTCACGTAGTATCCGTGCAGGTGTTATTTTAAAAGCATCACTTTCTTTTAAATTTTTACAGATTACTACCAAATCTTCTAAACGTAAACTTCTGTATTCGTATTTCGATAGTAATTCTACAGCGATTACTTCGGCTTTACCATCGGGCAAAATATTATCAAAATACATAGACACCGCTTTAAATAAGTTTTTGATACCTGTAATTGCTTTGTCTTCATTTATTTTTGATAAAGCCCCTAAACTTGGCGTTCCTACCGTTAATGCTTGGTGCATTGTTAAATTATTATAATGTTTAATAACCAGCCTATTATTAAATGCTGACGCTTCCACCAGCTCCTGAAGTGCTGGCACCGTTTGTTTTGATGATTTCTCTGATAATGACATTTAATCTGGAGTTTATGTATTTTAAATCGGTATTGTCTTGATGAAACTCTTTTAAAATTTCCCAATTTGTTAAAATGAGTTGCCAATTTTGTAATGCAGAAGCTTCATTTGTTCCGTTTATCTTTTTTAAATAGGTAATAATTTGTTTTAAAGCTTTTCCATCTGCTCCTGTAAACTTTGGGGGTATTCCTGTTGTTTTTTCATAAAAACGATACCATTCATCTAGGAATAAAGTATATAATGATTTTTCTTTCACCTCTAAACTGTAAGAAACTTTACCTGTGTATTCGGCTTGTTTATTTGGAATTTCCTTTTCATAGGCGGGTAAAATTGCCCCTAAATGAAGTATTACAAACGCATCAAATTTTCCTGATAAATAGGCGATTCTTAAAAACCGCCCATTACGATAGGTTACCTTCAATGTCATTTTTGATTTAACTACATTGATTAGATAGTTTTTTGTCATAACTTTTCTGTATTTGATTTATATAAGCTCGTTTTAGCTTTTTATCATAGGCATTTTTGTAGTAGGCTCTGCCGTTATAACCTCTTGCAAAACCCTTCCAATCTTTACGGCGAAGTTCATCGCTTAAACCAACCGATTTAATAAAATTCACAAACGCTTTTAACTGTGCCTTTTCGCTGTTATACATGGCATTAATAAAGGTTTGAATATTTGAAAATCCACATAATTTATAATTGAAGCCCATAATTTGAAACTTCCCCCATGATGCCGATTTTAAGGCAGCTTCTCGGTTTAATTTCTCCGCTTCTTGAAGTCTAAAATGCTCTCGTCTGCCACTTATATAACCGCCAGCTCTGGGGTTTGAAATACTAGGGTATTTTTCCGAAAAAACGCCATCGGTAAATTGATGAAATTTATGGCGTTCAAATAAAATAACTGGTTCGCCAGTTCGTAAGAAGCCACCCATAGGCGCTTCAACTTCACATACTGCTTTAATGATAGCGACTTCAACACCTAAGGTTTTAGCCGCTTCTTTAAAATCTTTTTCGTTTATTTTTCTCATTAGTTGAATAATTTATATTGTGATTTATTTTCTAATTCAATTTTTTCTTTTTCCGCAGAAAGCAATTTTTTAAGCTCTCTTTTGGCAGGCGTTCCTAAATACGTGTGGTAGGTACGGTAACATATTTTCCACCGTGGATAAATATGTTGCCAGTACATTTCTTTGTAAGAAATATCTTCGTCTTGTTCTCTTAAATAAAGTACAAGCGTTTGAATTTCAATTATTCTCGTATAAAGGTTTTTATTATTATAAGCCATACCAAAGTTTTATTATATTTGCATTTCTCACTTTGCAAATAAGTTCTTTAGTCTGGTATGGCTTTGGAACTTTTTTTAATTTACGGAAGGTTTTATTCCGATAAAATTATACCAATCGGCAGTACCTACTTTTGTTTTGCTTTTTTCGAATTTGTGTCGCATACTTTTAAATTGAAGAATTAAAGCAGGAAATTCACAAATTTCATAGCTATTTAAAGGCTTTTTTAAAACGCTTTTATTTTTCATAAACACATTGAACTTTTGCCAATCATTGGGTTTATACAAACCGATATTTTGTGCATCATTTAAAATAACGGAGCGCAATCTTTTTAATTCCTGTTGCGTTTGCAGTCGCTGTAATTCTTCTTCTATTGTTATTGGTTTTTTACTTGGAAAAAACAGATAATACAGGGCTTTTAATTCACTTTCTGTAAGTTCTTCAATATCGGAAGTTCTCCTATTGCTTTGCTCAAAAACAGGATACTCTAAACTCGATATGCTGAATTTTGAGTGTAATTCTTCAATCATTTTTTCAGGTTTCATAATTATTATTTTCAAGTTTTATTTGTTCCCTTGGCAAGATTCGAACTTGCTATTATTTTTAAATAATTCACTCCAGTAGTGCAAGGGAAAAGATTAATTAATTATCCTGCGTAAATAGCAAATGTTTCTTTTTGAGTTATTTTCAAATTGTTTTTGGTTAAAAACTTTCGAAGTTTTGCATTTTTTGGAGCTTCCTCAATTACTTTGGCTTCGTCTAAATCCCTTTTAACAAATTCTAATTGGTAACCCATTAGAATGGCTTTTTGTGATTTTGTGCCTCCCACAATATCTTTTACCCG
Organism: Tenacibaculum finnmarkense genomovar ulcerans; assembly: GCF_900239495.1. Lineage (GTDB taxonomy): Bacteria > Bacteroidota > Bacteroidia > Flavobacteriales > Flavobacteriaceae > Polaribacter > Polaribacter ulcerans. Next base: position 249,214 of record NZ_OENE01000048.1, read on the forward strand.
ATGGCTGATATACGTTCCATTTTCAAATTTCAATTGAAAAGCCTCATCAAAATCTGCTTTATTCTCTTGTGCATATTTTAATAATTCTGCTTTTAAAGGCTTCATTTTTGCCTGTAAAATTTTAATCTGTCTATCTAATCCTTGATAGTCTTTTGCTGTTTTAATCAATTTTCTATTCATCTTATTTGTATTTAATTTATATTTTAATAATTGTTAATCCTAAGTCGTCCATTGTGCAAAGTTTACTGATATAATAATCTCGTTTTTGCATATTTTGTCGATATGCAAAATGCGTGTCTGGGTGATTTTCTAACCATTTATTTTGCGTGGTTACTTTTACTTCTAAAGCTGATTTTGTAATATTCATAGATTTGCTTTTTTTACAGTTGATTTTGAAAGCTTTTTAAATATTTCGCAGATATAGGTGTCGTATATATCTTGAGCCACATCTTTGGAAACTATCTTATAAAAAGGAGCTATTTCTTTTAAAAAAAGAGCTTCTAAATTCAATAATTCCTTTTGCCACCAATTAAAAAGCGGTTTACATATCAAAGCCTTTTGTAACTCTTTTGATGTTGTTGTTTTTTGGTTACACCATTCAAACCATATATTAAATACCATTCGGTTATACTGGCTTGGTGTTAGGCTCAATAATCGTTGTACTTCTTTTTTCATGCTATCCTTTTTTTAATAATTTAAGATCTCGGGCATCTGCTCTTTCTTGATTGATAATTAAAGGCGTTATTTCATCTGCACCGCATCTACTTTTTTCAACTATTGCTTTAAAATCTTGGATTAAGATTCTATTTTGGCAGTCCCAGTATATTTCATTTGCTACGGCACCTTCTGGATGTCCTTTTGATACATGAGATATAAAAATGAATAGGGTTGTGTCAAATTCTTCTATTAAATTGAAATAATCTGCGGCTTTTTTGCCTCTAAACACATATTGAACACTATCTACAATAACAATTTTTGGTTGGCGTTTTCTGCGTAATCGCAATACCATATCGTCATATTTTTCTTTTTGAAATGTAAATTTAGAGCTCACTACTTTCATATTATTTAATCGTAATGACCTCATAAAACTCATTCGCATACCTTCCTCAGCAGTATTATATAGTACTTTACCCGATTTGGTTAATTCTTTCATAAACTGCATTGCGTATGTAGTTTTTCCGTGCCCAGAATCTCCATATATTAAAATAGAGCCTGACTGTTCCACAACTCCTTGATGCCGTAACCATTCGCCTGTTAACGCCATAGTTTTAAAACTCTTTTTAACTATATCTGCATAGCTGTACGCTTTTTTTACTTTTACCGCCATTATTTTACCTCATGTTTTAAGATTTCAACACGTACCGCTCTTAATGAGCCTTTTGTTTTAGCGTACATTTGTAAGGGTGTAATTGTAGCTCCGTTTGCCTTGGCTACAAGTGCTATTTGATTTATATGAAATTGTTTTAAATCGCTCTCACCAATAGGTGTAACTTTTTTATAAGCATTACCATATCTGTCAAATATTTCAGCAAAACCGACTTTTTTCAAATCTTTTTGTCTTGTCATTTTTTGCTCTAAACCATCAGCCCCCATCATATACCAACCGCAAAGGTGGGTGGTTGCATTTTCTAGCGCTTTTAACTCTAAAAATGCGGTATAATCTAAATCACCAGCTTCATCTAAAATGATTAATGGTAGTTCTGCTGTTCGCAATAAAAAAACTAAATCGTCATAAACATCTGCATATCTTCCTGTGTGAACAACTCCAAATTCTCTAGCAATTTTTCTAAGTAATTTTTGTTTACTTTTTACTTGAGAACAATCGATATACACTGCATTTTTATTATTTTCGGCATAGTTTTTTCCTGCTACCGTTTTACCGATACCCGCATAATCACAAAATATTCTGCAGATTGATTTTTTTTGGCAAGTTTCTAATTGAGTAGTGATGTAATTAAAGGTTTTAGTTTTTACAACTACCCAGGGCGCATTTTCATTTAACTGAACTCTTACAATTCTTGCTATGGAAGTAAGAGCTCCATCAGATAAAACACCTTCAAGTTCTCCTTTATTTACAAAACGAGAATACTGAGAAACGCTAATACCTAATACTCTTGCGTGTTTAACATCGCTTTTATATAGTTCTCTATCCCTGCGAACTGCTTCAATAATTGTTGTTTTAAGACTATTTTTCATAATTATTTAGATTATTTTATTTAGATTATAAATCGTCAATGGCGTTATTTCTTTCAGAAACTTCATCAAAAGCTTCATATTCAAATTCTTCAATTTTGGCAACTGTTTTTACTATTTCTGGAGTAACATCTATAATTGGCATATCATTTTTTATAATAGCAACCCTACGGAGTTGTTGCTCGGTATCTGTTTTTACCATTTTATCAAACTGACTTATATATTTAGTAGCGTCTTGATAGCCTTGAACATCTTTGTCCGTCCATTCTGCATTTGCTCTATTAAAAGTTGGTACTGGCTGACATTCGCAAATAAATAGATCGTTCTGATAAATAAATACTTCGTTAATTTCATTGGTTTCCGTTGGTAAATAGTAGGCATCTACGTTGTAATTATTAGAAGCTAACTGGTTTAAAACTGCTGGATTTTCTAATTGAAACTTTTCATATTGAACAGTTACATATTGGCTACGTCTAATAGATGTTTGCGTTTTAAAACCAATGTATTTGGCTAATTGCCCTCTATCTAATTGCGGTAAATCAGGATTAACGTGATGTATAAAAACATCCATTCTACTCATCCCTTGGTATTTCTTTTGATTTGGATGCAACTGATTGTTATATTCTAATTGCTCTTGTAAATCATTAGCAACAATAACTTTATAGGTTTCTTTTGAAAACTTATAATTGTTGTTTTCTGCATCAAATATTTTCTGTGAAGTAGTTCTATTACTATCGCCTCGTGCATAAAAACGACCAACACCCTGGTTGTTGTTTTTTTCAACACCGTACTTTTTAGTTCCAATTAAACGTTCTGCATATTTTTCTTGAGAATTTGTAGGATTACACCAGCGTACAAATGGAAAGATGTTTCCTGCTTTCATTAAGCCGTCTTTAAAATCACTTACTAAATGATGTTCTACTTCCATTTGCATTGGAACTCCTAAACCTTTATTACTTGTAAAACGGAACATATCACGAATACAATCCAAGTATAAATCATGGTTTTTTTCAAGTGAGTGTGAAATACCAATCATTGCTCCAGATAAATCATCAAAAGCATAATATGCCATAACTCGTTTACCATTGTGTAACTTGGTATGCATAATATCCCTATCATCTAAAGTAATTTTACTCATAGAGTAATTTGGAGCCGTACGGTTAACGTGTGGACGCTGTTTATGATTAAAGTCATAAGCACCGTTACGATATTTTTTAATTAGTAACTGATTTCTTGGTAAATTGATGTAGTTCCAAATTGTTGATTCTGAAATTTCAACAGGAGATTCGTTTACATAAAAATCTTCTCTATTAAAAATCTCTCCTGTTTTATAATCAACAACTTCAATAGCACCACCTAAAAACTGCAAATACAAATCATGTACTACCGATGAATAGGGCTTGCTTGGTAAACAATATAAACTTACAATTAAGCTTTCAACATCTGCGGTAACTCTTCTAGAGTTAATTGAGCCTTCTCCGCCATGTATAAACGCCCCGTAGCTTTCTTTTAAATATTTATCGTAACGTCTTTTTAACGAGCGAGGATTGTTTGGTAAACTACATTGCCATTTATCAGTATTAATAGCATTAACAGATTCGCTTACACGTTCCCAAATTTTAGTTTTCTGCTTTCCAAACTTTTTAGCTAGAACTCCTTTTTCTGTAAAAATGCTTGTAATAGCATTTAAAATCATGCAGTTTGTTGCTTTTTCTCGTTGCTTTTCAGAAGATAATGACTTACCGCTAGGGGTTCTGTGTCTTGTAAAAAATTTCGTTGCTTCAATATCTGGAACTATATATTCTTCTAATAAATTAACAACCAAAACTTCTTTTGGATCTCCAATTCTAGCAAAACAAATTTCTTTGTAAATAGGGCTTAAATCGTGAAAAGAAACCCAAGCTTCATTATCTTTTCCTCTACCTTCTTTTGTACGAACTAACTTTCCTCTGATACAATTCTTTAAGTAAGAGTCATAAGACATCAACGCCCAATCCTTATACAGTAACCTTGCGGGTATTGATAATATGTTGTTTTGGTATTGATACATGAATTAGATTATTTTTTAGACCCTGCCCAAGACTCGAACTTGAGTGTATGCCTTTCAGGAATGATTAATACTGTGAGATTTTCTATTGATTTACAGCCGCTTTAACTGCTTCTTTCACTTGATTTTCTAGCCTTTTATAGTCTTTTACTATTTTATCAGAAGTTGTACTGGTTCTATCGCCACGGATACTCATTGTTATAAAACGGCGACTTACTCCGTAGTCTTCTATTAGCTTATCGACAACATCTCTGTTTAGGATGTTTCTTTTTTTCGTAGGTTTGTCCATTGTTTTATTTGTTCTTTATTGAGGTACAAATACATAAACAATTGTCTAACTTAGGCAAATTAAATTTAAACTATTTTCTATTTTTATTATGAAGGCAATTGAAAGGGTTAAGCAATACATTAGTTTTAAAGGATTTAACAATAGTAGTTTTGAAAAAAAAAATAACCTATCTAATGGGTACATAGCTATTCAAATCAAAAGAAATGCCGATTTAGGGGAGGGAATACTCGTTAAAATACTAGACAATTGTCTAGATATGAACCCTAATTGGCTTTTAACAGGTCAAGGCGAAATGCTAAGGAGTGATGTCGGTTTTATTAACCAAAATGTAACGGGTAGTAATGTTACTATGGTAGGAGGTTCTGTTGTTGGTGGTTCCGTGAGTACTAACAATAATGAAAATGAAACAGTGGCACTTAAAAATGATTTAAATGCTTGTAAAAAAGAACTTAAAGAAAAAGATGAAGAAATAAAAAGGCTTAAGTCACAAATAGATAAGCTATTCAAAATGATTGGATAACATGAGTAGGAGTGTCGGCTAATAACAGTATAAAGGTTGTTTGGCGTAGGCTATAAAGTACATACTAAGAACCATTACTATAAGAGTAACAATAGGTGTAAATATACAAAAAACAGGCAACGGGCTATTAATCAATTGTTTACACCAAAATTAACGCTATTAATTACGTCGTTACACCCCTGTTATAAATCGTTTTTAAACCTTTAAAGCCTTAAAAAATGACGTTATAGTAGGTTTTCAAAGTTGTTTTTTCTTGTTTTCTGTCCACCTAACTGTCTTTCTAACTGTCCTCCTAAACTAAAACAGCCTATTTAGTACCATTTTTAATTTAGTAGTTTTTGGGCTTATTAATTTAGTTGGTTTGTTAATTGCAAAACGCCTGTGTAGCTTGTTAATATTGGTTGTAAGAGGTTTTTACAATGTAAAGAAGTACAAGAAAGTTTTAAATTTTTCTTAAAAATAGAGAAAGTCTTAAAAATAGCTATTTTGGTTAATTTTGTACTTTTCAACTATTTTTAAGGTTTTTGTAAATAGCTAAGGTTTTAAATAAAAATTAACATATTAAATATTAGCTGTAAGCGCTTAATTTAGTCCAGAGGTGTTAGTCGTTATAAAAACAACAAAAACCCCACATATAAGGTAAATAGTGGGGTTTTAATGTATGTAAAGTTAAAAAACAATTACGTTTTTAGCTGAGTAATAAAGGTCCTCTTATTTTAAATATTAATTAATAGGCAAATTAATTAAGGTCTAATTAATGCTAAATGATGATAAGTTCGTTTGTATCTTTTGTTTTATGGGTTATATATTTTATTATCAAAAGAATCGATTATAGAATATCCTACTTTTTTTAACGATATTATTGATAATAAACTTAATTATGAAATGATTAAAACAACTATTTTTAATCATATTCAACCAACAGAAACTATTATAACAGGCGAACATGGCGACCAACTTTTTGGTAGCGATAAACTTAAATACCCTATTCTAACAGGTGATGCTTTTACTCCTTATGAAGATATTTTAGAATTTATTATCTCCAGAAAATTAGGTACCGATAAATTTACAAATCAAATTATAGATTTTATAGCACCTGTAATAAAAGAATCACCTTTTAAAATAATTTCGCTATACGATTATATGTGGTGGTTAAATTTTTCATTGAAATGGCAAACAGTATCAATGAGATTAATTTATGGTTTAGAGCGTAGTCATGAAGATTTAGAAACAACTGTTTTTCACTTTTTTAAAAGCAATAGTTTTCAAGTTTGGTCTCTTGAAAATCATTCTTCAAAAATTAAAGAAGAATGGAATACTTATAAATATATTGCCAAAGAATTTATTTATGATTTCCATAAAGACCCTTTTTATCTAGAGAAAAAAGAAAAAGAACAATCTTTAAAAGAAGTACTAGTTAATAAAACTAATTTTTCAGCATTAACTTTTTCTAAAAAAATATTTAATCAAATAAAAAACAACTGATTATTTACACTCAAAATCAATCAATCCAATTTTTAAAAGTTTTTACTCGTTCTCTGCTTACTATTATTTCTGATTCATCATAAAAATGTAACATTAATTGTAAGCGAGAATTTGTATAAGAAATAATGTCTTTTATCGCATTTATATGGATAATAAACGTTCTATTTACTCTAAAAAAATATTCAGGATTTAAATGTTCTTGCCAATATTCTAACGAATTATCTATTAAATAATTTCTATTTGCATTGGTATGAATATACGTTGCTTTATTTTCGGAATACAAACAAACAATTTGATCAATAGGTATTATTTTTATATGTTGCCCTACTTTAATGGTAAATCGCTTTTTAAACTTTCTATCAACAGGATTTATTAATAACTTTCGAATAGCATCAATATTAACTTTTACATCTGATTTTTTAGGTTGATGCTCTTTAAATTTATCAACAGCAACCTTTAATTCGTCTTGGTCAAGTGGTTTTAATAAATAATCTATCGAATTTAATTTGAATGCTTTTAATGCGTATTGGTCATAAGCAGTTGTAAAAATAATAGCTGATTTCACTTCAATTTCTTCAAAAATTTCAAATGATAATCCGTCAGATAATTGAATATCTAAAAAAATTAAATCAGGGTGTTTATTGTTTTGAAACCAATTAATAGATTCTTCCACAGAATGTAACATCGTTTGCGCTTCAATATTTAACTCAGAAAGCATTCTTTTTAAACGTCTGGCAGCTGGTTTTTCATCCTCTATAATAATAACATTCATAAATTCATTCTATTTTGTTAATAGCGGTAAACTTACCGTAAATGTTTTATTATTATTTTTAATTTCTACAGATTTTTCGGTAATTAAAATATATCTATCTACAATATTTTTCAAACCAATTTTTGTGCTTTTACCTATATTTTCTTTAGGATGTAGCGTATTTTGAATTTGCAGAAAATCACCAGCTTCAAAAATGTGTATTTCTAAGGGTTTTGTTGATGAAACTACATTGTGTTTTACCGCATTTTCTAATAATAATTGCAATGACAATGGCACAATTTTTAATTCTGGATTACTTACCGAACTAGGAATATTAAATTCTACGGCATCTTCAAAGCGCATTTGTAAGAGTTCCATATAAGTTCTTGCAAATTTCAATTCTTCTTCTAACGGAATTAACTCTTTATTTCGCTGTTCTAAAACATAACGATACACTTTTGATAATTTTGTAGTAAATTTTTCTGCTTGCTTCGGATTTTCACCGATTAAAGAAACCAACACATTTAAACTGTTGAATAAAAAATGAGGATCTAATTGGCTTTTTAAACTTTCAAATTTTGCTGATGCTATTTTTGCTACAATTTCATGCTGTTTTGTTTCTTTTTTTACGGATGCTTTCCAGTTTTTCATAAAACCTCTAGCGTGTAAAAATGCGGATATTCCCAAAGCAAAGATTATCCAAAATAAATGTACCCAAATCATTTTTGTAGAAAAAAAGTACTGCGGATTTTTATTCTCTAAAATGACAAACAAAAAGTAGTGAATTGCCAATATTACAGGAATTATATATAAAACAGTTGCTATAATACCCGCCCAAACACGTTTATTTGTTTGTGCAATCCAAGACCATTTCGTATTCAAGTAATCATTTAAAAAAATATTTCCTAAGCCTAATCCAAAAGAATAAATTGCTGAAATAAAAAACGTTAAACCAATGCCTTTTAATGTAAATTGCTTGTTTATCAATATAAAAAACACCCCCGAAATTAAGGTGATTTTTAAACAAAGAAATATGCCTTTTTTCATGTTTTGTACTATTATTATTTAAATTATTTGGTTATTATTATTTCAGCGATAAAAAATAATACAATTATAAATACTGCTATTATAAATTTCATACGTTATTTTTTTAAGTGTTAATTTCTTACAAAGATGCTTTTTAAATAACTTTTACAATATTAAAAATAACTGAATCGTATTTTTATTGGGATGAATTGTAACAAATTGTATTTTTGAGCTACTTATAATTTAACAACTGTAAGAAACTTAGTGAAAAAGGAACTAGAAAATAACTTTTTATCTGATTTTGAAGCAAATCAAAATATTGTGCATAAAATTTGTAGGCTTTATACTACAAATCAGGATGCGCATAATGATTTGTTTCAAGAAATAACCATTCAACTTTGGAAAAACTACAGCAAGTTTAGAGGTGATGCTAAATTTAGTACTTGGATGTATAGAGTTGCTTTAAATACCGCAATTTCTTTATACAGAAAATCAACAAGAACTGTAAAAACACACGATATTACCGACTACAATTTTAAAATAAAGGCAGAGGACTATGACGATACGCAAGAATTACAATTAAAAGAATTATACAAAGCTATTCGCAAATTAAATGATATTGATAAAGCGCTTATATTTTTGTACCTAGAAGACAAACCCTACAAAGAAATTGCTGTAACCTTAGGAATTAGTCAAGTAAACGCTCGGGTTAAAATGACTAGAGCAAAAGATAAATTAAAAAAAGTATTAAACCCATAACCTATGGATTTAGATAAATATAAAACAGCATGGAATAATCAGCCTGAACAAACAAATCAAGTTTCTAAGGCGGCTATTTATAAAATGGCACATGCAAAATCATCGTCTATTGTAAAATGGATTTTTATTATTGGAATATTAGAATTTTTATTTTGGATATTGTTAAACTTATTTACCGCTAAAAGTAAGTATCTCAAAATTTACGACTCTTTTAATTTAACCTCATTTATTGAAATTTCTTACTACATTCATTATGTTGTAATTATTGGTTTTTTATATGTTTTTTATAAAAACTACACCGCTATTTCTGTAACCGATGGTACAAAAGAACTACTTCAAAAAATATTTAAAGTTCGAAAAACAGTTAAATTCTATGTTTACTACAACCTATTAACTTTTATTATTTTAGCTATTATTGTTAATGTTTTTATTTTTAGCGACTTAAATCACTTAAAAAAAATACTAGAAACAAACAATGCAATTATAGATGAATCAAGCCTGTTTACAAGCATGCTGATTACTCAAATACTATTTCTATCATTATTTTTAGGATTATTCTGGTTATTTTATCAATTACTTTATGGTATTTTATTAAAAAAATTACTTAAAAATTACAAAGAATTGACTAAGTTTGATGAAAAAAAAATATTATGAATAAATTAACACTTATTTTTTCGCTTTGTTTATTTTCAATAAATAGCTTTTCGCAAGAAGATAATTTTTTTAACAATGTTCGTTTTGGTGGTACTTTTGGTTTTAGCGTAGGCGCTAACTCTACAACTTTATCTATTTCACCTAGTGCTGTTTATGATTTTACTGACGAATTTTCATTCGGAGCTACTGCTGGGTATTTATATAATAAGAGCAAAGATGCTAGTGCTAATATTTATTCTGCGGGGATTGTTTCTATGTTCAGACCAATACCTAGCATCGAATTTTCTGCTGAATTGTTACAATCTTATATTAATAAAGCTACAAATAGTATTAAAGAGAACTACAGCTACCCTTCTTTAAATTTAGGAGCTGCTTATATAAAAGGAAAAGTAACTTTTGGTGTTCAATATGATGTATTATACAAAAAAGACAAAAGCATTTACGCAAATGCAATTTCTCCTTTTATAAGAGTCTTTTTCTAAACACTCAAACACTATTTTTTTTACAACCTATTTATATTGCTATTCGCAAGAATCGAGAAGTTTACTATTTTCACTTTTGAAACCTGTAAGATGCTCGATTTTTCTTGTTTAACGAATGCCCTAGCCCCGATTGAAGCAGTTGTTTGAGCTCCTTTTTTGATTTTTTTCAAAAAAGAGCGAGTGCGGAAAGCGGGAAATAGCTCCAAAAAATTACCTTAATTTCTAAAACTACAGTTTTAAATATATTTCCATTTTTATCTATCATTTTAAAATGTATTTTTGCAAAATGGTTACACAAGAACAGCTTAAAAATATTACAGAACGAATAGGCAAGTTAAAAGGGTATTTAGAGATTGAGAAGAAACTGATTGAAATAAGTAATGAAGAAGAAAAAACAGTAGATCCTGACTTTTGGAATCATCCGAAGCAAGCCGAAATACTGCTAAAAACATTGCGTGTTAAAAAGAAGTGGGTACTTGATTATCATACCGTTATTTCGCTTAATGAAGACCTTGCTGTATTGTACGATTTTTATAAAGAAGGTGCTGTTGACCAAGAAGAAGTGATAGCGCAGTTTGACAAAACAATTGCTTTTTTAGAAGATATTGAGTTTAAAAACATGCTTTCTGATGAAGGTGATAATTTAAGCGCCACCATTCAAATTACTGCTGGTGCTGGCGGTACTGAAAGTTGCGATTGGGTAGAAATGCTTATGCGCATGTACACTATGTGGGCCGAAAAGCAAGGTTTTAACTTAAAAACACTCAATTATCAGGCGGGTGATACCGCAGGAATAAAAACGGTTACTATGGAATTTGAGGGCGATTATGCCTTCGGATGGTTAAAAGGCGAAAATGGCGTGCATCGTTTGGTACGAATTTCACCTTTTGATAGCAACGCAAAACGTCACACCACTTTTGGCTCGGTATATGTGTATCCTGTGGCAGATAACAGCATTGAAATTGATATAAACCCTGCCGATATTGAAATTGTTACCGCACGATCAAGCGGTGCTGGTGGGCAAAATGTAAATAAAGTGGAAACAAAAGTGCAATTAACACATAAGCCAAGTGGTATTCAAATTCAGTGTTCAAATTCTCGTTCGCAGCACGATAATAGGGCGACAGCTTTAAAAATGTTAAAGTCGCAATTGTATGAAATTGAACTGCAGAAAAGACGTGCTACTAGAGAAAATATTGAGGCAGGGAAATTAAAAACCGAATGGGGAAGTCAAATTCGAAATTATGTAATGCACCCTTATAAATTAATAAAAGATGTACGTACAGGGCATGAAACAGGTAATGTTTCGGCGGTTATGGACGGAAATATCAATCCGTTTTTAAAATCGTATTTAATGCTAAACGGACAAAAAGAAAATTAATAAAAAAAGCTATTAAAATGATACAAATATACCACAATCCTCGTTGTTCAAAATCTCGTCAGGGAGTTGAAATTTTAGAAAATTCAAAGAAAGAATTCGAAGTTGTAAAATATTTAGAAAATACTCCTTCTGAAAAACAATTAACCCAAATTATTAGCCTTTTAAACATCGCACCTATTGATTTGGTTCGTAAGAATGAAAAAATATGGAAAGAAGAATTTAAAGAGCCATTTAAAAACAACGAATTGTCTGACTCTCAAATTATAAAAGCAATGCTTGATCATCCTAAACTTATTGAGCGCCCAATTGTTATTAACGAAAACAAGGCTGTTATTGGTCGTCCGGTAGAAAATATTTTAACCATTATTTAAATAAAGCAATCAAAAATCTAGTTAAATAAATCACCCCCTCACAATGAAAAAAATAGTATTATTTACCTTTTTAGTATTCACAACAATACTAACATCAAATGCTCAAAACAACAGTTCGTATGTTAAGTTTACCGAGGCACAAATTACCTCAGCAAAAAAAATTGCAGTAGAAAAAATTGCCGTAGAAGTTTCATTCAATAAAGGCGTTGAATACGAAGGTAAAAACTTCTGGTTTGTTACTACAAAAGACGATAAAAGTTATTATTTTAATAGTGATAAAAACTTTAAAGATGTCATTTATATTGAAGAGTATTACAACTCTTTAATGGAATATATTATTGAAGAAAGTGATTTTTAGCCTCAAACTTATTCAATTTTATCACAAATAAACAAACAGACCTCACAGGTTTTAAAAACCTGTGAAGTCTTATATTTTACTAAAAATTTATATTTTAAAGATTGATTTTAAAAATCCCAATCCATAACCTGTAAATTGCACCAAGGTTGTTAATTTACTTTTAGCAGCAATATTAACACTCTTATTTTGCCTGTAAGCATCTATAAAAATTGCCGTAAAATAACACAGGTATAATATAAAAAATTGGCAATATCCGAAGGATAACAGCAATAAACTCACCAAAAAACCGATTATAAATACACTCGGAAACCAATAGGTTAATTTTGCTGATTCAGGATATTTTGCATTCAAAATAGGGCGGGCAGTTCCAAAGGCAAATGTTTGTTTAAAAAATTGCTTAATTGTACTTCGGCGTTTATGATACACAAATGCTTTTTCAATAAGTTGAGTTTCAAAACCATTTTCCCACAAACGAAAGGTTAAATCAATATCTTCACCAGCCTTCATTCTCGAAAATCCAGCAGTTTTTATAAAGGCTTTTTTTGATATTCCTAAATTAAAACTCCGTGGTTGAAACTTTCCCAATCCTTTTTTCTTACCTCTAATTCCACCTGTTGTTAAAACCGATGTCATCGAATAATTAATAGCTTTTTGTAAATCGGTAAAACTACTATGAGCAGCATCGGCACCTCCAAAAGCATCGGTATATTGTTGTTTTAAACCTTTTTTTACTTCGGATAAATATTGTGTTGGCAAAATTACATCGCTATCTAAAATGATAAAATAAGTACCACTAGCACGTTGCATCCCAAAATTTCGGCTTGCTCCTGCTCCGCTATTTTCCTTATAAAAATAACGGATATTCAAGCGATTCTTGTAGCTCTTTACAATTTCTTCGGATGATTTTTCAGAGCCATCTTCAATAATAATAACTTCGAAAGCATCTTTTAAATCATCTTTTAAATTCTCTTGAAAATCTTGCTTTGTAAGGCTTTCTAATAATTCTTCAATTTCTTTTGGACGATTATAAACAGGAACTATTATTGAAAATTTTAACATCCTTTTTTAAATTTTACAGACTTTTAAGCTAAAAAACCTGGATTAATTTGTTTTGTAATCCCACTCCAAAGATTAATACGTTTTTCTAATGATTTTTTAGCATATAGCAATACTTCTTCCCATTTTTGGGCATCATTACCACATAATTCTTCGATCATTTGTAATGATAAAGGACCGTGCTCATCGCCATCTAACTCAATATGTCTTTTTAAATAATAGGTTAATTTACTATATGTTGTACTTTCTTCTTCTTCGGTGTTTTCTTCGGTGTTTTTAACAATTTCTAAAAACATATCAGGTATTACATCCTCTCTACCAAAGGTAAAACTAGCGGCAATAATATGTGGTTTTTCGGTAGCAATTACTTCAAAAGAAAACAATACAAAATCTTTTACTTCTGGTAAAACAGCTACCTTATTTAAAGCTTCTTCTATTGTTGTGCCCCCTAGAATAGCATCGATAAAATCAGAAATTTGAGCGGTATTTGCTCCCGCCTGATTCATGGCATCAATATACATTTCAAAATGACTTTTAGAAACGCCTAATTCGTTTACATCGGTTTCTTCGCCTAAAACTATTTCATTAATAAACCGCGCTGTATTATGGTTTGCCACAGGAAGCCAAGGCAAAGTGGTACAGGTTAATTTTTGTTGCAAGGCTTTTAATAACGACATAAAATCCCATACCGCAAAAACATGCGATTCCATAAAAGTTTTAACATCTGTAATATTTTTTAAAGAATCGTATAACCCGTGTTCTTTTAACTGTTTTCTTAAAGAAGCTAAGTTTGCTTCTATTTGGGCTAGCTGTAAATTATTGTTCATAATAATGTATAAATAAAAAATGCAAATCTAACGATTTGCATTTTAATATATTTTGTATGCTTGTTAAAGTTATGCTTCTGTAAATTTATCCATTACCGCCGTGCTAACGCCCATATTTGAAAATCCGCCGTCGTGAAATAAATTTTGTAAGGTTACTTTTTTTGTTAAATCTGAAAACAACGAAATGGTGTAATCGGCACATTCTAAAGCGGTCGCATTTCCTAGTGGCGACATTTTATCAGAATAGGAAATAAATCCATCGAAACCTTTTACCCCTTTTCCTGCTCTAGTTGGCGTTGGCGATTGCGAAATCGTATTTACACGCACTTTATGATCTTTCCCAAAAAAATAGCCAAAACTACGAGCAATCGATTCTAAATAGGCTTTATTATCAGCCATATCATTATAATCAGGAAAAACTCGCTGTGCCGCCATATAACTAAGCGCTACGATACTCCCCCACTCATTCATGGCTTTTTTATGATACAAAACATTTAAAACCTTATGAAAAGAAACCGCAGAAACATCGGCTCCTTTTGCTGTAAAATCATAATTAGGATCGGTATAATGACGCTTTTTACGCACATTTACCGACATCCCGATTGAATGTAAAACGAAATCAATTTTACCACCTAAAATTTCCATTGATTTTTCAACTAAAGCCGTTAAATCGTTCATTGACGTTGCATCGGCAGGAATAATTACCGCCCCTGTTTTTTTAGCCAATTCATCAATATTTCCTAAACGCATTGCCGCAGGTGCATTGGTTAATACAAATGTTGCGCCTTCTTCACAGGCGCGTTCGGCAACTTTCCAGGCGATAGAATCCTGGTCTAAAGCTCCAAAAATAATTCCTTTTTTTCCTTTTAATAAATTGTACATTTTTTATGTTTACTTTTTTATACTTTCTATTTTATTGAAAACTCCAATTCAGTTTGACAAATTTTATTTTATTTTAATTCAACAATTCTTTTGCATGAATTAGCGCACTTTCAGATACCTCTTTTCCGCTTAACATTTCTGCAATTTCAATAATGCGTTCTTGTTCGGAAAGTAATTTTAAATTAGAGGTTGTTACGCCGTTTTCTTCGCCTTTATATACTTTGTAGTGTTGTACTCCTTTTGCCGCAATTTGAGGTAAATGCGTAATGGTAATTACCTGCATTCCTGTACCCATATCCTGCATTATTTTGGCAATTTTATTAGAAACTTCCCCTGAAACTCCCGTATCTATTTCATCAAAAATAATGGTTGGAAGCTGTATGTTTTCTGATAAAATTTTCTTTACCGATAACATAATTCGTGATAATTCTCCACCAGAAGCCACTTTTTTAAGCTCACCGAAATTCCCACCTTTATTTGCTGAAAACAGAAATGATAATACATCTTTTCCATTATAAAAATAGCTATCCGACGGAATTAATTCCATTGAAAAACGCGCATTTGGCATTCCTAATTCCGTTAATAAATATTCCAATTCTTTCTGTAATTTAGGAATCGCCTTATTTCTAGATGCTGTAATTAAAACCGCAAATTCATCTAATTTATTTGTTACTGCTGTTATTTCTAAATTTTTAGCAGCAATCAAAGCGTCCGCATCATCTACCTGCGCTACTTTTTCTGATAATGATTCAAAAATAACCAACAATTCAGCAATAGAATTCACAGAATGTTTCTTTTGAAGATTGTAAATTAATTGCAAACGGTCGTTTAATTCTTCAACTTCATTTGGGTTAAAAGCAACCTCTTCATTCGCATTTTCTAATTCGGCAACAACATCATCAAATTCTAATTTTAAACTCGTAACTCTATTCGTAATTTCTTGGTAATTTTTAGCGTATGCACTTATTTTTTGCAAGCTATTTTCTAAGGAATACAGTAAATTTTGAACGCCAATTTCTTCATTCGATGAAACAGCTAAGGCCTCCGATAAATGCAGTTTTATTTCCTCTACATTATTTAAAGTATGTAATTTTTCTTCTAAAATTTCTTGCTCGCCTATAACTAATTCAGCTTGTTCAAATTCATTGAATAAGTGTGAATTGTAAGCATATTGTTCTTTTGACTTTAGAGTTTCTTCTTTTAAAATTTTTAATTCTTTAACTAAAGAAGTATATTTTTTCATCCCTGTTTTGTAGGATGTAACCTTGGTTTTATTTTTTGCCAAGGCATCAATAATCGAAAATTGAAAGCTAGTATCCGACAATTCAGCAGTTTGATGTTGCGAGTGAATGTCGAGTAATTTTATTTTTAACGCTGTTAAAATTGATAAATTTACAGGCGTATCGTTTACAAAAGCCCTTGATTTTCCAGAAGGCAAAATTTCTCTACGGATAATAGTTTCGGGCTCATAATCAAGATCAAATTCATCAAATAGATGCTGTAAAGAATAGCCTTCAACAGCAAATTTGGCTTCAATAATACATTTTTTATCGGTATTTTTTAAGGAAGATAAATCGGCACGGTTTCCCATTACCAAACCTAAAGCGCCTAGTAATATGGATTTTCCTGCCCCTGTTTCCCCAGTTATGATTGATAAACCTTTTGTAAAATCAATCGATAACTGATTGATTAACGCGTAATTATGTATGGATAAATGTCTAAGCAAAATCGATTCTTTAAAAAAATAAAAGTACGAGTTTTTAATGAATTAAATTACTTAAAAAAGAACAGATATATTCCTAGTCTTTTTACGTCGAAACAGCCTGTTTTGTAAATATAAAAATTATTTGAAGCTATTTCCCGCTTTCCGCACTCGCTCTTTTTTGAAAAAAAATCAAAAAAGGAGCTCAAACAAAGCTTCAATCGGGGCTAGGATTTTTTGCTATATTTTAATAATTCAGCTTCATTTTATACGCCTGTTAAATAAGATAAAAACTATCACTCGTTATAATGCTTTTTTTCCTTTATTCTTCTTTTCGCTTCTCTTACGAGCGGAATGCTTACGCTAGCAGATTACCTAAATGGTTATCAAAAAGAACTTCAAATGTTCTTCTCAATTTAGTAAAAGTAAGTGATTTTATATTTTAAAATAAAACTCTTTGTAATCTTAAACAAAAAACCACAAATTTATATTGTGGTTTTTCTATTTTTAATATTTGTTAAACTTACTCACACTTGGCACAAGCAAGATACTTGCGCTAGTGGGACATATAGCCTTGGCCTATCGGCAGGCCATATGCTTAGTTATTAGCCAACGTTTTTATTATATTAAATTCAGGATTTTGGGAAAAAATATTATTCCAATATTATATGATGCATGAATTATAATAGGAATTATTACTTTTTTATTTTTAACATAAAAGATACTACAAGTAATTCCTAAGATTAATAAGCTAAGAAATTTTAATGGATATAATATTTGATTAATGTGGATAGAAGAGATGAAGTAATAATAGCAACGTATGGTCTATGTTTCTTCAAAAGTCCTTTCAGAATAATTCCTCTGAAAAATAATTCTTCATAAATAACTCCAAGGAAAATACTTTCAATTAATAAACTAATCGTTATCTCATATTGTTGAGATATTTTATTACTCAAAATAAATTGATATATATAATAAATTGTTCCAATTGTAACGCCTAACATCGTAAATTGGATTATTTTCAAAAAACTACACTCTAAGTCTTTAAGTTGAAAAAAGTAATTGTTAAATAATATAATTATTATTACTAGGATTAGAAGATGGCTTATAAAAGATGTTGTATTAAAATCAAAGTTCAATAATTTAACATTAATAAAAATCAGAAATAATAGAATTCCATATAAAATAAAGGTCATTAAAATAGATTTAGGAATTGTTAGGTCTTTAAAAAATCTATTCATAATACTTGGATCCAATGTTTGCTAACTAATAAAGATTACAAACCTTATTTAATAGTTTTCCATTTATCTTTATAAGTAGGCGCTATTTTATTTAAAACACTAAGCATTTTCTGTGTGTTTTTTGCTGGTTTTCCATCCGAAAAAACATTTGAAATTTCATCTGCCTTTGCATCTAAAAAAACACGAATCATATAATTTCCAATAGAAATATTATGTAATTTTTCTAAGGCGATTACATTTTTTTGAATCGTTTGTTTTGCTAGTTCTTTATCTGCTGAAAAATTATCGAAACCTTTTCGGTGATACTCATAAAAAACACTACGTAAAGGACTAAATTTTGAAGATAAAAAACCATCAATCAACGCAAACCTGTTTTGTTTTCCTATTTTATTTTGCCAAGCACTTTCTCCACTAGACTGTGCTTGTAACATCATATTTTCTGCGGTTTTCAAATAATCCGTACCTCCTTTTAAAGCAAAAGTATCGGCATCAATTCCTAAAATAGTATAAACATAAAATGCAATGGTCGATACCAAGTTAGAATCGTAGGTGTTTGGGTTAAAAATTAAGGGTGCAAACTCACTATATTTAAAATTAAAATTGGTGTCGTTAATATTTAAAATAGGCGTTGCATAACTTGAATTATACACAGGTCGGGTAGCTTGAACTTGAAGGCTTGCAGTAAAATTATTCGAATTTTGTTCGCTGATAATAATGGTAAACGCACAATTAATACGCTCTTGTTGCTTAAAAGTTTTAGTCGTCCATTGGGTTTCGTTAATAAACGCCGTTACTGATTTTTGAAGTGTTTGATAAACTTGCTTATTACTACTTTGAATTTTATCGGTATTTATAGTTACCAAAGCATTTAACTCTTGCGATTGCAAGCTAAAAACGGCTGATAAAATAAAAATTAAAAAGAAAAACTTACGCATCTATTATCGTTTTAATTATTGTTCGTTTGAATATAGCTTAAAATTATTTAGCATTCAAAGTAATCAAAATTATTTTAAAAAAATACGCGTTGTAACAATTTTATTAAATTCTTTTAAGAACTTCGCTCATAATATCTGCTGATACTGCTTTTTTTGATTTCAAATCAAAGGCTTTTTCGTTAAAATCAGCATCAATAATGGTTATTTTATTGGTATCGGTAGCAAAACCTGCGCCTTTATCTTTCAGAGAATTCAACACTATAAAATCTAAATTCTTTTTGATAATTTTAGCTTTTGCATTTTCAACTTCGTTATTGGTTTCTAAAGCAAAACCAACTAATAACTGGCTTGTTTTAATTTCTCCTAACGACTTTAAAATATCTTTGGTAGCTGCTAACTCAATTACTAAAGCGGAATCTTTTTTCTTTATTTTTTGAGTAGCAGTATTTTTTGGTTTATAATCAGCCACTGCGGCAGATAAAATAGCAACATCGACCTCCGCAAAATATTGATGACAGGCATCGTGCATTTCTTGGGCTGATTTTACATCAATTCTATGAATAAAAGAATGATTTACTCTTTGGTGTGATGGTCCTGAAATTAAATAAACCTCAGCGCCTAAATTAGCGGCTGTTTTAGCAATTTCAAAGCCCATTTTTCCTGAAGAATGATTTCCTATAAAACGAACAGGATCAATTGCTTCGTAGGTTGGTCCTGCGGTAATCAGCAGTTTTTTCCCTTTTAGCGGTAATTTAGAAGCGATATCTTTTTCAATAAAAGAAACGATATCTGCGGGCTCTGCCATACGTCCTTCACCAACTAATCCGCTTGCTAGCTCACCAGAAGTCGCAGGAATTAAAATATTACCAAAACCTTGTAACGCATCTAAACTATTTTTAGTCGATGGATGAATATACATATCCAAATCCATGGCTGGCGCAAAATATATTGGACATTTTGCCGACAAATAAGTTGCTAACAACAAGTTATCGCAAGTACCGTTTGTCATTTTCGACAAGGTATTTGCGGTTGCTGGAGCAATAATCATAATATCTGCCCATAGCCCTAAATCAACGTGATTATTCCATACCTCATTTTCATCTTCTTTATCATAAAAAGTTGAATAAACAGGGTTTTTAGAAAGTGTAGAAAGTGTAAGCGGGGTTATAAAATCTTTAGACGCAGGAGTCATCACTACGATAACTTCTGCGCCTGATTTTATAAATAATCGAACTAAATTGGCTGTTTTGTATGCGGCAATACCTGCGGTAATACCTACTAATACTTTTTTACCATTTAATACAGACATATTATTCAGCGTCTGGAGTTCTAAAATATACATCACCATTTAACCACTCATCTACTGCAATAGCGTGAGGTTTTGGTAAACGTTCGTAGAATTTAGAAACTTCAATTTGTTCTTTATTTTCAAATACTTCTTCTAAACTA
The DNA here is from genome assembly GCF_900239495.1 of Tenacibaculum finnmarkense genomovar ulcerans. GTDB lineage: Bacteria > Bacteroidota > Bacteroidia > Flavobacteriales > Flavobacteriaceae > Polaribacter > Polaribacter ulcerans. Next base: position 269,622 of record NZ_OENE01000048.1, read on the forward strand.
TCGTTATAAGTAGCAAATTCATCTAATTTATCAACTAATTCTTTCTTTAAATCAGCATTAATTTGATTCGCTCTTTTTGCTATAATTGAAATAGCTTCATAGATATTCTCTGTTGGAGCTTCGATAGCTTCTTTATTATAAGTAATAGTACTTAAGGGTGCTTTCGTTTCTTTATAATCCATCTTTTAACTTTTAACTAATTGTTCTTGTTCTTTATTTAATGCGGCTAACATTGCGTTTGAATCTTTTATAAATTTAGATTCAGGAAAACTTCTATTTAATTTATCGTACGCGTTTATAGCGGCTTTAATTCTAACTGCTTTTCTACGCTGCGTACTTTTCATGGCAAAATCGTGTGCTGCTTTTAATCTAAAATATAACGCTTCTTCTTTATATTTTGTTCCTAAATAATCTGATAATAAATTATCAAAAGCAGTAATTGCAGCGCGATAATTTCTAGAATCATAGCCTGCTGTATTGTAATATGTTTTTGCTATTTCAAATGCTTTTTTCTCTAACCTACTACGTAATTCTGTATAATATTTATTTGCTTCGTCTAATTTATTAGAATTAGGATAAGCATCAATAAATGACTGAAAAGAAGCCAACGCTTTGTTTGTATCTGTAGGGTCTAAACTAAAACTAGGTGCAGCCTTGTAATAACTTAATGCCGATAAAAAAGCAGCGTCTTCTTTCTTTGAACTTTTAGGATAGTTTTTAGCAAACCTGTTAAAGTAATAGCCTGCTAAACTATAATTTTTTTCATTAAAATTAGATTGAGAAACCATATACTGAATACGTTCCATTTGAGGTTTACCTCTATATGAAGGGGTTACTTTTTCAAATAAACGCAATGCTTTACTGTATTTTTGCACTTCGTACATTTTTACAGCCATTTTGTATTGTTCCTGAATACTTCCTTTGTTTAACACTTTGTTATACTCTCCGCATGAAGACAAAACCAATAGCATTACAAGTAAATACGCTAAATTTTTAATTTTTTGCATTTGGCAAAATTAGTGATTAATTATGGATTATTAAAACGATTTTTTTTTCTCTAATAGAGTATTGCAATAAACTATAAAATATGCTATAAAAAAGGTTTTAAATATATAAATGTTTGTTAATCTTATTATACTGGATTAGCAGCTGCTGCACCTTGAGCTACTATTTGCTTTACATCATTATCAAATAAATATAAACCTCCTTTATCATCGCCAATTAAATTAATTTTATCTAAAATATTTCTTGCCAATGCTTCTTCTTCTATTTGTTCAGATACATACCATTGTAAAAAGTTATGAGTTGCATAATCTCTTTCTTGTAAAGTAATATGTACCAAATCATTAATTGATGCTGACACCATTACTTCATGGTCAAACAAGGTTTGAAACATATCTTTAAATGATCCAAATTCACTTGGTGGCGCTACTAATTCCGATACTTTTGCATGCCCACCTCTTTCATTTACAAACTTTACTAATTTTAACATGTGCATACGTTCTTCGTCAGAATGTGCGTACATAAATTGCGCAACCCCTTCAAAACCCTGTGTTTCTGCCCAGCAAGCCATCGATAAATACACCTGTGATGACTGTGCTTCTATTTGAATTTGTTTGTTTAACGCTGTTTCTATTACTTTTGATAACATATTTTTATTTTTTTAATTATATTGATTATAAATAACGAACTTTTATACAAAGATGCAAAAAAAGACTACAATTAAAAAACTGTAGCCTGTTATAACTGATATTTTTGTTTAGACAAATTACAGATTATTTTATAAACGATCTGTAAAGTCTGAAATTTTTGTTTGTAATTCTTCGGATGCTTTTACTAACGGTAAGCGAACCTCATCTAAGCAGATGCCTTTTTTTAGCAATACTGCCTTAATTCCTGCGGGATTATTTTCTTCAAAAATATAATCTACAACATCCATTAATTGGTAATGAATTTTATAGGCTTTTTTATTTTTCCCTGCCAATCCTAGCTGAATCATTTTTGAAAATTTCTTTGGAAACCCTTGTCCTATTACTGATATTACTCCTGCTCCACCTGCTAAAACAACACCTAAAGCTAAATCATCATCACCAGAGATAATTAAAAAATCTTTTGGTTTATCTTTTAACAACGCTAAATATTGCTGCTGATTATTTCCAGCTTCTTTGACTCCTACAATATTTTTAAAATCGTTTGCCAATCGTAAAATCGTAGCAGGCTCCATATTTTTAGCCGTTCTACCAGGAACATTGTATAAAATAATTGGTTTTTTAGTCGCTAAAGCAATGGCTTTAAAGTGCTGATAAAAACCTTCCTGTGTTGGTTTTGAATAATACGGTGCTACTGACAATATTCCATCAATATTTGATAAATCGGCAGATTTTAACTCATCAATAACAACCTGTGTATTATTCCCCCCAAGCCCTAAAACCAAAGGTAAGCGTCCGTTATTTTCGGTAGCGATTACCTTTATAATTTCAGCTTTTTCTTGTGTTGTTATCGTAGCACTTTCGGCAGTTGTTCCGTTGATAACTAAATAATTTGTACCGTTATCAATATTGTAATTTACTAATTTTTTAAGCGCCTGAAAATCGACACTTAAATCTTCGCTAAAAGGCGTTACCAAAGCCACTCCTGTACCAACAAATTTTTGCATTATATTTTTTTTAATATTGTTAAGTATTTTTTTAATTCTTGATTTAAAACCGCTTCATTAAAGCTATTATCGGCAATAACAAGGTCATACAATCGATCATCAACATCAGCAAAACCAACTTTTAAAGTTGCTTGCGATAGCAAAGTTATTATATTAAGGTATAAATTTGGCGTTTTTATATAGTTAATAAGCAAATCGTACTCATTTTTAACGAAACTTTTTAATTTGTCTGATTTTAAACCTGCTTTAAAACCAACTTCTTTATCGGTAAAAAATGTTGGTAATACTTCTTGTTTTTTTTCAAAAGGTTTATAAATTAACACCGTAATAGCTTCTTTTTTAAGAGAAAGCTGGTTGGTTAAACTAGTAATTACAATGTTTTCTAAAGATTCATTATCTAATAAAATAGCAATTTTTTTAACTTTATGTTGCGGCTGATTTTTAGCATTTTTCTCTACAATAGTTTTGTTGTAAAATTTCTGAATTGATTTTTCTTTAAGTTTGGCTATCATCTTTTAAATAATTACGACCACTAATGTACTTTTTCTGTTTGAATTTCAAACAATAAAAATTGCGTTAATTGCTTTCCATATACTTGAAAATTATCATCAGAAACAAAAATCAGCGAGTTGTTTCCGTTCGATAATTTAGGTCCGAAAGTAATTCCTTCAATATTATCGATAATCGAATTGGTTAATTTAGGCTGAATTGATTTAAAATCAAATAGTAATTCTTTTTTTAGAGAGATATATTTTTCTTTTTTAAGTGATGGAATTTCTAAGGTATTTGTAGTGTTTTCGTTAAAGCTTTTATTAACATTTTCATTGACTGTTGCTTTAAAAACTCGGATGGTATTTCCATAAGCCCCGTATCCGCTTTGATAAATTCGTTCTACCACAAAAAACTGATTTTTTTTGTATTCTAAAATAGCGGTAACACCGTTTAAATTAACGCTTCCTTTTGCAGGTTTGTCAATTTTTTCTAGCTGATAAGAAAATTGTTTGGTCGCTGTTTTGGTTTGAGTATCGAAATACGTAATACGTATTGGCGATGGTGTTTTATGGAATGTTGGCTCATCGCCATCGGCTTGTAGCGGCGCTTCCATTGCTACCCAAAAACCTTTTTTATCGAAACTTTTTGATGAACTTTCAAAAGCGGCATTGTGTTTTGGTTTTGCTTGGGAATTTGCTTTAAAATAATCAGGAATTTTTATTTCTTCTTTAAAATTACCAGCGGTATCAATTGTAAAAATCGTTGGATTTTTACCCTTACGGATGCTTCCTTCGCTGACTAAATTTAGTTTGTTATCGCTAAAAAAAACCGATTCTAGGTCTAACACATTATTTTGATAAAAACCACTATCAGGTTGTAATGAAATTACTTTTTGAAAAATCACATTTTTGATACTGTCTTTTTTAATAACAACATCACCTATTAAAACCCGTGGATTTTTAGCATCATCAACCACCATATAATATTGATTATTACTAAAATCAATCCCTGAAATTCCGCCAATAATAGTATTGTTAAAATTTAAAGAATCTTTGACTACAAATTCATTTAAAAATTTTAATTTTGGTTGTTTTAAGCCTTGTTTTTTTAAGTTCGTTTTTTCCGTTTTACAACCTGATAAAACTAAAAATACTGCGATATAAATAAATCTTTTCATAAAGCAAAAATACTATTTAATTAAGAGCCTATTTAAATTTCATCTGAAAAAAATTTATAGTAAAAGATAAAATCTATCAAGCTAAATTCAGTTCTGTTTTCGCATCCTTATTTTTCGTATCTTTTAGCTTTTTTGATGATTTTACTTAGGTTTCATATAACTTTGCCAATGTACGAGTATGTACTTTTCTCTTTGAGCTAAAAAACCATATTCGTAACAGAATAAATAAACCTGTCCTTTACTGTTTTTCCAATAATTTGTAAAATAATTTGGATCAAAATCTTTTGCTAGCAATTTTTCTTTTCTGACACTAGCGTATCCTGCTTTGTTAAATTCTTTTAATATTTTTCTGTTATTTTTGAGTTTTTTATCTATCTTAAAAAATAAACTATCTTCTTGTTCTTTATTATTTTCATAATGATAGGAAGATCGACAATAAGAAGAACAGTATTTTTTATCGCTTCTTCCTTCTAGTTTATTTTTACAGTGAAGACATCTCTTTTCCATAAGTGTATAATTAACCGTTTAATAAACGTATAAATATATGCTTATATTTTTTTTATTCAGTGTTTTTTTTGAATTTTATCGCGTGAAGAAAACCTCAGAACATATTACCTTAAAGCATTTACATATTAATAATTGCAAGATGATTGGGCTACAATTTAGCCCCAATAAGGTTATTCATGCGCTAATAAAAGAACTTCCTGAGCCTAAATGGAGCGCGGAGTTTAATATGGTTTATTTAAAGTATTCTAAGGAAAATATTAATGCTGTTTTTCAAAAATTTAAAGGCGTTATCTGGATACATGGCAACGCTTTTTTCAAAGAAAAACCTATAAAGAACAATAGCTTACCCAATATAAACTGGTTTAGAAATAGGGCTAAAAAAGAAACTCTTAAATATGCTCCTGAGAGTTATTTATTAAAATTAGAGCTTAAAAGATACTCTTTAAACACTTGTAAAATCTATATTTCATTGTTTGAGAAATTTATAAATCATTTTTATCAACAACCGATAAATGATCTATCTGAAAAAGATATACAGCAGTACCTTCAAGTATTAGCGCATCAGAATAAATCGAATAGCTATGTAAATCAGTCTATTAATGCTATTAAATTTTACTATGAAACAGTATTGGGTATGCCTAATCGATTTTACAGTGTAGATAGACCCAGAAAAGAACATAGGCTTCCTAAAATAATATCGAAAGAAGAAATTTTAGCTATTATAAATCACACAAATAACATAAAACATCGGTGTATTGTTAGTCTTTTATATTCCGCGGGGTTGCGTAGAAGTGAAATTCTTGATTTAAAAATAACAGATATAGACAGCAAAAGAATGTTAATACATGTTAACAATGCTAAGGGAAATAAAGATAGGTATTCGTTACTCTCTACAACGGTTCTTAAAGAATTAAGGGTGTATTATAAGGAGTGGCAACCTAAAACGTATTTATTTGAAGGCAGGAAAGGACAAAAATATTCGCCCGAAAGTGTCGCTGTAATTGTTAAAAGAGCGACTAAGAAGGCTGGTATTATAAAGAGAGTAACGCCACATATGTTAAGACACTCTTTTGCTACTCACCTTTTAGAAAGTGGTACAAATTTACGCTATATCCAAAATTTATTAGGGCATCGTTCTAGTAAAACAACAGAAATTTACACTCATGTTGCCTCTCATAATTTTAAATCAATTAAAAATCCCCTAGATTCGTAAAAGATATAGACGATATATATGTAATAGTACGTATATTTGGTTGTTGCAAGTAATTGGCAAAAAATCACGCAAATTATAATGTATTTTTTAAGGCTAATAAAGAAGTATAATCGGAAACTATTTCCCTAAAAACCCTCTAAAGAATGAGCAAAATACTGAAAAACTTACGCAACTGTTGATTTAAAAGACTGACGCATAAATCAATAAAAACGGAATGAATAAAACTGACCGAATTACCATCCAAAATCTGAATTTATAACGGCTGTAGAATTGAGAAAATGCAGAAAATTGGAATTGGAAAATTGACGCAACCGCTGATTTAAAAGATTGACGCATAAATCAATAAAAACTGAATGAATAAAACTAACCGAATTATCATCCAAAATCTGAATTTATAACGGCTGTAGAATTGAGAAAATGCAGAAAATTGGAATTGGAAAATTGACGCAACCGCTGATTTAAAAACTGACGCATAAATCAATAAAAACGGAATGAATAAAACTGACCGAATTATCATCCAAAATCTGAATTTATAACGGCTGTAGAATTGAGAAAATGCA
>NZ_OENE01000048.1:276231-278568 GCF_900239495.1 Tenacibaculum finnmarkense genomovar ulcerans
ACTTTCATTTAAAAAAAATACGTGAAATTGGCTAAAAATCGGTTTAAAAAAGTAAAATCCTGAGAAATATTACGCAAGTAGAAACGGAATCGTAAAGCAGTAGATTTTGACAAATATTACGCAAGAATCTGTCTGTAATTATGAAATGAAAACGGCGGACTTTCTAGCTCGTTTGCGCAGTAGAAACGGAATCGTAAAGCAGCAGATTTTGACAAATATTATGCAAGAATCTGTCTGTAATTCTGAAATGGAAACGGCGGACTTTTAGCCTGTTTATGCAATTAGGAATGAAAATGAGAAAAACTGTTCGGAATATTCTCGATTTTAGATTTTTTTCACGTAAGTTTATATGAAAATTTAGACAAGTTAAACGCCGAATAAAAACGCTGAAAAATATGTGATTTTATATCGGTATTTTAATTGTAAAAAAGGAAAAATAAACGAAAAGTTAACAGTATGTATAAGTAATAAGGGAAATTGCTAAGTTGAAAATTTTGTGATTATTTACGAAATCCACCAAAGTTGAAATTTTATGGTTGAAGAAAATAACAATAAAATTGCAAATTTGGTTAAGTGCTTAAATGAAATTTATTACAAATCAAATCCTTACTACTTATACACGAGTCGTTAACCTGCATTAAGCCAAATTACACGCAATATTGGCAAAAAAGCGGTTTAAAAAAGTAGGATTCTGATAAATATTACGCAACCAGAAATGGAATTATAACGCAGCAGATTCTGACAAATATTACGGGAAAAATATGTTTGTAATTCTGAAGTGGAAACGGCAGAATCTTAGCATGTTTTCGCAATAGGAAACGGAATCGTAAAGCAGTAGATTTTGACAAATATTACGGAAAAATATGTTTGTAATTCTGAAGTGGAAACGGCAGAATTTTAGCCTGTTTGTGAAATCGGAAATGAAAAACTGTGGGATTCTGACAAATATTACGCAAGAATCTGTCTGTAATTCTGAAATGGAAACGGCGGAATTTTAGTCTGTTTATGCAATTAGGAATGAAAATTTAGACAAGTTAAACGCCGAATAAAAACGCTGAAAAATGTGAGATTTTATATCTGTATTTTAATAAAAAAAACGCAGGTTAACAAAATATATAATTTATTGCTAGTGCGAACCTACTTACGAAAATCCTTAGGGGATTTTCTATTCCGTTTTTATTTACTTAATTTAGTGCTTCAAAAATGCAACAAACCATATATAAATCGTTGCCAGTAATTAAGCAAAATATCGTAAATAATGAATTGGAAAGAAAAACTTTATAGCTTATTTTTAGAAGAATTTCCAGAATATTACGAGGATTCAAAAGCTGATTATTTTCAAAGCGGAAATCTACCTGGTAAATTGAATACAAATGAACTGAAAAAACTACACGAAGAAATTAATATTCCTAAACTAGTAGGCTGTGAAAAACATCTTATTTTACATAAATTACTAAACAATAGAACAAAAGATAAATTCACCTTCTATCTTTTAGCTCGCTTAGAACTTGAGTGTGATGTTAACTCTTATGATAAAGAAAAAAACACAGTATTCATGAAAATTGCTAAAAGATACTTTGAAGAGGAAAAATATTTTGGGACGTATTACTTCTCTATCTTGTTTAAAAGAGGCTATAAAATAAAAGAAGAAGATATACAATTTGTATTAGATTTATACCACCAAAAGAAGAGTGAATACGATTTTGGAAAATGGACAACTTTAAGATACGCAACAAAACTTAATGATTTGAATAAGTTTGAGAAAGCTATGGGGAAAACTCGTGAATTAGATACAATTTTATCATTCAAAATGAATAGACCAATTGGAGTTAATTTTCCAAATTTATTAGGAGTAGCAATAAATTCAATTACTAACTATCGTGAAAATGGTGATGTTATTTTAAAATCTATTGATAAGTTTAAACAGACTAATAAAATTAACGTTTTGGACAAAAAGAAAAACACATTCAAACGAAAACGACAAGAATATTTGGAAAATAAACCAACCCAAGATAAGGAATTTGAAAAAATAGCTATTGAATTATTTCCAGAACTCGAATAACTACTGGCAACAATGGCTATAATTAATACGGGTTTTGGTGCTTAACCCAAGGTTCAGGCATATTTACGAAGTCCGCCAAATCTTTTGATTTGGCTTTAAAAATGAAAAATTAAAACAAAATAAAAAGATTTGGCTAAGTGCTTAATCGGAAATTCAGTAATTTTAATTCCCGTACTAACCATAGCCGAGACGTTACCCACAATTGAAGAAAAAAATTGATCAAAAAAGAGAAATTAAGAAGCGCTTTTTTTGTGGATAATTCAGAAGCGGAAACG
>NZ_OENE01000049.1 GCF_900239495.1 Tenacibaculum finnmarkense genomovar ulcerans
GAGCGACATAAATTAAGCATAAATTTTAGTGAGTCGATATAGGAAAAAAGTAACATCTCTGACACCTCTAAACTGTGCTCGAAAAGCTTTTATTTTCACATTAAAAGATTCTGCGGAAGCATTTGTATTGCTGTTATTGAAGTAATTTAAAATAGGTTTGTAATGATATTGTATCGTTTTTTTGATGGTATTAAACGATTTTAAATTTTCATCTTCAACTTTATTATACCAAAGCGCTAATTTTGTTCTAGCGACATCTTTTCCTGTTTTCGTTTCAAACACAGATTTTAAACCCTGTGACAAATCGTATGCTTTTTTTATCTCAGGATATAAATTAAATAAAATAACAGCTCTTTCTTTTTGATTATCTGTCCACTTTTCTTGCGATTTAAAAAGTGTAAACCTGCTCCTGGCTAGTAGCTGACGCTTGGTTTCTCCATTTTCAAGAATTTCAGCTATCCGTTACTATTTCTGTTTTAGGAAAACATTTTTTGGATCAGTTTCTAGCTTTTTTTTGATGATTCTTGTCAATTTTAGTGATTTTAATGACTAAAAAGTTCTCGATACAATTTTTTGAAGGAAAAAAATCACTCGAACTGACAGTTATAATTTTTTGAGGTGTTTTTTATTTTACCATAGTTCTCTTTTTGATGGGGATGCTGAGCTAAATTGAGTATGATGTTTCTTTTAAAAAAATCACTCGAATTGATAGGGTAGAGATTGGTGGAATTATAGTTGATCTATCTATTTATGAAAATTAGCAGAAATGCCTAGCCCCGATTGAAGCTTTGTTTGAGCTCTTTTTTGTTTTTTTAAACAAAAAAAGCGAGTGCGGAAAGCGGGAAATTGCTTCAAAAAAAATCGATAATAAGTAACTGTAAGCTCCTTATTATCGATATAAATAATGTTTTTATTTTAAATGTTCTGCTATTTACAAATAGTGTTTTTTAAACGAACTCCGAAATCGGCAAGTGTTTTTATTTCTTTTATACCCGCTAATCGTTCTCTACCAATAACTAATAAACCTTTATTGTTTGCTTCAATATGATAGTATTTATTGCTTTCAAAAAATAAAACAAGTTCGTCTGTAAAAAAACTTTTTATTTGAGAAGCATTTTTTCCAGAAAGATAAAATCGTTTAGAGAAATCAGGGTGGTTGTCTATGTTAATGTCTTTGAAACCTGCAAAATGATAAATGTATTCGAAAATACCTTCTTTGTCTAAAGTGAATTCAGGAGTGTTTTTTTCAATGTCAATATACATCATAGTGACTTTAATAATTTGTTTAGCGATTAATTCTCCTTCTGAAAATTCAACGTCAAATAATGTACAGTTATCATTAGATAAAATATTAGATATATTACTTATTTGGCGAGTTTTAAAATAACCAAAATCTGTAATTTTAGTTAGAGCTTCTTTTGCTGAAATATTATACGACCATTTTAATTCGTTAGAAATTTTTTGTAATGATTTTTGTCGTTTTGTTAAATTAGATGATGTAGTATTTTCATCAATTTCAACAGGGTTATTTTTACGTAAAGCAAATGGATGGGCGCTTTCTGTTTTATAACCATCTAAACCAATAACTTCAAAATAACCACCTTTTCGCTTAAAGGTTTCTGCGTAATTATTTAAATTTTCCATAACAGAATGATCTATAAAATCACATAAAGAAAAATCAATAATTGCTTCTTCAGTTTCAGGTATTTGATCTAATTTTGATTTCAATTTTGTGAAGTTTAAAAAACTTGCGAAGTTTTTTACTGAAACATAATATTTTTCATCTTCTTTAAACATTAAAACGTTTGGTTTTAATAGATTTGTAATGAAAAACATAATGTTTTTATTAATGAAAACATGAATGATAAAAGTAATAAAAATACCCGCTAAAATACCCGTAATTAAATTGGTAGCTATAGTGGTTAATAGGGTTGCCAAAAAGATAATTAATTGCTCTTTCCCTATTTTAAATACTTTAACAATATTTTCGGGTGATGCTAATTTATAACCTGTATATACTAATATTGCTGCTAAAGCTGGTAATGGTATTTTTCGTAATTCGGTAGCGAAAAGCAAAATAAATGCTACTAAAAATAATGCGTGAAAAAAGTTTGCTGAACGATTACTTCCTTTGTTATTTACATTAACAGAGCTTCGTGCTATTACCGTTACAACATTTAAACCACCTAAAAGACCACTGATAACCGTTGCTAACCCTAAGGCTCTAATGTCTTTATTAACGTTAGAACGGCGCTTTAAGGTATCTAATTTATCTACCGCTTTTATACTTAATAAACTCTCTATACTAGCAATTAATGTTATGGCAATTACTGCATTTATAAAATCAAATTCATAAATTTTATCAAAATTAGGAAAGGCAAAGCTCGATAAAACATCGTTTGGTAATTCTATTAATAAGCTTTTATCAATAGGGTATGGGCTTGCTGAAAATAAATCATAATAGTAATACATACCAATACTTAAAACAACAATCCACATAGGAGCAGGGATTAATTGAAAGTATTTGTTACGTATTTTACTGTAAAAAATCATGATTAATAAACTAATAATACCAACTAAACCTGCATAAAAAATACTGGTGTTATCGGTTTTTATAAAATCAATGATTCCGCTAGGCATTTGTAAAAGCAAATCGATAATACTTCCTTTTGCATTTAAATTACCCAGCATTACATGTATTTGTTTGGCAAAAATACCGATACCTATAGCTGCTAGCATTCCTTGAATAGCGGAGGATGGAAAATAATCTCCTAAAGCGCCCATTCGAAGAAAACCAAGAATAATCATGATAATTCCTGAAATAACAATTGCGGCAAGGGTGTATAAATATCCTTGATGCATATCGCCAGCTCCTAAGGTGGTTATTGCTGCTAGTACAACAACAACTAATCCGTTTCCAGGCCCTGTAATTGTTACATTAGAACCTCCTAAAACAGCAACAACGGTACCACCTACAATTGCAGCAATAACTCCTGAAATTGGTGGTGCTCCTGATGCTAAGGCTAGTCCGAAACCTAAAGGAAGTGCTATTAATGATACTACGAAACCTGCAAAAATATTTTGAGGTATTTCACTTAAAAATGTTTTAAAACGTTTTGATTTTCCCATTCTACTTAACTATTAAAACATCGGTTGGTAATTCGGATAAGATATATTCAATATCATGCGGAAATATTCGATCTAAAAGCCCTGTTTTTTTAGGGGCACTTATAACCAATAAATCGGCTCTTTTTACTTTTGCGTAATGACCAATAGAATATCCTCTACGGCCAAAAATACTTTGTGTTTTTATGATAATATCAGCTGTTTTAATGTGTTCTAGCATTTTATTTACACGTGCGTCTTCACGTTTTTGCATGCGCTCTTTGGTTAATGTTGCTTTACGTAATGATACGTCATCGCTTACATTTACGTTTAATTCGGCAGCACTTATTTCTTCAACAATAGTAACTCTTTTACATTCTAAATTTGTAGCGAAATTAAAGCCTGTTTTAATGGTTTCTTCTGTTTTTTCGTCTTGTAAACCGCTAATAACAATATGTTTACAGGGTATTCTTTCTGTAGATGGTTTTATTAGTAACAATACAGAGCAAGGAGCTTTACGGGTAAGTTTTCGGGCAATTGAGCCTACATAATAGGTGTATATTTTTTCTTTTTGTAAAGCACCTAGTATTAATAGATCTACTTTTTCTTGTGTTGTTGTTTGTAAAATTACATCAACGGGTTTTCCTTCTTGCCAAATAACTTTTAAAGGTTTTTTTAGGGTAGGGGCCTCACTTAATAAGTGTTGTAGTTGTTTTTCTTTTTCGTCAGATTTTTGTCCGACGTGAACTCCAATTAATTGTGCATTAAACATATTTGACAAGCGAATGCTTTCAAATAAATTAGCTTTTAAATTGGGTGAAAAAGCAATACCAATAAGAATGTTTTTTATCAAAGTATAAATTTTAAAAAGCCCTAATATATAGTTTTCTGACTGTTTAAAAAAAAAATAGAGTATTGAAAATTGATAAGCATTACATAATTACTAAATATCTAAGCCAAAAACGCTTTTTAATTTTTCTATTAATGGATTTTTCTCTTTAAGTTTCGTGAATTTTTCTTGTGGTGTATAGGCGAATTTTTTTTCGACTACTTCATTAACTACAATAGTTATTTGAATAGCATAATTATTTAATTTTTCACGTAAAAATCGAGTAAGTTTAGCCTTAATACGTTCTAATTGTACTTGCATTAATTCATTTGGGACAGCAAAAGTAACTGTATATTCTTTTGCTAAAACAGGTTGGCTAGAGGCTAAAACTGAAGCAATACTAAGATCGCCAAGTTGTTGTGTTTTTAAAGTGTATACTTTCCAAGCATCTTTAAGTTCTTTGTCTGTAAAAAGAGTTTTAGGATGGTTTTCAAAATTTTCAGAATCATCCTCGGTATTTTTAACCACTGGTTTTTGATGAATACTTTTTAAAGATAAGCCTGAAGTACGGCGTTTTATATTTTTTAATAATGGTTTTGATGATGATTGGCTAGTAGCGCTAATTAGCGGCTTTATTGGAGCCGCTGTAGCTATTTTTACTGTTGATTTTACAATAGGTGCTGCTATGCTATTTTTTACTGGAGATAAAGAAGTAAAAAAAGTAGCTGGAATTATGTAGTTGCTAGATTTTTTTTTTGCTCCATCAAAATTGATAGAGGCTATTTGCATTAAGGTTAATTCTACCAGCAATCGTTGGTTTTTACTGCCTCGATATTTTAAATCGCAATCGTTTGCTTTGTCAATTCCTGGGAGCAGAAACTGCATGCTTGCTTTTTTTGATTGTTCAAAATATTTTTTCTTAGTAGCATCGCCAACTTCTAATAAAGAAATGGTAGCGGCATCTTTTGAAACTAATAAATCTCTAAAATGAGATGCTAATCCGTTTATAAAATGATGACCTTCAAAACCTTTGTTTAAAACAGCATTAAAAGCCAGTAAAACTTGTGGGATTTTTTGTTCAATTAGTAAATCAGTAATTGTAAAATATACGTCATAATCTAACACGTTTAAGTTTTGAGTAACTGCCTCTCGAGTTAAGTTTTTCCCTGAAAAACTAATTACTCTATCAAAAATAGACAAAGCGTCACGCATAGCGCCATCTGCTTTTTGAGCGATAATATGCAGCGCATCATCATCAGCTGTAATATTTTCTTTAATGCAAATGGTTTTTAAATATTCTTTTGCATCTAAAACACCAATACGTTTAAAATCAAAAATTTGACAACGAGATAATATCGTAGGTATAATTTTATGCTTTTCAGTCGTTGCTAAAATAAAAATAGCATGGGCTGGTGGCTCTTCTAAGGTTTTTAAAAAGGCATTAAAAGCCGCTTGAGAAAGCATGTGAACTTCATCAATGATATATACTTTGTATTTTCCTGTTTGTGGAGGAATACGAACTTGATCGGTTAAATTTCGGATGTCATCAACAGAATTATTTGATGCTGCATCTAATTCAAAAATATTAAAAGCAAAATCTTCATCAGTTTTAACCGTTGTATTATCTTCTTGATTGATACGTTTTGCTAAAATACGCGCACAAGACGTTTTTCCAACACCTCTAGGACCTGTAAATAATAAAGCCTGGGCTAAATGATCATTTTTTATAGCATTTTCAAGCGTGTTTGTAATTGCTTGTTGCCCAACTACATCTTCAAAAATTTGAGGACGATATTTACGTGCTGATACTATAAAATGCTCCATTTAATTGCTCCTTTTTATACTTACAAAAATAGAAAAACTCCGCTATAATAGCGGAGTTTTTTACATTTATTTAAAAATCATTTTAATTTTTAAATAAAAATTAAATCGTAAAATCAATTCCAAAAACAATATTTCTACCAGTATTTAAAATAGCGTCTGATTTTAAACGAGATAAATGATTTATATATTTTTTATCAAAAATATTTTTAACACTAATTGATGTTGTAAATTTATATTTATGAATAAAAACATCACCGCCAATACCAAAATTAACCAAACTATAGCCAGGTGTTTTTGTTTCAAAAGAGCTTATGTTTTTTTGCTCAAAAGAAGAATGAATACTTAACGAAGTATAGCCGTTTTGTAACCATTTCGTGTTTAAAACTTCGGTTCTAAGTGTGTTTTTTAAGGTGTTTGCCGGTATTAATGGTAAATAATTGTTTTCGTTTTTTGTATTATTTCGTTTACCGATAACTGTTTCAAAACTACTTTCTAAATGCAACCAATCTAAAGGGTGTGGGTGTAAATGAACTCCAAATTCACCACCGTATAATTTAGCATCTTCTTGTAAATAAGTATAAACAGGTGCTTCATCTTCAATTTTACCGGTTGGCGATAAATAAATATAATCATTTATTTTATTATAAAATCCGTTGGCAAAAACTTCAAAATGTTTCGATTTATAATCAAAAGAAATATCTAATTGCAGGTTTTTTTCGTTAGATAAATCATTATTTCCTTGTTCAAATCGATTGGTTCCGTGATGAACACCATTTGATGTTAATTCGGCTAAATTGGGAGCTCTAAATCCGTTAGCGATATTAATACGGGTATTTATATCTTTAAAAAGTAAGGTTTTAAAACCTAAAGATGCTGTAAAACTATTAAATTGTTTATCTATTGGATTAAAAACATGCACTTCATCTTCATGCTTAATTTCATGTTTTTCGGTTTTTATAGCCCTATTATCGAAACGAATTCCTCCTTGTAATTTAGTGGTTTCGTTTACATCAAAATTAGCGGTTGTAAAAATACCAAAATCATTAATAGTTGCATCAGGAATTAATAATTCTTCACCAAAATTAGTGTTTGTTTGATGCAAACCTTGTGTTCCTAAAAGAATTTCAAAATTTTTCAGTTTAGGAAAATGATATTTCAAATTATAGCTAAATGTTTTTAGCTCCATATTTAAGGCCGGCTCATTATTTGCGTGTTCTTCATGCTCCTCATGGTCATCGTGTTCGTCGTGGTCATCATCATGATTGTCGTGGTCATGATCTTCGTGATTCGCATGGTCATCATCATGGTCATCATGGTCATCGTGTTCATCTTCATGCTCATGTTCGTCATCATGATGTTCGTGTTCGTCTTCAAATTCTTTTCTACTATTGATTGTATATCCTAAATCGATATCTAATTTTGAAGCGTTAAAAAAAATGTGATTATGCAAGCTTATAATATGGTTATTAATATCTTGATACGGGTTTTCAAGCGCTGTTTTTTTGGTTTGTGTTCCAATTCCTTCTGTTAAACCTAGTTTTGAGTTATTAAAATTATAACGCAATGCTGATGAGAAGTTTTTTTGATGAAAACCAACGCCTAATTTCAAATCTTTTTCTTTAAAACGAGTATTAGTAACACGATATGAAGGTGTTTTGTAATCAGAATGAATTCCATAAGTTCCACGAGCTAAAAATTGCCATTTTTCAAGAGATGATTTAACACCTAACGACATATTACTTCCCATTGTATTGGTAAAATAACGCTGATTAACATTGGTTTTAGTGGTGTTTTGCGAAGCAAATTTTTCTGGTTGAATATATAAAACTCCTCCTAAGGCATCGGAACCATAAAGAAGCGATGCAGGTCCTTTTATTACTTCAATTCCCTGAACACCAGCTTGGTTAATACCTAAACCATGTTCGCCACCAAATTGTTGATTTTCTAGTCGAATTCCTTGCGTGTACACTAAAACACGGTTACCGCTTAAACCTCTAATTACAGGTTTTCCGATAGATGCGCCTGTTGATATTTGAGAAACTCCTGCAATATTTGTAATTCCTTCTGCAAGTGTCGTAGCACCTGTTCTGTGCAATGCTTTTGCCGATAATCGCTCAACTTTCATTACATTTTCAGATTGTAATTTATTAAAAGGGGTAGAAATAATTATTTCATCAATTTTAAAAATAGCCTCTTCTAGTAAAGGATTAAAAATTTGGTTTTCATTATTAAAAATAAATGTTTTTGATACATTTTTAAAACCTAAATAATTAAATGTAATGGTTATTTTACCGTTAGGAATATGATTAAAAGTGTAGTTTCCTTGCGCATCTGAAGTAACGCCTTTGTGCAGTTGTTCGGCATAAATTTCAACACCTAATAAAGCGTTTTTATTGATATCTGTAATTTTTCCTGATACTTTATTTTGTGCGTACGAGTTTGACATCCCTATTAAAAATAGGAAAAATATTATTTTTTTCATTAAATGTTTTTTATGAATATTTTTACTGATAAAATCTTTATAAATCATCATTTAAAATGATTACAAAGTATTGTAATATGTAATTATGAAGCATCATTTTACTTCTTCATTTTATTAAATAAAAAAGTAATATCAAGCTCAAAAAAACACGATTATATAAAAAAGACTATGTTAAACCGTAAAATAGGGTGGGCCTCGGGTAAGTTTTTTATCCGTATAAACAACCGAAATTACTTGTGGTTGCTCGTTGTATTTATTTTTGTAAAAATGTTGTGGAATTACAGCGTAATTTGAAGCTGCGGTATATGAAAATACTTGAAAATGAAAATCGTCTAACGAACAATCTAATTCTTGTTCATGAAAATGATGCTCATCGATACTGTTACAAATAGTATGTTTGTGATTTTCAAAAGTATGCACGAGTTGTATTACTGACGGAAGTAGTAATAACAACAAATTTAAAAAAGCGATATGTTTTTTGAAACGATACATTGAATTTGCAAATGTATAAAAAAATAAAGACCTGAGAGTTATAGATAACTATCTGAGAGTTATAGATAACTATTCAGGTCTTTTAAATATTATAAAAGGCAGTTAATCGCCAATTTTTAGTTTACTTTATAAACCGTTCCGTTTTGTTTAAAGTTAGAGTAGCCAATTTTAGCGGTAAAGCTATAAGAACTATCAGTTACTTTGGTTATTTGTACAAATATCGGATCTTTATCTAAATCATTTTTAGGGCTTTTCATACGTAATGAATAGGCAAAATTATTTTTCCATTTGATAAAAAGTGTATCAATATGTTTTTCTTGCTTTTCACTAACCGAACCATCAGCCAAAGAAATACTTGTTTTTTTAGTATATTCTTCAATTTGTAAACTATCGGTTCTTACAATCGTTGTTTTTCCGTAGCTGTTGCTCCCCGGTATTTGAAAAGTTCCGTGTTTAAAACGTTCGGGATCGCCTTGTTTATCCGTAGAATTACACGAAATCACTAAAAAAGCTACTAAAAAAGTAAAAAAATATCTCATTAAATTCCGGTGTAATTAGCTGGTGTAATTGCTTTTAATTCTTCTTTAATTTCTGAAGAAACCTCTAAAGTATCAATAAAATTAGCAATTGATTTTTGATTGATTTTTTCGTTGGTACGTGTTAATCCTTTTAAAGCTTCGTAAGGATTAGGATATGCTTCACGACGTAATATTGTTTGAATAGCTTCTGCTACAACTGCCCAGTTATTTTCTAAATCTTCGGCAAATTTTTCTTCGTTTAATAATAACTTATTCAATCCTTTTAAAGTAGATGAAAAAGCAATTAACGTGTGTCCGAAAGGAACTCCTACGTTACGTAAAACCGTACTATCGGTTAAATCACGCTGTAATCTTGAAACAGGTAATTTTGCTGATAAATGCTCAAAAATAGCATTTGCTAAGCCTAAATTCCCTTCAGAATTTTCAAAATCGATAGGGTTTACTTTATGTGGCATTGCCGATGAACCAACTTCTCCAGCTTTAATTTTTTGTTTGAAATAATCGTTTGAAACGTAGGTCCAAACATCTCTATCTAAATCAATTAAAATAGTATTGATACGCTTTAAACCGTCATATAAAGCCGCCATATGGTCGTAATGCTCTATTTGAGTTGTAGGGAAAGAGTGGTGTAATCCTAAAATATCTTCAACAAAATGCGTTCCGAAGTTTTTCCAGTCGATATCTTTATACGCTACTTTATGTGCGTTAAAATTCCCTGTTGCTCCACCAAATTTAGCAGCGTGAGGCGTGTGTTGAATGTGAATTGCTTGATTGTTAATACGCTCTACAAAAACAAAAAATTCTTTTCCTAAACGAGTAGGAGAAGCAGGTTGCCCGTGCGTACGTGCTAACATTGGAATATGATCCCATTCTTCAGCTAAATCGGCTAATTTAGAAACCAAACCGTCTAAAGCAGGGTAATAAACTTCATCCATAGCATCTTTAATAGATAATGGAATTGCCGTATTATTAATGTCTTGAGAAGTTAATCCGAAGTGAATAAACTCCTTGTACTTATTCAAATTTAGCTTGTCAAATTCTTCTTTGATAAAATATTCAACCGCTTTTACATCATGATTTGTAATCGCTTCAATATCTTTAATTTTCTGCGCATTTTCAGTAGAAAATTCTTCGTAAATTTTACGTAAATCAGGATATAATTCTTTGTTGAAGTCGGCTAATTGTGGCAAAGGAATTTCACATAAAGCGATAAAATACTCTATTTCAACTTTTACTCTATATTTAATTAAGGCTTCCTCAGAAAAATAGTTTGCTAAATTGGCTATTTTATTACGGTATCTACCATCAATAGGAGAAATGGCGTTTAATTGTGTTAAGCTCATGATTTATGCTTTTTTATGTAATTTTGTTGTGTTGTTTCGCAAAAATAGAAAATACTATTCTTTTTTAACCGATTATAATTGATTAATAATAAAGAATAATCAAGTTCTATTTTATTTTTTATTTATGATCCTTGTCATATATTAAATTAATATAAAAAGATATTTTTGTATTTCACTAAAAGCCACTTAAAATGAAGAAAGTAGATACAAAAGAAATTGAAAATAGAGAAGATGTTTTTTTATTAGTGAGTACTTTTTACAATAAAATAAAGGCAGACGATTTTATTGGGCATATTTTTTTAAAAACAATTCCTGCGGATGCTTGGGATGCTCATCTGCAAAAATTAACTGATTTTTGGGAATCCAATCTTTTTTTCGTTCGAAAATTTAAAGGAAATCCGATGAAAGCCCACAAAGATTTAGATGCTCATTTTAATCATAGCATTTCACAAGAGCATTTTGGAAGATGGTTGCTTTTATGGTTTGAAACATTAGATGAAAATTTTCATGGCAATAAAGCCAACGAAGCCAAAGAACGTGCTAGAAACATCGCTTCTATGTTGTTTTTTAAAATGTTTGAAGATAAACCGAAAGAAACTAATTCATAATAAAATAAGTGAATCTATTTTTATTTGATAGCTTTTTTTATCTTCGCAAATTAAAATATTTTTTGTGGAAAAAATAACTATCATTTACCTTGTTTTGGCTGTTTTGTTAAGTGTTGCAATCGCTTATTTTCAATATTTATACAAAACAACACGGAAATCTAAAAGAAATAAATTCCTTTTTACTTTAAAAGCATTGAGTTTATTTTTACTGTTTTTATTGTTGATAAATCCTAAAATAAAAAGCATTGAAACTCAAAATATAAAACCTGTTTTAAGTATTTTAGTAGATAATTCATCATCAATAAAATATTTTAATGCCGAAAAAACAGTAACATCGGTCTTAAAAACCTTAAAAAATTCGACAAAAATCACCGATAAGTTTGATATTCAATCTTTTTCTTTTGATAAAAAAACAACAGTTTTATCGGCTGATAGTTTAAATTTTTCAGGAACTCAAACAGCTATTTACCAAGCAATAAATGCAGTGAATAAATTGCAAAAAAAACGCTTAAATGCGACTATTTTAATTACTGATGGAAATCAAACCAACGGGAATGAGTATCAATATATAACCTCAAAAAATAAAGTTTTCCCTGTTGTTATAGGCGATACCACAGCCTATCAAGATTTGCAAATTTCACAGGTAAACGTTAATAAATACAGTTATATAAAAAATAAATTCCCTGTTGAAGCCTTAGTGTATTATCAAGGAGAATTTAACGGGAAAGAACAAATAAACGCTACTTTTTCAATTACACATCAAGGTAAAAAAGTGTTTTCTAAAAAGGTTGCCTTTTCGGCAGATAATCCTACAAAAACAATTACTACTAATTTAACTTCGGATAAAAAAGGAATCCAATATTATAAAACGTCAATAAGTCAAATTAAAAACGAAAAAAACACCAAAAATAATTACCAAAATTTTTCAGTAGAAGTAATTGACGAGCAAACAAAAGTATTAATTTTAAGTGCTTTTTTGCATCCTGATATCGGAGCGATTAAAAAATCGGTAGAAAGTAATAAACAACGAAAAGTGGATATCGCTTTTATAAAAGACATCCAAAAAATAAATTTAGATAATTATCAATTTTTTGTTTTTTATCAGCCAAACGCTTCTTTTAAAAAGGTTTTTGAAAAAGTAACATCTAATTATTTAATCGTTTCAGGAACAAAAACTGATTGGAATTTTTTAAACACACAGAATTTAGGCGTTCAGAAAGAAGCAATTAAGCAATCTGAAAATTATACGGCACTTTACAACGCCAATTTTTTACCTTTCTTACAAAAAGATATCAATTTTAATGATTTTCCGCCACTAAAAGATGTTTTTGGAGATATAACAATAACAGGCGAAGCACAGGTTTTATTGCATCAAAAATATGCAGGTTTTAAAACCAAAGAACCCTTATTAGCAACTTTCGAAAACTTTGAAAATAAAAATTATAAAACTGAAAAATCGACAAAAAACAATCAAAAACACGCCGTTTTATTTGGAGAAGGAATCTGGAAATGGCGTTCAGCTAGCTTTTTAGAATCACAAGGATTTGAAAATTTTGATGCTTTTTTAAGTAATTTAGTACAATATTTAGCCTCTAATAAAAAAAGAAAAAGACTGTCTGTAAAAAGTAAATCATCGTATTTACAAAATGAAGCCGTAACAATTTCAGCTTTTTATGTTGACGAAAATTATAAATTTGACAATAGGGCATCGCTAGAAATAACCATTACAAACGCCCAAACAAAGCATCAAAAAACACTGCCTTTTTCGTTGGTAAATAATTCGTATCAAGTTTCAATTTCTGACCTTTCTTCTGGCGATTATTCATATAAAGTTGCTGTAAAAAACCAAAAACACAACAGCAATCAAAAAATAAACAGCTACGGGAAATTTAAAATAACCGAGTTTAATATAGAAGAGCAGTTTGTAAATGCCAATGATCAAAAACTACATCAATTAGCCTTAAAAACAGCAGGAAAATTAATATATCCTGATAAAATAGATGGATTAATTTCTGAATTATCCGAAGATAAAACCTATTACACTACTCAAAAATCAAGCATCAAAAAAGAACATTTAATTAATTGGAAATGGCTTTTGTCGTTAATCATTGTTTTATTTTCAGTAGAATGGTTTATCAGAAAATTTGATGGTAAAATATAAAAAACGAATCGCTTTTAATTGTGTAACTTAGCATTGTTCCTGTACTTTGTATATATAATTTAAAACTTAAAAAGATGAAATTTAACACCAGAAAATGGATAAAACCAGAAGATTTAAACCCAAACGGAACGTTATTTGGCGGTCGTTTATTACAATGGATTGATGAAGAATTAGGAATTTATGCCATTATTCAATTAGAAATACCCCGAACGGTTACCAAATTTATGTCTGAAATAGATTTTGTAAGTTCAGCAAAACAAGGCGATATTATTGAAATTGGTATCGAAGTTGTAAAATTCGGAAACACCTCAATTACCTTAAATTGCCAAGTCCGCAACAAGCTTACCCACAAAACAATTATAGAAATAGACAAAATTATAATGGTTAGTTTAGGTGAAGATGGAACGCCAATGCGCCACGGAAAAACCAAGGTTGAATACGTTAAAGACCGATTAAATAAATAATTTTTATATCTTTGTTGTAACATAAACAGAAATCATGGAAGATTGTATTTTTTGCAAAATAGTCCGAGGTGAAGAAAAATCCCACGTTATATGGGAAGACGACAAACACATTGCTTTTCTTTCCATATTCCCAAACACATTAGGTTTCACTGTTGTAGCGACAAAGAAACATAAAGTTAGCTATTGTTTCGAACTGTCTGACGCTGATTTAGCAGATTTAATACTTGCCTCTAAAAATGTTGGACTTTTAATAGATTCTAAATTTGAAGATGTAGGAAGAACTGGACTTATGATGGAAGGCTTTGGAGTAAATCATGCTCACACTAAACTTTTCCCAATGCATGGTACTGCTGACATGTCCGAATGGAAAGCAATCAATTCAAATAAAACCAAGTATTTTGACAAATACGAAGGTTATTTATCATCACATGATAGCGAAATAGCCAATGAAGATGATCTTAAGAAAATTGCTGAAAAAATCAGGAATTAAACGTTATACAATAACTAAAACGCAGCTTAATCAAAGTATTACTGTAATTTAATTTTTAAAATCAATAAATTGAAAATTATTAGCATCCTCATATTAACCTTATTGCTGTTTGTGCCTCCGGTGCAGGCACATTCGGATGCTATTATTTTTTCTGATGCCGAAACCGCACATTTTAATACGATGGACGATGCACATTTGCAAACCCATCATCAAAATGATACCGAAGAAGAAAGAAATACCGAACACCATCATCATTGTATTTTTTTAGGTATTTCAAGCGCTGTTATTGCGCCTGAATTCAATTTTCAGATTATTACATTCTTTCAAAAACACTCAAAAAATCATTTTTATAAAGTGTTAAATACCGCTAGTTATTTAAACCAGCTTTTTCAGCCTCCAATAGTTTAATTCTTTTTTTACTTTTTAATAATCGTATTATTTCAGCTGTTTAACAGTCGAGGTGATGTTGTTATTTCGTGTAAATTTTTATCGATTTTTATCCTTTTCATTTATTTTTTTGATTTTTTTTTGAAGCAATTTCCCGCTTTCCGCACTCGCTCTTTTTTGAAAAAAATCAAAAAAGGAGCTCAAACAATGCTACAATCGGGGCTAGGCATATAGTTCTTTTACTATTGTTTAGAACATTAATTTAAAGAAAGTTACATCAATAATAAGATTCAATTATCGTGAAAATTACACTTCAAAATTTTTAAAAATCAAGAATTAAACACATAAAAGATGTTAGATAACATTATAAAATTTTCAATTAAAAATAAATTGATTATTGGCGCTTTTGTATTGGTATTAATTGGTTGGGGAATTTATTCACTAAAACAATTACCTATCGATGCAGTGCCAGATATTACCAATAATCAGGTGCAAATTATTACTTCAGCACCCTCACAATCGGCACAAGATATAGAGCGATTAGTAACATTTCCCATAGAAATGACCATGTCTAGTATTCCTGATATTGAAGAAGTTCGTTCTTTTTCTCGTTTCGGACTAAGCGTGGTAACCATTGTTTTTAAAGACGATGTCGATATTTATTGGGCAAGACAACAAATTAGCGAACGCTTAAACGAAGCAAAAAGCAATATTCCAGACGGAGTTGGTTCGCCTGAAATGGCGCCTGTAACTACTGGTTTAGGAGAAATTTATCAATATACATTATTTGCCGAAGAAGGTTTTAAAGAAAAGTTTCCAATTATGGAGTTGCGTTCTCTTCAAGATTGGGTTGTTCGCCGTCAGTTATTAGGAATCGAAGGAATTGCAGATGTGAGTAGTTTTGGTGGTTTTTTAAAACAATACGAAGTTGCTTTACAACCCGAAAGACTGCAAACATTGGGTGTAAGTGTTAACGAAGTTTTAGAGGCTTTATCTAAAAATAATCAAAATACAGGAGGTGCTTATATTGATAAAAACCCGAAGGCATATTTTATCCGAAGCCAAGGATTAATACAAAACTCGCAAGATATTCAAAATATTGTTATTAAAAACACTCAAAATGGTACGCCTGTTTTAATTAAAGACATTGGAAAAGTACAATTAGGAAGTGCTATCAGATACGGAGCAATGACCAGAAACGGCGAAGGAGAAGTTGTTGGCGGAATTGTAATGATGCTAAAAGGCGCAAACTCATCAAAAGTAATAAAACGTGTAAAAGATAGAGTTGCTCAAATTCAAAAAAGTTTACCTGAAGGAGTTATTATTCAACCTTTTTTAGACAGAACAAAATTAGTTGATAAAGCAATTAGCACGGTAGCCACCAATTTAATTGAAGGTGCTTTAATTGTGATTCTTATTTTGGTATTATTATTAGGAAACTTACGAGCAGGTTTAATTGTTGCATCTGTAATTCCGTTGGCAATGTTATTTGCTATTATATTGATGAACTTATTTGGAGTTTCAGGAAATTTAATGAGTTTAGGAGCTATTGATTTTGGAATTATAGTGGATGGATCGGTGATTATTGTCGAAGCAACATTGCATTATTTAGTGATGAAAAAATCAGGAAAAAAATTAACGCAATCTGAAATGGATGAAGAAGTATATCAATCAGCTTCAAAAATTAGAACCAGTGCAGCTTTTGGAGAAATCATTATTTTAATTGTATATCTTCCTATTTTGGCGTTGGTTGGTATTGAAGGGAAAATGTTTAAACCAATGGCGATAACCGTAAGTTTTGCCATTTTAGGAGCATTTATTTTATCATTAACCTACGTTCCGATGATTAGTGCCTTGTTTTTAAAGAAGACAATTAGACATCATAATGACAAAAAGAATATTTCTGATAAAATAATAGGAGCATTACAAAATATTTATTCGCCTATTTTAGCCTTTGTTTTAAATTATAAAAAATCGGTACTTATTGGTGCTGTACTTATTTTTTTATGGAGCCTTTTTACATTTAAAAATATGGGTTCTGAATTTATTCCATCTTTAGATGAAGGAGATTTAGCCGTTCAAGCAACGGTTTCTACAGGAAGTTCATTATCATATACGATTGATGTTACTAATAAATCTTCAAAATTATTATTAGATGAATTTCCTGATGAAATAGAACAAATTGTAAGTAGAATTGGTTCATCAGAAATACCTACAGATCCTATGCCTGTTGAAGTTGCTGATATTATTATCATTTTGAAAGATAAAAATGATTGGACAAAAGCAGCCTCTAAAAACGAGTTGACCGAAAAAATGAATCATTTATTAGATGAAAATATGTTAGGTGTCAATTACGGATTTCAACAACCGATACAAATGCGTTTTAATGAATTGATGACAGGAGCACGGCAAGATGTTGTCTTAAAAATTTACGGAGAAGATTTAGATAAATTAGTAAAATACGCAAACGAATTAGGGAAAATTATTCCTGATGTTGTTGGTGCTGAAGATTTGTATATCGAAAAAATGACAGGTTTAAAACAAATTGTTATTGATTATAAACGAAATCAATTAGCGTTATATGGTTTAAATATTTCTGATGTAAATACCGCTGTAAATACCGCATTTGCTGGGCAAAGCGCAGGTTCAGTGTATGAAGGTGAACAACGTTATGATTTGGTTGTTAGAATGAATAAACAAAACAGAGCAGGGATTAATGATATTCGTAAACTCTATGTAATCACCCCAAATGGCGCACAAATTCCGTTAGAAAGTGTTGCTAATGTAAGCTTTAAAACAGGACCAAATCAAATACAAAGAGATGATGCAAAACGAAGAATAACAGTAGGTTTTAACGTTCGAGGGCGCGATGTAGCAAGTATTGTTGCTGAATTACAACAAAAAGTTAGCGAAAAAATACCATTCGATACCGGATATTATATCACCTACGGCGGAACTTTTAAAAACTTAGAAGAAGCCCGCACACGATTAGGAATCGCAGTTCCTGTTGCATTATTATTGATTTTTTTATTATTATATTTTACTTTTAAATCGATTAAACAAAGTTTTTTAATTTATACAGCAATTCCAATGTCGGCAATTGGTGGAATTTTCGCTTTATGGCTTAGAGATATGCCTTTTTCAATATCGGCAGGAATAGGATTTATAGCCTTATTTGGTGTCGCTGTTTTAAATGGAATTGTGCTAATTGCAGAGTTCAATCGATTAAAAGAAGCGGGAATGACCGATGTAAAAGCGATTATAAAAAAGGGAACTTCTGTTCGATTACGCCCTGTAATTATGACAGCTGCAGTGGCTTCATTAGGTTTTTTACCCATGGCAATTTCAGCATCAGCAGGAGCAGAGGTTCAAAAACCATTGGCAACCGTGGTGATTGGCGGCTTAATATCAGCAACCTTATTAACCTTATTAATTTTACCTGTTTTATACTTGTTTTCTGAAAATAAATCAAATAATAAAAATGCGAAATCGATAAAAATAAGTTCAAAAATATTGAGTTTATTATTTATAGTAACAGCAAGTTTATGTATTCAAGCGCAAGAAAATACGCCAAAAATAACACAAATAAATATTCATGAAAATCCTCAGAAATTAAGTGAGAAAAATGTAATTAGTATCGCTTTAAAAAAATCAGTAGCTCGTTATAAATCGGCTTTAAATATCGCTAAAAATAAAGCAGGAATTGCAAGTGCAATTAGTTTAGAACCTATTTCAATTAAATATCAAGATGTTGGTGTTGCTAAAGGTTTATCAGAAAAAGAATGGTCTGTAAATCAAAATTTTGGTGCTGTTTTAACACATCTTCAAAAAAGAAAATTAGCAATTTCAAAACATGAATTAGCGATTGCCGAAAATGATATTTCTATAAAAGAAACGATTAAAAATACTCGAAGTTTATACCAGCAATGGCATTATTTATATGGGCTTATTTCATTGCTTGAAGAGCAAGAAAAAAATAGCACACTGATAAAAAATATTTCTAATAAATTATACAATGCAGGCGAAATAGGAGGTTTAGAAAATGATTTAACAATCTTACAATCTTTAGATATTCAATCTAAAAAAAGTACTATTTATAAGGATTTTACATCCGTAGAAAATAAATTAAAAGAAGTATTACAAATTAAAAATACTATAATCCCTGAAACAAAATTTCCTATTAAAAAAACGCTGAAAAATGCTGTTTTACTTCAACATAATAGCGAAAAAGAGAATCTTTCAAAAGCCTTCTTAGAAATTTTATCTAAAAGAGAAAAAGTAGCTAAAAAGAATATTTTAGTAGCTAAATCAGCTTATTTCCCAGAGATAACCGCAGGGATTATCAATAGAAAAACAGAAAATGCAACCGATTATACAGGTTTTAATATCGGATTGAATGTTCCTATTTCTTTTTGGGCTAATAATGCTAAAATTAAACAGCAAAAAATAATATCCGAAGAAATAGCTTTTGAAAATCAAGCGAATAAAATAGCTATTCAAAATAATTTTAAAAGTTTACAAGAACAATTAACCTATTTAAAAACGGAATTAGTTGGTATTGAAGCCATGAAAATAAAGGCTGATAATTTTATCAAAAAACTGAAAATAGCTTACAGTGTTGGCGAAATAGATGCCTATAAATACAACCAAAGTTTTAATACCTATTTTCAGGTGATGCAAAATTATTTGTTGTTGATTCATAATTATAATCAAACAGTAATTAGCTACGAATTTTACACAAAAAATAATTAAAAATTAAAAAATATCCGACTTTTATTTAATCGATTTAGTAAAGATTTAGTCAGGAAAAAAACATATAAAAAGATGAAAAAATATATCAATATAATCAGTTTATTAATAACAATAGTATCGATTATCAGTTGTAATTCGGAAAAAGAAGACCATACAGGACACGATCATGCATCCGAAGAAAAAACAGGAACACATAAAAAAAATAACGGCAAAAATAACGGTAAAAATAAAAGCGAACATCAAGTTGAAAATGAAGAACATGCCAAAAATGAATTGCATTTAACAAGCGCACAAATAACATCAGCAAATATAAAAATAGCCGAAATTACCCAACGAAAAATACGCAATAGCATTACCGTAACAGGAACAATAGAAGTGCCTCCGCAAAGTAAAGCAACTATTTATGCGCCCTTAGAATCGTTTGTATATAAAACCTATTTATTGCCTGGCGATAAGGTGAAAAAAGGGCAGACCGTTGCCGTTTTAGAGCATCCAAATTTTATAAAATTGCAATATTCGTATTTAGAGGCAGTGAATAATAATAAGGTTACAAAGGCGGATTATGAGCGTAAAAAAATGCTGTTAGCAAACGAAATTACCTCAAAAAAATCGTTTCAAATAGCGCAAAGTATGTATCATTCTTCAAAAAGTTTAGTAGCTAGTTATGCTGCACAATTAAAGATGGCAAATTTATCGGCAAGTAGCATTTTAACAAATGGAATTCAACAATATGTGTATATAAAAGCGCCAATTTCGGGCTATGTGGTAGAAAATATCTTAAATAAAGGGCTTTTTTTAGCGGCAAATTCGGAAATGATGGAAATTATTGACACCGACCATATGCATGCCGAATTAAATGTTTTTGGAACAGATATTACCAAAATTAAAAAAGGCGATGAGTTTATTTTTAAACCTTCGGGAATTGATACCAAATATAAAGGTTACATTAAATTAATCAGTCAAAAAATAAACGATAAAACAAAAACGGTAAATGTTCACGGGCATTTTGAGGATGAAAAAAATAGCCTAAAATCAGGAATGTTTATCAATGCGGAAATATTATTAAATGGCGAAAAAACATTTGCAATTCCTCAGGCTGCAATTATAGAAAAAGAAGGCGAAAGCTTTATATTTGCTGCCGAAAATACTGTGGAATTTATTCCTTTAAAAGTAACTTTAGGGAATAGTGATACAGGTTTTGTAGCTATAAAAACAATTGAAGGAAATAATTTTGATGTTAAAATAGTTACGCAAGGTGCTCATTTTTTAAAGGGCAAATTATTACAACAAGCAGGTGGCATGGAAGGTCATGTGCATTAATTAGATGACGATGGATTTTAAAAAAAACCGATTATTAGCACTCATTTTAGTACTCATTCCTTTGGCGGGTTTTGCCCACGGAGTAGATGATAGTACCCAATTATTTTTAGTAAATAATAAGGGCGTTTCTTTTGGCGCTTTTCTTTATATGGGTGCCAAACACATGCTTACGGGCTATGATCATTTACTTTTTTTGGTAGGAGTTTTGTTCTTTTTGTATAAAACAAAAGACATTATAAAGTACGTTACTTATTTTACAATTGGGCATAGTATTACTTTATTATTAGGCGTATTAACTGATGTGAGTATCAATGCTTTTTTGATAGATGCCATTATAGCATTTTCAATAATATATAAAGGATTTGATAATTTAGGCGGTTTTAAAACGCTTTTTAACAAACAACCTGACACTAAAAAAGCCGTGTTAATTTTCGGTTTATTTCACGGGTTGGGGTTGGCTACTAAATTGCAAGAATTTCAATTAGATAAAGACGGGCTTCTTGTTAATTTATTAGGCTTTAATTTAGGTGTAGAAATAGGGCAGTTTTTAGCCTTAGGTGCAATTTTATTGTGTATTTCTTACTGGCGACACTTTGAAAGTTTTTTAAAATTTTCAAAGGTGACCAATATACTTTTAATGACTGCAGGATTTTTATTATTAGGATATCAATTAACAGGATATTTCATTTTATAACATACAGATAATGACAACAACAAATAAACAAAATTTAATGAGTAAAAAACAATTATTAAAATCAGTTTTTTTAGCATTTATTGTAGGATTATTAGTTCTTTTAGTAGCTATTTTACCTGCCGAATATGGCGTAGATCCTTTAGGTACAGGTAAATTAATGGGCTTTGCTAAGCTGTATCAAGAAAATAAAAAAGAGCTAGTAAGCGATGCTTCATCTAAATTAAATTTCAAGAAAATAACGCTTAAAAGTATTGGTTCTGATCCAAGTATTGTAAAACCTTTAGAGGCTAATAATCCGCCTTCTGAACAGCGATTAACTGAAAGAGAAGATAGTATTCGTGTTATTGTTCCTGCTAAAAAAGGGATAGAGTATAAGGTTAATACCCTTAAATACAGTAGTTTTAATTATGAATGGTCATCAGAAAAAAAAGATATTCTTTATACTGATTTTCATGGGGAAGTAAAACAAAACAACCCGCCTGAAGAGGTGTTTTATGAAAGTTATACCGTCGCATATTCTAATAATATGGCAGGAACTTTTACCGCTCCTTTTAAAGGAAAACACGGTTGGTATTTTAAAAATTTAACCGATAAAGATATTACTGTTGTTTTAAAATTAAAAGGACACTACAAAGTGTTTATGAAATAAGTAATTTTAAGGTTTCGCTTTCGTATCATTTAAAACAAGATTAATTGTACATTTGAAATTAAAATAAATTAAACTATAAAAATGAATAATAACAGACAATTAGATTTTCAATTACCAAAAGGAGGTTTTCTTTTAGGAATAATCGCTGTACTTGGAATTATTGCTTTTACAAAATCGACAGTAACCATAAAATCAGGGCAGGCAGGTGTTTTATATAAAACATTTGGTGGTGGTGTAGTAACTGACCAGCCAGCAATGGGCGAGGGGTTTCAAATTGTAGCACCTTGGAATAAAGTTTTTATTTACGAGGTACGTCAGCAAGAGATTTTTGAAAAAATGCAAGTTTTATCATCTAATGGATTAGAAATTAGACTAGAAGCTTCTGCTTGGTTTCAACCTCAATCTGATAAAATTGGTTCTTTACATCAAGAAAAAGGAGAAAATTATATTTCAAGAGTTATTCAACCAGCTATTCGTTCGGCAGCTCGTAGTGTTGTTGGTCGTTATACGCCAGAACAATTATATTCTAGTAAAAGAGATGTGATTCAAACAGAAATTTTTGCAGAAACAAAAAAGATTTTAGACAAGCAATTTATTCAATTAAATGAAATTTTAGTTAGAGATGTAACCTTACCAACAACCATTAAAACGGCAATTGAGCGTAAGTTAAAACAAGAGCAAGAATCTTTAGAATATGAGTTCAGATTAGTTACTGCTCAAAAAGAAGCTGAAAAACAAATTATTGAAGCAAAAGGTAAAGCGGATGCAAATAAAATTTTAAGCGCTTCTTTAACCGATAAAATTTTACAAGATAAAGGAATTGAAGCTACCTTAAAATTAGCAAATTCGCCAAACAGTAAAGTTGTTTTAATTGGTTCGGGTAAAAGTGGAATGCCAATTATTTTAGGAAATCAATAAAAAGCATTACACTAAAATTTAAGAATAAATTTAAAACTCTGAACAGTTACTTGTTCAGAGTTTTTTTATGCTGTTTTATTTTCTCTTTTAAGCGCCTGTTTAAATTTCATCTAAAAAAGTTTTGTAACATAAAAATAAGAAATCGAATCTGTCAAAGGGATTTTAGTTCCGTTTCGCATCCTGATTTGCCGTAGTTATTCCCTTTTTTTGATAATTCTTTAGGCGATTATTCTTGTCAATTCGAGTGATTTTAATGACTAGAAGGAATTTGAAGAAAAAAAATCACTCGAACTGACAGATTATTTGTGAATTTTTATAATAAAATTTTATTGACTACAAATTAAACAGGCTCTATGTTTTTTTATTAAAAAACTATAAAGTAAAAATAGGAGAGAAGTTTTCTTTTGATAAAAAATGAAACAAAAAAAGTCAGCTCAATTGAGCTGACTTTTTTATAAAATATATAAATAATCGAATTTAAGAATAATCTTAAATTAATTAATCTCTGTTACGTCTTCTTCCAAAACCTGAAGATGCACCGTCACCGCTACTTCTTCTTGGTGAAGAAGAACCTGTATCGCTACGTCTTCTTGAATCACCACCACTTCTTGAATCTCTATCTCTTGGAGCTCTATCTCTAGAACCTCTATCTCTTGGAGCTCTATCAGAACCACCGCTTCTTCGTCTTGCGCCGAATCCACCACCGCCACCGCGAGGTTTTCTTCCGCCACCACCGCCACCGCGATTAGATTTGGTAATTTCAATATTTACAGAACGTCCGTTAAAATCAGCTCCGTTAGCACTAAACGCTTCTAAAGTTTCTTTTTCGAAATTTTTATCTATTTCAAAGAAAGAAAAAGTATCTAAAATATCAATCGCTCCGATTTCAATTTTATCAGTAATTTTTTGGTCGTTAATTAATCCAATTAATGTAGCAGGATTTAATTTATCTTTTCTACCTAAGTTGATAAAGAAACGAGTCATGTTTTCATCTGTCGCTCTAGCTCTTGAATTATCTCTAGAAGATAACTCATTTAAATCGTCAGATTTGTTATAGTAGGTTAAGAATTTATTGAATTCTAAAGAAACGAATTTTTGAATTAATTCTTCTCTAGTTAAGTCTTCTAGTTTTTCATAGATACTAGGTAAAAACTCTTCAATTTGTTCGTTGTTAACCTCTGTAGCTTTTACCTTTTCAATTAAGTGCATTAATTGATTCTGGCAAATTTCTTTTCCAGTAGGTACTTTTTTAGCTTCGAATTTCTTTTTGATAATACGCTCAATAGAACGTAATCTACCTTTTTCTTTATTGTTAACTAAAACAGCAGAAATACCTTTGTTACCAGCTCTACCAGTTCTTCCACTACGGTGATTGTAGTTTTCAATTTGGTCTGGTAATTTGTGGTTAATAACGTGTGTTAATTCGGTAACATCTAATCCACGAGCAGCAACATCAGTTGCAACTAAAATTTGGATAGTTTTCTTACGGAATTTCCCCATAACGCTATCACGTTGTTGTTGAGATAAATCACCATGTAACGCATCTGCGCTATAACCATCTTTAATAAGATTGTTTGCTACTTCTTGAGTTTCACGACGTGTTCTACAGAAAATAATTGCGTAAATATTAGTATTTACATCTGCAATTCTTTTTAACGCTTGGTAACGAGTTCTTTCGTTTACCACGTAGTATTCGTGAGTAACGTTGTCAGAACCTTGATTTTTTTCTCCTGAAGTAATTTCAACAGGGTTAGTCATATAGTTTCTAGCAATTGCTTCAACTTCTCTAGGGAAGGTTGCCGAAAATAATAACGTTTGTTTGGTGTCAGGAGTTGCTTCTAATACTTTATCAAGCTCATCTTTGAACCCCATGTTAAGCATTTCATCAGCCTCATCTAAAACTAACCATTTTACGTTTCCTAAACGTAAGGCTCTACGATTTATTAAATCGACTGTTCTTCCTGGAGTACCAACAACAATTTGAGCACCTCTTTTTAAGCCTCTAATTTGTTCTTCAATATTAGAACCACCATATACTGTTACCACTTTTAAGTCTGGTATGTATTTAGCGAAATCTTTAATATTATTTCCTATCTGAACAGCAAGTTCACGAGTAGGAGATAAAATGATAGCTTGAGTGTTTTTGTCTGAACTATCTATTTGTTCAATAATAGGTAAACTAAAAGCAGCTGTTTTACCAGTTCCTGTTTGAGCAAAAGCTTTTAAATCATCAGTAGATGAAATAATTTGAGGAATTGCTTTCTCTTGAATTACAGTTGGTTTTTCGTAACCTAAATCTGTTAATGCTTTGTTTATTGGCTCTTTTAAGCCTAAATCTAAAAATGTTGACATATATACGTCTGTGTTCTTTTAGATTCACAGACGCCAGTATCTGTAAACCTGATTCTTAATTTGGACAATAGATTAATAGCTAATTACCTGGTAGTTAATAATCTAGATTTTATTTCAGTTAAATAATAAAATCCCGCAAATTTACGCTTTTTTACACTAAATAACAACTATTTTTTGTTGTTTTGTAAATTTTGCACTTGTTTGTTAATGTTTTTTGCAGATAAACTTGTATATCCGTTTTGGATAATACCTTGCTTGTCAATTAATACCATGCGTGGAAACTTGCTTGAAGAAAAATTACAAACAAGGCTCTTTTTAGGTAGGGTATATTGGTGTTTTATGGCTATTTTTTTAGTGTATCGCTTAAAATTATTGCATAAATTAACTATAATAAAGGTAACATTAGGGTTGTTTTTTATTAAAAAGTTTGTTCGAGATGAAATCCAGTCATCGGAAGCATATTTATAGTCTTTAAATAAAATAACCGCAGCCTTTCCTTTTATCAACTTTGAAATACGTTTTGTTTCGCCTGTGGCGGCTATTAAATTAAAATCGGGTAGTTTTTCGCCAACATTTAATAGCTTAAGATCATTAACCAATCGTTGCATATTTTTTTTCTGCTCAATATTGGTGTTTAACTTAAAAAATTCAAAAAACGTTTTGTTTTTGTTTTCATCGTTCGGTTCTTTAAAAAAATGACGAATTACCGTATTATAAAGTAATTTATTTTTTATTTTTTCCGAAGAAATACTCGCATCAATATTATTTAATAAATTTCGTGTAAAATTATCCGCAGTACCTTTTTCAAGATATACATCATTATATAACTTGTCAATTATTAAAGCATAATAGGGGCTGAAAAAAATTAAAGAATCTTTTTTTAAATTGATATCCGCCCGATAATCAAAATAAGAAGCTACTAATTTTTCAGGATTTTTTTTGGTGAAATTTTTAATAGCATATTGTTCTG
Source organism: Tenacibaculum finnmarkense genomovar ulcerans (assembly GCF_900239495.1). Lineage (GTDB taxonomy): Bacteria > Bacteroidota > Bacteroidia > Flavobacteriales > Flavobacteriaceae > Polaribacter > Polaribacter ulcerans. The sequence continues at coordinate 26,380 of NZ_OENE01000049.1, forward strand.
AATACGTATAAACAGGGTAAAATAACGCTACCTTTAATATCTCTAAAAATTCTTTAGAAGCATTTTCTTTATTGTTTTTTTTAAAATCGATTAATTTTTGTTCTTTAATTTTTTTAATAGAATCAATTTTTATTAAAAAATCAGGCTGTGAAAGCTGGTATAATCGTTCAAAATTTTTGTCGTCTTGCTCGGTTTCTAAAAAAGCTTCAATTAATATATTATTTCTAGCGGCATCTTTTCCACTAAAAACTAACGATTCATCAAAATCCCAACTATTTAAGCGAAATAATAAACTGTCTTGAGGCTCTAAATAAACATATTGATGCTCTGGTCCGTGTCCAAAAACATACAAGCCTTTTTTTAAATTTTTATAAGAACCTAAAAAACTATGGTCTTTTTTTAAATAAATAGTGTCATTAAAAGCGTAATTGTCCGATAAAGTGATATAATTTGACTTCGGATTAATAATTTTACCGCCAAAATATGTGGTCTTGGGTGTTTTTGATGAATTACATCCAATGAATAAAATTAATAGAAGGGGTATTAAGTATTTAATCATTTAGCTGGTTATTAACGGTATAAAAAGATAATGTTCAAAAATAAACATATCGCTATCATTTTGTTGTTAATTCGTTGTTAAAAGAATTATCGCCGCCAAATGTAATGTGTTAAATAGTTCCTTGCAAATTCTTTTTAAGCGAGTATATTTTATACTTTTGTAGCCGAATTTAAAAAACTTTCAATGTTATCAGTTTCTAATTTATCAGTTCAGTTTGGTAAGCGTGTTTTGTTTGATGAAGTAAACACGAAGTTTACTCAAGGAAATTGCTACGGTATTATCGGAGCAAATGGAGCAGGAAAATCTACTTTTTTAAAGATTATATCAGGAGTACAAGAACCAACCTCGGGTCAGGTTCATTTAGAGTCTGGTAAAAGAATGTCAGTATTAACACAGGATCATTATGCTTTTGATGAGTTTACTACCTTAGATACTGTATTAAAAGGAAATAAAGAATTATATAAAATTAAATCGGAAATTGACGCTTTATATGCCGATTATACCGATGAAAATGCCGAAAAAATAGGCGAGTTACAAGTTCGTTTTGAAGAAATGGACGGTTGGAATGCCGATTCTGCTGCGGCAACCTTATTATCTAACTTAGGGATTAAAGAAGAAGATCATTATACTTTATTAGCCGATTTAGACTCTAAGAAAAAGGTACGTATTTTATTAGCACAAGCCTTATTTGGGAATCCTGATGTGTTAATTATGGATGAGCCTACCAACGATTTAGATTTTGAAACGATCGCTTGGTTAGAAAACTTTTTAGCGAATTTTGACAATACGGTAATCGTAGTATCGCATGACCGTCACTTTTTAGATGCCGTTTGTACACATATTTCTGATATTGATTTTGCTAAAATAAATCACTTTTCAGGAAACTATACTTTCTGGTATGAATCTAGTCAATTAGCGGCAAAGCAAAGAGCGCAACAGAATAAAAAATCCGAAGATAAAAAGAAGGAATTAGAAGAATTTATCCGTCGTTTTTCTGCAAATATGGCAAAGTCTAAACAAGCGACTTCTCGTAAGAAGATGATAGACAAGTTAAATGTTGATGAAATTAAGCCGTCTAGTCGTCGTTATCCTGCAATTATTTTTGATAGAGATAGAGAGGCGGGAGACCAAATTTTAAACATCGAAGGCTTATCAAAAGATTTTGAAGGAAAACCTTTATTTGCCAATGTTGATATTAATTTAAACAAAGGCGATAAAGTAGCAATTATTTCAAAAAGCTCGAAGGCAGTTTCTACTTTTTATCAAATTATATCAGGAAACGAGCAAGCCGATGCTGGTAAATTTAGCTGGGGAGTAACAACGACCCAATCGTATTTACCTTCTGACAACTCATCATTTTTTCAAGATGGCGAATTAGATTTAGTAGATTGGTTACGTCAGTACGCACAAACTGAAGAAGAAAGAGAAGCTGTATTTATTAGAGGTTTCTTAGGGAAAATGATTTTTTCTGGCGAAGAGGCTTTAAAGAAAAGTAATGTATTATCGGGTGGTGAAAAAGTTCGTTGTATGTTGTCGAGAATGATGATGACAAGAGCAAATATTTTAATGTTAGACGAGCCTACAAATCACTTAGATTTAGAATCTATTCAGGCATTAAACAACTCTTTAATTAACTTTAAAGGAACTATTTTATTCTCAACACACGATCACGAGTTTGCACAAACCGTAGCAAACAGAGTTATTGAAATTACGCCAAAAGGGGTAATCGATAAATATGCTACTTTCGATGAATATTTAGCCGACCCAAAGGTAAAAGAATTAAGAAAGAAGATGTATTCATAATATATTTTACAACATATTTATAAAAAGGAAGCACAAATATTGTGCTTCCTTTTTTTTGTGCTTTTTTGAAGTATATTTTTTTTTGAAGCTATTTCCCGCTTTCCGCACTCGCTTTTTTTATTTTTAAAGGGAAAAATAAAAAAGAGCTCAAACAATTGCTTCAATCGGGGCTAGGAAATCCGTAGTCTTAAAATTATTTTAGTTTTAAGAACCTAAATAGAAATTATCAATTCTAGCCTGTCAGTTCGAGTGATTTTTTTTCCTTCAAAAAAATAGTATCGAGAACTTTTTTAGTATCAAATTCATCAACAGAAAATAATTCAAATTCTCGATATCATTTTAATACAGACCTCACAGGTTTTTAAAACCTGTGAGGTCTATTTTTATAGCCATTTAATTTTTACAGCTTTATTTGATAATTTTCACTAATAAAATGATACTTTTAGCCGTAAAAACAAAGAGTGCCTTCTATGAAAAAGATCAATACCCGAAGAGGCATTTTTTTAAATAAAATTTAATAAACAGACTCTAAATAAAATCAAAATAACTATTTGATTACATTTAAATTGCTTAGAAAAAAAATACTATGACCATACAAGAATACATTACCAAAATAAATACGCTTTTTATAACTGGTAATGCCCGAGAACACTCTTACAGAGGCGATTTACAAAATCTTATTATGGCAATTTTGCCAGATGTTTTAGTAACTAACGAGCCCGCAAGAGTTGCCTGTGGTGCGCCTGATTATGTATTAACACGCAAAAATATCCCTATCGGATATATTGAAGCAAAAGATATTGGCGTTGATTTAAAAAGCAAAACCCTAAAAGAACAATTTGACAGATATAAAGCTGGTTTAACAAACTTAGCGTTTACCGATTATCTAGAATTTCAGTTTTATAGAAATGGCGAATTAACCACAAAAATTGCCATCGCTAAAATTGAAAATGGGCAAATTGTTGGAATCCCTGAAAATTTTAAACAGTTTACACAACTGATAAAAAACTTTGCGCAAATAGTATCGCAAACCATAAAATCGCCCACCGTATTGGCGCAAATGATGGCGGGTAAAGCCAAATTAATGGCGAATATCATTGAAAAATCATTAAATAAAGACGATCAAGACGAACATCGCTCGAATATAAAATCGCAAATGTTGTCGTTTCAACAAATGCTAATTCATGATATTGATAACAAAGCATTTGCCGATATTTATGCACAAACAATCGCTTACGGAATGTTTGCCGCCCGATATCACGACCCAACATTAGAAAGCTTTTCAAGACAAGAAGCCGCCGAATTAATCCCTAAAAGTAATCCGTTTTTACGTAAACTTTTTCAAGATATTGCGGGCTTCGATTTAGATGACCGTATTGCGTGGATTGTAGATGAATTAGTACAAATATTTTTAGCTTCCGATGTTGCCGACATCATGAAAAATTTCGGTAAAAGCACCAAACAAGAAGACCCTGTTGTACATTTTTACGAAACGTTTTTAGGGGAATACAATCCCGCTTTGCGGAAAGCTCGTGGTGTTTGGTACACACCGCAACCCGTGGTTAATTTTATTGTTAGAGCGGTTGATGATGTTTTAAAATCAGAATTTAAACTCGCTAAAGGTTTAGCAGATACGAGCAAAACAACTATCAGAGTAAAAACCGATATTGCTAATAAAAACTTTAAAAGCGGTTATAAAGAATATGATAAAGAAGTTCACAAAGTACAAATTTTAGACCCCGCAACTGGTACAGGAACTTTTTTATCCGAAGTTATAAAACACATTCACAAAAAATTTAAAGGACAACAAGGAATTTGGAGCAACTACGTTTCTAAAGATTTAATTCCTCGTTTAAATGGTTTTGAATTGTTAATGGCAAGTTATGCAATGGCGCATCTTAAAATGGATATGCTACTCACAGAAACTGGCTACAAACCCAAAGACGACCAGCGTTTTAATATATTTTTAACCAATAGTTTAGAAGAAGCCCACAAAGATAGCGGTACCTTATTTAGTGGCTGGTTAGCCAATGAAGCCGACCAAGCAAATGCCATTAAAAGAGATGCGCCTGTGATGTGTATTATTGGAAATCCGCCGTATGCCGTTAGTAGCACGAATAAAAGTGAGTGGATTTTAAATTTATTAAAAGATTATAAAAAAGATTTAAAAGAGAGAAATATTCAGCCTCTTTCTGATGATTATATCAAATTTATAAGATACGGACAGCATTTTATCCAAAAAAATGGAAACGGTGTTTTAGCGTATATTTCTAATAATAGTTTTATTGATGGAATAATTCATCGGCAAATGCGAAAAAATTTATTAGAAACTTTTGATAAAATTTATATTTTAAATTTACATGGTAATTCACGTAAAAAAGAAACTTCTCCCAATGGTTCCCCCGACCAAAATGTGTTTGATATTATGGCTGGTGTTTCTATTAATATTTTTTTTAAAACAGGCGATAAAAAACCAAAAGATTTAGGAAATATTTTTCATTATGATTTATTCGGAAAACGTGATTTTAAATATGATTTTTTATCAAAAAACTCATTTAAAACTATAAAGTGGAATAAAATAGAATCTATTGAACCAAATTATTTTTTTGAAAAAAGAAATACAAATGGAATAAAAATTTTTAATAAATATATTGATTTAAAAGAATTATTTAAAATTAATTCTATGGGAATTGCAACAGGAAAAGATAGTGAATTAGTTTCCATAGATGAAAATTTAATAAAAGAAAAATATTTAACATCGAATAAATTCTTTTACCGCCCATTTGATATAAGGTTTACAATTTTTGATAATAATATTTTACAAAGAGCTAGATATAAATTAATGATTAATTATATTATAGGCGAAAATATCGGTTTAAATGTAATAAGACAATCTAAAGGTTATGGACTTGAAACTCTAGTATCAAACAACTTAACAAATAGAGATTTTATAACTAATCACACATATAATTTCCCACTATATTTATATCCCGAAAAAAAAGATATTGATTTTTCCGAAGATAAAAAAGGAGAAGCAATAGCACGAGTTCCAAATTTAGATAAAAAAATCATCAATAAAATTGCTAAAAAATTAGGTTTAAAATTCACGAATGAGAAAGAGGAAACCGCAAAAACTTTTGCCCCAATTGATGTTTTAGATTATATCTATGCCGTTTTACACTCGCCAAATTATCGAGAAACCTACAAAGAATTTTTAAAGATAGATTTTCCTAGAGTTCCTTTTCCTAAAGATGAAAAAACATTTTGGGATTTGGTAAAATTAGGCGGAGAAATACGCCAAATTCATTTATTAGAAAGCCCAATTGTAGAAGATGCAATTACCCAATATTTAGGCGATGGCGATAATATAATTACCCGAAAATTAACAAAAACCGATATTGGTTATCAGGCTGTAACCGATACACACGGAAAAGTTTGGATAAACGACATTAATTATTTTGATAATGTTCCTTTAGTTGCTTGGGAGTTTTATATTGGCGGTTATCAGCCAGCTCAAAAGTGGTTAAAAGACCGCAAAGGACGAGAATTAGATTACGAAGATATTTTTCATTATAATAAAATTATCGTTGCTTTAACACAAACCGACAAAATAATGAAAGAAATTGATTTGATTGATTTTATAGAAAATGACGAGAAATAAAATTATATGGTTTAACGTATGAGGCAGACCTCACAGGTTTTAAAAACCTGTGAGGTCTTTACTTTAACTAAATAATTATCAAAATCCGTCAAGCTGAATTTATTTCAGATTCTCATCCTTATTTACTATCACACAAATAAGGCAAACACATAGGTTTTGTCCCTACATATTATCTTGTTTTGCGTTAGGGATTGAAGCAATTGTTTGAGCTCCTTTTTATTTTTTCTTTTAAAAAAATAAAAAGAGCGAGTGCGGAAAGCCCGACCTTTAGGGAACGCCCAAATTATCTATCTTAAATAGTTATAATCATAAAACAATAAAAAGGCGAACTTATAGGGTTCGCCTTTTATATATACATCGAAAACTCGTAATTCTCGATACTATTTTAATTCCTTTTAGTCATTAAAATTACTCGAATTGACAAGAATCATCAAAATAACTGTCAGTTCGAGTGTTTTTTTCTTTCAAAAAAATGTATCGAGAACTTTTTAGCATCAAAATCAATCAAACTAAAATTCTCGATACTATTTTAA
>NZ_OENE01000050.1 GCF_900239495.1 Tenacibaculum finnmarkense genomovar ulcerans
ATTCGGCTCGATAAAAAGTTCTATTTTTTCAATTTTATTTATGAGGAAATCATATTCGAAAGTTGTTTTTAATTCCGCTATTTGTATTAAAATCAGTGGATTTGTTTCCTAAGATATCAATTCCGATATTAAAGTAAACATTATTTAATCGACTATTTTTTCTGCAATTTTCAGACTGTATAATACAATTCTAATAAGTCAATTCTTAGGTTTCTCTATTAAGAATCCGTTTTATAAATCCCACATATGCCATTTCGGTTTTAAGATTCTTCAAAATCCACGTTCCTATATTCAGATTTTACGATATCACGAGCTGTTTCCGCTTCTGAATTATCCACAAAAAAGCGCTTCTTATTTCTCTTTTTTGATCAATTTTTTCTTCAATTGTGGGTAACGCCTGGTGTATGTGGCGAATTTTTCCCGCAGGGAAAATATGCGCTCATACACTTTGTGTGTGCCCAGCATGGGCATCTTTTGACTACCGAAAGGTAGTTTATTAATCTAGAGGGTGCAAGTCCCTTATGCGCAGGAGTAACGTTCTGAAGCATTAGTAAGTCGCAAGGGTGAAAATCGTGAGGTTTTATCTGAAGGAAGCGAGACTACAAAACTCGGTACTGACGAACAGAAATCGTATACAGAGGCATAATTACTCGGGTAAGCAAGCACATCATTGTAACGCCCCAAAGAACATCAAAAAGGGTAATTATGTAGATACGGCAGCGATTGAGTGAAAGAAGATGCCATTACCTGGGGAGGTCTCCAAAATCACGAGTTGGTTATGGAGAAGTCAGCAGAGGTCATAGTACCTACAGGAAACGAGTTGAGGAAAGACCTCAGGCAGTCTCACAAGTAGGGAAGGACTGAACGTAATTCTCTTCAAAATTCGCATAGGAGCACTCGATGTAGCCTATGCTTAAATTAGAAGATAGCGCCAAGGGTGAAAAGAGCTTTGGTTTGATGATTTACGAACCGCCGTATACGAGACCCGTACGTACGGTGGTGTGAGAGGCGCACTCCGACTATTTTAGTCGGAGCCGTCTACTCGATTACCCACAGTTCTTGTTTTTTCTTTCCTTTTTTGTCCAGATTCGGCTCGATAAAAAGTTCTATTTTTTCAATTTTATTTATGAGGAAATCATATT
>NZ_OENE01000051.1 GCF_900239495.1 Tenacibaculum finnmarkense genomovar ulcerans
TGATGATTTACGAACCGCCGTATACGAGACCCGTACGTACGGTGGTGTGAGAGGCGCACTCCGACTATTTTAGTCGGAGCCGTCTACTCGATTAGCACCAGTTTTTAGTCATTACTAAATATATAAGGATAATTTTCAGAGTCTATCATACTTTTTCCATAACCCAAATCTGTTCTTAGTAAACTCATAAAATCCCCAATTTCAACAGGGTTGGAATCTCCAGAAAATAAATAAGGATATTTTTCAAGAATTAGTTTATCATCCACATATAAGTTCAGTTTAGAATAGCAAGAATTAATTTCAACTTCAGTAGGTCTTGTATTTTCAATAGTTCTATTATTAGGGACTTGTGGACCATTCCATTCAGAAGAAGCAAAGCGACGGTTTATTAATTCTATTACTTCGAAAAACACATCTCTTTTTGAGTTTAGATAATTTTCTTTCCTCAATATTTGCTCAGCGGTTTGAGGTTCTAACTCTTTTAGTTTTTTTCCATATTTATAATTCAGCCAACTACCAAATCCAACACTGACAAATCCAATAAGGACAACATCAATTATTATTCTAACCAAAAATTCACTATTAAACATATTTTCTTTTTTTTAATTCTAAGTAACGTTTTTTTAATGTTTTGAAAATCAATTATTTATGTTTTTATAATTGATTTTTCAAATTATTCAATTTTTTCCACAAAAACGTTACCTTAAAGTGATTATTTTTTTGGAGAAGAGGGGAATTGATGCTAACGATTTATATATGGAAAGTACTGTTTTGTGCGTGAGGATTTTCCGAAGGAAAATCGGAATTAACAAAATAGTACTAACTTTTGTCTTAGTACTAAACTAAGTATTTTTTATATATTTTGTTGCAAGTAGTTTGTTTTTTTTCCAATTCCAATTCCAATTCCAATTTTCTGCATTTTCTCAATTCTACAGCCGTTATAAATTCAGATTTTGGATGATAATTCGGTCAGTTTTATTCATTCCGTTTTTATTGATTTATGCGTCAATCTTTTAAATCAGCGGTTGCGTAAGTTTTTCAGTATTTTGCTCATTCTTTAGAAGGTTTTTAGGGAAATAGTTTCCGATTATACTTCTTTATTAGCCTTAAAAAACACATTATAATTTGCGTGATTTTTTGCCAATTACTTGCAACGTTTTATATATGGTTTGTTGCGTATTTGAAGCACTAAATTTAGTAAATAAAAACGGAATAGAAAATCCCCTAAGGATTTTCGTAAGTAGGTTCGCACTAGCAATAAATTATATATTTTGTTAACCTGCGTTTTTTTTTAATTAAAATACCGATATAAAATCTCACATTTTTCAGCGTTTTTATTCGGCGTTTAACTTGTCTAAATTTTCATTCCTAATTGCACAAACAGGCTAAAATTCTGCCGTTTCCACTTCAGAATTACAAACATATTTTTCCGTAATATTTTTCAAAATATACAGCTTTACGATTCCGTTTCTATTTCGCAAACAGGCTAAAATTCTGCCGTTTCCACTTCAGAATTACAAACATATTTTTCCCGTAATATTTGTCAGAATCTGCTGCGTTATAATTCCATTTCTGGTTGCGTAATATTTATCAGAATCCTACTTTTTTAAACCGCTTTTTTTGCCAATATTCCGTGTAATTTGGCTTAATGTAGGTTAACGTTAAAATATAAGAATAGTAGCGTGTAAAGAATCTAAAACCCCCGATTTCGGGGGGATTAAAATAAATAAGCAATAACCTTAAATAAAGCCATATAAAGCTATTATTTTTATATAGTGTGTGTGCCCAGCATGGGCATCTTTTGACTACCGAAAGGTAGTTTATTAATCTAGAGGGTGCAAGTCCCTTATGCGCAGGAGTAACGTTCTGA
>NZ_OENE01000052.1 GCF_900239495.1 Tenacibaculum finnmarkense genomovar ulcerans
TACTTTGATGCAATGACTACGTACTTTAATGCAATTTAAGGCTGTTTTTACGTACTTTGATGCAATGATTACGTACTTCAGTGCAATTTTATTTTTAAAAAACGTCTGTAGATACTATAAACAAAGGACTTTTTGAAAGTCAAAAAAACGCTAGAGTATTATAGATACTCTTAGAGTATCTTAGAGAGAAATTCCCTTTTCAGTACATTTCTCTTTTCTTAAAAAAATCCATAAATATCCGAAAAATCCGAATTTTCCGAAAAAAGTAGAAAGGATTGTAATTAGCCGATTTAAGCACTTTTTATAATCTTTTAGATAAATTGTATTAAAGTTTATAAATCCTTTAACAGGATTTAAGATTAGATACTTATGCGCAAAGTAAATAGCATTCTAATCAGAATAAAACAGAAAAATCCGAATCTTTAAAAAACGCAATAAAGCGCAAAAGGAAAGCTGTTTTGTTTTATTAAATTCTTTAGAAAAAACAATTCTTAAAAATCAAAAAACCCAAAATAAACGATTTAAAAGGTTTTATTACTTATGTATCTAAGTTTGTTAATAATTCAATAAAGCTCACTATAGTGTCTTTAGAAGTTAGTTAAGTAGTATTTTAATTTAAAGAAAACAAATGTTATTAATTTTTATAAAAAAATGTATTAGATTATTATCTAATATTTTAAATTATATATCATTTTGTTTTCTTAATTTTATCTTATGAATAAGAAAAATTTAAGTGAAAGAGATATTTGTAGTAAATATATCAATCCTGCTATTGAAAAAGTTGGCTGGAATATGAGAACACAAGTAAGAGAAGAAGTTTCTTTTACAGATGGACGCATCATTGTACAAGGTAAATTATATACTAGAGGTAAAAGTAAAAGAGCTGATTACATACTTTATTACAAGCCAAATATTCCGATTGCAATTATTGAAGCAAAAGATAATAAAAAAGCCGTTGGACACGGAATGCAACAAGCTTTAGAATATTCTGAAATTTTACAAATTCCATTTGTATTTACTTCGAATGGAGATTCTTTTGTTTTTCATGATAAAACAAATACAGATGGAAATTTAGAAAAAGAATTGACATTAGATAATTTCCCTTCTCCAGAAACTTTATGGAATAAGTATCTAAAATATAAAAATATTGATACTCCTAAATCAAAAGAAATTGTAGAAAAAGACTACTATACAGATGATAGTGGTATGACTCCAAGATATTATCAACAAAATGCAGTTAATAGAACATTAGAAGCTGTTGCTAAAGGACAAGATAAAATTATCTTAGTTATGGCTACAGGTACAGGTAAAACTTATACTGCTTTTAATATTATCTGGCGTTTATGGAAAACAGGTGTTAAGAAACGTATTTTATTTTTAGCTGATAGAAATGCACTTTTGACACAAACAAAAAACGGTGATTTTTCTCCTTTTGGAAATGATATAATGCACATCATAAAAAATAGAAAAATTGATAAATCCTATCAAATATATTTTGCTTTATATCAGGGGTTAACAAGTACTGATGAGTCTAAAAATGCGTATAAAGAGTTTAGTAAAGATTTTTTTGATTTAGTAGTTATTGATGAATGTCATAGAGGTTCGGCTTCGGAAGATTCTGCTTGGAGGGAAGTTTTAACCTACTTTGATTCGGCTACACAAATAGGTTTAACAGCAACACCTAAAGAAACTAAAGAGGTTTCTAATATGGAATATTTTGGAGAGCCAGTTTATACTTATTCTTTAAAACAAGGTATTTCTGATGGGTTTTTAGCTCCTTACAAAGTAATCAGAATTACAACAAATGTAGATGAAGGTTGGAGACCTACTGCTGGTTTAGTTGATAAATACGGAAATGAAGTAGAAGATCGTATTTATAATTTAAAAGATTATGATAGAAAATTAGCTATAGATGAGCGTACACAAGTTGTAGCTAAGAGAATAACAGAATATTTAAAAGCTACAGATCGTTTTGCTAAAACTATTGTTTTTTGTGTAGATATAGATCATGCAAATAGAATGCGACAAGCATTAATTAATGAAAATGCAGATTTAGTAGCTAAACATTGGAATTATTGTGTAAAAATAACGGGTGATGATGAAGTAGGAAAACAAGAATTAGATAACTTTACAGATGTTGAAGAGCGTTTTCCTGTTATTGCTACTACTTCTAAAATGCTAACTACAGGAATTGATACCAAAATGGTAAAAGTTATTGTATTAGAATCTAATATACAATCTGTTGGAGAATTTAAACAAATTATTGGTAGAGGAACTCGAATTAGAGAAGCAGATGGAAAAGTATATTTTACAATTATGGATTTTAGAAAAGCGACTAATATTTTTGCAAGACCAGATTTTGATGGTTCGCCTGTTCAAATTTATGAACCTGAAATAGATGATCCTGTATTACCTCCAGATGAAATTGATATTATAGAACCTGATAATGGAGAGCCATTAGAGCCTGATGTATTTAAACCTACTACTCCTGATATAACTATTGATGGAGGAGATGAAAAAATCAAAAAATACTATATAAATAATATTCCTGTTTCGGTAGTAAATGAACGTGTACAGTATTACGGAAAAGATGGGAAATTAATTACAGAATCGTTAAAAGATTATTCAAGAAAAAATATAACAAGAGAATATGCTTCTTTAGATGAATTTATCCAAAAATGGACTACTTCTGAAAAAAAAGAAGAACTTATAAAGGAATTAGCCGAACATGGAGTTTTATTAGATATATTGCGTGAAGATGTAGGATTAGATTTAGATGATTTCGATTTAATATGTCATATTGCTTTTGACCAACCTGCTTTAACAAGGAAAGAAAGAGCTAATAATGTACGTAAACGTAATTATTTTAATAAATATAGTGAAACAGCTCAAAAAATTTTAAACAGCTTATTAGATAAATACGAGCAAGAAGGTATTGTATCAATAGAACAAGGAGCAATACTTAAAGTAAAACCATTAAATCAAATGGGGTCGCCAGTAGAATTAGTAAGAGCTTTTGGTAAAAGAGAAGACTTTGAAGAGGCGGTAAAACAATTAGAAAAAGAAATATACAATATTGCTTAATGGAACAAAGAATTGAAATTATAAATAACTGGAATCTTCAAAAAATTTTTAACCAATTAGAAAATGGTAATATGAAAATTCCAAGGTTTCAACGTGGGTATGTTTGGGAAAGAAGTAAAATAGTAAAACTACTTAATAGCATACAAAGTCAATATCCTATTGGATCATTTTTTATCTGGGAAGCAGGTAAAGAATATAAAAATTTTTGCCGTGAGATTAAAGATTTAAATTTACCTGAAAATCCAGAATCAAATTATTTTAGTTTTATTTTAGATGGACAACAACGTATTACTTCTCTTTATGTTGCTTTAAAAGGAAAAACAATAGGGAATACAGATTTTTCTTCAATTTGTTATAATCTTGAAAAAAAAATATTTCATATTCCACGTCTTAAAAATGAAAATCATAATATTCCTGCTTGGAAACTTTTTGACACATTAGAATATGGAAAAGTCCTAACTAAATATGTATTATATGATAATGAAAATGATACATATTTTCATCAAACTTGGAGTAATTGTTATCGAACTTTTTCTGATTATCCTATAAGCATAATTAAAACTTTAAAAATGGAACTTGATGAAGTTGTTACCATTTTTGAAAGAATAAATCAAGGCGGAAAAAGATTGTCATTATTCGATTTAGTTCACGCTAGTGCCTGGTCTCCTGATTTTGATTTAAGAGATAAGATAAAAACATTTAATTCAGAAATAAATGTAAAAGCTTTTGGAGGTGTAGAAAATGAAGTATTTATTCAATCTTTATCATTAAATGCTTTTGGAGATTGTAAAAATAAAAATCAATTAAACTTAACCGCTGAAATATGTGATGAGTTTTGGGATAAAACAGCAGAAAGTATTCGGCTAACTTTAGATTTTGTAAAGATATTTGGCGTTCGTTTTATTAGTTATTTACCTTACAATGCTTTTCTTCCAATTTTACAGCATTATTTTTATAAATCGATAAAGAAAAGTGTTTCAGCAAATCATTTTCAGTTTATAGAAAATTGGTTTTGGACAGCTACTTTTTCTGCTCGTTTTTCAAGTTCTAGTTTAACTAAAATGAAAGATGATGCCGATTGGATACATAAGTTAGTAAAAGAGGAATTACAAGAAAATGTTTTTGGTGTTTCATTAACATTAAAAGAACTTGCTAAAGTTAATATGCAAACTAAATCTGTTATTAAAAATGGAGTTATTTGTTTGATGGCTTTACAAAACCCTAAAGATTTTGATAATAGTATTCCTGTAATGTTAGATAAATCTAATATTGCAAAATCTAATGGTAAAGAAAATCATCATTTCTTTCCATATTCTTTAAGAGATAAATTTGGAACAACAGCTAAAGGAATCAATTCATTACTTAATTTTGCACTAATATCTGGAAGATTAAATCGTGAAATTTATAATAAATTACCATCAGAATATATTGCTGATTATACTTCTAAGAACTCGAATATAAAATCAGATTTAGAAAGCCATTTTATTTCAATTCAAGCTATTCAAGCAGTAAAAAATAATGACTTTGATACATTTATTTCAGAACGTGCAAAATCAATCATGCCTAAAATATTAAAAAAAATAGAGGTTGGTGAATTTTCAAAATCTGAAAAAGAATTAATTGAAGAAAATATATAATAATAAGTTATCTAAAAAAAATAATGAGTAACATAACAACAAACATAAAAAGCATTCGTGATATAATGCGTAAAGACACTGGAGTAGATGGAGATGCACAACGTATTTCACAAATGGTCTGGATGCTTTTTATGAAAATATTTTCCGATAAAGAAGAAGAATGGGAAATAACACTTGATAATTATAAATCGCCAATTCCTGAGAACTTAAAATGGGAAAATTGGGCATCAGATGAAGAAGGATTAACAGGTGATGCTTTAATGGATTTTATAGAAAATGAGTTGTTTCCAGCTTTAAAAGAGTTGGATATTACTATAAGTCCACAAGCAAGAATTATACGTTCTGTTTTTGATGATACCTATAATTTCATGAAAAATGGAACGCTTTTCCGTCAAGTAATAAATGTAATTAATGAGATAGATTTTAATAGTAATGACCGTCATTTATTTAATGATATTTATGAAACTATCTTAAAAGATTTACAATCGGCAGGTTCTTCGGGAGAGTATTATACACCAAGAGCTGTAACTCAGTTTATGGTAGATATGACAAATCCTCAATTAGGAGAAAGTATTTTAGATCCTGCTTGTGGTACTGGAGGTTTTTTAACGTGTAGTATCGATTATATGCGTAATCAAGTAGAAACGACTAAGGATAGAGATATACTGCAAAAATCAATACGTGGTATCGAAAAAAAACCATTGCCACATTTACTTTGTACTACTAATTTAATGCTACATGGTTTTGATTTACCAGCAGTACGTAGAGATAATTTATTAAGTAAACCCTATGCAGATTGGGGAGCAAAAGATAAATTAGATATTATACTTTCCAATCCTCCTTTTGGTGGAGTCGAAGAAGATGGAACAGAAACAAATTTCCCTCAAAAATTTAGAACCAAAGAAACAGCCGATTTATTTTTAGCTTTAATTATCAAATTATTAAAAGATAAAGGGCGTTGTGCTATTGTATTACCTGACGGAACACTTTTTGGTGAAGGTATGAAAACACGCTTAAAAGAAGAATTATTAGACAAATGTAATTTACATACTATTGTTCGTTTGCCAAATGGCGTATTTAATCCATATACAGGTATTAAAACGAATTTATTATTTTTCGAAAAAGGTACACAAACAAAAGAAGTTTGGTATTTTGAACATCCTTATCCTAATGGGGTAAAAAGCTATAATAAAACCAAACCAATCAATATAAAAGAGTTTGATTTAGAAAAATCTTGGTGGAATAATCGTGAAGATAAAAAATTCTCTAAAAATGCGTGGAAAGTTTCTATTGATGAAATAAAAAAACGCAATTATAACTTAGATATTAAAAATCCATATCAAGAAATAGATACTTTAGAAAGCCCTGAAATATTATTAGAAAAATTTAGAACTACTGAAAATAAAATTTCTACCATACAAGATGAAATTATAAACGTATTAACCGAAGCTTTAAAATAAATATGCAATTACTAAAACATTTTAAAGAACTTACGGTTAATCCTAAAAATGCCAAAGAATTAAAAGGATTGATTTTACAATTAGCAATTCAAGGAAAATTAACGGCTAATTGGAGAAAAGAAAATACGAATATTGAACCTTCATCTGAATTATTGAAGAAAATTCAAAAAGAGAAGGAACGTTTAATTAAGGAAAAGAAAATAAGAAAAGAAAAACCGTTACTAAAAATTGATAAAGAAGAAATCCCTTACAAACTACCTGAAAATTGGGTTTGGTGTAGGTTAGGTAATTCAGGATTTACACAAACAGGAAATACACCTCCTAAAAATAACCCTGAAAACTATGGCGATTTTATTCCTTTTATAGGTCCTGCTGATATTTCAAATCAATTAATGAAATATCCAGTTGAAGGATTATCTGAATTAGGTATTTCGGTAGGAAGATTAATTCCAAAAGAATCATTAATGATGGTTTGTATTGGAGGAAGTATTGGTAAGTGTAATATTAATTATATTGATGTTAGTTGTAATCAACAAATAAATACAGTTACACCAGTATTAATTCCAGTTATATATATTAAAACGGTTTGTCAATCACCTTTTTTTCAAAAAAAAGTTTTAGATAATTCTTCTGGTTCGGCAACTCCAATAATCAATAAAGGGAAATGGGAAACTTTATTATTTCCACTCCCACCACTAGAAGAACAAAAAGAAATTGTAAAAGTAGTAGAAACGCTTTTTAAAGAAGTCGATAAATTAGAGCAATTAACGGTTTCACGCATTAGTTTAAAAGAAGATTTTGTAAGGTCTGCATTAAAAGAATTAACAAATAATAACACCAAAAAAGAGTGGGATTATTTACAAGAACATTTTAAAAGTTTTTTTAATGAAACTACTAATATTAAAAAGTTAAGAGAAACGGTTTTACAATTAGCCGTTCAAGGAAAATTAACGGCTGATTGGCGTGCTAATAATCCGAGAACAGAAGATGCAACTATTTTATTAAAACGTATTCAAAAAGAAAAAGCACAACTTATTGAAGATAAAAAAATAAAAAAAGAGAAAATATTACCTAAAATTACTAAAGAAGAAATTCCTTATAAAATTCCTGATGGTTGGGTTTGGTGTAGGATGGGAACTATTAGCGATATAATTGCAGGAGCTAGTTTTAAAAGTGGCGATTTTAATAAAACAGGAGGAGTAAAATGTATCAAAATAACAAATGCAGGTGTACGCATTTTTGTTGAAACAAATGATTATTTACCTAAAGGTTTTGATAAATTACATCTTAATTATTTAATCAAAGAAGGAGATTTAATATTAGCATTAACAAGACCTTATATTAAAGATGGATTAAAAATATCAATTTGCCCTTCTACCTATAATAACTCTTTATTAAATCAACGTGTCGCATCAATCAGGTCAATGACAAAAGAAATTTATCACCCGTATATATTTTCATATATACAATCACCAAAGGTGCTAAGTTTTTATAAATCAAAATTTGATGGAAAAAGTCAGCAACCTAATATGAAGATGTGGGATATCACAGACTTATTAATTTCAGTTCCACCCCTAGAAGAACAAAAAGCCATAGTAGAAAAAGTAAATGCTTTAATGTCTTTATGTGATAAATTAGAGCAAGAAGTACAACAAAGTGAAGCACATAGTAAACAATTAATGAAAAGTTGTTTAAAAGAGGTTTTTGTGGGGTAAAAAAATGAATAAAAAATAAAAAGTTAGTGAGTTAGAGAAATTGCTGAAAAATGCGTTTCAAGGTGTAGAATTTTGTGTAAATAAAATTTTATAAGCTTAACATGAAAAACTGTTGAGAACAAGGTATTTTATAAATCCAAGAGAATGTTGAATTAAGTTCTGACAGACCTTGTGTTACCTCTAAGACCATCGCCAAGATGATTAGAGATTGCCTGATAATTGTATTTACATTATTGTTTGATTTCATTGGAGACATTGATTTTAGATACAAATATAGATTAATTATTTATCGCCCAACTTGAATTGGGGCGGTTGTAAACTTAGGTTTTCAACCGAAAGAGCATGCATTTTTCAGGAGTTTAATAAACTCTAAAAGCAATGCTTCGTAGTTGATTTCTCTGCTCACTTTTTATCAAATGGAAAAGAAAAAAAAGAAAAAAGATTGGTTTAAATTAAAAAAATATCCTCATATAGATTTTCCACTAAAGGAAAAGGATAGACTTCTTTGGGTGGAAGAATATGTAACAAATCCAGCAGAAATAAAAAAGCATTCTTTTTTACCATTTATTCATAAAACATCAAAAAAAAGAAAATTCAGAAAAGAATATTCAGAAGATACAGGAAAAGTAATTAAAGACGCTAAAACAAACAAAGCTTTAAGAAAAGCTGATGTTAAAAATAGGGAATTATATTACGCTTCACATTTAGATTCTTTAATTTACGGCTATTATTCTGAAATATTATCTGAAAAATATGAAGATAAAATTAAAGAATATGATTTAGATGAAGTTATACTTGCGTATCGGTCTATTCCTATAAATCCAGAAGATAAAGAAGGTTCAAATAAATGTAATATTGATTTTGCAAATGATACTTTTAATTATATAAGAAAGTATCCAGAAGAAGAATTTTGTGTAATCGCTCTTGATATTAAAAGTTTTTTTGATGAGCTAAATCATAAAATTTTACGGAATATTTGGATGCAATTATTAAGCACAAAAGAAAATAAATTAACAAAATTACCGCTAGATCATTTTAACGTGTATAAACATATTACAAGGTTTACTTATGTAGATATTGTTGATATATTTAACGAATTTCAAAGTAAGATATTTATTCAAAAAAGAGATTCTAAAGGACGTTTATTACCAAGAAAAAGAGCTAAAGTTTCTCAAATTAAATATTTAAAAAATCAAAATGCAGTAGCTTTTTGCACAAAAAAAGAATTTTATAAAAAGAAAAATAAATTAGTAAGAAACACCAAATTTATAAAACCAAATAAATCAATAAAAGAAGATAAAAAGAAAGGTTTACCTAAACAATATGGTATTCCACAAGGTTCACCAATAAGTTCTTTATTAGCGAATGCATATCTTTTAAATTTTGATAAAACAATTAATAATTTTATTAAAAAAGAAGGGATTTACAGAAGATATTCCGATGATATGGTAATCGTATGTCCTTTAGCTAAAAAGGATGAGATTCTTAATTTAGCGATGTCTGAAATAAAAAAAGTTAAATTAAAAATTCAGGAATCTAAAACACAGATATTTCATTTTAAAAATAAACAAGGAATACTTAATTGCGGTCAAGAGTTTAAAAAAGAAATAAATCCGAATAAAAACTTTATTTATTTAGGTTTTGAATTTGATGGAGAAACTACTTTAGTACGTTCTGCAAGTATATCTTCTTTTTATAGGAAGATGAAAAAAACCGTTTGGCGTTCTAAACATTATGCTAAAAAAGGTAAAAATAAAGGACAGATTTTTAAAGGACGAATTTTAAAAAAATTCTCTTATAAAGGAGCAGATAGAAAAAGAAAATGGCTTTGGGATGAATCCATTCAAGGTTTTAAAAAATCTGATTCTTATGATTGGGGTAATTTTTTGTCGTATTCAAATAAAGCCTCAAAAGTAATGACTAAAAACAAAATTAAAAAGCAAACTAAAAAATCTTGGAATAAATTAATTAAAGAGATAAAACTTAAAAAATAATTTAAAGAAAAATGACCTAATTATAGGTAAATATTATTCTATTAAATTAAAAATAAGATTATTATGTTTTAAAGGTTTTTCCATTTTCCAAATAGAAACATGTTTATTCTGTTTATTAGCCTTAATTACTTCTAAAATATAATCTTCTGGGCAATCATAACCACAAATAATATTTCTTAAAGCCGTTCTATTTATTTTATATTTCCCTGAATTTTCTTTAACTAATCTTAATTCTTCTTCATAACTCCAATTATCTTGTTTTAAGTAAAAAACTTTAAAAATATCATTTTGATTTTTTAAAATTTCAATAGGTATTTTATTTAATACTTTTTGATAATTCATAGGTCTTAAACCTTTGAAAAAATTAGAATCTAATTCTATATTGTATTGAAAATATAAACCTTTGTGATTATTTGAATAATTTGCTAATAAAGGCATATTTATACCTGGAAACATAGAAAAGCAAGCTATTCCATGTTTGTTTATAAATTTAGGTATTGATTCTCGAACAGTTTTTTCTAGTTCTTCTATCTTTATGTTTTTTTTAATTAAGTTTTTATTTTCTTCACCAGCTAAAGTTTCAAATAATTTGAAGAGTTGATTTATATCAAATTCTTTTAAATCGATTAAGTCAGGAGTAGAATCAAAAGGATCATTTAATAATTCTCTTTTTTGAAAAAAAATATAAGAATTTTCAATTTCATCTAAAGTAAATTCATTATTAGGTCTATATCTAAAAATGTACGGTCTTCCAGATTTTTCAGCTTCTTCTATCATTATTTATTAATATTACCTATAGCGATTGTTAGCATTTGTTTTAACTCTTTTTTCGTTGGAACTTTTCCTTTTAATTTACTTGGTAATTCGTGAGTTAATTTATATTCGGAAACTCCAATTGGTTTAGAGCTTGACCTTAAACTATATTCTACTTCAATATTATCTTTTGTAGGACATAAAATAATTCCTATTGAAGGATTATCATCTTCTTGTTTTTCTTGTTCGTCTAACAATTCAAGATAAAAATTCATTTTTCCTGCAAATTCAGGTTGAAATTCTACCGTTTTTAATTCGATAGCTACTAAACATTTTAAAAATCGGTGATAAAAAAGTAGGTCAATAAAATATTCTTTTTGATTTAACTTTAATCTATATTGATTTCCGATAAATGAAAATCCATAACCAAGTTCTAGTAGTAAATCTCGGACATTTTCTACCAATTTATTTTCTAATTCTCGTTCTAATATTGGTTTAGAAATTCCTAAAAAGTCAAGATTATATTCACTTTTCATTGCTTCATTTGCTTGCTCTGATAAGTGAATAGGTAATGCTTTATCAAAATTACTAAGTTTTGGATTTACAAGATGATGTTTATAAGCATCTGCTTTAATTTGGTTTAATAAAACAGCTCTACTCCAGCCTAATTTATCAGTAGCATTCAGATAATATTTTTTTTCTTTATCATCTTTAATTTTGTGCATTATTAATAAATTCTGTCCCCATGGAATTGTAAAAGCGATTTCTAAAAGTTCTTCTTTATTTTTATATTCCAAATAAAACTGACGCATTCTCCAAAGATTTTGAGAAGAATATCCTTTTGTTCCATCAATTTTTTTATTAATATCTTTTGATAATGTATCTACAATTGATTTCCCCCAATTATT
This sequence comes from Tenacibaculum finnmarkense genomovar ulcerans, assembly GCF_900239495.1. Taxonomy (GTDB): domain Bacteria; phylum Bacteroidota; class Bacteroidia; order Flavobacteriales; family Flavobacteriaceae; genus Polaribacter; species Polaribacter ulcerans. The sequence goes on from NZ_OENE01000052.1 coordinate 11,552, forward strand.
TTTTTCTTGATTTTTTACAATTAATTTACCCAGTTCAAAATTTTGACCAATATGATGTTTATTAAGTGATTTGTAGGCTTCATATTTTGCAGAATTGATAGTATTAATACTGCTTCAAAAAAAATATTATATGCTGTTAATTGACTCATTAAATTTATTTATTAATTCTCGCACAACCGTGCGAGAATTGTATTTTGTTAATTTTACTTACTTGTTTTGGTAGGTTAATTAAAACATGAAATTATTATATGTAAACACTCTCCTTGATTTGCATTAAAAGTTATTTTCTTTTCAGGGATTGGATTTATGATATACATTCCTATATTTCTAGGAACTACATTATATCCTTGATTTATTAAAAAAGGCTTTATATCATCGATTAATTCTAAAGCTTTCGGATGATTTGATACAGGTAATAACATTACACAAGATTTTTTATTCCTTTTAGCAGATATAAGTGCTAAATTCAATTCTTCTATTAATTTTCTATTCTCATCTTTTGTTAGCTTTTCTTTTGGATTAATTGTTATTGTGCTATTGATATTATTACCTACGACACTATTATTTCCAAAATTAATATTAGACGGTTGGTTCTCTACAATAATTGAAGTTTCTTGAGTTTTGACTTCTGTTTTTAAAGTCTTCGAATCTTTAATCTTTGGTGTTATTGGTTTATTCTCTTTTGTTACAGCATCTATTTTATTAGAGACGGATTCTATTGGGTTAATTTCTAACCCTTTATTACTTAGTTTTATATTGTGTTTTTCTCGAAATATAATATAAAAAAACATAAGAATTATAAATACTATAATTAATAGTATAATCACTTTATTTTCTGACATCCAATCAAATATAGTTCTTCCGATTATTGGTGTGTTTTTGTTGTTCATCATTTTTATTTAGTATTCTTTTTCATTAACATCTCTATATTTAAAGGAATCTGAAAACCATCCTAAAGATTTAGCATCAATCATTATTTGTTCCTCTTCTTTTTGAGTAAATCTATTCAGAAATTCAAAATAATTATACTTAAGCCCCTTGAAGTCATCATAGTAAGCAATAAGTATATATTCTTTTGTTAAATAATTAGTATGAACAGCAAAGCTGTCAACAGCTAATAATAGTGCATTGTCTAATTGTTCTCCTTTTAATTTTTCTGGATATTTCACAAAAACAAACCCAAATTCGGAAACATTTGCAAAAACTCTAGCTAAATGATTATTTGAAATATTTTTATACTTTTTGTAAAAATCAAAGAAATGTTTAGAAATAATTCTTCGCTTAAACCTAGATAATGACATTAATTTTTCAGCTAATACTTTTAATTCTTTTCTATAACCAATTTCTTCAATTACAAAATTATCAATAAAAAAACTATCTTTATCATTCTGTTTTTTTAATAAATATTCTGGAGTTGATACAAAACTTTCCCATGTATTATTTAAATCAAAAAAGATTCCTTGAAACTCATCGCTCTTTAGTTCGTTAGAATAGCTATTTGAATTTTTGATATAAGAAGCTAAAAGATCTAATTCATTACCAGAAATATAAACTTGTTTTTTATTTTGTCTGATTACTTTATCAAGATGTTCATTAACTTTTAAATAAGTTTTTTCATCTAATTCATTATCTGTACAAGTAAGCATTATTACATCTTTTTGTTTAAGAAGGCTCTCTCTTTCAGTTAAATAGTTTGTCAAATCTACAATTGTATTCATTTCATTTACTATGGAAAACCAAGTACCTCTATTCATAATTGTAACATGATGATTAGATTTCGTATAAACTGAAGGGTGATAAAATTTTAATCCTTCCCCTAAGTTGACTATTATTCTAAATATTTTAGAGTATTTATTTTTTTGGAATAATTCTATTTCTTTTTTAGGATGTTTAAAATAAATTTCTTTTGTGTTAAATAATCTTCTTTCTGCTCCTTGAATCTGTTTAAGAGCTTTATCAATAGTATTCTTAAAGTACCTATCATAATTACCTTTAAAATCATAATTTTTAACAGAGATTATAATTAATATATCTTGAAATAAAATAAGTAAATCACAAATTTCTTTTTTGTCCCCCTTTTCATCCTTAGGGCTAGGATAACACCAGTATTCTAAAAAAATATTATTTGCAATATCATTTACAAAATTCTCTCCTTCAATTCCTTTTGGGTTACTATCCATAATTTTTCATTCTATTTTATAAAAGTTAAAAACACATATAAATTCTATATAAAATAGACTGTTTATGTGAATAGTTAAAGACTACTAATATAATTAAATACTTAATAAGTTGTTTATTAAATTCATCTATAATATGTTTTTTTTTAGATTAAAAAAAATAATTTAATAGATGTAAAGATATGTATATAAGTATTTTAATTTAATATGTAGAGTGTAAAAACTTCAAAAAGAAAACATTATCTTAGCTTGTCTTTAATGATTTTTTATTTTACTGTTTACTTAGTAATTAAAATAATACAAGTAATTACTGTAATATAAATAATATAAGTATATTTGTATTACTAAAAGTAAATTACGATTATGTATTTAGCAATAGAAGAACCGCAAGACATCCGTAAAATAACCTCTGAAAAAGTATGTAAATTAGTCGATGGTTTTATTGAAAATCAAGATATAAAACAAAGCTCTAAAAAATTATATAGACGAACTTTAAAACAGTATTTTAAATGGGTTACTGCTAAAAACTATTTACTTTCAGAAATAGCCAGACCGCAAATAATAGAATACAAAGAAAATTTATTAAGCGCAGGAATGAGTAATTTAACGGTAGGTTCTTACATAACATCTGTTAGGCGTTTTTACGAATGGACAGAAGCTAATAAATATTATCCTAATGTTGCTAAAGGAATTAAAACACCTAAAAGAAAAGCGCAATTTAAAAAACAAGCATTACTTCCAGTACAAGCAACCGCTTTACTTAATTATTATAAAGATAAAAATCTAAGAAATTACGCTATAATTAATTTACTTTTAAGAACTGGATTAAGAACAATAGAAGTAATTAGAGCTAATATTGAAGACATCATATTTAAAGGTTCTCAAAGAGTCCTACTTGTGCATGGAAAAGGCAGAGATGAAAAAGATAATTTTGTTATTCTTACTGATAAAACTTATAAGCCTATAGAAACTTATTTAAATACTAGAGGCAACGTAAAAAAATCAGCACCTTTATTTACTTCTACTTCTAATAATTCTAAAGGAAATAGATTAACCACCAGAACAATCAGTTATATAGCTAAAGAAGGATTAAAAGAAATAGGTTTAGATTCTAAAAATTTCACAGCGCACAGCCTTAGACATACTACAGCAATTAATATTTTAAAAGCTGGAGGATCTATAGAAATGGCGCAATTTACACTTAGACATACAAATCCTGCAACTACTCAAATATATACCGCTACTTTAAATGAAGAACGAAGGTTAGAGAATAGTGGCGAAGCTTTAATCGATAATTTATACTAAACGAATTTAATTAATTATAAAAAATAATAAAATGATAGCACTAAAAGTATTCAGATTTACCTACAATGAAAATATAGATATTATTGAAAAAATCTATAAAGACAAAGTAGCCGATTATATGTTAAGTCATTTGATTGATAAAAAAAACGACTATAAAGAAACCTATCAAAATAATCTAAAAGCATGGGAAGAATTTATATTAGATTTAGATCAAAATAATGCTGAAATTTTAGATAACTACATCTTTAATAAATAGAGTAATCAAAGTAAATTAAAAAAGTATGGTAATTTAAGTAAACAAAATAATATGAGTAATATAACTGACTGGATTCAATACGAACTTTACCCTAATTTATTTGAGGTAATAGATACCGCTTTTCCAGAACACAATTTTAAAAGATACCCTGGAGGCTGGAAAAGTAAAACTTATTTAAACGGTTCTGTTCATAAAAACAGAACCGATAAAACAGTCATCACTAAAAAAGCGATAGGTTGTATTTTAGAGCAAGGAGGAGATGTTTTAAGTATTGTAAATTATGTTATTAAAAGAGATAAAGTCGAGTTTATAGAAGCTGTTAAAGCACTAGCTGATCTTACAAACTTAAAACTACCTGAAAATACTGATTTTAATCAAAATAACTACAAAAATTATAAAGACACAGCCAACATACTAGAAGACTGTAACAGCTATTTTATTTACTGTTTAGAAAATAATAATCCAGATGAAATTAAAACGTATTTAACTTCAAGAGGGTATTCTAAAGACGATATAAAATCGATGGAATTAGGCTATATTCCTTCACAGGATAAGCTTTATAAATATCTAATAGAAACTAAAAATCATCCTAAAATATTAGTAGATGAACTTATTAAATTAAACAAAAATATAGGCGATACTCATCAACTTACAATTCCTTATAGAAGTGGAAGTACTATAAAAGGCTTCAAATTTAGAACTACAGGAACAGCTACACCAAAATATTTAAACTCGACAGGATTAGATAGATTAGGAGGCTTTTTTAATCTATTAGCCGTAAAAGGAAACAAAGATATAATAATAGTAGAAGGAGAACTTGACAGTTTAAATGCGACAGCAAAAGGAATTGAAAATGTAGTTGCTATCGGAGGTAGTAATATTGCTTCGGAACAAGTAAAAGACGCTCTTAAAAGAGGAGCTAAAAGTTTTACTTTGTGTTTTGATAACGAAAAAAGTAAAGAAGAAGAAACTGCAAAGAGAATACATTCAGCAATTGATATTCTTTTAAAAGAAGGAATCCATAAAATTTACATAGTCGATTTGCCTGCTTTAGAAGGAGAAAAAACAGATCCAGATAGACTAATTAAAGAAGCTGGAATTAATAATTTTAAAAATGCCATAATAGAAGCTTTACCTTATTATGAGTATAAATTATATGAAATTTTCAGTAAATATAGAGCTATTGAAGATAAAAGAATCTTAACTCCAAAAGATGTAGATAATCTTCTTGAAGATGTTATAAATACTTCTTTAATTATTAATGATCCTATAGATAGAGATAGATATAAAAAGCTTTTTACTTCCTTCGATCCTATCAAAGAAATAGGAATAACAGTAGAAAGTTTAACCATTACTATCGATAGATTAACAGCTACCAGAGATAAAGAAAATCAAGATAAAGAATTAAAAAAATTACTTTCTCAAGCTAAATTTTTACAAGATAAAGGAGATACTGATAAGGCACTCGAATTAATAGATAAAAAAGTAAAAGAAGTAAAACTTCAAGATAAAACGACAGAATTTAGTAATCTACTAAGTTCTATTACAGAAGATGAAATAAGAAATAATTTAGCCAATAAACCAGAAAGTTTAAATTCAGGTTATATAATAGGTAAAGAACAATTGCTTTTGCCTTCTGGAGCTATTAGTATTTTATGTGCGCCTACTTCACACGGTAAAACTACTTTTTTAATAAATATGGCTATAAATATAGCTAAGAATTATCAAAATAAAGAGGTTCATTTTTTCAGTTATGAAGAAGACAGAGATAGTATTTTAATCAATGCTTTAAATACTTATTTAGACGATGAAATTAGTCTTAATAACCGAAAAACCTTAAAAAGTTATTTTACTACAGGCTCTACAGAATATATAAAATCAGAAGCTATCAATTATTTTAAAGAAAAAAAAGATGCTTTTTTTAAAAATCTGATAGCTACTAAAAGATTAAATATTCATTATAGTAATTATAATTCTGAAACACTTATAGAATCGATAAGATACTTACATAAAAACACCAATATAGGAGCAGTATTTATTGATTATATACAACTCTTAAATCTTCCTACAGGAAAACATAAAACCTATTCGAGACAAGAAGAAATTAAAGCTATTTGTGTAGCGCTAAAAGATGTAGCTGTAGAAACAGGATTACCTATAATTTTAGGAGCGCAATTCAATAGGAATGTAACCAATTGCTTGCATTTACACCCTACTAAAATAGGAGAGGCTGGAGACATAGAAAGGATAGCCAATTTAATAGTTGCCTTTTGGAATAATAATCATAAATCTACAGGAAGTGATGGAGAACTAAATGAAATCGCTAAAAAAAATCTAAATATACCTGATACTTTTTATACTGAAATACTAAAACAAAGAGGTGGAAAAGTAGGACTAACAGAACTACTAGAGTATAATGGTAATAAAGCAACCATTAAAAATAGTACTGAAATATTTGATACATTTTAGCAATATAAGTAATTAAAGTAAACACAATAATATTGATAAACTAGAAAACATTAATAAACTAAATAACATGGGTAAAGTAATTAGTATCAGTAACCACAAAGGAGGTGTAGGAAAAACTACTTCTAGTATTAATATAGGAGCTGGATTAGTGAAGCTAAAAAAGAAAGTTTTATTAATCGATTTAGACCCACAGGCAAACCTAAGCCAAAGTTTAGGAGTGCTAGAACCTGAATTAAATATATACGGAGCTTTAAGAGGTGATTATGAATTACAACCAATCGAAATAATTGAAGGATTATATTTAGTTCCTTCTACTTTAGATTTATCTGGAGCAGAAGTAGAAATGAGCGGAGAACCAGGAAGAGAATATATTTTAAAAGAATTGATTGATCCTATTAAAGATAATTATGATTTTATTATAATCGATAGTCCTCCTTCTTTAGGGTTATTAACTATAAATAGTTTTACTGCTTCGGATGAAATATTAATCCCTTTACAAGCTCAATATTTAGCTTTACAAGGATTAACTAAATTACTAGAAGTAGTCGATAAAATTAAAAAAAGATTAAATAAAAATCTTAAAGTAGGAGGGGTATTTATAACTCAATATGATAAACGAAAAGTATTAAATAGAGATGTTGCATCAACTATTGATCTACATTTTAAAGATGCCGTATTTAAAACTAAGATAAGAGATAATATAGCACTAGCAGAAGCACCCGCTCAAGGATTAGATATTTTTAGGTATAATCCTAAAAGTTACGGAACTGAGGATTATCTAAAATTAAGTAAAGAAATATTAAAATTAAGTAAACAGTAATTACTTAATAAACAATACTTACTTAATAATATAAATATTAAATTTGCAAAATATGAGTAAAAAAAATTTTACAGGAGGATTAAATTCTCTATTAGGAGATACCGAAAAACGAAAAGTAGGAAGACCGAAAACTTCTACTAAAGAAATTACTAAAAGTTCTCAAAAAGGAACTAAAGAAAAAGAAACTAGAGCTACTTTTATAGTAAATGAAGATTTATTAGAAAAATTAAAAGCGATCGCTTACTGGGATAGAAAACTAATAAAAGATGTCGTAAACAATGCACTAAAAGAAAGCATCGATAAGTACGAAAAAAAGAATGGAAATATTGAACTGATACCTAAAAAATAGCTTGTTACTATAAATAATAAGCTATTTTTAAAACATTTAATCAGTAATAAATATTAATATACTTCTGTAAAGTTTACATTACAGAAGTAAAATAACTATTAAAATTTATGAATAATTATATAGAAAGAAGAAATATAAAATATAAAGAACAGCTCGAAAAAATTAAAATTGTATATCAAGAAAATAAAAATTGGGATACAGTAATAACCACTATTATTGATGCTGATTTTGATTTTGACTTAAATTCATGCCAAGCTCAAGAAATTTTTATAGGCTATATAGAAAGTATTTATAATATCAAAATAAAAGATGCTGACCAACTTCAAAAAACAACGAATATAACAACTAAAACACTAGAAGAATTAGAAGCTATTATTTTAACTTCAAAGTACACTAAATATTATGGTGCTGTAGAATTAGCTTTAGAAAATGGAGCTACTTACCCTGAGCTTTTAAAAATAATGCCTAAAGAATATGGACTACCAGACCAATGGAATAAAAAATTAAGCTCTAATCAATACACTACTATTATTATGGTTTTATCATTTTCTTATCTGGTAAATGAACCATTCGGTATATCTATGTTACCAAGTATAAGAGATATATCAGAAAAAATTAAAGCACCCTATTCTGCTTTAATGGATGCTTATTTTTTCATTAAAAAAATTATGATTAATCAAATTAAATAACTAGAAAGTATAAAAAAATGACTAAAAAAAATATAGATAAAATAATAGCTACAGGAACTCCTTTAAAAAAAATAATACTAATACATGAAGATATAGCTAGAAGAAAATATGCTAAAAAAAAATTATTAACTAATCAAGAGTTTGAAGAAATATCTAATAGTTTTATAAAAAATAAAGATATAGACTTATGGAATAAATTTAAAAAAACAGAATATACAGTATCAAGTGCTTTAATGAATTTACAAGGCTGTTTATTTGAAGTTAAAATGCACTATTCAAACCTTAGAGGATATATTTTAAATTGGAATACTATAGAACATACAGAACTATTGGTCAATTCCGTATTACACGAAATTAAAGACCCTATAGAGCGTAAAAAAATAGCAGAAAATGGAGCTCAATACACAAGTATCTTATTTTCAAAAAAAAAGATAGATAAAGAAGGTTATATCAATCTAGAAATAGATTTTGAAAAAGGTAACAGTAATAATATTGACCAATACAGTCTTTTATCTGTTATGAATAATGTAAAAAAAGATGTTACTAAATCGGTTGTAAAATGGCTAAGCTGGGAAAAAGCTCTTTATGATTATATAAATAAGCAAGGTTTTAATATTAAAATTTATAAGGATAAAATACAGGAATTTAGGAATGAAATAGATACTCCTATAATCGCATGGGTTAAATACTATGGAGAACTTGAAAATGAAATCATACTAAATCCGAACACACAAGAGTTATTGAAAAAATATGCTATTTGTCCTAAAATAGAAGAATTAGAAATAAATAAAAAAGAATATGATTTTTTTAAAAATATAATTTTAGAAGATGAATAATAAAAGCTTTCCAGCACTACCAGGAATAGGTGAAGATGAAGAATATAGAGGGTTACCTAATATAGAAAAATCAACTGATTTAAAAAATAAAGGAAATTTTAAACGTTCTGGACATATTACAGATCAATTCTTAAAGTATAATTACCCTAAGGATAAAAAACCTATGCTATTTAATAGTTTAAAACCTGAACTTAAAAAGAGAATAGAAACAAAAGGAATAGAGCATTCAGAGATAATAGAAGGAATTAAATTAACACCAGCAGAAACCAAAGTAATAGATACTCTTTGTAAATTACTTCACCATAATAGCCAAACTTTAAAACCTAATAATAAAGATTACTACACTGGAAATGTAACAGACATAAAGCGTGTAAATTATGGAGATAGTATTGCTATAGTGCCTCAACTAACTGTTACTCTATATGATCTTACTAAAGAATATAAAGCAGGAGCTAGAGTAAGTGGCAAAGACTTAGAAAACGTATCTAAAATATTATTAAATATATCTAAAAAGAATTTTTTAATCAAATATAAAGAAGAGATTAATAAAAAAGATGGAACTAAAACAGTTATAGAAATAGAAGATTATAAACCTATTTTAAATCTTCCAAATTTTAAAATAACGGAATATAGTAAAGAGGGAATAATAACAAGTAAAACAGAATCTACTTTAATAGAATTAAATCCTATTTTCATAAGACAAATAGATACTAAATTTATAGTTTACCCAGAAGATATAAATAAAAGAACTTTAATAGCTTACGGAAATAATAATTGTTCAGAGGCTACTTTTACGCTTAGAGAATATTTAGCTAAATATTTAGCTCTAAAAAATTATAATCCAGAAATTATGATAGATAGGCTTTATTATTTATTAGCTGAAAAGTACATGAAAAGTAGTAGAAAAAGTAAAGTAAAACAACTTACAGAAAAAGCCTTAGATACAATGATAAAATTAGGTTTATTAGAAAGTTTTAAAATAGAAACAGCTAAAACTACAGGAGAACCTAAAATTATATTTAAAATAAATAAAAACTTTGAATAGTATTCTAATTTACGAAAAAAGAGAATTTTACGAAAAAAAAGAAAAATCCGAAAACAGGATAGCATTTAAAATCCGAAAAATCCGAAAAAGCAGGATAAACAAGAATAATCAAACTACGTACTTTGATGCAATGACTACGTACTTTAATGCAATTTAAGGCTGTTTTTACGTA
>NZ_OENE01000053.1 GCF_900239495.1 Tenacibaculum finnmarkense genomovar ulcerans
TAAACAGGTTAAAATTCCGCCGTTTTCATTTCATAATTACAGACAGATTCTTACGTAATTATTTGTCAGAATCTGTTGCTTTACGATTCCGTTTCTGATTGCGTAATATTTATCAGAATCCTACTTTTTTAAACCGCTTTTTTGCCAATATTGCGTGTAATTTGGCTTAATGTAGGTTAACGATTTATATATGGTTTGTTGCATTTTTGAAGCACTAAATTAAGTAAATAAAAACGGAATAGAAAATCCCCTAAGGATTTTCGTAAGTAGGTTCGCACTAGCAATAAATTATATATTTTGTGTGTGCCCAGCATGGGCATCTTTTGACTACCGAAAGGTAGTTTATTAATCTAGAGGGTGCAAGTCCCTTATGCGCAGGAGTAACGTTCTGAAGCATTAGTAAGTCGCAAGGGTGAAAATCGTGAGGTTTTATCTGAAGGAAGCGAGACTACAAAACTCGGTACTGACGAACAGAAATCGTATACAGAGGCATAATTACTCGGGTAAGCAAGCACATCATTGTAACGCCCCAAAGAACATCAAAAAGGGTAATTATGTAGATACGGCAGCGATTGAGTGAAAGAAGATGCCATTACCTGGGGAGGTCTCCAAAATCACGAGTTGGTTATGGAGAAGTCAGCAGAGGTCATAGTACCTACAGGAAACGAGTTGAGGAAAGACCTCAGGCAGTCTCACAAGTAGGGAAGGACTGAACGTAATTCTCTTCAAAATTCGCATAGGAGCACTCGATGTAGCCTATGCTTAAATTAGAAGATAGCGCCAAGGGTGAAAAGAGCTTTGGTTTGATGATTTACGAACCGCCGTATACGAGACCCGTACGTACGGTGGTGTGAGAGGCGCACTCCGACTATTTTAGTCGGAGCCGTCTACTCGATTGTAGGTAGGCTTTATAATTCATTCCTGTTTTTTTCGGCATATTTTCGATATAAATTTCTCATTGGACCATCTGGATAATTAGAAAATTCAGAATCTAATTCACTCATTATTCTTTCAGATTCTTCGTTTGAACTTTCAAAAAACCAAGTACCATTTTCAGGAAGTAATTCAATCGCTTTTTTTATTATTTCAGATGATTTAGACGCTCCAATTTCATTCAGCGATTTAATAACTTTTTCATTCTGTTCAGGAAACCATTCTTGTAAAAAAGACAAAATACTATCTGCTTGACCTGCATTTTCCAAATTCATACATAAAAATAAATTCAGTTCAATTTCATTTAGAGAATTAGGTTCTTTTTCGTTCCTTTTTTGAAGGATTTCAAATAATGCAATTGAAAAGTCAGAATTGTCTTTTAAAGAAAAAAGACTTTCAATATCTTCATTTTCAATAATTTTACCTCGTATAATTAATTCGTTTTTTATTTCCTCTGTCATCCAAGAAAGTCCAGAATAAGAATCTTTTTTCATAGTTCGAATTTCATTGATTTATTTCGGTTTTAGCTTACCTACAACGATTTATATATGGTTTGTTGCATTTTTGAAGCACTAAATTTAGTAAATAAAAACGGAATAGAAAATCCCCTAAGGATTTTCGTAAGTAGGTTCGCACTAGCAATAAATTATATATTTTGTTAACCTGCGTTTTTTTTTAATTAAAATACCGATATAAAATCTCACATTTTTCAGCGTTTAACTTGTCTAAATTTTCATTCCTAATTGCATAAACAGGCTAAAAGTCCGCTGTTTCCATTTCAGAATTACAGACAGATTCTTGCGTAATATTTGTCAGAATCTGCTGCTTTACGATTCCGTTTCTATTGGATAAACAGGTTAAAATTCCGCCGTTTTCATTTCATAATTACAGACAGATTCTTACGTAATTATT
>NZ_OENE01000054.1 GCF_900239495.1 Tenacibaculum finnmarkense genomovar ulcerans
GTTACAGATGAGATTTTACTCTTATCATTTTTTGTAGAAATGTTAGAATTGAACTAACTGATTTTTATCTTAAAAATCATTCCGAAATTTCTTAATCGTTTTGCTTTAGTGTATTTCTTAAAGCGGTTGCAAATATACATCTTTTAATTTGTTTTAAACAAGTTGAAATTAACTTATTTTTAAAAAATGTTTTTATGAACTTTATAACAATATAAATATAGCTGTTATGGACTACAAATATATGACTCTTTTTTGATTTTTTAAGCTTTTTTATGCATTTATTTTCAATAAATTTAACGAATTACTGATTATCAGCTAATTGGTCTTTTAGCGCTACTTTTTACTGTTGGCTTTTGGGGCCAAGTTTAGCAATAATTGTATTATGAACTATAATATTTTTCTGGCGAACACATAGGTTTACCTCCTACTTTATTTTTGTCCTTATATATATAGGTGTTAAAATTTGAAGTTATTTTGATTATTGTCGTCACCTGAAAGATACTCACGATAACCAATTCATAGTCGATTGGCTTGGTTTGCAAAAATTATTATTGATTTATCAAATTATCAAAAGGAGCACAAATGCCTAGCCCCGATTGACGCTTTGTTTGAGCTCTTTTTTGTTTTTTTCAAACAAAAAAAGCGAGTGCGGAAAGCGGGAAATTGCTTCAAAAAAAACTTTTAAGGAAGAAGAAGAAACCTTATTATTTCGTATCTTTAATATACTCAAAACAGGTGTTTATCATCTAAGAAATAATTAAAAATGGAATATTTTACATTGGCACGGGTTATTCACGTAATTTGTGTTGTTTTATGGATCGGTGGGGTTAGTATGGTTACTACGGTTATAATTCCTGCTGTTAAAGGCATGAATTCAAAAGAGGATCAGATAAAAACTTTTGAACAAATTGAAGGGCGTTTTGCTATTCAAGCCAAAATTACAACGGTATTAACGGGGTTATCGGGGTTTTATATGTTGTATGTTTTAGATGGCTGGGACCGATATTTCGATTATCAGTATTGGTGGATTCATGCGATGACGCTTGTTTGGGTTTTATTTACACTTGTTTTATATGTTTTAGAACCGTTTATTTTACATAAATTGTTTAAAAAATACGCAGAAGAAAACCCTAGTAAAACATTTTCTTTTATCCACAAAGTGCATTGGTTTTTATTGATCTTGAGCTTGATAACAACCGCAGGAGCTGTGGCGGGAAGTCATGGTTGGTTTTTTATCAAATAAAAGAATGGTTTTTATGGGTTTAACACATAAAAAAACACCAATAAATATAAATTCATTGGTGTTTCTTTGCTATTCTAAAATTTTTTAAAGCTGTTTTTCTATTTTACAGCATCGTAGTTATCGTCCCAGTTTTTAGGTTTTGGGTCGCCTAACTTTCCTACCGATTTTGCTACTAAAGTTGCTACAGTAGCATCTCCTGTTACGTTTATAACGGTTCTACACATATCTAAAGGTCTGTCTACTGCAAAAATTAATGCCAATCCGATGGCTAATTTATCGGCTGGAAAACCTACCGATTCTAATACAATTACCAACATTACCATTCCTGCGCCTGGCACTGCGGCAGAACCGATTGATGCTAATAAGGCGGTTAATATAATGGTTAATTGATCGGCAAATGATAAGTCAAAACTTAATGCTTGAGCTATAAATACCGCTGCAACTGCTTGATACAAACTTGTTCCGTCCATGTTAATGGTTGCACCTACTGGCAACACAAAACTTGACACTTCTTTGTCTACTCCCACATGTTCTTCAACACGCTCCATAGTTACCGGCAATGTTGCTGCACTTGAACTTGTTGAAAATGCTAATAACTGCGCAGGGCTAATTTGTTTTAAAAACCAAATTGGGTTTTTCTTAGTAAATACACTTATTAAAGTCATGTAAAAAGCCACCATTAACACTAATCCGCCGATTACTGTAAAAGCGTATTTTAATAAAGCGAATAATAAATCAGGGTCTTTTGATGACACTACTACTGTTGCTAATAATGCAAATACAGCATAAGGGGCCGACAACATAATTAAATCGACCATTTTTAAAACAGCTTCGTTTAGTGAATCGAAAAAGTTTTTTAAAGGTTTTGCACGTTCTTCACCTATTAATAGCATTGATATTCCTAAGAAAATAGTGAAGAAAATTACTTGTAACATCGATTTGTTACTTCCCATTGCTTTTATAGCGTTGTCAGGAACCATGTCAACCAAAAATTGTAAAGGTCCACTTGATTTTTGCTTGCTTGCTTCGGCTATTTTAGCTTGTACTCCTCCACTATTTGCGTAAGTTTCTGTTAATCGTGTAATGGTTTGTTCGGATATTCCTTCGCCTGGTTTTACAATATTTACCAAGGCAAGTCCGATGGTAATGGCAATAACTGTTGTACCTATATATATAACCATGGTACGCAAGCCGATATTTTTAAATTTAGAAATATCTTTTAAGTCTGATATTCCTTTGACCAAAGAGGCAATGATTAATGGTACGGCAATTAATTTTAATAGTTTTACAAAAATAGTTCCTATTGGTTTTATCCAACTTCCTACAAAGGAAGCTCCTCCTTCTGTAAAAGTCATTCCTATTCCAAATAAAATACCCAGAAGCATTCCTATTAAAATTTGCCAGTGTAACGCTAATTTTTTCATTTAATTGATTTAATTTATATAAGGGCTGTAAGGTAAAATAAATAATTAAAAAAATGTGACGTTTAATTCGTAACTTGTGTCTTAATTATTAGACAACTATTACTAATCTTATTAAATCAAAAAAAATGGCAGAAATTTTAGACTTATTAAACAGCGATTTAGGAAAATCAATTATTTCAGGTGTAGCAGGATCTACCGGGCAAGACGCAGGGAAAACAGGTAATGTTTTAACAATGGCTTTACCAGTTTTAATGAAAGCAATGCAACGTAATGCAGCAACACCAGAAGGAGCCCAAGGCTTAATGGGTGCTTTAAACAAGCACGATGGTGGTATTTTAGATAATTTAGGTGGTTTGTTTGATGGTGGTGTAAATGCTGATGTTTTACAAGACGGTGGTAATATTTTAAACCATGTTTTAGGAAGTAAACAACAAGGTGTTGAGCAAGTTATAGGTCAGAAAACTGGAATGGATTCAGGTGCGATTGCTAGTATTTTAAAGACTGCTGCTCCTTTATTAATGGGTGTTTTAGGAAAACAATCTCGTCAAAATAACATTGGAAGCTCAAATGATTTGGGTAATATGTTAGGTGGTTTACTTGGTGGTAATTCTGCTGCTAAAGAGCAAAACTTTTTAGAACAAATTTTAGATGCCGATGGTGATGGTAGCGTTGTTGATGACATTGCTGGTATGATTTTAGGCGGTGGTAATTCTCAAAGTGCTGGTGGAGGAATACTTGGCGGATTATTAGGCGGTATTTTTGGTAAAAAATAATTTTTAAATTTTATAATATCAAAAAGGGTAAACATTTGTTTGCCCTTTTTCTTTTAATTACTTTTGCCCCCATGGAAAAATTAAGACAACGTTGGGGATTAAAAACAAATTGGGATGTAATTGCGGTATTAATCGTATTTTCTATTAACGGTTCATTTGCTTCTTGGGTTGCAAAACCGATTACTGCTTTTATAGGGATTTCTTCGGAAACAACATCTCCTTGGATTTATTGGCCGATACGTATTTTACTTATTTTCCCTATTTATCAATCAACATTGCCTTTAGTGGGGTGGTTGTTTGGACAGTTTAAATTCTTTTGGGCTTTTGAAAAGAAGTTTTTAGGGCGTTTAGGATTGGGGTTTCTTTTTAAAGATAAAAACTAATTGTAATATTATAAAGCGATTTTTTAGTTCACTAAAAAATATAATCATAAATAAAAAATCACGTAAAAACTTCTAACAGAGTTATACGTGATTTTTTTAGTTTTAAATAATACTGAAATCATCAATTTAGCACAAAAGCCTAGCCCCGATTGACGCTTTGTTTGAGCTCCTTTTTTTGATTTTTCTTCAAAAAAAGAGCGAGTGCGGAAAGCGGGAAATTGCTTCAAATAAACACAAAAAAATTAAACATTTACTATTTTATAAATAGGAATTGGCAAGGCTACTCCTTCAGCTAAAAAACGCTTGTGCACGGCTTCTTTTAAAGCACATTTATTTTTAAACTCTTTAAATGGCTCGTTTAACCAAACATAAGCGCGCAAATGGATATGATCGGTGTGTATGTCAATTACCCGAACATCGATCTGTGGGGCA
The DNA here is from genome assembly GCF_900239495.1 of Tenacibaculum finnmarkense genomovar ulcerans. Lineage (GTDB taxonomy): Bacteria > Bacteroidota > Bacteroidia > Flavobacteriales > Flavobacteriaceae > Polaribacter > Polaribacter ulcerans. Next base: position 4,256 of record NZ_OENE01000054.1, read on the forward strand.
TCCGACATAACTTGCTCGGCAGTTCTAAAATCAATAACGGTTGGTAATTTAACCGCTTCTTCTTGAATTATTTTTCGAGCCAAATCAATATTTGCTTTTATTCCTACTTTAAAATTATTAAAACTAAGAATATGCGAATCTTCAATGGTATGATTTAATACAGAATCGGTACTTATTACTGAGTTTGGGATGATTAATCGCTTATTTTCAAAGTTATTGATAACCGTATGTCTAAGTGTGATATCTTCAACAATACCAACTCTTTCTTGGTCTAACTTGATATAATCGCCTACTCGAAATGGACGAAAAAGAACAATAAATGCACCTGCTATTAAATTAGACAACGCCGCCTGTGCCGCAAAACCAATAATAGCGGCTAAAATACCTGCTCCCGAAAAAATTAACGTGGCCTTACTACGGAAAGTAGGCACGGTGCTTATAATATAAATAATACTGAAAATACCGATAAAAAACTTTACAGAATTTCGGAAAAATAAAATACTAGTGCCGCCATAACGACCTGTTTTTCTTCGTTTTATAATTTGAACAATAACATACCGAATCATTCGTGATACTACCCAGGAAATAAATACCACCACCAATATATAGGCTGATATTCCTACAAAGGAATCTAAATTAAAACGATATGTTAATAATTCATTCATTTTTATTGATTTATTGATTTATTGATTTACTTAAAATAATGCTATTTGACTGTCGTCATCTTCTGTATTTTTTTTCTTTTTTTGAAGAAGGGCGCGTTCTAATGCTTTCTTTGCTTTATCTTCTTTTGTTTTTTCAAATTCTTTAGGAATTACCTCAGCTTTTACCTCAACTTTTTCAATTTCAAGTGGCAAAACGTCTTTGTTTTCTAAAACAGGTAAAGCTACTTCTTGATTTTCGTTATTTTCGTTATTTTCGTTATTTTCATTGTCTTGATTATCTTGGTTGTCTTCGGGTATCCACTCTTCATAAGGCAACGATTCTAATAAGTTTACAGTACGAATTTTATCGGTTGTTAGTTGATTTCCTTGTGCTTTAATTCCTTTTATAGCGATAAATTCTTCAAAATTAACTTCAATATTTTCTAGGCTACGTTTTGAGAAAATAACCTCAGCCATAGGATGATAATCGGTAGAAAGAATCTCTAATTTTGATTTTTCATATTCAGAAATAAACACCTCTTCTTTGTCTACCGTTTCTATTAAAAAACGCTTCACATAATAACGTCCTTTTTCGGCATCAAAATAAATAGCCGAAATTGGTTTTTTAGGCTCCCATTTTTCTAAAATAATCATATCGCTTTCAAAACGCATTGACAAACTTGGTGAAACTGCTTTAATTTTACCTGATTGTGTGGCGATTAAAATTTTATCTTCGGCTCTAAACTCCCCTAATAAATCGCCTCTATTATCAACATTTAAACGTTGAACAGTATCATCAAACCATATTTTTCGAGGTTTTAAGGTAGAAACTCCTGCCGATTTAAATTCTACTTTTCGAATGCTATATTTTGTTATTTGATTTCCGCGAATAGCACGTCCTTTAACTGCCAATTCAGCAAAATCAATATCCCATTTTAACTTTGTAATACCAGCAACTGGGCGTAAATTAACGGTAACAGTTTCTGCTTCGCCATTAGGATTTACGCTAAAATACAACAATTTTGAACCTTTTGCCCCAGTCGTTAAATCGTATTCTTTATCGCGTGTTACACTTATTACGTTAAAACGCTTCATGTAATTTGCACCTCTCGAACCATCTCTATACATCATATTATACACTGTACGCTTGTCTCTTTTCTTAAAAACAGCGATGTGAATTATATCTTTACCTACAAAGGTTTTAGAAGCTACTTTGGTAACCATCATAGTACCATTTCCTTTAAAGATAATAATATCATCAATATCGGCACATTCATCAACGTATTCATCTTTTTTAAGGGATGTTCCTACAAAACCTTCCTCTCTATTTACATACAGCTTGGTGTTTCGCATTACAACTTTTGTAGCAACAATATCATCAAAAATTTTGATTTCCGTTTTTCGCTCACGTCCTTTACCGTACTTCGTTTTTAATCCTTTAAAATAATTTATTGCAAAAGTTATTAAATTATCTAAATGATGCTTAACTCCTGCTATTTTATCTTCTAAAGATTCAATATATTGCTTGGCTTTATCAATATCGAATTTTGAAATTTTCTTAATTCGAATTTCTGTTAAGCGGGTAATATCATCAGTGGTTAACGCTCTTTTTAAATGCTGAATATGTGGTTTTAATCCTGCATCAATTGCTTTAATTACACCTTGCCAAGTTTCTTGGTTTTCTATATCACGATAAATTCTGTTTTCAATAAAAATACGCTCTAAAGAGGCAAAATGCCATTGCTCTTCAAGCTCGTGTAATTGAATTTCTAACTCGCTTTTTAACAGTTTTACCGTTAAATCGGTAGAGTGTTTTAGCATTTGAGAAACCCCTACAAAAACGGGTTTATTATTTTCAATAGTACAGGCTAATGGCGATATCGAGTTTTCGCAATTGGTAAAAGCGTATAAAGCATCAATGGTTTTATCTGGAGATATTCCTGTAGGCAAATGCACCAATATTTCAACAGCAGCAGCCGTATTATCTTCAATTTTACGAATTTTTATCTTCCCTTTTTCATTGGCTTTTAAAATGCTATCAATTAAAGATGTTGTGGTTGTTCCGAAAGGAATTTCAGTAATTACTAATGTTTTTTTATCTAGCTGCGTAATATTTGCACGTACTCGTACTTTCCCTCCTCTTTTACCATCGTTATAATTAGTAAAATCGGCAACTCCACCTGTTAAAAAATCTGGATAAATAGTAAAACTTCTTCCTCTTAAATATTTAATAGATGCTGCTATTAATTCATTAAAGTTATGCGGTAATATTTTGGTTGATAATCCTACGGCAATTCCCTCTGCTCCTTGTGCTAATAATAACGGGAATTTTACAGGTAAATCAATCGGTTCTTTTCTTCTACCGTCATAGGATTGTTTCCATTGGGTAGTTTTAGGGTTAAAAACCACTTCTAAGGCAAATTTTGACAAACGGGCTTCAATATATCTTGCTGCTGCTGCCCTATCGCCTGTTAGAATATTCCCCCAGTTTCCTTGCATATCGATTAGCAAGTCTTTCTGTCCAACTTGCACCATAGCATCGGCAATTGAAGCATCTCCATGCGGGTGATATTGCATGGTATGCCCAACAATATTCGCTACTTTATTGTAGCGTCCGTCGTCTAAATCTTTCATAGAATGCATGATTCTACGCTGTACTGGTTTTAAGCCATCTTCTAAAGATGGAACGGCTCTTTCTAAAATTACATACGAAGCGTAATCTAAAAACCATTCTTTATACATTCCTGTTACCTTGGTAATGGTTTCTGTATTATCTATTTCTTCGGATGTTTCTTCAGGCATTTCTAAATCTGATGAATTATCTATCGGATTATTCACCGCTTCTTCGTGTTCGTTTATTTCTTCACTCATCTAAAAAACGTTTATTCGTTTAAGAGTTATTTATTTGTTTTTGTTACTACTTTTACTATTATTTTGAGCTGTTATTTTTTCATCTCAAAATAATCTTCTAAAAAATACTAAAAAAATTTAGTGCTTTTCAGGAACTTCATTTTCAGACTGCTTATTCGGTATTTGTAAAGAAACAATAATCATTATCCCTATAAACACACCCAAAAAAGCACCTGAATTATCTTTATTAAATAAATTATCCCAATTAATTTGGAACAGCCAAAAAACTAAAAAGGCTACAAATAATAGCGTAATTATATTTTTTATTTTCTTAGGACTCCTCTTCCTCGTCTTCAATGGCATCTACTTCTACTTTTAAGTTTTCAATGATGAATTTTTGTCTGTTTGGCGTATTTTTTCCCATATAGAATTCCAACATACTTTCTATAGACATTTCTTTGTCTAACATAATAGGGTCTAAACGGATGTCATCACCAATAAAATGCACAAATTCATCAGGTGAAATCTCCCCCAATCCTTTAAATCGAGTAATTTCTGGCTTACCTCTTAATTTTTTAATTGCCGCTTTTTTTTCTTCTTCGGAATAACAATAATGTGTATCTTTTTTGTTTCGAACTCTAAATAATGGTGTTTCTAAAATATACAAATGCCCTTCTTTAATCACTTCTGGGAAAAATTGCAAGAAAAATGTGATCAACAATAAACGAATATGCATTCCATCAACATCGGCATCGGTAGCAATTACAATATTATTATAACGCAAATCTTCTAAGCCATCTTCGATGTTTAAAGCTGCTTGTAATAAATTAAACTCTTCGTTTTCATACACAATTTTCTTACTTAATCCATAAGAGTTTAGAGGCTTCCCTTTCAAGCTAAAAACCGCCTGTGTATTTACGTTTCTTGATTTTGTAATAGAACCCGACGCGGAATCTCCCTCGGTAATAAATAAGGTAGATTCTAAATAGGCATCTTTTTGAGTATCGCCTAAATGCACCCTGCAATCTCGTAATTTCTTATTGTGTAAATTCGATTTTTTAGCCCTGTCTTTAGCTAACTTTCGAATCCCTGAAAGTTCTTTTCGCTCTTTTTCTGCTTGTATAATTTTACGCTGTAGCTTTTCGGCTATTTCGGTATTTTTATGTAAAAAATTATCAAGTTGCGTTTTTATAAAGTCATTAATATAGGTTCTTACCGTTGGCAAATCATCACCCATTTCAGTGGAACCTAATTTTGTTTTAGTTTGACTCTCAAAAACAGGTTCCATTACTTTTATGGCAATCGCTGATATGATTGATTTTCGAATATCGGAAGCTTCAAATGATTTTCCATAAAACTCACGAATTGTTTTTACAATCGCCTCTCTAAAAGCCGCTTGATGTGTTCCTCCTTGCGTGGTATGCTGCCCATTTACAAACGAATGATATTCTTCTGAATATTGGGTTTTACTATGGGTAATGGCAATTTCAATGTCATCGCCTTTTAAATGAATTATAGGATACAACATATCTTCTTGATTGTTGTTATCTTCTAATAAATCTTTTAAACCATTTTTTGATAAAAACTTTTCACCATTAAAAACAATCGTTAACCCTACATTTAAGTACACATAATTTTTAAGCATCTTAGAAACATATTCATTTCTATACTTATAATTTTTAAAAATTAGTTCATCGGGGATAAAAGACACTTTTGTTCCTTTTCTTCGAGAAGTTTTTTCTAAAAATTCTTGATTGATTAAAGTACCTTGTTCAAATTCCGCTGCTGCTGATTTTCCGTCTCTTGATGATTCTACTCTAAAAAAAGATGAAAGTGCATTCACCGCTTTTGTACCTACTCCGTTTAGCCCTACGGATTTTTTAAATGCTTTTGAATCGTACTTTCCTCCCGTGTTCATTTTAGAAACCACATCGACTACTTTTCCTAAAGGAATCCCTCGACCATAATCTCTAACAATTACTTTATTTCCTTGGATAGAAATTTCTATAGTTCTACCAGCTCCCATTACATATTCATCAATAGAGTTATCTAACACCTCTTTGACTAAAATATAAATTCCATCATCGGCAGAGGAACCATCTCCTAGTTTACCGATATACATTCCTGGACGCATTCGAATATGTTCTTTCCAATCGAGCGAGCGGATGTTGTCTTCAGTATATTTTGTTTCTTTAGTCATAAAATTTGATAATTGATCTCTTTGCGAAATTAACAAATCCTAGTCAAAAATAAAGCAGTATATTCATTTAATTACGAAAATAATATTATTTGTTTTTTAACGTCTTTCCCTTGCTATTACAGCGTTTTTAAACTAATTTAATCGATTTTACCCCCCTAAAAAACCCCTTAAATAAAAAAAAAAAATAAGCATAAAAAAGTGGGCTAATTATGATTTATTTAACGCTAAATTTTTAAACTCACTTTTACCTCATCTTTTCATTTTTATTACTTGAATTTCTAGAAACACTCCAAAAGTAAAAATCACTTCCTATAAAATTCTCTTTTAATCTACAACCTCCTTTTTTATCATAAGCTGATTTTTATCATTTAATTAACAGTTTTTTCTTTAAATATTTACCTAAAATATACTTAACGAAAAAAATATGAGAAAAACAAATTTAACAACAAGCTTATTAACTTTAAATCAGCAAAGTATCGATTAAACAAAAAAGATTTAGCATTTTAAATCAAAAGAAAAATAACAGAAAATAACAAAAGTCTAAAAAAACAACACTTGAATTTTAAACAAAACATATTACCAGAGAAAAAATCTAAATGGCGGCAAATTGCTATTATTTTAATAGGAATTGTTACAGGTTTAGGTTTTTTTATGGCAAAAGAAGCTTCGTTAGTTTCTTATATGTCAGATGATCCTTTGGCTTGTGTAAATTGTCATGTGATGACTCCAATGTATAATAGTTGGATGCACAGCTCACACAGAGAACAAGCCTCATGTAATGATTGTCATGTACCGCACGACAATGTTTTTAATAAATACTTCTTTAAAGCTAAAGATGGTTTGTTTCATGCAACCATTTTTACCGCACGAGCAGAACCTGAGGTTATGTTTATGAGAGAAGCATCACAAGAAGTAGTACAAAACAACTGTATTCGTTGTCATATTCAGCAGGTTACTCAAACAAAATATGATGGTTGGTTAGACGATCATAGAGAAAGTAGAACCGAACGAAAATGCTGGTCATGTCATCAAGAATTACCTCACGGTACCGTGCATGGTATTTCAACCATTAAAAATAATATTGCGCCAATTCCTACTGATCAGGTTGAGGCAGTAATACCTGAATGGTTAAATACTAAAATTGAACAAAAAAAATAACAAAACAAAAACTAACAAAATGAAAAACAAAATATTATTTATTGTTACTGTAGTGGTCGTTTTTCTATTAGGATTACTTGCCTCTAGTATTGTAAATAGAAAAAATGAAGCGAAGTACAAATATGTGCCGCAGGTAAATATCCAAAAAAATGAACCTCGAAATAGTGAGTGGGGAAAAAATTTCCCGCAAGAATATCAATCATTTTTACAAACCGAGAATAGTGATTTTCAATCATATCAAGGAGGAAATAAAATGCGTGATATGCTAGAGGAAGACACTCGCTTAACTGTTTTATGGGCTGGTTACGGTTTTTCTAAAGATTACAGCCAAGGACGTGGGCATCAAAATGCGATTAAAGACATTCAAAATTCCTTAAGAACTGGTGGACCTAAAGGAAAAGGTGACGGACCAATGCCTGCTACTTGCTGGACGTGTAAAAGCCCCGATGTACCAAGATTAATGAATGAAATTGGTATTGCCGAATTTTACAAAGGAAAATGGGCTGACAAAGGAGAAGAAATTGTAAACCCTATTGGTTGTGCCGATTGTCATGATGAAAAAACCATGAAATTAACCATTACCCGCCCTGCTTTAATAGAAGCTTTTCAAGCAATGGGTAAAGATATTAATAAGGCAACGCATCAAGAAATGCGCTCGCTAGTATGTGCGCAATGTCATGTGGAGTATTATTTTGATAAGAAAAAAGAAGGCGTTGAAGGTGTTCCTTATTTAACATTTCCTTGGAAAAATGGAATGTCAGTTGAGGCAATGGAAAAATATTATGACGATATTAACTTTAAAGATTGGACACACAAATTAAGTAGAGCGCCTATGTTAAAAGCACAGCACCCTGGTTATGAAACGTATTTAACAGGTGTTCATGCCGATAGAGGTGTTTCTTGTGCCGATTGTCATATGCCATATAAAAGTGAAGGTGGACAGAAATTTACCGATCACCAATTACAATCACCTATGAACAATGTAGCGAACTCATGTCAGGTTTGTCATCGTGAAGAAGCTGAAAAATTAAGAGCAAATGTATATGAACGTCAGCAGAAATCTACCCAAAGCAGATTAAAATTAGAAGATGCTTTAGTACGTATGCATGTAGAGGCAAAAAAAGCCTGGGACTTAGGCGCTACCGAAGTTCAGATGAAACCTATTTTAATGGATATTCGTCATGCACAATGGCGTTGGGATTATGCAGCAGCATCACATGGAGCTTCTTTTCATTCACCTGTTGAAATTGGACGAGTTATTAGTGGTGGTTTAGATAAAGCTATTGAAGGTCGTGTAAAATTAGCACGTGTATTAGCTGATTTAGGACACAATAAACCTGTTGAAATGCCTGATATTTCTTCTAAAGAAAAAGCGCAAAAATACATTGGTTTAGACATGGAGAAACTACACAAAGAAAAAGCCGAATTCAAGAAAAACTTATTACCAAAATGGTTAGAAGCGGCTAAAGAACGTGAGTCAAAATACGATACTCAAGGAGTTTCAAAAAAAGACAACAAAGAGGTTTCTAAGGAAGCTTCAAAAGAAGTTTCGATGAACTAAAGCCTATTTAAATAAAATAGATTCATTAAAAAATGAAGCTAATTTTAAAAGTAGAAAATATTTTACTTTTAAAATGGCTTCATTTTTATACCTAATATACAAATGCAAAAAATATATAAATTCTTTTCATCATCTTCGTTAGCACTATTGCTCTTGTTAATATTTGCAGTATCGATGGCAGCAGCAACTTTTATTGAAAATGACTACGGTACCGCAATAGCTTGGGCTAGTATCTATGATGCTTGGTGGTTTGAAATGGTAATGCTAGGACTGGCAATTAGTTTTGTTTTTAATATCAAAAAATATAATTTATTTACTAAAAAAAAATGGGCAGTTTTGTTATTTCATATCGCCTTTATTATAATTGTGTTAGGTGCAGCTGTTACTAGGTATGTTTCTTATGGAGGAATTATGCGCATAAGAGAAGGCGCTACAAGCAACGTTATAATTGCAGATACAAAATTATTAATAGCCACAATTACCGATGGAACTCAAAGTAAAACTATTCAGCAAAAAATAAATATCAGCCCGCTTAAAAACAATGATTTCACACTAAAAACAACGTTTAATAATAAAGCTATTTCTATTGATTTTAATCAATATGTTGCTGATGCCACTCCTACTGTTATTACCGATAGTATTAACGGAGAACCTTTGTTAAAAATGGTGGTTACCGCCGGTAAAGGTAGAAATACCATCTATTTGAAAAAAGGAGAAATAGAACGTATTGGCGATCATCAACATGAAATAGGTTTTGAATCTGATAAAAAAGGAATTATCAATATTATTGAAGAAAATGGACGTTTTAAAATGCTAACACCTCATACTATTGACTTTTTTATAATGGCAAGTCAGCAGGCAGGTAAAATTAAAAAAGATAGTCTTCAAAATATAACCTTGCGTACCCTTTATAGAGCTGGCGATTTTTCTTTTGTTCCGATGAGCTATCATCCCAAGGGCGCTTTTAAATTGATTAGCAATGTATCCGAAGAAACTGTAAACGATAAAACGCTAGATGATGCTTTAATTGTAAATGCAACAATTGATACCGAGCAGCAGGAAATCAATTTATTATATAGAGAAGGATTTTTACCGATAAAACATCAGACCGATTTTAAAAATGATATAAAACTAATTATTTCGTATGGAGCAGGCGCTATTAAATTACCCTTTAGCGTTAAATTAAATGACTTTCAATTAGATAGATACCCTGGCTCATCAAGCCCTTCTGCTTACGCAAGTGAAGTGACTGTTTTTGACAAAAAAGAAGAATTTTCTTATCGAATTTTTATGAATAATGTATTAGATTATAAAGGATATCGCTTTTTTCAAGCAAGTTATGATACCGATGAAAAAGGAACAGTTTTATCGGTAAACCATGATGTTTTAGGAACTTGGCTAACCTATATCGGTTATACCTTAATGGGTATTGGAATGCTTTTTACTTTTTTCGGAAAAGGTTCTCGTTTTAGAGAGGTTCATAAAAAATTAAAAAGATTGTCTAAAAATACCATAGCTATTATGGCATTTTTAAGTATTTCTAGTGCTTTTTCACAAACAGGAACACAAGCTAGATCAGCAGAAATTAAAACCGATAGCATTCCTTCATTTTCAATAAGTCAGCTTGTGGCTTCTCAGCAAATAGATATCTATCAGGCTGATCAGTTTGGGCGTTTATTAGTGCAAGATTTAGACGGTAGAATAAAGCCTTTAAACACCTTGGCTTCAGAATGTATTCGAAAAATAACCAAAAAGACTTCTTTTAGTTATCCGAAGAAAAAAAATAATGAAACCATACGTTTAAGTGTTAATCAAATATTTTTAGGAATGCACATGAGTCCGCAGTTATGGCAACGAATTCCTATTATAAAAGCCGATTTTGAAAAAACAAGCACACTGTTAAACACTGTTAAAGTTGGCGATAACAACTTACTATCTTTCGTTAGTTTGCTAGATAAACAAGGAAATTACCTATTGTCAAAAGCGGTAGAAGAAGCGAATAAAAAAAAACCATCGGCAAGAAATGAACTAGATAAAGAGGTTTTAAATATTGATGAACGTTTTAATATTTTATACAACGTTTTTTCAGGAAATTATTTAAAAATATTCCCTAAAAAAGACGACGATAGCAATACTTGGTACAGCTATATTCACGACTTTAAAGATTTTAATGAAGAGGATCGAAATTTTGCAAAGCATATTTTACCAGGATATTTTAATGATATTTACAAGAATAAATATGAAGAAGCTTATAAAAAATTATCTTATATAAAAAAATATCAAGAAATTTTAGGAGCGAGTGTAAATCCATCAGAAAAACAAATTGAAGCCGAATTATGGTATAATAAAGCAAAGGTTAATTTTTGGTTGTTTATTATCTATTTTAGTTTAGGAACACTATTATTAGTTTTAGCGGTTGTTAAAATGTTTCATAAAAACAACCTGATAAACTTCCTTTGGAATTTTCTTGTAATTATTATACTAATTTCTTTTTTATGCTTTAGCGCAAATATTTTATTACGTTGGTTTATATCGGGGCATGCTCCTTGGAGTAACGGATATGAAATGTTAATTTTTGTCGCCTGGAGTTTACTATTAAGTGGTTTAGCTAGTTTTAGAAAATCTGATTTTGCCTTGCCTTTAGCAACCTTATTTACGGGTGCTTTATTATTTGTAAGTTATTTAGATTGGCTAAATCCTGAAATTACCAACCTAATGCCTGTATTAAAATCGTATTGGTTAAAAATTCACGTAGCCACTATTGTTAGTAGTTATGCACCTTTAGCCTTATCGGCAGTACTTGGTTTTATGGCGTTGGTTTTAATGCTTTTTAAAACAGACAAGAACAAATATATTATCGATATAAAAATAAAAGAGCTTACCTATATTAATGAACTTTCAATGACTATCGGGCTTTTTGTGCTGGCAATTGGTACTTTTTTAGGAGGTGTTTGGGCAAACGAAAGTTGGGGTCGTTACTGGGCTTGGGATCCTAAAGAAACATGGGCTTTAATTAGTATTATTGTCTATGCAATTGTTTTACACCTACGTTTTGTTCCTAAATTGAATACTAAATATGTGCTAAACCTAGCAAGTATGTTTGCTTTTTGGGCTATTATGATGACCTCTTTTGGGGTAAATTATTATCTTTCAGGATTGCATAGTTATGCCGCTGGAGATGCTATTCCAATTCCAACATTTGTATATGTGTTATTGGCGATAATGGTTATTATTAGTTTGTTAGTAGCTTACAAGCAAAAATATTTCAAGAAATAAGCATTAGTTTCAAATCTGTTAAGGTTCTTTTTGTCAATTCGAGTGAATTTTAATGACTAAAAGAAATTAAAATTAGTATCGAGAATTTGAATTATTTTAATTAATCTTGAAGATAAAAAAGTTCTCGATATTATTTTTTAAAAGAAAAAATCACTCAAACTGACAGGTTCTTTAACTTTTAAAAAGTTATAAAAAAACCCCGCTGTTAATTAACAGCGGGGTTTTTTAAAAATATATAAATTATCTTCTACTATAATTTGGAGATTCTTTGGTAATTGCAACATCATGCGGATGACTTTCGTTAATTCCGCTTGCGGTAATACGTACAAATTTACCTGTTTCTTTCAATGTTTCAATATCTTTAGAACCACAATATCCCATACCAGCACGTAAACCACCAACAAATTGATGAATACTTTCTTCTAGTTGTCCTTTATAAGGAACACGCCCTACAATACCTTCTGGCACTAATTTTTTAATATCGTCTTCAACATCTTGAAAATAACGATCTTTAGACCCTTGCTTCATTGCTTCCACAGATCCCATTCCACGATACGATTTGAATTTTCTTCCTTCGTAAATAATTGTTTCTCCTGGCGACTCTTTTGTTCCTGCTAATAATGAGCCTAACATTACACAATCGGCACCTGCGGCAATTGCCTTAGGAATATCACCTGTATAACGAATTCCACCATCAGCAATTACAGGAACTCCACTTCCTTTAATAGCAGCGGCAACTTCTAAAACTGCCGAAAACTGAGGAAAACCAACACCTGCAACTACACGAGTTGTACATATTGAACCAGGACCAATTCCTACTTTTACAGCATCAGCACCCGCTTCCACTAAATACTTAGCAGCTTCTGGCGTAGCGATATTTCCTACAATAACATCTAATTCAGGAAATTTTGCTTTTACATTTTTTAAAACAGCAACCACTCCTTTGGTATGTCCGTGAGCGGTATCAATAATTACAGCGTCAACACCTGCTTTTACTAAAGCTTCGGCTCTTTGAACAGCATCTGCCGTTACACCTAATGCGGCTGCAACACGTAAACGCCCAAAAGTATCTTTGTTTGCAATTGGTTTTTGAGTAACCTTAGTTATATCTCTAAAAGTAATTAATCCTGATAATTTATAATTTCCATCAACAATTAATAATTTTTCGATTTTCTTTTCTTGTAAGATGCTTTCTGCCGCTTTTAATGAAGTTCCTACCGATGCAGTTACTAAATTATCTTTAGTCATTACCTCTACAATTGAACGTTCATTATCATGCTCGAAACGCAAATCTCTATTAGTTACAATTCCTTTTAAAACACCAATTTGGTCAATAATAGGAATTCCGCCAATACTATGTTCTTTCATTAACATTTTAGCATCTAAAACGCTCGCTGTTAATGGCAAGGTTACTGGGTCAATAATCATTCCTGATTCTGCACGTTTTACCTTGCGAACCTCTTGAGCTTGTTGCTCAATAGTCATGTTTTTATGTAACACACCAATCCCTCCTTCACGAGCCATAGCGATTGCCATTGCCGATTCGGTAACGGTATCCATAGCTGCGGAAACTATAGGTACGTTAATGGTTATATTCTTAGTAAATTTTGTTTGAATTGAAACTTCTCTTGGAAGTACTTCTGAGTAAGCAGGTACTAATAAAACGTCGTCGTACGTTAAACCTTCTCCTACAAATTTTGATTGATGAGCTTGCATGTGCAATTAATTTAGTGTGTTGTTAATTAATTGCGTGCAAATATACTATATATAATACAAATTAAACCTTAATTTAAGGTTAATATACACACATATTTGAACAATTAGCTAAATAACAGATAATTTAAAAATAAATGGAATTAAACTAAAATAAATTAAAAACCTTAGCAAATAACCAGAAAATTAACATTAAAATAATAAAAACATTACATAAAATCTAAAAACACCAATCAATTTAAAATTAATCTTAATAAAATTTGTTAATAAAAAAAACTCGATTACATTTGCATTATTATACTTAATAAATCTAAATAAGCAACTTAAAATAAATTTAAAATGAAAAAAGTACTAGGATTATCATTATTACTTGCAACCTCTTTTGTGTTCAAATCATGTTCTGATGAAGACACTCCTACTCAAAAAGCAACAAAACAATCTTTTATAGAAAACTATGCAGCTATAGCATCGGCAAACTACGAAGATTCATATACTACTGCTTTAAAAATGCAAACTGCAATTAACGCATTTTTAGAAAACCCTACTGCTGAAACTCATGAAGCGGCTAAAAAAGCTTGGTTATATTCAAGAGATTTTTACGGGCAAACAGAAGCTTTTCGTGAAGCTAACGGACCAATTGATAATGAAGACTTATTAGGAAGCGAAGGACAAATTAACGCATGGCCTTTAGATGAATCGTATATTGATTATGTATCTGGAGATAGAGGACAAAAAATAGCAGGAGGTTTAATTGCTGATGCTTCTTTTGCTTTAACAGAAAAAAACATTATCGATAAAAACGAAGATGGTAAAGATGATAACATTTCTACTGGATGGCATGCTATCGAATTTTTATTATGGGGACAAGATTTAAACTATAACACTACTACTCATAAACAAGATAACTTTAAAAATGCAGGTGTAAGAAGTTTTACTGATTATACTACTGAAGCTTCTGCTAAAAGAAGAAGTACATATTTAAAAATTGTTACTGATTTATTAGTAAACGATTTAAAAGATTTAAATAGTACTTGGGCTGTTGGAGGAACTTACAGAACTGCATTTGCTGCTTTAAAAGAAGAAACTGCTTTAAAAAATGTTTTAAACGGTATTGGTTTTATTGCTAATGGAGAGGTTGCTTTAGAAAGACTTGACCCAGCAATTGACGAAGGTCAAGAAAACGAACATTCTTGTTTTTCTGATAACACCAACCAAGATATGTGGGCAAATACTCACGGAATTAATAATATAATTGTTGGTTCATATAAAAGAGCTGATGGTTCTAAAGTTTCAGGAACTTCATTAATCGCATTAACAGAAACTGTAAACAAAGATGTTGCTGCTTCTTTAGATACTAAAGCAAAAGCAACTTTAGCTAAGTTAGATGCTCTTTTAGCTTTAGGTAAACCTTTTGATGAAATTATTTCAAAAGAAGAACTTGGTTCTAACGGAACTGCTGGTCAATTATCTAGTGCTTTAAAAGCAGAAGGTAAAGCTATTGCTGAAGCGGCTAAAACTTTAGACGTTACTATTAGTATTAACTAATAATACTTTTATTTAATAATAATACTTTACTGAAACTAGATTCAATTCTAGTTTCAGTATTTTTGTTTAAAATACCATAATGAAAAAATACATTTTTTTTATTCTTTTTGCTACTATTTTATCATCTTGTACAAAAGAGGATGTTTATAAAAACATTGAACCCACAGCAACCTACGAAACTGGTGAAGAATTTTTAGTTTCAGAATTATCAATACAAGCTTTTACTGCCGATAAAGCCTTTGGAAGAGCTATTCCAATATTATCAGACTTAGAATTATCATTTTTTGGTGTTGGAAATGCTATGTTCGATCAAGCGTGGGTGTCTGCTCCTGCTACTACAACATCTCGAGATGGTTTAGGACCAATATTTAATGCAAGAGCTTGTAGTTCTTGTCATTTAAGAGATGGAAGAGGAAAACCTCTTTTAAAAACAGGTGCTACATCAGAAGGTTTTTTAATTCGATTAGGTATCGGAAATTCAGAAACAACAGGGCCTATTGGTCATCATACATATGGAGGTCAGCTTCAAGATGATTCGAATTTAGGAATCAAAAAAGAAGCCGACATTCAGGTTAATTTTACTTTTATTGATGGTGTTTATGCCGATGGAACTAAGTATCAATTACGAAAGCCTACCTATAGTTTTTTTAATGAAAATTATGGAAGTTTAGCAGGTGTAGAAACATCGCCAAGAGTTGGGCAACAAATGATTGGGCTTGGTTTTATTGATGCGCTTTCAGAAGCAAGTCTTTTAGAAAATTCCGATCCTAATGATGCCGACAATGATGGGATTTCTGGTAGAGCAAATTATGTTTGGAATGTTAAAAAATCAAAATTAACAATCGGTAAATTTGGATGGAAATCAAACCAACCAACTTTAGACCAACAAATTGCAGGTGCTTTTAATGGTGATATGGGCTTAACTACGTCTATTTTTCCTGATGAAAATTGCCCTGACGGAATTGATTGCTCAAAGTTAAGCAACGGAAATAATGTCGGTGAAAATGTAGAGGTACCAAACAAACAATTTAGTAGAATTTCTTTATATATGGCAGCACTTTCTGTTCCTAAAAGAAGAGATTTTAAAGAAAAAAATGTACTGCAAGGAAAAAAGCATTTTAACGATTTAAAATGTGTTTCTTGTCATATTGATAACTTTACGACAGGTAAAAATACTGTTTTACCACAAATAGACAACATCAAAATAAAACCTTTTTCGGACTTCTTATTACATGATATGGGTGCTGATTTAGCCGATAACAGAGGTGATTTCTTAGCCAATGGAAATGAATGGAGAACACAACCTTTGTGGGGATTAGGGCTTATTGAAACCGTAAACAAGCATACTTTTTTATTACATGATGGTAGAGCTCGCAACATTGAAGAAGCAATTTTATGGCACGGTGGTGAAGCAAACACATCAAAAGAAGACTTTAAGAAATTATCTAAAGAAAAAAGAGACCAATTATTAGCCTATTTAAACTCTTTATAGTAATAAATTATAAAAAATCATGAAAAAAATTATATTTGGAATCTTTGGAATCCTATTAATAAGCTTTGTTTTTAGTTGTAAAAATCAAGGGGAAGAACCTATAGTAATGGATAACGTTTTTTTTGAAACTTATTATTCAGATAATATTTTACCTAGTTTAACAAACTTTAAACAAACTTTAAAAACACAGCAAACTAATATTGCTAATTTTAAAGCTAGTAAAAGTGATGCCGATTATAAAAAATTAGCAGCACAATGGTTGGTTTCAGCAAAAGCCTATTCAAAAACAGAAGTTTATAATTTTGGGCTAATCAAAAACAATTATTATAGTTTAAACATTTATAACTACCCTATAAACACTGCATTAATTGAAAAAAATATTGCTGATAAATCTATTTACAATCAAGGATATTTTTCAAAACAAAGTACCACTAAAAAAGGACTTGGCACATTAGAATACCTTCTTTTTGGAAAGCAAAATTCAACAGAAGCTAAAACCCTTTTATTAAATGATTCTTTCAGAATGGCTTATTTAGAAGCTATTAATGACGAACTTATTAGACTTTCTCAAGTTATTATTGACACCTGGGAAGAAGATTATAAAAACAATTTTGCAAATGCAAATGGCAGTACCTGTTCTGAAAATGCGAAATGTTTGAGTATTAATCAAATTATAAACGTGTTAGACATGGCAAAGGTTACCAAGGTTGGAAAACCAGCTGGTTTTGAAAAATCTAGCAATAGTGTTCCTACAGGTTTACAAGCTTATAGAAGTAAAAACTCATTACTATTAATACAGGCGATGTTAGCAGAGGTTAAAGATGTTTATTTTAACAGAAAGACTAACTATGCAAGTATGGTAAATGCTATTGATAATTCTAAGAAAATTTCAGATGAAATAGCCAAAAAATTTGATGCTGTTGATAAAGAAATTACCGCTTTAAACACGCCTCTTTTTGATGCCATTAATACCGATGCTAAAACGGTAAAACCACTTTATAACGCCTTAAAAGAACTAAGTATTTTATTTGCTGTAGATGTAACAAGTATTTTATCTGTTACCGTAGTTCCTACCGATAACGATGGTGACTAAGCTAAGATTACCTCAACATTTAAAACAACAAAAGCCCGATAATTACTTATCGGGCTTTTTTTAGGGATTTTTAGTACTGTTAAAAAGCAATTAGAATATCTTTTTAATGTTTTTAAAGTTAAATCCGTAGCTTACATATAGAGCAATCTGATTGTTTTTTGTAGAGAAATCCACCTGATTTGTAGTAACAGATTTTTTACTGTTTTTAACACTTCCTGTTAAAAAAGAATCATTATCTGACAGGTAATATTTAGCGCCAAAAGTGATGGTATTTTCATTTTTAAAATACTTGGTTACCGATATTTCAGGGATAACATACACATTCCCCGATTTT
>NZ_OENE01000055.1 GCF_900239495.1 Tenacibaculum finnmarkense genomovar ulcerans
CAATTGTTCAACAGTATTAAAAGCAACATTTACCGATGTTGAAAAAGCCGGAACTTGCGAAGGAACTAAAACAATCACAAGAACATGGATTTTAACTGACGACTGCGGGAATTCAACCCAAAAAGACCAAATAATTACGGTTGAAGATAATATCAAACCAACATTTACCGGTGAGTTACCTCAGAATATAACAGTGAGTTGTGACGAGATACCTGAAGTTGCTGTTTTATCAGTATCAGATAATTGTAGTCTTTCTTCGGATTTAGAATTAGTATATACTCAAAATGTAACGAGAATAGCCGATCAGTGTGATTCAGAATATATAATCACCAGAACATGGAATCTTAAAGATTGTGCAGGTAATATTTCTAGTTACAACCAACAGATTAAGGTTGTAGATAATAAAGCACCAGAATTAGTAACAGATATTAATGATATTAATGTAAGCTGTGATGAAATTCCTGAAATTCCAACTATTGAATTTATCGATAATTGTTCGAGTAATAATATTCAGGTAGCATTTGAAGAGCACAATACTTTTGATGGGTCTGATAATGATTATGTAATTACAAGAAATTGGACAGCGATTGATCTTTGTGGTAATGTTGCTAATTTTACACAGAATATAAGTGTTACTGTGAAGCAAAATATAACTGAAATTACAGACTCGAAATGTATTGATGATGGCGAGATTAACTTAAACGATTACTTGGTTGAAAACAATATATCATCTGAAGGTAAATGGACTCTTGTTGAAGGAGATGGGCTATCGCTTTCAGTAGCTGGGATTTTTGACCCTCTAAATCTGTCTTTAGGTAATTATACTTTCGATTACACAACGTTTAATGATTTTTGCACATCAGTTACTCGAATTGTTATAAATATAAATGATCAATGTACTGTTTTGCCATGTGGGCAGGATGATATTAAAATATCAAAAGCGGTAACACCAAACGGTGATTCATGGAATCAGTATTTTAAAGTAACTGGAGCGGAATCGTGTGGGTTTAGGGTAAATGTGAAAATATTTAATCGTTGGGGAGCAAGAGTTTATAAATCGAATAACTATGCCAATAATTGGAATGGAGTTTCAGAAGGATTAACCTTTGGGAATGCAGAGCGGTTACCAGCGGGAACTTATTATTATATCGTACTATTAGAAAATAGTGGATTAAAGCCATTTACAGGCGCAATTTATTTAGCAACCAAGTAATATATAAGCTATGAATTATAACAAAAAATTATTATATACAGTTAGTATGTTTATTGTATCTATTTTTAATATACAAGGACAACAATCGCCTCAGTTTACACAATATATGTATAATACCATTTCTGTAAATCCGGCATATGCCGGAAGTAGAGGGGCGTTAAGTGCTGTGGGGTTACATAGAAGTCAATGGGCAGGTTTTGGAAAAGGTGCAGAAACTCAAACATTATCGGTTAATGCGCCATTGCGAAATGAAAAGGTAGGTGTAGGATTGTCATTTATAAATGATAAATTAGGGTATGAAAAATTTACCTATTTATATGGCGATTTTTCATATACTGTTCAATTAAATTATGATTTGAAATTAGCTTTCGGCTTAAAAGCGGGTTTTACACAATATAATTTAGATGATGAGTTACTAATTGCAGAAGGTTTAGATCCTGCAATTAGTGGTGTAAAGAATCGATGGGAGCCTAATATTGGTAGTGGTTTGTTTTTACATACAGAAAAATGGTATGTAGGTTTGTCTGTTCCAAAATTATTAAATGTAGATCATAACGATTTAACAGTTGATGGCGTTAATTATGGTGTTGTTGATAAAAGAAGTTATTATTTAACAGGTGGGTATGTTTTTGAATTAAATAATAATGTGAAATTTAAACCGGCAACGTTAATAAAAGGAACCCGTGGAGCACCTTTGTCGTACGATGTAACAGCAAATTTTCTTTTCAATGATAAATTTTGGTTAGGAGGGTCGTATCGATTTAATGAATACACGGCGGCTTTAGGTGCTTTGGTAGATTTTCAAATATCAAAAAAATTTCGAATAGGATATGCTTATGAATACCCACTATCTGATATAAATCAATTTTCAAATGGTACTCATGAGGCATTGTTAATGTATGAGTTAAATAATTCTAAAAGAGTAAGGTCACCACGATATTTTTAAGCGTATATATATGAAAACAAAAATTACATTTTTACTATTATTTTTTTTAGTTATTTCTTCTTTCTCTCAAAAAAAAATTGCCGATAAATTTTTTGAAAACTACGCATATATTAAAGCTGCTGAGTTTTATGAAAAAACAGTTAAAAAAGGAGATAGCAGTACTTATATTTTAACCCGTTTAGGAGATTGCTATTATAATAATTCAAATTCAGAAAAAGCCACGAAGTGGTATAATTTAGCAGCTAAAACGGACAAAGGTTTAAGTAATGAAACGATCTATAAGTACGCACAGTCTTTAAGAAGTGCAGGGAGTTATAAAAAAGCAGATCAATGGTTAAAAAAGTTACCAAACAATAAGCAAGGAGCAACAAAAATAACATATGAAAATCTAAAAACATTAAATAAAGATTCTGTAAAAGTTATTAATTTAGCAATAAACACTAGAAATTCTGATTTTGGGGCTTATGTACATAATAACAAATTTATATTCGCATCAACCAAAAATAAAAAAGGAAGGGTTTATAAGTGGAATAATGAGCCTTATTTAGATTTATATGAAGCCACTATAGACAGTACTTCTAAAGAAGATAAAAAAATAAAAAATGTCATTCCTATAAAATCATCAGAAGTAAATACAAGTTTTCATGAATCGAATATTGCTATTACAAATGATGGTAAAACAATGTATTTTACAAGAAACAATTTAACGAGAAGAGATAAGTTAGATTATGATAAAAAAGGAACGTCACATTTAAAAATATTTAAAGCAACTTTAGTTAATGGTAGTTGGAGCAATATCAAAGAATTGTCTATAAATGATGACGTACATTCAAGTGGTCATCCAGCTTTAAGCCCTGATGATAAAACGTTATATTTTACTTCAGATAGACCTGGAGGTTATGGTTTAACAGATATTTATAAAACTGCTATTTTACCTAATGGTTCTTACGGAGCGCCTGTAAACATGGGTAAAAACATTAATACAAGTGGTCGAGAAATGTTTCCATTTGTATCAAAACAATATGTGTTTTATTTTTCCTCGGATGGATATCAAAATTTAGGATTCTTAGATATTTTTAAATCTAATTTGTTAAAAAATAATTCATCGGAGGTTACTAATATGGGAGCTCCATTTAATAGTAGGTATGACGATTTTTCTTTTTTTATTAATAAAGATAATAAAACAGGTTATTTTTCTTCGAACAGACCTAAGGGAAAAGGGCATGATGATATTTATAGTTTTGAATCTTATAAATGTAAGCAATTAATTAAAGGAAAAACTTTTAATGTTAAAACAGATAGTATTTTAACAAATACTTTAGTTGAATTAATAAATAATAAAGGAAAAGTAATTAAAAAGAGTATTACAGGTTTAGACGGAGCTTATTCATTCGAAGTAGATTGTAATAAAAAATATGCTTTAAGAGGGTCAAAGAAAGATTATAAAGCAGATTTTAAAAAAACAACAACAACAAATACTAGAAATAAAGAAATCGTTGCAAATTTATATTTAACACCTTTAATTATAGATAAAGAAATAGTAATAAGCCCAATATTTTTTGATTTTGATAAATCAACTATACGTCCCGATGCAGCATTTGAGTTAGAATATGTTGTTAAAGTCTTAAAAAATCATCCTAAAATGATTATTAAAATTGAAGCGCATACTGATAGTAGAGGAGATGATGATTATAATGAAACCTTATCAGATAAAAGAGCAAAATCAACAAGAGATTATATTTTATCACGAGATATAGATCCTTCAAGAATAGAGAGTGCTATTGGTTTTGGAGAAAAAAAATTAGTTAATAAATGTATTAATAATGCTATTTGTACAGAAGAAGAACATCAAGAAAATAGGCGTTCAAAATTTATTATTATAAATAATTATAAGTAGTAATGTAAAGTTAAAGACCTATAAACGTAGTCTAATTGTTAAAATACGTTTATAGGTTTTTTATTAATTATTTTTTCACAAATATATTGGTGAAATACCATTTTCCTTTCGGATTTTTTTCGGCGCTAACATCAAAATGAGTGAAATTCCCTTCCATGTTTTTTCGGTGACCATCGCTTCTAATCCAAGCGTTTACTACTGATTTGGCAGAAGAATATCCGTAAGCAACATTTTCAGCAACATTTATTGCATTTATATTTTTATTCAAGTATTGTTTACGTAGATTAAAAAAATCATGAGAAACGATATTTTTATCAATCATATAATCCGTGTGTTTTTTTGATTGAAACTTAATAGCTTCTGATTTTTCTAAAAGTGAAAACCCTTTATTAATTCTATAATTATTTACTTGATTTAAAATTTCTATTTCAATCTTTTTTGCATTTGTTTCATCATAAGTATCTAACTGTTTTGACTTTATATTGTCGTTGTTAGAAGAGCAAGCGGTTAAAATTAGTGTGTAAAACACTATTGCTAACC
The DNA here is from genome assembly GCF_900239495.1 of Tenacibaculum finnmarkense genomovar ulcerans. Classification (GTDB taxonomy): domain Bacteria; phylum Bacteroidota; class Bacteroidia; order Flavobacteriales; family Flavobacteriaceae; genus Polaribacter; species Polaribacter ulcerans. The sequence continues at coordinate 4,597 of NZ_OENE01000055.1, forward strand.
ATAGGGGGTGGTTATTCATTTTAAGTGATATTAGGGGATTAATAACACCTTAATATACATTAAAACAATGATAAAACAATGATAAAAAAAAACAATAAAAATTATTAATAAAAAGATAACATTAAATAGCGTCTCTAATAATGTCTTCATATTCATAAAAGAATAGTTCAAACTGATCCATGGTAGCTACATAAAATTCGTAACATTCTTGCCAAGTATTTTTATTGTGAATGCTAAATTTTTTATCATAAGGAACATAGATACGACGAATAATTTTTCTGTTATCTAATTCAAAATTTTCGTGATAAATAACTTCTGGTAAATATTCTGTTTCTAAAATATTTTTTAGAGATAATAACTTGTCGTATAATAATTCATTGGCTACTTCATCAAGATGTTCAAAATCTAAACAAACCGATGCTGTTTTACGATCGCCTTGAAATTTAAAAGCGAATCCTTTTATTTTTGTATTGTATAATAACCATTTTCTTGGAAAAGATTTCCCAAAACTTGTCCAAAATTCTTGGCGTATTGCTGCTGATTCTTCTTTACTAAACATGCTGTTTATCCGTGTATTTTTGCTTCAGAACCTCTACTTTTCATCATTTCGGCTTCAAAATTAACTAAATCGTTCCATTTTTTATCTACAATTTCTTTATCTTGATATTTACGAGCAAAACCTAAAAAGATCGTATAATGGTTTGCTTCTGAAATCATTAAATCTTTATAAAATTTAGATAACTCTTGATCTTCCATATTTTCAGAAAACACTTTAAAACGCTCACAACTTCTTGCTTCAATTAGCGCTGCAATTAATAAACGTTGTACTAAAGCATTGGTTCTGTCTTTTGTTTTTGTGAAAAATTTTTGCAAACGAATTGCATAATCGTTTTTCTGCTCACGTCCTAAAACCATTCCTCGTTTTACCATAAAATCATGCACCATTTTAAAATGCTCCATTTCTTCAATCGCAATTTCACTCATACGTTGTACAAGTTCTGTTTCTTCGGAATAATTGATAATTAAAGACACCGCATTAGAAGCTGCCTTTTGTTCTAAAAAAGCATGGTCTGTTAATATTTGCTGTAAGTTATCTTTGGCAATATCTGCCCAAGAGGTTTCGGTTTCAAATTGTAATCCTAACATGATGTAAATTATCTTTGATATGTATGATAAATAATTTGCAAAACTAAGGATTATTAAATATAAGCGGTAATTATATGTAGTGTTTCTTTAAAAAAACCAAGAAATTATTGTAGCAATAAACACTCCTTATTTGCTTGTAAAACAGCTAAATTTAACAGTTTTAGTTTTTTATAATTTGTAACTTTGAGGTACTTCAAAAAAAAATATATTATGAAAAAAATTGCAAAAATAATTGCAGTAACGCTATTGGTGTTTTTTATCAATAGCTGTAAAAAAGAGCATATCACACAAAGTGATAGCAATAATTATAGTGAATATGTAGCTGTTTTTCCTGAGGAAATGATTTCTTCAGTTGCCGATTTTCAGTTTATGCTTAAAAAAACACCCAAAATTACTACAATTAGCGATGCCGTTATTACGGTAAATCCGAAGGTAAAAGGGAAGGTGTTGTTAGACGGAAATAAAATAGCCTTTCTTCCCTTAGAAAAATTAAAAAGTAATACAGAATATGCGGTAACACTTCATTTATCAAAATTATATGATGGAATTCCTGATGATTTAAAAAGTTTCACAGCAAAAGTGAAAACCAAAGAATTACTTTTTAATGTAACATTGTCATCGCCTATTGTTTCTAGTAAAGATGTGTATGCCGTAGAAGGTGTGGTAAATATAAGCGATGTTATTGCTTGGGATAAATTATCAGAATTGGTAAAAGCAAAATATAATAATGCGGATATTTCAATGAATTTTGAAACTTCGGAAGCACTTGTTTCTGAAGCTTTTTTTAAGATAAAAAATTTAAAAAGACTTGAAGAAGACAGCGATATAACTGTTGTTTGGGATGGAAATAGTATTAATTCTAGTTCAAAAGGAGAACGTACTTTAACAATTACAGGTAAAAATAATTTTAAGGTTTTAAGTGTTGAAGTTGTTGACACAGATAAACAACATATCGAAGTTAGTTTTTCTGATCCTATAAAAAAATCGCAAAATTTAGATGGATTAATCGCTTTTAAAAACACTCAAAAAAGAAGATTTACTTATAAAGTGAAAAATAATATTGTAACTATTTATCCGAAGAGTTCCTTTAAAAATAAAGTAGATTTAGAAGTTTTTAAAGGAATTAAAAATACCGAAGGATTTGCTTTAAAAAATGGATATAGTCAAACGTTGCATTTTCAGCAGTTAAAACCTTCTTTGAGTTTTATCAAAAGTGGAACAATTGTTCCTAATTCAGATAATTTAAAAATCAACTTTAAAGCAGTTAATTTAAAAGCCGTAGATGTTTCGGTATATAAAATTTATAAAAATAATGTATTACAATTTTTACAGCAAAACAATTTAAACAATCAAAGTAATTTGCGTTATGTAGCGCGTCCTGAAGCAAAATACACGGTTAATTTAACAAATAAAGGCGTTGATTTAACCAAAGAAAATGCGTTTGCAATTGATTTATCAGAAATTTTATCCATAGAAAATGGAGCGATGTATCGTGTTGAGTTTTCTTTTAATCATCAATATTCTAATTATTCTTGTGATGAAAAAACAAATGACACTACTATTATTTATGGTAAAAAAGAAGTAGCTACTAAAAAATATAATACAGCGAGTTATTACGACAATGATGATTATTATAATTACCGATGGGATGACAGAGAAGACCCGTGTAAAACATCTTATTATTACAATAAAAAAAGAAGTACCAATATTTTAGCAACCAATCTAGGGGCAATTGTTAAAAAAGGAAATAACGGAACTACTTTTATTGCTGTAACCGATTTACGAACTACCGAACCTGTTTCAGATGCTAGGGTAACATTGTATAATTTACAGCAACAATCAATTATTACGGCAACTACAAATTCTGATGGTGTTGTTATTTTTGATGCTATCAAAAATGATGCTTTTTTTGCGGTAATTACTAAGGATAAAAACACAACGTATCTAAAGTTAAATGATGGAAATGCCTTGTCAATGAGTAAATTTGATGTTTCAGGAACGAAACTTCAAAAAGGAATTAAAGGCTATATTTATGGTGAACGTGGTGTTTGGCGACCTGGTGACAACTTATTTTTAACCTTTGTTTTGAATGATAATGCCAATCCGATACCCGAAAAACATCCAATTAAATTTGAATTGATTAATCCGCAAGGAAAAATTACTCAACGAAAAGTATTATTCAAAAATAGAAACAATGTATATGGTTATGCTCCGAAAACCAATCAAGATGCAATTACTGGAAATTGGAAATTAAGAGTAAGCGTTGGAGGTGCGGTTTTTAATAAAACACTTAAAATTGAAACGATTAAACCAAATCGTTTAAAAATTAAATTAAATACAGCGGATGATTTTATTAAAGCTGATACTGATATTGATGGAGATGTTGAAGTAAAATGGTTACATGGTGCGATTGCTAGAAATTTAAAAGTAGATATCAACGGAAAGTTTAGACAGCTAAAAACGGAGTTTCCGAAATTTAAAAATTATAATTTTGATGATGTTACCCGAAATTTTGGAACTGAAGAATTTAAAGTATTAAAAGGAACTCTAAATAATGATGGAGAAACTAGTTTTTCGGTAACACCAAGTTTAAAAAATAAAGCTCCAGGAATGTTAAAGGCTAGTTTCATAACAAAGGTTTATGAAAATGGTGGTGATTTTAGTACGGATGTGTTTTCTACAAAAGTATCGCCTTATAAAACCTATGTAGGATTGTTAAATGCCGAAGAACAGCAATCTAAAAATTATTTATTTACGGATGAAAAATATACATTTAACCTAGCATCTGTAAATGAAAATGGCGTAGGAGTTGCAAATAATTTAGAAGTAAAAGTATATAAAATATCTTGGCGTTGGTGGTGGAGTACTTCCGATAACGGGCTTTCTAATTACGATGGAACACGTCATCATCAAACTTATAAAACACTGCAAGTAAAAACAAATGCTAGCGGAAAAGGTTCTTTTGATTTAAAAATAAGCGAAAATGATTGGGGGCGTTATTTGATAAAAGTAATCGATAAGAAAAGTAAACACGTTACTTCAAATATTGCTTATTTTGATTGGCCATCTTGGTATGGTAAGAAAAAAGGAAATCAAGATAAAACGAATGCAACTATGTTGGTTTTTTCTACGGATAAAGAATCTTATGAAGTAAATGAAACCGCTACCGTAAAATTTCCATCTTCAGAAGGAGGAAGAGCTTTAATTACCATTGAAAACGGTACACAAGTTTTAGATCATTTTTGGATAGAAACAACAGCTAAACAAACAGCATTTAATTTTCCTGTATTGGCAAATTATACGCCAAATGTATTTGTAAATATTTCATTATTACAGAAACACAGTCAAACTGTTAACGATTTACCAATTCGTATGTATGGTTCTATACCGATGTTGGTTAATAATCCTGTAACAAAATTAGCACCTGTAATTGAATTAGCGGATGAATTAAGACCTGAATCAATAGCTGAAATAAATGTAAGCGAGCAAAACGGTAAAGCAATGACGTACACAATTGCTTTGGTTGATGATGGATTATTAGATTTAACACGTTTTAAAACTCCAAATCCGTGGAATACTTTTTATGCACGTCAATCATTAGGTGTAAAAACTTGGGATGTTTTTGATGATGTTATCGGTGCTTATGGCGGAAAAGTAAATCAGATATTAAGTATTGGTGGTGATGAATCGGAAGCTGGAAGTAAAAATAAAAAAGCCAATCGATTTAAACCGATGGTTACTTATTTAGGTCCTTTTAATTTAGAACAAGGCGCTGGTCAAACACATAAAATTAAAATTCCGAAGTATATCGGTTCTGTTCGTGCTATGGTAGTTGCTACAAATGCTACAAATGATGCCTACGGAAGTGCTGAAAAAACAGCGTTTGTACGTAAACCTGTGATGATTTTAGCATCATTACCTCGTAAAATTACCCCACAAGAAACAGTAACCTTACCTGTTACAGTATTTGCGATGTTGCCATCTGTTAAAAAAGTGAAGATTACAGTGCAAAAAAATGAGTCATTTACTATTGTAGGAAATAATACACAAACCATAGCATTTAATGAGCCAGATGAAAAAATGGCATATTTTACCTTAAAAGTAAATGATTTTAAAGGAATCGGAAAAGTTAAAATTGATGCCGTTTCAGGACGTGAAAAAGCATCCTACGAAGTAGAAATTGATGTGTTGAATCCGAATCCTATAACTACGGAAGTAAAAGATTTAGTATTGAAATCGAACGAAAAAAGCAAACTTAATTTTACAGCTTTTGGAACTTCTGGAACAAACAGTGCAAGTGTAGAGTTTTCGACCTTGCCACCAATGAATTTTACCAAACGTATGGCATATTTAATTCAATATCCGCATGGTTGTGTAGAGCAAACTACTTCTAGCGCATTTCCTCAGTTATATTTAGCCGAAATTTTTGAATTATCCGAAGAAAAAAAACAAGATATTCAAAGAAATATAAAAGCGACTATTCAGCGATTATCAGGTTTTCAAATATCAAATGGAGGTTTGTCTTATTGGCAAGGAAATAGTACAGCAAATAGTTGGGGAACTTCGTATGCTGGTCATTTTATGATAGAAGCTGCTAAAAAAGGATATGCGTTACCTATCGGTTTTAAATCGAAATGGATTCGTTATCAAAAACAACAAGCACGTACTTGGCGAAATAATTCTTATTACGGAAATAATTCGTTATCACAGGCGTACCGATTATATACCTTGAGTTTGGCAAATAGTGCTGATATTGCGTCAATGAATCGTTTGCGTGAAACAAGTGGTACTTCTAACGAAGCAAAAATGAGATTGGCAAGTGCCTATGCGTTAATCGGTAAAAAATCAATTGCAAAAGGGATTTTAAGCAAGTTAACAACAAATGATTATAGTAAACGACGTTATTCAAATTATGGTTCTCAAACTCGTAATAAAGCCATGGCATTAGATACTTATATCTTGTTAAATGAAGAGTCGAAAGCTATTAAATTAGCCAAAGAAATAGCCGAAAATTTATCTGGTGAAAAATGGATGAGCACACAAACGACTGCGTATAGTTTATTAGCAATGAGTAAATATGCTTTGCAAAATGGCGGAAATACAGGTATTAATGCAAGTTATGCTTTAAATAAAAAATCAGCAAATGTAACGACTTCTAAAGCCTTATTTATTGAAGATTTAAAAGGTGTTGAAAAAGAAAATACAGTTGCTATTTCTAATAAAAGTAACGGCGTATTGTATGTGCGTGTTTTTAATAAAGGAATTTTACCTGTTGGAGAAGAAAAAGTGTTTCAAAATAATTTAGAAACAACAGTTCGTTATAAAACAAAAGAAGGTACTACGATTGCATCAGATAATTTATCGCAAGGAACAAATTTTATAGCTGAGGTTACTGTAAAAAATATGACAAATGATAAGGTGAAAAATGTTGCTTTAACGCAATATATTCCGTCAGGTTGGGAAATTGTAAATACTCGTTTTACTGATTTTGGAAATAATACAACTTCTTCAAAAGTAGATTTTACAGATGTTCGTGATGCGAGTATTAGTAATTATTTTACACTAAAAGAACATGAAACTAAAACGTTTAGTGTATTGTTAAATGCATCGTATTTAGGAAGGTATTATTTACCAGGAGTACAAGTGGAAGCAATGTATGATAATGATTATATAGCCAGAACAAAAGGAAACTGGGTTGAGGTTGTTAAGTAAAAAAAGCATTGTTTAATTCATATTATTTCTTAAAAACAGCGTTATCACTATTGATAGCGCTGTTTTTTGTGTATTATTATTTAGTCTAGTTTGCTTTAAATCAATATATAAGGCGGTTTTCTCTTTGTTGCAAGGGGTTCTATCTCTTTTTTCAGGTGATTAAACAAGATAAGTTAGTTAAAGTTATGTTAAAATTTTAATAATTTTATATTAAAAAGCTTGTAATCAGGAACATTTATATACCTTTGAACCAGAAATTGCTTTCTAAACAGTGAAAAAATAAAAAATTGCTAAAAAATTTATTTTTCAATTTGTTACAATATTATTGCCATTTATCTAAGAGAAGATTTTTAAAAAATTCTTCAAAACTTGGGGGTTATTCTGTTGTTTTTCACTTAAAAAATTGTGTATAAATAATTACAAATAAATAATAAAAAGAAAAAGAATGAAAAATTTTGGAAAATTTACGCTTGCCGTATTATTAGCAGGTACCTTAGGATTAACAACATCTTGTGTTAAAGAGGAAATGTCTAGTGAGGTAGAAGCTATTTACAAAGGTCATGCGGAATTACTTGCTGCTAGAAAAACCTTAAAAACAGCGGAATTAGAAATGGCAAAAGCAAAATTAGCTTTGGCGTTACTAGAAGTAAAAAGTAAAGAAAATTCAAATGCTGCTGAATTAGCGCAAAATGAATTAGCAATTGCAACTGCACAAAATGCTCTTGAATTAGCAAACCAAAAACACATCACTGCTTTAGCAACCTTAAAAGCACAGGTAGAAGATATTAAATCGGAAGCTGTTAGAGATTATTTAGGGAAGTTTTTTGCTGAAAAAGGATTAATTATTAGCGCAGAAGCTAAATTAGCGAAGCAAAACCGTCAATTAGTAAAGTTAAAAGCTGACGTTGTTGATGTTTTTAATCAAGATAACGCAATCAAAGGCTACGAATTAGATGTTTTAGAATTAGAAAGCGATTTATTAAAAGAAACTGATAAGTTAGCTTTATTAGAAGCTGTTTTATCTGACCCTACAACTATTGGTGCTCAGGTTCTTGAAATTCAAAAAGCAATAGATGCTTTAAAAGCAACGAACAAAGAAAAAACTGCTAGAATTAAAGAAATTAACGAGACTGAATTATCTGCATTTGGTGACTATAGTGATAACTTAAATGATTATCAAAATGAAAAAAATTTATTAAATTCTTATAAAAGACAAATAGAAGCTGCTAATGTAAATATAGCAGATACTAAAGAAAGTTTAACGGAAACTCAAGAAGAATTAACCGAGTTAACAGGAGGAACAGCAGTAACTTATGAAGTTGCTTTAAGTAACAAAACAGCGGCGAAGGCTCTTTATGATCAAACAAGAGAAGCGTATCAAGAAGCGCAAGGTTTTTCTTCAAACTATAGCGATCTTATCAATAATATTGCAAATAAAAAAAGTTATATAGCTTCTTATAAAACGACCATTGAGTCTTTAAAGAACTCTATAACTTCTTTAGAAGCAGAATACAAAGCAGCTAAATTAAAGTTTGATGCAAACCCTTCTGATGTTGTAATTACCAGTAACGGTTATGATGGTAAAGCAGGTATTGCAAATGATAGTTCATCTGATACTTATTATAAAGTTATCAGCAACGATAATAACGAGGTTGTTTTCGGAACAACAGCATATACATCATATCAAGATGTTGTAAATAATGGCGGTGTTGTTACTGATTATTATAACGACCCTACTGTTGGTGAGTTTTTTAATGTTGAAAGAGATGACCAAACAAAAACAAATACAGAAGTATTTAATGAAGCACAACAAGCTTTAGCAAATGCTGAAACAAACTTGAGCGATTATGAATCAAGCTTAAATTCTAGTGAATTAAGTTTAGCTGAAGATGAATTAAAGTTAGCAGAATTTGATGCAACTGCATTAAGTGGTAATTTAGCAACTGCTAGAACAGCTTATGATAAAGCAAGAAAAGATTATTATACAGCTAGGGATGTTGTAACTTCTTTAGAAGCTGTAATATCTTTAGAAAATAATATTTTAAGCGCAGAAAATCAATTAACACAAGCACAGCAAAATGTTGTAAAGTGTAACACTGAAATTACACGTTTAGAAGCATTAATTGACACCACTAAATTAGCAGAATACCAAGCTTTAAAAGACAAGGTAACAGCTTTAGAATTAGAGGTTACAGTTAACAAAGAAAAAATGGACAATCTTCAAGGAGATATCGTTTATTTCAATGGGTTAGAGCTAGAATTAGAGGCAAACGAATATTCAGGTGATGATTATGACGATCGTATGGAGCAAATTAAAGGTCAAATTAAAACTCAAAAAGTAGCAGTTTTAGAGGTAACTGATAAAATTGAAGTTATTAAGCACCGTATTGAGCAGATTAAAAAAGGAAAAACAGATCTTACTGATCAAAGAGCAGAAGACATTGCTTCTTTAGAAGAAGGAATTGCTGTTTTAGAAGTTAAAATTGAAAAACTTAAAAAATCTGCAGAAATGTATAAGGCTTTAATGGAATCAGCATTATCAGCATAATATTTTCTTTAAGGTAAACACAATAGTACCCAAGTTTTACCTTGGGTACTTTTAACTCAAAAAAATTTCTTAAAGAATTTAATTATGAAAAAATATATATTGATAACATTATTATCTTTATCAGGTTTTGCAGCGATGTCTCAAAACGATAAAGAGATGGTTGTTAGCAGCCAAACAGATGCTTATAAACCCCAAAAAGGAAGCTATACCGTTTCTTTATTAATGGGACGAGGTTCTTACATAGAACAAGGCGGAACTTATGTTGGTAGTTCGCATCAGGTAAGCGGTCAAGCTCCTTATGCCAATACTATTAATAGTAATGATAATAGCTTAATGAATATGGCAGGAGTTGAAGGTAAATACTTCATTTCCGATAAAATGGCACTTTCATTAAATGGAGGTTTCACTTTTAGAACCACCCCTTCATCAGTTAATATTCCAGCAATTTTAGACGATGAGAACGCTGTAGTTGTTCCTGCGTATCAGTCTATTATAGGTGAAGACAAGTACAGTTTACATGCCGCTTTAGGTTTACAATGGTATTTAAAACTTAAAAGCCCAAAATTGGTGCCTTATGTAGGTTTTTCATTACCAATAGACTATACCAGAACCTCTAGTTTTGATCCTACTATTGATTTAAGTAATACATCAAGTATTTCTAATTTAGGGTTAAGTCATGTTGAGTTATTAGGTGTAGGCGTGCAAGCAGTTGCAGGTTTAGACTATTATTTAACCAAAGAAATGTTTATTGGTTTCGATGTAAAACCTTTAAGCTATAATTATTTAACAAACACTAAAAAGAAGAATGCAGGAACGCTAGGTCGTAAGGCATCGAATTCAACATTTTCATTCTTCGGACAGTATTTTTTCAAGATAGGATTTAAATTAAATTAATATTTTTTTATAAAAATACCTATTAAAATTTTATTTTATATAGATCGCCTAAAAATATTTTTAGGCGATTTTTTTTTATACCTATACGTTATTTTTATTTTTTTTGAAGCTGTTACCTGCTTTCACTACTCGCTTTTTTTATTTTTTTAAAGAAAAAAACAAAAAAGAGCTCAAACAAACCGTTCAATCAGGGCTAGGGTTTTGTTATCTCTTGGTAAGTTTTCGTTTTTAGATATAATTTTAATTTCTTTTAGCGTCTGTTTAAATTTTATTTGAAAAAAAATATCACAGAAAAATAAGGGATCGCATCTGTCAACCTGAATTTATTTCAGGTTCGCATCCTGATTAGCCATAGTTTTCCGCCGCTATCGCAAGCATCTTGCTTGTGCCGTCAAAGAAGTTCTAATTTCAAATTCTATTTTCTACAATAAAATTTTTTCAGCCGAAAATTAAAAAAAATCACTTAAAAAATACTATATTAAATATGACAGATAAAAACTAATAATTTTCGGTTTTAAAAAGTAAAAAATGTAATTTTACGTATTTAATAATTGCTAAAAACCCTCGAAATAAGGTATTAAAATATGGAAAACCCCCCCACTAATTGGACTATTTGTACGCAATGCAGAGGCGAAGGAAAAAAACGTCGAAAAATAAGTAAAAAAGCACGACTTCAGTATCAAAAAGCATTGGCTAAATCAGTCAGTGAATCTACGTTAATTCCGCCAATTACTCCAAAAGCAAGCTATACTAAATGTATAAATTGTAGTGGCTCAGGCTTGGTAACAACAACAAATCTACCTGAAAAACCACTTGAAAATTACCCACATATAGCTATTATTGGCGGTGGTATTGGTGGCGTGGCATTGGCAGTAGCCTGTTTACATCGACAAATACCTTTTACACTTTACGAACGAGATAGTAGTTTCGATGCTCGAGCTCAAGGCTATGGATTAACCCTGCAACAAGCAAGCAAAGCAATTCAAGCGCTGGGTATTTTAAAATTAAAAGAAGGCGTTGTTTCTACAAAACATATTATTCATACAACGCAAGGTAAAATAATAGGCGAATGGGGAATGAGAAAATGGTTAGATTCTGCCGAAAATATAGCCAAGAATAAACCTTCAAAACGAACTAACATACACATTGCAAGGCAATCTTTACGCTTTGAACTTTTAGAGCAATTAACAAATAAAGATCAAGTAAAATGGGGGTATCAATTAATTGATTTTAAAGAAAATAAAAAAATAGCTATAAAAAACGATCAAAAAGTGGAAAAAACAGCTGAAAAAGTTCAATTAACCTTTCAAGTAAACGGAAAAATAAAAACAACCCAAGCAGATATTGTTGTAGGCGCAGACGGTATTCGTAGTTCGGTAAGAACCCTATTATTAAAAGATAAAAACCCACCTTTACGCTATTTGGGATGTATTGTAATATTAGGGATTTGTCCTTTAGACGCTTTAAAAGGATTAGAAAATCCGTTGTTAGATTCGGCAACAGTATTTCAAACCGCCAATGGAAACGAGCGAATTTATATGATGCCTTACTCCGCCGATTCGGTGATGTGGCAATTAAGTTTTCCTATGCCAGAGCAAGATGCTAAAATTTTATCTAAAAAAGGGGCAGAAGCCTTAAAAGAAGAAGCCTGCCGACGAACAGTTTGGCACGAGCCTATTCCTCAAATTTTAGCTGCTACACTCGCTGATAAAATATCAGGATACCCAGTGTACGACCGAGAATTGCTAAGCTCAGAAGCATTAGAGAAATCAGAAAAAATAACATTAATCGGCGATGCTGCACACCCAATGAGCCCCTTTAAAGGACAGGGCGCAAATCAGGCATTATTAGACGCTTTATCGTTAGCTCGAACTATAAAAAAAGAGTGTGGAAGATTACCTGATTGGCGAATTCAAGGAATTAGAAAACGGGTATTAACCGATTTTGAAGCCGAAATGTTAGCACGAAGTGCCTCTAAAGTAAAGGGTTCGGCAGCTGCCGTAAAGTTTTTACATTCCGATGTGGTGCTTCAAGAAGGAAATGAACCCCGAGGACGCGATTTGAATCGTTAGTATAAAACTTTGATAACGATAAAACCTGTTTAAAATTAAATAACCTGTCAGTTCGAGTGATTTTTTTCCTTCAAAAAAATAGTATCGAGAACTTATTTAATAGTAAAGACATTTAAAATTCATCAATATAAAAGAACTCAAATTCTCGATACAATTTTAATTCCTTTGAGTCATTAAAATTACTCGAATTGACAATAACCATCAAAAAAAGCTAAAAATTACAGCAAATAAGGATGCTAAATTGAACTAAATTTCAGTTTATTATTTTTCTGTTATATTTTTTTAGATGAAATTTAAACAGGTTCTTATAAAACGTGAAAAAACGATTTTTCGAGTGATTTTTTCTTTTTTTTAAGAACTTTTTTCGATTAAAAGTAGTTGGATTTATGAAAAAATAAACTAAAAACAACGAAAAATAAGCAGGTTATTTTGAACGAAATTCTCTTTGTTGGTTGGCTTGTTTTTTGAAGAGGTTTTAAATTTTTTATCTAGCAAATATATGCTGTTGTGTACTACTTTAAAAATAGGGCAAAATGCCTAGCCCCGATTGTAGCAATTGTTTGAGCTCTCTGGCTTTTTTTAGCCAGAAGCGAGTGCGGAAAGCGGGAAAATGCTTCAAATAATTCTTCTTTATTTTTGCTTTATTTTTCATGAAAAAACGCTTGATTTTAGGCTAAAAAAACAGGCTTTTTTTAGTGATATTTTGTAACTGAAATAATTTATTTTTAAAATAAAAAGTGAAATAAATTTGGATATTAAAATATAATAATTGAATATTTGTGCTCACAAAGTTCAATAACTTATTGACAATGTTATCAAGAAAGGCGGAGGGATTAGACCCTGTGAAGCCTTAGCAACCCTTTGTTTAAGTCAAAGAAGGTGCTAAATTCTACTTAATTTTAGATTCATTTATCTGAAATTGGATAGATAACTCAAAAACAATTACAGCGCTGTAATTGTTATATTTCTTCATAACATTTTTCGAGTAAGCGCATCAAAATAATAGGTGCAGGTAACTTTTGTTTTAATTTTAATTATTTCAAAAAACAAGAAAAATGAGTACCCAAAAATTCGCAACAAACGCCTTGCACGCAGGTCACGACGCAACACAAACCGCAGGAACACGAGCGGTGCCAATTTACCAAACAACATCGTATGTTTTTAACAATTCTGAGCATGCAGCAAACCTATTTTCATTAAAAGAATTGGGCTTTATTTACACCCGATTAAACAACCCAACAAATCAAATTTTACAAGACCGTTTGGCGAGTTTAGAAGGCGGAATTGGGGCGGTAGTTTTCGCGTCAGGAACATCGGCAATTTCAACAGGATTATTAACCTTGTTAAAAGCAGGCGACCATATTGTAGCATCGAGCAGTTTGTACGGCGGAACGTACAATTTATTAAGCGTTACCCTGCCAAGATTAGGAATTACAACGACTTTTGTGGATGCTTCAAATCCTGATAATTTTGGCAAAGCAGTACAAGAAAATACCCGTGCTTTTTTTGTAGAATCTTTAGGAAACCCAAAGTTAGATGTGTTAGATTTAAAAGCAATTTCAACCCATGCAAAAACGGCAGAAGTTCCTTTTATTGTTGATAATACCGTAGCAACTCCAGCCTTGTTAAACCCAATTGAGCATGGTGCAAATATCGTAATTCATTCGTTAACAAAATACATCGGCGGACACGGAACGTCTTTAGGTGGCGCAATAATTGATGCAGGAACTTTTAATTGGGCAAATGGTAAATTTCCAGAATTTACAGAACCATCCGCAGGGTATCACGGGCTGGTTTACAATGATGTTTTAGGAGCGTCTTCTTATACTTTTAAATTGATTTTAGAAGGATTGCGTGATTTTGGAGGAGCGTTAAGCCCTACAAATGCGTTTAATATTATCCAAGGATTGGAAACTTTAAACATCAGAATTAAAAAACACAGTGAAAATGCTTTGGAATTAGCCAAGTGGTTAGAAAATCAAGAAGAAGTAACTTGGGTGAATTATCCAGGATTGGAAAGTAGTAAATATAAAAAATTAGCAGATAAATATTTACCAGAAGGACAAAGCGGTATTGTAACCTTTGGCGTAAAAGGAGGCTATGAATCGGCTAAAAAAGTGGCGGATACTACAAAATTATTTTCATTATTAGCCAATATTGGCGATACGAAATCTTTAATTATTCATCCTGCAAGCACCACGCATCAACAGTTAAGCGAACAAGCACAACAAAGTGCAGGTGTTAGCAGTGATTTAATTCGTTTATCCGTAGGATTAGAAAATATTGATGATTTAAAAAATGATTTAAAAACGTCTTTTGCTACTTTATAAAAAAATAATTATATAAAAAATGAATGTATTGTTTCTTGTTTTATCTCTTGTTTTGTTTTTTTTTGATGAGAAAATAAGTACATGTAAATCATTCGTTTTTATATCCAAAATTTACCGTTTTGACAAAATTAATAAATAATTTATCGCACATAAATATTGTAAACTTTACGACAGAAAATGGACTTTTTTTTGCTGAAATTCCATTAAGTTATGAAGTTTTTGGTAAAAAAATAGGCACAGCGCCCATGGTTTTAATCAATCATGCATTAACAGGAAATAGCAATGTTGCAAACTCAAAAAATGGCTGGTGGAAAGATTTAATCGGAAAAAATAAAGCCATAAATACGGCAAATTATACGGTTTTATGTTTCAATATTCCAGGAAATGGCTACGATGGTTTTTTAATTGAAAATTATAAGAATTTTATTGCGAGAGATGTTGCAAAGCTATTTTTAAAAGGATTAGAAAAACTGAAAATAACCCAATTATTTGCTTTAATTGGTGGTTCTTTAGGCGGTGGAATTGCTTGGGAAATGGCGGTTTTAAATCCTGAAATAACTCAAAAATTCATTCCAATAGCTACCGATTGGAAAGCTACGGATTGGTTAATTGCCAACTGTCAAATTCAAGAACAATTTTTAGTAAATTCAAAAAATCCTGTGCATGATGCCCGCATGCACGCAATGTTATGTTACCGAACGCCAAAATCTTTTAAAGAACGTTTTCATCGCTCAAAAAAGGAAAATTCTGAAATATTTAATGTCGAAAGTTGGTTGTTGCATCACAGTGAAAAATTACAGGAACGCTATCAATTGGCATCCTATAAATTAATGAATCAGTTGTTAAAAACCATTGATGTAACCAAAAATAGCAACGAAAATAGCAATGAAAATAAAGTAGCTGTTTTAGAAAAAATTCAAGCCGATATTCATATTATTGGCGTTGATTCTGATTTGTTTTTTACCGCCGAAGAAAATAGAGAAACGCAAAAAGAATTAGCTTTAGTACACGATAATGTAACGTATAATGAAATAAATTCGGTACACGGACACGATGCTTTTTTAATGGAATACGAGCAATTAGAAAAAATAATCAGCCCAATTTTTAATCCAAAATTAAAAAATAAGAACATAAAAATAATCAAATTTGGCGGAAAATCGTTGTCAAATAACGGAATTAGCAATGTGATTTCTATTATTGAAGAAAAAATAAATAATCAAGAAAAAATAGCAGTAGTTGTTTCGGCAAGAGGAAATGCAACAAATCAATTAGAAGAAATTTTAGAAAAAGCATCTAAAAATGAAAATTATCAAAAAGAATTTGAAACGTTTAAATATGAACAATTAAAATTAACGCCACTGCTTGATTTTTCATCAGAATTTACACATTTAGAAAAACTTTTTGAAGGTGTTTTTTTATTAGGTGATTTTAGCCCAAAAATAAAAGATGAAATTCTAGCACAAGGAGAGCTTTTATCAGCAAAAACAGTTACTGAACTTTTAACGCAAAAAGGAATATCAGCAAAAATTACCGATGCCAGAAAGCTATTAAAAACAGCTGAAAATTTTGGGAATGCACAGCCAATTATAAAAATATCAAAAGAAAATGTACAAAAATATTTTAAGAAAAATAACAATACAGTAACTATTGTAACAGGTTTTATAGCGTCTAATTTAAAAGGAGAAACTACTACTTTAGGACGAAATGGAAGTAATTATACAGCATCGTTATTGGCGAATTTTTTAAATGCTGATGAATTGCAAAATTACACGCATGTTGATGGAATTTTTACCGCAAACCCCGATTTAGTTGCCGATGCTCAAAAAATAGAAACACTTTCTTTTTCTGAAGCAAATGAATTAGCCAATTTTGGAGCTACCATTTTACATGCAAAAACAATAAGCCCGTTATTGGAAAAAAATATCAATCTTCGGATTTTAAATACGTTTAAACCCAACGATTCAGGTACTTTAATTACATCGAAAACAACTTCAAAAGGCATAAAATCGATTGCTGTTTTAGATAATGTTGCTCTATTAAATTTTGAAGGAAGAGCTTTATTAGGAAAAGTTGGCGTAGATGCGCGTATTTTTAAAGCGTTAAGTAATAAAGAAATAAGTGTGAGTATTGTGTCGCAAGGTTCTTCGGAAAGAGGCATCGGTTTGGTGATCGATAAAAGTAAATCCGAAGAAGCTATAAAGGCATTAGAGCAAGAATTTGAAAGTGATTTTTATACCAAAGATGTACATCAAATTTCAATTATAGCCGATGTTTCGGTGATTTCAATTATTGGGCAAGATTTAAGTGAATTTCATCATTCGTATAATGCGTTGATTAAAAATCAAATTGTTCCGTTGCTTTTTAACAACACAATTTCAGGGAAAAATGTGAGTTTAGTTGTTAAAAAACAGCAATTACATAAAGCTTTAAACGTTATTCACGGACAGGTTTTTGGAGTTGCTAAAAAAATAAATATTGCCATTTTTGGAAAAGGATTAGTGGGTGGAACTTTAATTAATCAAATTATAGAAAATACCAATTCAATTCTTGAAAGAAATAAAATTCAATTGAATATTTTTGCCATTTCAGGTTCTAAAAAATTGCTATTAAATGAAAAAGGAATTGATGAAAATTGGGAAATTTATTTAGAAAATAGCATCGAAATTTCTGCTATACATACGATTATCGATTTTGCAAAAGAACATCATTTAGAAAATTTAATAGCCGTTGACAATACGGCTAGTCATCAATTTATTGAAAATTATACATCGTTAATTAAAGCTGGTTTCGATTTGGTTTCTTCTAATAAAATAGCCAATACCGTATCGCATAGTTTTTATAAAAAATTAAGAGATACTTTAGCTAAAAATAATAAATCATATTTGTATGAAACCAATGTTGGTGCAGGTTTGCCGTTAATTGATACGATTAAATTATTACACGATTCAGGAGAGAATATCACCAAAATTAGAGGCGTTTTTTCGGGGTCGTTAAGTTATTTATTTAACACTTTTTCTTCGGATGATGTAGCCTTTTCTGAAATACTTCAAAAAGCAATTGACAAGGGATTTACCGAGCCAGACCCAAGAGAAGATTTATGTGGAAATGATGTGGCTAGAAAATTATTAATCTTAGCACGTGAGTTAGATTTAAAAAATGAATTGGAAGATATTGCCATTGAAAATTTAATTCCGACAGCATTTAGAGAAAGCTCTTCGGCTGATTTTTTATCGAATTTAAAAGCTTTAAATACTGTTTTTCAGCAGAAAAAAGAAGCGCAAAAACCCAATCATGTATTGCGTTATATTGGTGATTTATCAGGCGATTTATCTAAAGAAAAAGGAAATTTAACGGTTAAATTAGTTTCTGTGCCAACAAATTCTGTTTTGGGAAGTTTAAAAGGTTCGGATGTTATTTTTGAAATTTATACGGAATCTTATGGCGAAAAACCGATTGTTATTCAAGGAGCAGGAGCGGGTGCAAAGGTAACCGCAAGAGGTGTTTTTGGCGATATTTTACGCTTGGCAAAAAATCATTAAAAGATAAAAAACAACAAACATGAGTTATCAATTTGAAACCCAAGCGATAAGAAACCAAACCGAACGTTCACAATTTTCGGAACATTCTACGCCGTTATATCTAACATCTAGTTTTGTTTTTGAAGATGCAGAAGATATGCGTGCTTGTTTTGCTGAAGAAAAAGATAAAAATTTATATAGCCGATTTTCAAACCCTAATACTACGGAATTTGTTAATAAAATTGTAGCGATGGAAAAAGCCGAAGCAGGATATGCTTTTGCTACAGGAATGTCGGCTGTTTTTTCGACTTTTGGAGCGTTGTTAAATGCGGGAGATCATATTGTTTCGTGCAGGTCTGTATTTGGTTCAACACATAGTTTGTTTACTAAATACTTTCCAAAATGGAATATTCAAACGAGCTATTTTAATATAAATCAACTTGAAAAAATTGAAGGTTTAATTCAGCCAAATACTAAAATTTTATATGCCGAAACGCCAACAAACCCAGCGGTTGATATTATTGATTTAGAATTGCTTGGTAAAATTGCTAAAAAACATAATTTATTATTGATAATAGACAATTGTTTTGCGACGCCTTATTTGCAAAATCCTATTGATTTTGGTGCCGATTTAGTCATTCATTCGGCAACCAAATTAATTGATGGACAAGGAAGAGTTTTAGGCGGAGTAACTGTTGGAAAAGCCGATTTAATTCGAGAAATTCACCTGTTTTCAAGAAATACAGGTCCTGCAATGTCACCTTTTAATGCGTGGGTTTTATCAAAAAGTTTAGAAACATTAAGTATCCGTGTTGAAAAACATTGTGAAAATGCTTTAAAAGTAGCGGAATTTTTAGAGAATCATCCGAAGGTAAATTTAGTGAAATATCCATTTTTAAAATCGCATCCAAAATATGAAATTGCAAAAAAACAAATGCGATTCGGTGGAAATATTGTAGCCTTCGAAATAAAAGGAGGTATTAATGCAGGGCGGAAGTTTTTAAACGCCATCAAAATGTGTTCTTTATCAGCAAATTTAGGCGATACCAGAAGTATTGTAACGCATCCAGCATCAACAACACATAGTAAATTAAATATAAATGATAGAATAGAAGTAGGAATTACCGATAGTTTAGTTCGATGTTCTGTTGGTTTAGAAAATGTAATAGATATTATAAACGATTTAAAACAGGCTTTAGAAACACAATAAAAAGAAACAAAAACTAAATAAAAGTGTACTTTTGTAGCATGCTTTCTAAAAAAACAAAATACGGAATAAAAGCCTTAACATTTATCGCTAGGCAAGAATATGGAATAAAAGTGCAAATAGCCACCATTTCCGAAAGTGAAAATATTTCACATAAATTTTTAGAAAGTATTTTGCTCACCCTTCGAAAAGCAGGTTTTTTAGGTGCTAAAAAAGGCAAGGGCGGCGGTTATTATATGTTGAAAAAAGCATCAGATATAAATATGACCGATGTTATTAGAACCCTTGAAGGACCAATAGCGATGCTGCCTTGTGTGAGTTTAAACTACTATGAAAAATGCAGCGATTGCCCCGATGAAGATGCTTGTGGTGTGCATAAATTAATGATACAAGTTAGAGATAATACTTTAAAAGTATTAAAAAATAACACCCTTGCCGATTTAGTGTAAAAACACCGTTTACGCCGTGTTTTTGTAAAATTTAGCCTTAATTTTTTTGTTATCTAATTTGAATTAATACATTTGCAATCTTAAAACCTAGTTACCCTATAGGGAAATAGTATTTTGAAATGATTTTAGAACAATTAATAAAAGAAAATAAAAATAATAAGCCAAATAAAGGAGCTGAAAACACTTTGCGAAGCCTTGCAAAATCGGTAAGTTGGCGCATAATAGGTACTATTGATACGGTTTTAATATCGTGGTTAATTACAGGGGAATTAGCCTTAGCATTTTCGATAGGAAGCATCGAATTAATTACAAAAATGATATTATACTTTTTTCACGAAAGAATTTGGAATAAAATAAAATGGGGAAAATAATGAGCTTAAAAAACGAATTGAATTTAGAAATTTTAAATAAAGAATTAGCAAAACTAAGCCCAAAAGAAATTGTGCAATGGGTTTTTAATTTAGATAAAAAAACCATTATTACCACAAACTTTAGACCTTATGAAGTAGCTATTTTACACCTAACATCCCAAGAAAGCCCCAATATAAAAGTTGTTTGGTGCGATACAGGTTATAACACTCCCCAAACCTACAAACACGCCGAGGAACTTATTGAAAGGTTAGCATTAAATGTTGATTTATATGTGCCAAAACAAACCGTAGCACATCGTACTGTTACTATGGGACTTCCTTCGGTTGATGACAAAAATCATGTAAAATTTACCGAACAAGTAAAGTTAGAGCCTTTTAAAAGAGCCATGAAAATTCATCAGCCTGAAATATGGTTTACCAACCTCCGAAAAGGACAAACGGCTTTTAGAGACGGTATCGGTGTTTTATCTTTTAGTAAAGATGGTATCTTAAAAGTGAGCCCTTTTTATCATTGGTCGGATGAAGATTTAGACGGGTATTTAGAAACCCATAAATTACCAAATGAGTTCAAATATTTTGATCCAACAAAGGTAGAGAGTAACAGAGAATGCGGTTTACATATTTAAAAATAAGAGTATCATTATGGACACTATAGTAATAGAAAAAACAGCTACAACATCAAAAAAAGTATCAAAAATAGCCTCAAAAACTTTAGAAACCACCATAAAAGTAGGCGCTTTAGAAAGCGAAGCTATTTATATTTTTAGAGAAGTTGTCGCACAGTTTGAAAAACCTGTATTATTATTTTCAGGAGGAAAAGACAGTATTACCTTGGTTCGATTGGCGCAAAAAGCCTTTTATCCAGCGAAAATACCGTTTCCTTTAATGCACATTGATACAGGGCATAATTTTCCTGAAACCATCGAATTTAGAGACCGTTTAGCCAAAGAATTAGGGGTGGAATTAATCGTAAGAAATGTACAAGATAATATTGATAACGGTAAAGTAAAAGAAGAAACGGGTAAATATGCGAGTAGAAATATGCTACAAACCGAAACCTTATTAGATGCTATTGAAGAATTCGGTTTTGACGCCTGTATCGGTGGTGCTCGTAGAGATGAAGAAAAAGCAAGAGCGAAAGAACGTATTTTTTCGGTAAGAGATGATTTTGGGCAATGGGATGAAAAAAATCAGCGTCCTGAGTTATTTGATATTTTAAATGGAAGAATTGATTTAGGGCAGAATGTGCGTGTTTTTCCTATTTCAAATTGGACAGAGTTAGATGTTTGGAGTTATATCCAAAAAGAAGCGATTGAAATTCCTTCGATTTATTTTGCGCATAAAAGAAAAACATTTGTTCGTGATGGAATGATTTGGTCGGTTGAAGATGCTGTTGTTTATCGTGAAGAAGATGAGGTTGTTCAAGAGCGTATGGTCCGTTTTCGTACTGTTGGCGATATGAGTTGTACCGCCGCTGTGCTGTCGGACGCTGTGAGTATTGATAAAGTGGTCGCTGAAATTAAAGAATCAAGCATTTCAGAAAGAGGGGCTAGAATTGATGATAAACGCTCAGAAGCGGCAATGGAAAAGCGCAAACAACAAGGTTATTTTTAAGAAGATTTAAAATTTATCTGAAAAAATAATAATTAAACAATACAAACTCGGTTTTTAATTGTTTTCAAGTTTTTAATTGAAATTAGTAAAAACAAATAGCATACAAAAATGAACGTATTAAAAATAGCAACAGCAGGAAGTGTCGATGATGGTAAAAGTACTTTAATTGGTCGTATTTTATATGATACAAAATCATTAACAGACGATAAATTGGAGGCAATTGAAGCAAAAAGTAAACAAAGAGGTTTTGATTATTTAGATTTTTCATTAGCAACTGATGGTTTAGTAGCTGAACGTGAACAAGGAATTACCATTGATGTTGCACATATTTATTTTTCAACACCAACAACCAGTTTTATTATTGCCGATACGCCTGGACATATTGAATATACTCGAAATATGGTTACAGGAGCGTCTAATTCACAAGCTTCTATCGTTTTAATTGATGCTCGAAATGGCGTAGTTGAACAAACGTACCGTCATTTTTTTATCAATACCTTATTACGAGTAAAAGACGTGGTAATTGCAGTTAATAAAATGGATTTGGTTGATTTTTCAGAAGATAAATTTAATGAAATCAAAAAAGAAATTCAAGATTTAGCAAGTAAAAGTGGCTATGAAAATCAACAAATAACCTTTATTCCTATTTCGGCATTAAAAGGCGATAATGTAGTTAAATCATCAACAAAAATGCCTTGGTATAAAGGAGAAACCTTGTTAAATCATTTAGAAACCTTAGAATTTGAAGATGTTTCTCAAGCTTCGCAAACACGTTTTCCTGTGCAAACGGTTATCAGACCTAAAACCGAACAATATCACGATTTTAGAGGATACGCAGGTAAAATTTATGGTGGCGATTTAGCCGTTGGCGATACCATAATGGTATTACCTTCTGAAACAAAATCTAAAATAAAAAGCATTCATTTTTTTGATAAAGAATATCAAAAAGCAACGCAAGGAAGTTCAATAACCATCACTTTAGAGGATAATATTAATATCAGCCGAGGCGATATGTTGGTCAAAGAAAATGAAGAACCAACGGTTGCAAAACAATTAAACGCTACTATTTGTTGGATGGATAAAACGCCTTTACAAGCATCTTCAAAATACATTATAAAACATGGCGTAAATGAAGTGCAGGCAAAAATTACGGCTTTAACATCAATTATAAAAACCGATTTTTCGGGGAAAGAAGAAAACCCATCAGAATTGGTTTTAAATGCAATTGGCGAAGTTTCTTTAAAAGTAAATAAACCGTTGTTTTTTGATAGTTATAGTAAAAATAAAGCAACAGGTTCGTTTATTTTAATCGATCCGAAAACCAATAATACCGCAGGAGTTGGCTTTATAGAGTAATCAAATTATATCAAAATAAAACGCTTTTAAAAGCGGATACCTAATAAAATTATGCAAAGTTTTAGAACCGAAATAGAAAACCCAATTGTAGAAAAAGATATTCTAGAATTAGCAAGAAAAATAGAACTTTTTAAAGAAGGTAAAATTGATGAAGAACGTTTTCGTAGTTTACGATTAGCACGAGGAGTTTATGGGCAACGTCAATTAGGCGTGCAAATGATTCGTATAAAATTGCCTTACGGAAAAGTTTCTAGTGAACAATTACATCGAATTGCCGATGTTTCTGACGAATATTCTCGTGGGCGTTTGCATATTACAACGCGTCAGGATATCCAAATTCATCATGTGAGTTTAGATAGAACGCCAGAATTATGGGCGCAATTAGAAAAAGATGACATTACTTTACGAGAAGCTTGTGGAAACGCGGTTCGAAATATAACCGCATCAGAAACCGCAGGAATTGATGTAAATGAACCTTTTGATGTGTCGCCCTATGCCGATGCTACGTTTAAATTTTTCTTAAGAAACCCAATTTGTCAAGAAATGGGACGAAAATTTAAAATGTCGTTTTCAGCTACGGATGATGATACGGCTTTAAGTTTTATGCACGATTTAGGATTTATCGCCAAATCAAAAATAATAGACGGAAAACCTGAAAAAGGATTCAAAGTTTTATTAGGCGGGGGATTGGGTTCACAGCCTCGACATGCCGATGTTATTTATGAATTTTTACCAGCAGATTTATTAATCCCTACTATTGAAGGCGTTTTACGTGTTTTTGACAGATACGGTGAACGTGCAAAAAGAGCAAAAGCTCGTTTGAAATTTTTAATAAAAGAAGTTGGCGTTCCTGCTTTTTTAGATTTAGTTAAAGAAGAACAAAAAGCATTTTCATACACAAATTATCCAATTGATACAACTGATTTTGAGCAGGAAATAAAATTTGAAACTGCTGAAATTCCTTTGGTAAAAATCAAAGATAAAGAAAGCTATAATAAATGGAAACAGTCAAATGTTATACAGCAGAAGCAATCAGGTTTATTTGCTATTGGAGTAAAAGTTCATTTAGGTGATTTTTATACCGATAAAGCTCGTTTGTTAGCTGATTTGATTAAAAAATACGGTGCAAATGAACTGCGTTTTACCTTGCGTCAGAATATTTTAATTCGTCATATTCGTCAAGAAACATTGCCTTTCTTTTATATTGAATTAGAAAAATTAGGCTTTACCGAAGCGGGATATAATAGCTTAAACGATATCACGGCTTGCCCAGGAACTGATACTTGTAATTTAGGAATTTCGAGCAGTACAGGTATTGCTTCTGAATTAGAGCGTGTTTTAAAATCGGAATATCCTGCGTATGTAAACAACAAAGACTTGGCGATTAAAATTAGCGGTTGTATGAATGCCTGTGGACAGCACAATATGGCACATATCGGTTTTCAAGGAATGTCTGTAAAAGTTGGAAATTTATTAGCGCCTGCCTTACAAGTTTTAGTTGGTGGTGGTGTAATTGGTAATGGAAAAGGGCGTTTTTCTGATAAATTAGTAAAAATACCGAGTAAAAGAGGACCAGAATCGCTGCGTATTTTATTAAATGATTTTGAAGATAATAAAATTCAAAATAAACTCGAAAATGAAGATTTTTTAACATATTATGATAGAAAAGGAAAAACGTATTTCTATGATTTGTTAAAGCATTTGTCGGATACCTCTAATTTATCCGAAGATGATTTTATGGATTGGGGACACGATAAAAACTATGTAAAAGCCATTGGAGTTGGTGAATGTGCTGGGGTTGTTATCGATTTAATTGCAACACTTTTATTTGAAAGTGAAGAAAAAATTGAAAATGCTACTCAAGCTTTTAATCAAGAACAATGGTCGGATAGTATTTATCATTCGTATTCTGCAATTATTAATACGGCAAAAGCTTTATTAACTGCCCAAGGTGAAAAAACAAATACACAGGCAGGAATTATTAGCAGTTTTGATAACGTTTTTATTGATGAAAATAAAATTTCGTTGCCAACAAAAACTTCTTTTGCTGATTTTGTGTATCAAATAAAAGAAAATGAGCCAACAGAAGCATTTGCAAATAAATATTTAGAAAATACAAAAGTGTTTTACAAAGCCGTAGATTCTTATAGAAAATTAGCGTTAGAAAATTAATAAAAATAATAATGATGATGAGAAATTTACCAAAATTAACCGTAATCGGAGCAGGGCCAGGCGATGTCGATTTAATCACTTTAAAAGCTATTAAGGTATTAAAAATAGCCGATGTTGTTTTATACGATGCTTTGGTAAATGATGAATTATTAAGTTATATAAACCCGAAAGCTGAGGTTATTTTTGTAGGAAAACGCCGAGGATGTTATCGTTATCAACAAGAGCAAATTAATGAATTAATTGTGGCTAGAGCAAAATCGCAGGGGCATGTGGTACGCTTAAAAGGTGGCGACCCTTTTATCTTTGGAAGAGGAGCTGAAGAAATGGAATATGCAGCAAAATTTGACGTAGCAGTTGCGGTTGTTCCAGGGATTTCATCATCATTAGCCGTAGCAGCTTCTCAAAATATCCCGCTTACAAAACGTGGATATGCCGAAAGTTTTTGGGTCATTACAGGAACGACCAAAGAACATAAATTATCAAGCGATATTGCGTTGGCATCAAAATCAAATGCAACTGTTGTCATTTTAATGGGAATGGGTAAATTATCAGAAATTGTAAGTCTTTTTAAACAAGAAAATAAGCAGGATTTACCTGTCGCAATTATTCAAAATGGCACCACATCCGAAGAGAAAATAGGTATAGGAACGGTAGATACTATCGAACAAATTGTGCTTGAAAATCAATTGGAAAATCCTGCAATTATCGTGTTAGGAGAAGTGGTAAAACATTGTGAAGAATTATTGAAAATCAAAAACAATACAAAAAAGGCGAAAATAATAGCATAACAATGGCGGAACAACGAAATAATTTATATCCAATATTCTTAAAAACAAATCAACTAGAAACCTTAATTGTTGGTGGTGGATTTGTGGCGCTTGAAAAATTATCTTTTTTGTTAAAATCAAGCCCAAATTCAAAAGTGCTGCTAGTTGCGCCTTTTTTTAGAGAAGAAACGATGGCTTTAGCAAATAAGTTTTCGGTTAAAATGATAACAGCTGTGTATCATAAAAAATACTTGGTAAATAAAAATATTGTCATCGCAACGACCGATAAAGTGGCTATAAATATTCAAGTTTATAAAGATTGTAAAGCACAAGAAATTTTAGTAAATGTGGCGGATAATCCGCCGTATTGTGATTTCTATATGGGTGGAATCGTAACCAAAGGAAACGTAAAAATTGCGATTTCTACCAACGGAAAATCACCTACAACTGCTAAAAGATTACGACAGTTTTTAGAGGAGGTAATTCCTGAAAATATTGATGATTTGGTACAAAATTTAAACAAATACAGAAAAACGCTGAAAGGCGATTTTGAGCAAAAAGTAAGAACACTAAATTTATTTACAAGAAGTTTAGTAGAATAAATATCAGAGAAAAAAGTAAAAAAATACCAAAAAAAATAAAACCTCACAGGTTTTTAAAACCTGTGAGGTTTAAAACAATTAAAAATGATTACAACAGATATCTTAATAATAGGAGCAGGACCAACGGGATTATTTACTGTTTTTGAAGCAGGATTATTAAAATTACGCTGTCATTTAATTGACGCATTACCACAACAAGGTGGGCAATGTTCAGAGATTTATCCAAAGAAACCAATTTATGATATTCCTGCATATCCAGAGATTTTAGCGGGCGATTTAACTCATAAATTAATGGAACAAATCAAGCAATTTGAACCAGGATTTACCTTAGGAGAACGTGCTGAAACTATCGAAAAACAAGAAGACGGAAGTTTTATTGTAACCACCAATAAAGGAACAAAACACCAAGCGCCCGTAGTAGCAATTGCAGGAGGTTTAGGGAGTTTTGAACCAAGAAAACCACCGATTCCAAACATCGCTGATTTTGAAGATAAGGGCTTGGAATACATGATTAAAGAACCTGAATTATATCGTAATAAAGACGTTGTAATTGCAGGTGGAGGCGACTCTGCTTTAGACTGGTCAATTTTTTTAACCGACATTGCAAAATCGGTTACTTTAGTTCACCGAAGAAATGAATTTCGTGGCGCTTTAGATTCCGTAGAAAAAGTACAAGAATTGAAAAATGCAGGAAAAATCAACCTAATAACACCTGCAGAAATTAAAGGAATTGTTGGGGGAAATCATGTGGAAGGCGTGGTAGTTTCTCAAAAAAATCAAGAAGAATATACGCTAAAATGCGACCATTTTATTCCTCTTTTTGGCTTGTCACCTAAATTAGGACCTATCGGAAATTGGGGCTTAGAAATTGAAAAAAATGCCATCAAAGTAAATAATGCCTTAGATTATCAAACAAATATTCCAGGAATTTATGCCATTGGCGATGTAAATACCTATCCTGGGAAATTAAAATTGATTTTATGCGGTTTTCACGAAGCAACTTTAATGTGTCAAAGTGCTTTTAAAATTATTTATCCTGATAAAAAATACGTAATGAAATACACCACAGTAGGCGGTATTGATGGTTTCGATGGCACTCGAAAAGAAGCCCCAAAAGCAGTGGTAAAAGCCATAAATTAATTTCATCGATTTGATTAAATCTCAAAATAAAAGCATAATTTTACGAGTTACATAGAGTGTTCTATTTGCTACTTTTAAAATGTTATAAGTAGTAAATAAAGCAATAATTTATATTGGTAATTGAGAATTTGAGAAGTAATGAGTACAATAGAAAAGTCACTGGAAAACTATAATATTTGTTTAAAAGACACGGTAGAGGTTTTTACAAAAAAAATATTTTACGCATTGTTTGACCAAGAATTTAAAGATAATAATCAAGAAAGTATCACACAGAATTTCTTTGAAATAACAAGCCGTTTAAAAATAAAAAACGCGGATAAAATTTGGAGGTTATTTCAAGATAAATTACCAGAAATAAGACGAAAATTAGATTTGGATGCTATTGCTTTTGAAAAAACAGATCCGGCAGCAAAAAGTTTAGAAGAAATTTATTTGGCGTATCCAGGGTTTCATGCCATTGCGATATATCGATTAAGTCATGAACTAAATAAACAGAAAGTACCAACTTTACCAAGAATGATGAGCGAATATGCCCACGGATTAACGGGTACTGATATTCATCCAGGAGCAACGATTGGTAGTTCGTTTTTTATAGATCATGCCACGGGAATCGTTATTGGTGAAACAACATTGATTAAAAATAATGTAAAAATTTATCAAGGAGTTACCCTTGGTGGAATTCAGGTAAAAAAGAGTTTAGCGCAAACAAAAAGACATCCGACAATTGAAAATAATGTAACAATTTATGCCAATGCGACTATTTTAGGTGGCGATGTTATTATAGGTGAAAATAGTATTATAGGAGCTAATGTGTGCGTTACAGAATCGGTACCGACAAAATCATTAGTAATTTATCAAACAGAAAATAAAATTGTTTCATTAAACAACGTTTAAATTATGAAAGCAAAAAAAATAACCGACTTTGTTGGAAATACCCCGCTAGTAGAAGTTAGCAATATTCTTGATAAAAAAGGCGTGCGTCTTTTTTTAAAATTAGAAGGAAATAACCCTGGTGGAAGCGTAAAAGATAGGGCTGCTTATAATATGATTTTAGAGGCTTTAAACCGAAGAAATATTAAAAAAGGAGACCATTTAGTCGAAGCAACAAGTGGAAATACAGGAATTGCATTGGCTTTTATCGCAAATGTATTGGGCTTAAAAATGACCCTTGTAATGCCTGAAAATTCGACGGTAGAACGTGTAAAAACCATGAAAGCCTACGGTGCCGAAGTCATATTAACGCCAAAGGAAGAAGGTATTGAAGGTTCGAGAGATTTAGCTCAAAAATTACGCTATAAAAAAGGCTATTTTATGCTAAATCAATTTGAAAATAACGATAATTGGAAGGCTCATTACAAAACCACAGGTCCTGAAATTTGGAAAGATACCGACGGTGAGGTAACTCATTTTGTATCGGCAATGGGAACTACAGGGACAATTATGGGCGTTTCTACCTATTTAAAAGAGCAAAATCCAAACATTCAAATTGTTGGTGTGCAACCTTGTGATGATGCTAGTATTCCGGGTATCAGAAAATGGTCAAAAGAATATTTACCAAAAATATTTGACCGCTCTAAAGTAGATCAAGTTATTGAAATAAGCGAAAATCAAGCCCGTAATATGACTCGAAAATTAGCCAGTCAAGAAGGTGTTTTTGGAGGTATGAGTAGTGGTGGAGCAGTACATGCAGCTTTGCAAGTTGCCCAGGAAATTGACCAAGGAATTATTGTCGCTATTATTTGTGATATCGGTGACAGATATTTGTCATCAAATTTGTATAATTATTAAAATACAGTAATTATAGTTTTAAAATTATAAAAAATATAAAAAAGTTCGTTAATTTGCACTTTATTAGTTCATTAATTTAATAAGAATGTTATCAAGAAAGGTGGAGGGATTAGACCCAAAGAAACCTTAGCAACCCTTTATTTGGAAAGTTTAAAAATTTTAGAATTTTTAAATAAATCAAATAAAGAAGGTGCTAAATTCTACTTAAAAACTGTTTTATTACAAAATTATAGTTTTTTAAGAGAGATAACGGCAAAGAACTTTTTTTTCCTCTTTTCCTGATAGCTTCTACTATAAAATCAGGAATGTCAAACATTTATCAAGAAATACAAAAACGTATTCTAGTGCTCGATGGAGCAATGGGAACCATGCTTCAGGCATACAAATTTACCGAAGAAGATTTCCGAGGAAAACGCTTTAAAAATTATCCAACATCGTTGCAAGGAAACAACGATTTACTCTCTATAACACAACCAAAAGCTATAAAAGAAATCCATGCAAAATACTTTGCAGCAGGCGCTGATATTATAGAAACCAATACTTTTTCGGGCACAACAATTGCGATGGCTGATTATCAAATGGAAGATTTGGTGTATGAATTAAATTATCAATCTGCAAAAATAGCCAAAGAAGTTTCCGATGAATTTACCCAAAAAGAACCGCATAAACCACGATTTGTAGCAGGTTCAATAGGTCCAACAAATCGTACTGCAAGTATGTCGCCCGACGTAAACGATCCTGGGTATAGAGCTGTTACTTTTGAGGAATTACGCATTGCTTATAAGCAACAAGTGGAAGCACTTTTAGACGGCGGTTGCGATATTTTATTAGTAGAAACTGTTTTTGATACCCTAAACGCAAAAGCAGCATTATTTGCGATTGAAGAAGTAAAAGAAGCCCGAAAAATAGACGTTCCAATCATGTTAAGCGGTACAATTACCGATGCCAGCGGAAGAACGTTGTCGGGGCAAACTGCAGAAGCTTTTTTAATTTCTATTTCTCATATTCCGCTATTATCCGTAGGATTTAACTGTGCTTTAGGCGCTAATTTATTACAACCTCATTTAGAGGCAATCGCTTCGAAAACCAACTTTGCAATTTCGGCACATCCAAATGCTGGACTTCCAAATGCTTTTGGCGAATACGACGAAACTGCTCAAGAAATGGGAAATCAAATTGAAGAATATTTTAAGAAAAATTTGATAAATATTATCGGCGGATGTTGCGGTACAACGCCAGAACATATTGCAACGATTTCGGAATTAGCAACTAAATATCCTCCAAGAAAATGCCTATAAAACAAGAAATAAAACAAGAAAAATATTTGCATTTATCGGGTTTAGAACCATTGGTTTTAAATGAAAATAGCAATTTTATTAACGTTGGAGAACGTACCAATGTTGCAGGTTCTCGCAAGTTTTTACGATTGATAAAAGAAGAAAAATTTGAAGAAGCATTAGCCGTTGCAAGGCATCAGGTAGAAGGCGGAGCGCAAATTATCGATATTAATATGGATGATGGTTTGATTGATGGAAAACAAGCCATGGTTCGGTTTTTAAATTTGATTGCTTCTGAGCCTGATATTTGCCGTGTTCCACTGATGATTGATAGCTCAAAGTGGGAAATTATTGAAGCAGGTTTACAGGTTGTACAAGGAAAAAGTATTGTAAATTCTATTTCTTTAAAAGAAGGGGAAGAAAATTTTATTTGGCAAGCAACTCAAGTTAAAAGATACGGAGCAGCAGTAATTGTTATGGCTTTTGATCAGGTTGGGCAGGCGGATACATATCAAAGAAGAATAGAAATTGCAAAAAGGTCGTATGATATTTTGGTTGATAAAGTAGGCTTTGCATCCGAAGATATTATTTTTGATTTGAATATTTTCCCTGTCGCCACAGGAATGGAAGAACACCGAAAAAATGCTATCGATTTTATTGAAGCAACTCGCTGGGTTCGTCAAAATTTGCCAAATGTAAGCGTAAGTGGTGGCGTTAGTAATGTGTCTTTTTCTTTCCGAGGAAATAATACCGTGCGAGAAGCAATGCACTCGGTTTTTCTGTATTATGCGATTCAAGCTGGAATGAATATTGGAATTGTAAACCCAGCAATGTTAGAAATTTATGATGATATTCCAAAAGATTTATTAGCGCATATTGAAGATATTATTTTAGATAGAAGAGAAGACGCAACCGAGCGTTTATTAGATTTTGCTGAAACGGTAAAAGGCGTTAAAAAACAAGATGAAGCAACTGTTTTAGCGTGGCGAAGTTTACCATTGCAAGACCGAATTACGCATTGTTTGGTAAAAGGAATTGATGCTTTTATTTTAGAAGATATTGAACAAGCACGGCAAGAAGCCCAAAAACCAATTCAAGTTATTGAAGGCAATTTAATGATCGGTATGAATGTGGTTGGCGATTTATTTGGTGCAGGAAAAATGTTTCTGCCTCAAGTAGTAAAATCGGCTCGGGTGATGAAAAAAGCAGTGGCATATTTAAACCCATTTATTGAAGCCGAAAAAGGCGAAAAACAACAAGCTTTAGGGAAAATTTTAATGGCAACTGTAAAAGGCGATGTGCACGATATTGGTAAAAATATTGTAAGCGTTGTTTTGGGATGTAATAATTATGAAATTGTTGATTTAGGTGTAATGGTTGCACCTGAAAAAATTATTGAAACCGCTAAAAAAGAACATGTTGATATTATTGGTTTATCAGGATTAATAACGCCTTCTTTAGATGAAATGGTGTATTTGGCAAAGGAAATGGAGCGTCAAAATTTTACGGTTCCCTTGCTAATTGGCGGGGCAACAACTTCAAAAGCACATACGGCAGTAAAAATAGATACCCAATATAAAAATGCGGTGGTTCATGTAAATGATGCTTCAAGAGCGGTAACGGTTGTTAGTGATTTGTTAAACAAAGAAACGAGTAACACTTATGTTGCAAAACTTAAAAAAGATTACGATGAATTTCGTGAAAAGTTCTTAAAACGAGGAAAAACAAAGGCATATACTTCTATTGAAGAAGCTAGAAAACGCAAATTTAAAATAGATTGGGAAATGTCATCAATAGTAAAACCAAAAGAATTAGGTGTTCAAACTTTAGAACAAGTAAGTTTAAAAGAATTAGTACCTTTTATTGATTGGAGTCCGTTTTTTAGAAGTTGGGATTTGCACGGAAAATACCCCGCTATTTTAACTGATGAAATTGTCGGTGAACAGGCAACACAATTATTTGAAGATTCAAAAATAATTTTAGATAAAATCATTAGCAAGCAATTGTTAAAATCTAAAGCAATTTTCGGCTTATTTGAAGCAAATTCTATAAACGATGATGATATTTCTATTCAGAAAAATTCAAAAGAAATTGCTGTTTTTAGAACCCTGCGTCAGCAATTAAAAAAGCGAGATGGAAAACCAAGTATTGCTTTAGCCGATTTTATAGCTCCAAAAGAATTAGGAAAACAAGATTATATGGGGGCATTTTGTACTGCAATTTTTGGGGCAGACCAGTTAGCAAAAAAATATAAAGACAAAGAAGACGATTATAATGCGATTATGGTACAGGCAATTGCCGATCGTTTTGCCGAAGCTTTTGCGGAATATTTGCATCACAGAATACGAACAAAACATTGGGGATATGCATTTGATGAAACTTTATCGAACGAAGAGTTAATTAAAGAAAATTATAAAGGAATCCGTCCTGCACCGGGCTATCCTGCTTGCCCTGATCATTTAGAAAAACAAACGATTTGGAGTCTTTTAAATGTCGAAGAAAAAATAGGCGTAACCCTTACCGAAAGTTTAGCGATGTGGCCAGCAGCAGCAGTTTCGGGATATTATTTTGCAAATAAAGAAGCAAAATACTTCGGATTAGGGAAAATTACCGATGACCAAGTGCGTGATTTTGCAGATAGAAAAAATATCACTTTAGAAAAAGCTAGAAAATGGTTACATCCTGCTATTGCCGATGTATAAGAGCCTGTTTAAAAATTAAATAAACTGTCAGTTCGAGTGATTTTTTTTCTTCAAAAAAATTGTATCGAGAACTTTTTTAATATTAAAGTTAATCAACATGAAATAATTCAAATTCTCGATACTATTTTAATTCCTTTTAGTCATTAAAATCACTCGAATTGACAATAATTATCAAAAAAAGCAAAGAACTACGGTAAATCAGGATGCGAAACTGAAATAAATTCAGTTTGACGGATTCGATTTTTCAGCTATAAAACCTTTTTAAATAAAATTTAAACAGGCTTTAAATCATTAAAAATAAATTTTATGAAAGTAACCAAACATATCGAAAAAGCAAACGGAAAAACATTGTTTTCGTTTGAAATTATTCCGCCGAAAAAAGGAAATAATATTCAAGATTTATATCAAAACATTGAGCCGTTAATGGAATTTAATCCCCCTTTTATCGATGTTACAACCTCAAGAGAAGAGCATTTATATATTGATAAAGGAAACGGTTTATTAGATCGGAAAATTACTAGAATGCGTCCTGGAACAGTTGGTATTTGTGCGGCGATAAAACATAAATACGATGTCGATACCGTGCCACACGTGCTTTGTGGCGGTTTTAGTAAAGAAGAAACCGAATATTTATTGGTCGATTGCCATTATTTAGGTATCGAAAATGTAATGGCATTGCGAGGCGATGCCATGAGTCATCAGCGGTATTTTGAGGTGAGTAAAGGCGGGCATCAATATGCAACACAATTGGTGGCGCAAATTAAAAATTTAAATAAAGGGAAATATTTACACGATGTAATTGAGGCAAATCATAAGGCTGATTTTTGTATTGGCGTTGCGGGATATCCCGAAAAACATTTAGAAGCTCCGTCGCTACAAACCGATTTAAAACGCCTAAAAGAAAAAGTCGATGCAGGGGCAGATTATGTGGTTACGCAAATGTTTTTTGACAATAAAAAGTATTTTGAGTTTGTAAAACACGCAAGAGAAATGGGCATTACCGTGCCGATTATCCCTGGGATAAAACCGATTTCGGTAAAGCGTCATTTGCAATTATTACCACAGGTTTTTAAAATTGATTTGCCACAAAATTTAATCACCGAAATAGAATTGTGTAAAAATAATCAGCAGGTTCGAGAGCTTGGAATTGCATGGGCAATTGCGCAATCGCAAGAATTATTAAAGTCGGGTGTGCCTGTTTTACATTATTATTCTATGGGGAAAAGTGACAATATTAAAGCGATTTCCAAGGCGTTATTTTAATTTTTTAGCACTATTTTTAGAATTTTGAAGGTATTTGTTTTTGATGATTTCGGCGACTGTTTTATTTTCTATTTTAGATGCCAACCACGAAAGAATGTCTAAATATAGGAAGGCTCTTTTTTCATACGGATGATTTTCATATACTTTTAATCGATCATAAATTTTTTTAAATTCCTTTTTTATTTGATGTGGATATACGTCGCCTAGCGCTTTTATTGACGATATAAGTTCTTTTTGAACTTCTTGAAGGTTTTCCATTTTTAATAAAAAGCGGTAGGTGTCTTTAAATTGTAATTCAAAATCGTAATCTAAACCGCATTCGTAATGGGCAATTAAACTTAAAACTCTGGCAAAACATTGCAGGTCTTGGGCTACATGTATTTTTTTCGATTTTATAATTTTATTCAAGTAAAAAATACATTCTTTATTGTTGCCCATTCCAAAATATAAACTAGCTATTTTATAATACAACACAACAATATGATGGTTGTCTAACTTGTTTTTATAAAGTGCAATTTTACTATTTATAGTGGCTACTAAATATGCTCCTTCTGAAAAACTTCCTTCTAAAAAATGCAGGTGTAATTTGTTTGCATAATAGTATTGAAAAATTAAAATTTCGGTATTGCTATTTATTGGGATGTCGTTATTTTCGATTTCTTTTTCAAAAAAAAGCAGTTCTTTTTTAAATTTGGTAAAATGCTTGATGAAAAATAAGCTTTCTAATAAATAGTTTTTTCCTTTTAAGTAAAAAACAGGATGAATTGCAATGTTTTTAGGATCGTTTTTAAATAAATCGACCCATTTATTGGCATATTTATAGCTTTGTAAAAAATCTTGTGTTAAAAAACTACGCCATAAATGAGCCTTGTAAAGCCATAATTTTTCTCTAAATCCTAAGGTATCATACTGGTAATTTGGCAATCTTGAATTAAAATAAGAAGTTGCTTTTTGAAGCTCAATATCATTTTTTACATAGCCGTTTTTTAACAAAGCGCCATATAATTGTAGCGATAAATTAGACAATTTACTAGCAATTACATTTTGCTGACTCAGTTCTTTTGCTTGAATGGTTAATTGGTCTGATCGGGTGCTAATACTTCGGGTAATATATTGACTTTCAATGACTTTTTCAAATTCTACAATTTCGTAAGCAATGTTTTTTTCTTCGCTATCAATCGCCATATTTTTGGCTTTATCGAGTAGTTTTAAACTTTGTTTGTACAATCCTTTTTGATACAAAATAGTCGCAAAATCTAACAATTCTCGTATTTGAATTCGGATGTTTTTATGTGCGGGGTTCATCCGCAGACTAATTAAAATTTGCTTGTATAAATGTGCTTTTAAATTAGAGAGCTGCTGTTTGCTTACAATATTATTTTTGATGATAATTTTTTCATCATATTTTTTTTGTTTATCTAAAAATTTGAACAGCGCAAAAAATTTAGCGTCATTGTTTCCTTCTAAACGACCAACGTAAAGGTTAAACTGACGTTTTTCAGATTTTGATAAAGATTTTATCAGTACAAATAACGTATCGTTTTGTTGATTGAACGGTGTAGTATAGTTTGTCATAAACTCTTATTTTTCAGTGCTTTAAAATATTTTTTTTAAAGTTAAATATCGTAGGTTATCCTTTTTTTTTAAATAAATTAAAGACATCAACAGCTATATTTGATTAATTAAAGGTAAATAAATTAAGATAGATGCAAAACGATAAAGTACAAATTTTTGATACAACACTTCGTGATGGCGAGCAAGTGCCTGGTTGTAAGTTAGACACGACACAAAAATTAATTATCGCCGAAAGGCTTGATTTTTTAGGAGTCGATGTTATTGAAGCTGGTTTTCCTGTGTCAAGCCCTGGAGATTTTGCTTCGGTACAAGAAATTTCAAAAATTGTTAAAAATGCTACCGTTTGTGGATTAACACGCGCGGTTAAAAAAGATATTGAAGTGGCAGCCGCAGCGTTAAAAAATGCGGTGAAACCAAGAATTCATACAGGAATCGGAACAAGTGATTCTCATATAAAATATAAATTTAATTCTTCACAAAGTGAGGTTATCCGAAGAGGAAAAGAAGCGGTTTCTTATGCTAAAAATTTTGTGGACGATGTAGAGTTTTACGCCGAAGATGCAGGAAGAACCGACAATGTTTTCTTGGCAAAGGTTTGTGAAGAAATGATAAAATCGGGCGCTACGGTTTTAAATATTCCTGATACCACAGGATATTGTTTGCCTGAAGAATATGGTGCGAAAATTAAATATTTAAAAGAGAATGTAAAAGGAATTGAAAATGTAATCTTATCTTGTCATTGTCATAACGATTTAGGCTTGGCAACCGCAAATTCAATTGCTGGAGTTATTAACGGAGCAAGGCAAATAGAATGTACGGTTAACGGAATCGGGGAGCGTGCAGGAAATACCGCTTTAGAGGAAGTGGTAATGATTTTAAAACAACATCCGTATTTGAATTTACAGACCGATATTAACACCAAATTATTGTACGATACTAGTATAATGGTGCGTGAAA
The DNA here is from genome assembly GCF_900239495.1 of Tenacibaculum finnmarkense genomovar ulcerans. Classification (GTDB taxonomy): domain Bacteria; phylum Bacteroidota; class Bacteroidia; order Flavobacteriales; family Flavobacteriaceae; genus Polaribacter; species Polaribacter ulcerans. Next base: position 42,057 of record NZ_OENE01000055.1, read on the forward strand.
GTATGGGAATGGATGTACAAGCAAACAAAGCAATTGTAGGAGCAAATGCCTTTGCGCATAGTTCAGGAATTCATCAAGATGGGGTTATCAAAAACCGTGAAACCTACGAAATTATGAATCCGTTAGATGTTGGTGTAACAGAAAGTGCCATCGTTTTAACTGCCCGAAGCGGAAGAGCGGCATTGGCATATCGTTCTAAAAATATAGGCTACGAATTGACCAAAATACAGTTAGATTCGGCATATCAGTTATTCTTAAAAGTTGCCGATACTCAAAAAGAAGTAGTTGATCAAGATCTTCATAGATTAATGGAGGAAGTCAATAAAATATCAAAAATAATAGTAGCATAAATTAGCACAAATAAATAATAGCATAAATGATAATGGGAAAAACATTATTTGATAAAGTTTGGGACGCTCATGTGGTAGATACCATTGAAAACGGTCCACAGGTTTTATATATAGACAAGCATTTAATTCACGAAGTTACCAGCCCTCAGGCTTTTAATGAGTTGAAAGAACGAAATATTCCAGTTGCAAGACCCGATAAAATTGTTGCTACCGCTGACCATAATACGCCAACGGTAAATCAGCATTTGCCTATTGAGGATGATTTATCGAGAAATCAATTAGCAGAATTAACTAAAAATTGTAAGGAAAATAATATTACTTTATACGAATTAGGGCACGAAAATAACGGAATTGTTCACGTTATAGCGCCAGAATTAGGAATTACACAGCCAGGAATGACCATGGTTTGTGGAGATTCGCATACATCTACACATGGAGCTTTTGGAACCATTGCTTTCGGAATTGGAACAAGTCAAGTGGCACAAGTTTTTGCAAGCCAATGTTTGTTGCTTCAAAAACCCAAAAGCTTGCGTGTTACGGTAAACGGAAAATTGAAAAAAGGTGTTTTACCAAAAGATGTGATACTTTATATTATAGCTCAATTAGGAACCAATTCAGGGACAGGTTATTTTTGCGAATACGCAGGAAATGTCTTTGAAGAAATGTCGATGGAAGGCAGAATGACGGTTTGTAATATGAGTATTGAAATGGGCGCAAGAGGAGGAATGATAGCGCCTGATAAAACTACTTTTGACTACGTAAAAGGAAAAGAATTTGCACCAAAAGGTAGTGATTTTGATAAAAAAGTAGCTTATTGGGAAACCTTAAAAACGGATGCTGATGCTACTTTTGATAAGGAATATACGTTAAATGCCCAAGATATTGAGCCGATGCTAACCTTCGGAACAAACCCAGGAATGGGAATTAAAATTTCTGAAAATATTCCGCAGGAAAATGATGCTTCTTTTGAAAAATCATTGGCGTACATGAATTTTAAAAAAGGGGAAACTTTAATTGATAAACAAGTAAATTATGTGTTTATCGGAAGTTGTACAAATTCTCGAATTGAAGATTTTAGAGAGGTTGCAAATTACGTAAAAGGAAAGCAAAAAGCACAAAATGTAAATGCCTGGTTAGTTCCGGGATCGCAAAAAGTGGCAAAACAAATTGAGGCGGAGGGCTTAAAAACTATTTTTGAAACTGCTGGTTTTGAACTGCGTCAGCCTGGTTGTTCGGCTTGTTTGGCAATGAATGACGATAAAATTCCGGAAGGTGAATATTGCGTTTCTACCTCTAACAGAAATTTTGAAGGTAGGCAAGGGCAAGGATCTAGAACTATTTTAGCAAGTCCATTAATTGCCGCAGCAACTGCTGTTGCAGGAAAAATTATTGATATTACAAAACAGTTAAATTAAAATGGAAAAATTTATAAAATTAACCGATACAGCGGTTCCGTTGCTAACAGAAAATGTAGATACCGATCAAATTATTCCTGCTCGTTTTTTAAAAGCGACTGATAAAAAAGGATTTGGTGATAATGTTTTTAGAGATTGGCGTTTTCATAAAGATGGAAGCCTAAATGAAGAATTTATCTTAAATAATAAAAATTATACAGGAAGTATTTTAATTGCTGGCGATAATTTTGGCTGTGGTTCGAGTAGAGAACACGCGGCTTGGGCGTTGTCTGGCTACGGGTTTAAAGTAGTGGTTAGTAGCTTTTTTGCTGATATTTTTAAAGGGAACGCTTTGAATAACGGAATTTTACCCGTGCAGGTATCCGAAGAGTATTTAAAAAAATTATTGAAAAAAATCACTGAAAATCCAACGACAAGTGTTATTATTGACTTAGAAAATCAAGAAATTAAAACAGCTGTTGGTACGCGTAGTTTTGAAATTAATCCATATAAAAAAGTATGTATGATTAATGGCTATGATGACATTGATTTTTTAGTAAGTAAAAAAGATAAAATAGAAGCTTTTGAGGCTTCATTATAAAAGATAAAAGATGAAATTTAATATCGCTGTAATTCCCGGGGATGGTATAGGTCCAGAAGTAACTGCTCAGGCACAAAAAGTGTTAAAAGCAGTAGCAAATGTGTATGATCATACCTTTATGTTTAAAGAGGCTTTAATGGGTGCTTGCGCTATTGATAAAACGGGAAATCCGTTGCCAGAAGAAACGATTGATTTATGTAAAAAAAGTGATGCCATTTTATTTGGTGCCATCGGTGATCCTAAATATGATAACGACCCTACTGCAAAGGTGCGCCCAGAGCAAGGTTTGTTAAAATTACGAAAAGAATTAGGTCTTTTTTGCAACGAGCGTCCTGTAAAAGCATACAGTCAATTAATTGATAATTCTCCCTTAAAAAGAGAAATTATTCAAGGGACTGATATTACTATTTATAGAGAATTAACGGGCGGAATTTACTTCGGAACAAAAGAATTAAGTGACGATAAGCAAACGGCTTCTGACAGCTGTTCTTATTCGGTATTTGAAATTGAACGCATTGCGCATTTGGCTTTTAAAGCAGCGCAAAACAGGCGTAAAAAATTAACGTTAGTCGATAAGGCAAACGTGCTGGAAACCTCAAGATTGTGGCGTAAAACAGTTACCGCTTTAGCAAAACAATATCCTGATGTAGCGCTTGATTTTATTTATGTTGATAACGCTGCGATGCAATTAATTTTAAATCCGAAGCAGTTTGACGTTATTTTAACCGAAAATTTATTTGGCGATATTTTATCGGATGAAGCAAGTGTAATTGGTGGTTCTATCGGTTTATTGGCTTCTTCATCTATCGGAAAAGAAAATGCACTTTTTGAACCAATTCACGGTTCATTTCCACAAGCAAAAGGAAAAGATATAGCTAATCCGTTAGCGGCTATTTTATCGGCAGCGATGTTGTTGAAACATTTAGGTTTACACGAAGAATCGTTTGTTGTAGAAGCGGCTGTTGATAAATCATTAGAATTAGGAATAACGACTCAAGATATTGCTTCGGATAAGAATTTTGGAACAAGTAAGGTTGGTGATTTTATTGCTGATTATATCTATAACAAAGAGGATAGCAATATCAATTTTAAAAATATTCACATGGGGCAGAGTACTATTATATAGTTGCTCGCTTTGGTTGGTGAATAATTTAATTTTTGAAATATATTATAAAATCCCGTACTTTTTAGTGCGGGATTTTTTGTTGGGTTTTGAACTGGTTAATTCTTTAAATACATATTTTATATTACATCTTATAAAAGATACAACTATTTTAACTACTTTACTTTTTATTAGAGCCTGTTTAAATTTCATTTAAAAAAGCTTTGTAGCATACAAACAGGAAATTGAATCTATCAAAGGGATTTTATTTCAGTTTTTTTGATGATTTTTGTCAATTCGAGTGATTTTAATGACTAAAAGGAATTAAAATTGTATCGAGAATTTGAATTCTTTTATTTTTGATGCTAAAAAAGTTCTCGATACATTTTTTTGAAGGAAAAAAACACTCGAACTGACACTTTCTTTAATTTTTAAAAAGACTCTTAAATAAATTCACCTAATTTTGAAGCTAAAAAATTTATGAATACAGTTTTCAAAATGAAAAAAACAACCTTAATTGCAATTGGAATCGTTTGGATTTCTGCTTTAAGTATTCTAATAATATCTTTGACAGACTTATACCCGAATACTATTTTTAGTAAATATCGCTTAATGACCGGAATTGCCTTTCTGATTATATCACAATTTTTAAAATTAATATATAATGCCGCTAATAATAAAGCATAATGCTTAGTTTATAGAAATGTTAAACAATATAAAAAAGCCTAAAATTTATAATTATTAAATGAATAAAAAGCTATTTAGCGCCGTATTTTTTTTACTTATCTTAAATACTTATAATAGCTTTTCTCAAGAATGGAAAAATTTAAGAAGCTATAAAAAAGTAACCAATAAAACCATTCTTTGTAAAGGCTGTTGGCTTAAAAAAGACAGAAAGAGAAATACAGCAATCTGGAAAAAAGCCAATACATATAATCTATCTATAAATAATGGCTATTTAAAATATCAAAAAATAAGTCAAATTCGTGATTTTTATCGGTGGTTTGACAAGACTCGAAAAAAGAATGGACACGAAATAATTTCCGTAGGAATAATGGCTGTCGTAGCAACGCAGTTTTCTAAAATTGATAACTATTTTATTCGAAAAATTTTTATCAGAAATAAAGAAATAATTTGGTTTGCTAATCAAGGTTCTAAAAATGTGTTGAAATATTATTTTCCACTGCTTAAAAATATTCTTTTTTCTGAAAAGATACTAAAAGGAGAAAGGGCAAAACAATGGGATGCTAAAAACACAAAAATAGAGCAATGTCAAATAGTAACGCCACTTTATGAAAAGCTATCGATAAAATCAGCACGTAAATTAGGACGAATGGCAAAAGGTAAAGGAATTTTTTGTTTTGGAATAAAAAAAGAAATACGCTTTGAAGGAAATATTGAAAGTTGTCAATCAAAATATGAACATGCGCTGTTTAAATTAAGAAGATATTACTTAAATCACTAAAAAAATACCAATTTTTTAGTGGCTACTTTATTTGATACCTAAAAAATACCTACTTAAATTAGAAGATACTTTATAATTAGCCGTATCTGGTTAATTTATAAAAAAAAACAAGTTGAAATTATTACTTAAATTAAGGATTTCGTAAAATGTGTAGTTTATGTAAAATAGTGGATTTTAGTTAGGATAATTTAATAAAAAACACTGATATTTGCCAAATCAAATGAAAAAACAAATTTTAAATATTATTTCTATTATTGTCGTTGTGATTATTTCGCAAGGATAAGGAAGTGTATTTTATATTTTATAAATTTAAAAAGCTTCCTAAAATAGGAAGCTTTTTTTGTTAGCAATATAATAGTATGAGTTTTTAAATAAAAGGCGATGTATTTGTTAATTACTGTTTTTATAGCAGGAATTTAAAGTATTGAATAGTATATAATTTAATTGGTAATTGGTTGTTTTTGAAGTTGTTGAGGTTTTAAGTAGCCTGTTAGATATCATTAAATCGGCTAAAAAAAGATGGCAATTTTAATACAATAAAATAATTTTGAATAGCAGCAGGTAAAAATCAATAAAAATTAAGGTTTATAAAGGATAAAAAAATAACGTTAGTTTTTAGTAAGGTGAAAAAATTAAATCAATTAATCAATTGATAAAAATAAAAAAGTAGTACGATTAAAAAGAAATAAAATGAAATTAAACAAACACAGTAGTAGGTTAACGCAAGACGAATCGCAACCCGCATCGCAAGCAATGTTGTATGCCGTTGGTTTAACTGATCAAGATATGAGCAAAGCCCAAGTTGGTATTGCAAGTACAGGTTATGACGGAAACCCGTGTAATATGCACTTAAATAACTTGGCTGCGGAAGTTAAAATTGAAACAAAAATTGCTGGTTTAGTAGGCTTAGGTTTTAATACAATTGGTGTTTCTGACGGTATTTCAATGGGAACTTCAGGGATGAATTATTCGTTAGCATCAAGAGATGTTATTGCCGATTCTATTGAAATTGTGATGAACGCACAAAGTTATGATGCCCTGGTGTCGGTAGTTGGTTGCGATAAAAATATGCCAGGAGCTGTGATTGCAATGTTGCGTTTAAATCGCCCGTCAATTATGATGTATGGCGGTACAATTGCTTCAGGTAATTATAAAGGAAAAAAATTAAATATCGTATCGGCATTTGAAGCTTTAGGGCAAAAAGTAGCTGGCGAAATTGACGAAGACGAATATAAAGAAATTATAAAAAGAGCTATTCCTGGGGCGGGTGCTTGTGGCGGAATGTACACCGCAAACACCATGGCTTCGGCAATTGAATGTATGGGGTTTACATTGCCTTATAACTCGTCAATTCCTGCGGAAAATCCTAATAAATTATCCGAAGCTGAAAGAACCGCTCTGGCGATTAAAAATTTATTGATTTTAGATTTAAAACCTTTGGATATTATCTCTAAAAAATCCATAGAAAATGCTATTGCGCTTGTAAATGCTTTGGGAGGATCAACCAATGCGGTATTGCACTTTTTAGCAATTGCCCATGCTGCGGATATTGATTTTACCTTAGAAGATTTTCAAAAAGTAAGCGATAGAACACCATTAATTGCCGATTTAAAACCTTCAGGGAAATATTTAATGGAAGATGTTCATTCGGTAGGAGGAACGCCTGCGGTGATGAAATATTTATTAGATAACGGCTATTTACATGGCGATTGTTTGACGGTAACAGGAAAAACATTAGCCGAAAATTTAGCCGATGTTACCCCAATGGAATTTGAGGAGCAAGATGTAATTCATCCAACCGATAAAGCTTTAAAAACATCTGGAAATATTCAAATAATTTACGGGAATTTAGCTTCCGAAGGTGCTGTGGCTAAAATTTCAGGAAACGAAGGTTTGCTTTTTGAAGGAAAAGCGGTTGTTTATAATAGCGAACAAGAAGCAAATACAGGAATATCAAACGGAGAAGTTGAAAGAGGCGATGTTGTTGTTATTCGATATGTAGGACCAAAAGGAGGACCAGGAATGCCTGAAATGTTAAAGCCAACCTCACTTATTATGGGAGCAGGTTTAGGAAAATCGGTTGCATTAATTACCGACGGTCGTTTTTCAGGAGGAACACATGGTTTTGTAGTAGGGCATATAACACCCGAAGCGCAATCAGGAGGAAATATCGCACTTTTAAAAACAGGTGATAAAATTAAAATTAGTGCCGAAGATAACTCAATAAATGTTTTACTTTCTGATCAAGAATTAGCAGAAAGAAGAAAAAATTGGGTTGCTCCAGAATTAAAGCATAAAAAAGGAATTTTATATAAATACGCAAAAACAGTAGCTTCAGCATCAAAAGGATGTGTTACTGATGCATTTTAATAACTGAAATTATGAACACAAACACACAAACACAACCTAAAACAGTTTCAGATCAAAAAGTACATATTTCAGGGGCAGAAGCTGTTGTAAAATGTTTATTAGCAGAAGGAGCAGATTTAATTTATGGGTATCCTGGTGGCGCAATTATGCCAGTTTATGACGAATTATATAAGTATCAAGATAAAATAAACCACGTTTTAACACGTCATGAACAAGGAGCAACACATGCCGCACAAGGGTTTTCCAGAGCAACAGGTAAAGTAGGAGTGGCGCTAGCAACTTCAGGGCCGGGGGCTACCAATTTAATTACAGGAATTGCCGATGCGCAAATAGATTCTACGCCAATGGTTTGCGTAACCGGGCAAGTAGCATCACATTTATTGGGTTCTGATGCTTTTCAGGAAACTGATATTGTTGGTATTTCAACGCCTGTAACCAAGTGGAATTATCAAATTACAAAAGCTTCGGAAATTCCTGAAGTTTTTGCAAAGGCTTTTTATATCGCTAAATCGGGGCGTCCAGGACCAGTTTTAATTGATATTACTAAAGATGCTCAGTTTGAAATGTTTGATTTTGAATACAAAAAATGTACTTCGGTACGTAGTTATAAAGCAAAACCAGCTGTTGAATTAACGCAAGTTCAAGAAGCAGCTAAACTAATTAATTCGGCTAAAAAACCTTTAATCGTTTTTGGGCAAGGGGTTATTTTAGGAGAAGCTGAACAAGAATTTAAAGATTTTATCGAAAAAGCAAATATTCCTTCAGCTTGGACAATTTTAGGGTTATCGGCATTGCCTACCGATCACCAACTAAATGTTGGAATGGTTGGAATGCACGGAAATTATGCACCCAATAAATTAACCAACCAATGCGATGTTTTAATTGCCGTAGGAATGCGTTTTGACGACCGTGTTACTGGAAATTTAGCTAAATATGCAAAGCAGGCAAAGGTTATTCATTTTGAAATAGACCCAGCCGAAATCGATAAAAATGTAAAAGCTGATGTCGCTGTTTTAGGTGATGTTAAAGAAACTTTAGCAGCACTTTTACCGCTAGTCAATAAGAGTAATCATGATAAATGGCTAGAAGAATTCACCAAATTAGAAGCTATTGAATATGATAAAGTAAAGAAAGAAGATTTATTTCCTTCGAAAGATGGTTTAACTATGGCGGAGGTTTTAAAAGAGATCAATATCGCTTCAGGTGGTGATGCAATTATTGTTTCCGATGTTGGGCAGCACCAAATGTTCACCTGTCGTTATGCGAAATTTAACAAAACAAAAAGTAATATTACCTCTGGCGGATTAGGAACTATGGGCTTTGCCTTACCTGCTGCAATTGGAGCAAAAATGGGAGCTCCTGAAAGAGAGGTTGTAATGATTGCTGGTGATGGTGGTTTTCAAATGACCATTCAAGAATTAGGGACTATTTTACAAAATAAAACAGCGGTGAAAATTGTGGTGCTTAACAACGAATTTCTAGGAATGGTTCGCCAATGGCAACAACTATTTTTTGATAAAAGATACGCATCTACAGAAATGACAAATCCTGATTTTGTGGCAATAGCAAAAGGATATAGCATCGATGCGAAAAGAGTTAGCAAAAGAGAAGATTTAGCAAGCACGGTTAAAGAAATGATGGCGTCAAAAGATGCTTATTTTTTAGAGGTTTGTGTTGAAAAAGAAAATAATGTGTTTCCTATGATCGAAACAGGAGCATCAGTTTCAGATATAAGATTATCATAAAATATCGTAATTATAGAAAACATGGAAAATAAACAAACATATACCGTTTCTGTTTATACAGAAAATAATGTAGGATTGTTGAATAGAGTTTCAGGAATCTTTTTAAGACGAAATATCAATATTGAAAGCATGAATATTTCTAAATCAGAAATAAAAAGTGTTTCAAGAATTACACTGCTTGTAAAAGTATCCGAAGAACAAATTAAAAAAATTATCGGGCAAATTGAAAAACAAGTTGAGGTTATTAAGGCGTATTATCATACCGATGAAAATACGATTTATCAAGAATCTTGTCTGTTTAAATTAAGCTCTAAATCGTTGCTTGAAAATGATGAAATTCAAACAATCATAAATAGTAGTAAATCGAGAGTTATCAATATTAATAAAGATTTTTTTGTGCTTGAAAAATCAGGAACAAAACAAGAAATTGAAGCCTTATATCATACTTTAGATAAACATGGAATTATGCAATTTGTACGTTCAGGGCGTATTGCAATTACCAAGGATGAAATGAAAATTTCAACTTTATTAGTAGATTAATTCATAAAATAACAACACCAAACAACTATAAAAATGGCAACAAATTATTTCAATACATTATCATTAGCAGGAAAATTAGAACAATTAGCAAAATGCAGATTTATGGAAGCTTCAGAATTTTCTGAGGGTGTAAAAGCATTAGAAGGAAAAAAAGTAGTTATTATCGGTTGTGGAGCGCAGGGGTTAAACCAAGGGTTAAACATGAGAGATTCAGGTTTGGATGTTTCTTACGCGTTACGTAGCGCCGCAATTCAAGAAAAAAGAGCTTCTTTTAAAAATGCCTCTGAAAATAATTTTACGGTAGATACTTTTGAAGCCTTAATTCCTACTGCCGATTTAGTCTTAAATTTAACACCCGATAAACAACATACTAGAGTTGTAAATACGGTGATGCCTTTGATGAAAAAAGGAGCTACCTTATCGTATTCGCACGGTTTTAATATCGTAGAAGAAGGAATGCAAGTCCGTGAAGATTTAACCGTGATTATGGTGGCACCAAAATGCCCTGGAACAGAAGTTCGAGAAGAATATAAAAGAGGTTTCGGAGTACCAACTTTAATTGCAGTTCACCCAGAAAATGACCCTGAAAATAAAGGATGGGCACAAGCAAAAGCATACGCAGTGGCAACGGGAGGACACAAAGCAGGAGTTTTAGAGTCATCATTTGTAGCTGAGGTAAAGTCAGATTTAATGGGCGAACAAACCATTTTATGTGGTGTTTTACAAACGGCTTCTATTTTATCTTTTGATAGCATGATTGAAAAAGGAATCGAACCTAGATACGCCTCTAAATTAATTCAATACGGTTGGGAAGTGATTACCGAAGCTCTAAAACATGGAGGAATTACCAACATGATGGATCGTTTATCGAACCCTGCAAAAATTAAAGCTTTTGAAATTTCAGAAGAGTTAAAAACAATTATGGCACCGTTGTTTGTAAAGCATATGGACGATATTATGTCGGGGCATTTTTCTAAAACAATGATGGAAGACTGGGCAAATGACGATGTAAATTTATTGTCTTGGAGAGCTGAAACAGGTGAAACATCTTTTGAAAAAACAGCAGCTACATCTGCAGAAATTAGCGATCAAGAATTTTTTGACCACGGAACTTTAATGGTTGCCTTTGTAAGAGCAGGAGTAGAGTTAGCTTACGACAACATGGTAGCGTCAGGAATTAAAGCAGAATCGGCATATTATGAATCGTTACATGAATTGCCTTTAATTGCAAACACGGTTGCTAGAAAAAAATTATACGAAATGAACCGTATTATTTCTGATACTGCTGAATATGGTTGTTATTTATTTGACCACGCCGCAAAACCATTATTAGTTGATTTTATGAAAACTGTTGATACGAATATTATCGGTAAAGCGTTTAAAAATTCAGCGACAAATTCGAACGAAGTCGATAATTTAGCGTTAATCGCTGTAAATACGGCAATTCAAAATCACCCGATTGAAGCAATTGGTAAAACATTAAGAGCGTCAATGACGGCAATGAAAACAATAACTCAAGAACAAGAAAAAGAAGCCGTAGTTTTTCATTAAAAATATGCAAACACAAACTATATATTCACCAACAATAAAAGCGGTAAGAGAGGCTGTAGCTACACTAAAAGGTGTGGCTATAGAAACTCCGCTATTAAATAATTATATTTATTCCGAAAAATATAACGCAAACATTTTCTTAAAAAGAGAGGATTTACAACAGGTAAGATCGTACAAAATTAGAGGCGCTTACAATAAAATGAACTCGGTAACACAAGCCCAACGAGCAAACGGAATTGTTTGTGCAAGTGCGGGAAACCATGCGCAAGGAGTTGCTTTTGCGTGTAAAAAACTTCAAATTCACGGTACAATTGTAATGCCAGCACCTACGCCAAAGCAAAAAGTAGCGCAGGTAAAAATGTTTGGTGGCGATTATGTTGATATTCAATTATCGGGCGATACGTTTGACGATGCTTATAAATATGCAAAAAACATTTGCGATACTTTAGAAAAAACATTTGTGCATCCTTTTGATGATCAAAAAATTATTGAAGGACAGGCAACCGTTGGTTTAGAAATTATCGAGCAATCTAAAGAAATTATTGATTACGTATTTGTTCCCGTAGGCGGTGGAGGCTTGGCCTCTGGGGTGTCGAGTATTTTTAAATTATTATCACCAACAACCAAAGTAATCGGCGTAGAACCAGCAGGAGCAGCGTCTATGAAAACTTCGATTGAGGCAAATAAAAATATAAAATTAGCTAAAATTGATAAGTTTATCGATGGCGCGGCAGTACAGCAAGTAGGAAATTTAACCTTCGATATCTGTAAAGAAAATTTACACGATATGATAACCGTTCCTGAAGGAAAAGTATGTCAAACAATTTTAGATTTATACAATAGAGAAGCCATTGTGGTAGAACCTGCAGGCGCTTTAACCATAACAGCATTAGATTTTTTTGCCGAAGAAATTAAAGGTAAAAACGTTGTTTGTGTAATTAGCGGAAGTAATAACGATATTGCTAGAACCGCCGAAATTAAAGAACGTGCCTTATTATATAGCGAATTAAAACATTATTTTATCATCCGATTTCCGCAAAGAGCAGGCGCGTTAAAAGATTTTTTAATGGATGTTTTAGGTAAAAATGATGACATTACTTTTTTCGAATATTCCAAAAAATCGAGTAAAGAAAATGCACCAGCCGTGGTTGGAATTGAATTGGTAAAAAAAGAAGATTTAGCGCCTTTAATTGCAAGAATGAAAGCGCTTAATTTTTATGGAGAATATTTAAACGATAAACCTAATTTATTTGAGTTTTTGGTTTAATTAAGCTATTTAAAATTATTAGAGCCGTTTAAATTTTAAAGAAAGTGTTTTTTAAAAGAGATAAACGTTATGCTGAATTATTTCAGTATCACATCAACAGGAGAACTACGGTAAATCAGGATGCGATTCCTTGTTTTTTTGTCTTATTTTTTTAGATGAAATTTAAACAGGCTCTTAATTATAATCGCAATTTTTTTATCTTTTTTAGAGTGAAATCTATGAAGAATAAAAGAAATTGCGATTTTTTTCAGCTTAAAGATTATTCAATTCATTTAAAATTAAATCACATCCTTCTTTAATTTCATCATCTGAAATAGTTAATGGAGGAGTGATTCTTATAGCGCTTCCTTCAAAAAGTAGCCAGAATAAAATCAGCCCTTTATCTAAGCAATTCAAAATTATTTTTGAGGCAATTTCAGGCGATTCTACTACTAAAGCAAGCATTAAACCTCTTCCTCGAATTTCTTTAATAGCCTTATGGTTTTTAAATTTATCCCTAATAATCGCTTCTTTTCGTAGGGATTCTTTAATAAGATTTGACGATGTAATTTCGTCAACAGTTGCCAAAGCAGCACTTGCAATTACAGGATGCCCACCAAAAGTAGTAATATGTCCTAATTTAGGGTTTTCTTTTAAGCAATTCATTACATCAAAAGAAGCAATAAACGCACCAATTGGCATACCGCCACCTAAGCCTTTTCCTGTAATAATAATATCAGGAATAACATTGTAATTTTCAAATCCCCAAAATTTTCCTGTACGTCCAACACCTGTTTGAATTTCATCTAAAATTAATAAAGCGCCAACCTCTTCGCAGCGTTTTTTTACTTTTGATAAATAATCATTTTTAGGTTCGATAAAACCAGCTCCACCTTGGATGGTTTCTAAAATAACGCCTGCTGTTTTTGTGGTAATTTTATCTAAATCGATTTCATTATTAAATTCGATAAACTTTACACCAGGAATTAAAGGACGAAATGCTCGGTTTTGAGCTTCGGCTCCGCAAACGCTCATTGCGCCTTGGGTGTTTCCGTGATACCCGTTTTTAGCGGCAATAATTTCAGCCCTTGCCGTAAAGCGTTTTACTAATTTTAAAGCGCCTTCGGTTGCTTCTGTTCCTGAATTTACCAAGTAAACTGACGATAAATTTTCAGGCAATGTTTTTGCTAAAGTCTTGCATAAATCTAATTGTGGTTGCTGAATAAACTCGCCATAAACCATAACGTGGGTATAAGAATCGAGCTGTTTTTTAATAGCTTCGGTAACTTTTGGATGATTATGCCCGAGGCTATTTGCCGAAACTCCAGCTACGAAATCGAGCATTTTTTTGCCCTTTTTATCGTAGATATAGCTTCCGTTTGCGTGAGAAATTTCAATAGCTAAAGGATGTGGTGTTGTTTGTCCTTGGTATTTTAAAAAATCGTTTTTCATCTTTATACGGCTATTTAATTTTTCTTAAAAGTTGTTTTCTAGGCGCACTTTTTTTGAATTGTGCTTTTAAATACTGTTTTTTTACCTTTTTTACAGCGGTATCATTTTTGATGATTTTTTTTATAGAAGTCAAGGGTTTTTTATCTTTTTTGAAAAGATCATCAACGCTTAAAGGTTGCTCATCGCTACGCCAAATAAAGCCTCTGAATTTTTTTTCTTCGGATGGGAATTCAGAGGGAGGAAATGTTTTTCCTTCGGATAATTTAAAATATTTCGTTTCTATAATTTCATTTTCAGCAAAGGTAAATTCAATATCGCTGGCAATTTCTTTGGTAACGGTTTCTAATTTTTTGGTGTTTTCGTTTCTGTTATAATACAACGATTCGGCATTTCCTTTTACAAGCATGGTTTTTAACTTGCTTTTTTCAAATTTACCGTAAATATTTCGTCCTTTTATCTGATTAAAATCATCTTCAGATAACGAGTCTTTTTGAATCATAAAAGCATTTTTTAAAACTTTCAAAGAATCTAATTTATTGGTGACAGTATTGTTTTTTAACTGAATACTATCGCCTGTAATTTGATTTTTTCCAGACCATAAAATAGGGTTTTTAAACATTCTGGTAAGCCCTGAAACTTGGCTTGTATGAATAGAATCACATTTTCCTTGCAAGTCTGATTTGAAAATTTTGACATTGTTAAAAATTCGAATAATTCTTTTATTAGTTTTACCTGTTAATAAAATTTTATCACCAGCAACATACATTGAATCTTTATCAATAGCGGTAATAGCCACGGCTTTATCAATAATAAAAAGCGAATCTTTTTTTTCATATAATTCGGCATAATTACCTTTGGTTACCATTTTTTGAACTGTGTCAATTACCTTGATATTATTTGTTGCCGAGGCAAAACCTTGGCGTTTATCATAGTATAAACTATCGGCAGAAATGGTGCGTTCTTTTAAAAATAGCTTGGCATTTTTTACAAAATAAGCCACATCAGTATTGGTGTTGTAAAAACCACGTTCACAATAAACTTTGGTGCTATCTTTTAAATTTGTAATGGTGCTCTTACCGTATAAATAAGCTAAATGTGAGTTGGTATAATAATCTAAATGCTCAGATTCTAGCTTGTTTTGAGGGTTTACAACGCTAACTTTTGATTTGGCGGTAAACTTTTTCTCTTTTAAAAAATACGTTCCTCGGATGCTTTTTAGTACGTTTTTTTTGTCGCGAATTGTACCTCCGCTAGGATAATATAAAAGTTGATTTTTTCTATCAAAATGAAGTGTATCGGTACTTAGCTTCATTTCTTTATCGTTAATTTCAACATTTCCCCAAGAGGTTGCTTTTTTAGTGTTTCCGTTATAAAGTACAAAATCACTGTATTGAATAATACTATCGCCTTGTTCAATAACAACTTCTCCTAAGGCTTTAAAAATATTTTCTTTTTGATAAAGCAAGGCTCTTTTACATTCGAGGGTAGCTCCTTCGTGTGCCATTTTTACATTACCTATAAGAATGGTGGCATCAGGATATTTTTCTTGATCGGTGGTACTTAACTGTGTAGAAAGTATCTTGATTTTTTTTGCTTGAGAAAAACTAGCTATTGATATAATTAAAAAACTGAAAAGAAATAACTTTTTCAAATGAATACGATTTTAGATAGCAAAAATAATGAAAACAAGGCGCTATATTTCTTAATAAATCAATAAAATTATGGAATAAAATTATTCGAAAAAAAACGGAGCAAGCTTCTATTTAAAGGTTAATTTTGCGGAAATAATAAAAAATATACATTTATGAGCGCCCATTTTGATTTATCCTTAGAAGAAATGAAATCTTATGGTTATAAGATAGTAGATCTAATTGCTGAACATTGGGATACTTTAGAGAATAAAAAACCTGTAACCTCGGCAACACGTCAAGAAATGGACGATTTGTTTTTAGAGCAAGTTCCTGAAAAAGGCATGAATCCAACAGAAGTTTTAGACTTTGTAATTGATAATGTAATACCGAATAGTACGGTTATTTCGCATCCTAAAGCCTATTCATTTGTGCCAGGACCAAGTAATTTTATTAGCACCATGGCAGATAGTTTGGCTACTGGTTTTAATATTTTTTCAGGAGGTTGGGTAGTTTCTCCTGCGGCTGCAGAATTAGAAATTGTAACGATGAACTGGTTATTAAAAATGTACGATTTTCCTGTTGAAAAAGGTGGTGGTATTTTTACAAGTGGTGGTTCTATGGCAAATTTAACGGCATTAGCAACAGCTAGACGTATAAAATGTGGCGATGATTTTTCGAAAGCAATCATTTATCTGTCTGATCAAGCGCATTCTTCAAATATTAAAGCAATTAGAGTTTTAGGTTTTAAAAAAGAACAAATACGTATTTTACCTACCGATATTGAATTTAGAATAAGTATCAATAAATTAAAAAATGCCATTGCTAAAGATCGTTTAGAAGGGTTACAGCCTTTTTGTTTTATTGCATCCGCAGGAACAACAAACACAGGAACGGTTGATCCTTTAGATGATATCGCTGATATTTGTGAAGCTGAAAATTTGTGGTTTCATATTGATGGAGCCTATGGTGGCGCTGCTATTTTATCTGAAAAAGGCGCAAAAGCATTGCGAGGAATTCAAAGAGCGGATTCGTTAACGGTAGATCCGCATAAATGGTTTTATCAACCTTATGAAATAGGCTGTTTATTGGTGAAAGACTCTTCTTGGTTGAGTGGAACTTTCAGTGAAAAACCAGAATATTTACGTGATATTGAAGGAAATGAATCTGAAATTAATTTTTATGATTATGGAATTCAATTAACCCGTCGTTTTAGAGCATTAAAATTTTATATGTCGATAAAAACATACGGATTAGATACGTTTAAAAAAGCGGTAACCTATAATATTGATTTAGCCGATAGGGTTGAAAAAGTGTTGCGTAAAAGTAGGGATTGGGAAATTGTTTCGCCAGCAACTTTAGCGATTATTAATTTTAGATATAATCCGATTGGAGCAAATTTATCAGAAAAAGAAATTGATGTGTTAAACAATCAAATTTCTAAAAAAGTAATGGATTCTAAAGAAGCATTTTTAGTAACCACTATTTTGAATAAACAAGTAGTTTTAAGAATGTGTTTAATCAACCCAAAAACTACCATTGATGATGTAGAAGAAACATTAGCATTGTGTCATAAATTTGGGCAAGAAATTTTATCAGAAAAATAAGTTTCAATAAATAAAAAAAAAGCCTTCATCAAAGATGAAGGCTTTTTATATAAAATAGAAATAAATTTATCTATTAATTGTTTGCATTCTATCTGGACCTACAGATACAATTGTTACTGGAACACCTGTTTCTTTTTCAATAAAAGCAACATAGTCTAATAAGTTTTTAGGTAACTGATCAGCCGTTGTCATTTTTGTTAAATCATCTTCCCATCCTTTGAATTCTGTATAGTTTACAGTTACATTTTCAGGTTCAATATTGTAAGGTAAATGTGTAATTTCTTCACCTTTATAATTGTAAGAAGTACAGATTTTTAAAGTATCAAATCCTGAAAGAACATCTCCTTTCATCATCATTAACTTAGTAACTCCGTTTACATCAACTGCATATTTTAAAGCAACTAAATCTAACCATCCGCAGCGTCTTGCACGACCAGTTGTAGCTCCAAATTCATGCCCAACTTTAGCCATTTCAGCACCATCTTCATCGAATAATTCAGTAGGAAAAGGACCAGAACCAACACGAGTAGTGTAAGCTTTGAATATTCCGAACACATCTCCAATTCTGTTAGGAGCAATTCCTAAACCAGTACAAGCACCAGCGGCAGTTGTATTAGAAGATGTTACAAACGGATAGGTTCCAAAGTCAATATCTAATAAAGAACCTTGTGCTCCTTCGGCTAAAATTGTTTTTCCAGCTTTAATTGCACTGTTTAAATATTCTTCAGAATCAATAAACTGTAATGTTCTTAATTTTTCAATACCTAAGTCAAATTCAGCTTCTAATTCGTCTAAATCATATTCAACTTGAACATCAAAAAAGCTAAGCATACTTAAATGCTTTTTTGTTAAAGCTCTGTACTTATCTTTCCAGTTATCTAGCTCTAAATCACCAACACGCATTCCGTTTCTACCGGTTTTGTCCATGTAAGTAGGACCAATTCCTTTTAAAGTAGAACCAATTTTCGCTTTTCCTTTTGAAGTTTCAGAAGCCGCATCTAATAACCTGTGAGTAGGTAATATTAAGTGAGCTTTTCTAGAAATTAATAATTTAGAAGTATAATCAACTTTATGAGTATCTAAATTTTCTAATTCTTTTTTAAAGATAACAGGGTCGATTACTACACCATTACCAACTACGTTTAAAGCGGTTTTATGAAAAATTCCAGAAGGAATTGTATGTAAAACATGTTTGTTACCGTCAAAAATTAATGTATGACCTGCGTTTGGTCCTCCTTGAAATCTTGCAATAATATCGTAATCTCCTGTTAAAACATCTACGATTTTACCTTTTCCCTCGTCTCCCCATTGTAATCCGAGTAATAAATCTACTGCCATTTAGTGTGTTATTAAGTGTATTTGTGTTGTTATTGTTTTTTTCTTTTTGTTCCGTAGAAATAAAGAGAGTGGTTGTGAATATCAATATCAAAAACTTCTTCTATTGTTTTTTTGATAATTTGAATTCGGGGGTCACAAAATTCTTTTACCTCTCCAGAATCGGTCATAATTAAATGATCGTGGTTTTTATCGAAGTAACTTTTTTCATAACGTGCCATTGATTGCCCATCAAACTGATGTTTACGAACCAATCCACAGTCTAAAAGTAAATCTATCGTATTGTAAAGCGTAGCTCTACTTACACGATAATTTTTATTTTTCATTTTGATATAAAGTGACTCTATATCAAAATGTTCTTCCGCAACATATATTTCTTGTAAAATAGCGTAGCGCTCTGGTGTTTTACGATGCTTGTTTTCTTCTAAAAAAGTAGTGAAAACTTTTTTTACAACTTCTTGATTTTCGATTGAACTACTCATTATATTTTAAAAATTTACGGACGGACAAATTTACAGTTATTTATTGATAAAAAAAGCAGTATCTTAAAAATGATACTATAATGTGTTAACACGTGCTACTTTTTGTACCCCTTCTATTTTTTTCATCGCGTCAATTATTTTATTTAACTGTACTTTATTCTTGATACTTAACGAAATTTTCCCATCAAAAACACCTTCAGATCCGGTAAAATTAATGCTATGTATAAAAACATCCATACTATTAGAAATAATACGGGTAATATCGTTTATGATTCCTTTATTATCAATTCCTGATAGGTGTAAAATAGCGGTAAATTCTTCTTTAGTTGAATCAATCCATTTTGCCGACATAATTCGGTATGCGTAATTCGATTGTAAAGAAATGGCGTTTGGGCAGTTGTTTTTATGAATTTTAAGCCCTTCATTTATTGTTGTAAAGGCAAAAACTTTATCGCCAGCAATAGGGGTGCAACATTTCGCTAAGGTATAATCAAGAGTTTGTTCGTCTTTACCAAATACAAGCGCGTCATATTTATGGTTAACTTCTTGTTTTTCTGAAACATCTTTAGTAGGAGCACGGCGAAAAGTATTTTTAATAAAGCCCATAATAAGCCCACTTCTTTGCGCAACAAATTCTTTTAATTTTGCGTTATCAATAGCGCCGTTACCCACTCTAAAAAATAAATCGAAGCTTGTTTTTAATTCGAAATAATTAGCAAGTTCGTTAATTATTTTTTCGCCAGACCCTAGTTTTAAATGACGTAATTTTCTAAATAAAATTGCTTTTCCTTCTTCGGCAATAATTTTTTCTTCGGCTTTTAATGCCGATTTAATTTTAGTACGTGCTCTAGCGGTAATTACAAAGTCTAACCAGCGCACATTGGGTTTATTATTGGTAGCGGTTTGAACCTCTACCTGATCACCACTTCTAAGAGTGTGGCTTAAAGGAACTAATTTTCCGTTTACTTTTGCGCCACGGCATTTTAAACCAACATCGGTATGTACGGCGAAGGCAAAATCTAAAGCGGATGCTTTTTTAGGCAATGATTTTAAATCACCTTTTGGGGTAAAAACATATATTTCTTTGGCGTATAAATTCAGTTTAAAATCTTCTACAAAATCGACTGCGTTAATACTTTGATTTTCGAGTGTTTCTTTTAAACGATTTAACCATCCGTCAAGTCCATTTTCTTTTGCTGCACCTTGTTTGTATTTAAAATGTGCTGCATATCCTTTTTCGGCAATTTCGTCCATTCTTTGAGAGCGAATTTGCACTTCTACCCATCTTGCTTGCGGTCCCATAACGGTAATATGAAGGGCTTCGTAACCTGTTGATTTTGGTTGCGAAATCCAATCACGCAAACGAGCAGGATTGGGTTTAAAGAAATCCGTGGCAATAGAATATATTTTCCAAGCATCAAATTTTTCATCCGTAGAAGTAGGCTCATAAATAATACGAATCGCAAATTTATCATAGACCTCTTCAAAAGTTACGTTTTGTTTTCGCATTTTTCTTCGGATAGAATAAATGGATTTAAAACGTCCTTTAATGGTATAGTTAAAACCTTCTTTATTTAATGACTCTTTTAAGGTTCCTGTAAAAGTATCAATATATTTTTGTTGCTCTTCTTTGCTGTCTTTAATTTTAAGTAAAATACTGTTGTAAATTTCAGGCTCGGTATATTTTAAACCTAAATCTTCTAGTTCGGTTTTAATATTATACAACCCTAAACGATGTGCTAAAGGGGCATAAATATATAAGGTTTCCGAAGCAATTTTAACCTGTTTATAACCAGGCATTGCATCCATGGTTTGCATATTGTGCAGGCGGTCGGCAATTTTGATTAAAATTACACGTACATCGTCGTGCAAAGTAAGGAGCATTTTTCTAAAATTCTCTGCCTGTATAGAATAATCTTGTTCCTTTTTTAAATTAGATATTTTGGTAAGTCCGCTAACAATACGGGCGATGTTTTCGCCAAACAAACGTTCCATATCATCAATGGTATAATGGGTGTCTTCTACAACATCATGAAGAAGCGCCGCTGCAATTGAAGTAGCACCTAAGCCAATTTCATCTGCTACAATTTTAGCCACCGCTATTGGATGGTAAATATAAGGTTCACCTGTTTTTCTACGTTGTTTTGAATGTGCTTCAACAGAAATGTCAAAAGCTTTACGAATCAGTTTTTTATCTTCTTCGGATAATGTTTGATAGGTTCCTTGTAATAAATTTTTATACCTGTGGGCTATTTCTTTGTTTTCCTCCTCTATCGTTGCGTTATAACTCATCATATGCTTGCCTCTTTATATTAGCGCTGTTTCATAATAAAAATAGTCTAAAGAATTTTACTGAGCAAGTTTTAAAGCGAAATGTTTTGGGCTAGTTTAAAAATTAAATAAACTGTCAGTTCGAGTGATATTATCAAAAAAAACTCAAAACCCTAGCCCCGATTGAAGCGTTTGTTTGAGCTCTTTTTTGTTTTTTCTTTTAAAAAAATAAAAAAAGCGAGTGCGTAAAGCGGGAAATAGCTTCAAAAAAAAAGACTATTTTTACAATAAAAGCTAAAGAAATGGAAACTATTGATATTAGGTAGCTTTATTTTTTACGCTCTTTTCTTTTGGATAAGTGTTGGTGATTTCGGGTTTGGGAATTTTGATTTTTCTGAGCTATGTTTTTTTATGAATGGGTTTACAAAATTTTTAATTCCTACAAATATTTACAATCCTTTAATAGATAAAACCTTTGTAATAGGTTGGTCTTGGTTGCCTTTTATTTTGGGTAAAATATTTTTATCAATAGGTATTTATGAAATTATAGTTTCATTTAGAAAATTTAAATCTTAAGTTTTTATGAATAAGAGTTTGTCAAATTAATTAAAAAACAGTAGATTTGCAGACTTATAAAAATTTAAACAATTCAATTATGAATCATTACGAAACTGTTTTCATTTTGAATCCCGTTTTATCTGAAACTCAGGTAAAGGAGACAGTAAAAAAGTTTGAGGACTATTTACTTTCTAAAGGTGCAGAAATGATTTCTAAAGAAGATTGGGGCTTAAAAAAATTAGCGTACCCAATTGAAAAGAAAAAAAGTGGATTTTACCACTTATTAGACTACAAAGTAGCTGGAGATGCTATTGCTCCTTTTGAATTAGAATTTAGAAGAGATGATAGCGTTATGCGTTATTTAACTGTAAAGTTAGACAAGCATGCTGAAGCGTGGGCTGAAAAGAGAAGAGAACGTGTTAAATCTGCAAAAAAGTAAGAAATGGCGTCAACAACTATAGATCAACAAGCAAAAGGAAGTAAGCAAGGTGAAGTACGTTACTTAACTCCGCTTGATATTGAAACAAAAAAAGAAGCAAAATACTGTCGTTTTAAAAAGAACGGTTTTAAATACATCGATTATAAAGATGCTGACTTCTTAATGTATTTAGTAAACGAACAAGGTAAAATTTTACCAAGACGTTTAACAGGAACATCATTAAAGTATCAACGTAAAGTGGCTCAAGCTATCAAGAGATCTCGTCACTTAGCGTTAATGCCATACGTTGGTGATTTATTAAAATAATAAAGAAGTAGAAACATGGAATTGATACTAAGACAAGACGTAGAAAATTTAGGTTTTAAAGACGATGTTGTAACTGTTAAGAATGGTTATGGTCGTAACAGCCTAATTCCTAAAGGATATGCAATATTAGCTACTTCTTCAGCTAAAAAAGTATTAGCTGAAAACTTAAAGCAACGTGCTTTTAAAGAAGCTAAATTAGTAGAAGAAGCAACTGCGGTTGCCGAAGCTATTAAAGGATACGAAATCAAAATTACTTCTAAAGTAGGTTCTGGTGATAAATTATTTGGTTCAGTAAACAACATTAATGTTGCTGAAGCATTAGCTAAAGCTGGTACTGTAATTGATAAGAAATTTATCAAAGTTACTGGAGGTAGTGTAAAAAGATTAGGTAAATATAACGCTGCTGTACGTTTACACAGAGCTGTTGTTGCTGATATCGTATTTGAGGTTGTTGCTGAAAAGTAAGAATTTTAAATTAAACTATATAAAAATCCTACTCATTTATTTGAGTAGGATTTTTTTGTTTCAAACTTTTAGATTGTTTTTTTGAAGCTATTTCCCGCTTTCCGCACTCGCTTTTTTTTGAAGAAAAATCAAAAAAAGAGCTCAAACAAACGCTTCAATCGGGGCTAGGGGTTTTAGTTTCTTTTTATAATTTGTATTTATTTAATATTTTTAAGAACCTGTTTAAATTAAAAACATTTTATAGCTAAAAAAATCGAATCCGTCAAACTGAATTTATTTCAGTTTCTCATCCTGATTTGCCGTAGTTCTTCGCTTTATGCGATGCTGAAATAAATAGACCTCACAGGTTTTTAAAACCTGTGAGGTCTTAGGTTTACTTAAATATAAAGCATAAAAAAACCTGAACAATATTGCTCAGGTTTAGACATTTTAATCTTTTTTTATTGCTATAAATTATATAAGTTTAATCAATTTTAATGTTTTCTTGATTTCTAAGAATATCATCTATAGTTTCTCTTTTTCTAATTAAGTAATCTTTTGCTTTGTAAATCATTACTTCGGCAGGCTTAAACCTTGAATTGTAATTTGATGCCATCGAGTAGCAGTAAGCACCTGCATTGCTAAAACATAAAATATCTTCTTCTGATATTTCATTAATACGCCTGTTAGAACCGAAGGTATCTGTTTCACAAATATAACCGACAATGCTATAAAAACGTTCTCTTCCTTTTGGGTTAGATAAGTTTTCAATACTATGGTACGAATTATAAAGCATCGGACGAATTAAATGATTCATTCCGCTATCAATTCCTGCAAAAACAGTTGAGGTTGTTTGCTTAATTACATTAACTTTTGCTAAAAACTTTCCTGATTCGCTAACTAAAAACTTACCAGGTTCAAACATTAAAGTTACATTTTTACCGTAGTTTTTACAGAATTTGTTAAATCTATCAGATAATTTTTCACCTAATTCAACAATATCAGTAGAAATATCATCTTTTTTATAAGGAACTTTAAATCCACTTCCGAAATCAATAAAATCAATATTTTTAAATTGTCGAGCAACATCAAATAAAATATCTGAAGCTCTTATAAAAGTATCAATATCTAAAATATCAGAACCTGTGTGCATGTGAATACCGTTAATGCGCATGCCTGTATTTTCAACAACTCTTTTTATATGCGGTACTTGATGAATTGAAATCCCAAATTTAGAATCGATATGCCCAACAGAAATATTACTATTTCCACCTGCCATAATATGCGGATTTATACGAATACAAACAGGAGTTTTCGGGTGTTTTTGCCCAAACAACTCTAAGATAGATAAATTATCAATATTAATTTGAATTCCTAATTTTGAAACTTCTTCAATTTCTTGTAAAGAAACCCCATTTGGTGTATAAATAATATCTTTAGGAGAAAATCCGGCAAGTAAACCGAGTTTTACTTCTTGAATAGAAACGGTATCTAAACCGCTATTTAAGGTTTTAAAAACCTTTAAAATATTGATGTTAGAAAGTGCTTTTACAGCGTAGTTTATTTTTAAGTTTTTAACCTTAGAGAAAGCAGTGGTTATATTTTTATACTGATTTATTATTTTTTCAGTATCATATACATAAAGCGGCGAACCGTATTTGTTTGCTAAATTTAATAATGCTTCTCTATTCATTGTACTTGTATTATTTTAGGAATGTTTTTATACCCGACAAATGTAGAAAAGGAATTTTCTTCAAAAAATTAATTGTAAAAAATAGACAAATCGAGTTTTTTTTGTGAAAAAAAATAGTTTATGCGTTAATTTGTTTAAATTTTGCATTTGCCGTAATTATCCTATTGATGCGATGCTGAATTCAATTTAGTATAACGTTTATAATTTTTAATTAAAAGTATAAAAAAAACGCTAGCAATATTGCCAGCGTTTTTAAAAATATTTTAACTATTTTTTATTTGAATTTAACCGCTACTTTTTGAGCAATACCAACAATTACTTCGGTTGCTTTTAAAATACTCTCAACAGGTACGTATTCATAACGTCCGTGAAAATTATGCCCACCTGCAAAAATATTAGGACATGGTAAGCCTTTGTAAGATAATTGAGAACCATCAGTACCACCTCTAATTGCTTTAATTAATGGTTTAATACCTAAATCGTTCATAACTTCTTCGGCAATATCAACAATATGCATAACAGGAGTTACTTTTTCCTTCATATTATAATATTGATCTTTAATTTCAATATCAATTAAATCTTGCCCTAATTCAGCGTTCATTTCTGATACTAAATTTAACATAGCTTGCTTACGACCTAGAAATAATTCCATATCATGGTCTCTAATAATATACTGTAAAACAGTTTTTTCAACCTTACCTTCTATGTGGTGTAAGTGAAAAAATCCTTCATACCCTGTTGTTTTTTCAGGAACTTCATTTTTAGGTAACTTATTAATTAATTCGCTAGCAATAGTCATTGAATTAATTAATTTTCCTTTGGCATAACCAGGATGTACAATTTTACCATTTACAGTAATCTTAGCACCTGCAGCATTAAAGTTTTCATATTCAAGCTCTCCAATTTGACTTCCGTCCATGGTATATGCCCACTTAGCCCCAAACTTTTCGACGTCAAACATATGTGCTCCTTTACCAACTTCTTCATCAGGTGGAAAACAAACTCTAATTTTACCGTGTTTAATTTCAGGATTTTGGATTAAGTATTCCATTGCCGAAACAATTTCGGTAACACCTGCTTTATCGTCGGCACCTAAAAGTGTAGTACCATCTGTAGTAATAATTGTTTGTCCTTTATATTGTAATAAATCTTCAAAATAATCAGCAGACAACACAATGTTTTCTTCTTTATTTAAAAGAATGTCTTTTCCGTCGTAATTCTCATGAATTTGAGGCTTTACATTTTTACCCGTAAAATCTGGGCTAGTATCAATATGTGCAACAAAACCGATAGTTGGCACTTCGTAGTCTAAATTACTAGGTAAAGTAGCCATTAGGTAACAGTTTTCGTCTAATTCAACGTCTTCCATCCCCATTTCTTTTAGCTCTTTTTCAAGAACTTTTGCTAAATCCCATTGGTTTTCAGAACTTGGAAACGCAGGATTGTTAGGGTTACTTTCGGTATCAATAGTTACGTATTTGATAAAACGATTGATAATAT
This sequence comes from Tenacibaculum finnmarkense genomovar ulcerans, assembly GCF_900239495.1. Lineage (GTDB taxonomy): Bacteria > Bacteroidota > Bacteroidia > Flavobacteriales > Flavobacteriaceae > Polaribacter > Polaribacter ulcerans. The sequence goes on from NZ_OENE01000055.1 coordinate 68,136, forward strand.
GTTGTTTGTTCATTGTGTTTTTATTTATGTTATTTTCTATTAAATGTTCTAAAAATATTAATTTAGGTTTATTTTTTCAATTAATTCGATGGCTTTGCAGAAGCGTTCTGTAACCAAAGAATCGCCATAAACTTCCGTTTTAACGTGTAAAAAATTATCGGTGTTTATTTTTGTAAAGGTATTTAAAATATGATAGGAATGTTTGCCTTTTTTTCCTTGGGCATAACTATAATAAGAAGGTTTCTTAAATAATTGTAAGTGCTTTGTTTTAAGTTCTGTTAAGCCCATTTTTTTGTTATCCGCTGTAATTTTTTGGGCAAAAGTTTGATCAATATAAACAGTATTGTGTACCAATGTTACATCAATAAGCGTTGTTTTTGTTAAATTAACAGTGGTATCTGCGGCGTAAATAGATGTTTTTTTAGTGTCGTAATATAAATTTACTTTCCAATTTTTAGGGAAGTAGGTTGTAAAATATTTTCGAAAATCTTGCTGTTCTTTAAGAGTGTTTTCCTGATAAAAAACATCATTTTTACAGGTGAAATCTTTTTTTAATTCGGAAGATGAATTACAAGAAGTTAGTAAAATAAGGCTTGCAGAAAATGCAACAAAAGCTGAAAAATAGTTCATAAATAAGTAATTAATTTTAGTTTTTTTGAGTAAAATAAGCAATGAGCAAATCTACTACATAACTGTACGATTTTATACCATTTACTTGGTTGTTTGCCTTTAAATAAGCGTTGTATCCTTTTTTAAAATACGGTTCAATAGGGTTTTTAAATTGCTGCCAATGTAAGTAACTGTCGTTGTAATCTTTATAAATCCCTTTATTTACGGTGTTTTTTAGCTTTTTAGCGCTGTTTTTATCTCTTTTATAAACCTGGTTAATACAATAGGTGTACGCCATTCTGTATCCAGAATATTTAAAATATATATCTTCATTTGAAATAGCCGCCAAAAAGCCTACAAAATTGGCATCATTTTCAGCTGCCCAACCAATTTGATGCGCCATTTCATGGCAAGTTGTTGCAGGATAACCTGTTTTAGGAAGCAGGTCATTTATTTGTGCTTCGCCAGTAATAGGGTTGATATAGCCGCCAGTTCCGTTATAAGATTGAAATAAGCTAACTACCGAGCTTTTTATTGATGGAAATTGATATTTTAACTGCGGATATTGTTTCTCTAACTGCTTGTATCCGTTAGTGGCTAAGCCATATATTTGTTTTCGAGTGTGAGGAACAGTTACTTTAATAGTATCATTATGGGTAATATCTAGATGTGTTTTATTTAATTCAAAAATAATTTTTTGCGTAGTTTCAATAAGTTGTTCCGTGCTATAATTTGCTTGTTTTAATCCTAAATTTTCAGCCAAAGGTTCTCTAAAATAATTCAATCCCCAAAAGGCATAAAAACAAAAATAAAGCAGCGATAAAATACCTGTAAACTGTAAAAATTTTGAAATACTATTTTTAAAGTTATTTTTAATCAAAGAGTAACAGGCTTTTATCATTAGAAATAATAAAATTAAACCCAATATATCGCCTACAGAAAAAGGAATCCAACCTAAAATCAGCCGTAGTGTTTTAGAAATAGAAGGATAAACTCCGCTACTATAATACTCTTCTATCCAGTGTGGTTTTTTGCTTAAAAAATGTATAAGAAATAGTTGAATAGGCAGGGTGAGCGCTATAATTATTTTTATTTTAGCCTGTTTCATACCCTCAAAAATAAGAAAGTTACTGGTAAAAACACTAGGTTTTAAGTAAAATAATGACTATTTTTTGTAGGTTAATTTTTGATAAATAAAGTTAAAGACAGCTACTAAAAATATCAGTTGAAAAAATTATCTTTGCACCATGGAACGAACTCAATCTGACAGAGGAAGAAAAACGAATAACAGTAGAACTGTTAATCTTGAAAAAGGAAAATTACCGCCACAAGCCTTAGAGCTAGAGGAGGCAGTTTTGGGGGCTATGATGATTGATAAAAAAGGAATTGATGAGGTAATTGATATTCTTACTCCTGAATCTTTTTATGATAAAAGACATCAAGAAGTATATCAGGCAATTTATACACTTTTTCAAAATTCTGAACCAATTGATTTACTTTCAGTATCAAATCAATTAAAAAAGACTGGAAAATTAGCCGTAGCTGGAGGTGATTTTTTCTTAATCGGTTTAACTCAAAAAGTAGCCTCTTCGGCACATATTGAGTTTCACTCTCGTATTATTTTAGAAAAATACATTCAACGTAGATTGATTACCATTTCTTCGGAAATAATTGAAAATTCTTATAATGAAACTGTTGATGTTTTTGATTTATTAGACGAAGCCGAAGGGAAATTATTTGAAGTAACTCAAGGAAATCTTAAAAAAGGAGCAGAAAAAGCCGATTCATTAGTACAGCAATCTATTAACAGGATTCAAGAAATTTCAGGAAAAGGCGGAATGAGTGGTTTGCAAACAGGTTTTACAAAGCTAGATGCTTTAACATCGGGTTGGCAACCTTCCGACTTAATTATTATTGCAGCCCGTCCTGGTATGGGAAAAACAGCATTTGTAATTTCGATGGCTAAAAATATGGCTATTCAGTTTAATAATGCGGTTGCTATTTTTTCATTAGAAATGTCATCGGTACAATTAATTACCCGTATGATTTCTTCTGAAACAGGTTTAACATCTGAAAAATTACGTAAAGGAAATTTAGAACCCCATGAATGGGAACAGTTAAATGTAAAGGTTAAAAAACTTTCTGATGCTCCTATTTTTATTGATGATACACCAGCACTTTCTATTTTTGATTTACGTGCAAAGGCACGACGTTTAGTATCGCAGAACGATGTGAAAATAATTGTGATTGATTACTTACAATTAATGACCGCAGGAGGTTCGTCAGGAAATCGTGAACAAGAAATATCAACAATTTCTCGAAATTTAAAGGCATTGGCAAAGGAATTGAGTATTCCTGTAATTGCATTATCGCAGTTATCACGTGCCGTGGAAACTCGTGGAGGTTCAAAAAGACCATTACTTTCTGATTTACGTGAATCAGGAGCAATTGAGCAAGATGCTGATATTGTTTCGTTTATTTTTCGTCCTGAATATTACGGAATGACCGAATGGGATGATGACGACCACTCGCCATGTGAAGGACAGGGAGAGTTTATTGTAGCAAAGCATCGTAATGGTGGAATGGATAATATTCGTTTGAAATTTACAGGACATTTAGCCTTATTTTCTGATTTAGATGAAGGAAATAGTAGTGAATTTGAATCGAGTATGAATGGTGGTATTGCCGGCAGTTTTAATAACGAAGTAGCCTCTAGTAATTTTGCTTCGCCAGAAGATGCTTTTGGTCCTAGCGATGACGATGTGCCGTTTTAATTTTTAAAAAAAATCATAAAAATATATAAAATACACAATTGCTACTTGGTAATTGTGTATTTTAGTTTTTGATATAAAAAGGAGATGAAAAAAACACTACATATCGTATTATTTTTATTGATTTCGAACTCACTTTGGGCATCTTTTTTGTATGTTCCGATGAGCAACGAAAATCAGAAAAATCATTTAAAAGCCTACGGAATTGTTTATTATGCTTTAGAAAATGGCTTAAAATCAAAGTGGTTGTTAAACTATGATGGTGGTGCTTTTTTACTAGAAAATAATAATTCGCTAGAAAAAGAATGTAAAATTAGAGGAGTTTCGTATCAAGTAATTTCAGATGCTAAAGCTCAAATAATTTTAGAAGAAATTTCATCACCTTCAAAGAATCAAGAAGCCGTTACCCTTGAAAAAGCTCCTAAAATAGCGGTGTATTCTCCAAAAGGAAAAATGCCTTGGGATGATGCGGTAACCATGGTGTTAACCTATGCCGAAATTCCTTTTGATGTAATTTATGATCAAGAAATTTTAAATGATAAATTGTTATTATACGAGTGGTTGCACTTGCATCACGAAGATTTTACAGGGCAATATGGTCGTTTTTACGGAGCTTTTAGAACAGCTCCTTGGTATATTCAGCAGAAAAAAGATGCAGAAGCATTGGCAACCAAATTAGGGTACGCAAAAGTATCCGAAGAAAAAAGTGCTGTTGCTAAAAAAATTAGAGATTATGTAATTGGTGGTGGTTTTATGTTTGCCATGTGCTCAGCAACCGATAGTTTTGACATCGCTTTATCCGCCGATGGCGTAGATATTTGTGAAGGAATGTTTGATTCAGATGCTTCGGAAGCTAATTATCAATCAAAAATAAATTTTAATAAGACCTTTGCTTTTAAAGATTTTGAATTGATTCGCAACCCAACAACCTACGAATTTTCTTCTATTGATATGACTCGTAAGCGTAAAATAAAAAAAGAAGTAGATTATTTTACCTTGAAAGAGTTTTCGGCAAAATGGGATCAAGTGCCTACCATGCTTACCCAGAATCATACGCAATTAGTCAAAGGGTTTATGGGGCAAACTACTTCGTTTGATGGTAATACAATAAAATCTACCGTGCTAGTTTTAGGTGAGAATCCGACCAATGGAGAAGCGAAATATATCCATGGAACAAAAGGAAAAGGGATGTTTTCTTTTTACGGAGGACATGACCCTGAGGATTATCAGCACAGAATTGGCGATCCAAAAACCGAATTAGAGTTACATCCAACATCACCAGGATATCGTTTAATTTTAAATAATGTGTTATTTCCTGCGGCAAAAAAGAAAAAGCAAAAAACTTAAAAAAAGTAATTGGCAATTGTTTTATAAACCGTTACTTTTGCCTAGATATAACAAGACACATCAAAACAACACAACAATGCCAACAACACAACAACTACAAGATTTTACACAACAAGTTCGTAGAGATATCGTTCGAATGGTACACGCAGTAAATTCAGGACACCCAGGAGGTTCTTTAGGATGTGCAGAATTTATTACCTGTTTGTATCAAGAAATCATGGAATATTCTACTGATTTTAAAATGGACGGAGATAAAGAAGACTTATTCTTTTTATCAAATGGGCATATATCGCCAGTTTTTTATAGTGTTTTAGCACATAGTGGATTTTTTCCAGTAGCAGAACTAGCTACTTTTAGAAAATTAAACACCCGTTTACAAGGGCATCCAACAACACACGATCATTTACCAGGTATCCGTATTGCTTCGGGTTCTTTAGGGCAAGGAATGAGTGTTGCTATTGGTGCAGCAGAGGCTAAAAAGTTAAACGGTGATGATAAAATTGTATATACATTACATGGTGATGGTGAATTACAAGAAGGGCAGAACTGGGAAGCAGCAATGTATGCATCAGCAAAAAAAGTGGATAACCTAATTGCTACAATCGATGTAAACGAAAAGCAAATTGACGGTACAACAGACCAAGTATTAGCTATGGGAAGCTTACAAGCGAAATTTGAAGCTTTTGGTTGGGATGTATTAAAAATTAAAAAAGGAAATGATGTAGAAGCTATTTTAAAAGGAATGGCTGAAGCAAAATCTCGCAGCGGTAAAGGAAAACCAGTTTGTGTATTATTATATACAGAAATGGGGAATGGAATTGATTTTATGATGAATACACACGCTTGGCACGGTAAAGCTCCAAGTGATGCGCAATTAGCAGAATCATTAGCTCAAAATCCTGAAACATTAGGAGATTACTAAATTATTTTTTAGATAAAAAATTAAAATCTCGCTTTATAGCGGGATTTTTTTATGCTTTTATTCACAGAAAAACATAAGAAATACTGTAAATTTACTGTTATAATCATCAACTTTAATTATGAGAATAGGAATTGTTTGTTATCCAACTTTTGGAGGAAGTGGCGTCGTGGCGACAGAATTAGGAATGGCACTTGCCGATAAAGGACATGAGGTTCATTTTATAACCTATAACCAACCTGTTCGATTAGATTTTTTTTCACATCGATTGCATTTTCACGAAGTTGTTTTAGAAGAGTATCCGTTATTTCAATATCAACCTTATGAATTGGCATTGTCTAGTAAAATGGTGGAGGTTGTTGAAAAACATCAACTAGAAGTTTTACATGTACATTATGCTATTCCGCATGCTTATGCGGCGTATATGGCGAAGAAAATGCTGGAAGAAAAGAATATTAATATAAAAGTAGTAACCACGCTTCACGGTACCGATATTACGCTAGTTGGAAGCCATCCAACCTATAAAACAGCGGTTGAGTTTAGTATAAATCAATCGGATGAGGTAACTACGGTTTCCAACAGTTTAAAAGAAGATACGCTACGTTTGTTTAATATTGAAAAAGATATTAAAGTAGTTTATAATTTTATTGATGGTGAAAAATACGATCAGGCTCATCAAGGCGAATGTAAACGTATTGCTTTGGCTACTTCTGAAGAAAAAATTGTAACTCATGTTAGTAATTTCCGTCCTGTAAAACGAACCGAAGATGTTATTGAAATTTTCAATAAAATTCAAAAAGAAGTTCCTTCAAAATTATTGATGGTGGGTGATGGTCCTGAGCGTTTAAAAGCAGAAAATTTAGCGAAAAAATTAAATATTGAAGACAAAGTATTGTTTTTAGGAAATAGTAATGAAGTAGCTAAAATATTATGTTATTCTGATGTTTTTTTATTGCCTTCGCAAACTGAAAGCTTTGGTTTGGCAGCCTTAGAAGCAATGGCAGCTAGCACGGCGGTTATTTCAACAAATTGCGGTGGTTTACCTGAGGTGAATATCCATGGAAAAACAGGGTATTTAAGTAATTTAGGCGATGTAAATGATATGGCAACAAATGCGATTAAAATTTTAAAAAATGAAGCTATTTTAGCAGAATTTAAAGAAAACGCAAAACAACATATTAAAGTATTTTCGTTAGAAAAAATATTGCCAATGTATGAAGATATTTATAAAAAATGCTCTAAGAAATAATCTGTAAAAGAGGTGTTAAGTTTTAAAAAAAATCAGCAAAATTTTCAATAGAAAAAGTTGCTGATTTTTTATATGAATCAATAAAAATAAAAAATTTAAGAAAACATTTTAGCAACTTTTTCTGCCTTTCTATTTTCGGAATAATCATAAAAACCTTCACCCGATTTTACGCCTAATTTACCTGCATTAACCATGTTTACCAATAAGGGGCAGGGTGCATATTTAGGGTTTTTAAAACCGTCGTACAATACGTTTAATATAGATAAACAAACATCTAAACCAATAAAGTCAGCTAGTTGTAACGGTCCCATTGGGTGTGCCATTCCGAGCTTCATTACTGTATCAATTTCAGAAACACCAGCAACGCCATTATATAGGGTTTCAATAGCCTCGTTAAGCATTGGCATTAAAATACGATTTGCTACAAAACCTGGGTAATCGTTTACTTTAACAGGTGTTTTTCCTATTTTTTTAGATAAATCAACGGTGAAATTCAATACATCATCAGCAGTATTGTAACCGCTGATAATTTCTACCAATTTCATAATCGGCACAGGGTTCATAAAGTGCATACCAATTACTTTTTCAGGTCTGTTGGTAATCGCTGCAATTTGTGTAATAGAAATAGAAGAAGTATTGCTTGCTAAAATGGTTTTTTCAGGGCAAAATTCGTCTAATTCTTTAAATATTTTTAATTTCAACGCTAGGTTTTCGGTAGCAGCTTCTACCACTAAATCGGCATTTTGAACGCCTTTTTTGATAGAAGTATGTGTTGAAATATTTTGTAAGGTATTTTTTTTATCTTCTTCGGATATTTTCTCTTTACCAAGCATTCGGTCTAAATTTTTGGTAATCGTAGCAATACCTTTATCTAAAGCAGTTTGAGAAATATCAATAAGTTGAACGGTGTATCCGAATTGAGCAAAGGTATGTGCAATACCATTTCCCATAGTTCCAGCTCCTATTACAGCGATGTTTTTCATATTCTTAATGATTTTTTTAATGTGTTATATATAATGAATTTAATTACTATCTATATGAAAACTATATGGAATTCGGTATGTTTTTCCAGCATCATTAAATACAACATAACCTTGGTTTACAATAACATTACCTCCAAAATTATTTACGATATAATCATATTTACTATTAGATAATTTATTACTTAAAATAGAAGAAGAATAGGTTTGAAAATTATTCATAAACATGGTAGAAGCAAAAAAAGTTTCCACATCAATATCACTGATTTTTTCTGAAAATTTAACCCTAATTTGACCAGGGAAATAGGTGCTGTTTTTAGCATATAAAATAGCCTCTGTAATTTTTATAGTTGGATGTAATGGATAATCTTGGGCTGTTGTAATTATTTTTTCTATCGTTTTTGAAGCGATGTAATTATTAAAACCGCTATCAGTAACAGTTGCTTTTATACGAACTGTATAGCTTGTGTTGGGCTTTAAATTGTTTAAGTAGCGGCTTAGTTCAGTAGTAGCATCATCATAATTATTTAATTCTTTTATTGATATATTATAATAAACTCTTTTGTTTTCATTATTATGAGTATAGCTAACAGGTGTCCAATAAGCGATGGCTGATGTTCCTAAATTATTACTAAAATTAAGTATTAAATCACCATTTATTTTAGGGTAAGTTATGGTTTTAAATGTAATAGTATTCGAAAAAGTTTCCGTTCCGTTATCGGCAATTGCAACTAATTTAAGCGTATATTGACTAGCTTCTTTTAAGTCAGGAAGTGTACGGCTATCAATGAATGATAAAATATCATGTTCAATAATTTCATCATTTAAATAAAGATTATATTTAAACGAAACATCATCAGCAACGGTTGGTAGTGTCCATTGAATTTCCGTCCAATTTGGCTGAGCTTCTCCTTTTAATGACACTGTAAAATCAGAAGGAGGTGTTCCTAGGGTTTTAAATTCAATCTTTTTAGGTATTGAATCGCCATTTTTTAGCTTGGCAATTACTTTAGCGGTATAATATTTATTCGGTGTTAAGTTTTGTAAAAGATGTGTTGTTTCAGTAGTATTTTCAATAAGTAAAGTTCCGTTTAAATGAATATCATAAGTAATAATATTAGCATCTAAATAATTGACCGTTGAAACATTCCAATCAATATTCGCTGCTGTTTGTGTAATATTTTTAGAAGTTAATGTCAGCTCTTGAAAACTGGTAGCCAAAGCATTAAAGCTAATTTCTTTAAATGTTTGTTTATTTTTATCGGTTATTGCAATAACTCGTATAATATATTCTTTATAAGGAGCTAAATCGGTTATTTTATAGAAGTTTCCTGCGGTATTTTCGACAATATTCTCTTTTTTAACTTCACCATTAACATAAATGCTATAGGTTAAAGTTGCTTGATCTAAAGTTTTAGGTGTTCTCCAGGTAATAACGGCACTTTCAGAAGTTATTTTAGTGGCTAAAACATTAAAAGATAAAGGATCAGGATAGTCGGCAGTTGTAAAAGAAAATATTTTTTCAACGTTGGTATCGAAATTAGTTCTTCCGATAATTTTACCCGAATATTGAGTGTTTGGCGTTAAGTTAGATAATTCAAAAGAGTTCTTTTCATACCCTTTTTTAATTAATTTATCATTTAAATAAATATCAAAAACTGCTGTTGTTTTTTCTCCTGAAATACTTGAATACCATTTAAGCGTTGTGCTGTTAAATTGAATATTTTCAGCATCAATACTATTGATAAATATTGAGCGGTCTTCTTGCTCTTCTTCCGAACAAGAAGTTAAGGAGCTTAAAGCTATAAAAAAGAAGAAAATAAAAGATTGTATTGATAAACTAGGTGTGAAGGTTAATTTTTTTTTCATTGATATAATTAAAATTAGTTAAAATAACGCCAAAAACAAGGTTTGTGTTTTATTTTTTAAAGCAGTTAATAATCATGTGAGCTACGCGTAAAGCTTCGGTTCCTTGGCGTAAAGAAACAATAGGAGTTGTTTCATTATTAATAGCATCGGCAAATGATTCTAATTCATCTAAAATAGCATTATTTTTAACAACGTTAGGATTGTCAAAATAAATTTGCTTTTTAACACCTTCGGCATTTTGTAAAATCATGGCAAATTCATCAGGATTTTCAGGAACATCCTTCATTTTTACAACTTCAGATTTTTTCTCTAAAAAGTCAACAGAAATATAGGCATCTTTTTGAAAAAACCTACTTTTACGCATGTTTTTCATTGAAATTCTGCTTGCTGTTAAATTAGCAACACAACCATTTTCAAACTCAATACGTGCATTGGCAATATCAGGGGTATCAGAAATTACGGCAATACCACTTGCGTGTACACTTTTTACTTTTGATTGTACTACAGATAAAATAATATCAATATCATGAATCATTAAATCTAATACCACAGGCACATCGGTTCCTCGAGGATTAAATTCGGCTAATCGATGAGTTTCAATAAACATTGGTGTGTTTATCATGTCTTTTGCTGCGGTAAAAGCAGGGTTAAAACGCTCTACATGCCCAACCTGTCCTTTAATATGATATTGACTTGCCAATGTTCGAATAGCTTCGGCTTCTTGCACGGTGCTTGTAATTGGTTTTTCAATAAAAATATGCTTTCCTTTTTCGATAGCTTTTTGAGCGCAGTCAAAATGAGATAATGTTGGGGTAACAATATCGATAACATCTACGGCATCTATTAATTCTTCAACAGAATTAAAAAGTTTGTAGCCAAATTCTTGAGCTACTTTTTTAGCATTTTCAGTAAAAGGATCGTAAAACCCTACTAATTCATATTTTTCAGATTCTTGCAACAAACGCAAGTGAATTTTACCTAAATGACCTGCACCTAAAACTCCAGCTTTTAACATAATGTGTTTAATTTTGTGTAATTATTTTTATGTGATTATTTTTGAAATTTCAATAAAAAAACCTCTTTAAATAACCGTGTTTTTAATTTAAAAATTGCTTCGGATGTACCGAAAAAAGCAATACAAACAAAGATACAATTTTATACATATTTATTACTACTTTTGAAATGTTGAAATTAAATTATTACAGACAATTCATATCAAGTACTATCGTATAGTATCATACATTTTTCATGCTTTAATTTTTGTTGATAATTAGCATGTTACTTGTTGTGATACTTTTGTCATAGTATCAAATTAAATATTATATTACAAGGAATGAAAGACACCACTAAGCATCAAGGATTAAGAAATAAGCTAGCAGTTGTTTTAGCATCAAAAGGAATTACTGATCAAAAGGTACTAAATGCGGTGCGTAAAATTCCCAGACACTTATTTATTGATAGCAGTTTTGAGGCACATGCCTACCAAGACAAAGCATTTCCTATTGCTGCCGAACAAACAATTTCACATCCATATACGGTAGCGTTTCAGTCGCAGGTTTTAGCTGTTGAAACTGGCGATAAAATACTTGAAATAGGAACAGGCTCAGGATATCAAACAGCGATGTTGTTGGAATTAAAAGCAAAAGTATATTCTGTTGAGCGTCAGCATGAATTGTTTAAAAAAACATCACTTTTTTTACCTAAAATAGGCTACCGTCCAAAGCGTTTTATTTTTGGTGATGGTTATATTGGTTTATCCGAAGAAGCGCCTTTTGATAAAATTATTGTAACCGCAGGTGCGCCTTTTGTGCCAAAACCCTTGTTGAGTCAATTAAAAGTAGGAGGAAGGTTGTTAATTCCTGTAGGCGATAAAGAGCAAGTAATGACTTTGTTTATTAGAAAATCAGCAAAAGAATTTGAAAAACATGAATTAGGTGATTTTAAATTTGTACCAATGTTACAAAAGAAAAACTAAAAAATCCGCCTTAAAAAAGCGGATTTTTATGATACTTGATACATCAAATATTTATGCGGTAAGTTCAGTTGCGTTATCGGCAACAATTATTTCTAATTGCTGTTGATTTTGTTTTGTTTGCTCAGTTTTAGCTAAACCACAAGGGCTTGTGCTTCCACATGAAGTAAAACCGATAAGACTAAGCGTACAAATGGCAATAACTACTAATTTTTTCATTTTGTTTGGTTTAAAAATCTTTAAAAAATCAAAGATACATATTTCTGATTAACTCAGCTGAATCTTTCTTAGTATCAATAACGTTAAAACCTTGCATTTTATTTTGTATGCTGCTTATTAATTTTTCAGTAATAGGTTCGCCATCATTCCATTGGGTTATTGAAAGCCACTTTTGAATGTCATCTAATTGTTGCTCATATCTATGGGCTAGTATTTTATCAATATCAGGGGTGTCTTTAAAATTACCTGTATATTGATTAATAATAGCTAAGACTTTTTTTACTTCTTCAAAATTATTTTCTAACACTTCGTTTCTAACGGCAATAACAAAGCAAGGCCAAGGTGTTGGACAATCTCCTAAGCGTCTAAAAGTAGCGTTGTCAACTAAGGGTTTTGTGGTGAAATGTTCCCACATAAAATAATCAGCATCGCCGTTTGTTAAGGCATCAATTCCGCCCTGTAAACTACCAACAACTTTAAATTTTAATTGGTCAATATCCCAACCGTTATTATGCGCATTTACAATGGCCATTAAATGTGATCCTGAACCAAAACGACTAATAGCAACCGTGGCATTTTCGAGGTCTTCAATTTTTTTAAAGCCTGAATTTGCAGCAACATGAATACCCCATATTAAAGGGCTTTTCACGAAGGTTTGCGTTATTTTAGACGGGTTTCCATTACTAATATCTTTAATAATTCCTTCGGTTAAAACAATAGCGATATCTACGTCTCCAGCACGTAATGCTTTACACATAGCACCTGTTCCACCAGGGAAATCTTGCCAACGCAAATTGATATTTTGCTTGGTAAATTCTTTGTTTTTTAAAGCAACATACCACGGATAATTAAAGTGTTCTGGTACACCACCAATTTTTAAGGTTGTCATTTACGCAACTAATTTATTTAATGTATATATAATTAAATCGGCAACTACTTTATTAGGGTTTTCACTAAAAGTACCATTTGCTCTGTTGGCAATTATCGCATTCATTGATGCCGCATTGTGTCCTAATAATTTTGATAGACCATAAATAGCAGAAGTTTCCATCTCTAAATTAGTGATTTTATTTTGCTGGTACTCAAAACTATCTATTTTATTATTTAAGCTAGCGTCTTGCAAAGCCAAACGCAATACACGCCCTTGAGGTCCGTAAAAACCTCCTGCGGTAGCAGTAATTCCTTTATAAATTTTTGCTGAGGTTAATTTATCTTCTAGAAATGTACTGTTAGCAACAATTAAAGGCGTAGGTTTTTTAGCACTCCAATCGGTGTGTTTTATAAAAGCATCTTCCATTTCTGGATGAGAAATTTCAGTTACTTGATATGAATGTAGCATTCCGTTTAAATCTAAAGCGTGAGTGCTTAGTAAAAAACTATCAACAGGAATACTTTTTTGCAAAGATCCTGAAGTTCCAATACGGGTAATATTTAACGCAGTATGCTGTTCTTTTATTTTACGTGTTTCTAAATCAATATTAACTAAGGCATCTAATTCGTTTAAAACGATGTCAATATTATCAGGACCAATACCTGTTGAAATTACGGTAAGTCGCTTGCCTTTATAAGTTCCTGTGGTGGTTTTAAACTCTCTTTTTTGTGTGGTAAACTCAATAGAATCAAAGTGTTCGGTTACTTTTTCTACACGGTTTTGATCGCCTACAAAAATAATATCAGTAGCTATATGTTCTGGTTTTAAATTTAGATGATAAATGCTACCGTCAGGATTTAAAATAAGTTCAGAATTTTGAATGTTCATTTAATGTAATTTTTAATTGCGTATTTATTTTATATATAAATCGCTTTTTTTAAGGGGGTGTAATATATAAAAAATAGCAGGTATTTCGGTAAAGAATTTATTTAGATTGTTCGTTTTTTTAAAAAAAAGCACTGTTTTTGTCTTTTTTTAATAAGTGAGGTTTTTTAGCCCCGATTGAAGCATTTGTTTGAGCTCCTTTTTTGATTTTTTTTCAAAAAAGAGCGAGTGCGGAAAGCGGGAAATAGCTTCAAATAATTATAAAAAAAATAGGACTGCTATTACACAGTCCTATTTTAAACATTTAGAAAAATTATGAGAAACTAAAATTAAAAATTATTGTATTTTTTCATCTAAATTAGGGTTTCCTTTTTCAGGATTGTAATAATATTGAATTACATAGTCAATATCTTCCTTTTTGTCAAAATCAGTATTTGTTCTAACAATTGATTTTACTGCCATTTTAGCAAAATGCCCATCGTGAGTTTTAAAGATAAAAACAACTGGTTTTAATAATAAAAGATCACGGTTTTGAGACGATCTAAAATACCAGTTTTCTCTAGGGTCAGCACCACCTCTTCTAGGTAACCAACTAATTGCAGAAGTATAGCTTTCATAGCCCATATTTAAAGCATCTTGCTTGTAGATATGATCTGGTAAACCAAGGGCAGAAGTACGAGTTTCAAACATGTCATTTTGTTCGGTAATTGCAACATTTTTAGTCCTTTTAGGTTCGTTAATTAATCCGATTTTTTCGCCACCACCGTATTTTGATAAACCATTTATTAAGAAAACACGTCCTCTTATAGCAAAATCCCAAGCATCACTAGTTGCCTCTAAAGCACCTTCTTTAAAACTGAATTTTTGAAAGTCACCAGTTTGTTTTGCTGTTTGGGTTTGGTCACCAATAGCACTTGTTGTAATTTCTAAAGTTTTGGCATTTGTTTTTACTACGGGTAAATCATCTCCACTGTCTGAACATGCTGTAAAGGTTGTAAAAAGAAGTACTAAAATTGCTTTTGTTAACAGAATTCCTGTTTTTTTCATGACTATTTATTTATGATTATTTAATTAAGTTTTTTGTTTCCTGCAACAGGGTTTAAAAAATATTTGAAGGTATAATATGGGTATTTATGCCCAAGAACCTCATTCATTGTACCAGAGGTATCACCGTTTTTATAAATATCTTCAATAGCTATTTTAGCGTAGTGTCCATTTTTAGTTTTTACTAATAAAGTACGGTTCTTTTTTACTCTAAGTGTGTGATCGGCGTGCATTGCATAAGGGTCAAACATCCCTTTTCCAAAATCATCAATAGCTGTTTTTCCAGCGCCATCTTGCTTAAAAACAGCATCGGTAGGAACTACAGATATATTTTGATAATCATCTTTAATAATAGCTGCGGAGGCATTTTTTGTTCGCATTGGTTCATGCACACCTCCAGAGGTATAGCCTTGGGTCCATTCGCCACCATTTATAATGATAATTCTACTTGCAAATGCAATATCCCAAGAATCATCAGTTACATATTTTGCCTTTTCAAGATCAAACTTGGTATATACAAGGTCTTTTTTTTCATTTTCAGGAGAGGTAAACATGTTTTTAACATATACCGTATTCCCTTTCTTGGTGATTTCGGTGAAATCTGTAATTCGGGAGTCTAAAAATGACACTTCTTCTTTTTCAGTTACTTTTTCGTCTTCTTTACTACATGAAATATTTAGTAAACTGGCTAAAATAGGTACTAAAAGATATTTAAATTTCATTCTATCTTTATTTAGATTAATTATATATTTGCAAATGTATTTAATTTAAACTAAAATCAAATAAAAATAATGAAAAACAAACATTTTTTTAATATAAGAATAATATTGATAGTTGGGTTTGCTATTTTTTATTCGTGTAGTAAAAATAAAGAAGTGGTTGAAATACCTGAAAAAGACGATTATAAAAATTTATTATCGGAAGCAACTAGAATTTTTTCGCCATTGCCAGCAAACGATTATGTTTCTTTTAATGAGCTTACCAACGATAAAGTATTTTTAGGGAAATTATTATTTGAAGAAAAAAGGTTATCAAAAGATAATACGATTAGTTGTGCATCGTGTCATGATTTAGAAAATTTTGGTGCCGACACGCAAGCGGTATCAAAAGGAGTTGATGGTAAAACAGGAACTAGAAATGCGCCTACGGTATTTAATTCGAGTTTGCATATTGCTCAATTTTGGGATGGGCGAGCAAAAACGGTAGAAGAACAAGCAGGAATGCCCATTTTAAACCCGGTAGAAATGGCAATGGAAAGTGAACAAGCCGTTGTTGATAAAATTAGTAAAATTGAAAAATACCAAGATTTATTTAAAAAAGCGTATCCAAATCAAGCGAATCCAATCAGTTTTGATAATTTAACAAAAGCCATTGGCGCTTTTGAGCGAACTTTATTAATGCCTTCAAAATTTGACGAATATTTAAAAGGAGATCAGCAGGCGTTAAATCAGCAAGAGAAAAAAGGCTTGTTTGTTTTTATGTCTCGAGGTTGTATTTCTTGCCATGATGGTCCGGGAGTTGGTGGCGGAAAAATTAGAGGTTTTGGTAGTGATATAAGACCTTATTGGGAGCATACTAAAAGTAAAGTAATTGATAAAGGTGTGTTTTTATTAACAAATAAAGAGGTTGATTTGTATGCTTTTAAAGTGCCGTCATTACGAAATGTAGCAAAAACAGCGCCTTATTTTCATGACGGAAGTGTTGCTGAATTAGAAGATGCCATCAGAATAATGGGGAAAGTTCAGTTAGACAAAGATTTAGAAGAGTCTGATATTAAGAGTATAAAAGCATTTTTAGAAACTCTTACTTCAGATAAAAATAGTTAGTTTTTTTCAGGTATTTATTTGAAGCAATTTCCCGCTTTCCGCACTCGCTCTTTTTTGAAAAAGATCAAAAAAGGAGCTCAAACAAATGCTTCAATCGGGGCTAGGGGGTTTTGCTATAAAGAAAATTTTAAACTAAATTCTTGTCATGCTAAATTTATTTCAGCATCGCATCAACAGGAGAACTACGGAAAATCAGGATGCGAACCTGAACTAAATTCAGGTTGACCGATGCGATTCCTTATTTTTCTGTTATATTTTTTTTCAAATAAAATTTAAACAGGCTCTTAAAATAAAAAAAGTGTTAGAATTTATAAATTCTAACACTTTTTTTTATGATTTAGATTAACCTCCAACACGTTTTACGTTAAAGCCTTTATCTTTTAAAATTTGCATGATTTTATCGCGATAATCACCTTGGATAATTATTTTATCATCCTTAAAACTACCACCAACACTAAGTTTGGTTTTAATTTCTTTGGCTAATTTTTTAAAATCTTCGGTAGCGCCGGTGTAGCCATCTAAAATAGTAGTAGGTTTTCCTTTGCGTTTTTCATATTTACAAAGTATTGGGTCGTCTTGTAGCCAAATTTCTGACTTTTTTTCAACCTTTACTTCGCTTTCTTGATGATCGGGAAATAAGTTTTTTAATTGATCTTTAAAATCCATGCTTGTTTTATTGTTGTTTTTTACGCTTATTTTTTTAAGCCTAATTCACGTAGGCGTTCGTCTAAAAATTCACCAGCAGTAATATCTTCAAATTGTTTTGGGTTTTGCTCGTCAATACAATTTTCTAAAACATCTAATTTCATATCAGAAACAGGGTGCATAAAAAATGGAATTGAATAACGTGATGTTCCCCATAATTCTTTCGGCGGATTGGTTACTCTGTGTATAGTTGACTTTAATTTATTATTACTATGACGCGACAACATATCGCCCACATTAATCATCAATTCATCAGGTTGCGCAACGGCATCAAGCCAATCACCATTATTGTTTTGAACTTGCAATCCTTTTCCTTGCGCACCCATTAATAAGGTAATTAAATTAATATCGCCATGAGCAGCTGCTCTTTCAGCACCTTTAGGTTCGCTTTGAATAGGCGGGTAGTGGATAGGACGCAAAATACTGTTTCCATCTTTAATGAAATTATCAAAGTAAGTTTCCTCTAAATCTAAATGTAACGCTAATGAACGTAGCACATATTTGGCTGTTTTCTCTAGCATTTGATAGGTTTTTTTACCTATTTCATTAAACTTAGCAAGTTCTTCAACGTTTACATTTTCAGGATATTCTTTAGCGTATTTAGATGCCGCATCTACATACTGCCCAAAATGCCAGAATTCTTTTAAATCGCCTTCTTTTTTTCCTTTAGCACTTTCTTTTCCAAAAGAAATATAACCTCTTTGTCCGCCAATACCAGGAATTTCATATTTCTCTTTTATCTGGGTAGGTAAATCGAAAAAGTTTTTAATTTCAGTATATAAATTATCAACTAACTCATCATCTAAAAAATGACCTTTTAAAGCTACAAAACCGATGTTTTGATAAGCATCACCAATTTCATTGATAAATTTTTGTTTTCTATTTTTATCTTCAGATAAAAAATCTGCTAAATTTACGCTTGGAATTTTATTCATTGTTAATAAGTTTAATGATTACAAGGTGTAAAGGTAGTTAAAATAAGGCTTAGTAGCTTAAATTAGTTATTAACAAAAGGAATAAAGTAGGAAATGCTGTAATTAAACCCAAAACCAGTATTGCTTTCAAAAACACGATTGAAGCCTGGGGCATATAATGTTTTAAAGTTTTTTTGATCGTTTAAATGAAGCATTACCTTATAAGAAACGCCTGCGCTTAAAAATAAGTTTTTAAACGTTTCGACTTTAATACCTAGTTGAATTTCAGTCCAATGTGCGGTAAGCCCTGTTTCGGTAATCGGTTTTTTTATAGTGTTTGAAGGAAAATAAGGCGTGCCAACATTTGTTTTATAGCTATTTAAAGTTTGATCAAAAAGCGTCGCAGCATACCTAAAACCAACATAAATTTCGTTATTCATGTCTAGCCAATTTTTATAGGCATTGTAGTTAGCACCAAGCCGAATAAAATTTCCTTTGGCGGTTGAACAGGTAAAATCTTCAAAGCTAATTTCTTCTTCGTAGCCTGCTTCGGCGGCTATATACCAATTTTTAGAAACACGATAATCACCTACAAATTCTAAACCACTGTAACTTTTATCAACAATTGATAATGCGGGTTTGCTAATATCAACACCTAAACGCAAACCTGTACGTGTTTTATAGGTTAGCGTGTCTTTTTTTATTTCAGATGATGCTGTTTTCTGAGAAAAACCATTTACAGAAACAAATAATAAATAGCTACTAATAATATACTTGTACATGTGCTTTTGTTTGATTGTCAATAGTCGTAATTTCAGAAGTTGATATGTTATCAATCCAACCTGTATGCTTTAAATTTACATCATTAAAGATAACTTTATAGCCACACGAACGAGAAACATAAGCTTGTTCGGGCTTATAATTTATAGTTAATGTCGCTATTTTGTTATTGATTGCTAAATTATCGGTAGCATTCATTTTTAAGGTATAAACAGTTTGGGTAGCCAAACTGTTTAAAGGGATATTTATTGAATCAGCTTCTTGATTTACAAAAAGACTGTCTTTACCTTGTGCTATAATAGAAAAACGGGTAACCTTCTTTTTTTTAGAAGTATCTTTTTTATCATAAAAACGCAACACTAAATTAGGTGTTACAGGGTTTTGAATACAGAAATCATCTTTTTCACAAGCTGAAAATCCTATAAAACAACTACACAAAAGAAGGATATATTTTTTCATTTAATTATAATGTAAAAGGTTTATTTTTCGAATAAAACAACAGTTTCTATATGTGCTGTGTGCGGAAACTGATCTACTAAACTAATCTTTTTTAGTTTATAACCAGCGTTCATTAATTCTTCAGTATCACGAGCCTGTGTTGCAGGATTACAAGAAACATAGACCATTCTATCGGCATTTAAGCGGATAATTTTACGCAATGTTTTTGGCGCAATACCAGCACGAGCAGGATCTAAAATAATGGTTTTAATTTTATTTTGATACTGAGGATGTTCATATAAAAATCTACCAACATCGGCAGCATAAAATTGTAAGCCTTCAATATTATTTCGTTTGGCATTTTCTTTGGCATCTTCAATTGCAGAGGCCACAATATCAACCCCAACTATTTTGGCGTTTTCACTTCTTGATGCTAAAATTTGCCCGATAGTTCCTGTTCCACAGAATAAATCCATTACAACGGTGTTGTCAATAGCTTCTTTGTTTTCTAAAGCATAATCAACAACTTTTGTGTATAGTTTTTCTGCCGATTTAGGATTCGTTTGAAAAAAGCTTTTCATACTTATTTCAAAATTCAAACCTAATAATTCTTCCACAATTTTATCTTTACCAGTAACAAGCTCAATACTTCCTGATGTTGCAATGGTTCTATCGCCAACTTCATCGTTAATTGTATGTAGTAATCCTGCTAAACGATCGCCAAAAATATCTTTTAATAAACTCACAAAAGCGGGCATGTCAAATTTTGGTAAATCAGCAGAAGTAGTTACTAAATTAAATAATAATTCGTTGGTTTTGTACGATTTACGCACTACGAAATATCGGAAGAAACCTTCTCTTTTTGGTCCGTGCCAAGGTGCTAAACCTGTTTTTTCGCAATATTCACGAATTACTTTTAGGTTGTCTTCAACTTGAGCATCAAATAAACCAGAATCTTTGTTTAGGTTATCGCCCATCCACCAAGTTCCACGACGTTTAAATCCTAGGGTAAAAAAATCGGCATCGGTTTTGTTAACTCTATCGTATCCAATTGCTGAAAAACCATATTCCATTTTATTTCTGTAGTGAAATACGTTTGGAGAGCTGATAAATTCATCAAATAAGTCTTCAATATTTTCAACTTTACCAATCCTTTTAAATAACGATAAGGTACTTTCTTTTTTATATTGATGTTGTAATTCAATGGGTAATTGAATATAAGGTGCTCCTGGAATGTCTTGAAAAGGCAGGGCAACTTCATCTTTTGACGCTTCTAAAACATCAATTAATTTTGCTTCGGCATATTTTTTACTCGATTTGCTAATTTGTGCTTTTACCAATTGACCTGGTAACGTATTAGGTACAAAAACAACAAAACTACCTTCTTCGGATTTTATTCTTGCGATTCCTTTTCCTCCAAAAGCATAATCTTCAATTCTTAATTCTAAAACTTGATTCTTTCTTACAAATTTATTTCGTTCTCTACGTGGCATCTTCTGTTATGTATAAGTTTGCAAAATTATGAAAAGTTATGGATTGATTGCACAAAAAAGGCTACTCATTTGAGTAGCCTTTTATATAAAATAACCAAATTCTTATTGTTTTACTTCTTGTTTTGCTTCTTTAATCATTTGTTGGTTAGCTACAATAGCAAATTCAACACGCCTGTTTTTACTTCTTCCTTCTTTTGTTTGGTTAGAGGCAATTGGGTCGTTAATTCCTAAACCTTTGGTTTTAAATCGGCTTGCTGAAAGTCCTTTACTAGCTAAGTAATTTCTTACCGCATCGGCTCTTTTGCCCGAAAGAGTTAGGTTGTATTCAGCTCTACCAGTACTATCGGTATAGCCATAAATTACAATATCGGTATTGTTATAGCTTTCAAAAACAGGAACTAATTTGTCTAAATTTTCTTTAGCAGCTGTTGTTAAGCTCGATTTATTGGTGTTAAAGCGAACGGCACTTTCACCTAAAGTAAGCATAATTCCTTCACCAACTCTTTCTACTTCAGCTCCCGGTAAAACTTCTTTAATTTCACGGGCTTGTTTGTCCATTTTATTACCG
The DNA here is from genome assembly GCF_900239495.1 of Tenacibaculum finnmarkense genomovar ulcerans. Lineage (GTDB taxonomy): Bacteria > Bacteroidota > Bacteroidia > Flavobacteriales > Flavobacteriaceae > Polaribacter > Polaribacter ulcerans. The sequence continues at coordinate 89,595 of NZ_OENE01000055.1, forward strand.
ATAGTTCCACCGGCAACACCACCTACAACGCCTCCTAAAACAGCGCCTAGTTCTGAGTTTTTACCATTTCCTAAATTATTACCAAGAACAGCGCCTAAAATTGCGCCTGCAGTGGTACCAATTACGGCTCCTTTTTGGGTGTTATTAGCATTTTTAACAGCGCCACAAGAAGTAAGCAAACTACTTGTTAGAACTAAAACCGAAAAGCTATAAATAATTGTTTTTTTCATGATGTATTTTTTAAAAATAATGTTGTTTTTAAAAGTATGTAATTATTACTGCTAAATGAGTGTTGTATTATTTTCTTTGAAAAGAGTAAGTGATGTTTTTGATGCTACCAGCAACGTTAATTTTATCAACTAAATCAAAACTTGTTTGTGTTAAGTTATTGATGTTTAAAACAAAGCCATTATTTACGTTTTTCGCTTTATGACTGTTGATTATTTTTAATACAAAACTTCCATCTTTGTTAATGTACCAAGTAGTTGGCGAATTAAAATCAACACAAGAAGTACTCGGGTTGTTAAGGCTCATTTGCCCTTTATTATTGTTAGAAATAAAACTCCAATTACTTCCTACAAAACAGTTAGAATCGGCAATATTAAACGAGGTTACTTTAAATAAGTTAGCACCTGTGTAATTGACTGCGCTAATAGTCCAGTTTCCTTTTAGGATTTTTTCGGTTTTATTGTCTAGTTTGGTGTTTACCGCCGATGCGGTCGTTTTACAGCCAATAGTTGTTGAGATTGTAGCTAAAAATAGCATAAAAAGTAAGGTCTTTTTCATGTTTTTTATAATTTTATTTAGATTTATAAGAATTTAAGTAAGTTGTTTTTTTGATGAAAAAATAGGGGTGTTTATGTGCTGTATAGTACAGCTGATTTCACAGTTTAAAGGTCACTTAAAAATACTTGTAAACCAATTAAAATATCCATTTTTATTAAAATAAAAAAGCACCTCAATTGAGGTGCTTTTGTAATTAGTTGATAGCCGTTGTTTTAACCTTATTTTTTATCGGCAACATCGTTTGTGTTTTTGCTAAATTTATTTAATATTTTTTCCATTTGTTTACCGCCAGCCTCACGACCACCTAATCCAAAAGAAAGTACTACTGTTAATGCTACTGCGCCAAGTGTTATTCCGAAGGCTAAATTGATAATATCATCAGCAATACCCATTTTCCCTAATCCGATTGCTAAGAAAACTGCCAAAATAGCAACTTTAACAATACTTCCTACAAATTTATTGTCATCACTTTTCATAAAGTTTTTAGAAGCGATAGTTGCAATCCAATTTCCGATTGCTAAAATAAGTAATCCGAATAAAATATTTCCTGCAAGGTTTAAAACGGTATTCATAATTTCAGAAAGCTTGCTGAATTCTAATTTGTCAATAGCAGTCATTACACCAAATAATACGATAAATGCATATACAATATTTGAAATTAATTTTTCAACATTTGCTTTACCTGTAAAAGAATCTAAATTAGCGCTTTTTAATATTTCGTTTAAGTTTAAACTATCTAATAAATCTTTAATTAAATTACTTAAAAACTTACCACCAATAACAAAAATAATTAAGATTAATGTAGCAACTAATATTTTAGGAATTGCAGCAAAGAAAATCTCTAGCATGTTTGTTGCTGGTTCAGAAATAGATTCAATATTTAAAATATTTAAAGCGGCAATTAAAAGCGGAATAAATATAAAAATAAATACAACCTTTTTAAGGATAGTAACAATATTAATATTTTCAGGTAGGTTTAATTTTGGTGCAAATTTTTGAATTGTTCCTCCCGATAAGCCTACTAATTCAGAAACTATAGTAGCTAGCATATAACCAATATAGCCTACAAGCCCTGCGCCTACAATATTAGGAATAAATTGAGTAAACCCGTTTAATAATCCTTTAATTGGCTCTAAAACGCTTGTCATTCCTAGTTTGTCTAGAGCTAACATAAAAACAAAGATCATTATTAAATAGTATGCTAATTTTGAAATTAAGTCACCAAAACGCACTTTGCTATTGCTTAGCGTATTATTTAAACCACTGCTGTCGCTTATTTTATCGATTAGTGTTTTTATTAATTTGGCAATTAGCCATCCTAGCACAATAATAAGTAAAGCGCTAATTGGTTTACCAAAACTGCCTGTAATTTGATTGTAAGTATTTAATATCTGATTCATAATATTTTGGTTTTTAGTTATCATTATGACCCTTATTTTTCTTTTTAGTCACTTTTATACTTGGTTAAATAAATTTAATTTTAATTTTTAATTAAAGAAAATAATTAAACAAAATATACTTGTAATAGATTGATTTATAACCGCTAATTAAAACTGTAAAAGCGGGTGCTAAAAGATAAGAATACGATGAATAAACGATGAATAATTAGAAGTTTTGTTTTTGTTAAAAAAATGTAAGACCAAGGCTTTAAAAGCTATTTAATATTTAGTAAATTGCAACTCTTTTTAGGGATGATTTCTTTCCCACGCTGAATTTTCGAAACCTCTTCGGAAGGATAAAGGTAGATAAGGAACGCTTATTTTACTTGCTTAGCGAGATTTATAAATGTTTGCATGGTAAATATGCTAAACGATGCTTTGTTTAAACCAAAGTACAAACCTAAAATTATTTTTAAAATGGCTGATTTAAAACAATTAACGTCGCAAGAAGCGATTGAATTAGAAAACAAGTACGGAGCACACAATTACCACCCGTTACCAGTAGTACTGAGTAAAGGTGAAGGTGTACACGTATGGGATGTTGAAGGAAAAAAATATTATGATTTTTTATCTGCTTATTCGGCAGTAAACCAAGGGCATTGTCACCCAAGAATTGTTGATGCAATGGTAAACCAAGCGAAAACATTAACGTTAACTTCTCGTGCTTTTCATAACGATATGTTAGGGAAATATGAGAAATTTGCTACTGAACTTTTTGGTTTTGACAAATTATTACCAATGAATACTGGTGCTGAAGCTGTTGAAACGGCTTTAAAATTATGTAGAAAATGGGCTTATGAAGTAAAAGGAATTAACGAAAATGATGCGCAAATAGTTGTTTGTGAAAATAACTTTCATGGGCGTACTACTACCATTATTTCTTTTTCTAATGATCCTGTAGCTCGTAAGAACTTTGGTCCATTTACAAACGGATTTATTAAAATAGAATATAATAACTTAAAAGCTTTAGAAGAAACTTTAGAAAGCGATAAGAATATTGCTGGTTTCTTAGTAGAGCCAATTCAAGGAGAAGCGGGTGTTTACGTACCTTCAGAAGGATATTTAGCTGCGGCAAAAGCCTTGTGTGCAAAACACAATGTATTATTTATCGCTGATGAGGTTCAAACAGGAATTGCACGTACTGGTAAAATGTTAGCTATTGACCATGAAAATGTAAAAGCAGATATTTTAATTTTAGGAAAAGCGATTTCAGGAGGAGCATATCCTGTGTCTGCTGTTTTAGCTGATAACAACGTTATGGATGTTATTAAGCCAGGGAACCACGGTTCTACTTTTGGTGGTAACCCAATTGCTGCTGCTGTAGCAACGGCTGCTTTAGAAGTTATATTAGATGAAAATTTAGCGGATAATGCAGAGCGTTTAGGGCAGATTTTTAGAGCTGAATTAGCTGAGTTTGCTAATGAAACTGATTTAGTTTTATCTGTAAGAGGAAAAGGGTTATTAAACGCTGTTTTAATTAACGATACTGAAGAAAGCTCAACTGCTTGGGATATTTGTATGAAGTTACGTGATAACGGATTATTAGCAAAACCAACACACGGAAATATTATCCGTTTTGCACCACCTTTAGTGATGACTGAAGCGCAATTAATGGATTGTATCGCTATTATTAAGAAAACTATTTCTGAGTTTAAAAAATAAGCTTCTGAAATTTTTAATATAAAAGTGAGTATATAAAAGGAACGATTTTTTAATCGTTCCTTTTTTTTTGTGCGTAATTTTTTGTGTTTTTTTTCTTCGGATGAAATAATTATTCAATATTGAAAGAATAAAAAATAGAGTACAAATGCCTAGCCCCGATTGAAGCATCTGTTTGAGCTCTTTTTTTGATTTTTCTTCAAAAAAAAGCGAGTGCGGAAAGCGGGAAATTGCTTCAAATAAATCTTTTGTAGTGCCTGTTTAAATTTTATATTCTGATTTTCCGCAGTTATTTGTCAATTCGAGTGATTTTAATGACTAAAAGGAATTAAAAATGTATCGAGAATTTGAATTCTTTTATATTGATAAATTTTAATTGACTTTACTATTAAATAAGTTCTCGATACAATTTTTTTTGAAGAAAAAAATGACTCGAACTGACAGTTTTACTTCTGACAATTATATATTACTTCTCCATTTCATAAATATGTAAATGCTTTTTTAAAATTCCAGATGGTGTGTTTTTTGATGCGTCAAAAATTCGAGTATCGCCAAATAAAATAAAACTATCCTTTGCTCTTGAAACCGCAACATTTAAAATATTAGGTTTGTTATCTTTTTCAAAAAATAGCGTTCCTTGATCTTCGTTCGAATATACCGAACTGAATAAAATAATGTTACGCTCAGCACCTTGTAAGGCGTGAACGGTTCCTAATTTAATATCGTTTACTTTAAAACCTGCCTGGGTTAATGCTTGTGATAATTCTCCTTTTTGACTAGCAAAAGGCGTAATAATTCCTAAAATACTTTCAATATTTTCAACATTATAAGCCTTTTGAATTTTTTCTTTGTTTTGCTGTAACCAGGTAATAATGGCATTTACTTCGCTAATATTACAGCGACTGTTAAATTTACGTTCGCTAATTCCTGCTACATGATACGCCATCATTGATGGGAAAATTTGATTCTCTTTTGCCTTTCCTTTCATGGGTTTTAAAATACCGTTGTAGGCGAGTTCATTACAGAAATTGATAATTTCATCGTTGCATCTTCGGTGTTCTAATAAAACCAATCCCTGTATTTTTTCTTCGGATATTGCTGTTTCAAATGCACAGGCATTTTGTGCCATTTTCATAATGCTACCGCTTGAGGCTAAAAAACCTTTATTTTTTAAATATTTTTCATCTTCTTCATTTTGAAGCATATTAAGAGTGGTTAAATTTCCAATATCAATTTTTGAAGGAATCGACCAAATTGGTTCAATTTGTTTTAAATCGCCAATAACAAAGGCTTTTTTTGCCAAAGAAAACATTGGAATGCTAACCTCGGGAGTTACCTGCCCAGCTTCATCAACAATTAGAAGGTCTAAAAAATTATATAAAGGTAAATAGTCGAAATCAGGTTTTCCGTTGTCATTTTCGCCCAAAAATTGGCTGTATAAAAAATGACTCGGTGCCATGTAAAAAGTGGCGACAAAACAGGGGGTTAGCATGGCTCTGCGCTTCCATTTATTTTTAATCGAATTTTCGCCAGTTCCTTTTTCAGTGTTGTTGTCTAGAGCGTATTTTGTAGCAATTAACCAACGAGCTTCCCAATAATGAACAGCGAATAAAAATGCTTTATGGCGTAATTCGATATCTATTTCATCGTAAAAAAAACGAGGAGTATGATTGTTTGAATTTATTTTTTCGTACTCGTTATCCCACATTTTAGCCTCTGAAATATAAGGGAATCCTTTAATACTATTTTGAGTTTTCCAGTTTTTTAACTGCAAATTTGATTGCAAGGCGGTGTTTAAATTTGCAATACATTCTTTGATTAATAAAATGGTTTTATCAAAATCAGCACTTGTTTCTTCGGATATTTTAAAAATAGCTTCGGATGAATTATTGGCATGATTATTAGCGTTAGAAATAGTACTTTCTATTTTAAAATATTGAATTATTTTATCGGTAAAATTAGTTTTATTTATTGTTGATTTCAGGCGAGTTATTACAGTGCGCCATTCTTTTAATTTGGCAATTTTAAAGGCGTCTTTTTGAATATAATCTGCTTTATTTAAAAGAATTGTATTGATAAAATTAATGCTACTTATATAATCTTTTGAAAAATTAACACCTTCAATTAAGGTGTTTTGAATGGTAATTATTTCATCTTGTAAATGGTCGCAAACATCTTCTAATGAATTGGTTTCTGTATTAAAATAATAACAGTATTTGGTTAAAAAATAATATTCAGCTTCATAGATATACTGTTCATTTTCTAAATCGCATAAAGTTCCTTCATTGCCAAACATATTTCCTTTTAAAAAATTAATATCTTTTAAAGATTTTTCATTTTTAGAATTGGAAGGTAAATAGGTTGCGTATCCGTTAAAATTAGGAATCCAACGTGCCGATAATTCTTCTAATGAACTTTTAGAATTGATAAAACTATCAATAATATTGGTAACCGCTTGGTTGTTGTTTGAACAGGCTAAAATTACTGGCGCATCTTCTCCTTGTATTGCTGCTTTTACAAATTCGGTAGCCACTACGCTTTGTAAAAGAGTGGTTTTTCCTGTTCCCGGAGGACCATTTACTGCTGTTACGGCATTTTCTTGGGATGTTAAATAAGATAATAGGGTTTTACGTTGGCTGATAGATAGCGGAAATTTATTTGACATTTGCCCTAAGTGCAAGTGATTGTAATTTAAAAAATCAGCATCGGTAATGGGATGTTTTTTATCTTTTTCATCTTTGGTAAAAGGGTCAATTATTTTTGATAAAACAGGTAATTCATCCTTGTATTCTTCTTCTTTTAAGAGGTTTTCATATAAAAAAAGAATGCTTTTTGCTGTAGAAATTTTTGAACTAATAGCAAAATAAGTCAATTGATATTGCGTGTTGTATTTTTCTACTTGATAGTTTTGTAAACTATTTGTAGTAATTTGTGAAAATACATCATTTATATATGCCCAATATTCCGCCCAAGATACCGTTTCGTCTTCATAATCAGCTTGGGGTACTTGAAGATCTTTAGCATCTAAAACGGTATCAATTTCAGAAAAAATAAAATCATTTTTAATATCGGCAATTGGTGTTAAATAATTGCGGACAATTAACGGGAATAATTCTTTAGGAGCTTTTAATTCTCCCGAACGGTTTACTGTGGCAATTATCCAAAACGGATAAATATCTTTAGGTTTGTGTTTTAAATTCTCGTTAGAATTATCGGTTTGATATGTTAAATGAAAAGGAGATAAAACTATTTTTGTTTGTGCTACTTTGTACCATTTAGGGTCGTCTTTTTTACGAATTCCTTTTATTCGGTTAATTCGTCTTTCTTCAATATCCAACAATTCATTGGCTTGTTTTGTGTTGATAATCGCATTGCTTAAATCAGTTGTTTCTTGTTGAAATAAGTTTTTTATTTTATCAATATCAATGGCTAAGTTTTCGCTATCAGATAAACTATTCTTATAATATTGTAACCAAGTTTTTTCGTTTTTCATGCTTTTTTGAAAGAAGTTTTGAAAGTGATTTTGAAAGAAGCACAGCGTTTGTGAATTCTGTGATAAAATAGTGGGCAAAATTACGTTATTTTTTTAGTATCAAAAAACAACATAAAGACGATGCGATGCCTCACGTTTCTAAATGGTCTTAAAGATTGTAGCATACAAAAGTGAATTTTATGTATATTACACTAATTTTTTAAAAAAAATAGCTTGTGGGATTGTATATTATGTATGTTGTTTTTTCTTCTTTTATAATTTTTATAATGGTCGTTGTTTTTAAAAAAGTGAGTATTTCTCATGCTGAAATTAATACCTTTAAATTTTCAGTAAAAAACGAAGAGGATATTGAACATCAGCAGATAGTAAAAAAAAATAGTCGCTTTAATATTGTTGTTTATGCCTGTTTAATTGGAATAGCTGTTTTAAATATATTATTTTATGGAGTCGGTAGTGCTCAAAATGAAACCACTTATTTTAATTATTTACTAAATGGAATACAGTTTCAAGTAGTATCGTCTATTCTTTTTATAATATTAAGTGTTCTAAATCCTTTTATTGTATTTCCAGAAGATATAATTCAAAGAATTACACAAGAAAAGCGAAGTGGAATCTTACGATATGTGATTGTAAATAATAGTAAATCGATGGCAATTCGAATATTTTTATCGGTATTACTAATAACCTTTTTTGTGTATAAAAAATGGCTAGTTATTATTCCTTTTTTACCAGAATACCTGATTTTACAAGGAATTAATATAATGATACTACTGTTCATTTTTAAAAACATCTATATCATGAAAATGCATCCTATAATTTTTTTTAGATTAAATATTGTAAAATTTGCAAAGGGAGTGCTTTATATTACAATTTTTACATTTGTATTGATTCCTTTAGTGCCTTTTACTATGATGACATTAATAGTATTGGGCATCGATGAACGTAATTTTTCTATTTGGCCATTGCTTTTTATTGTTTTTAATAGTTTATTAATGGTGTTAGAACTGAAAACAAGCAATTTAAAATAAAATGATAGTTGTAATGCAGTACAGACGCGATGCCTCGCGTCTTTTTTTATGGCGTCTTTTTTGATGATTAATATTTTTGATGATATTTATTATGTTTTGAAATTATTATGAGAGACGTGATAAATCGCGTCTGTACTAGATTAAAAATTTAAGCATAAAAAAAGCAACTTATTATAAAATAAGTTGCTTTTTATCAAAAATAATAATATTTATTGATTTTGTAATTCGTTTAATCTTTCTAGCATTAACTCTTCATTTCCTATAGCATCCCACCCGATTATTGAAAATACATATACAATACAAAGAATATAAAGAACATTAAGTACAATACCAATAATTCCTAGTATTTTACCTGCGCTTGCATTTTTAACACCCGTATATTGTTCTGGGTTTTCAGCATCTAATTTTACGGCTTTATTTCCTAAAATAACGGCAGTGATACCTAAGGGTAAACCTATAACTCCGTAAAAACAACAGGTTAAAATTGATAAAATCCCTAAGACTAAAGCAACGGTTGCGTTTGGTAATTTTTCTTGATCCATAGTTTCCATAATTTTTATTTTTTAAAGTAGTTGATTCATTTTCATAACATAACTGATTGCTATAATAAGCACATTTATTACAGCTAAAATACGAATTGTTTTTTGAGCATTTTTAACATCAAAAAAGAAGTTGATAACAAGTACTAATGCTAGTAATAAAAGCGTGTAAATAGCAGGGTATATTTTAAAGGCAGCGGTAAATTCGCCTTGTATAATAAAGCTTAAAGCCCGCTGAATGCCACAGCCTAAACAGTCAATTCCGAAGAATTTTTTGTTTAGGCAAGGCAACATATAGTTTTCTAATTGTAAAAACATTTTTTATTTAAACATATCCATTCCTGGAATGTTTGGCATACCATCTTTAGCGGCAACAGCTAATTCGTGTTCGTTAATTTGTCCTGCTCTTTTTAATGCCTTATTTAAAGTTAAAATTAAATAATCTTCTAACTCTTCCTTATCTTCTAATAAAGATTCGTGAATTGAAATTGCTTTAATTTCATTATTAGCTGTTACTGTAATTTTTAAACTTCCGCTATCGGTTGCTTCGTCAATTAAAACGGTGTTTAACCTCTTTTTTGTAGCTTCTACATTTTTTTGAGCATCTTTAATTTTACTCATCATTCCTGAAATATCTCCAAACATTTGTTTTCTATTTTATGGTTTATAGTAATAGCAAAAATAGTACTTTCACAAGCAAATTAATAATTTAATTTATCCGAAGAAAAAGGGAAATAATAAGACAACAATTTAACTGATTTTAACTAAAATGAAAAAAAACATACCGTATATCATTGCTTTTAGCCTTATTTTTGTTGGTTGCAAAACCAAAGACATGAATAAAAATAATATAAAAAATAATCAAGAAAATAGTACTGCTCCAATTGCCGATAAGCAACCAAAAACCTTAGAAAAGCACGGAGATATACGTACCGACGATTATTTTTGGATGCGTTTAACAGATGCGCAAAAAAATGCAGAAGTTAAAGACGCACAAACTCAAAAAGTGTACGATTATTTGAATGCTGAAAATACTTTTTACGAGCAAAAAACAAAGCATACCAAGGGTTTTCAAGAAGAATTATTTGAGGAAATGAAAGGGCGTATTAAAGAAGATGACCAATCTGTACCTTATAAAAGTAATGGTTATTTTTATATTACACGCTACGAAAAAGGACAGCAATATCCTATTCACAGTCGTAAAAAGGAAACTTTAGAGGCTGATGAACAAATTATGTTCAACGTAAATAATGAAGCGAAAGGATATGATTATTTTCAATTAGGAGGTTTAAGTATTTCTCCGGATAATAAATTAACAACATTTGCCACCGATACGGTAAGTCGTCGTCAATATAGTATCAAAATAAAAAATTTAGAAACAGGTGAAATTTATCCTGATAAAATAGAAAATACTACAGGTGGGGCTGTTTGGGCAAACGATAATAAAACAATTTTTTACACTAAAAAAGATCCTGAAACCTTACGTAGTTCACAAATTTACAAACATATTTTAGGAACTGATACGGCTGATGATGTATTAATTTTTGAAGAAAAAGATGAAACTTTCGGTGCTTTTATCACCAAAACAAAATCGAAAAAATACCTAGTAATGGGTTCTTATAGTACGGTTTCTAATGAATATCAGGTTTTAGAGGCCGATAATCCTAACGGAACTTTTAGAATGATTCAACCTCGTGAGCGTGACTTAGAATACGATATTGCACATTACCAAGATCATTTTTATATCAAAACAAATAAAGATGGCGCAACGAATTTTAAGTTGATGAAAACCCCTGAAGATAATACGTTAAAGGAAAACTGGGTGGATGTAATTCCGCATAGAGAAGATACGTTATTTGAAGATTTTTCAATTTTTAAAGACTATTTAGTTTTAGAAGAAAGAACCAATGGTTTAAATAAAATCCGTATTAAACGATGGGATAATACCGAAGATTATTATTTGCCTTTTACAGAAGAAACGTATTCGGCAGGAGTACACGGAAATCCAGATTTTGATACTGATGTAATTCGTTATTCATATAATTCAATGACTACACCAAGTTCTGTGATTGATTTTAATATGAGAGATCAATCCAAAGAAATTAAAAAAGAACAAGAGGTTCTAGGTGGGAAGTTTGATAAAAATAATTATGTAAGTCAGCGTATTTGGGTAACAGCTCGTGATGGTAAAAAAGTAGCGTTGTCAATTGTACATCATAAAGATACCAAGCTTACCAAAGATACCCCAATTTTACAATATGCGTACGGTTCTTATGGGCATACAATTTCTGACGGATTTTCAACAACACGTTTAAGTTTGTTAGACAGAGGCTTTGTATATGCCTTGGCACATATTCGAGGAAGTGAGTATTTAGGACGCGCTTGGTATGAAGATGGTAAAATGCTAACCAAGCAAAATACATTTAACGATTTTGTAGATTGTTCTAAGTATTTAATTGATAATAATTACACATCGCCAAAGCATTTATATGCCATGGGTGGTTCTGCAGGAGGTTTATTAATGGGAGCAATTATTAATATGAATCCTGAATTATATAACGGAATTATAGCGGCTGTTCCTTTTGTAGATGTAATTTCAACCATGTTAGACGATAGCATTCCATTAACCACAGGTGAATATGACGAATGGGGAAATCCGAATGATAAAGAATATTATGACTATATGAAATCATATTCTCCTTATGACCAAGTAGCTCCGAAGGCATACCCGAATATGTTAATTACTACAGGACTGCACGATAGTCAAGTACAATACTGGGAACCAGCAAAATGGATTGCTAAGCTTAGAGATGTAAAAACAAACGATAATATGTTATTTCTACATACCAACATGGATGCAGGTCATGGAGGGGCTTCTGGTAGGTTTGATGCCTTAAAAGAAATAGCAGAAGAATATAGCTTCTTTTTAATGTTAGAGGATAAGTTAGAAAAATAATGATACTTTTGTAGCTAATTTAGTGCAAGCGTCATTGTAAGAATTCAATTTTTATATTTTTAGAATGACTTTTACAATGACGCTTTCTTATTAAGAGAACAATGAACAGACACAAAGGAATTACCAATTCAATTTTAGATTTAATAGGGCAAACCCCTATGGTAAGGTTAGCCAAAATAACAAAAAACTTTTTAGGAACGTATTACGCCAAAGTAGAAGCTTTTAACCCGGGGCATTCGGCAAAAGATAGAATTGCGTTGCATATTATTGAAAGTGCCGAGAAAAAAGGTATCTTAAAAAAAGGAGATACCATTGTTGAAACAACTTCAGGAAACACCGGTTTTTCATTAGCGATGATTAGTGTTATCAAAGGCTATAAATGTATTTTAGCGGTAAGCGATAAATCATCACAAGATAAAATTGATATGTTAAAATCAATGGGGGCTCAGGTACATGTTTGTCCTGCAAATGTTCCTGCGGATGATGCTCGCTCATATTACGAAGTAGCAAAAAGATTGCACCGAGAAAATCCAGGGTCTATTTATATCAATCAATACTTCAATGAGCTGAATATAGAAGCACATTATAAAAGTACAGGTCCTGAAATTTGGAAACAAACGAAAGGAAAGGTAACACACGTAGTTATTGCAAGCGGAACAGGCGGAACAATTTCGGGTACAGGGAAGTATTTGAAAGAGAAAAATCCGAAGATAAAAGTTTTAGGAGTCGATGCTATCGGTTCTGTTTTGAAAAAATATCATGAAACAGGCGAGTTTGATGAAAATGAAATATCACCCTATAAAATTGAAGGTTTAGGAAAGAATTTAATTCCAACAGCCACTGATTTTGATGTAATTGATATTTATGAAAAAGTATCAGACAAAGATGCTGCGCTTACTGCAAGAAAATTAGTAAAAACAGAAGGTTTATTCTGCGGATATACTTCTGGCGCTGTTTTACAGGCGACCGAACAATATAATGAAAAAGGATATTTTGACAAAGATAGTGTCGTTGTATTACTTTTACCTGACCACGGTTCTCGTTATATGAATAAAATATATTCGGATACTTGGATGAAAGAGCAGGGTTTTTTAGAATGTAATTCTTTCGTTGAGGTTTAAAAATAATTAAAATCAATTATTAATTAAAAATAAAACAGTATGAACATCACATTAGAACAAGCAGAAAAAATTATTGCAGCAGCAAAAGCAAAATCAATAGAAATTGACACAAAAATGAATATTGCAGTTGTTGATGCAGGTGCAAACTTAGTTGCTTTTGCTCGTATGGATGGTGCATGGTTAGGTTCTTTAGATATTTCGATTAAAAAAGCAAAAACTGCTCGTTTTTTCGATATGAATACAGGAATTATTGGTGAATTATCTCAACCAGGACAACCCTTATATAATATTGAGCATTCGAATAACGGATTAATTACTTTTCCAGGAGGTGTGCCAGTAAAAGATGAAAACGGAACAATAATTGGAGCTATTGGAGTGAGTGGTAGTTCCGTAGAAAATGACCATACAGTAGCTGAAGCAGGAGCAAGGGCTATTTAAAAAGTAGTAAAATGTTTTTTTAGATAAAATCATACTTTTTTTCAAAAAAAACGTTATTTTAATGACTAAATAAAATATAGTAATATAAAATTTTTAAGATTTATGAAAAAATTAGTAGTAGTAGCAGCATTGTTTTTTTCAGCAATATCGTTTGCTCAAATTGAATTTGTTGAAAAAACAAAAATAGATGTTGTTGGGCAAGTAGAATTTGTTTACCTAGAAAAAGTAGGTAATGAGGCGTATAATTTGTTTTATAAAAACATTAACAATACGGTAAATGAATACATTTCGTTTTCATTTAAAAATGTAGATAACGACGCCGCTAAATTACATCAAATTATTGCTAGAGGTTTTGAGGAGTCTACTGGTAGTAGGTATCAAATTAAAGCAAACGGAGAAGCTGTTTACTTTAAGTATGTAAGAGAGCAAGGAATTGTTAAAATGAAAATTCAACAATACGTAAGTAGAGAGCCAGATGTTTTAACTGAATCTAAATTGTTAACCTTAGATGAGGTAAACAAATTATTTAGTATGTAATATGGTTATTACTATTTTTAAATAGTACTGATAAAAGCCTAAGCAATTATTTGTTTAGGCTTTTTTTTGATGATTCTTGTCAATTCGAGTGATTTTAATGACTAAAAGGAATTGAAATAGTATCGAGAATTTGAATTGTTTTCTGTTGATTTTTTTTGATGATAAAAAAGTTCTCGATACATTTTTTTGATGGTAAAAAACACTCGAACTGACAGTTTTTAAGCTTTTAAGAACTTGTTTTAAATTCTATTTAAATTTTCCATCCGTCAAACTGAATTTAGTTTAAGTTTTGCATCCTTATTTTCCGTAGTTATTTCCTTTTTTTTGATGATTCTTGTCAATTCGAGTGATTTTAATGACTAAAAGGAATTGAAATTGTATCGAGAATTTGAATTGTTTTATGTTGATTTATTTTGATGATAAAAAAGTTCTCGATACATTTTTTTGAAGGAAAAAAACACTCGAACTGACAGTTTATTTAATTTTTAAACAGGCGCTAACTAAAATTATCTTTTGAGTAGTCTTATTTGTTTGAAACTAAAAACCCTAGCCCCGATTGTAGCAATTGTTTGAGCTCTTTTTTGTTTTTTTTCTTCAAAAAAATAAAAAAAGCGAGTGCGGAAAGCGGGAAATTGCTTCAAATTATCTTTCGTTAGATTTTTCTTTAACTTGACTTTTTGATGAAAAAATAGGCGTTAAGTAATTGAATTAATATACTGAATCGTTTTATTGTTAAAAATAGTTGCTTTTTCAACATTAACAACGTGTCCGCATTTTTCAACAATTACTAAAGATGCTTTTAGGTGTTTTTCGACTATGTTTTTAATGCTCGGTAAGAATAAATAATCTTCTTCGCCCATAATATAAAGGGTAGGGATTTTAAGGTCATTCATTCTAAATAAACGCAATAACGGATTTATTTCAGAGGTTAGTTTAAACCATCGTAAAAATTCTTTTTGATATAATTTTTTAGCTTCATTCACAAAAAGTAATCGTGATTTTTTATGATTTTTATTTGGCATGATTACAAAGGCAAAAAGCTTATATAATAGCATGTAAGGAACAATAGATTTACATAAGTTTCCTGCAAAAATTAAAAAACGAGAGCGTAAGTTTAGCTTGATAATCGCACCGCCCATAATCATGCTTTTTACCAAATTGGGTTTTTTTTCGGCAAGGTTTCTTATTAAAATAGTCCCTAGTGAAATGCCTACAAAATGCGATTTTGTAATTTTTAAATGATTGATGACCTCTAAAATATCATCAGTAATAGCATCAAAAGTATATTTTTTCTGAAAAGGTGTTTTTAGTATTGATTTACTATCGCCATGACCACGTAAATCTAAAATTAAAACATTAAAATGTTTTTTAAATTCTCGAACTTGTTTGTACCAAATAGCGCTGCTTCCGCCTGCTCCGTGTACAAATGTTACCCATTGTAATGAACTTGTGTGCTCGTAAGAATAGTAATTTAACAAATTAAAAATATTTAAAATTCACGCAAAAATAATTCAATTAAACAACTTTACTGGTTAAAATTTTTATTGAATTGATTTAAAAAAATCAAATTAGGCTTCATTTTAAACAAGCAGCAACTAATAACGCGTGTTTTTAGGCTAAATTTAAGATAAATAAAGATACACTGCCTATCTTTGCGGCTTTAAAAGTTCATAAAAAAACTTCATAGATATAAATATTATGGCAATGACAGTAAAAACACAGGAAGATATTTTAGCAAAACTAAATATCTATGAGTTAAACGAAATGCAAAAAAAAGCCATTTCAGTAGTAGAAACAAACGCAAATACGGTTATATTATCGCCAACAGGAACGGGTAAAACTTTAGGGTTTTTATTACCAGCCTTGAAGTTAATTGACCCAGAAAATAAAGATATTCAGGTATTAATTTTAGTACCATCAAGAGAATTAGCCATTCAAATAGAACAGGTAATTCGTGAAATGGGAACAGGATTTAAAGTAAATGCTGTGTACGGAGGGCGCTCAATGGCAAAAGATAAAATTGAATTAAAACACATACCAAGTATTTTAATTGGTACGCCTGGTAGAATTTTAGATCATTTTGCAAATGAACGTTTTTCTAAAAATAGTATTCAAACTTTAATTTTAGATGAATTTGATAAATCATTAGAAGTTGGTTTTGAATCTGAAATGAGAGGAATTATAAATCAATTACCAAATCTGAAAAAACGTATTTTAACTTCTGCAACGCAGGAAACAGAAATTCCACAATTTGTAGGTTTAACCAAACCAACGGTATTAAATTATTTAACAGGAAAAAAATCAAGACAATTAACTTTAAAAACGGTTGTTTCTCCTATTAAAAACAAAAATAAAACCTTACATGAATTATTACAACACGTAGGAAATCAGCAAGGAATTATTTTTTGTAACTTAAAAGATAGCATCAATCACGTAAGCGAATTTTTAGAGAAAAATAAAATTGCACACAGTTGTTTTTCTGGAGGAATGGAGCAAAGAGATCGTGAACGTTCATTAATAAAATTCAGAAACGGAACAAGTCAAGTATTAATTGCAACCGATTTAGCGGCAAGAGGTATTGATATTCCTGAAATGAAATATATTATTCATTATGAATTACCAGAAAGAATTGAGGAATTTACGCATAGAAATGGTAGAACTGCAAGAGTAAATGCAAAAGGAACTGCATATATTTTAAAATGGCAAAAAGAAAATTTACCAGATTTTCTTAAAAATATTCCTAATGAAGATATTTCTCATAAACAAAAAATAAAAGCGCATTATTGGGAAACGTTGTTTATTTCAGGAGGAAGAAAAGATAAAATATCAAAAGGAGATATTGCAGGGTTATTCTTTAAAAAAGGGAATTTAACCAAAGAACAATTAGGAGTTATTGAATTAAAGCAAGATTGTGCTTTTATCGCAGTTCCTGTAAGTGAAGCGAAAAAATTAATTGAAGAATTAAATAATACGCGTTTAAAAAATAAAAAAGTACGTATTACTTTGGCGTAATAAGTAGTCAATTAATCAAAAATAATAAAAAAGGCTATTTCTTAAATTTAAGAAATAGCCTTTTTTTATAAGAGCTTGTTTAAGTTTCATCTGAAAAAAAATATAACAGAAAAATAAGAAATCGCATCGGTCAACCTGAATTTATTTCAGGTTCGCATCCTGATTTGCCAGAGTTCTTAGCCTTTTTTTGATGACTCTTGTCAATTCGAGTGGTTTTAATGACTAAAAAGAATTAAAATTGTATCGAGAATTTGGATTTTTATATGTTGATAAATTTCATACTAAAAAAGTTCTCGATACAATTTTTTTGAAGGAAAAAATCACTCGAACTGACAGTTTATTTAATTTTTAAACAGGCTCTAAATTAATTACAAAATAACGATTAAAGCTTTTTTTCATTACTTAAAATTTCTTTTACAGCTAGTTGATATTTTTTTTGATTTCCAGCTTTTTTAATCTGTTTGTAGGTTTTCTGCGGATTATCAAATGACTTTGAAAAATACTCCCAAAAACCTAACATTTTCATTTTTATAGGTGTTGGTCCCGATAAAGCTTCGTCATATTGCTGATAAATTTCATTATGAAAAGCTTCAAAAATTTTCCATCTATCTTCAGGATATTCCGTGGTATTGTCTTTAATCATTTGTGGTAAAAACGGATCGGCAATTAAACCACGCCCAATCATAAAATGACTAATACTAGGAAAACGCTCTTGCATCGCTTTAAAACCAGCAACATTAGTAATATCTCCGTTGTAATATAATTGATGTTTAGCAACATCAATACATTTTTGAAAAGCATCTAAATCAACACCACCTTTGTATAATTGCTTTCCTATACGTGCATGAATGGCGATGTTTTTTAAAGGATATTTATCTAAAATAGGGAAGGAGTTTAAAATTTCCTCACTATTTTCATAACCCATTCGCATTTTCATTGACACTAAAATATCCGATTCGTTGTGTGCTTTGTGTAAAACTTCATCAATTTTAGCAGGATTACAAATTAATCCAGAACCCATTCCCGATTTTGTAACCATCGGATACGGGCAACCTAAATTCCAGTTTAATTCTTTATAGCCTAAGCTTTGTACATATTTTGCAACGAATAAAAATTCATCAGGGTCATTAGTAATAACCTGAGGAATAACGGTTAACGTATTGTTGTTTTCGGGTAATAAATCACGCTTATAGCTCGATTTTATAACCATTTTGCCATTCAATCGAATATATGGCGCATAATAGGTATCAATACCACCAAAATATTTATGTTGTGCATTTCTAAATCTAAAATCGGTAAAACCTTGTAATGGTGATGAAAGTAACGTAAAACTCATGTAAAATTTCTGATGTTTAATAAGTCACAAAGATAACTTACTTATCCTTGATTTTTTACGCTTAAACTTTATACTTTTGAAAGTATACTTTTAAAATAAAGATTAGAAACATAATCTGTATTAAATCTGCATGAAAAATTTACATGAACACACTTTTTAACTTTTTAAAACAGTACAAATTAAAAATAATTATTGCCAGTATATTAATTGTTATTTATTATTCATGTTTACCGAAACAATTATTTTCAACACCAACATCAACCGTTGTAACTGCAAAAAACAATGAATTATTAGGAGCTGTTATAGCCAAAGATGGGCAGTGGCGATTTCCCGAATTAGATTCCGTACCTAAAAAATTTGAAGCCTGTATTTTACAATTTGAAGACGCTTATTTTTATCAGCATTTTGGTTTTAATCCAATATCAATAGGAAAAGCATTTATTCAAAATAGCAAAGCAAAACGAGTAATTAGAGGTGGAAGTACACTAACACAGCAAGTAATTCGATTATCAAGAAAAAATAAAAGTAGATCTTATATCGAGAAAATAAAAGAACTCGTTTTGGCAACTCGATTAGAATTTCGATTATCAAAAGAAAATATTATAAAGTTATATGCTTCTCACGCTCCTTTCGGAGGAAATGTCGTTGGCTTAGAAATGGCTTCTTGGCGCTATTTCGGATTACAACCACATCAATTATCATGGGCAGAAACAGCTACTTTGGCAGTACTTCCAAATGCTCCTTCGTTAATTTATCCAGGGAAAAATCAAGAAAGATTAAAAGAAAAAAGAAATAGATTACTTAAAAAATTATATCAACAGAAAATTATAGATAAAATAACCTATCAATTATCTTTAGAAGAAACTTTGCCTCAAAAACCTTACGGATTACCAAACTTAGCACCACACTTTGTGCAAGAAATAGCTAAAAAACATCAAGGAAAATATATACAAAGTTCTTTAGATATTCATTTGCAAAAACAAGTGAATACTTTAGTCAAACAACATTATGAGCGTCAAAAACAAAATGAAGTATATAATATGTCTGTAGTAGTTTTAGATGTTGTTACCAGAAAAGTATTAAGTTATGTAGGAAACTCGCCAACAGATAAAGCGCATCAAAAAGATGTAAACAATCTTATTTCGGCACGAAGTACGGGAAGTACTTTAAAACCTTTTTTATATGCACAAATGTTGCAATCAGGAGGTGTTTTACCCACACAATTAGTGGCTGATATTCCTATTGAAATTGCAGGTTACACACCAAAAAATTACGATTTAACTTTTGATGGTGCCGTTCCTGCCAACCAAGCCTTAACCCGTTCTTTAAATATTCCATCGGTTTTAATGTTAAAATCATACGGATTAGAAAAATTTAGAGAAAATTTAAAAGCGTATCATATTAATGACATCGATAAATCGGCAGATTATTATGGATTATCATTAATTTTAGGCGGAGCAGAAGCGAGTTTGTGGGATTTGTGTAAAACATTTGCCAGCTATGCGAGTATTGTAAATCATTTTGAAGCTACAAAACACCAGTATTATTCAAAGGAATTTATTGAGCCTAGTTATTTAAATTCGGATAAAATAAATTTCGGTAAAATTCAAGAAAACTACACACATATTGATGCAGGCGTAGCCTTTACAACATTAAATACTTTAACTCAAGTAAACAGACCTCTTGTCGATCAATCATGGAAATATTTTGATTCTTCTCAAAAAATAGGATGGAAAACAGGCACAAGTTTCGGTAATAAAGATGCTTGGGCAATTGGTGTAACCCCTAAATATGTTGTCGGAGTTTGGGTTGGAAATTCTGACGGAGAAGGAAGGCCTGATTTAACAGGCGTAGGAAGTGCCGCTCCTTTGTTGTTTAATGTTTTTGATGTGTTGCCAAAATCAGATTGGTTTTTAGAACCTTTTGAAGCATTAATTGAAGAAGAAATTTGCGAAAAAAGCGGTTATTTAGCCTTACCAATTTGTAAATCAGTTATAAAGAGAATTCCTAAAAACGGCGTAAGAGCAAAGCCCTGCCCATATCACAAGCAAATAACAGTTGATGCGTCAGAAATTTTTCAAGTAACCTCTAATTGCGAAGCTGTAAGTAATATAAAAGCGAAAACTTGGTTTGTTTTGCCTCCTTTAATGGCACATTATTACAAGCAAAAAAACGCAAATTACCGTGAATTACCAAGCTTTAAAAACGGCTGTAATGAGTTAGAAAATAATATGATGAGTTTTGTTTTTCCAACAAAATTTCGTTCTAAAATATCACTAACAAAAGGCGTTGAAAAATTAAATCCAATTATTTTAAAAGTAACTCATAGTAGTGCCGATGCTGTTTTATATTGGTATTTAGACGGTGTTTTTATAGGCAATACGACTCAATATCACGAGCAGGCGATAATTCCTAAAAAAGGAAACCATAAAATTATAGTAATAGACAATCTAGGAAATGAGAAAATTTGCTTTATAGCCGTCATTTAATTTTTTTTGAAGCAATTTCCCGCTTTCCGCACTCGCTTTTTTTGTTTTTTAAAAAGAAAAACAAAAAAGAGCTCAAACAAAGCGTCAATCGGGGCTAGGCATTTGTGTTCATTTTGATAATTTGATAAATCAATAATAATTTTTGCAAACCAAGCCAAACGACTATGAATTGGCTATTCGCGAGCATCTTTCAGGTGACGACAATAATCAAAATAACTTCAAATTTTAACACCTATATATATAAGGACAAAAATAAAGTAGGAGGTAAACCTATGTGTTCGCCTACCAGACTTGTTTGTATTTCATCTATTTATTCCTGTTTTTTTAGCTATTGTGAGCATTCTGCTCGTAATCGTAACGGTAACCGCAGCAATTGATTTATGTAAAACAGAAAACTGTAGGTATAAATCAACGGCAAATCAGGATGCTAAACTGAAATGAATTTCCTTTTTCGGATTAGATTTCTTATTTTTCTGTTATAAAAATTTTTGAAACGAAAATTAAACAGGCTTTACAAATTAAAATTATTGCTAAATGCCGCCTATTTTACCCCAAAATCCAATAACAAGAAGTCAGACTAAAAAACCAATTAGCTGATAATCAGCAATACATTAAATTTGTTAAAAATAAATGTATAAAAAAGCTTAAAAACACAAAAAAGAGTCGTAAGTTTGTAGTCCATAACAGCGATATTGATTATCGTAGTGTTATAAACGTTCATTTGAAACATTTTTTAAAATAAGTTAAATTTAGCTTGTTTAAAACAAATTAAAAGATGTATATTTGCAACCGCTTTAAGAAATACACTAAAGCAAAACGATCAAGAAATTTCGGAATGATTTTTAAGATAAAAATCAGTTAGTTCAATTCTAACATTTCTACAAAAAATGATAAGAGTAAAATCTCATCTGTAACTAAATAAGTTACGTTCATTGAAAATATTGAAATTGACAGCGTAAATAAGAGTAGAATAACCACGTTCTATTAAATTAGAACAAATTCTTTTGAAACTTATTCATTAATATTATTTAAAATATACAATGAAGAGTTTGATCCTGGCTCAGGATGAACGCTAGCGGCAGGCTTAACACATGCAAGTCGAGGGGTAACAGGTAGCTTGCTATGCTGACGACCGGCGAACGGGTGCGTAACGCGTATAGAATCTGCCTTGTACAGGAGGATAGCCTTTAGAAATGAAGATTAACACTCCATAATGTA